>NZ_JACUZS010000020.1:0-456 GCF_014851465.1 Achromobacter sp. ACM04
TATAACGCTGTAGGCTATAGGACCTGAGTATTAGCGTTTGTGCCGTTCATAAGTTTCAAAGCAGTCTGAGGTTATTCACCCCAGTCTTGAGAACTTGGAACAAAATTAATGCAATCACAACCCGTACTCATCTTCATCAGCAAGCTGATTACTCGATGAGCACATTTCGTTGTGCTTCTTCCAGATTGTTAAAGAACAAATATAGCTGTTGGGTAAAACCCAACTCATAACACTGCATGCAGCGCTATGAGTTAGCTTCTACGCGGCGCCAATGATATTGACTCCAGCTACAACAACAACCGATAAGAGTGGACGCTTAACACGAGCACTAAGCTCTGAAAGGAGGTGATCCAGCCGCACCTTCCGATACGGCTACCTTGTTACGACTTCACCCCAGTCATGAATCCTACCGTGGTAATCGCCCCCCTTGCGGTTAGGCTAACTACTTCTGGTAAA
>NZ_JACUZS010000021.1:0-448 GCF_014851465.1 Achromobacter sp. ACM04
GCATGGTGTCATTCATCCTAAGGTTCGAGTTCATCGGTGGCCGCGACACTGGCGCTGCCCATGCCAGGGACGCCGAGCAAGGGCCGCCCCGCAGTGAGGGCGTCGTCCCCCTGGGGGGAAGGCGCGAAGCGACTCAGGGGGGCTTCTTATGCGACGTTGAAGACTTGGCGGAGGTAGGCTAAGTACGTTTCATCGTCGCACAGCGTCTTGCCCGGCGTGTCCGACAGCTTGGCCACAGGCTGCCCGTTGGCGCGGGTGAGCTTCATCACGATGTTGAGCGGCTTCATCTCCCGCGCATCGCCCATGTCGTTGGTGAGGCTGGTGCCAATGCCAAAACCCAGCTGCGTGCGGTCGCCAAAGTGGCGATACAGCTCGAGCGCGCGGTTGAGCGTGAGGCCGTCAGAGAACACGAGGCGCTTGGTGTGCGCATCGATGCGCAGCTTCGCAT
>NZ_JACUZS010000022.1:0-431 GCF_014851465.1 Achromobacter sp. ACM04
TTGGGCTTGGCAGTTGCCGAAAACTTAGGGTTAACCCTGATATTTCGATAGCTGCTAAGAGAGGCAGGCCTGAAGAGGTCGCAAGCAAGAAAGCGAAACGCAGTATGTGACGCCGACTTGACAAGCGGAAAAAACTTCTTCATAATCTCGTTTCTCTGCTGCAAACGACGCGGCGCCAGCGAAAGCGGCGTAGCGAAGCGAGCAGGCAGTAAGTAGTACAGAATTTAGCAGTACCGCTCTTTAACAATTAAACAACCGATAAGTGTGGGCGCTTGATGCGAGTGCATAGTGGCTTCGGTCACAGGCACAATGAAATCAAGTGCTCACTAGAAGTGAAGTACCTTAGATGTCAAGTCTAAGCACATACCTCACTTCCTTTGAGTAGCGACGTATGACTCGACCCTTTCGGGGGTTAAGAAATACGAAACAAA
>NZ_JACUZS010000023.1:0-325 GCF_014851465.1 Achromobacter sp. ACM04
TAGCCAGTCAGCGTGAGCTTGCCTTCGGTGCCGTTGACGACGACCGGGGTGGTGCCCAGCGCCTGCAGGTCGGCCACAGAGAGGGTGACGTTGCCGATCTTGACGGTGGCCAGGCCTTCCGGTGCGGAGACGGTCAGTTCGCCGGTGACCGGCTGCGTGGCGTTCTCGGCGATGCTGACGTTGCCGGCATCGGCGCCATTGGCGTCGGGGACGGTCACGCCGGGCACGCCATCGGTGTGGCCGTTGATGGTGACGGTGATGGTGGTGGTGCTGACGTCGCCGTCGGCATCACGGATCGTGTAGGTGAAGGTGTCCTTGAGCTGCT
>NZ_JACUZS010000024.1:0-305 GCF_014851465.1 Achromobacter sp. ACM04
CCGTCCCATCCTGCTGGTAGCTATAGGTGATCTTGCCGGTGGCCGGGTCGTAGCCAGTCAGCGTGAGCTTGCCTTCGGTGCCGTTGACGACGACCGGGGTGGTGCCCAGCGCCTGCAGGTCGGCCACGGTGAGGGTGACGTTGCCGATCTTGACGGTGGCCAGGCCTTCCGGTGCGGAGACGGTCAGTTCGCCGGTGACCGGCTGCGTGGCGTTCTCGGCGATGCTGACGTTGCCGGCATCGGCGCCGTTGGCGTCGGGGACGGTCACGCCGGGCACGCCATCGGTGTGGCCGTTGATGGTGACG
>NZ_JACUZS010000025.1:0-304 GCF_014851465.1 Achromobacter sp. ACM04
AGCGCAGTAATGCGTTAAGCTAACCGATACTAATTGCCCGTGAGGCTTGATCCTATAACACTGATGGTTATGACCTGGTGATATAGCGTTCCAAGTGTCGTTCAATACAAAATCTGGCTGCACCGTCGGCAGCCAGCCAACACCAATTACACCCCACCGTGTGTGATCATCGAGTTCGACTCTGATCGCCACGCGTTGTGTTTCTTCCAAGATTGGAGCAGTTGCCTAACCGCAGCCGCTCAACCAGTTACGCTTGACGACCATAGCGAGTTGGTCCCACTCCTTCCCATCCCGAACAGGACAG
>NZ_JACUZS010000026.1:0-291 GCF_014851465.1 Achromobacter sp. ACM04
CGGCCACCGGCAAGATCACCTATAGCTACCAGCAGGATGGGACGGCCAAGAACCACACCGCCGGCGACGACTCCGTCACCGACAAGTTCACCGTCACCGTCACCGATGCGGCCAACCAGGTCAAGTCTGACGACCTGGTCGTGCTCATCACCGACACGGCGCCCGAAGCCAAGCCCGACACCGCCTCCGTCACGGAAGACACCGCACTGACCGCCTCCGGCAACGTCATCAGCGGCACCGGCGCCGACACCCTCGGCGCGGACGTCACCAATGTCGTGGGCGTGGCCAAGG
>NZ_JACUZS010000027.1:0-258 GCF_014851465.1 Achromobacter sp. ACM04
CCATGTCAGCCTTGTTCAGGAAGACGATGATGTACGGCACGCCAACCTGGCGCGACAGCAGGATGTGTTCGCGGGTTTGCGGCATCGGGCCGTCAGCGGCCGACACGACCAGGATCGCGCCGTCCATCTGGGCGGCGCCCGTGATCATGTTCTTCACATAGTCAGCGTGGCCCGGGCAGTCAACGTGCGCGTAGTGACGCGCTTCCGTTTCGTACTCGACGTGAGCCGTGTTGATCGTGATGCCGCGAGCCTTTTCTT
>NZ_JACUZS010000028.1:0-255 GCF_014851465.1 Achromobacter sp. ACM04
CGCCATCGGTGTGGCCGTTGATGGTGACGGTGATGGTGGTGGTGCTGACGTCGCCGTCGGCATCACGGATCGTGTAGGTGAAGGTGTCCTTGAGCTGCTGTCCATCGAGCAGCGCGTTCACGCGCGGGTCGTTGTTGTTCAGCTCGTAGGTGTAGGTGCCGTCGGCCTTGAGGACGATCTTGCCGTACTCGCCGTTGACGGCGGTGTTGACGTTGCCGGTGACGTTCTGGCCGGCGGGGACCGTGCCCTTGGCCA
>NZ_JACUZS010000029.1:0-255 GCF_014851465.1 Achromobacter sp. ACM04
TGGGCCGTGTCTCAGTCCCAGTGTGGCTGGTCGTCCTCTCAAACCAGCTACGGATCGTCGCCTTGGTGAGCCGTTACCCCACCAACTAGCTAATCCGATATCGGCCGCTCCAATAGTGCAAGGTCTTGCGATCCCCTGCTTTCCCCCGTAGGGCGTATGCGGTATTAGCTACGCTTTCGCGTAGTTATCCCCCGCTACTGGGCACGTTCCGATACATTACTCACCCGTTCGCCACTCGCCACCAGACCGAAGTCC
>NZ_JACUZS010000002.1:0-1218671 GCF_014851465.1 Achromobacter sp. ACM04
TGGGCCGTGTCTCAGTCCCAGTGTGGCTGGTCGTCCTCTCAAACCAGCTACGGATCGTCGCCTTGGTGAGCCGTTACCCCACCAACTAGCTAATCCGATATCGGCCGCTCCAATAGTGCAAGGTCTTACGATCCCCTGCTTTCCCCCGTAGGGCGTATGCGGTATTAGCTACGCTTTCGCGTAGTTATCCCCCGCTACTGGGCACGTTCCGATACATTACTCACCCGTTCGCCACTCGCCACCAGACCGAAGTCCGTGCTGCCGTTCGACTTGCATGTGTAAGGCATCCCGCTAGCGTTCAATCTGAGCCAGGATCAAACTCTTCAGTTTAATCTCTGTATTTGTTTCGTATTTCTTAACCCCCGAAAGGGTCGAGTCATACGTCGCTACTCAAAGGAAGTGAGGTATGTGCTTAGACTTGACATCTAAGGTACTTCACTTCTAGTGAGCACTTGATTTCATTGTGCTTGTGACCGAAGTCACTATGCACTCGCATCAAGCGCCCACACTTATCGGTTGTTTAATTGTTAAAGAGCGGTACTGCCAAATTCTGTACTACTTACTGCCTGCTCGCTTCGCTACGCCGCTTTCGCTGGCGCCGCGTTGTTTGCAGCAGAGAAATGAGATTATGAAGAAGTTTTTTTCGCTTGTCAAGTCGGCGTCACATACTGCGTTTCGCTTTCTTGCTTGCGACCTCTTCAGGCCTGCCTCTCTTAGCAGCTATCGAAATATCAGGGTTAACCCTAAGTTTTCGGCAACTGCCAAGCCCAAGACTATAACACGATTTTTGCAGATTGTGCAACTGGCTTTTGCCTAACTTGCTGCAATCCTTGCAATAACCGCGGGGCATTCATTTCTGACTGCTTTGCGGCAGACCTGGCTCGAATCCTCTTGCCCGACCTGTTGTGCTTGCTTGGCTTCGCGGTTCAAAACCGTCCGAACTGCGAAGGAGCGAGACTATAGCACAAGTTTTCTGCGCGTCATGCCGTGCAGCCAAATATTTGTTCCAGATGTCTCCGCGATCTGCAGCGCCCCGCTAGCGGCGCCGCTCTTGCACCACCCGCTAGGCTATATATAGCTGGAAGACAGGTCATCTCCCTGGCAAGCGCGCGGCCCCGCCTTCTATATATAGAAGGCGGGGCCGCGGGGGGAGTAGACAATAACGCCGGGTGGGGCGCCCATCAGGGGCAAAAGGCCCCGGCTACCAGCGCAGGTAGTCCGCGTCGCGCAAGCGCGCCAGGTCGCGCTTGACTGCGGCTTCGTTCATCAGCCATCTGGGTGCGCCCAGATCCTGCAGCATGTGCTCATCCAGATCGGCAGCCAGATGACGCAGGCGCGCTTCATTGCGGCGCTTGCGATAGGCGGCCGCAAGCATCGCGATGAATCCCACGCGGGGCGCTGCCAATTCGGCGGACGGCGCCGTGACGGGCTGGGCGGCGGACTGCTGACGATCCCTGGAAATGGCGGCCAGGGCGGAAGAAGACGGGGTGCAAAGCTGTGCGGACATGATGGGCTCCAGGTGTTTATGCACTTTGGTAAGCGTAGTCGCCCAATACTCGGCTGAAAATCGAATTGTTTTGGGGGTATCGGTAAGCTATGATGACCAATCTCTTACTGGGTCTTCTCCATGCGCCTGCCGCTCAGCACCCTCCCCGCCTTCCGCGCCGTGGCCGAATTGCAGAACCTGCGCGCGGCCGCCGAAAGGCTGCATCTGACCCACAGCGCCGTCAGCCAGCAGATCAAGGTGCTCGAAACCCAACTGGGCTTTCCCCTGTTCGAGCGCAGCGGGCGGGGCATCGTCCTGAATTCCGCTGGCGCCGCGCTCTTGTGCAGTGTGCAGGGCGCCATGGCGCTGCTGGATGAAGGGACGATGGCAGCGTCGGCCGCGGCCTCGGGCAGTGAACAACGCTTGCGTGTGTCGGTGCTGCCTTCTTTCGCGCAACGCTGGCTGTTGCCGCGCATGGCGCGGTGGCGCGAGCGCAATCCGGGCCTGACGCTGGAAATCGAGACCTCGCAGCAAGTGGTGGATCTGCTGCGCGACGGTTTTCATGCCGCGCTGCGTTTTGGGCGCGGCCCCTGGCCGGGTGTGGAATCGGAGACCTTGTTCGACACGCCCCTGCCCCTGATCGTCCTCGCATCGCCGGAAACCGCGGCGGCGCTCCCCGATCATTCGCCGCAGACGCTCGCGCGCCAACCGTTGCTGGGCGAGCGCGAGCTCTGGCAAACCTGGTTCAGCGCCGCAGGGCTGGACACGCCCATCACGCCGGTGGCCTCCTTCAACGATGCCGGCATGATGATGCAGGCCGCCGAGCAGGGCCTGGGCATCACGCTGGGACGCCAACTGCTGGCCGCGGACGCGCTGTGCTCGGGCCGGCTGGTGCAGATTTCCCCGATCAGCATCGAGTACGAACAGGCGCAGACCTATCACCTGGTCTACCGGCCCAGCCTGCGCGACTGGGCGCCGCTGGTGGAACTGAAGCAGTGGCTGCGCGACGAGCTGGAGATGTCGCGCGAAAACCTGAGCGCCCCCAAGTCCGGCCCCGGCAAGAAAGGCCAGGCAAAAAAAAGGTAAAGCAGCCTCCGCTGCTTTACCTCTACCAAATCGCGGCGCCAGCGGAAACCACGGTCCGCAAGCCGGGATGCGCTACGCACGCAAACACCGGCAGGCGCCGCGGCGGCGGCAGTCACACTTTGCGGCGGGCCTCAGGCCACCTTGCGCGCAGCCGGGCTGGCTGGCCGCATCGTATCGGTTTCATTGAAACGCTGGTGCCAGGAAAACGCTTCTTCGAGCAGATGCGGCGTCTGGCCGCCACGCTCGCAGGCCCGGTCGAAATAGTCCTGCAGGGCGTCGCGGTAGGACGGATGCACGCAGTTCTGGATGACCGCGCGCGCGCGTTCACGCGGCGCCAGGCCGCGCAGATCCGCCAGGCCGCATTCCGTGACCAGCACGTCCACGTCATGCTCGGTGTGGTCGACGTGAGACACCATGGGCACCACGCTGGAGATGTCGCCGTTCTTGGCCATGGACTTGGACACGAAGATCGCGAGGTGCGCGTTGCGCGCGAAGTCGCCCGAACCGCCAATACCATTCATCATGTGGGTGCCGCCCACGTGCGTGGAATTGACGTTGCCGTAGATGTCGAACTCCAGCGCCGTGTTGATGGCGATGATGCCCAGACGGCGCACGATCTCGGGCGCGTTGCTGATCTCTTGCGGGCGCAGCACGATGCGCTCGCGGTAGTGCTCCATGTTGGCCAGGATCTTTTCGTACACGGGCTTGGACACCGTGATCGAAGAGGCCGACGCGAATGCAAGCTTGCCCTGGTCCAGCAGTTCGATGGCGCTGTCCTGCAGCACTTCCGAGTACATCGTCAGGTTCTCGAAGCTGGACGACTCGAAGCCGTGCAGCACCGCGTTGGCGATGGTGCCGATGCCCGCCTGCAAGGGCAGTAGCTCGTTAGTCAGGCGACCGGCGTCGACCTCGCGGCGCAGGAAATCATTGATGTGGCCGGCGATGGCATTGGTTTCCTCGTCGGGCGGCAAGGCATTGGACGGGCTGTCCGGCTCTTGCGTGATGACGATGGCGGCGATCTTGGCCGGGTCCACTTCAATGCAGGACTGGCCGATGCGCTGGTCGGGAGAAACCAGGCCGATGGGCTGACGCGCCGGGCGGGCTTCGGGCACGTAGATATCGTGCAGACCCTCGATGGCGGCGGGCACGCCCATGTTCAGCTCGATGATGATGACGTCCGCCTGCTGCGCAAAGGAGGCGGAGTTGCCCACCGACATGGTCGGCACGATGGCGCCGGTCTCGGTGATGGCGGCGGCCTCGATGATGGCCACGTTGATGGGGCCGATATGGCCCGCGCGCAACTGCTCGACGGTTTCGGACAAATGCTGGTCGATGAAGGCGATTTCACCCTGGTTGATCTTGCGGCGCAGGGTGGTGTCGACCTGGAACGGCATGCGGCGCGCCAGCGCATTGGCCTGCGCCAGCATCTTGTCCGTGTCATGGCCCAGCGACGCGCCGGTGATCAGGGTGATGGAGAACGGTTCGCGCTCGGCGCGGGCTGCCAGCGCCGCCGGCACCGATTTACAGTCGCCCGCGCGGGTGAAGCCGCTCATTCCGACGGTCATGCCGTCCTGTACCAGCGAAGCCGCCTGATCGGCGGAAGTGATCTTGGCGCGCAGCCCAGGGTGGCGGATACGGTCGAGATGCATGGTGTCTCCAGATTCAAGGGCCTACGTGCGGCGGGGCGCGGCATTGCCGCCATGCGCCCAGGCGCCGTCTGACGCGGCGTTTCCCAAGGCTCCAGGGCCGACTCGAGGCGGCCCGGGAACGAATTTTCCGCAGTATAGGAAGGCCGGCTCAAATCTCGTAATGACTTAAAATCATCCAAACAAGTCGCTTTTTTCATCGTTTGAATGTTTTGCGCGCAACGCGCGAGGGAATTCCGGTCCATGGACGTGCGCGCATTGCGGTACTTCGTCGAAACCGTCAGGCACGCCAGCTTCACGCAGGCTGCCAAGACGCTGTTCGTGACGCAGTCGACGGTGAGCAAGATGATCCGCCAGCTGGAAGAAGAGGCCGGCACGCCGCTCTTGATCCGCGACGGCCACACAGCCCGTCCCACCGATACCGGCCGGGTCATGTACCAGCGCGGCCTGCAGGTGCTGGAAACGATGCGCCAACTATCGGAAGAACTGCGCCAGACCGCGGACCTGCGCCGGGGCGCGCTGGAAGTCGGCATCCCGCCCATGATCAACCTGCTGTTCACGCCGGTGGTCAAGCGCTTCCGTGAACTGCATCCGGGCATACACCTGACCCTGCGCGAAGGCACCGGCCAGGCCGTGGAAGGACTGGTGGCGAGCGGGGAACTGGAAGTGGGCGCGACCATACTGCCGATCGCGCCGGACGGCGGCCTGGCCGCCCAGCCCTTCGGCAGCTACCCGATCTGGGTGATCGGCCCGCCCGACGCGCCCTGGGCCGGCAAGACCTCGCTGCCGCTCTCCGCCCTGCGCGACGCCCGCCTCTTGATACCCACGGACGACTTCGCCATGACCCGGCGCTTGCGGCAGGCGTTTGCCGATGCCGGTTTCCAGCCCGGCATCGCGGCCCAGAGCGCGCACTGGGACTTCCTGGTGGCAATGGCTTCGGCGGGCCTGGGCGTGGCGCTACTGCCCGAGCCCCTGATGCAGCGCATGAAAACGCGCGGCTTGAGCACCGCCAAGCTGGCCAAGTCCGGCATGCAATGGGAAGTCGGCCATATCTGGCAGCAGTCCAGCTATCTGTCCTATGCCGCCCGCGCCTGGCTGGAGGTATGCGACGCGGTACTGGGCAAGCCCAAAAAGCGGGCCGCGCCGAGCGTCCGTGCTGTTTGAGTTGAATCCAAACGTTGACCTCGTAAATATGGTTTGCGGACGCCGCGCCCGGCACGCCCTGCCAGCGGCCTTCCGTCGCCTATCCGGCCCTATTTCTATCCCTGGTCCGCGCCCGCGGGATAGCCGCCGAGCACGCCAAAACAAATAGGGCCGTAGCGCTCGTTTTTGTTGCAACGAATGAGGCGGCGGCTTGCTATGCTCCCGCCTCGAATGCGAGCGACTCGCCCCAGAACATGACACAGACTTCCATTCCCCTGCGCGCGCGGCCTCACCGCGCCCGCGCGTCGATTTTCACGACGCTGATTGCGGCGCTGCTGCTAGTCCTTTTCCTGCTGCCGGCCCATGCCGCGGCGCCGCCCACGCCCGCCGACACGGAAGCGGCGCTGGCAACCGCGCGCAAACAGATCGACGACATCCGCAAGCGCGTTGCCGACGAGACCGATGACGCCACCCTGGTGAAGCAGCGCGGCGACGCGCTGGACATCCAGTCCAAGGCCGACGCCGCCGCCGAGGGCCTGACGCCCCAGCTGGCCAGCGTGACGGCCCGCTTGAGCGAACTGGGCACGCCGCCCGAAGGCGTCAAGGAAGCGTCCGACGTTGCGGCCCAGCGCATGCAACTGGACAAGACCAGCCGGGCGCTGGATGCGCAGATCAAGCTGGCCAGGCTGCTGTCCGTGGATGCCGGGCAAACGGCCGAACAGATATCGGCGCAGCGGCGCAAGCAGTTCCAGGCGCGCCTGGGCGAGCGACGCGACTCGTTCCTGTCCGACCAATTCTGGACCGAGTTCCGCGAGGAGTTCCCGCGCGACCTCGAACGGCTGGAAGCGCTGCGCGACGACCTCGCTACCGCGGTCGGCCAGACGCCGAAATGGGGCTGGCTGCTATTGGGCGCGGCGATCGCGCTGACGATCGCCCTGCGTATCGCCATCGGCCGGGTCCTGTTGCGGATAACCGCCACGCGCGTGCCGCCGGGGCGCCTGCGCCGCTCCTTTCTTGCGGTCACGCATGTGGTCCTGGCCGTCGCCACGCCGGGCGTCGTCGCGCTGTTGATTCATATCGGGCTGGACTGGAATTCGCAGCTGAGCGACAACACCTCGTCGTTGCTCGCGAACCTGGTGGGAACGGTCTGCTTCGGCGGCTACGTGTCCGGCCTGGGCTATGCGCTCCTGTCCGCGAACCGGCCGTCGTGGCGCCTGCCGCCCGTCAGCGACATCGTGGCGGCGCGCCTGCGCTGGCTGCCCGCCGTGCTGGGCGTGCTGGTGGTGATGATCTGGCTGGCCGAGCGACTGCCGGTGCTCTTGAACGCGAGCCTGACCACCACCATCACACTGACCGGCATCGTCGCCGTCCTGACCATGGCGATGCTGGGCGCGGTGCTGGCCATCAGCCGCCGGCTGCGGCGCCAGGCCATGCAAGAAAGCGAGACGCCGATCCCGTTCTGGGTCTCGCTGCTGCTGGGAGCGGTGTGGACCGTGCTGATCCTGAGCCTGGCCAGCCTGCTGGCGGGCTATGTGGCGTTCGGCAGTTTCATGGTCAAGCAGGTGCTGTGGGTGCTGATCGTGCTGGCCTCCGCCTATCTGCTGTCGACGCTGATCGAGGACGGCTTCAGCACGCTGCTCGGCACCTCGCACCGCGACGGCGGCGAGCACGAAGCGCCCAGTATGCGCGACCAGGCCGCCGTGCTGCTGTCGGGCGTGGGCCGCGTGGCGGTCGGCCTGCTGGCCGTGATTCTCCTGGCCGCGCCCTTCGGCGAAGCGCCGATGGACCTGCTGCAGCGCTTCGACCAGCTGCGCAAGGGACTCGCCATCGGCGAAGCCCAGATCCGCCCCGGCGCCGTGCTGCAGGCGCTGCTGGTGCTGGCGCTGTCGCTGCTGGCCGTGAAGATGCTCAAGCGCTGGCTGTCCAACCGCTACCTGCCGACGACCGAACTGGACCCGGGCATGCAGTTGTCGGCAGCCACGCTGTTCGGCTATGCAGGTTTCGTGATCGCCGTGGCGCTGTCGCTTTCGGCCGCGGGCATCGGCCTGGAACGCGTGGCGTGGATCGCGAGCGCGCTGTCGGTGGGTATCGGTTTTGGCTTGCAGGCGGTCGTGCAGAACTTCGTGTCCGGCCTGATCCTGCTGGCCGAGCGCCCCGTCAAGGTGGGCGACTGGGTGTCGCTAGGCGGCGTCGAGGGCGACATCCTGCGCATCAACGTGCGCGCCACGGAAATCCAGATGGGGGACCGCTCCACGGTGATCGTGCCGAATTCGGAGTTCGTCACCAAAACCGTACGCAATGTGACCCGCTCGAACCCGCTGGGGCTGGTGCAGATCAAGCTGCCTTTGCCGCTCTCCACCGATGCCGAACAGGTGCGCGAATTGATCCTGCAGGCCTTCTCCGACCACGAAGACGTGCTGGACACGCCCGCGCCCAACGTCTTCCTGGATGGCATCGAAGGCGGCAATCTGGTCTTCAACGCCAAGGGCTACGTGTCCTCCCCCCGGGCGGCCTACGGCGTGCGCAGCGCCCTGCTGTTCACCCTGCTCAAGCGCCTGCATGACGCGGGCCTGGAAGTATCTTCGCCGCCCACCATGCTGTTGGCGTCGGCCCCCCAGCCGGCGGCGGCTCCCCTCGCCGTACCGCCGCCCGCCCAATCCTGAATCATCCCTCCCTTGTCCCGCCCCGCCGGGACGAGCGGGCCCCAGCATCAGCCCGGCGTGTACAGATCGGTATAGGTTCGGTTGCGCAGCGGCGGCGACGCCAGCGCGGCGCTCTGCACGCTGCGCACCGGATAGGCTTGCGCCTCGGGCGCAGGAGGCGCGGGCGGCACAGGCCGGTCAGCCAGGACCGGGCCGCCGGCAGGCGGCGCCGCCTGCGCGACCGCATTGCTGTCGAAGCGGTGATCCGCTGTCGTCAACGCGGGATTGGTGCACAGCCCCTGCGCCACCAGCGCCGCCTTGGTGCGATCGTCGGTCTGGCACAGGATGTCGATGGCCGCGGTCTCCAGACGGCGCGAACGGTCCGCATCCCTGGTCGAGGCGGCCGCCTGCATGGTTCGCTCGAAGTTGCGCCGCAGGCTGCACTTCTGGTCCTCGATCGGGATCGCTATGTTCATGCCGAAGCCGACAACGGCGCCGCCTCCGCCCGCCGAAACCATGCAGCTGTCGGACGAGAAAGAACCGTAGAAACTTTGTCCGCCCAGCGGCGGCACGCTGCGCAGCGTGCTGGACCCGCTGTTGCTGGAGTTGAGCGTGATGCCCTGATTGTTGCCGGCGTTGGTCGATCCCGAGGATGCCGATGTCGTCGCGCTGGAACTGCTGGTCTGGGCGCTGGCGGACACCGCCGCCAGCGACAGGGAAATGGCAAGCACTATGGTCTTCATGATGTCCCCTCGCCCGGACGGCCGAAGCCGTCCGGATAACTGGGTCAGTGATTGAAACCGCCGACATGGCCCACCGGGCCGATGCCGTGTATCGACCCGAACGCACCCACATTCACCGCATGGAACGAACCCGTCGCCGAAGCGCTGGTATCCGTCTTGGCGAACGTGGCGCTGCCGTTAGCGATGCTGTCGCCCACCATGATGGGCGCGTTGCCCGAGACATGGCCGTACGAATCGCTATTGGCGTACTGGCGCGTGCTGGTGACCACTTGCGTGCCATCGCGGCTGAAGCTGCCGCCCACTTCCGCAACGCCGCCTGTCATGCCGAACGACACCTGGGTGGATGAACCGTAGCCATTGATCTGGGTGGCGGCCACGGAGCTGCCCGTGGAGATGGATGACGCGGTGCCATTGATTGCGCCCGCGTGACCCGTGATTGAGCCACCAGGGTCCGCATAGGCCGAGACAGCGAACAAGGACAACGCGGCGACTGCCATGAGCTTTTTCATTTCAGCTCCTCCTGCTCCGTGCATGCACGGATTCACGATTACCGGCGACCGACCGGCGCGGACCGTTACCGCTCAGCGCCACGCCTGGACAATGACGAAAGGCGTGGGACTTTCGTATTGGTACGGAATGATTGCTCCGTCCTAGGCAAGTCGATATCGCCTAAACGGGCGACCGAGTCCCGATGGACGACACCAAGCTGTAAAACAATCGGCCAGATTTGCGGCGATCTTGCGCGGCGGCCGTGCGTATGGACGAGGGAATCGGCGCAAGCCACGCGGCGCGCGCGCCCGGGTTCAACTTTATGGATGGGAATGAGGGTGGCCGCCTCGGGCAATTTCCCTAACGCGCACAACGGAAGCGGCAGGGTCCGAAACACGCCCGGCGCGGAAATTTCAGCGATACTACGGCGGCCGGCCGGGCGCTACCCGGCCTCATCTGTTTGGAGACCAGACCATGATCCAGGAGATTGCCAGCATCCATGTCCGCGAAGGACAGGAAGCGCTGTTCGAGGCGGGCGTCGCGCAGGCGAAACCGTTGTTCTTGCGGGCCCGCGGCTGCCACGGCATGGAGCTGTACCGCAGCATCGAACAGCCGCAGCGCTACACGCTGGTCGTGGCTTGGGAAACCGTAGAGAACCACATGGTGGATTTCCGCGAATCCAGCGATTTCCAGGAATGGCGCAAGCTGGTGGCGGGCTTTTTCGTCGAACCGCCCCAGGTGCATCACGAGCAAAAAGTGCTCTGAGGCGGCCGGCCTGGCCGCGCCGCGCGCGAGTCAGGACTGTTCAGGCGGATCGTCGTACTTGCGCGCGCTGCCGCGAAACCGATCCGCCGGATATTTCCGCGCATTCTTGACCATCTTGGCCGTGACCGCGTCGGCGATATCGATGCCGAGCTGGTCCGCCAGGGCCACCAGGTACATCTGCACGTCCGCTATTTCGTCCGCGGCGTCCGCCAGCTTCTCGGGCGGCATCTTGCGCGACTCGGCCTCGCTCAGCCACTGGAACAGGGATACGAGTTCGCCCGCCTCTCCGGCCAGCGCCATCGCCAGGTTCTTGGGCGTATGAAAGGGCTGCCACTCCCGCTCTTCGGTAAACCGGCGCACGGCCAGCCGGATATGTTCCAGGTCGGACATCGAAACTCCTAGCCCGCGGCCAGGCGGGAGCTTGCCGCCAGCGCCACGGCCACGGTGGTGCGCACGTCTGCCAGCGCGCGGTGGGTGGGATCCGAGGCGCCGACATGGCGCGCCAGGATTTCCAGCTTGTGCGAGGGCAGCTCCGGCCATGCGCGCCGCGCCAGCGCCAGCGTGCAATGGGTCGAGTTGGCGAACGGCAGGCCGGTCTGGTCCGCCGCCGCGCCCAGGAAGCGCCGGTCAAACGAAGCATTATGGAAAAACACCGGCAGGTCTTCCACGAAATCCAGGAAGGAGGAAAACGCCTGCGCCACCGGCACGCCGTCTCGGTCGACTTCCGCCTGCGTGATGCCGGTCAGGCGGCTGATGAAGGACGGCACTGGTCCGCGCGTGCGCACGACCTGCGTGTACTCCCGCTCAAGCGCGCCTGCCGCGCCCACGCGCACCGCCGCGAACTCCAGGATCTCGCAGGTGGCGGTGGACAGGCCGGTGGTTTCCAAGTCGGCGACGATGAACGGGCCGCGCAATGCCTGCAACGCGGCCGCCAGCGCCTCGCTGCCGGCCTTTGCGCCCGTTGCGCGGGCAGGCGCAGCGCCGCTTGCGCGCGGCCGCCGGTAATAGAACGCCACGGCCTTACTCCACCGGCCGCAAGGGCGCGAAGCGGGGCGTGCCGTCGGGCAGCTGACCGAAGAACATATCGGCCGGACGCACCCACAAGCCGCGCTCGTGAGGCCACAAGTGTTCATAGACCACCAGGGACTCCTCGGTTTCGGAGTGGCGGGCGGTGCCCACATAAAGGTAGAGGCCGCCCTTGTAATGGCGGTGCGAGGCGAGAGCCAGTGCTTCGGATTCGGTCATGGTTGGTGGCCGCAAATGGCGCGGCCCGGGCGGAGGGTTCCTGCCCGGGCCTGCGGGTTCAGATCAATACCGTCTTTATAGCGCATCGGCCCGGCGGCGCCGGCTCAGTAGCGCATGTATTGCCGCTCGACCTGCGGCTGCAACGGTCCATTGGCGGCCGGCCTGGCCCGCAGAGCGGGGGCCATGGGCCTGACCGCGGCGGTGGGCGGCGCGGTGCGCGCGGGCTCTCCTGCCCGCTGCGTGATGTCCTCGGTGACCTCGCCGAGCCTGGCGGACTGGGCCAGCGACACCTCGACCACCTCCGCCATGATTTCAGTCACGCGGCGCGACGATGCGACGATATCGTCCATGGTCGAGCCTGCCGACTGGACCTGGCGCGCGCCGCTCTCGACCTGCTGCACCGACGAAGTGATCAGGTCCTTGATCTCCTTGGCCGCCGCCGCGCTGTTCTGCGCCAGGCTGCGGACCTCGGCCGCGACCACGGCGAAGCCCTTGCCGTGCGAGCCGGCGCGCGCGGCCTCGACGGCGGCGTTCAGCGCCAGGATGTTGGTCTGGAAGGCGATGCCGTCCATGACCCCGATGATTTCCGAAATGCGGCGTGAACTCTGGGTGATGCCGCCCATGGTCTGCACCACTTCCTGCACCGTATGGCCGCCCTGCTCGGCCACGCGACAGGCGTCCAACGCCAGCGTATTGGCCTGGCCCGCGCGTTCGGCGTTTTCGGTCAGTCCCTGGACCGCGACACGCAAGGTCTGGGCGGCGGTAAAGCGCCGCGTGATGTCGGTGGCGTACTTGACGACCTTGACCGGCCGGCCCTCGGCATCGAAGATCGGGTTGTAGCTGGCTTCGATCCAGACCTGGCGGCCGCCCTTGCCGATGCGCAGGTACTGCCCGGTGTCATGCTCGCCGTTGCGCAGCCTGCGCCAGAACTCCTTGTATGCCTCGCCGCGCGCCTCCTCGGGCGGGACGAACATGCTGTGATGACGTCCCTGGATTTCGTCCGCGCGATAGCCCACCGCACCCAGGAACAAATCGTTGGCGCGGATGATGGTGCCGTCGAGTTCGAACTCGATGATGGCCTGGACCTTGGAGATCGCCGCCAACTGGCCTTCCACGTCCGCCTGCCGCTGCTGCTGCGCGGTGATGTCGACGGCGTACTTGACCACTTTGACCAGCCGATCATGGCGGTCGTAGATCGGGTTGTACGAGGCTTGCAGCCAGACGTCGCTGCCATCCTTGCGGATGCGGCGGTAGCGCCCCGCATCGCGGCCCCCCTGCCGCAACCGGTTCCAGAATTCCGCGTAGGCGGCCGATGCGCGCTCCGCCGGGTCGACGAACATGCGGTGGTGCTGCCCCGCGATCTCGTCCAGCGCGTAGCCCATGGTGTCCAGGAAGTTCGAATTCGCCGCCAGCACGTGGCCGTCCAGGTCGAACTCGATGACGGCCTGGGCGTTGTGGATCGCAGCGATCTGCCCGAGCATGTCTGCCTTCTGCATGCCACGGTCCAGGCGTAGCAGTTGGCTGAGAGTGATCCATTTCATCTTGACGTCTCCTGCCCGGCGTCCGGGTGGTTTGATGCCGTTCGACCTATCTGCCGCGAGACAAATGGAAATATTTATCTAACAATTTGCAAATATTTAATCTTAAAAATGAGCGGGTCTCAAGATTTTCAAGACACCCATCAAAAAAATAGGGATTCAGCAACACCAGGGTTTATCCGGACTCAAGCCGCGTCCAATTCGCGATATTGGCGGAAAATCCCCTCCCCGAAAGGCAGGCGCCTGCCGCTGTCGAAGTAGGACTGCAATTCCGCCAGCGCCGCCACGCGCGCATGCAACGCCATGACGTTCGGATAACGCACGGCCAGGGTCGCCATGCGTTTCGGAAAGGCGTAGAGCAGGCCGTCCACGAGATGGAACAACGACAGGTCCACATAGGTCCAGCGCTTGCCGCCCGCCAGCCAGGCCTGCGGCCCGCCCAACACCAGTTCGAAGTAGCCCAGGAATTTGGGCATGCGCTCTTCGCGGAAGCAGCGCGCCCGGCGCGCGGCCTCGGTCTTCTGGTCTTCGTAGTACTCGCTGGCGGATATCGGATGATGCGTGTCGTGCGCTTCGGCCACCATGTCGGCGATGGTGAGCTGAAGCTGGTTCACCCACAGCCGCCCTTCCTGCGAGTCCGGCGCCAGGCCGTGCTTTTCGCCCAGGAACAGCAGGATGTTGGCGGTCTGCCCCAGCGTCATCTTGCCCGCGACCAGATATGGCGGCGCGAACGGCGGATGCTTGCGCGCCGAACTCAGGTCCGCCACCAGCGTGCCTTCGTCCGCGCCGGGCTGGCGTGCGCATTCGCGATACGGAATGCCGCCGGCCTCCAGGGCCAGGCGCACGAACTCGCCGCGTCCGGGGATGCCGTCCCAGTACCAAAGGTCATAGGTCATGTCGTCTCCTTCCGTTGATAAGCCCAAGGGCCTGCCGGCGCCGGAACGAGCCGTGCAGACGCCTCAGGCGGGAAACACGCTGACTCCGCCGTCGCGGCCGGCGGCCTGCTGATACTGGCGCGGCGACTGGCCGAAATGCGCGCGGAAATCGCGCGAGAAATGCGCGCCATCCGCAAACCCGCAGTCCAGCGCGATCTGCGTGATGCTGCTGGGATTGTTCAAGAGCAGCCAGCTGCCGTATTCCAGCCGCAATTGCCGCTGGAACGCCATCGGCGACATGCCAGTGGCCAGGCGGAAGGCGCGCTCCAGCTGCCTGCGCCCGACGCCGACGTAGCGCGCAATCGCATCCAGCGGCGGCGGGTTGTCGATACGCTGCTCGATGAAGTGCGCGGCCTGGCGCACGCGCAGATCCTGGATGCCCGACAGGTCCGTGTGGAAATGCGCCTGCGGCACCCGCCCCGGGCGCACGCCTTGCAGCATCATGTGCCGCATCGCCTGCTGGGCCTTGTCGCGCCCGCAATGCCGGGCCACCAGGTACAGCCCCAGGTCGATCGCGGCCGTGGAGCCTGCGCACGAAATCAGGTCGCCTTCATCCACGAACAGCCGGTCCACCACCGCCCGCGTCTGCGGAAAACGTTCGCGAAAGGTGTCCAGCACATTCCAGTGTACGCAGACCGTGCGCGGCCCGATGACGTCAGCCTGCGCCAGCGCGAAGGTGCCGGTGCAGATGCCCAAGAGCCGCACGCGCTGCGCCGCCGCCAGTTGCAGCCAGTCGCGCAGGGGGTCGGGCAGGCGGCCGTTGAAGTAGTCGTTGCCGCCGCAGACCGCTATGTAGTCGAACTGGGCCGGGTCTTCGGGCAGGCCATCGGCCACGTCTATGGTCAGGCCCGCGCTGGAGCAGCGCGGCTTGCCGTCCCAGCTCATGACGCGCCATGCAGTATGGATCTGGCGGCTGCGTCCACCGTGGTCGCCCGCCAGCCGCAACACGTCCACCAATCCGGCAAAGGCGGCCAGCGTGAACTGGTCCAGCAGCACGATACCCACGGTCAGTGCGGGTTTCCCCTGAGGCAGGGCGCTGCACTCACCGTCATAGGAGAAAGACGACGTCGAGGCGGGCATAGCGGTTTCCATGTCGCAATTATTCAAGTTTTTGTCCCAGGCCTTCAAGCTGGTTTTCCCGGGGATCGCCCAAGATGCACCTATGGCTCCGTCCCGCAGCGCCCGCCGGCGCAGGCAGACCGGACCCGATAAATCGACAAGGGGAATCCGACATGGCAACACCTACCCGCCGCGCGCTGCGCGCCGCATTGCTGGGAGCCGGACTGCTGGCCGCCGGCCAGGCGCTGGCCCAGCAGCAGAAGATCACCGTCGCCTGGTACGGCGGCAACTGGGGCGACGCGTTTCGCGCCTGCGTCGCCGAGCCCTACACCAAGGCCACCGGCGTGACTGTGGTGCCGGAAGTGGGCACGTCCACCACCACGCTGGCCAAGCTGCAGCAGCAGAAGGGCGCGCCCACCATAGACGTGGCGTGGATGGACGGCGGCATCAGCGAACTGGCCGCGGAAGCCGGCGTGCTGGACGCATTGGATCCCGCCGGCATTCCCAATCTGAAGAACGTCATCGACCAGGGCGTGTACCGCAATGGCGACAGCCCCTACGCGGTCAGCACCGGCTACTACTCGCTGGGCATCGCCTACAACACCAAGGAAGTGCCTCAGCCCCCCGCCAGCTGGAAGGACTTGTGGAAGCCCGAGTATGCCGGCGCGGTCGCCATTCCTTCGCCGGCGAACTCGTCGGGCGTGCCGTTCATCTTCTTCCTGGCGCGGGTGTTCTCTGTCGATCCTTCCAACCTGGCGCCGCTGTACGCCAAGCTTGCGTCGCTGGACACGGCCTTGTTCTTCGACAGCTCGGGCGCAGCCACCAACGCCTACCAGAGCGGCGAGGCCATCATCGGCGCGCACTTCAACGTGGGCGCCTGGGATCTGATCGACAAGGGACTGCCCATCGGCTTCGCCGTGCCCAAGGAAGGCGCCTGGGCCACGGATGCGCGCCTGCATCTGGTGAAGAACGCGCCGAACAAGGCGGCCGCGCAGAAGTTCATCGACACCGCGCTCACGCCGGATGCCGCCGCCTGCCTGGCCACGCGCCTGTACCTGGGCCCCGCCGTCAAGGATGTGCAGGTGCCGAAGGACGTGGCGCGCAAGCTGCCCTGGGGCGCGGACGGCTCGGTCAAGAACCTGAGCCTGTTCGACTGGAACCTCATCAACAGCCGCCGCGCCGAGGTCACGGACGCCTGGAACCGCCAGGTTGCCCGCAAGCGCTAGACCGGGATAGAACATGTCCGCTTTGCTTACCATTGAAGGCGTGTCGATGCGCTTTGGCGCCTATCAGGCGCTGGACCGCATCGATCTGGAGATCCAACAGGGAGAGTTCGTGGCCCTGCTTGGTCCCAGCGGCTGCGGCAAGACCACCCTGCTGCGTTCGATCGCCGGATTTCTCAGGCCCGAATCGGGCCGCATCCTGATTGAAGGCCAGGACATCAGCCGCCTGGCCGCGCACCACCGGCCGCTGAACACGGTGTTCCAGAACTATGCGCTGTTTCCGCACATGAACGTGCTGGAAAACGTGGCCTATGGCCCGCGGCGCCAGGGCGCGTCGAAGCAGGAAGCGGCCGGGCGCGCCCGGTCGGCGCTGGACATGGTGGGCCTGGCGGACTTCGGTCCGCGCTATCCCCGCGAAATGTCCGGCGGCCAGCAGCAGCGCGTGGCGCTGGCGCGCGCCATCGTGAACCAGCCCAAGCTGCTGTTGCTGGACGAACCGCTGTCGGCGCTGGACCTGAAGCTGCGCAAGCGCATGCAGCTGGAACTCAAGCACCTGCAGGCCAAGCTGGGCATCGCCTTCATCTTCGTCACGCACGACCAGGAAGAAGCCATGACCATGGCCGACCGGGTGGTGGTCATGCATGCGGGCAAGATCGAACAGGTGGGCGGCGGGACCGAGATCTACAGGCATCCCGCCACCCGCTTCGTGGCCGAGTTCATCGGCGACGCCAACTTCATGCCGTACACCGCCAACGGCGATGTGCTGCAGCTGGATGCCCAGGGACTGCGCGTGCCGTTCCCGGGCAAGGCCGCGCCCGCGCGCGGCGTGGCGGTGTTGCGGCCCGAGGATCTGCGCCTGGCCGATGAATCGGCGGCGCTTGCGCTGAACGGCACGGTCACCGACGTCATCAACGTGGGCAGCCACTGCATGATCCACGTGGACATCGGCGGACAGGTCCTGGTGGCGCGCCACGGCGGCATTGCGCCGTCGGGGCTGGGCCCGGGCGCCGCGGCGCGCCTGGCTTTCGCGCCGGAACACCTGCACCTGATCGGTGAACGGCCATGAACGCGCGCGCCTGGCGTTCGCCTGGCCTGCTGCTGGCGGCTCCCGTGCTGTTCTTCGCGGCCTTCTTCCTGGCGCCGCTGGCGGTGGTGGCGCTGGCCAGCATCACCGGCGGCGCCGATGGCTTGACCCTGACTCCGCAGCAATACCTGCGCGTGCTGGGCGACCAGTACCACTGGGACGTGATCCTGGTGACCTTCCGGCTGGCGTTCTTCACCACGGTCGCCTGCGTGATCCTGGGCTATCCGCTGGCCTGGTATCTGGTACGCGTGGTGCGCTGGCAGGCCTGGCGGCGCTTCTGCGTGATCCTGCTGGTGGTGCCGCTGTTCACCAGCAATATCGTGCGCGCCTTCGGCTGGATGGTGCTGCTGGGCCGCAACGGGCTGGTCAACCAGGCCCTGGTGGGCGCGGGCATCGCCGACCGTCCGATGCGTTTCATCGGCACCGAGCTGGGCATCCTGATCGGCATGGTCTACGTGCTGCTGCCCTTCGTGGTGCTGGCGGTGGGCAATGCGCTGGCGCGGGTCGATCCCGCCTGCGAGCAGGCTTCGGCCGACCTGGGCGCAAGTCCCACGGCGACCTTCTTCCACATCACCTGGCCGCTGACCCTGCCCGGCGTGGTGTCCGGCGCCATCATGGTCTTCACCCTGGCCGTCAGCGCCTACGTGACGCCTGCGCTGCTGTCGGGGGGACGTGTGTCGGTGCTGTCGATGCTGATCTTCCAGCAGTACAGCACGGTGTTCGACTTCCATTACGGCGGCGCGCTGAGCATGGTGCTGCTGGTGTTCACCCTGATCCTGGTGGCGCTTGCCAACCGCGCCGCCGTCCTGCCGGGAGCCGCGCGATGATCGCCCGCAACCTGATCCGCCTGGTCGCCCTGGGGGTACTGGCCTACCTGGCCCTGCCGCTGGTGGTGATCCTGGGTTCCTCGTTCACGTCCACGCCCTACCTGGCGTTTCCGCCCAAGGGCTTCACGCTGGAGTGGTACCGCACGCTGCTGATCGAGGCCGGCTACGTCGCCGCGTTCACGACCAGCACGGTGCTGGCGCTGGCGGCCACGGCCGCGGCCGTGCTGCTGACGGTGCCAGCGGCGCTGGCGGTGGCGCGCTACGAGTTCCCGGGCAAGGCCGCGCTGACCTCGGTCCTGATGTCGCCGCTGGTGCTGCCGCACATCGTGCTGGGCGCGGCGCTGCTGCAATACGGCGCGTACTTCGGCCTGACGCGCAGCTTCCTGTCCCTGCTGATCGGGCACATCGTCATCATCGCGCCCTTCGTGCTGCGGTCCACGCTGACCCTGCTGACGCCGGAGCAGCGCGCGCTGGAAGAAGCCTCGGCCGACCTGGGCGCGAACCCGTGGACGACCTTCTTCCTGGTGGTGCTGCCGCAGATCCGCCCAGGCATCGTCACCGGTTCGATCTTCGCGTTCATCTCTTCCTGGATCAACGTGGAGCTGTCGATTTTCAACACCACGGCGGACTTGAACACCATCCCCGTGAAGCTCTTCAACTACGTGCAATACACGATAGATCCGACCATCGCAGCCGTATCGGGCGCCACGATCGTGGTTGCGGTGATCGCCATCGTCATCCTGGATTTGACCGTCGGGCTGGACATGCTGTCCGAACGCGGCAAATAACCTTTCTTCCCTACCCTACTGTCTGGAGCCACAGTCATGCGCAAGCAAGACGCGTTCGATGTCATCTATACCCATACCGAAGGCGAGCCCCTGTGCATCGTGCATAGCGGCATCCCCTACCCCGCCGGCTCCACCATCCTGGAGAAGCGCGCCTTCCTGGAGCAGAACTACGACTGGCTGCGCAAGGCGCTGATGCGCGAGCCGCGCGGCCACAAGGACATGTTCGGCGTGTTCCTCACGCCGCCGTCCAGCCCCGAATACGACGCGGGCCTGATCTACATCGACGGCACCGAGTATTCGCACATGTGCGGCCACGGCACCATCGCGGTCAGCATGGCCATGGTGGCCAACGGCCTGGTGCCCCGCGGCAAGGACGGCATCACCAAGATCCGCTTTGAAACCACCGCCGGCCTGGTCGTGTCGGAAGTGGCTTCCGAGGGCGACAACGTGCTGTGGACGCGCTTCGAGAACGTGCCTGCCTACGTGGCCGCGCAGGACATTCCGGTGGAATTGCCCGGCTACGGCAAGCTGTCGGCCGACATCGTCTGGGGCGGCAATTACTTCGGCATCGTCGACCTGTCGGGCTGCGACCTGCGCATCTCGCCGGACAACGGCACGGAGCTGTCGCGCATGGGCCTGATCGTGCGCGACCAGCTCAATGCCCGCCACCGCATCCAGCACCCGACCGAGGCCCACATCAACAACCTGAACTTCATCACCTTCTGGCACCAGCCGACCATCGAAGGCGCGTTCTACAAGAACGTGCACGTGTTCAGCGCCGGCCAGCTGGACCGTTCGCCCGGCGGCACCGGCACCAGCGCGATGATGGCCATGTTCGAAGCGCGCGGCAAGATGGGCTTGAACCAGCCGATCAAGTCGGAAGGCCTGCTGGGCAGCGGCGTGTTCGAAGGCTGCCTGCTGGGCGAGGTGGACCTGAACGGCACCCGCGCCGTGCGTCCCACGGTCAAGGGCACGGCCAGCATCCTGGGCACGGCGCGCTGGGTGATCGACAAGAACGACCCGGTCGGCGCAGGCTTCCTCATCCGCTAAGGTGTTGCCCCCACGCCGCGCGCACTAGGTGCGCTAGCTGCCCCCAGGGGGGCCCTTTCGCCTTGGGGCGGCCCGGCGGCGAAAGGCCCATCGCGCGGCGGGCTTACCTATTCCCGAGCCGCATCCTCGAGGATCATCTCCGCCCCCCGCTCGGCCACCATCATGACGGCGCCCTGCGTGTTGCCAGACACCATCTTCGGCATCACGGAGGCATCCACCACGCGCAGGCCGGACAGGCCGTTCACCCGCAGGCGCACGTCGGTAACTGCGGCGGCGTCAGAACCCATGCGGCAGGTGCCTATCGGGTGGTAGATGGTCTGGCCATTGCGCCGCGCGAAGTCCAGCCATTCGTCGTAGCTGTCCACCGCCGCGCCGGGGCTGATCTCCGATTCGACATAGCGCCGCATGGCCGGCTGGCCGACGATGCGCCGGGCCGCCTGCATGCCGCCCACCAGGCTGTCGCGGTCCACCTGGGCGGACAGGAAGTTGGGGCGGATCGCCGGTCCCGCCTGCGGATCCGCCGACTTGATGTGGATGGATCCGACCGACTCGGGCCGCAGCTGCGCCACGCCTATCGTCATGCCGGGATGCCGGTCGAGGATGCGTTCGGCCGCATTGGCGTAGCTGGCGTGCACGAAGAAGTACTGCACATCGGGCGCGGGCAGGTCCGGCGCGCTCTTGACGAAGCCGTGCACCAGCCCCGTGCCCAGGGTCAGGATGCCCTTGTGGCTGGAGTAATAGCGCGCCACCTGCTGCACCAGGCGCCAGCCGCGCGACATCTCGTTAAGCGTCACCGTGCCCTTCACCCGCCAGTTCATGCGGGTGGCGAAGTGGTCGATATAGTTCTCGCCCACCTGCGGCTGCGCCAGCACCGGCGCGATGCCGAATGACTGCAGCAAGGCGGGATTGCCAACGCCGGACAGCTCCAGCAGTTGCGGCGACTGCACCGCGCCCATGCACAGCAGCGTCTCGCGCCGCGCGCGCACGATGTGCTCCCGTCCGTTCTTGCGATAGGCCACGCCCACGCAGCGCTTGCCCTCGAACACCAGCCGCGTCACGTGCGCGCCGCATTCCACGCTGAGATTCCTGCGGCCCGAGGCGGGCTTCAAGTACCCGTCCACCACGCTCCAGCGCCTGCCCCGATGCTGCAGCACCTGGTAGTAGCCCACGCCCTCCTGGCTGCCGCCGTTGTAGTCGGGATTCAAGGGCTGGCCGTCTTCTTGCGCTGCCTGCAGAAAGGCATCCGATATGGGAAAGCGTTCGGCGACTTCTTCCAGATGCATGGGGCCGTTCTTGCCGCGGCTGGCGTCGCCGGGTTCGTAGCATTCGATCTTGCGGAAGATGCGCTCGGCCTGGTTGTAGCCCCAGCCGGTGGCGCCCGCCGCCTCCCAGCCGTCGTAGTCCTGCGGCTGACCACGGACGTAGATCATGCCGTTGATCAGCGTCGAACCGCCCACGCCCTTGCCGCGCGGCACGGCGATGCTGCGGCCATGGACGTTGTCTTCAGGCTCGGTGGCGAAGCGCCAGTTGTATTCCGGGTTCACCAGCAGCTTGGAAAAGCCCGCCGGGATCGAGATCCACATGCTGCGGGCTTCATGCCCGGCCTCCAGCATCAGCACGCGGTACTTGCCGTCGGCGCTCAGGCGGTTGGCCAGGATGCAGCCCGCCGTGCCGCCCCCGGCAATGATGAAGTCGTAGTCGCTCATACCCGTCAGCGTCCTGCGTCGGCCGGCTGGTCCGCCGCCACGCCCAGCATCTGCGCCATCAGCTCGATCTGGCAGGCCAGCATCGGCGCGCCGTAGTGCACCTTGCAGCCGCGGGCCTGCGCCGCCAGCAGCAAGGCCGTGTCCTTGGGTTGCATGATGACTTCGCAGACCAGTTGGTCCGGCGTCAGGCGGCTGGCGTCCAGCGGCAAGGCATCGTCCGGCTTCATGCCCAGCGAAGTGCCGTTGACCACCAGGTCATGCCCCGAGGGGTCGGCCGTGCCCACATCGATCCGGGCGCCAGGATGCAGCGACAGGATGCGCGCCTTCAGATCCTCGGCCTTGGCCGCGGTGCGGTTGGCGATGGTCAGCCGCGACACGCCGGCTTGGACCAGCGCGAAACCGATAGCGTTGGCCGCGCCGCCCGCCCCCGCCAGATAGGCGCTCTTGCCCTGCGGCGACACGCCCGCGCTTTGCAGGCCGCGCACGAATCCCTCGCCGTCCAGCATGTGCGCCACCAGCTTGCCGTCGGCCTCGCGGCGCACCACGTTGGCCGCGCCGATCTTGCGCGCCACGGGGGTGGCGTCGTCCACCAGGTCCAGTATCGCGGTCTTGTGCGGCACCGTGACGATGACGCCGCCCAGGTTCTCCAGCCGCCGCAGCCCGGCGACCACCTCCGCCAGGTTGTCCGGCCGGGCGTGGAACGGCACGCACACGCCGTCGAAGCCGATGGCGGCGAAATGCTCATTCATGCGCTGCGGCGTCTTCACGTGGTGGATGGGATCGGCCAGGATGCCGAACAGGCGCGTGGTGCCGGTGATTTCCTTCATGTCTGTCTCCATGTCTCAGGGCCGGAGCGTGGCGCGCGCGACGTCGGCGATGCCGTCCGCGTCCAGCTTGTAGTGCGCATACAGGGTGGTGGGCGGCGCGATCAGGCTGTATTCATCGTAGATGCCATGGCGGCGCAGGCGCGTGCCTGTGCCCGCGTCGGCCAGCACCTCGGCCACGGCCGAGCCCAGCCCGCCCAGCACGTTGTGCTCTTCCACCGTCATCAGCACGCGGGACTTGCCTGCCGCGGCCAGCACGGCGTCGCGGTCCAGGGGCTTGATAGTGGGCATGTCTATCACGCCCACCGACAATCCTTCACCGCGCAGCTGCTCGGCGGCGGCCAGGGCCGCGTGCACGGTGATGCCGCAGGCGATGATGTTCAGGTCCGAGCCGCTGGAATGGACGATGGCGCGGCCGAACTCGAACGGCACGCCATCTTCGTAAACCTGCGGGTCGCGGCCGCGGCCGATGCGGAAGTAGATCGGCTCGGGCCAGTCCACCGATGCCTTGATGGCGGATGCCAGCTGCGGACCGTCGGCAGGCGAAACCACCGTCAGGCCCGCCAGCGCCCGCATCGTCGAGATATCTTCGGTGGCGTGGTGCGAGGTGCCGTAAAAGCCCAGGCTGATGCCGGTGTGGTGGCCGATCAGGCGCACGGGCAGCTTGGTATACGCCACGTCCATGCGGATCTGTTCGCAGCACAGAAGACCCAGGAAGGACGCGAAGGTCGCGACGAAGGGCATCATGCCCGTGGTCGCCAGGCCTGCCGCGGCCGACACCATGTTCTGCTCGGAAATGCCGAACTGCACATAGCGGTCGGGATAGGCCTGGGCAAAGCGGTTCAGGCCGTTGGAGTACTGCAGGTCGGCCGAACCCGCGACCACCGGATGGCCGGCCGCAGCCAATTCGATCAGCGCGTCGGAAAGATAGGACAGCCCGGGGTTCACCGCGTTCAGTGCGCGGTACTGCCAGGAATCGGGAGAGAGAACTTGTGCCTGTGCCATTCAGATCTCGCGGGAAAGGATTTCTTCGACGGCGCTTTGCGCATCTTGCGGCGCCAGATAGCCCAGGTGCCAGCCCGGCTCGGTTTCCATGTAGGAGACGCCCTTGCCCTTGATGGTCTTTGCTATCACGCAGGCCGGCCTGGCGCGCGATTCGTCCGCGCGTAGGCGGCGCAGCAAGGCGGTCAGTTCCGCCAGGTCATGGCCGTCCACTTCGTGCACCTCCCAACCAAAGGCCTGCCATTTTTCCTTCAGCGATTCCACGCCCATGACGTCGTCGACCTTGCCGTCCAGCTGGTAGCCGTTGCGGTCGACGATGGCGACCAGGCGCGACAGGCGGTTGTGGGCGGCAAAGAGCGCCGCCTCCCAGACCTGGCCTTCCTGCATCTCGCCATCGCCCAGCAGCACGAAGACGTTGAAGTCGCGCCCGCTCATGCGCCCGCCCACCGCCATGCCCACGCCATTGGACAAGGCATGGCCGATGGAACCCGAGCTGAAATCCACGCCCGGCACCTTGCTCATGTCGGGATGGTCCCCCAGCGGGCTGCCCAGGCGGGTGTAGCCGTCCAGCAGTTCGCGGGCAATGAAGCCATGGTCGGCCAACACCGGGAACAGGCCCACCGCCGCATGGCCCTTGCCCATCAGGAAGCGGTCGCGGTCGGGCCACTGAGGCTCGCCCGGACGCAGCCGCATCACGTCGTAGTACAGCGCGGCGAAGATTTCCGCGCACGAGAACACCGAGCTGTAATGCCCGACCTTGGCGATCTCGATCAACCTGATGGTCTCCAGCCGGATGTGGCGGGCCTTTTCCCGCAGCAGCCCGACCTCCCCTTCGGTGGGGACCTCCCTGTCACTCCTCATGGCGCTTCCTTTTCGCTGTTAGGATATATGATATATAATATACCCATCGCGCTCGAATTTGCCATGGCGGGATAGAATTCATCCCGAATCCACCCGCCCCCATCAATACAGCAAGCCTGAGCCTGTCATGTCCAGCCTTAAACCGGTCAAGAAAGAGAACCTCTCCGTCAGGGTCTACAACGAAATCCGCAATGCCCTGATCAACGGGCAGTACGAACCCGGCGAACGCCTGATCATTGGCGAACTGGCCCAGGAAATGGGCGTCTCCATCACGCCTGTACGCGAGGCCATCTTCCGGCTGATCAGCGAGCAAGGCCTGGAAATGCAGGCGGCCACCGCGGTCTACGTGCCTTACGTCAATTCGGAAAAGCTGCGTGAAATCCAGCAGATCCGCTTCCACCTGGAAGGCATGGGCGCGGCCGAGGCCGCCCAGCACATCACGCGCAAGCAACTGGACAACCTGATCGCGCTGCAACGGGACTTCATCTCCTGCACCGCCAGCGATCCCAAGCGCGCCAGCTACCTGAACCGCAAATTCCACTTCGCCATCCTGGAAGCCAGCAACAAGCCCATCCTGCGCGCCACGGTGGAATCGTTCTGGGTGATCACCGGCCCCATCCTCAAGGTGTTCCACGTCAAGACCTCGGGCCTGGACTATTCGCAGAACGAGCACCGCCATGAAGCGGTACTGGAAGCCCTGGAAGCGCGCGACTCCGAAGCCGCCAGGCAAGCCATCCAGGCCGATCTGGTCTGGGGCGGCAAGATCATGATCGACTGGCTGGTCGAGCGCGAAAAGGAACTCGACTACCGCCCCCCCGCTGCCCGCAAATAGGCAAACCCGAAGGAAAATCCGATGCTGAAGATTTTTGGCGCGCCCAGCCGCTACATCCAGGGCGCCGGCGCCCTGGACACCCTGGGACAGTACGCAGCCCTGTTCGGCCGCCGCGCGGCCCTGGTCATCGACAGCTACGTGCATGGCGTGCTGGGGCCAAGAATCGAAGCCTTGTGCGCGGCGCAAAACGTGTCGCTGATACCGCTGATGGTCGAAGGCGACCTGACACCGGCCGCGATCACGCAATTGCGCGCGCAGGCCGCGCCGGCCGGCATCGACATGGTCATCGCGGTGGGCGGCGGCAAGGCGCTGGACGCGGGCAAGGCGGTGGCCAAGTCCTCGCACTGCCATCTCATCACCGTGCCGACCGTCGCGTCCAACGACGCGCCGACCAGCAAGAACTACGTCCTGTACGACGCCCATCACAATCTCCTGGCGGTGGAGCACATGCTGTTCAACCCCACCATCGTGCTGGTCGATACCGCCGTCATCGCCACCGCGCCGGCGAATTTCTTTCTCGCCGGGCTGGGCGACGCGGTCTCGAAGAAATTCGAGGCAGAGCAATGCGGCCGCAACGGCGGCCGCAACATGTATGACGGCGCGCCGCCCCTCACCGCCCGGTTCATCGCCGACGGCTGCCTGCGCACTCTGCTGGCCGACGGCGCGGATGCCGTGGCGGTTGCCGGCAGCGGCCAGCCCACGCCGGCCTTTGAACGCGTGGTGGAAGCGATGATCCTCATGAGCGGCCTCGGTTTCGAAAGCGGCGGCCTGTCCATCGCCCACGCGCTGACGCGCGGACTGCCCAAGATCAGCGGCGTGGCGAGCGCCCCGCATGGCCTGCAGGTGGCGGTCGGCCTGCTGGTGCAGTTGGACCTGGAAAGCCGGACGGACGGCATGCTGGACGAGCTGACCCGCTGGTATGCCCAGGTGGGCCTGCCTGCCACCTTGCGCGAACTGGGCGCGGCCGACATGCCGGACGACGCGGAACTGCGGCTGGCTGCGGAGCTGAGCCTGAAGGCCCGCCACGCCGCCAACTTCGACCGCGCGCTCGACACCGACACGCTGGCTGCCGCGCTGCGCCGCCGCGCCTGACGCGACAAGGGGCCGGATAGCGGCCGGCCCCTGGCCGCATCAGAACGCCACGTTGTCCTTGCCCTTCAAGTCCAGCTTGGCGCGCGCTTCTGCGGGCGTGGCGATTTCCAGGTTCAACGCCTCCAGGATGGTGCGGATGCGCTCCACCTGCACCTGATTGGATTGCGCCATTTCGCCCGGGCCGATCCACAGCGAATCCTCCAGCCCCACCCGCACGTTCGAGCCCATGGCCGCGCCTATGGTGGCCAGCGGGATCTGGCCGCGGCCGGCGCCCAGGATCGACCACTCATAGTCGTTGCCGAACAGGCGGTCGGCCGTGCGCTTCATGTGCATCAGGTCTTCGGGGTGCGGGCCGATGCCGCCGAGGATGCCGAATACCGACTGGATGAAGGGCGGCGACTTGACCAGGCCGCGGTCCACGAAATGGGCCAGGTTGTACAGGTGGCTGATGTCGTAGCACTCGAACTCGAAGCGGGTACCGTTGGCGTTGCCCAGCGCGAGGATCGATTCGATGTCCTGGTAGGTATTGCGAAACACCAGCGAGCGGCTGTTCTCCAGATGCTCGCGCTCCCAGTCGTGCTTGAACTCCTTGAAGCGGCCCAGCATGGGGTACAGGCCGAAGTTCATGGACCCCATGTTCAGGGACGCCAGTTCCGGCTTGAAGGTGGTGGCCGGGCGCATGCGCTCTTCCACCGTCATATGCGGGCTGCCGCCGGTGGTGATGTTGATGATGGCGTCCGTTTCCCGCTTGATCCGCTCCAGGAAGGGCTTGAACAGCGCCGGATCCTGCGACGGCTTGCCGGTCTGCGGATCGCGCGCATGCAGGTGCAGCACCGCCGCGCCCGCCTTGGCCGCGCCGATGGCAGCCTCCGCGATCTCGTCGGCGGTTACCGGCAGGTGCGGCGACATGCTGGGCGTGTGGATGGCGCCCGTCACGGCGCAAGTGATGATGACTTTCTGCTTGGGCTTAGCCATTGTTGTCTCCGTTGTCCTGTTTATGGCGCATGAGGCGCATCAGTTTTTCATCGCGCCAGAAGCGGCGCTTGGCAAGATCTTCCTGCGGCAGCAAGCCGCGGCGTTCCTCCGACAGCGCTTCGACCAGCGCGCCGTCCCAGGCGACGGGTTCGCCCTGGGTCGCGCCGATGGACTGGTACAGCCCGCCGTAGCGCGCGCAATAGTCGGCGATGCCGCCCGGCGCGTTGAGGTCTATGGTTTCGAACGGCCCCATGAACGACCAGCGCAGGCCCAGGCCGTCCTTCACCGTGGCGTCGATGTCCTCGGCGCTGGCGATGCCCGCGCTGGCCAGGCGGAACGCCTCGTGCAGCAGCGCGCCCTGCAGGCGGTTGAGGATGAAGCCTTCGATTTCGCGCCGCACCAGCACCGGCTTCTGGCCGATGCCGGCCATGACGGCGCGGGCGGAATCGACGGCCTGCGGGCTGGTCCAGGGCGCGGGGCACAGTTCCACCACCGGGATCAGGTATGGCGGATTCACCGGGTGCGCCACCAGGCAGCGGTGGCGCCCGGCCAGGTGCCCGGTGAATTCGCTGGCGGGGATGCTGGACGTGGAACTGCCGATGATCGCGTCGGGTTCGGCCGCCGCGTCCAGTTCGGCAAACAGCGCCCGCTTGATCTCGACGTTTTCGGGCGAGTTCTCCTGGATGTAGCTGGCGCCCTTCAAGGCATCGGCCAGGTTGCTTGCCACATGGACGCGCCCGCCTATGGCCTCGGCGTCCTGCAGCAAGCCCTGGGCTTCAAGTTCGCGCAGTTGCTGCAGGATCAGGCCGCGGGCTTCGGCCAGCATTGCGGCGTTGACGTCATACAGGCGCACTTCCCAGCCCATGCGGGCGAACACGATGGCCCAGCCCTGGCCGATCAGGCCGATTCCGATGATGGCGGCGCGCTGCGCCTTGGACCCGGCGTCCATCAGTAAAGCTTCTGTGTGAAGCCGTCCACCACGATGGCCTGCCCCGAGACGCTGCGGGCGGCCTCGCTGGCGTTGAACAGCACCATGTTGGCGATATCGCGCGCCGTGACCATGCGGCCCAGCGCGGCCTGGTTCTCGTACTGCGCGGCAATCTCCTCCACCGGACGGCCCAGCGTATCCGCCTTCGCCGCGATCACGGCGCGGATGCGCGGCCCTTCCACCGCCCCCGGCAGGATGGCGTTGACGCGGATGCCATAGGGACCCAGTTCGATGGCCAGGGATTTGGTGAAGCCAATCACTGCCCACTTCGAGGCGGAATAGACCGAGCGCCCGGCAAAGCCCAGATGGCCGGCCGCGGACGACAGGTTGATCATCACGCCGGCCTTGGACTCCTTGAGCGGGCCGATGGCCTGGCGCGCGCACAGGAACTGTCCGGTGATGTTCACGGCCAGCGTGCGGTCCCAGTCCGCCTTGGACAGGGTTTCGACGTAGCCAGTGGGACCGGCCACGCCGGCGTTGTTGACCAGGATGTCCAGGCCGCCCAGCTTGGCGCGGACCTGATCGAACAGCGCGGCGACGCTGTCTTCGTCCGAGACGTCGGCCAGGGCCGCATGCACGCCAGGCAATTCGGCCGGCAGCGCGGCCAGGCGCTCCTGGTTCACATCGCATACGAACACGGAGGCGCCGGCATGGCGGAACACCTTCGCCATCTCCAGGCCCAGCCCGTCCGCGCCGGCGGTGATGAGCACCTTTTTCCCGGCGAAATCCACTTCCTCGAACATGCCTCTGTCTCCTGATTCTTATGAAAAACGGCCGATTGATGATATACGATATATGAAAAAAACCACCAGCTTATGACGTTTATTGCAACCGGGTCGTACATCGAAAAGTGTCATCCCGAAGTAGCAAAAGCACCTGGATTTGCTCGACGTCAGCCCGCTAAGTCTTTATTCATGCGGCTTTAGGGAATTCCCCGATTCGGCGGGTTACGGCCCCCACTAGAATCCAAGGCGGGGTTTGCTACCCGCCCGGCCGATATATCATATATTCAAAAAAACGGACCAAACAAGAAAGTCCGCATCCCATACCGACAAAGGAGCGTAGACAGTGTTCAAGTTCAACAAAATTGCTTTGGCGCTGGGCGTATGCGGCGCGCTGGCAAGCGGCACCGCAGCGGCCGACATGAAGGTAGGCGCCCTCTTCCCGTTCAGCGGCGCGCTCGCGCTCCTGGGACAAGAGAGCTATCGCGGCCTGGAGCTGGCCGTCAATGAAATCAACGCCGCGGGCGGGGTCAACGGCGAGAAGATCGAAATCATCAAGGCCGACGCCGTCGATCCGACGCAAGCCGTGTCGGAAACCAAGCGCCTGATTTCCTCCAACGTGGTGGGCGTGTTCGGCAGCTACGCTTCCGGAATTTCCTACGCGGCGTCGCCCGTGACCGAGCTGGCCGGCGTGCCCTATTTCGAACTGGGCGCCACCGCGCACAAGATCACCACCCGCGGCTACAAGTACCTGTTCCGCAGCAACCCCAACACCGCGCTGTACGGCGTGTCGGTGGTCAACGCGCTGCACGACACCATCGCGCCGGGCATGGGGCTGAACCCCAAGGACATCAAGATCGGCATCATCCACGAGGACGGCCCCTACGGCACCGACGTGGCCGCCACCGAGAAAAAACGCGCGCAGGAACTGGGCTATACGGTCGCGGAAGTGCTGCCGTACTCGGCCAAGACCGTCGACCTGTCCTCGTTGATCCTGCGCCTGAAGGGCGCCAAGGTCGACGTGGTGCTGCAGACGGCCTACCAGAACGACGCCATCCTGTTCTTCAGCCAGGCGCGCGCCGCGGGCTTCAAGCCCAAGGTCGTGATCGGCGCGGGCGGCGGCTATTCGCTGGCGGACACGGCCAAGGCCGTGGGCGCCGACATGAACGGCGTGTTCGACCTGGACTTCCCGCAATCCTCCATCAATCCCGCAGGCGCGCCCGGCCTGGACAAGTTCCTCGAAGCCTACAAGGCCACCTACAAGAGCGATCCCCAATCCGGCCACAGCCTGACCAACTACGTCGGCGCCAAGGCCTTCTTCGAAGCCATCGGCAACGCCAAGTCCACGGATAAGGACAAGATCCGCGCCGCCGTCCTGGCCTACAAAAAGCCGGCCGGCCAGAGCGCCAACGGCTGGGCCTTCGACTTCGGCGAAGACGGCCAGAACAATGCATCCACGTTCTACGTGATGCAGTGGCAGGACGGCAAGCTGGTCACCATCGCGCCCAGCAACCTCGCACTCGGCAAGCCGGTCTTCAAGAAATAAGCGCCACGCCAGTGCTCAGGCGCTCGGGGGCGCCTGACGTATCCCGGGGTCCGCGCGCCCCGGTCCGGCCGACAACACGGCCGGGCCGGGGCCGCTACCCGCTCTAAGAGGTTGCAACATGGAACTATTCATTCAACTGGTCATCAACGGCCTGTTGCTGGGCGGCGCGTACACCATCATCAGCCTGGGGCTGACGCTGATCTTCGGCGTGGTGCGCGTCGTGAACTTCGCGCACGGCGAGTTCCTGATGATAGGCATGTACATGGTCTATCTGATCGCGGCGCAATTCGGCGTGCACCCCTATGCCGGCCTGGTGCCCGTCGCCGTCATCCTGTTCGCGCTGGGCGCGCTGACGCAGAAAGGCATCATCCAGCCGCTGCTCAACGCCGACCAGCATATCCAGATCTTCGCCACGGTGGGCGTGTCCACCATCCTGCTGAATCTCGCCCTGGTCATATTCGGCGCCAACGTCTATCGCGCGCCGGTGGAACTGGGCACGAACGCCATCGACATCGGCCCCTATTCGATGGTGACCGGGCAGCTCGTCACCTTCGTGATCGGCCTGACCCTGGCGGTGCTGCTGCACCTGTTCATGCACCGCACCTACCTGGGCCGCGCGCTGCGGGCCGTGGCGCAGCACCGCTATGCCGCCACCCTGATGGGCGTGAACGTCAACAACGTCTACGCCATCGCCTTCGGCCTGGGCACGGCCTTTGTCGGCATCGCCGCCGGCCTGCTGGCGCCGCAGTATCCGGTGTTTCCCACCGTGGGCACGTACTTCGTGCTGACGGCCTTCGTGATCGTGGTGCTGGGCGGCCTGGGCAGCCTGTACGGCGCGGTGGCCGGCTCCATGATCATCGGCATCGTGGACACGCTGGCTGGCTTCTACATCGCCCCCGACCTGAAAGAGGTCGTCTATTTCGGGATCTTCCTCTTGATCCTGGTGCTGCGTCCGAACGGCCTGTTCGGCGTCGGCACAGAGTGATCAGAGCAACAAGGAGCGAGATGTGTTTCCCGATATCCGACACCCCAAGACCTACGTCAGCCTCATCCTGCTGATTGCGATGTTCCTTGTGCCTGTGATCATGGGCACGCCCTTCTGGACCAACCTGTTCGTCCTGCTGTTCGTGTTCTCGGCCCTGTCCGTGGCCTGGAACATCGTCGGCGGCTACGCCGGCCAGCTATCGCTGGGCCACGCCGTGTTCTATGGCATCGGCGGCTATACCGCCACGCTGCTGACGCAGAACTTCGGCATTTCGCCGTGGTTCGGCATGCTGGCGGGCGCGGCGATCTCGGGCGCGGTCGCCATCCTCATCAGCTACCCCACGCTGCGGCTGCGCGGCCCGTTCTTCGCGCTGGCCACCATCGCGATCCTGGAAGTGGTGCGCCTCCTGGTGATCCACGAAGAAAGCTGGACGGGCGGCTCCAGCGGCATCAGCCTGCCGCTGAACATAGGCTGGACCTGGATCGTGTTCCGCGAGAAGGTCAATTACGTGATCATCGCCTTCGGCCTGTTCCTGCTGGTGACCTGGGCCTCCTGGTACATCCGCAAGTCGCGCATCGGCCATTACCTGATCGCAATCCGCGAACGCGAGGACGCGGCGCTGGCGGTCGGCATCCATACCGTGCGCATGAAGATCATCGCCGCGGTCGTGTCCGCCATGCTGACCAGCATCATCGGCACCTTCCACATCACCTACCTGACCTTCGTGGACCCGAGTTCGGCGTTTTCGCTGGAGCTGTCGATCCAGGTGGCCATGTTCGCGCTGATTGGCGGGCTGGGCACGGTGGCCGGCCCCATCGCCGGCACCTTCCTGGTGCTGCCCATCGCCGAACTGGCGCGCGGCTGGCTCAGCAGCGTGGGCAACGGCATGCACGGGCTGATCTACGGCCTGATCCTGGTAGCGGTGGTGCTGACCATTCCGCGCGGCCTGGCCGGCGCCTTCGGCCCGGCCATCGAACGCTGGCTGTCGCGTCTGCCCTATCTGGGCACGCCCCGCGCCAAGCTCAAGCTGGCCGATGAACTGCGCCTGCACAGCGCCGAACGCACGGATCAGCCGGTGCTCAAGGCCGACAAGCTGTTCAAAAGCTTCGGCGGCCTGCGCGCCACCAACGACGTGTCGCTGACGCTGAACCAGAACGAGATCCTGGGCATGATCGGCCCCAACGGCGCGGGCAAGACCACGGTTTTCAACCTGCTGTCGGGCTTCCTGTCGCCGGACAAGGGCGGCATCACCATGCTGGACGCGCAAGGCAACTGGGTCACCTGCAAGACGCCCGACGAATTCGCGCACCAGGGGCTGGGCCGCACCTTCCAGATCGCCAAGCCGTTCACCGGCCTGACGGTGCTGGAGAACATCATGCTGGGCGCCTTCATCCGCACATCGAACCGTGACGAAGCCGAGCAGATCGCACTGAAAGTCGCCGAGCAGACCGACCTGGTGAAGTACCTGGACATCGAGGCGCGCAACCTGACCGTGGGCGGCATGAAGCGCCTGGAGGTCGCCCGCGCGCTGGCGATCAAGCCGCGCATCCTGCTGCTGGACGAGGTGATGGCGGGACTGAACCCGACCGACATCGAGAAGTCGATCCAGATGATCCGCCGCATCCGAGATTCCGGCGTATCGGTGCTGCTGATCGAGCACATGATGCAGGCCACCATGGCACTGTCCGACCGCATCATCGTGCTGAACGAAGGCGCGGTGCTGGTCAGCGGCGCGCCCAAGGACGTGGTGGAGAACCCCGCCGTCATCGAGGCCTATTTGGGCAAGGAGTACCAGGATGCTTAAGGTTTCGAATCTGTCCTCGGGCTACGGCAAGAGCCAGGTCCTGAACGGCCTGAACTTCGAGGTCCATGCGGGCGAGATCGTCACGCTGATCGGCGCCAATGGCGCCGGCAAGACCACCACCTTGAAGACGCTGTGCGGCGTCATCGCCGCCATGGAAGGCAAGGTCGAGTTCGAAGGCCAGGACTTGACCAACCGCAAGCCCTACGACATCGTCGACGCGGGCATCACCATGATTCCCGAAGGCCGCCAGCTGTTCCCGCATTTCACGGTGCGCGACAATCTGCTGATGGGTTCTTACAAGCGCGCCGCCCGCCCCATCGTGCAACGCAAGCTGGACGAGGTGCTGGGTATCTTCCCGCGGGTGCAGGAACGCCTGAACCAGTACGCCGGCTCGCTTTCCGGCGGCGAACAGCAGATGGTGGCGATCGCGCGCGGCATGATGGCCGATCCCAAGCTGCTGGTGTTCGACGAGCCCTCGCTGGGCCTGTCGCCGCTGCTGGTGCAGCAGATGTTCGACATCATCCGCGGCGTCACCGCGCACGGCGTGACCGTGCTGCTGGTGGAGCAGAACGTGTTCCGCACGCTGCGGCTGGCGGACCGCGGCTACGTGCTGGAGAACGGCGCCATCGTACGCACCGGCACTGGCGCGGAGCTGCTGAGCGACCCGCATGTGAAGAAGGCCTACCTGGGCCATTGATACCAAGGATTCCTTATGTCTTTACGCTGCACATACATCGACCACGGCCAGGGCGGCGCGCCCGACTGCATGCGCCTGGCCGAACGCGACATGGAGGCCCCCGCCGGCCGCCAGGTGCTGATCGAGGTCGCCTACGCCGGGGTCAACCGCCCCGACGTGCTGCAACGCTCCGGCTCCTATCCGCCGCCTCCGGGCGCCTCGCCCCACCTGGGGCTGGAGGTTTCCGGCACCGTCGTCGCCACCGGGCCCGACGCCAGCCTCTGGAAAGTCGGCGACCAGGTCTGCGCGCTGACGCCGGGCGGCGGCTACGCCCAATACTGCCTGGCGGACGAACGCCATTGCCTGCCCGTGCCGCGCGGCCTGGACCTGTTGACGGCCGCCGCCATCCCCGAGAACTACTACACCGTCTGGACCAATGTGTTCGACCGCGCCCGTCTGGCCGCCGGCGAACGCTTCCTGGTGCACGGCGGTTCCAGCGGCATCGGCCTGACCGCGATCCAGCTGGCGCGCGCCTTCGGCGCCGAAGTCTGGACCACGGTAGGCAACCAGGAAAAGGCCGACGCCTGCCTGGCCGCCGGCGCGCACCATGCCGTGCTGTACCGCGAGGCCGACTTCGAGGCGGCGGTGCGCCAGGGCAGCGGCGGCGCGGGCGTGGACGTGATACTGGACATGGTGGGCGGCGCCTACATCAACAAGAACCTGCGGCTGCTGGCGCTCAATGGCCGGCTGGTGCAGATCGCTTTCCTGGAGGGCAGCAAGGCCGAGATCGACGCCATGCCCATCATGCTCAAGCGCCTGCAATTCACCGGCTCCACCCTGCGCCCCCGCTCCGACGAGGACAAGGGAGCGATCACCCGCGCGCTGGCGGAAAAAGTGTTGCCGCTGATGGAACAGGGGCAATGCCTGCCGCGCATCCACAAGGTGTTTCCGCTGGCGGAAGCGGCCCAGGCGCATGCGCTGATGGAAAGCAGCAAGCACATCGGCAAGATCATGCTGAAGGTGGCCGCATGAGCGGGCGCTTCAAGGACCAGGTGGCCATCGTGACGGGCGCGGTCGGCGGCATAGGCTCGGCCATCGTCGAAGGCTTCCTGGCGGAAGGCGGCCGCGTGGGTCTCATCGATTTCAATGCGCAGGGCGGGCAGGCTTACGAAAAGGAACTGCGCAAGCGCGGCCATGAAGCCTGCTTCGTGCACGCGGACGTCGCGCGCTTCGAGGAGTGCCAGGCAGCCTACGAACGCATCAGCGCAGAGCAGGGTCCGGCCACCATCCTGGTCAACAACGTCGGCATTTCACCGAAGACCGATGGACGCGCGCTGAAGGTCTGGGAGATGCCGCCCAGGGAATGGGAGAACGTGGTCGCCGTCAACCTGAACAGCGTGTTCTACATGACGCACCTGGCCACGCCGCACATGGTGCGCGAGCGCCAGGGCCGCGTGATCAACATGTCTTCCGTGGCCGGCCGCGCCTATTGCGACATCGTGGCGGCGCATTACGCGGCCACCAAGGCCGGACTGATCGGTCTGACGCGCCATTGGGCCGCCGAACTGGGCGAGCACCAGGTCACCGTCAACGCCCTGGCGCCTGGACGCATCAGCACGCCCTTGCTGAAAACCGTGCCCAAGGAAATCAATGACGCGGTTGCGCAGGTAACCGCGCTGCGCCGCCTGGGTACGCCGGAAGAAGTAGCGGATGCCTGCCTGTTCTTCGCGTCGGATCAAGCCCGCTTCGTCACCGGCCAGGTACTGGACGTGGCCGGCGGCTGGCTGATGACCTGAGAGCATGGCGCCCGCCTGTGCTCAGGCGGGCGCCGTCTTCATTCCTGCGCGCCCAGGTGATAGACCACGGTGTCCAGCCGGCTGACGCCGGCCGCCAGGAACTTCGGTTCCTTTTCCAGGATGTCGCGGCGGTCGATGATCCTGGCGGGCGACACGCCCGCAAAGATGTTCTGCACTTCGCTGTCCACGACAGAGAACGGCGGCCCCGCCATTTCTTCCTGCGGGTAGTCCAGCGTGATCAGCAGTCCCTGATAGGCGGGCGACAGATTGCCGTAGACGTGGCGCACGTAGTCTGCGCGCATGGTGTCCGGCAACGCCACCAGCGCGGCGCGGTCATAGGCGCCCACGCAATGCGACAGCAGTTGCGCATCCAGTTTGAAGATGTCGCCGCAGATGATTTCGATGCTGCCCGCCACGTAGTGCTTGCCATAGACGGACACGTGCGTGAGCGGCTTGAGTTCGTTTTCTTCGAAGAACTGCTCGACCGCGAGCTCGGACAGCTCGACGCCCAGCACGGAATGCCCCTGCGCCGCGATCCACACCATGTCCAGCGACTTGCCGCAAAGCGGCACCAGCACCCGGCCGTCCTTGGGCACGCCCAGCGTCGGCCAATACTTCTGCAATAGCGGCGTGACCCGCGATTGATGAAAATGCGTGCGCCCTTCGCGCCAACGCTCCAGCCAGAATTCCGCGTCCATGCCCGGTCTGCCTCCTGTGTATCGGTGCAGGGCATTGTAGTTCGGCGGCGGGCGCACAGGCCCTACATGCGCGGCAGCAGACTGCGGATGTCGTCCACAATGGGTACGGCGGCCAGCACCATGAGCACCAGCGCCAGCGGCACCGTCGAGCCGAACCCGAAGTTGAAGAAGGAATATGCCCCCGTCACGCCGCCGACGAAGAACAGCGACACCAGCACGGTGAGCACGACAAGCTTGCTGCGGTCCGCGCGCACCGGCTGCATGGAGGCCGGATCGCCCTGGGCCACGTTCCAGTAAAACAGCTTGCCCAGTTCTATGCCGATATCGGTCACCATGCCCGTCACATGCGTGGTGCGGATCTCGGAGCGCGACAGCTTGGTGATCATGGCGTTCTGCAGACCCATGATGTAGCAAAGCAGCATGACCGTGCCCGGCACGTAGAACCAGCGCAGCGTTTCCAGGTTGGCGCCCAGCAAGCCGAAGCCCAGCAACAGCACGGCTTCGTACAGCAGCGGCATCGCGTATTCGCTGGTCAGGTGCGAGCGGCGCCCGAAGTTGATCAGGAAGGCCGAGCTGGCGGCGCCGGCCAGAAAGGACAGCAGCGCCGCCAGCCCCTGCAGCACCACGATCACCCCGCCCAGCGCCAGGTGATCGGCCATCATGGAGACGATGCCGGACATGTGCGAGGTGTATTGCTGCACGGCCAGGAAGCCGCCGGCGTTGACCGCGCCGGCGGTGAAGGTCAGGATGTAAGCCAGGTGCCTGTTGGCCTGGGGGCTGCGGCTGACGGCCGTCAGGCGGCGTAGATACGGAATGGCCACGCGTGTCCCTTGAAGACAAGAATCCATACACAGCAATGTGCATGACATTCTAGTCGCCGCGGCACGGCGCGAGGCCTGGCACGCCCGCCGGCAACCATGCCGGCGGCGGCCTCGCCGGAGGCGGTCCCACCGCTGGCGGCCCCGCCTGTCCCCGGCGTTTTACGCCCCGCCGGATTCGCTCAGCTGCTTGCGCCGGTATTCGCCCTGGCGCACATGCATCCAGCCCGGATACTCCGGCGGCAAGGCGCTGACCTGGTCCAGCTCGGCCAGTTCGTCCGCCGTCAGGCGTATCGCCGTGGCCGCCAGGTTGTCGTCCAGCTGGTCGACGCGCTTGGCGCCGATGATGACGCTGGTCACGGCCTGCTGGTGCAGCAGCCAGGCCAGGGCCACCTGCGCCACCGATACGCCGCGCGCGCCGGCGACGCGCCGCAGGACGTCGATGCTGTCGTAGGCGCGTTCCTGGTCCACCGGCGGGAAGTCGAACGCGGCGCGGCGGCTGCCGGCTTCGGCCTGCCCGTCGCGGCTGTACTTGCCGCTCAGCAGGCCGCCTGCCAGCGGGCTCCACACCATCAGCCCCACGCCTTCGCTTTGCAGCATGGGCAGGATCTCGCGCTCCAGGTCGCGGCCGGCGATCGTGTAATAGGCCTGCAGCGACTCGAAGCGCGCCAGCCCCAGGCGTTCGGCAATGCCCAGCGCCTTCATGATCTGCCAGGCGGCCCAGTTGGACACGCCAACGTAGCGCACGTGGCCATGCTGCACCAGATTGTCCAGCGCCCTGACCGTTTCTTCCACCGGCGTGGCGGGATCGAAGCCGTGGATCTGGTAGAGGTCGATATGATCCAGCTGCAGGCGCGACAGGCTTTTCTTGAGGCCGTCGATGATGTGCGAACGCGAGTTGCCGCGCGCATTGACGCCGGCGCCCGTCGGTCCGAACACCTTGGTCGCGATCACGACGTCCTCGCGCGGCACCTTCAGGTCGCGCAGCGCCTGCCCGGTGATGACCTCCGAGCGGCCCTCGGAGTACACGTCAGCCGTGTCGATGAAATTGACGCCGGCATCCAGCGCGCGGCCCACCAGCCGGTTGGCCTCTTCCTGCTGCAGGTTGCCGATCTTGCTCCACAGTTCGCCTTCGCCGCCGAAAGTCATGGTGCCCAGGCAGAGTTCCGACACGAACAGGCCGGTGCTTCCGAATTTCTTGTACCGCATGGTTGCGCTCCTTCAAGGGCTGGGCGGGAGCCGGCGCTCCGGGATGGAATGGCCGCGGCCCGCCTGCCGGGATGAAGGAAAGTATGCGTCCAGGGACCGGCGCGGACGCTGCTTGATCCTGCCCTTTTTTTGCCCAATCCTGCAGCGCTGGCCAGTCTGCGGCGCCTGGCCGCTCATTCCTCCGAATTTTCTGCCCATTTCTCCATGAAAAGCGCCGCAGCCTGGATGCAGGCAAGCTTAGGCATAAACTGAAAGCCACCCAATCCTCCGACTTTCTGCCGCCAACGCCCATCCGGCACGGCGCGCCACGGGAGCCCCCATGACCATCACATCCGCACTTGCCGCCAGAGTCGCCGTCCCGCCCCTGGACGTCGCCTATGAGCCGGCGCGGCGCGAACTGCTCTGCACGCTGGAACGCATGACCGGCGACCTGGAGGGTTCGCTGGACACGCCCATCGAGGGCCTGTTCCTGCACCGCATTTCGCAGCCCACCGGCGCCAAGCCCGGACTGCAGAAGGCCGCGCTGGGCGTCATCGCCCAGGGTTCCAAGCGCTTGCTCATCGGCGACGATGCCTACGAGTACGACCCCTTCCATTACCTGATTTCCTCGGTGGATCTGCCGGTCGTGGCCAAGGTGTCCGTCGCCAGCCCGACGCTGCCCTATCTGGGCTTGCGGCTGGAGCTGAACGTGGAGGAGATCACCTCGCTGATCAGCGACGAAAGCCTGCCGCCGCAGCCGCCAGCCGAAGCCGCGCGCGCGCTTTGCGTCAATCCGCTGGGCGGCGCGCTGCTGGACGCGGTGCTGCGCCTGTTGCGCCTGCTGGACACGCCGCGCGACATTCCCATCCTGGCGCCCCTGGTCAAGCGCGAGCTGCTGTACCGCCTGCTGATGAACGGCCAGGGCGCGGTGCTGCGCCAATCGGTGCTGCAGGACAGCCAGCTCAACCGCGTGGCCAAGGCCATCCGCATCCTGCGCGACAACTATGCCCAGCCCCTGCGCGTGGAAGAAATCGCGCGCGACGTGCACATGAGCGTGTCTTCGCTGCACCATCATTTCAAGCAGGCCACCGCCATGAGCCCGCTGCAATACCAGAAGCACCTGCGCCTGCAGGAAGCGCGGCGCCTGATGCTGACCGATGACGCGGGCGTAGCGCTGGCAGCCCATTCCGTGGGCTACGAAAGCTCGTCGCAGTTCAGCCGCGAATACAGCCGCCTGTTCGGTTCGCCGCCCTTGCGCGACAAGCAGCGCTGGAAGGACGAAACCGCGTCGGCGCCAGCCTGAGCCGCCGCTCGGGCATCCCTAGGGGATTGCCCTAATCCTAATTTGACAACGTTACCATTAGACTGCCGCCATCAAATGACAACGTTGTCATAACCCTGATCTTTCTTCGGCGGCCACATGAATCCCTTCCTGGAAACCCTGCTCGATACTCCACTGGACGATACCTACCGGGGCATTCCTCCGGGCGAGCCCGCCGTCCCGCTGCGCGGCGTGGCGGCCCGGGGCTGGCAGCCCAGGAGCGGCAACATGGCCCTGCCCGTCCTGACGCTGGATGAGGCCGCCTTCGCCCATAACATCGAGCAGATCTTCCAGTACGCCCGCAGCCACGGCGCGGCGCTGGCGCCGCATGCCAAGACGCCGATGTCGCCGCAGATCGTGCAGCGCCTGCTCGATGCCGGCGCCTGGGGCGCCACCGTCGCCAACCTGCAGCAGGCCGCCGTGCTGCTGCGCGCAGGCGTATCCCGCCTGATGCTGGGCAATGAGATCGGCGGCGCGGCCAGCGGCGCCCGCCTGGGCAAGCTGCTTGCCGGCTACCCCCATGCGCGCCTGCTGGCATTCGCGGACTCCGCCGACACCGTGCGTTCGCTGGCCGCCGCGGCCGCTGAAGCCGGCCGGCCCGTGGAGGTGCTGGTGGAAGTCGGCGGCGGCCGCGCGGGCGCGCGCGACGATGCCGCGGTCGCAGCCATCCTGGCCGCGATCCGTGAGCAGGGCGACAAGCTCGCGCTGGCGGGCGTGGCCACCTACGAAGGCGCCGTCGCCAGCTCGGACGCGGCGCTCACCGCCAGCAATATCGCCGCGCTGATGGCGCGCGCCGCCAGCGCGTTCAAGGAAGTGCGCGCGCTGGCGCCGCACGCGCCTCTGGTGTTCACCGCGGGCGGCTCGGCCTTCTTCGACCATGTCACTCAGGCGGCCAAGGGCTGGCTGTCCGAGGACGGCAATGCCCAGCTGGTGCTGCGCAGCGGCGCCATCTTCTTCCATGACCATGGCACCTATCAGCGCGCGCTGCAGGCCATGGACGCCCGCGCAGGCTTCCTGGTCGACGGCCAGGCGCGCAACGCCGCCACCGACTTCCGGCCGGCCCTGCGCCTGTGGGGCGAAGTCCTGTCGCGACCGGAACCGGGCCTGGCGATCTGCGGCTTCGGCATGCGCGACGTGTCCTACGACCAGGACCTGCCCGCGCCGCTGGCCGCCTTCCGCGGCGGCGCGGCCCTGCCCGGCTGGGACACGCAAGCCCGCGTCACGCGGCTCAACGACCAGCACGCCTTCCTGGCCATCGCGCCGGACAGCGAACTGGCGCCGGGCGACGTGATCGAGTTCGGCATTTCGCATCCCTGCACCTGTCTGGACCGCTGGCGCGTTTTCTTTGGCCTGGACGCCGACGGCCGCGTGCAGTCGGCCTACCGCACGTTCTTCGGATAAGCCATGCAACAGCTGAACTTCCAACAGATCTGGCGCTACCGCGAACAGCTCTGGGACGGCATCCAGGTCACGCTGGAGCTGACCGCCATCGCCGTGATCGCCGGGCTGGCCATCGGCCTGGCCGGCGCCCTGCTGACGCGGCATGGCCCCAAGCCGGTCAAGCTGGCGTTGCGCGCCTATGTCGAGGTGTTCCGCAACACGCCGTCGCTGATCCAGCTGTTCGTCGTGTTCTTCATCCTGCCGGGTCTGGGCCTGCGCATGCCCCCCTTCGTGGCCGCGGCGCTGGCGCTCAGCCTGTATTTCGGGGCCTACGCCATCGAGATCCTGCGCGCCGGCCTGGATTCCATTCCGCGCAGCCAGATCGAGGCCGGCCATTGCCTGGGCCTGAGCACCTGGCAGGTGTACCGCCACATCGTGCTGGCGCCCGCCCTGCGCAACGTCTACCCCGCGCTGGGCACGCAGCTGGTCATCCTGCTGCTGGGCACCTCGCTGGCCTCGCAGGTATCGGCCGAGGATCTGTTCCATGCCGGCAGCTTCATCGAAAGCCGCACCTACCGCAGCTTTGAAGTCTATGCGGTGATCTGCGGCATCTATTTCACGCTGGTGCTGATCACCAAGGCGCTGCTGGCCCTGGCCGGCAGCCTGGCCTTCACCTGGCCCGTGCGCCGCTAGGAGTCGCGAGCATGCGTACATTTACCCTGAGTGATTTCGCCTCCCTGCTCAGCGCGCTGCAATGGACCGTGGCCCTGGTGTTGATTGCGCTGGCCATCGGCGCGCCGCTGGGCCTGGGGCTGGCGCTGCTGCGCGGCCACCGTTCGGCGCCGCTGCGCTGGCTGGCCGCGGCCATGCAGCAACTGGTCCAGGGCGTGCCGCTCCTGGGCCTGCTGATGTTCTTCTACTTCGGCATGCCGGTGTTCCTGGGCATCGAAGTGCCCGCGCTGACCGCCGTCAGCGTCGCCTTCATCATCTACACGGCGGCCTTCCTGGGCCAGATCTGGTACGGCGGCATCCAGGCCGTGAAGCACGAGCAATGGGAAGCGGCCGCCTGCCTGGGTCTGTCCAAGTGGCACCAGTTCCGCCATGTGATCGCGCCGCAGGCGTTCCGCCTGTCGCTGCCGCCCACCGTGGGCTTCCTGGTGCAGCTCGTCAAGGGCACCTCGCTGGCTTCGGTGGTGGGCTTTGTCGAACTGGCGCGCGCCGGACAGATCGCCAGCGCCGCCACCTTCCAGCCCCTGCTGGTCTATTCCTGCGTCGCGTTGCTGTACTTCGCGGCGTGCCTGCCCCTGACGATGTGGGCCCGTAACCTGGAGGGCCGCTTCCATGGCGCTCGTTGAAGTCTCCAACATCCACAAACGTTTCGGCGCCAACGCGGTGCTCAACGGCGTCTCCCTTGAAGTCAATGAAGGCGAGATCGTCACCATCATCGGCCGCTCCGGCTCGGGCAAGTCCACCCTGCTACGCTGCCTGAACGCGCTGGAGACGGTGGACGACGGCGACATCCGCATCGGCGGCGAACGTATCCACGCCAGCATGCCCGGCCTGCGCCAGTTCCGCCAGCGCGTGGGCATCGTGTTCCAGCAGTTCAACCTGTTTCCGCACCTGAACGTGGAGCGCAACATCACGCTGGCGCCCACGCTCAACGGCAAGATCGCCAAGTCGCAGGGCCGCGCGCTGGCGCTGGACGTGCTGCGCCGCGTCGGCCTGGCTGAAAAGATCGACGCCTATCCGGCCCTGCTGTCGGGCGGCCAGCAGCAGCGCGTGGCGATCGCGCGCTGCCTGGCCATGGCGCCGCAACTGATGCTGTTCGACGAGGTCACCTCGGCGCTGGACCCGGAACTGGTGGGCGAAGTGCTGAAGGTCATGGAAGACATGGCGCGCCAGGGCATGACCATGGTGCTGGTGACGCATGAAATGGCCTTCGCCCGCAACGTTGCGTCCAAGGTCGTGTTCATGCACCAGGGCCGCGTCTGGGAACAAGGCCCGCCCGCCGAACTCTTCGCCAATCCCCAAACCCCCGAGCTGCGCCAATTCATCGGCACGGCCGCGCCGTCCACCCACTGAACCATCCGCTCCTGGAGTCATTGCATGAAACTGTTCGCCAAGCTGGCCGCCGCCGCGGCCGTCTGTCTCTCCCTGGCCGCGCCCGCCTCGGCCGCCGACAAACTGCAGGACGTGCTGGGCGCAGGCAAGCTGCGCGTGGGCGTGCTGATGGACGCCGCGCCCTGGGGCTTCAAGGACGCCAAGGGCGAGGCCGCGGGCCTGGACATCGACCTGGCCAAACTCATGGCCGCCGACATGGGCGTGAAGCTGGAGCTGGTGCAGGTCACCGGCGCCAGCCGCATTCCCAGCCTGCTGGCCGGCAAGGTCGACGTGCTGATCGCGGCCGCCGGCGCCACGCCGGAACGCGCCCAGCAGGTCATGTTCTCGCAGCCCTATGCCGCGGTGAACCTGGGCGTCTACGGCGGCGCCAGCATGCCGCAGGCCAAAACGGTGGACGAATTGAAGGGCCACAGCATCGCGGTCGCCAAGGGCTCCACGCTGGACATCTGGCTCACCGACAACGCGCCGGGCGCCAAGCTGGTGCGCTTCGAGGACACGCCTTCGGCCGTGGCCGCCTACCTGGCCGGGCAGTCGGAATCGTTCGCCGAGAACAGCGCCATCGCGCTCAAGGTGGCCGAGGACAACGCCGCGAAGGCGCCCGAACTCAAGTTCCTGATCCGCCAATCGCCCGCGCATGCCGCCGTGCAGCAGGGCCAGCAGAACCTGCTGAACTGGATCAATACCTTCCTCTTCACCAACCGCCTGAACGGCAAGCTGCCGGCCCTGCAGCAAAAATGGTTCAAGGAAGCCCAGACCCTGCCGCAGATGTAATCGGCCCCAACAAAGGACTCGCATGATCAAACGCTACAAATCCGGCTCGCGCATGAGCCAGGCCGTCTCGTACAACGGCTTCGTGTTCATCGCCGGCCAGGTGGCCGACAATCGCCAGGGCTCGCTCGAATCGCAGACCCGCGAAGTGCTGGCCAAGATCGAAGCGCTGCTGGCCGAAGCCGGCAGCGACAAATCGCGCCTGCTGGCCGTGGACGTGTTCCTGCCCGCCATCGGCGACTTCGACGCCATGAACCGCGTCTACGACGCCTGGGTCGACCCCGCCAATCCGCCGGCCCGCGCCTGCGTCGAAGCCCGCCTGGCCGACCCCGACCTGCGGGTCGAAATGACCGCGGTCGCCGCGCTGCGCTAAGCGCGCTTTGCTGCAGCCTTCCGATCCCTCTTCGCGCCGCCTCGCGCGGCGCTGTTGTATCTCCCCATGCATACCGGCCTGTTTCACGACATAGATTTCGATGCCGACGGCAAGGCGCTCAGTTTCCTGGGCACCCCCTACTCGGTAGACCGTTCGCCCTACTACCAGATCAAGACGCCCATCTGCCGCATCCGCAACGGCAGCGGCCCGCGCGTGCTGCTCATGGCGGGCAACCATGGCGACGAGTACGAAGGCGAAGTCGCCCTGGGCCGGCTGATCCGCCGCCTGGATCCCTCCCGCATGCGCGGCGAAGTCACCATCCTGCCGCTGGCCAACCTGCCAGCCGTGATGGCGGCGCGGCGGCGCTCTCCGCTGGACAACGGCAACCTCAATCGCGCCTTTCCCGGCGAACCCGGCGGCACCCCGACCGAACGCCTGGCGCACTTTCTCGAACACGAACTGTTCCCGCGCCACGACGTGGTGTTCGACCTCCATTCCGGCGGCACCTCGATGGCGCACCTGCCCACCGCCCTGATCGAACGCCAGGACTCGCCCGAGCGCATGGCGCGCGCGCTGGACCTGATGGGTTCGCTGGGCATGGGCCACGCCTTCGTCGCCGCCAATGGCCGCGATGCGCCCACCTCCATGGCGGCGGCCGCGCGCGCCGGCGCGATCGGCATCAGCGGCGAGTTCGGCGGTGGCGGCACGCTGACGCCGGCCACGCTGGCCGCGACCCAGCGCGCCATCGACAACCTGCTGCAAAAGCTGGGCGTGACCGATGCGCCCGTGCTCGGCCCGCACCAGCCCGGCGCGCCCGCCATGCAGTTGCTGGAGCTGGACAGCCACGAACAGAACATCTTCGCCACCCGGCGCGGCTGGTTCGAGCCGGCGGTCGACATCGGCGCCAGCGTGCGCGCGGGCGACGTCGCGGGCTACTACCATGACCTCAACCAGCTGGACGCGGAAGAGGAAGTCCTGCGTTTCCGGGTATCGGGTATCGTCATTTCGCGGCGGCTGCATACCGACTGCGAATCCGGCGACAGCCTGATCCAGGTTGCGCGTCCCGTCGGTCAGGCTGATATCCTGACGCCTGCCGCCTGATCCCGGAACAATCAAAAGAAATCGCATGACCCACCGGCCCGCGCCTCCTTCCGCCCCCACCTACGACGACGTGCTGCGCGTGCGTCCCGAGGGCGCCGCCGCGCCCGCCCGCGCGGCCGCCCCCGCCAAGCCGCCGCGCATCGAGGAAGTGGCCAGGCTGGCGGGCGTATCGCCCATCACGGTGTCGCGGGCCTTGCGCCAGCCCGAGAAAGTGGCCCAGGAAAAGCGCGACCGTATCCTGCAGGTAGTGGCGCAGACCGGCTATGCCTCGAATCCGCACGCGCGCGCCCTGCGTTCCGGGCAGTCCAGCGTGGTGGCGGCGTTCGTCTCCAACATCCTCAGCCAGCAGTTCGCGCTGGCCGTGCAGGGCTGCGCCGAAGTGCTGGAGCCGCAGGGCTACCAGTTGATGGTCGGACAGACCTCGTATTCCTACGCCAAGGAAACCAGCATGATCGCGTCGCTGCGCGCCTTGCGGCCCGCGGCGGTGCTGTTCACCGGCGTCATCGAGCTCGAGGAAAACCGCCAGTCGCTGCGCGAACTGGGCATCCCCATCATGGAGACCTGGGCCTATCCGCGCGACCCGATCGACATGCTGGTGGGCTTTTCCAACTATGACGGCGGCGTCATGGCAGCGCGCCATCTGGCCGAACGCGGCTACCGCCGCGTCGCCTTCGTGGCGCGCCAGGGCGGCCGCGGCGAACTGCGGCGCCAGGGCTTCAATGCCGCCGCTGCCGGACTTGGCCTGCAGGTGGTGGCCGAACTGGCCGTGGACAATGCGCAAACCATCGCCGACGGACGCGCGGCCCTGGGCCGCCTGCTCGCCATGGGCCAGGCCTTTGACGCCGTGTTCTGCGCCAACGACCTGCTGGCGGTGGGCGCGCTGTTCGAGGCGCGCGACCGCAAACTCGCAATTCCCCGCGACATCGCCATCCTGGGTTTCGGCGATACCGACATCGCCCGCGAAATCGAGCCCGGCCTGAGCACCATCGGCGTGGACAGCCGCAAGCTGGGCGCCCGCGCCGGGGAACTGCTGCTGCAGCGCCTGAATGGCGGCGCGCCAGCCGCGCGCCAGGAAGTGTTTCCGCTGACCTTGAACCAGCGCGCCAGCGCCTAGCGTCCCTGCGCGCCGGCAACCGGCGCGGGCTCACTCGTCGAACACGATGCGCAGGCCCGGCAAGCCGATGCCGTCCAGCGTGGTGCTCCATGTTTCGCCCGCGTGCACCGGATATGCCTTGGTCAGCGTTCCGGTCGTGACCAGTTCGCCCGCCTGGATCGCCTCGTCGGCCGGACGCTCCCCGAGCACCTCCAGCAGATGGGCCAGCGCCGCCAGCGGACTGCCCAGCACGTTGGCGCCCGCACCGGTTTCACGGCGGATGCCGTTGCAGGACAGCTCCACCCGGAAGTCCGCCAGCCGTTCGATCAAGCCCGGGCCGAGCTCGGCCGGCTCCATCAGCGGCCCGATGTAAAGCGCGCCGTGCAAGGCGTTGTCCGCCACGGTATCGGCGGCCTGGAACTGCCAGGCGGGATAGTGCGACTGCACCAACTCGAACCCATGGGCGATCCAATCCACGCATTCCAATATGGCGGCCAGCTCCCGCGTGCGCGGCGGCGCGCAATGGAAATGCAGCACGATCTCGGGTTCGATGCGCGGCTCGACATAGCGGCCCAGGCGGCAATGGACTTCGCCGGTGTCGTCATAAACCGCGCTGTGTTCATAAACGCGCCCCCACACGGGGAAATCCACGCCCAGCGCCGCCCACATCGCGGCGTTGGTGAAGCCTATCTTGCGGCCGACCAGCAGCGCGCCTTCCGCCAGCCGCGCCTGATGGATGCGCGCAGCCACGTCATAGGCGGCATCCAGGTCGAAGCGTGGACGCCGGGCCGTGACCGGCGCGATGTAAGAGGCATGGTCCTGCGCCGCCTTGATTTCACGGGCAAGCGCCGCCGGGTCGGAAGCTGGCATGGTGGCTCCTGAAGGTACGCTCAAATGTAAAAGAAAACCTGCCCCCACAGTGCCGCAGCCGTTATATGCTCCCCTAGACGTCCTATTTTCAGAACAGCGGGGAAGCAATGCATGACTTGAATGACCTCTATTACTTCGTCCAGGTCGTCAAGAACGGCGGATTCGCACCCGCGGGACGGGCGCTGGGCATACCAAAATCCCGCCTCAGCCGGCGCATTGCGCTGCTGGAAGACCGGCTCGGCGTGCGGCTCATCCAGCGTTCCACGCGCAGCTTCGCCGTGACCGAATTGGGTCAGGAATATTACGAGCAATGCCTGTCGATGCTGGCGGGCGCGGAAGCCGCCCAGGAAGTCATCGACCGCACCCGCGCCGAACCGCAAGGAACCATACGCATGAGCGCGCCGCCCGCGCTGATCTACTACTTCCTGGGCGACCTGGTGGCCCGCTTCATGGTCCGCTGCCCCAAGGTCCACGTCTACCTGAAGAGCTTCAGCCGCCCCGTGGACGTGCTGCGCGAGGGCTTCGACATCGCCGTGCGCGTGCGCTTCGGTCCCATCGAGAGCAGCGACCTCATCATGAAACCGCTGGGCATGAGCTGCCAGTGCCTGGTGGCCAGCCCGGCGCTGGCGCGCAGCATCAGGCTGCCTGCGGATCCGCACGCCCTGAGCGAACTGCCCACGCTGGCCCTGGGTACCGAACAGCGCGAATCTCATTGGCGGCTGGACGGGCCGGACGGCGCGCGCATCGTCGTGCCGTTCACGCCTCGCCTGGTGACGGACGACATGCTGGCGCTGAAGCAGGCCGCCTTGCGCGGCGTGGGCGTGGTCTCCCTGCCCCTGCTGATGATCCGCGAGGAACTGGACGCGGGCACCCTGGTGGACGTAGGCGCCCCCTGGCAGCCGGAAGCCGGCAGCGTGCACGCCATCTTTCCGTCGCGCCGCGGCCTGCTGCCCGGCGTGCGCGAGCTGCTGGACTTCCTCAGTTCGGAGTACCAGGAAGTGGCCAAGCGCGAACACGACACGCAGGTGCGCCACAAGGTGCCCACCCTGAAGTAGCTTCTGGGCCGCCCGCAGCGTCCGACGAATGGGACGCAGAAACCCATTTCTCCCGACTACCCAGCGGCCAGCGTTGCTCCTAGCATGGTTAGCCCCACGTCAACAGGAGCACACCATGAGCGTCCCCGCCAACTTCAATGGCCAGCGCCCCGTCATCGATCCCAACGATGCCGCCATGCTGCTGATCGATCACCAGAGCGGCCTGTTCCAGACGGTTGCCGACATGCCGATGACCGAGCTGCGCTCGCTGGCCGGCGCGCTGGCCTCGATGGCCACCCTGGCGAAGCTGCCCGTCATCACCACCGCTTCCGTGCCGCAGGGCCCCAATGGCCCTCTGATTCCTGAAATCCATGAAAACGCCCCGCACGCGAAATATGTCGCGCGCAAAGGCGAAATCAATGCCTGGGACAACCCTGAATTCGTTGCCGCGGTCAAGGCGACCGGCCGCAAGACCCTGATCATTGCCGGCACCATCACCAGCGTCTGCATGGCGTTCCCCGCCATCAGCGCGGTGGCCGAGGGCTACAAGGTCTTCGTGGTGGTCGACGCCTCGGGCACCTACAGCAAGATGGCCCAGGAAATCACGCTGGCGCGCGTGGTGCAGGCCGGCGTCGTGCCCATGGACACGGGCGCCGTCGCGGCGGAACTGCAAAAGACCTGGCACCGCGAAGACGCGGCCAAGTGGGCCGAGGTCTATACCAAGATCTTCCCGCCCTATCAGTTGCTGATCGAAAGCTACAACCGGGCCCAGGAAGTCATCAAGAAGGGCGAACAGCTCGACTCGCAGCGTTGAGTCCGCCCGGTTTCCCGCGCGCCGCAGGGCGCGCAATTCCCTCATGGAGTACGCAATGACCAAGCCCTATGTGAAACTCGACAAGACCCAGGCCGCGGTGCTGCTGGTCGACCACCAGGTGGGCCTGCTGTCCCTGGTCCGGGACTTCCAGCCCGACCAGTTCAAGAACAACGTCCTGGCGCTGGCCGACCTGGCCGAATACTTCAAGCTGCCCACCATCCTGACCACCAGCTTCGAAGACGGCCCCAACGGCCCGCTGGTCCAGGAGCTGAAAGACAAATTCCCCAAGGCGCCCTACATCGCCCGCCCGGGCAACATCAATGCATGGGACAACGAAGACTTCGTCAAGGCCGTCAAGGCCACCGGCAAGAAGCAGTTGATCATCGCCGGCGTCGTCACCGAGGTCTGCGTGGCCTTCCCGGCGCTGTCGGCCCTGGAGGAAGGCTTTGACGTGTTCGTCGTGACCGACGCGTCCGGCACCTTCAACGAAGTGACCCGCAATGCCGCCTGGAGCCGCATGGAACAGGCCGGCGCACAGCTGATGAGCTGGTTCGGCGTGGCCTGCGAACTGCACCGCGACTGGCGCAACGACATCGAAGGCCTGGGGACGCTGTTCTCCAACCACATCCCCGACTACCGCAACCTGATGGCGGCCTACTCCACCGTCAAGGGCAGCAGGTAAGGTCCCTGCCGGCCGCGCCCGGGCGCATGGCCGGCTGGCTCGGACTTCCACGGCGGCGCGCATCGGGCGCGCCGCCGTTTCATTTCTTGCGGGCGAAAGGGTAGGCCTGCTGCGCCAGGAACGTGCCTGGCATGTCGTTATCCAGGATCCCGTAGTTCTCGGGCAGGCGCTTGCTCACGCCGCGCACCGCCGTGCCGAACGCGTAATCGATGAACGAGAAGTGGGCGGCGTAGTTGCGGTCGATGGCCTCGGTATCCGAGGAATGGTGCCAATGGTGGAAGTCCGGCGTCACAATGATGTAGCGCAGCCAGCCCCACGGCAGCCTCACGTTGGAATGGATCAGCACCGCCTGGAAGCCGACGATGATGATGTAGGCGTCCAGCACCGGCTTGGAAAAGCCCAGCGCGAACAGCACGCCCAGCACCGCGACCCGCGTGATCAGCAATTCGACGATGTGCAGGCGCGAACCGGCCAGCCAGTCCAGGGTACGGGTACTGTGGTGCACCGCGTGGATGCGCCACAGGAACGGCACCTCGTGATAGGCGCGGTGCGCCGCGTACTGCACCAGATCCGCCACCAGCACGGCCAGGAACAGCTCTGCCAGGTAAGGCAGCGACACGATGGCCTGCTGAAGCGGTTCGTAGGCCGCCCAGGAAAACAGCCGGTGCACGAAGAAGTTGATGCACAGCAGCACCGCCCCCACCGACAGGTGGTTGAACAGGAAGTGCTTCATGTCCACCTGCCATTCGCCGCGGAACACCGGCTGGCCCGGATACAGCGGGAACAGCTTCTCGAAAATGATGAAAACCGTGCTGGACGCCAGCAGATCCAGGATGAACCAATCCAGCCCCAGATAGGGATGGTTGCCCGTATTGGACGTGGTCACCACCACGTTGCTGCCCCCCGCCGCCACTGCGCCGCAGACCAGCACGAAGGCCGCGATGTTCAGCCAGCGCTGGCGGCCCAGCACGGTATTGGCCAGCGCGATGCTGCCCGAAATCAGCAGCGCGGTGAACAGCAGTGCCCGCATCGCGTCCACGTTGTAGAAGCTGCGCAGCTCCGGAGTGGTCAGGTAGGCGGGGAAATGGAACGCCAGGACGCCCAGGACCGCCAGGATCGCCAGGAACAGCGCGATCACGCCGCTCATCATGCCCGTACCCGGATGGATCCTCCCGTCCTGCTTGAAAAGCTGTAAGACTTGGCGAAGGATGGACGCGCGCTGATTCATTTCAAATTTATGGCAGACCACGGGGAAGCGAGTTTATCGCCGGGGACGGATCTTCATGTAATAAAACGTGATCAGGCACGACAGAATGACGCCCTTGCCAGCGCCTTGCGCGACATCAATTCTCGGACGGACTGCAAGCACCCGGATGGTTGACAACGGCGCGGGGTTGGCGTGTCATGGAATCGAAAGCTTTATGGATCATCAGGTTCCCCGGTTTCCCGCAGTGCCCATCAACCGGTTCTTTAAAGAGGCCCCTATGTTCCCTGAATACCGCCACCTCATTACCCAACTGAAATCCGAAAACGCGCATTTCTCCGCGCTGTTCCAGCGTCACAATGACCTGGACCAGGAAATCAAGAACATGGAGGCCGGCATCCAGCCGGCGTCGGGCAACGAGGTTGAAGTGCTCAAAAAAGAAAAACTGCACCTGAAGGACAAGCTGTACGGCATCCTGCGCGCTGCCGACCAGGGCGGCAGCTGAAAGCATCGCTTCGCTTCGGGCGGCATCGGGCCAAGCCGGCTCCGTGCCGCCATCGCCGGCCCTCCCTGGCCACCGAGACGTGTATGGCTGAGTTAGGATTACTAAATAAGGATTAGGATAATTAGTTTTCCTAATCTGATCTCAAAGGCTAGTCTGTCGCCCTTCGCTGAAGGGTATCGATGACCACCGCCTACATTCCCGGATTCCTGCTCGGCCTGAGCCTCATCATGGCGATCGGCGCGCAAAACGCTTTCGTCCTGCGCCAAGGCCTGCGCCAGGAACATGTCTTTGCCGTCTGCCTGACCTGCGCCCTGTCCGACGCCATCCTGATCAGCGCCGGCGTGGCCGGCTTCGGGTTGGCCGTGGGCGCACTGCCCTGGCTGGAATCCGCCCTGCGCTACGGCGGCGCGCTATTCCTGTTCGTCTACGCCGCGCGCAGCCTCATATCGGCGCTGCGCGCCCGCCACGACAGCCTCAAGCCCTCATCCACCCAGACCGCCGGACGCGCCGCCGCGCTGGCGACCTGCCTGGCCCTGACCTGGCTCAATCCGCACGTGTACCTGGACACCGTGGTGCTGCTGGGTTCGGTCTCCAGCCAGTACGACGGCCACAAGACCGCCTTCGCGCTGGGCGCGATCACGGCGTCCTTCGCCTTCTTCTTTGCGCTGGGCTATGGCGCGCGCCTGCTGCGGCCCATCTTCGCCAATCCCAATGCGTGGCGGGTGCTGGACGGCTGCGTCGCCGCGGCCATGTTCACCATCGGACTGAAGCTGGTGCTCTGAACACCTGGGCCGAAGCCCCTGCGCGGCCTAGCGGCTCTTGCCGGACCCGGCGGACGCGTTCACGTAGTCCTTCACCGTGCGGTCCTTGTTGAAGATCACGGTCAGCGTCTGCTGGTTGTCCATCGCGCCGTAGGCGCTATTGTCGAAATAGAACCAGGTGGCCGTCGTCAGCCCATCGCGGCCGACGCCCTGCGACCGGGGCGGGCCGTAGTCCCGGACCATCTCTTCGTAGGTGGTGACGTTGAGCTTGATGGCGGCCACCTTCGATTCGGTCAGCAGGTCGCTGGAACCGCTGCCGCAGCCCGTCACAAGGGCGGCCACGAAAAGCAAGGATGTTCTCATTCTATTTTCCCCGGTCTGGCGGGCCGCGCAGGGGCGGCCGGCGTATTTGCGCTTGCTGGATAGACCGAGATTAGAACGTAAATTTTCGCCCTGCGGTGCGCCTATTCCACCTGCATCTTGCCGATGTCGGCTGCGAACGCCTCGGGCGGCTTGCTGGCGATGGAGCGGCACAGCAGTTCGGACATGCCCTTGGCCAACTGCTTGTTGTTCCATTCACCCGCGTCCGAATACCACTTCGGCACCCAGTTCACCGCGCCAAAAATGGAAAAGATAGCCAGCTTGGGATCGCACTGGATGATGCTGCCGTCCTCCATCCCTTCGCGCACGAAGGCGCGCAGCTTGGCCTCAAAGCGGTCGCGCTGCTTGACGATCTCGGCGCGGTCATCGGGCTCTAGCGCGTGTTCCTCGGTGATGATGACGCAGCGGCTCATTTCGCTGAGCGTCACCTCCAGGTACTCGCGCAACGCCAGCTGCAGCTTTTCCAGGCCGGTGCCGCCATGGCGTTCCGCCGCTTCGATGGCCTCGAAGCCTACTCTCAAAGCCTCGGCGAACGCCTCGTACAGCAGGGCGTGCTTGTTCGGAAAATAGTGGTAGAGCGCCGCCTTGGTAACGCCCAGGCTGGTCGCGATGTCTCCCAGCGAAGTGGCGTGGAACCCTTTCTGGTTGAATGCGGCAATCGCCTGGCGCAACAGCGCTTCGCGCTTCAATTGGTGCATCGCCTTGTGCGTGGGCACCGAATTATTCCATGTTGCCACTGATCAAACCCTCCCGGTGAATTGCGTGGACCGGCCGCATATTTAACTTTTTTTCCCGGAGAGGAACAACTCGGTGAGCGTCCCCTCGTATGCCTCGGCCGCGAATGCCAGCGTCTCCGACAAGGTCGGGTGCGGGTGTATGGTGAGCGCAATGTCGCCGGGCTCCGCCCCCATCTCGATGGCCAGCGCCGCCTCGGCGATCAGGTCGCCCGCCTGCGGCCCCACCATGCCTACCCCCAGCAAGGCGCGGGTCTGCGGATCGACCAGGATCTTGGTGAGTCCTTCGCCGCGCCCCAGGCTCAGCGCTCGGCCGCTGGCGGCCCACGGAAAGCTGGCCGACTCGAACGCCACGCCATTGCGGCGCGCGGCTGTCTCGGTCAAACCTACCCAAGCCACTTCCGGATCCGTGTAAGCGACCGCGGGAATGACCTTGGCATCGTTGGCAGCTTTCTTGCCCGCCGCGATCTCGGCCGCTATCTTGCCCTCGTAGGCCGCCTTGTGCGCCAGCATCGGTTCGCCGACGACGTCGCCTATGGCAAGAATATGGGAGACATTGGTACGCTGGCGCTCATCGACGGGTATGAAGCCGCGTTCATCCACATGGACTCCCGCCCGATCCGCGCCGATCCTGGCCCCGTTGGGCCGGCGGCCGGCCGCAACCAAGACGGCATCATACACCTGGGGTCCGGCGTCTTGCGGCCCGCTGAACACGACGTGCACCCCATCCTCCCGGGCGCTGGCCGACACCACCCGCGTCCCCGTCAGGATGGCCTCATAGCGGCCCGCCACCCTCTGCGCCAGGGGCTGCACCAGGTCGCGGTCGCATCCCGGCAAAAGACCGTCGGTCAGCTCCACCACTGTGACGCGGACGCCCAGCGCCGCGTACACCGTCGCCAGTTCCATGCCAATGATGCCCCCGCCCACCACCAGCAGGCGCCTGGGCACATCCGCCAGCGCCAGGGCGCCGCTCGAATCCATGATGCGCGGATCTTCCGGCCAGTCCGGCAGGCGCACGGGGTGCGAACCCACTGCAATGATGGCCTGGCGAAAGTGCACAGAGGGGCCGCCGGCGACCTCCAGGGTGTTGGGTCCTGCAAATTGCCCCCTTCCGTGCACGACACGGACCTTGCGCCGTCGGGCCAGGCCCGCCAGTCCGCCGTTCAGCTTGGCGACCAGCGCTTCTTTCCACTGTCGCAGCTTGTCCAGACGAATGCGGGGCTCGCCGAATTCGATGCCCAGCTCGTGCAGGCCGCGCGTCTCTTCCAGGGCGCGGGCTGCGTGCAACAGCGCCTTGGAGGGAATGCAGCCCACATTCAGGCATACGCCTCCGAGGCCGGGCCGATCTTCGACCAACGTCACCGACAGCCCCAGGTCAGCGGCGCGGAAGGCTGCTGTATAGCCGCCCGGCCCACCGCCCAACACCAGCAGCTCGGTATCGATACTCCCGCCCGTGGGCGGCCTGTCCTTCTTTTCCGTCTGCATGTCTGCCTATTCCGTTCTGCCCGCGCCCAGATAGGCGCTGGAAAGCTCAGCGCCGGCGCTGCCCGTCAGCACGTCGCGCGTGCCCTCGAAGACTGTCTTGCCGTGTTTGAGCACATAGCCGAAATCCGCCACCCTGAGCGCCAGGCTGGCCATCTGCTCGCTGAGCAGCACCACGCGGCCGCCCTGCGCGCAGTACTGCTTGATGAAATCGAAGATCTGCGCCACAACAATGGGCGCCAGTCCCAGGGAGGGCTCGTCCAGCAACACGCAACGTGGTTCGTGCAAAGTGGCCATGGACAGGATCAGCATCTGCTGCTGGCCCCCGCTAAGGGTCCCAGCCTTCGCCGTTCGGCGTTGCGCCAGGACCGGGAAATTGCCGTACACCTGTTCCACGGCGACCTTGAAGTTTCCCTTTGGTTTGCGGAAATGCCAGGCTGTGATCAGATTTTCCTCGACGGTGTGCTGGTGGAAGATGCGCCGCCCCTCCATGGCATGCGCCAGCCCTCGCCGCGCGCGTTCATGCGGCGGCAAGCGGGATATGTCTTCTCCATCCAGCAGGATCTGCCCGCCCCTGATCGGCGTGACTCCGGATATCGCCCGCATCAGCGACGATTTGCCGGCGCCGTTGGCACCGATCAAAGCGGTGATGCCATCGGGGCGGGCGGTCAGGCTGACACCGCGCACGGCGTCGATTGCACCGTAACTTACCTGCAGATTGCGGACTTCAAGCATGGACGGGCTCCTCAACGCCAAGATAGGCCTGGATCACGGCCTGGTCGGCGCGCATGCCGTCCATGTCGCCCCGATAGATTTCCTCGCCGGCTTCGAACACCACCACCTCCTCCACCAGTTCGGCCAGGAAATCCATGTGGTGATCGATGATCATGATGGCCACGCCATGGTCACGCGCCAGGCGGACCAGCCTGATAAGGTGTTCCGACTCCACCTCCGACAGGCCGGCGGCAGGCTCATCCAGCAGCAGCAGCTCCGGATCGCTGGCCAGGGCGCGGGCGACCTCGGCCAGGCGCTGGATGCCATAGGGCAGTTCGCTCATGATGGCGTCCGCATGGCCGGCCAGCCCGGCCGCCTGCATCAAGGCTTCGACCTGGCGCAGCAATGCGCCCTCTTCGCGCCTTGCGCCTGGGGTGTTGAACGCCGCTGCCAGCGCGCCATGCCGATAGCGCCGATGGGCTCCCATCAGGATGTTCTCGCGCACGGTAAAGCTGGGCACGTTGCGCGGATCCTGGAAGGTACGGGTAATGCCCGCCTGCGCAACCTTGTACGAAGGCCAGCCCGCGATGTCCCGGCCCTTGTACAAAATGCGCCCCGAGGTCGGCGCATAGATGCCGCTGATGACGTTGACCAGGGTGCTCTTGCCGGAACCATTGGGCCCGACCAGCGCGGTGATGCTGCCGGCGCGCAGCTCGAGCGACACGCCCGCCAGCGCGCGCAGGCCCGAGAATTCCATGACCACGTCTTCAACCCGCACCAGCGCTTGCTGCCTTTCGGCGCCCGCGGCGGCCTGCCGCTGCGACAAAGGCGGCTCGGCCTCGACCGGCGCCGCGAGCCGCAACTGGTCGAACTTGCTGTAGCGCGTCTGCGTGCGCAGCAGGCCGGCAAGCCCTTTGGGCAGCAAAGTGAAGATGAACACCAGGATCAGGCCGTAGACGATGTACTGATAGTCATTGAAGGCCTGGAGCTTCTGCGGCAAGTAGGTGAACAGCACCGCCCCATACACCTGACCTGCCAGCGAACCCAGCCCGCCCACGATCGACATCACCAGGATCTCGATGGACCGCATCAGGCCAAAGCTTTCCGGCGTCAGGTAGCCGATCATGTGCGCATAGAAACCGCCAGCCAGGCCGGCCAGGCCGCCGCTGATCGCATAGGCCGCGCGCTTGACGGCAGCCTGGGAGATGCCCAGCGATCCCGCCGCGATTTCGCTGACGTGCACGGCATAGAATGCCCTGCCGAAATGGCTTTTGACGAAGTTGCGCAGCATCAGCATGACCACCAGCAACACTGCCAACAGGATGCGGAAATAGGCCACGGTATCGATGGTCCAACCGAAGATCTGCAAGGTGCCGATCTGCGACGAAGGTATGCCCCGCATGCCCATCACTCCTCCCGTCACGCCGCGCAGTTCGCGCGCCAGCTCGTAGACGATCAAGCCGAAACCCAGCGACATCATCGCCAGGTAGAACTCGCGCACGCGGCCCGCCGGGCCCGCCAGCAGCAGGCCGACTGCGGCCGCCCCGAAGGTTGCCAGGAACAGCGCCACCGGAAACGGCACTCCCCAGGACTTCATCGCGATCGCGCTGGCATACGCGCCGATGGCGAAGAATCCAGCATGGCCCAGCGAGATCTGCCCGCTGATGCCGGTCAGCAGATTGATGCCCTGGGCGAGCAGGATATTGATGATGACGAAACTCCACATCTGCACCGTGCCAGTGGCGACATGGCCAGCGCCTATCGCCAGCGCCACGGCCAGCACGCCCAGCGTCCAGGAGTTCGACAGGATTTTCCCCAGCTGTTTCATCGTCCTCACACCTTCACGGTTTCGCGCTTGCCGAACAGGCCCTGCGGCCGGATCGTCAACACGCCTATCAAAAGCACGAAAGCCACGACCTCGGCCGCGGCGGGCGAGACGTAGCCCCCCACCAGCTTCTCCAGGATGCCGAGGATCAGCCCGCCCACCAGGGAGCCGAACGCGCTGCCCATGCCGCCCATGACCGCGGCGACAAAAGCCAGGATCAGCAGATGCAGGCCAAAATTCGGATCCACCGTTCCCGACACCTGCGACACCAGGATGCCGGCGATGCCAGCCAGCACGCCGCTCACCAGAAACGAGAAGACCACCACGCGGTAGACCGGTATGCCCATGAGCGACGCCAGGTCGCGATCGTGCGCGACCGCGCGCACGCCGTAACCCCAGATGGAATGGCGCAGGAACAGCTCCATCAGGCCGACGATCATCACACTGATGACGAACACGGCGATGTACTGCAGCGAAATGTAGGCACCCATGAACTCCACCGTGTCGGTGCTGCTGAAGAGCACGTCCGGAAACGCCACAGCCTGTGTCCCGAACAGCCAGCTCGCCACACCCTGCAGGAAGATGCCTATGCCGAGGGTGGAGACCACCCACCCCATGCTGCCGGCAATGCGCCGCGTGGGCCGCACGCCGACCACCTCGACCACCCACAGGATGAAGGCCGTGGCCAGCAGCGACACGCCCACCGCCAGGAACACGTTGACCCCGGCGCCGACCATGACGGCCGTCAGCATCGCCCCCGCCATCAACACCGAACCCTGTCCGAAATTGAGCACGCGCGTGGTCCAGAACGTCAGGTTCAGGCCCAGGCCGATCAACGCATAGGCGGCGCCGACGCTCAGGCCTGACACGATCATTTGGATAAAGAAATCCATATCACCATCATCCATACAGACGGGCGCGTCCGGCGCCTCATGGCGCCGGACGCGCGACGTGCCAGTTACTGGGCGACCGGCTGCAGCCGGACCTTGTCGTCCTTCTTCACGTACTCGAACACCTTGACGCCATCCGTCTCGATGCCGTGATGACGGCTCTTCGAGAAGTTGTAGGTGGTGTTGACGCCCTGGAAGTCCTTGATCGATTCGATCGCCGCGATAATGGCCTTGGGATCGGTGGAGTTGGCCTGGCGTATGCCTTCGAACAGCACATTGGCCGCGTCGTAGCCGTTGGACACCGAGATCGCCATGAACAGCTGCGGATTCTCCGGATCATTGCCCCACCAGCGGTCGGCGCCGTACTTCGCCTTGTAGGCCTTGGCAAAGTCCGCTGCAGCCGGACGCATGGGATTGCCAAACGCGCCGATCATCGTGCCCAGCGTGCCCAAGGTCAGTTCGCCCGCGCCTTCCTGATAGGGTTGCCCCAAGGCGCCATTGGAGGCGACCAGCGGCACATTCACGTTCAACCGCGCCATGGTCCTGCGCAGCACGGCCAGATCCTTGCCCAGGCCGATGGCGGCGATCGCATCGACGTTGGCGCGCTTCATGCGCGCCACCTGCGCGGTCATGTCCTGTGCGCCCTGGTTGTAGGAATCCGTCGCAACAGGCTTGGCGCCGCCGTTCTTGCCTATGGAGGCAGACAGGTAATCGACTCCGGTCACGCCGTAGGCCGTGCTTTCGTGCACGATGCCGATGCGCTTGAAGCGCTTGGCCAGGTATTCGCCCATGGCCACGGCCTCGATGTCGTTCTGCAGCGCGAACGAAAACACATTGGGCCGCGGCTTTTCTCCGGTCTTCTCGCCCGCATAGGTCACAACCGGCGTCTGCGCGATGGGGTTCATGTAGGGGCGGCCGTCGGCCTGGGCCATGTCGATCACAGCCAGGGTCGGTCCGCTGCCCGCCGGACCGATGATGCCGACAATATCCTTGTTGTCCAGAATGGCGCGCATGTTCTGCACCGCGCGGTCCGGATTCAGCTGGTCATCCAGCAGCATCGCAATCTCGATCTTCTTGCCGTTGATGCCGCCTTTGGCGTTCCATTGTTCGACGGCGAGCTCGACGGCGCGCCGGTTGCCTTCGCCAAACTCGCTATAGGGGCCGGTCAAGGCCGAGGTCATGCCGATCTTGACCGTATCCGCCGCCAACGCGGCCCCCGAAACCAAGGCCGCCACGGCGGCCGCCAACCACGCAGGCGTGGATTTCCTGTACCAGGACATGTCGTCTCCTCCTAGGTTCTTGCACGTTGTAGTGACGCGCCCCGAATTCTCGAAGCGCCATCCACTGGCCTCTCAGCGGGCCGTCTGGATCTCTTTGAAGGCGGCAAGGACGTCTGCCATTTCCGCCTGTGGCAGTTCGGCCGCGAAACGTTCGATATGGTCATAGGCGCGCTGCGCCACACCGGTCTCTTCGCCGATGCCGCGTATCAGCGCGGACACCCGGGTCCGGTCGTAGCTGTATTCCGTGTGGTCGGTGTCCAGCCGCACTATCAGAGGTTCGCTCTCACCCTCCAGTTCCGCTTCGAGGCGGCAGGCCAGCAAGCCGAGAGCATCGTCGGCATGCAGCCGGATCCGCGGGATCAGGCTTGCCACGGCCGTGTCGCCAAATTGCGCCATATGCGCGATGGTTGGCGTTCCATGCAGCAAGGTCGTGGCAACGCAGAACTGCGTGCTCATGAGCGTTCCGGAAATGCTCTGGAACGGTCCCTCCTTGTCCATGCCCGCATAGCCCACGACCGTAGGGTTCAGGTATACGCGCAGGGTCCTCAGGGCGCTGCCGCGCGTGCCCAGCAGGTCCCGCAGCCGCAGGCAGGCGCGGACCGGCGTCTGGTTGAGTGCGCAGACGGGGTATGGCTTGAAAGTCACCTTGAGCAGCGACCAGTCCTTGCCCAAGCCGCCGGCTATGGCAGCGACATCGCATTCGGCTCTGACGAAGGCACGTGCGAAGCCGGACTTGCCCTCGAAGGCGCCGTCCGCGGATACGGAACCATGGGCCGCCAGCGTCGCCGCCGCCAGCCCGTTGCGCCCGGCCATTCCAACCTGGTAGCGCCATTCGTCGGTGCCATCGCCGAAAGACTGCAGGATGCCGCCTGTGAACGAGGCGGCGTTGGACAACGCCGCCGCAGTGCGCTCCTCGGACAAGCGCCATAACCGGGCAACGGCAGCCGCGGCGGCGACCGTGCCGTACAGCGGCGAAGCGCGCAAGCCTGCGGCGGTCGTCCGGGCCGAATAGGCAGATTCCAATGCGCCGCCGATCTCATAGCCTGCCACCAATGCGGGCAGGAAATCCTCCATGGCCCCTTCGCCGTGCTCCACCAGCGCTGTCAGGAGCGGCAGCAGGATGGCGCCGAAATGTGCCACGCCGCAGGTATCTTCCTGCGCCCTGCCATGGAACAGCGCGGCATTGGCAAGCGCCGCACCCGCCACCGTGCTGCGGCGGCCGCTGCCAAGCAGCGTGGCGCCGCCGGGACGTTCACCGTCCATCGCCAGGACGGCCCGCTCGGCCACGCGGAAGAACGGCGTGGGATGCGAGCCCAATGCAATGCCGTAACCATTGAGCACGCAGGCGCGGACCTTTTCCACCACGGGTTCAGGAAGGCTGTCGACGGTCAGACCCGTCGAAAACGCCGCGAATTTTCTGGCCAAACTCATGTCTTCTCCCCTGCTTTCTTATGTGTTTGCCGCGTGTCAGCCGTTGTAGCGATCGCGTAGCACGCGCTTGAGGACCTTGCCGGAAGGATTGCGCGGCAGTTCCTCCACCACCTTCAATTCCCGGGGCACCTTGAAGTTGGCCACGCGCTTGCGGCAATGCCGGTCCAGCTCTTCCAGCGTCAGCGTGTGCCCGGGGTTGAGCACCACCACCGCAGTGATCCGCTCGCCCCACTGCTCGTCGTGCACGCCGATGACCGCGGCTTCGGCGATCTGCGGCATTTCGTAGAGCACGGCCTCGACTTCGCTGGAGGCCACGTTCTCCGCGCCAGTCAGGATCATGTCCTTGGTCCTGTCGGTGACGAACAGGAATCCCTCATCGTCCAGGTAGCCCACGTCCCCGCTGCGCAGCCAATCTCCGAAGAAAGCTTCAGCGGTTTTCTCGGGTGCGTTCCAGTAGCCCTTGGTCACCTTGGGCCCGCGCACGCAGATCTCGCCTTTCTCTCCGGCGGACAACCAGCGGCCCTCATTGTCCGCAATGCGGATCTCCACATGCGGCAATGCACGCCCGGTTGAACCTATCTTCTCGAGCTCACGGCCGGGTTCCATGAGCGTGTCGCCGCTGCAGGTTTCCGTCATGCCGAAGCCATCAATAAAGCGTCCCCGGGTAAACACGCGGGTGAAGTCTCGGATGCGGGATTCCGGCGTCTTTTCGCCTCCGGCAATGCACCAGCCGAAGGTATCGAGGGAGTACCGTTCGGGGTGCTGCACGGCCAGCACGCGGCTCAACATGACAGGGGCCATCCAGCCGCAGGTGAGGCCATGGCGCTCGATGGAAGCAAGCACCGCTTCCGGGTCGAACTCTCGGTGCACGCACAGCGTGCCGCCCACCCACAGCACCGCGATACCTGGCAGGTCGAAGGCGCCGACGTGATAAAGCGGGCCCACCACCAGCAGGCGCTCCTGGCGCGTCAGGCCCAGCGCGATCACATGGTCGATCGATTTCCAGTGGAGGTTGCCGTAGGTATGCATCACGCCCTTCGGGCGCGAGGTGGTGCCGGACGTGTACATCAGCCGGACCAGGTCGTCCTGTGCCGTGGCGGCCGGTTCTGGCACTTCCCGCCCTGGCTTGCCAAGACTGCGCGAATCGGCCTGGCCCTCCGCGTTCAGCACTACCTTCGGCACTTCCAGGGCCGCCACCTCCGCGAACTCCTCGTCCACGAAAAGCAGCCTGGCGCGGGCGTCGGCAAGAATGTAGGCGGCCTCGGGCGCCGCCAGCCGGTAGTTGATGGGAAGGAACACCGCGCCCAGGTAGCTGGCCGCAAACGCCAGTTCCAGGAAGGCGGCGCTGTTCTTCATGAAGAGCGCCACCACGTCGTTGCGGCCTATGCCATGCGACTGAAGCAACGCCGCCGCCTGGCGGATGCGTTCATGGAAGTCGGCATAGCTGATGGCTTCATCGCGATAGATGATGGCGGCGCGATCGGGGGTGCGCCGGGCGTGATAGGCGATGGCTGCGCTCAGATTGAGCATGGTGGGTCTCCCTTGGATGGCGGCTCGGCGCGGGTGGCGGCCTGGGCCGGTCCCGCATCTCGATTCTGGCGCTTCAGTATGACTTCGGCATGCCGAGATCGTGTATGGCGATGTAGTTCAGGATCATTTCTTCCGACACTGGCGCGAACTTGAACAGCCTGGCGTCGCGCCACAAGCGCTCCACATGGAATTCACGCGCATAGCCCATGCCGCCCATCGTCTGCATGCTGCGTTCGATGGCATGGCTGGCAGCCTGGGAGCCTATCAGCTTGGCAATGTTGGCCTCGGTGCCATAGGGCAAGCCCTGGTCGCACAGCGAGGCCGCGTTCAGGTTCATGAGCCGCGCGCACTGCAGTTCCGCATGCGATTGCGCCAGGGGGAATTGCAGACCCTGGTAGGCACTGATGGGCTTGCCGCCAAACACCTTGCGGTCGTTCGCGTACTGCACCGCCAGGCGCTCCGCCAACCTGCCCGCGCCGACCAGGCTGGCAGTCGTCACGATGCGCTCGGTATTGAGCACGTCCAGCAATTCGCGAAAGCCCTTGTCCAGCGTGCCCACCAGTTCATGTGCTTCGATGCGGACATTGTCGAAGAACACCGAACATGCGCTGAGCGTCTGGGTGCCCACCTTCTCGATGGCCGAGTAACTCAGGCCCTCGCGTTCGACGTCGATCATGAACATGGAGATACCGTCCGTTGGCCGCGCCCCTTCGACGGGTTTGGCAGTGCGCGCCACGACCAGCATCTTCTGCGCGGCATCCACGGCGGTGATCCAGATCTTCCGTCCATCCAGGCGCCAGCTGCCATCGGGCTGGGCAGCGGCGAAGCTCTTCATGGCCAGCGTGTTGGTGCCGGCATCGGGTTCGGTAAGCGCCATGCAGAAGTTGATCTTGCCGCTGGTCAGGCCGGGCAGCAGTTCGCGCTTCATCTGCTCGCTGCCGAACCTGGAAATCGGCACGCCGCCGAAGATGGGATTGATCATGAATAGCTGGCCCAGCGTCGAACCGCCGCCGCCTGCGGAAAGTTCCTCGACGATGAGCGCCAACTCCACCATGCCCAGGCCGGATCCGCCATGCTCCTCGGGCAGCGCCGCGCCTGCCAGGCCGGCCTCGCAAATGGCTTGCCAGCACGCCTGGGGGAACGCGTTCTTGCGGTCCTGTTCGTACCAGTATTCCACGCCATACGTTTCACCAATGCGGCGCGCGGTCTCGACTATCAGCTTCTGCTCGTCCGAAAGCGAAAAGTCCATGTGATCTATCCTTGAGTATGGGTACGCAGCAGCCGGTAGGGGTCCTGCAGCAATTCGATGACGTGATTGAGGAATTTCAGTGCGCCCGCACCGTCGTGCAGCCTATGGTCCGCTGCCAGCACCAAGCCCATTTCGCGCCGCAGCGCGGGCGCGCCTTGCGAGTCGGGCCGGAATATCTCGCGAATGCTGCCCACGCCCAGGATGGCCGACTGGGGCGGGTTGATGATGGGCGTCATGTATGTGACGTTGAACATGCCCGCGTTGGAAATCGAGATGGCGCCGCCAATCATGTCCTCACGGGTGGCATTGCCCGAGCGCACGCGTTCGAGCAATGCATCCGACTGCCGTGCGATGCCGTCCAGCGTGGCGCCTGCCAGCCCGTGCAGGACGGGCGCCATCAGCCCGCGCTCGGTCGTGACCGCCACACCGACGTCAATGGCCTGGAACTGCACGATATGGTCGTCGTTCCAGATGCGGTTCTGTTGCGGCAAGGCCTCGAGCGCCCGCGCCACCGCGGCGATGACGAAGTGGTTCAAGGTCAACCGGGGTGCGTCAGCTTGGCCATTCAACCGGCCGCGCAAGGCGAGCAGCTCGCTGACTTCCGCTTCGGCCGAGAGATAGAAATGAGGTACCTGCTTGGCTTGCGTCATGCGGCGGGCCATGGACTGCACCAGCCCGCTGGCGGTGACTCGCTGGCCGACGTCCTTTGCCGCAACCGTCAGTTCGTCGGCGCTCTTCGCCAGCGCCGCCGGCGCTCCCGCCTGGCGCACATCGGCCGCCTTGATGCGTCCGCCAGGCCCCGTGCCGCCGACCTTCGCCAGATCCACGTCCAGTTCACGGGCCAGGCGCCGCGCCAGCGGCGTGGCCACGATGCGGCCGCCCACGACTGGCGCCGGCTCGACGCACGCCGGCACGGCCGGCTTGGTCATGACGGTTGCCTCCTCCCCGGCAGCAAGGCCGGGTTCCTGCTCCGCCCGCTGGCCCGGGCCCGTCCAACGCGCGACCACAGCGCCGACGGGAACGGTTTCGCCCGCCTGCACCAGGATCTCGCCAATCTGCCCGTCTGCCTCCGCCGCGATTTCGTTGGCGACCTTGTCGGTCTCCACCACGAACAAGGGATCGCCAGCCTTGACCTGGTCGCCAGCGGCCACGCTCCATTCGATCAACATGCCCTCGGTCATGGTCAGGCCGAGCTTGGGCATCAGCAGGTCATTCAGCGCGCCCATGGGCTATTGCCCCGCGAAGCGCGCTTCGCGCTTTTCAAGGAATGCACCGATGCCCTCATGCGCGTCGCGCGTGTCCAGCACCAGGCCTATCATGGCTTGCTCGTGCGCCAGCGCATTGGCCAGGGGCATGTCGGCGCCGTCGCGCAGCGTGCGCTTGAGCAGCTTCAACACCAGCGGCGACTTGCCTGCTATCTGCTCCGCCAGCGCCAGAGTCTGCGCCATGAGTTCGTCTTTCGGAACTGCGCGGTTGGCCAGGCCCATGCGCACCGCATCGGCGGCGCTGATGCGCCCGCCCGTGAACATCAGCTCCTTGGCCAGGCAAGGCGCGACCTGCCGGATGATGCGCTGCGTACCGCCCGCCCCCGGGAACAGGCCCAGGTTTATCTCGGTCAGCGCAATCATGGCGCTGTCGGCCAGGATGCGCAGGTCCATGGCCAGGAGCAGCTCGGTGCCGCCGCCCAACGCCCAGCCGTTGACCGCAGCGATCGTCGGCTTGTCGCTGACTTCGATGCGCCGGAACACGCGATGGATATCCTCGGCGAACTCCTGGTAGTGCGCCAGCCCCTGGCGTGAATTCAGGTCGGCCAGGTCGCCTCCCGCCACAAAGGACTTATCGCCGGCGCCCGTGATGACGATGACGCGGCAGTCGTCGCTGGCTTCCAATGCGGCGAAAGCCCGCTCCAGTTCGATCAAGGTTGGAATGTCCAGCGCGTTGTGCACCTTCGGCCGATTGATGGTGATGATGCCGACGCGATTGCGGACTTCGGCAAGAATGCTGGGTTCGTTCATGCTGTCTCCTGGGTTCACGCGCAGAGCTTGCGCGCGGCGGCTATGACATCGGCCTCTTGGGGCTGGTACTGTTCTTCGAGCGATGGAGCGAATGGCACCGGAACGAAGGGCGCCGCGACACGAGCGATGGGCGCGTCGAGTTCGTCAAAACCTATGTCCGCCATTCGTGCAGCGATCTCGGCGCCGACCCCGAATGCCTCCACGGCTTCGTGCACGATGAGCAGCCGGTGGGTGCGTTCGAGCGATGCCAGCACCGCCTGTTCGTCCCAGGGCTGGATGCTGCGCAGATCCAGCACCTCGGCCTCGATGCCATCGGCAACCAGGGCCTCGGCGGCCCGCAAGGCCTTGTGCACGGTCGCGCCGTAGCTCACCACGGTCAGGTCTCGGCCCGGGCGTGCAACCCGGGCCCGGCCCAGCGGTATCGGTCCGGCATCATCGGCCACCTCGCCCTTGAGGGCATACAAGGCCTTGTTCTCCACGAACACCACCGGGTCCGGATCGCGAATGGCTGACTTCAGCAGGCCATAAGCATCGGCGGGGTTGCTGGGGCACACCACTCTCAGGCCCGGAATGTGGGCAAACCATGCTTCCAGGCATTGGGAATGCTGCGGCCCCGCGCTGATGCCGCCGCCATGCGGGGTCCGCACCACCATGGGCACACTGGCCTGCCCGCCAAACATGTAGCGAGCCTTGGCCGCCTGGTTGACCAGCGCGTCCATGGTCAGCGTCATGAAGTCCATGAACATGATTTCAAGCACGGGACGCAGACCGGACAGAGCCGCTCCCACTGCCGCGTTGGCCATGGCGGCTTCGGAAATCGGCGTATCGCGGATGCGGTCCGGGCCAAAACGGGCATGCAGCCCGCGCGTGACGCCGAACGGCCCTCCGGCTTCGGCGATGTCTTCGCCGAACAGGAACACCGTGGGATCCTCCTCCATGCACTCGGCCAACGCGCGGTTGATGGCATGGGCAAAACGTAGTTCAGCCATCTCAGTTCGCCTCGTTCATGGTGTAGACATCATTGCGCGCGTCCTCCCACACGGGCTGGCGCCCCATGCGCGCGCGTTCGACCGCGCGTTCGACCTGAGCCTGGACCTCCTCGAACGCCTGTTCGCGCTGCGCCTTGGCGACCCCGTTCTGATCCAGCACCGCTTCGAAGCGCGCTACCGGATCATGCTCGCCCAGGCCCTCGATCTCTTCGGAAGGGCGGTACTTCTGGGGATCCCCTTCATAGTGGCCGCGCCAACGGTGAGTGATGCACTCCAGCACCCGCGGACCTTCACCGGCGCGTATGCGCGCCACGGCCGCGCTGGCGGCGTCGGCCACCCCCAACACGTCGTTGCCGTCGATTTTTTCGTGGGGTATGGAAAAGGCGGCCGATAGCTTGTCCAGCGGCGCCACGAACTGTTTGTGGGTGGGAGAAAACTCGGCCCAACCATTGTTCTCGCACAGGAACAGCAACGGCAGGCGCCACAGCGCAGCCAGGTTGAGGCTTTCATGCAGCACGCCTTCGGCCATGGCGCCGTCGCCAAAGAAGGCCACCGCCACGCAGTCCTTTTTCTGCACCTGATGGGCCAGTGCGCTGCCCAGGGCTATCGGTATGCTGGCGCCGACGATGGCGTTGGCGCCCAGCATGCCGATGGACAGGTTGGCGACATGCATCGAACCGCCACGGCCCTTGCAGATACCCTCTTCGCGCGCCATCAGCTCCAGGAAGAAATCTTCGATGTCGATGCCCTTGGCCAGGGCATGACCATGGCCACGGTGGGTCGAGGCGACGGTATCGTCCGCCCGCAGCACCATACCCATCGCAGCGGCGACGGCCTCCTGGCCGATGCTCAGATGGATGAAGCCGGGCACCTCCCCGTCCGCGAACAAGCGTCCGAGCCTGAGCTCGGCCAGCCGGATGCGCAACATGCGCCGGTATGCGTCCAGCAACTGCTCTTTGTTGGCGCTAGCCACCATTGCCTCCTCGTAACAACCGCTATTTTTGATTCCATGCCGCCTGCCTTGGTGCCATGCTGTTACATATAAGTTATCGGTCAGTTAATTTACTAACCGTACGGTTAGATGAATCATAAGCAAAGGTTCTCGAGAACGTCAATCGGGTTTTTCAGGGAGTTTCCCGCGCTGGAAGGGGCAGCGGCCGCGCTGCCCGCACGGCGACACGGGCAGCGCGGCGTCAGCGGTGGGGAATCAGGCGCGGCCGCCCGAGAGTGCGCGGGAGATCAGCGCGGCGCGGTCGCGCAGGTCAACGCCCAGGCGCTCGAGCGCCTCGCCCGAAACCTGGGCGCTGAAGCCAACGGCGCTGATGGCCATGGCGGCTTTGCCGAATTCGTCGAGCACCGCGGCGGAAACCGTGCTGACGCCTTTGACGTAGTTGCCGGCGTCCACCGCGTAACCCTTTTCACGGGCGTCGCGCACGCCTTCCATATAGTCCTTGAAAGGCGGCTTGTCGTCCCACCTCAGGTTGTCGAAACGTTGCCGCAATTCCTTGTCATCCAGCCCGGAATGGGCCGCCATGCAGCGGCCCAGCGCCGCGATGTACATGGGCAGTCGCTGGCCCACGCTCATGTGCACGCGCACCGAACTGTCGGTGTCGGCACGGTCCACCAGCACTACGCGCTCATTGGACGTGCGCTGCCAGAGCGTCGCAGTCACGCCGTGGCTGCGCGCGATATCGCGCAAATGCGGATGCACCAGCCGCACGTAGGATCCCTGCTCCAGCGCGCCCTTGGCGAGCTCGACCAGCCCCAACGCGATGGAATAGGTTTTCGTGGCTTCATCGAACGACACCAGGCCTTCATATACCAGCGTCTTGAGGAAGTTGTAGCAAGTGCTGGAATTGAGTTGCAGGTCGCGCGCCACGCGGGTGACCCCCACGCCCGAGGGCGCCGCGCTCAGGTAGCGCAGGACGCGTAATCCGCCCACGAGAGCACCTACGAGTTTTTCCGGTTGTTCGGTCGTCATTCTGAAGACAGAGAATTTCTCTGGATAGAAAAGAGCAAAAATTGTGGCATAGAGCGCCTGCCCGCACAAACCCGGCGGGCATATCAACCGGAGCGCCTGGCGCGCATGCTGGAAAGATAGCCGCGTATGGTTTCCTGCACGCCGGGCCTGGCGAAGTTTTCGTGCATCAGGGGCTCGAGCGCTTCGATGCGTCCGACGGCGCAATCGGGCGGCTCCAGCAACAAACGCGCCTTGCGGGCAATGACCAGCGCCTCGCGGCGCGCGATGTAGAACGCCAGACGCTCGGCGGAAAGCCGCTCGAAGTCCTCGGTCGGCAACACATCGGTCACCAGTCCCAGGTCTCGGGCGGGCTCGGCCTTCAGCAGTTGGCCGCTGAGGCACAACTGGCGGGCCCGCGCGCCGCTGATCTTGGTTTCCAGGGCGGTCTGGACCATGACGGGGTACATGTTGAAAGCGATTTCCGGGCACGCGAGCGTGAGGTCCGCCGAGGCAATGACGATGTCCGTCATCGCCAGCAGGATGACGCCGGCCCCCGCCGCCTTGCCTCGGGCGACAGCCAGGACGGGAGCCGGAGAGCGCGCCATGGCGGCCATCAGTTCACGCAGGCCCTGCCCCTGCGCTTGCAACAACGCAGCACTGCGGACGAACTCCTCGATATCGCCGCCGGCACAGAACAGGGAGGGCGAAGCGCTGCGGAGAACGATCAGCCCAATCCCTGCGGCCGGGGCGCTTTCAATCGCGCGCCGCAACACGTCGAGCATTTCCACGTTCAGGGCGTTGGCCTTGGCCGCACGGTCCAGGATCAGCGTACGGACGCCAGCGGCGTCGTGAACCAGCACATGGTGCGAGGATGCCGTCATTCGAACCTGCTCACGACCGCATCGAGCACCCAGGCCTGCCCCTCGCCCACTGCCAGCGGATTGATCTCGATTTCCGCCAGGCCCGGCCGCGCCATGAATGCTTCGCACAACCCCGCAATCTGCCGAGCCAGAGCTGGCAGGTCAACGGCGCCGCGCCCCCGAAACCCCTGCAGCAGCTTGGCCGAGCGCAGGCCCTCGATCATTTCCTGGATGCCTTGTGCGTCCAGCGGCAGCAAACGGCAGACCACGTCGGGATCGAGCTCCACTTCCACCCCGCCGCGGCCCAGCGTCAAGGTGGGGCCGAATCGGACGTCGCGGCGTAGGCCCAGCAGCAATTCGTGGTCGAAGCGCTGCATGGATTCGAGCAGGATGCCCCTCGCGTCGATGCCCCTGTCGCTGGCGATTGCGCGCAGGCGCAGCAGGGCTGCTCGCAATTGCTCGTCGTCCATGATGCCGAGCACCACGCCGCCTATGTCGCTCTTGTGCAGGACAGTACTGGCCTGCAGCTTGGCGACGACGGGGTAAGCCAAGGGCGCGGGCAAGCGGTCGGGCATATCGCCGTCCACCAGCACGCCGTCGGGGATGCCGGCGGTTCCGAGTTCGCGCAATAGCGCCTTGCTGTCCCACTCAAGCAGAAACGCGATACTAGCGGCCGGCATCGCATCGCACCGGAGTGCCGGCAACGCCGGCGCCGTCAGCGCCGCATGGCGCAAGCCGTTCAGACGCACAGCAGCGCCCAGGGCTGCAACCGCGGGCGGGATATCGCGGAACACGGGTATGCGCGCCTGCTCCAGCACACTCACCGACTCTTCCTTGGCGCCGATCCAGATCACCACGATGGGACGATGGGTACGCTGGCGCGCCTGGGCGATGGCGTCGGTAAACGCCGTGGCGATGCTGTGCATCAGGCCAACGAACAGCACGATGGCGTCGTTGCCCGGGTCTCGCGCCACGGCCTCCAGCGCCCTTGAAATGCTGGCGGTGTCCTGCACCACATTGCCGGTCAGGTCCAGCGGATTGGCCGCCTTGACGAAGGAAGGCAACACCGGCGCCAGCGCCTGGGCCGTCTGCGGCGCAAGCGCGGGCAGCTCCAGCGCCCAGCGTTCGGCTTCGTCCGCGATGAGCACGCCCGCGCCTCCCGACACGGACATGACGGCCAAGCGCTTGCCCTGCGGCACGCTGTCGAACAGGAACAGCCGGGCCACATCCATCATCTGGCCCAGCGAATCCACCCGCAGCGCGCCATGCTGACGCAGGCAGGCGTCATACAGGGCATCGTCGCCGGCCAGCGCTCCCGTATGCGAAGCAGCCGCCGCCGCGCCCGCCTGCGAGCGGCCCGCCTTGATCGCGATGACTGGCTTCCCGGCTGCCGCCGCGCGCAGCAGCGCCCATCGGAACGCCAGGGAATCGCGGATATCCTCGACGTAAAGTCCGATGACGCGCGTCTGCGGATCGTCGGCAAGATAGGCAATGGCCGACGCCGCATCCATGTCGCACTCATTGCCGGTGGTGATCCATTTGCTGAATCCCAGGCCAGAACGCAGGCAGATGTCCATCCAGTACGCGCCCAACGCGCCACTCTGGCTGACGAAGGCGAAGCCGCCCTGCTTGATTGGCGTTTCCTCCAGTGCGGTGGTGAACGAGGCGATGAGTCCGGTGGCGCTATTGGCCACGCCCAGGCAGTTGGGGCCGAGTATCGTGACGCCTTGGGCCCGCGCTAGTTCGCCCAGCCTGCGTTGCAGCGCCGCGCCTTCTTCGCCCGTTTCGGAAAAGCCCGAAGAAAACACGACGAACGCCTTGACGCCCGCGGCCGCGCCCTCGCGGATCACATCCTCGACCAGCCCCGCCGGCGTACCGACTATGGCCAGATCCACCGGCTCGCCTATCGCGGCCAACGAGGGATAGCTCTTGAGACCCTGCACCTGATCGCGCGTCGGATTGACCGGAAACAGTTTGCCGACAAAGCCGCGCGACAGCATGTAGGCCAAAGGTCGGCCGGCGATCTTCCCCGGATCGGCTGAAGCGCCCACGATGGCCACGCTGCGCGCCTCCAGCACGGCGGCCGCGCGCGCCGCCCCTGCCAGCGCCTGCGGTGACGCGCCGCCCACGATGTTCATGTCTTCCATCATTTCAGTTCGCATCGATGCCCGCCGTCTTGATGACCTGGTCCCAGCGCTTCATCTCGCCGTCCAGGAACTCGCTGAAAGCCTTCGGCGCGGAAGCTACCGGAATGACGCCCTGCCCCAGCAGACGCTTGCGCACGACGGGATCCTCGAACTCCGCGCGCACCGCTCCCTGCAATTTGTCGACGATGTTCTTGGGCACGCCGGCAGGCGCAACCAGGCCGAGCCAGGTATTGCCGTTGAACCCCGGCAAGCCGGATTCATTCAGCGTGGGATAGTCGGGATAGGCCGGCGACCGCTCCAATCCGGTAATCGCGATCAGCTTCAGCTTTCCTGACTTTACATAGGGTTCGGCCGAAAGCGCGTCGACGAACATCACCGAAAGCGACCCGCCGAGCAGATCCGTCAACGCCTGTGCGCTGCCCCGGTAAGGCACGTGCACCAGCTTGATGCCGGCGGCCTGCTGCAGCAACTCGCCTGAAAGATGATTGGATTGTCCGACGCCCGCAGAGCCGTATGTCAGGGTGCCTGGCTTGGACTTTGCCAGCGCGATGAACTCCTTGAGGTTGGACGCGGGGACCGCAGGATTGGCGACCAGGAAGTTGGTCAGCTCCACCATTTGCGTAATGTTGCTGAATCCGCGCGCGGTGTCGTACTGCAGCTTGGAATACATGCTGGGATTGATGGCGTGGCTGGTCGCTACCGCCCCCAAGGTGTAGCCGTCTCCCGGCGCGCGCGCCACTGCCTGCGTGCCGATGGTGCCGCCGCCTCCCGGCAGGTTCTTGACCACGGCAGGCTGGCCCAAGCGTTCGATGCCGTGCGCGGCCGTGCGCGCGATAGTGTCCAGGATGCCGCCCGCCGAGGACGCCACGATCACCTCTATCGGTTTGGACGGGTAGACAGGCTCGGCACGGGCCGACCCTGAGCCCAAAGCCATAAAGGCAGCCGCAGCCAAGCTGGCCGCCCGCGACGAGAATGAGGATTGAAGCAGGGGTAATCCGGTCTTCATGTTGTCTCCTTTATTCTGTATAGCGAATATTTATCTTTATAGCGAATAAAGTCTAGGATTGACCCTCCGGCTTGTCAAGGACAAAACCGCCTGATCCGATGATTGACGCATCAATGAACGCTGGCTATTATATTTTTTAACGAGAATATTATTCTCTATAAAGAATTTAAAGATGCCCGACACGCCAAGGGTGACGGGCATCGCCAGCGGAGACAAAAGGAGCATATCCGTGAGCTTGAGCTTTGCGTTTTCCAGTGAACACGAAGCCGTCCGCGATACCGTGCGGCGGCTTTGCCAGGATGAACTCGCCCCCCTGGTCTTCGATGCTGAAGAACAGGAAACCTTTCCGAAGCACGTCTTTGAACGCTGGGGCGATCTGGGCCTGCTGGGCGTGCGCTATCCGGAAGCCGATGGCGGCAGCGGCCTGGACAAAATCAGCGACTGCATCGTGCGCGAAGAGCTGAGTTACCTGTCCCAGGCGTTCGCCTCCACCTGGTCGGCCCATACGCATCTGGGCATCTGGCCCATATGGAAAGCAGGCACGCCGGCGCAGAAGGCGCGTTTCCTGGCGCCCGCGCTGGCCGGCCGGAAAGTGGCCGGCTTCGGCCTGAGTGAACCGGACGGCGGCTCCAACGTGCGCGCCATGAAGACCCGGGCCGAACGCGTTGAAGGCGGTTGGCGCCTGCATGGCAGCAAGCTTTACATCACGAATGCGCCCTTTGCCGACTTCCTGCTGGTAGCCGCGCGCACCAGTCCCGACCTCCGTCCTGACTCGATCAGCCTGTTCATCGTCGAACTGCCCAATCCTGGCTTCGAAATTTCCAAGCTCAAGAAGGAAGGGATACGCGCGTCGGAAACCGCGCTTATCCACATCGACAACGCCTTCGTGCCCGACGATTGCCTGCTCGGCGAAACCGAAGGCACGTATCCGCTGATCCTGGAATCGCTCAGCGAAAACCGGGTCGGCGTGGCGGCCAATGCCCTGGGCATGGCGCGCGCGGCCTTCGATGCCGCCACCGCCTACGCCAACGACCGTCTGGTGGCCGGCAAGCGCATCGGCCAGTATCAGGCCATCGGCCACAAGCTCGCCGAGATGTCGGCGCAGATCGAAGCGGCCCGCTGGCTGGTCTATTACGGCGCCTGGCGCGTGGATCAGGGAACCCTGGACGCGGCCACGGCCGCGCGCGTCAAGCTGGTCGCCAGCGAAACCGCCGTTTCGGTCAGCGAGCAAGCCATCCGTATCTTCGGCGGCGCCGGCATCATGCGCGAGTATCCGGTCGGCCGCATCCACCGCGACGCGCTGGTCTACATCATCGGCGAAGGCACCAGCGAGATCCAGAAGAACATCATCGCCAACAGCCTGGGATTCAAGCCATGAACGACTATGTCCTGCGCGAGCGCCGCGGCGCGACACTCCTCATCACCCTGAACCGTCCCGAACGACGCAACGCCTTCGATCTCGAGGTGCGCCAAAGCCTGGCCGAAGCCGTGCTTCAAGCGCGCGACGACGACACGGTCAAAGCCGTGGTCATCACGGGCGCCCAGGGCGTGTTCTGTGCGGGCGGCGATCTGAAATCGCTGTCCGAGGCCAAACGGCCTGTGTACAAGGACCGGGATCGCATACGCCGTCTGCACACCTGGTTCCATGAACTGGTCAATCTGGAAAAGCCCGTCATTGCCGCGGTGGACGGCCCCGCCTTCGGCGCGGGCTTCAATCTGGCATTGGCCTGCGATTTCATCCTGGGCACGCCGGGCGCGCGGTTCTGTGCCGTTTTCGGACGCATCGGCCTAGTGCCGGACCTGGGCGGCTTTTTCCTGTTGCCGCGCATCGTCGGCCTTCAGCGCGCCAAGGAACTCGTGTTCTCGGCACGCGAAGTGGACGCCGAAGAAGCGCGCGCCCTCGGCATCCTGTACCGCATCGTCCCGCCGCAATCCCTGCTGGACGAGGCATTGGCGCTTGCCGCCCGATTCCATGCCGCATCGACCGAAGCGCTGGGCATGTCGAAGAACATACTCAACCGCTCCTTCAACCTGGACCAGAACACGCTGGCCGAACTGGAGGCCCATGCCCAGGCGCTGGCTCTGCACACGGTCTACCACGACGACGCCGTGGCGCGCTTCCTGGACAAGCAGCCCCTCGCATTCAACTGGTCCGCCAAGCCTGGCAAGGACGGCGCCGCATGAGCATGAACGCCTACATCACTGGCGCCTGCGACACGCGCGTCGGCGAACTGCCAGGTTCCAGTTGCATGGGCCTGCACGCGGAAGCGGCATTCGGCGCGATACGCGACGCGGGCCTGGACCCCGGCGACATCGACGGCGTGTTGTGCGCCTATTCCTTTACCGAGCCGCACCTGATGCTCGGTTCCGTGTTCTGCGAATACGCGGGCCTGAATCCGAACTTCTGCACCGCGATACAGGCCGGCGGCGCCAGCGCCTGCATCATGGTCATGCAGGCGGCCGCCCTGGTGGCCAGCGGCCAGTGCAACCACGTCCTGGTCGTCGCGGGCGACAACCGTCTGACGGGGCTGTCCCGCGACGGCGCGGTGGCGGCGCTGGCCGAGGTCGGCCACCCGCAGTTCGAGCGCCCCTTCGGCATCAGCGTGCCCGCTTCCTATGCGCTGGTTGCGCAACGCTACATGCACGATTACGGTGTGACATCCGAGCACCTGGCAGCAATCGCCGTGGAGCACCGCCGCCATGCCGGCCGGCATCCCAAGGCCCACAAGCGCGAGCCGATCTCCATTGAGGACGTGTTGAACTCGCGCGAGATCAGCGCGCCCCTGCGCATGCTGGACTGCTGCCTGGTTTCCGACGGCGGCGCGGCGCTGGTGGTCAGCCGCCGTCCTGCCACCAACACCAGCCACCGTGCCGTGGAGATCCTGGGTGCGGGCCAGGGCCACACGCACGAACATATCGTGTCCGCACCCAGCCTGGTCGATTTCGGCTGCAAGGCCTCGTCGGCACGCGCGTTCGCGGCGGCCGGCCTGAAGCCCGCCGACATCGACGTCGCTCTCATCTACGACTCGTTCACCATCACCTTGCTGGTCGAACTTGAATCCATTGGATTCTTTGCTCGCGGCGAAGCCGGGCCCGCCGCCCTGCAAGGCCAGTTGGGCCTGGGCGGCGCCCTGCCCTGCAATACCCATGGCGGCCTGCTGTCCTATGGCCACTCCGGCGCGGCCGGCGGCATGTTCCATGCGGTCGAGGCCGTCCATCAATTGCGCGGCCAGGCGGATGCCCGCCAGGTGGATGACGCCAACCTGGCCTTCGTGCACGGAGACGGCGGCATCCTTTCCGCCCACTGCTCACTCATCCTGGGAGCCGCCTGAAATGGAAAAGCCCTCCATACGCCCCACCGCGGAAACGCAGCCTTTCTGGCAAGGTTGCCGCGACCGCAAGCTGCGCTACCAGACCTGCGGCGAATGCGGCGCGGTGCAGCGCATTCCGCGCAGTGTCTGCACTCATTGCCACGGACAGCAGCTGAAGTGGAACGAATCTGCCGGACTGGGCACCGTGCTCAGCCATACCACGGTGCATCGTGCACCGAACGCGGCCTTCAAGGCCGAAGCGCCCTATGTAATCGCCCTGGTCGACCTGGACGAGGGATTCCGCTTGATGGTCAACACCCGCAATGACGCCAACTCGCCGCTCGCCATCGGCCAGCGGGTGCGGATCGGATTCGAGCCCCGCGGCGACCACCTGCTCCCGATTGCCGAACCGGAGACGCCATGAGCGCGCTGTATACCTATGACAGCTTTACCCCTGGTTCCGTGCTGGGCGAATGGGAAGAGCCGCTCGACGCGAGGCTGCTGGCGCTCTGGGAACGCCTGTTCGGCCAGCACGCGCAGGACGCACCGGCCAGGCAGGCCGGCCTGGCCGTCGCGCTGATGATGCGCGCCTACCTGAACGTGGTGACGCCGCGCCCGCCCGGCAACATCCATGCGCGGCAAGCGCTTTGCGTCCAAGGGCTGCCGCGCTCTGGCGAACGCGTACGTTCCACGGTGCGCTGCCTGGACAAGGAAATGCGGGGCGAACGTCGCTATCTACGACTTGAAGTCGCTGGCGAGGGCGCAACTGGACGCCCCCTCTATACCGGCCGAATGAATCTGATCTGGGCCGCCTAGGACACACCATGACGCCTACACTGGAAGAAGTATCCATGAAGGTCACTCAGGCGGACATCGATCTTTATGCCGAACTGACCAACGACTTCAATCCCCTGCACGTAGATCCGGCATTCGCCTCGGCCACGCCCATGGGCGGCACCATCGCCCACGGCACGCTGTCGGTCAACCTGATCTGGCAATCGCTGGCGCGCAGCTTCGGTGCCGCGGCGCTGGAACGATTCGACCTGGACATCCGCTTTCTCAAGCCGCTGCATGCCGGCGGCCTCATCACCGCAGGCGGCCAATGCGTGGCCGATGCACCAGGGAGATATGACGTCTGGGTAAGAGATGCCGGCGGCGTCGCGCTGATCGCCGGCCACGTCACGCTAGCCGACGCCGGCGCACCGGCAGCCAACTGAACCAACCGGAAACAGCCATGCACCTGACCCACGAGCATCGCGAACTCGAACGGACCACCCGCCGCATCATCGCCGAACACCTGGACCCCTATCTGGACGAGTGGGAGGCCGAGCAGATTTTCCCTGCGCACCGCGTGATGAAGGCCTTCGGATCCGCCGGGCTGCTGGGCATAGGAAAGGCGGCAGAGTATGGCGGCATGGAGCTGGATTTCAGCTACGAAATGGTCTTCGCCGAGACCCTGGGCGAAGTCCGGTCCAGCGGGCTGACCTCGGCCATCGGCGTGCAAAGCACGATGTGCACTCCGGCCTTGGCGCATCATGGCAGCGATGCGCTCAAGCGCGCTTACCTGGCGCCCACCATCGCGGGAGATCTGGTCGGCTGCATCGGCGTAAGCGAAGCCTCGGCAGGCTCGGACGTGTCGCAGATAAAGACCTGGGCGCGGCGCGACGGCGACGACTACGTCATCAACGGATCGAAGATGTGGATCACCAATGGCGTGCAGGGCGACTGGATCTGCCTGCTGTGCAATACCTCGCAGGACGGCGGACCGCACAAGAACAAATCGCTCATCATCGTGCCATTGAACGCTCCCGGCGTCAGCGTGTCGCGCAAGCTGGACAAGCTGGTGCTGCGCGCCTCCGATACGGCCGAACTGTTCTTCGACGACGTGCGGGTACCAGTCAGCAACCGCATCGGCGAAGAGAACATGGGCTTCATCTACCAGATGGAGCAGTTCCAGGAAGAACGCATGTTCGTCGCGGCGCGCAGCATGCGGTCGATGGAGCGGGCCATCGAAGAGACCATCGAATACGCCGGCCAGAGGCAAGTGTTCGGCGGCACAATCCTGTCCAATCAGGTGGTCTACCACAAGCTCGCCGAAATGCAGACCGAGATCCAGGCACTGCGCTCTCTGCTGTACCGTGCCATCGAGCAATACCTGGACGGCCAGGACATCGCGCAGTTCGCCTCCATGGCGAAGTACTACGCTGGCAAGCTGTCCATGAAGATTCCCAACGAATGCCTGCAGTTCTGGGGCGGCCAGGGCGTCATGAACGAGAACTGGATCTCTCGCGCCTATCGCGACCTGAGGCAGACGGCCATCGGCGGCGGCGCCAACGAGATCATGCTGGAAGTCATCGCGAAGACCATGGGCATACATCCCGGCAAGCGGGCGTAGCGCCGGTCCGCGTTCAGCCCGCCCCGCCCCGCTGCGCCATGTACGCATGCCGGAAATAGTCCCGCACCGCCTGCATGGCGGGCGACACTTCCGCGCCCCGGCGCCAGGCCAACCCGACGTTCATGGGCGGAATCGGGTCCTTGAGCTGTACCGTTTCAATCCGCCGCCCCTCCAGCGACCAGGGCCGGTAGACCATGTCCGACAGCAGGGCCACGCCGCTGCCGTTGGCCACCATGCTGCGCACCGCCTCGACGGATGAGGTGCGCAGCCGCACGTCGGGCTTGAAGGGGGTTTCGTTCCAGTAGCGCAAGGCGGTGTAGGCCGCCTCGTCCACGGTCAGCATGATGAAGGGTTCGCGCGAGACGTCCTCCAGGGTCACGGCGTCCGCCGCAAGCAAGGGATGCCTGGCCGGCAGCCACAGGCGTCGCGGCGAGCCGAAGAAATGCTCCACCGCCAGATCCGGATTGGCGACGTTCGAGGTCAGCAGCACCGCCATGTCATAGCGGTTCGCGATCAGGCCTTCCTCGATTGCGCTGCGGTTCAGTTCGTGCAGCTGGATGTCCAGGCGCGGATACAGCTGAGACAGCCGCTGCAGGTGATACGGCAGGAAGTAGCCGATCACCGTATAGGACGCCGCCAGCAACAGGCGGCCCGAGACCTCTTCCGCCGTCGCCGGCATGCGCAGGGCCTCGTCGACCGACGACAGGATGTTGTAGGCGTGGTTCAAGAAGGTGCGGCCGCTGTGAGTCAGCGTCACGCCGTGGGCGCCCCGCAGGAACAGCGCCGTGCCCACTGTCTCCTCCAGTTCGCGGATGGCGCTGGTGATGGCCGACTGGGATATCGCCAGCTGGATTGCCGCCTGCGAAATCTGGCCCAGTTCGGCTGCGGCGATGAAGTATTTGAGCTGACGTAGGGTAATCGACATGTCCGGTTTTATCTTTTTAATCGATATCTTTGCCTCAGAATATCTGAATATTCTCTCTGCGATCCGATGCGTCTTATCAGGGGTATCCCTTATTTTTCATAGGAAAAACGTCGGAACGATGCTGCCAATTCAACGGACAGTTATCTAGAAAACAGATATTGATCGATCAATAAAAAGATCTTTTTGTCCCCCTCGGCCTTGGCTAATGTTCACGTCACACGCCGCGTCGAATGCGGCGAGCAACGCCAAGGAGCCTCCGGCAATGAGCAAACGCAGCATCGACCTCAACTCGGACATGGGGGAAGGATTCGGCCCGTGGACCATCGGGGACGGCGTGGACGAAGCGATCATGCCCTTGATCAGTTCGGCCAACATCGCCACGGGATTCCATGCAGGCGACCCTCGGATCATGAACCGCACGGTGTTGCAGGCCCGCGAACACGGCGTCTGCATCGGCGCCCATCCCGGCTTTCGCGACCTGGTCGGCTTCGGCCGGCGGGACATGCGCGAAAGCGCCGAAGCGCTGGTGCACGACATCGTCTATCAACTGGGCGCGCTGCGCGAATTCGCCCGACTGCACGGACTGCGCCTGCAGCACGTGAAGCCGCACGGCGCGCTGTACATGCAGGCCGCCCGCGACGAAGCCTTGTCGCGCCGTTTGATCGAAACGCTGCAGGAGCTGGAGCCCACGCTGGCGCTGTACTGCATGGAAAGCTCGGTCACCTACCGTCTGGCGCGCGAACTGAACCAGCCCGTGGTGCGCGAGTTCTACGCCGACCGCGACTACGACGCCAGCGGCTCCATCGTCTTCACCCGCTACACCCAGCCGCTGGACCCCGCCCAGGTCGCCGAAAAAGTGCTGCGCGCCTGCACCGAGGGCCGCGTGCGCACGGTCGAAGGCAAGGACATCCCCATCGACTTCGATTCCGTCTGCATACACAGCGACACGCCCGGCGCCCTGTCCCTGGTGCGCGCCACCCGCGAGAAGCTGGAAGCCCACGGTATCCGGATCGCGCCGCCCAGCGTGACCGGCCCCTGACCCCCTGCCGCCCGAACGACATTCCAAGGAGAAAACCATGCCGTTGCACGATATTCCCAGCCCCCTGCCCGGAACCTTCTACCGCCGCCCCAGCCCCGACGCTGCCCCCTTCGTGGAGCGGGGCGCCACGGTCGCCGCCGGCGCCGTGATCGGCATCGTCGAGGTCATGAAGCAGTTCAACCAGATCGAAACGCCCACCGGCGGCGTGGTGGCCGAGATCCTGGTGGAAGACGGCGAGCCGGTGGAAGCCGGACAGCCCCTGCTGCGCATCGAGGGATAGGCCGCGCCATGTCCGATACCCATCTTCCCTACCGGCCGCGCAACATCCACAAGGTGCTGGTGGCCAACCGCGGCGAAATCGCCTTGCGCATCATCCGCGCCGCCCGCGAACTGGGCATGCGCACCGTGGCCGTATACAGCGAAGCGGACCGAGACGCGCTGGCCACGCGCATGGCCGACGAAGCGGTGCTCATCGGCCCCTCGCACGCGACGCGCAGCTATCTGAACACCGAAGCGCTGCTGGAGGCCGCCCGCAGCACCGGCGCCCAGGCAGTACATCCCGGCTACGGCTTCCTGTCGGAAAACGCGGCATTCGCGCAGGCCGTGAGCGACGCCGGCCTGATCTTCGTCGGGCCCGACGCCGCCACCATCCGCACGATGGGCGACAAGGCGGCGGCGCGCGCCTGCGCCCAGGCGGCCGGCGTGCCGACGGTGCCTGGCAGCGAAGGCGTGCTGTCATCGCTGGACGAAGCCCTGACCCATGCCGCCATCATCGGCTACCCGCTCATGATCAAGGCAGCCGCGGGCGGCGGCGGGCGCGGCATACGCGTGGTGCGCGACGAAGCCGAACTGCGCGCGCAGATGCCGCAGGCCCAGGCCGAGGCGCAGGCGGCCTTCGGCGAAGCCGGCGTATACCTGGAGCGCTATCTGCCGCGCGCGCGGCACATCGAAGTGCAGGTTCTGGGCGACGGCAGCAACGCCGTCCACCTGTATGAACGCGAATGCTCCCTGCAACGGCGCCGGCAGAAGGTATTGGAAGAAGCGCCCTCACCCGCCCTGAACCCCGCCACCCGGCAGAAACTATGCGAATCGGCGGCGCAACTGGCGCGCTCGGTCGGGTACCGGGGAGCGGGCACGCTGGAGTATCTGTATGACGACAGCCGCGGCGCCGGCGAGTTCTACTTCATCGAGATGAACACCCGCATCCAGGTCGAGCACCCCATCACCGAAGCCATCACGGGCGTGGACCTGCTGCGCGAAATGCTGCGCATCGCCGACGGCGAACCCCTGCGCTTACGCCAGCAGGACATCGCCATCCGCGGCGCAGCGATCGAATGCCGCATCAACGCCGAAGACCCCAAGCGCAACTTCGCGCCCAGCCCTGGCCGGGTGGAACACGTGCGCTGGCCCGGCGGGCCCGGCGTGCGCGTGGACTCGATGCTGTATCCGGGCTGCTCCGTGCCGCCCTACTATGACTCGCTGCTGGCCAAGCTGATCGTCTGGGACGAGAGCCGCACGGCGGCGCTGGCGCGCATGGCGCGCGCGCTCGACGAAGTGGAACTGACGGGCGTGCATTCAACGCTGGCCCTGCACCGCGAACTGCTGGAGGATGCGGACGTGCTGGCGGGCCGCTACCACACCAATTATCTTGAAGCCTGGATGCAAAGGGACCGGGAGGAAAACCAATGAGCTTGCGCTACACCCATGGCGGCGACGAGTTCATCTTCGTCGAGATCAGCGAGGACATGTCGCTGGAATCCTTCTTCAAGGGCATGGCGATCACGCGGGCGCTGCGCGAACGCGCGGTCGACGGCGTGACCGAGATCTGCCCGGCCAACGCGTCCTATCAAGTACGGTACGACCCCGACCGCATCGCGCCGGACGCTCTGCTGGCCCTGCTGCGCGAACTGGAGGCGGGCATAGACCTGGCCAACCTCACGCTGGCCACCCGCATCATCGAAGTGCCGGTGTACTACAACGACCCCTGGACCCACGAGACCCTGATGCGGTTTCGCGAAAGGCACCAGGATCCGGAATCCACCGACCTGGAGTACGCGGCCCGCATCAACGGCCACGACTCGGTGCAGGGCTTCATCGACGCCCACTCCGGTTCGCCCTGGTTCGTGTCCATGGTGGGCTTCGTGGCCGGGTTGCCCTTCATGTACCAGATGGTGGAACGCGAGCGCCAGCTGCAGGTTCCCAAATACCTGCGCCCCCGCACCGATACTCCCAAACACACGGTGGGACACGGCGGCTGCTTCGGCTGCATCTATTCGGTACGCGGCGCGGGCGGCTACCAGATGTTCGGCGTCACGCCAGCACCCATCTTCGAACCTGCCCAGCGCCAGGCGCATCTGCGCGATTCGATGGTGTTCTTCCGCCCGGGCGACATCGTGAAGTTCAAGCCCATCACCCGCGACGAGTACGACCAGGCCACGGCGCAGGTCGAGGCCGGCAGCTTCGACCTGCGCATCCGGCCCGTGTCGTTCTCGCTGGCCGAGTTCCAGCGCGCGCCCGATGCCTGCAACGCCCAACTGCTGGAGACGCTCCATGCCTAACGATCCCATCATCGAAGTCATCAAGCCCGGCCTGGCCACTTCGGTGCAGGACACGGGCCGCCTAGGCCACTACCACCTGGGCATACCGCCGTCCGGCGCGCTCGATCAGTACGCGCTGGCCGCCGCCAACCTGCTGGTGGGCAATGCCGCCGGCGACGCGGTGCTGGAATGCACGCTGCTCGGCCCGGAACTGTTGTTCCACCGCACCGCCGTGATTGCCGTGACGGGCGCCAGCATGATCCCCAAGATCGACGGCGTGGCGCAGGCCTGCAATGTGGCGCTGGCGGTGCAGGCCGGCAGCCGGCTGTCGTTCGACTTCGTGCAGGCCGGCGCCCGCGCCTGCCTGGCGGTCGCGGGCGGCATCGACGTCCCTGTGGTCCTGGGCAGCCGCTCGACCTACGCGCTGGGCGCTATCGGCGGCCACGAAGGCCGCAAGCTGCAGGCCGGCGACCGGCTGGCGGTGGGCCGGGCGTCCATCCGCACGCGCGTGGGCCGCGAACTGCCGGCCGCGTTGGCCGAGGCCCCGCCCAAGACTCAGACGCTGCGCGTGCTGCCGGGCCTATACGATCACCGCCTGGAGCCAGAATCCGCCGCCACCTTCTATGAAGACGCCTGGACCGTGACCTCCGAGGCCGATCGCATCGGCTACCGCTACAAGCAGGGCCGCCCGCTACGCTTTCGCGCCCGCGAGCAACCTTTCGGCGCGGGCGCCGATCCGTCGAACATCGTCGACGCCTGCTATCCCATCGGCTCCATCCAGGTGCCTGCGGGCGTGGAACCCATCATCCTGCATCGCGATGCGGTGTCCGGCGGCGGCTACGCCATGATAGGCACGGTCATCAGCGCCGACCTGGACAAGGTCGGGCAGATGCAGCCCAACCAGAGCGCCCATTTCGAGCGGGTGACGCTGGAGCAGGCGGTGGCCGCAAGGCGCGACTACCGCGCCCGCTTCGAGCGGCTGCATCAGGCGCTCAGCGGCTGATCCTCGGGGCGCGGCCGGTCCGCGCCCTTCTCCCGGTTTTTCGTATATCCCGGCCTTGCCCCCTGGCAAGGCCGGTGGGCGACACGCGCCCGTTCCGCAGTCGAACCGCAGCATCCGATCCCGCCAGGAGATCCGACATGGCCAACATGACCCCACGCAAACCGTCCGATGAGACGGACAACTCGCTGCATGCCGTCGCCGACAGCGACCGCATGCCCCGCTACGCCCTCACCATGGCCTGGTGGGCCGTGTGCAGCGCCGTGTTCTACATCGTCGTCGGCGCCACGCTGGCGCTGAAATACGGCGCCCGCAACGCCATCATCGGCATGGTGCTGTCGGTGATCAGCTACGGGCTGATCAACGGCGTCATCAGCCGCTACGCCATCCGCAGCGGCCTGTCGGTGGCGCTGTTCTCGCGCCGGCTCTTCGGCACCTCGGGCGCGGCGCTGGCCACCCTGATCTTCTTCGCCACCGCCATCTACTACGCGGTGTTCGAAGGCGCGGTGATGTCGGTCGCCGCGCATCATCTTTATCCTGCCGTGCCGTACTGGCTGGTGGCGCTGGTGGTGGTCATCTACAGCGTGCTGTTGATCTTCGGCAGCGTGCAAACATGGCTCGACAAGTTCAACGGCGTGCTGCTGCCCTTCTATTTGCTGGGGTTGTTGCTGGCCGTGGTGATGGCGACGCAGGAATACGGCTACAGCGATGCCTGGCTGTCATTCGGTCCGCCCGAAGGCCCGGTCCCCGGCGGTTGGTGGGACGCCTTCGTGTACTACATGGGCGTATGGGTCCTGATGATGTTCACCTTCGACTATGCCCGCTTCGGCAAGCGCGAAGACCAGACCTACCATAGCCGCTACAACTTCGGCATGCCCTTCTATCTGGTGACCTTCCTGCTCAACGGCGTGGCCGGCATCTATCTGGTCAGCACCATCCCCAGCGACGCCGCGCTGTCGGAAGTGTCGGTGGTGCTGGCGCTGCTCAAGCTGATGGGCCTGGGCGGATTGCTGTTCGTGTGGATCACGCAGACCCGCATCAACACCGCCAACTACTACCTGGCCACCATCAACATGCAGGCATTCTTCGCGCGCTGGCCGGGCATGCGCTGGCCCAAGGCGATGTGGGCGGTCATCGTGGGCGCGGTGACGTATGCGCTGATGCTGCTGGACGTGTTCTCGTATCTGCTGCAGGCGCTCGCCTACCAGGGCATCTTCGTGGTGTCGTGGGTGGCGGTGGCCCTGGTGCACATTCTGGGCGACCAGGAGTCCGCGCCGCAACATGGCGGGGCCGCATTCAACCGCGCAGGCCTGGCCGGCTGGTTCGCAGGCGCGATTTGCGGCCTGGCGCTGATGCACACGGAGGGTTTCGCGGCGACGCTGGCCGCGCCGGCCAGCTTCGTGGTGTCGGCGCTGGTGTACCGGATCTGCTCCATGGCGGCGGCACGGATGCAGGCGCAGGGCGGCTAAGGCCGCGCTGCGGGCCGCGCGGCAAAACGCCCGGCCCGAAAACGTCCTGTGTACACTTTCCGCTGGTCCCGAAGCTGGCGGAAGAAAATGAAGATGCGCGAAGATTTGGCGGCATTGCGGCCGCAGCTCATACTGATCGCCCAGAGCGCGGATACCGGTGACGGCGCCCATGACCTGAGCCATCTGGAACGCGTATGGAAGGCCGCCAACAGCATGCTGGCGCACCACCCCGAAGCCGACGCCATGGTGGTCATGGCCGCCAGTTACCTGCATGACCTTGTCAACCTGCCCAAGAACCATCCCGACCGGGCGCGCGCATCGACCATGGCGGCTGACGAGGCCGTGCGTGAGCTGCAGGCCGCCGGCTATCCCTCAACCAAGCTCGCAGCCGTCCATCACGCCATCGAGGCCCACAGCTACTCCGCCAACATCCCGCCCCGGACCATCGAGGCCCGCATCGTGCAGGATGCCGACCGCCTGGATGCGCTTGGACCGGTGGGACTGGCCCGCATGTTCCATGTCGGCGGGCAACTGGGGCGGGCGCTTGCGCACCCCACCGACCCTATGGGCACGCATCGGCAACTGGACGACGGCGCCTACGCGCTGGATCACATCGAATTGAAGCTCTCACGTATCGCGGGAACCATGCAGACGGATGGCGGCCGCGCGCTTGCAGCAACGCGGCTGGACTGGATACGGCGGTTTCGTGATGAGTTCGTGGCAGATTGGTCGGCCTGATTCAGGTTCCCGGCCACGCCATCAATTGGCAGGCTGGCGGCGCCTGGCCGACAAACCACGGATCCATCACAGCACGAAGCAATCCGCCGAAGCGCGCACCGTCATGTCGCTGACCGAAACGCCCCACGGTTGATCGATGGCCAGCAGGATCGCGTCGGCGATCGAGTCAGGCTCCACCGGCATATGCGACAGGCTCTCCGGATCGCGGAGATCAGGCGGCAGGGCCCCTTCCTGCAGGCCCTTTACCATTGCCATGAATTGCTCCATGTTGTTCCCGACTCTCCCGACGGCGGCAGCGTGGTTGGCTACGGACCCGCCAAGTCCGGTGTTGGGCACTCCGGTGGGGCTGATGGTCGTAACCTTGATCTTCCCGCGCGCCTCCGTCCTCACGGCTTCCGACATGAAATCGACTGCGGCTTTGGTGGCGCCGTAGATTGCCGCGCCCACTGCGGGGAAGTCCCCATAGATGGACGAGATGTTGATGAAGTGGCCCCGCCCCTGAAAGATCATCGCATCGTGGGCGGCAATCATGCCATTGAACACGCCCCTCATATTGATGTCGATACAACGCATCCAGGCATCGTAGGCACGCGAGTGATCCGCGACAAAAGCCAGCGGCATGATGCCTGCATTGTTGAGCATTACGTCGATCGAACCATAGCGCTGCACGCTGGCGCCGACGAGGCCTCTCAGGTCATCCAGAATGCGGACATCCGCGGCTAGGGCCTGCGCCCGGCCGCCCGCCGCGGTAATGCGCGCGACGGTTTCCGCCGCAGCGTCCGCGTCGATATCGCCGCACGTCACCAGCGCGCCACGGGCGGCGGCCTGCTGCGCGACCTGGCGTCCAAAGCCGCCGCCTGCCCCGGTAATGACGATGGTCTTGCCTGAGATGTAATCGCTCATGATTCTCTTCTCCAATGCCGCTATGCGAGGAGCCGCGCCATGCCGCATCGCCGCCGTGCGCATGACCTGCCGTTGCATCCACGCAAGTCGCGGACTGATCCGTGGGATACGGCAGAGCTGGCAGGAGGACCAACCCACGGCCATATTTCGTTGTCACACAATAATTAGAATTCTAATTCTATTATTGGAAGGTACTTGAGGCCGTTCAACGCGAGGTTTCCCTAGGCCGAGATCAGTGCTGGGCCAAGCACCTGTGACCGCCGTTCGTCCTGCAAACAACCTCCCCGTTATGACGTGGCAGCAACAGGCGCTTGATCGATAAGAGAGCGCATCTGCTACGGCATAATGTGGCACTTCAGGTTTGGATAGATGTTGTCATGGCAGCCCCTCCATCGCAGAAAACAACTACCAAGACAACGCGCGCTTCCAGGGAGCGGAAAGCCGCTCGCCCGGTCGCGCAATCACCGGGCGTTCCGCGCCCTCCCCGTCAGTTACGCAGCGAGGAGTCCCTGGCCAGGATGATCCGCGCCGGCCGCGAATTGATAGAACGGCACGCCAACCTGGACCTGGTACTGATTGGTGACGTGATACGTCTCGCGGACACATCCATCGGCGCGTTCTATGGCCGTTTCCAGGACAAAGAGACCTTTCTTGCGGCAGTCCTGGACGCTGCCGTCACGGAAAGCAAAGCGCAAGCCGATAATCTTGTCCGCCAAGACGCCGTCTGGACCGAAGGCACCGCCTCGGATATCGTCGCAGCCATGGTGGATTTTTACGTCGATGGCTGCCGCGAAAGCCAGGGGACTTTCAAGGCCGTGCTACAGGATTTCTCGATGGCCGAACGAGAATCGAGTCCGTTGGTCATCTTGAATCGCCATATGCATGCCCTGTTCGTGCCGGCCTTGGCTCGAAAAATGCCGGTCCAGGCGGGCGTGGACACAGAATTGGAAATCCAGATCGCCATGCAGATGCTGCTGGGAACGCTCAGTGCCATGATGCTGACGGACCCGGGTCCAATGCGCCTCCCGGATGATGCAATCAAGCAGCTGCTGACGGACAGGATGCGGCGGATGCTGCGCTTGACCTGAGGGTCGGCCCGGAAATGGCAAAAGGCCGTCAGCGACATGTCGCTGACGGCCTTTTTTCATTGGTCGGGGCGGTGGGATTCGAACTCACGACCCTCTGCTCCCAAATCGTTTTTAGTCGCGTTTTTGAGGGTGTGACGCAGTTTGTTATAGGCGATTTTTTTTCGATATTTCAATAGGATAGATGAAATCACAGTTTGCACCAGTTTGTTATCGATTGACTGAAGCGGCGTTTCAGTGGTCCACTTTTGGTCCACCTTCCCACGCGCTCTGACGATTCGGCAATGGCAACGAACTTATTAACCGACCGCACGATCTTGGCAGCCAAGCCGAAAGACCGTGAATATGAACTCACCGACGGCGGAGGCCTCGCCCTTCGCATCAAGACCAATGGCACCAGGATGTGGGCGGTGCGGTACACCAGTCCGACCACCGGAAAGCGCGTGCGTGAGTACATCGGCGCCTATCCGGCGCTTCGCCTCGCAGATGCGCGCGAGAAGGCATCCCAACGAAAGACGCTTGTAGCGCAAGGCGTAAGCCCCGACGCAGCTGCGGTTCTGCTGGCGGAAGATGGGGATACCCCGAGTACTGTGGGCGAGCTATACGACATTTGGTACACCAAGCACGTCGAGCGCAATCGCTCCAGCAAAAGCGACAAGGATTCGATCAAGAGCCGGTTTGAGAACTATGTCCGTCCCAGGGTAGGCGATATCCCCCTGAGCAAGATCCGCCGCGGACAGCTCATGGTCGTCATTGATGCAGCCCGCGACGCGAACAAGATGCGGACCGCGAACCTACTCCTTGGCGAGCTTGGCCAGATGTTCCGATACGCTGCGGCGCGAGAGTGGATGCAGGGTGACCCCACTGCCGCCATCACGCGCAAGGACGCTGGCGGCCAAGACAACGAAAGCGATCGCGTCTTGGATGATGCGGAAATCGTCATGTTGCGCGACATCCTGGCAACACCACCCGAGTCGAAATCGCGCTACTACACGGCAACGCGCCGGGTACTGCCTGTTCATACCGAGCTTGCCGTGTGGTGGACGCTGGCGACACTGGGCCGCGCAGTCGAGGTCGCTACCATCAAACGCAAGGGTGCTGTCAATCGGAAAGCTGCCACGTGGACCATTCCTGCCGATGTGTCGAAGAACAAGAAGCCCCACCTGGTGCACCTGAGTGAATTCGCCCTGGCGGTGTGGGACCGAATGTGTGAGCTGCCCGGCGAAGGCGAGTATTTATTTGAAGGGCGCGATGGCGGCCACCTATCGGAAACCGAGGTAACTCGCCGACTGACCGATCGCCAAACTCGCGCCAAGCCGGTCAAGGGGCGAAAGAACAGCACGGTGCTTGATCTGCCCGGCGGCCACTGGAGTCAGCATGACCTGCGCCGCACGGGCGCCACGATCATGGGTGAGCTCGGAATCTCGTCCGACGTTATTGACTTGTGCCTAAACCATAAGAAGGCGAAGAAGACCACCCGGACCTATCAACGCCAGACAATGCTGCCCCAGCGGAAAGATGCGTTCGAAGCCCTTGGGCTACATCTCACCACACTACTGGGACAGCCGGTCGGCTGGCTCCCATCCAGTGATGTATAGAAGACTGCTCAGATCAATTACACCGTTCCGAGACGACGATTCGTCGGATCCAGTTTTTCGCGGCTTGCTCCGCACGCTCGAGCCAAGCCAACAATTCAGTACAACCCGCACCTTCCGACAGCCCACGTATATGCTGCAAGTAGAGACCTACCGTTCGCGACGTATTCCACGCGGCAGCCTCTTGGCAGAGACGCTGGAAGAAGTCTTCACCCTCAATCGCGCGGTAGCTGGAACTTTCGCTAAGAATTCTTGTTTCCCCTGAGAAACACTGCAACCTTTGCTTTTAGCAGCGAGGCATCATAGGTAGAAGTGCTGAGTGCACTCTGTAGCACCTTTCTCCGGATTTCAGTCGGCATTTCACGCCAGATGCTCAAGATCGCAGCCCCAAGGCAAGCAATGACTCGCCGCTCGCCTTCGTCAAGCACCCCAGTGTCTAACATCTCAACCGACGTGGGCAATCGTACGCCACCTTCATTTAGCCAGCGCTCAATGTCCGAGTCATCATGATCGTGAATCATGTTTTCTGCCCCGAAAAAGCCCCTTCAGCGATGCGCGCAATCCTCGCCTTGAGTGCAGACCTGTCGAATGCTGCTTGAGCGATCTCGCTATTCAATACCCGCCGACGCGCGTCGAGCGGGAGCTCATCCCAAAGGCTCAACACCGACGCCCCTAGAAAAGCGAGAATTCGACGTTCAGACACCTCGAATTCCTCAATAGCGAACGCCTGAGCCAGAGAAGCAAGTTGCGAGCCTCCCTCATCGTCCCATCGCTCTAGCGCTTTAGTACCGATTGTCTGTGACATGCTGCAGCCTCCCAGAGGATTGCATACAACCAGTGTAGGGCAGGCACTGCTCGACGACTTACGCCTGTTTCAATTTAGTCTTAGGCCAGACCTACCACAGGGCGTACTGTGGGTATGTGGTACTCACCACGACAACCAAAAAGGCAAACATCATGACATTTCCTACCCGCTTCAGCGCCGCAGGTCCTCCCGCCCAACCTGGTCAATCGGACGTGCCTAACAAGCAGCAAGAACAGCAAAGCCAAGAACAAAAAGAAGAGGCAGCTCGTAAACAAGCACAGGACGACCCTCTGAAACAGCGTACCCCTCAGTAGCGAATCGCACGCTTTCGGCCCCTTCCCGTCACGGAAAGTGCAGCTGCTTGGCCGGTGATGGATGACTGAAAGCTTGTGAGCGGACGCTGACTCATCGCGTGATTGCGAGGGCCAGCGTTGTCGCGTATCCATCCCGACACGATACTTCTGCACCGGTTCAAAGGCCACGATAGAGGCCTATCGGCCCAGAAAACAAAAACTCAGATCTGGTCGGCTGATTTGCTATTTCGCGGATACGCCGCGCTGCGATTCATTTAGGCCGCTACCCATCATGAAGCTTTTTAGTAAGTCATTTTCACGCGTCGTTTCTGCCTGCCGAAAGTTCCTCCCTGCAACGACATCGTTCAATCACGACGGTGGCCACCGAGAACATCGGCCCTCCCCCCAGGCTGCGACCTTGTCGCCTTGGCGTGTGTACAGAATCTATGCTCGCCCTGGGCGCCTGTTTCTCCGGAATGAGCAAGGCCGAATCTTTGACTTCGGCATTATGAAAGGAGCTGAGCCCACGTTAGCCTATCGGCTGTTCGTGAAAGGTCTCACAGGCCGGGGGTTCGCTTCGCGCACGCTGCTGCTCGATGACATCACTAAGCGAATTGAGGCCGGTGAAATTACGAGCGAACAGCTTGACCTTCCCGAGTGTACGGCGGGGCCAGGAGTCGATCTGGATCGCGGTACGCACGTCGATGTCTCCATGAAATTGGCTGGATAGGCTCGAGCGCGTACCCCAAGTCGAAGTTGCGGCATAGCGAACGTGCGCTTCGAAAAGATAGCGATGGTGGAGGCAGTGTATCGCTCCCTAACAACCAAGCTGCGCAAAGGGTTGGTGCAGCCCTAGTACGTGTTGACGTCGTACTCTGGTACGGAAACACCATTGCACTCGCATCCCAACTCATTTCATACTTTCTATTCGACCATCTACTTTTGGAGGGTTCAGGAATGTATGACGACATCCGAAAGCAGGGAGGAGCCGCCGCCCGCCAAGGATTGACCCTTTGGGACTGCCCCTACCTCAAGGCCCAGGCAATGCCCGGGCACACGGGAGAATCACCCAGAGTTTGGCAGGCCAAGGTCGATGCGTGGGAAGCAGGATGGGCGAAGGAAAAGGAAGTGACAAGACCGCCGCCGAGCCCCGTTCAATTTGCAGGCCTACATGCGGTGTAAGTCTCAAGCACGCGCCCATTACGGGGCGCGTACCTGAATCGCCGCGAGGTTCACTCCGCGGAAGAATTACGCGTAAACGTGCGGCGATAGTCTTCAGCACGCGCGAGAGTCCGATAGAACTGGCCGCCCACGCCAACCAGTTCGTGAGTCTCCTCCACGGTCAACCGCGCTTCTATCCGCTCCAACACTGCAGCGTAGGCGTAGAGCACCTCCGTCCAGTCTCCGAATCCCAAATTCTCAGGGCCGGCGGTCACAATCATCTTAGAAACAAACTCGTCCGTATTCACATCGATCCCCAAGAGTTCTTGTTGAGAGCAGCAAGATTCATACCCAGGGTAGCACTGGACATACAACGAGCTAAAGACTCGGGTGTTGCCATCCGCTACGTCTGGCATGGGGCCCAAGACTTGGAATCGCCGCAAGCTGCGCAAGGGGATGGCGCCCGCTAGGGGTTGCTACGGCTGATTTTGCCGTGCCTCGCATCCCGCACCCGCTTAAAGAGCTCAGTGATGCGCGCGTCTAGCGCCCTTCGGCGCCGAGTTTCCAGCTGTAGGCGGCGCAGCTGGATGAAGAGCACGATACAGGCGACGGGAAACGCCATTGCTGAAAGAAGCAAGACCTCAGCGAGTTGAGAGTGCTCATGCTGAATTACAAGGATCCGGATCAGCTCATAGGCATCCGCGCCCACTAAGACCTGATGGCCGACAAGCAAATATGCCACTGTGAGGAATGCGACCTCTCCCCAACCCTCCCATACTTCTCCGGCTTTAGTCCAATCGCTCGCACGAAACATCGCCTTCTCCCGTATGGTGTAACCAATTGATAGAGGGATTTCGTGACGCTATCACAATATCGGACGGCGGCGTGGGTATTGTTGTCGCACTTTCGCTCTATGACGATTTGCGCTGTTTGCTTCGCCGACCTCTCGATTCAGTTGCATCACTATTGACGTAGTGCATCATATATCCGCTCGCAGGTCAGTCCCGCGACACGGGCACCGTCTGCAATGTCCGCAAGCTGCGTAGCTCGGTCGCTAACGCGTCTGAGCATGTAGGCGAGCAGGTCGACGCCGTCGGCCCCTGGCGGGCTTCCGCCGGCAGCGGCGGGATCTCGGCCGCTTGCGGCGCGAGCCAGTGCGTCGGCGCGGTCGCGCAACCTGTTGTGCTCAGTACGAGCGCTAGCAGCACTAGCAACCGCGGCAGCGGCTTGTTTCTTGGCATCATCTCGGGCTTTCTCCACTTCGGCGGTGCGCCGTCTTCCTTCCTCTCGTGCCGCCTCGATGGCGGTCATTTTGGCTTGGGCTTCGGCCAGCCGCTCCTTGTCGCGATCCGAGGCGGCCTTGGCCTCGGACGCGTCGGCCAGCCAGCCGCGAGCCGTCCACGCCGAACCACCTACCACGCCAGCCACCAGCAGCGCGACGACCGCGTAGCCCCTCCACCCTGCCAGCACGTCGGCCGCGCGCGTCAAGGCGGTCATGGAGCCACCTCTGCAACTGCCTGGGCGTAGTTGCGGCCCCACTTGGCGCGAAGCTCTGCGCGCTGGGCGGGTGTGCCGTGGTCGTAAGCGCCGGGCCGCCAGGTGCGCAGATACAACCGCCAGGCGCCCTCTATGTCACCCATAAGCGGCAGCCGGCCTGGGTCGCTCCACAACAGCAGACGGGCCAGGCCGGCCGCCAGCACGTCGTCATGCTCGATGGCGTCCCAGATCGCGCCATCGCGCGCGAGCACGCCCCGGGCCTGGTAGAGGTGGGCAGCCGCGGCGCTCGTTGCCGCATGCAGCCGGACGCCGTGCACCATGCCGCCGCCCCGCTCCGCTTGCCAGAAGCTCTTGGCGGGACCAACCGGCCGCGGCGGGCTTCCGACCAGTTGACGGCGGTCCACAAAGCGACTTTCTTGCAGACCGGTAGCCAGCATCTGGACGCGTGCCGCAGGCGTGTCCATATCGGCTGGCAACAGCGCCAGCGCCGGGTTGATCGCCCCCGCGACAATCTCTTTCAGCGTCATGAATTAACCCTCACAATGCACGCCACATTCCCCTGGGCGCGATAAACCAGCACGGCGATCAGCACCGCTACCACCGCCTGCCACACCGTCACAGGCTCATGCCGCACGAGCACATCCAGGGCCTGGCCGCCCGTGCCGACAATCAGCAGGTAGGCCAGCCAAGACATCCCTCTCCGGAACCGTGCGCCGTTGCGCCGGTAAAGCAGCAGCCGCACGGCCGAAGCGAAATTCGCCACCACAAACAAAAGGGCCACCAGATGCTGGTGGCCCATACTGATCATTTCGGCAGGTTGCATCTCAGCCCCCCTTCTTGAAGACCGTGGTGAAGTCGAACGTCTTGACGCGCTCGATCGCGGCCAGAGCGATAGTCACGACTAGCGCAGCAGCGCCGAACGCGGCGATGGCCGTTTCCTTGATGGGTGTCAGCGCCACCACGTCCGGTGCTGCCAAGTAACCAATCACGAAGGAAATAGCCCAGTAGATCCCGCGCGAGAGCAAGCCCCCCTCCTTTCGCGACACCACAAAAAGTGACGCCCCAGCAAAGGCCCCAATGAGGGCGTTGCCATCGATCCCCGGCAGCAGGCCGGCGAGCGTCACGCCCGCAGCCGCTGCCGCCACAACACCTGTGCTTGCAGGTTCTGCCATTTATCCGAACTCCAAAAAAATGCCCCGCGCGAGGCGGGGCAACAGGCCTTCTCAATAGATACGCGACGAATTCAAGACCAGCAATGACGCGCCATCCTCCCCATACGTGTAGTTTCCCGGCCAGTTCCCGGATGAGATACCTCCATCATTCTTCGTCTGGACTCGATTTCCGATAGTTCGGAAATAGGTGATGGACTGATAGGCGTCGACCTCGTTGTACATGGATATGTACGTGGACACGCCCAACTGGACCACGAGCGGCACGAATGGGGTCGTGATATCGATCTCCTGCCCCGCGCCCTGGGAGGTGAAAAAGCCGTAGTAGTTCCAGTACGAAAAATCGGAATGGAACACCTGGCGGGTCGCCGCATCGAACACCTCAATGCCACTGTTCCCGCCGCCGGCCGGCGCGCCGAACGCGTACCAATAAACCGGCGCACTTCCGCCCACTTCACCGTTGCGCAGTTCGTACCTGATGGTCGCGCCAGACAGCTGTGTCTCATGGACGTAGATCCATTTCTCACTGCGGAACGCCACCATCACGACCGATGCAGGCACCTGGAGGATGGCCGAGCCCCAGGCCGCCGGCAATGACACGCTTCCACGCGCGATCAGCGCCACATTCCGATAATTCTCATCGATCTGCACTTGCCCAAGATCGCCTTTCACATACAGTCCACTAGGCATGTCAAATCACCATAACAAAGCAGCGCCAAGTCGCGGCAGGCAATGCCGTATACGGGCTGGTCGTGAATGTCACTGTCCGCCCGCTTTGGGCTATCACCGGAGGGTAGTACCCCCACATCGAGCCGGGGCCATAGATCATCATGGTGAACCCGATGATCTCCCTGCACTCCACCTCGGGAGGTACCGTGAACGACCAAACCTGGTTGTAGCCACCAAGGTCTGCATGGACAGCGAGCCGTCCCATCTCGTCAAGAACACCGCAGGTAATACGGCCTTGCGCGTCGAAGGTTTCAATTCCGCTCGGCATTACCAGTTCCCAACCCTAACGCGAAGCACCCCATTTGCGTCAAAGACGCGCATGAGCCCGGGAGAGATAAGCAGCCGGCCGGCACCATTGCTTCCGTTCATCTCGAAGTTCCCCGCCTTATCAATGCGCCAGCCAGAAACCCCCGGCACATAGTTGTCGGACTGGATGTAGCTGCCGATCATTGCGTTGGTGATCCAGCCCGTACCAATCAGGGCCTGGCTCATGAAGACCTGTCCACCCTGAATAACGAAGGGCGACGTAACGCTGCTTCCGTTCGGATGCAACACCGCAAAGCGATCCGCCATCACCAGCACCTGCGATTCGCGGATGCCGCCTGTGTTCGACACACCAACCCCGATGCCGGCCATGTAGCTGCGGCCTCCCGCAGTGGTCTGCGCCTTTATCGTCCACATCGCCGACAAATCGCCATTGGTCTTGGCGATGGCCTGGCTTGTCTCTTGCACTCCGGCGAACGCCTGATCTGCCTTTTGTGACGCTGCCCCCGCCGTCGCTTGCACGTCCGTGACGCGTCGGCCCATCGCTTCATTCTCGTTCGCGCGGGTAAGCGATTCCTGCTGAATTAGGCCGGTGTTCTCGTTGACCTTCGCGCTGACGGTACTGATGGTCTGAGCCATCGCCTCATTTTGGCTCTGCCGAGTCGTCTCTTCCTGAGCTATCCGAGTTTCAAGCACCGGGATCCGCTCAATCGGCGCGAGGACGTCTCGCGCCAGCTGGGTCTGGGTGATCTTGTCGGTGAGGTACTCAAGAATTTCGCCGGCGTCGGAGCTTGCCTGGCCAAGCACGCCATTCCCCGCCGGATAGCGCGGCCCCGCCACGCCGTTCCTGTCTCGCAGGATCGCCCAGAAGTACAGCCGCGCGCCGGCGGACAAGCCCATCAGCGTCGTGCTGTCTTGGGGGAACGCATAGTCACCCAACTTCTGCGCGGACTCGAATGCAGGCGAAGCGCTGTACCAGATCTCCGTCCGTTCCAGAATGGACGGCCCCGCAGGCAATCCCCACTTCAATCGAATAGCGAAGACCAGCGCGGTCGGCACCAGGCTGGTGACGGTCGGAGGCGGAGCCAGAATGCCGTCCAACTGCGTGAGCGTCGACGAGGCCCACACAGAAGCGATATCCAGCGCATTCAAGGCGCGCACCCGGCATAGGAATGCCCCTGCGTAGACGTTCGGCACCTCGACGCTCGTCGACCCCGTGCGCGGCATATTCACCCATTCCGAGTTATCCCGGCGCCACTGCACCTCGTAGGCAACCGCACTCTCCGCGCGCTTCCAAGAGAAGACGGCGGTATGGCTGGCGAAGCCCTGACTGATCACCGGATAGGACGTGATGGCCACCTCGGTCGGAGGCGGCTGCACGCCAGGAGGGATAACCGTGATCGGCACCGGTTCCAGCCGCGTGCCGAAATCCACGTTATCGAACTTTCCCGGCTCGTGCTGGATCGCAGAAATCTCGGCGACAAGCCCTTCCTTGCGCTTCACCTTCAACACTCGAAAGCGTTGTGCAGATAGCGTCTCGGATTCCAGTGTCCACACGCATTCGGCCTCGGGAACCTCCGAATAGGGTGCCGTAACGGTCAGGATAAGGACCGTTCCCGGAAGACCCACCATATCCGCAGTCAACTCGGTGGAATCGACTGTAAAGGTCGTCATGTCCGCAGTCAGCCCCTGGCCCACCGCGGTGCTGATGATTCGCGTCTCGGACACACCGCTGGGCAGGTTGACCGTCAGGCGATCGCCTGGCCGGACACCCAGCGCGGCGTCAACAGTAATCACCGTTCTGGTCGCCGCATGAATCCGCCCTCCGATACGACGGCCAGCCAGGTGCTGGTCTGCCACGCGGATAATGCTGCCCGGATGAACACGGCAGGAATCCAGGCCTACCGAGAACGAAACGGACCGCGTTTCCATCCGGGAGGTCAGCAAAAGCCACTTTCCTACGCGGTTCGCTTGCCCTCGCGATGTACACCCGAACGCACTGACCTCGATCTGCCGGAGGCCATATCGCACCAGGCCGCTGCGGTCTTCCACATACTCAACCTTCTGCCGCCCCATGTCGGAAAGGTCGTTCCACGACACCAGCGCCACGGTGTAGCGGGTATTAAGGGCCGATCCGGCGTAGTGGAAGCGCCCTTCAATGACGTTCGCGGACGTGAACGTATAGACCGGGTCGCCAGGCATGTCCGCCACTGCAAAGACGGAACCGCTAGCCCAGTACGACATGCCGCGAAACACAGATGCCAGATCTTGGAGCAAGCGATACGCGTCAGCGGCCGTTTGCAGATAGACATTGCAGGTGAAACGCGGTTCCTGCCCGCCGAACCCGTCCGGCACCAGTTCGTCGCAATAGCGAGCGATCTGGTACAGACCCCACTTATCCAACCATCCGGCCGGGATACGCTCGCCCAAGCCGTATCGGTCGTTGCTCACCAGATCAAAGAAGATCCAGGCTGGATTATCCGTCCATGCGAGTTTGAATGTGCCGTCCCATGTCCCCGAATAGGCGCGCGACTCCGGGTCATAGTTTGACGGAACGCGAATGATGCGCCCTTTCAAGTCATACGCCCGAACAGGCACGTTCTGAAACTGGGATGCATCGACCTTGATACCGAACACGGCCGACATCGGGTAGCGCAGCTTCGCATCGATCACTTCGGTATAGGCTTCTACGAAAGTCCGATCAGAAACGGTGCTGCTGCTTGCGTTGGCTGTGATGCGCACCACGCGAACTGACCAACCAGAACGAGCCGCCGGCAAATCAATCCGGTGCGATCGGGCGTAGCGCTGCGTAGTCTTGCCGTCAAAGGCCGATGTAAGCGCAGTTTGATACACGCCCCCGTCTGTACTGACTTCGATTCGATACTCAACGCGATAGCCTGTAATGTCGCCATTGCTCGTGTTCGCTTGGGACAGGCCGTTGACCGCGAGCGTTATTCGAATTGCAGACAGCTGCGTGTCAGAGAACGAACGAACCCATGGCAACGCCGCGGTCAGTTCGACGTTGGCAGCGGTAGTCACCTCGGATGCAGGAAATCCCGGCAGCGGGTCCTGCGTCTGTGTGCCAGTGCGAAAGTCGATAGCGACATTCTGGAAATTCAGCGAGCCGTCTTCATTCGCTACTGGCGTACCGTCCAAGTACACATCACGCAACGCGCCGCCTAAACCATGGGTTGGCCCAAAAATCTCCCCTTCCGACACCAAGTCGATAATGCGGGCGTAGGCAGTGCTATGGAGACTGTCGGGCGCCTCCTTCGGAGAGCGGCCGCCGCCCCCACTCTTCCCGCCCCCGTGGCCGACCACGGGCCTACCTCTTCGACGCGAGCCACCAGAAACGAAAAGGGCGCCCGAAGGCGCCCCGCTGGCTCGATTGAATTGCATCGTCATACCTGGTCCTCTGCGTAAATCCCTGCCGAGATCACCGCGCTGCCCACGATCATCCGGCCATACAAGAGCGGCGCAGGATTGCCCTGCGCTGAAGTGTTGACCGCGCCATTGAAGTTGTAGGAGGCGCCATTCTCAGGACTATCCCGCGCACTCAGCCCACGCTGCTGCGGCGAAAGCATCTGAATGACGCCGCCAAGCGCCATCGCCGCTCCCAATTGCATAAACGGCGTACCGGCCCCGGGGGTAATGACGTTCACTACCGCCCCCGCCACAATCAGGACCGCGCCGAGAATGGTTTGGAAAAGGCCTCCGCGCTTGGCGCCAGCCAAGACGGGTGCGATGCGGATCGAATCGGAACCCACTGGATGCCGAATGTCGTCCTCGCCGATGTTGCGCTTGCCGAGGAAACAGGCGTAGCGCACGCCGTGCAGCTCGCTTTCCGATAACTCGCGCTCAAACCCTGGTATCAGCACGCATAGCGCGCGGATTGCTTCAGCGGTGCTGCGTACGGCGAGCCTGTGAACTCTCCCGAATCGCGCGCCCAGCCGGCCATACAACCGAACTTCACGCAGAATCTCGCTCATTGCAAGCCCTCATACCGAAGCACCAGGCGCGTGGCTTCGCGCCAGTAGCCGCCATAGACCACGCGTTCAGAATCCCGTCCGTACAGGTGATGGAGCATCGCGTTGGGCACCGGAAAGAGATCGGGCGCTTCCTTCAATGGGCGGCTTCCGATGAACAGGCCGGCGTGATTGACACGATCCGAACGGATCTGCATCAGCACCACGTCACCAAACTGCAATTCCTCGCCGACGGTCAGAGGTCGGAAGCCCGCCTCGGCGAAATGGTCCATGTAAAGGTCTCCTTCCCTGCCTGGCTCCCACCAGCCATCATCCCTGTGGAAGTCCGGCAAGGAGATATCCAGCTCGCGCGCGTACCCGTCACGAATCAGGCTGTAGCAGTCCAGGACACCGTGGGCAAAGGGACGCCCAAGCAGCGGAGCCACATACCCCTCGGGCGCGAACCCGCGTACGTCTCCTGCCACGACGGCGCCGGCGGCATCCTTCTCCACCCCGACAATGAACCACGGTAAGCCGCTCGCCTCGCATGCAACGCGGTCCGCCTCGCTGGGGTCAATAGGTACGTCCGGGTGGGAATGGATGATGGCGGTAATCCGCCCAGCGTCCTCTGCCTTGGCGTAGTCCTCTGAATCCATCACGAAATGGTCTGTCCCGGTCGCCAGATTCCGGCACCGCCAGTACGATTCGCGCCTGGCCGCCATGACGACCAGGCCGCAACACTCGCGCGGGTACTCGGCCATCGCGTGAGCTCGGATGGCCGTCAAAGTCTTCTTACGCATGGTTAACCTCTGATCCGGTCAGCCGAGGGAAAGCCGCCGAAATTGATAACTTCGAACTCGCCGAAGCGCTTCTTGCAGTCGCTCAACAGGCCAGAGCAACGGTCAAGGGCGGGATCCGTGACGGGGTTCCCTTCCAAATCGAACATGCGCGAGCCGGTGTATCCACAGTACGTGCCGCGGTATCCGCCCCTCGTCAGCCAACCGCAGACGCCGGCGATGATCTGGCGGCCGGGAAGCTGCTGGCCGTTGAAATCCAGCGCGCTCGATAGTTCGAACTCCACGACTTCGGGAAGGTCGCTCGTCTTCTGCTGGACAATCCAGATTTCCTGCGCCAGCTCCTCGTCGGGCGAAGCGGTAGGATTGCCATCGGGGAAGTTGCGCGCATCCAAGTACTTCCCGAGCGTCCGCCGGATAACCACGCGAGCGCCTACCAGATCGTCAAGCTGAATGCACAGGGCTGATATCACGCCCGGTATGGGATTGCCGTCAGCGTCCTGGCCAATGTTGCCCACAGACAGCGTGGGGGTGGGCTGCTGTCCCTCCCCCACCTCCTCAATGCCTTCAGCCTGGACCGCCCAGGGGTCGTACTGATTGCCCTGCCACCAGATTGGCCCAATCTGCGTGTATCCGTGAAACCGCTGTAGCGTGCCGCCGATGTTGCTTGCGTCCAGCTCGAACAGCTGAATTTCCTCCCCGACCTCCAGCTTTTGAACATCTGCATAGATACCCATGATTTACTCCTGGGCTGCGGATGAACGCGCAGCTTCCAGCTGTGCGATCCGCGCATTGGACTCCGCCAGCATCTGAGTCAGGCGCTGCACCGCAGCCACCATGTCGGGCATGATGCGTGACATGTCCACGCCCTGGTATCTGGGCACCTCCGGCGCATCGGGACCGCCAGGCCCGGCCATCATCTCGTCCTTCTTGCCCACCACCGCGTTGGGGACTTTCTCTTGTAGTTCGTGCGCGATGAAGCCCCGCTGGATCTCGGAGCCTTCCGGCGCCTCGTTCATGCGGAACAGGATGGGCCGCAGCGCGTTGATGGTGGCCAGCGAGTTCTCGGGGTCCAGGTTCCCCAGGTCGGTCTTGGCGCGGTAGTCCGAGGTGGTGGCGTAGGTCGTGGTCAGCGCCTGCGTCGAATAGATGTAGCCTGCCACGCCACCTGTGGAGGACTGGAACTGGATGGCTGTGGAATCCGATGCGTTGACTGGACGGGTCACAATGCCGTACTCCAGGCCGCCGCCATTGAAGGAGACGTGGAGCTTCGTTTGCACATTGGGCATGATGAAGCGGCCAAACTGCCAGCGGCCGTCCTCGACCACGCGGCCGCATTCCCCAGTCGCCGACGTGATGATCAGATTAGGGGGAACCGCAGCACTTCCGTGTCGGCTGAAAAGCAGGTAGCACGCGGACGAGCTGACAGACAGACCCACGAATTGCGAATTAGCGGAGTCGGCGCCCCGCGCAATAAGCCCCGCAACCGTCCCGCCTGAACCGGGTACAGCTGCCAGATAGGTATCCCCCGAGTAGGACATGAAACGGTTGCCCGTAGACGACGCCTGACCAGGAAATTCGCCCATTACCACCGCGCTTGGCTTCATCAGCAACACGCCAGTAAGCGGGGTCTGGGGCGTGTAAGTCGAACCATTCCACTGGTATACGCCAACGCCATCCACGTACACCTCGCCGCAGTCGGCCACGGGCAGGAACGCAGACGAGCTGAGACTTGCTGTGATCTTCCAGCTTTCCCAGGAGCTACCTGCGCCGAACCGCTGGAACACACGGGGCTTCTGGGCGTTACCCAGCAGCGTACAACGCTGCACGATCGCGCCAGAAGAGATATAGAACACTTCCAGGAAGCCTGCACCGACCGTACCGTTATCCACGGGAGGCCAGTTGGCGCCGCCGCTGCCCGTGATGGTAGAGCCAGACTCCCAGCTGTAGAACGTGTTATCCGCGACGAGCGTGTTGGCATTCACGCCGGCAGTGCTCAAGGCCACCCGGTGCATCGCGTCTCGAAGGCGAGCCTGCTCAAGCCACGGCCCCCACACCTTGGAGGCCCCAAAGCGGACGCGCTTGTAGGTCACCGGGCTGGTTTCGGGGAAAGCAGTGTAGGTCTGAGTGACCTGCAGGTTGCTCGCCTGAGAGGCGACGACCTCCAAAATGCCGGCCAGCTGCACCGGGTAGTTCAGGGCTGGTGTGGCCTCCAGGCTGACGTTGCAGGCGTAGGATCCCGGGGCATCTACCGTATTCAAGTCGACGCCGACCAACGTCTTGGCCAAGCTGCGGCGCGCATAAGCCGACCCGTTCCAGGTGTACCAGCCGTCGCCGTCCACATAAACATCGCCGAGATTCGCTGTGGGCAGGTCCACCACAGCGCTAATCGGTGCGACCACGTACCAAGAGTCCCAAGCTCCGTTGATGCGCGCCCGCTGAAGGCAGAGAGGGCGGCGGCCAACACCCGATAGCAGTTCCAAGCTTTGGATGACGGTCGTCGCGGCCATCACGGCTACGGTCAACGCACCTGATCCCGGGATGACCGCAGGCCAATTCGTGCCCTGGGACACCACAGCGCCTGCGCCCCAGGTGTAGAAAGTGTTAGCGGCCGTCAGCGTGTTGGCGTCGGTACCGACAGAGAGCGCGACGTTTTTCATCGCCTCGTCGAGTCGGGCCAGCTCCTGCCAGGCGTACCAGGTATTCGACGTTGTAAACCGCACGCGTTTGTAGGTGCGCGATATGCCACCAGAACCGCCGCGAGTCGTGTAGGTCTGGGTGACCTGCAGGTTGCCGGTGCCAGCTCGTTCCACCACCAGCGTGCCTGCCCGCAGCTCCGGCCAGTTGAGATCCGCCGCCGCGTCAGCGTCGCTGTTGATGTAGTAGGAGCCTGGGTCGGTGACCGCATTGGCGTCGGTGCCGGCTACGATAACCTGCGCCGTCATGACCGGCAGCTGTTCGCGCGGGATCTTGCTGTCGGTGCCGAGCGAAGCAAGGCCATTTGCAGCCCCCAGCATCGACGCGTCCAGCATTCGCACCCAGCCAGTCCACTCACTGCCGACGCGCGTCCGCCAGTAGCTCCTGCGTGCTGTGGTGACATAGCGCTGGTACACAAACGACGTACCGGCCGCCACGACCTGCAGCAAGCCTGCGGCACCCTCGGGATAGTTCGTACCACCCACGGCGCCAGCGTCCGCGGACTGGTGGAATGTGCCGGTGGTCGTGTAGGTGTTCAGGTTTGCGGACGCCGGAATCTCGACAGCCTTGAATGCGTCTTCCAACGCCGCCTTCAAGACAGTCATGTTGCGATTTATCTTCTCAAACGCATCGCGGTGAGGCTCGCCGGTGCCGTCATTGGGCGATTGCCCAACGTTGATCATTTCGAGTGTCTGCATTTTTCTTACGGTTTGAAAACTTGCTGGAAGGTGGCGGAGATGGTGTAAGCCACCCCGCCCACCGGGTTGATGCTGTATCCAGGCACCTCGTACAGCCCCTCTTCACCGAGTGGCGGCGTCCAGAGAAACGACCGGATGCCGGCGTGCCGGTCAAAAAAGGCCGCGATGAGGTCCATCTCCTTTTTGCTGCCGGAGAATGTCAGGGGCCAGGACTGCACCTTGCTGTTGATGCCGTCGCCCGCCACCTGGCGGTACCCATCGCCAAACTGGGCGGTCAGCCGCCGAAACGTGACTGTCCCGTTCGGCTGACCGGTGGCCTTCCAAGTGAATCTTTCAGCCATCAGGCCCTCCCATTTCGCGCATTCCAGGCGGTACCGCCCTGGCGATAGGAGCGGTCCACAACACGCTGCGCGACCGCTTCCATCTGCCGGAGCATTTCCCGTCCTACCGCCTCGTCCTGGCCGGTCTGACGCGTTTCGCGCCCCGTGTCGTTGAAAATCACCTGATTGGTGATCTGGTATGCGGGCCCGGCACCCATACCTCCACCAGACCAGGTTCCGGGCGGGCGGCCGCCCAGCCCGCCCTCCGCGTATCCCATCCGATTCAGGCGGTCCAGCTGCTCCACGCCAATCCGTGAAGTAGCCGCGGCGTTCAGCACGTATTCGCCCTTGTGGACAATGCCTGCGGGCTCATACTTGTCGCCGTTGCCGGTGTAGCCACCCGAGGACAGGAACATCAGGCCACCACCTGAGCGGGCAGAAGCATTGGCAACGTCAGAAGCAGTCGCGCCGCCGATACCGGCAGAAGCCCCGCTGGAGAACGCGCCGGCGATGCTGCCGATCGCCCCCACGATTGCCTGGCGGGCGGCAATGCGTGCCAAGTCCGCTAGGATCGATGTCGCCAGGTCCTTGAAACTGAGTTTCCCGGTAGTGACGAAGCGCGCCAGGGCGTCTTCCATGCCCTTGAACGCGCCCGAGAACAGGCCCTGCGCCTGCTGGGAAACGTTCGCGGCGGACTCCACATAGTCGGACAAGGCCTCGCGGGCGCCCACGCTCCAATCAGCGTTAAGCTTGTCCAGCTGGTCGTAGTAGGCGCGTTGCTCCCCCAAAGCACCTTGAAGGGCTTCGCGGATCTTCGACTGCTCTTCCCTAAAGCGTTCCGAGCCAAGCTGATCTTTGGGGGTCGCCTTCGCCAGCTGGTCCTGATACCGCTTGAACTCCAGCCGAATCGCGTTTTCAGCTTCGACGCGCTGTCGGGCCACCTGGCCCAAGCCCGCAGCCCCAAGCTGCCTGTCGTACTGCTCCTGACGGGACTCAGCAGAAGAGGCGATTGCCTGCTGGATCTGGGCGGCGCGCTCGTCCAGCTTGAGCATTTCCTGCTTGGCCGCCAGCTCCTTCGCCACTCCCTCGTTCTTCGTCAGCTGAGCACGAATGGCATCTTGATTCGCCAGCAAGCTACGCTGTTCGGCAGTGAGAATTGCCTTACCCTTGAGGTCGGCAATCTCTTGCTCAAACTGCGCACGCGCCTTACCGGCGTCGGTCAGCTTCCGCTCGCCGACCAGCTGTGCGGTCAGGGAGGCTTCCTGCTCCCGCAGTTCGGCCAGCCGACGCGTGGCCGCGTCGTCCTTGTATGCGCCCCCGCTGCCCTTCGGATCCTTGTACTTCTCGTTGATCCGCTTTTCCGCCTCGGCGATCTTCTCCGCAGTCCAGCCGGCAAGCGCCGCGTCCTCTCGCATCGACTTGATCTCGTCGGCACGAATCTGGCTGCGGTCGCGCGTGGCCTTCATCATTTCCCGCAGGCGGTCACCCGCCGCGATCTTTTCCTGGGTGGCTTGACCGCGCAACGCTTCGCCGCGGGCGTCCGCCTCAGCCTTCTCTTGGCGCTCAATCTCGAGCTTTCTAGCTGCTATGTCGTCTTGCAGTCGCTTCAACTGCTGGGCGGCCCGATTTCGACCTGCCCCGACGGCGGCGCCCCCATCGGTCGTATAGAAGCCCTGATTTTTCTGGAGACCCTCAGCCTGGCGTTCCAGCTCGCCAAGTTGCTTACGCAACTCCCCGATGGGCGTCGGTCGCCCAATGTTGAGCATGTAGTCCCAGGCGCGACGGGCGGCCAGGCCCAGGCTGTCCCAGCCGCGCTCCAGAGCACCAGCGCTAGCACGGACACGATCCGCCGCGCGGTTCGTAGCGTCGGCCAGAGTGGCCTGTGCCAGCGCCACCGCCTGTTCCTTCTGGCCTTGCTGTTCCAGGGCGCGGATACGCTCATAGGTCGCCGCATCCAGGAAGTGCATGGATTCGTTGATCTTGGCGATCGCCTGGCTGGGGCTGTCGCCCAGGCGCGCGAACTCGGCCACCAGGTCGTCGACGGACCTGGCGCCGGTCTCGCTCATGTTCACGATAGCGCCGGCCACCGTTTCCAGCGCACCCCCGGTTATGCGGCCGGACGAAACCAGCTTATTGACCACATCAGCAGAGCGCCCAATCGTGCTATGCGCTTCGCCCACGCGCCGGGACATATCCACCAGCTGGCCGGTGGTCTTGCCGGCAAAGTCGCCCGTCAATGCCAACGAGTTCGCGAAATTGCGTGATTCGCTCGATCCCTTGTAGGCCGCGTATCCCACCGCGGCGAGCGCGGCCGCCACCCCACCCACCGCGAACGTGAACGGCGACACCATGCCCAGCAACGCGCGGAACATCGGGCCGATACCGCCGAAACTATCCTTCAGTTGCCCGCCCTGCTGGATCAAGATCAGGAACGGGCTTTGGCCGCCGGCAAGCTGCGTGGCGATGTCCGTCATCTGCGCCGGCACCATGCGCATCGCCGCCGCCGTTTGCCGCGCAGATATCCCCGTGCCGTCCAGGTTCTTATTCACCTGCGCCAGCTTGGCGATCAGCGGCGCGGCACGGTCGCCAACGCCAAGCTGAGCGGCCCGGTATTCCAACAACTGCCGCGCGCTCAAGCCGGCCGTTTCCGCCTGCTCGCGCAAGCCCGCAATGAAGCGATCGCCTTGGGCGGCAGCCTGGGCGCTGGAGCGCGCCAGGGCCGCTTCCGAAGCGTCCAGGCGCTTCACCGCTGCACCGTACTGCTCGGCCGAGATTCGGCCTTGGTTCCACAGCGAAACCAGCTTTTCGGTCTGCGCGTTGATCGCCGACTGCGACCCCGCCCCCCGCTCGATGGCAGCGAGCGCAGCATTGACCTCATTGATATCGCGGGTTAGCTCCTGGAAGCCGCGATTCTGGGCCGGAATGGCCGGCTGAAACTGCTGCCGGACAGATCCTCCCGCTACAGCCGCCAGCTCGCGCTCGGCCGCGACCGCAGCGCGGGCGCCTTCAACCTGCCGGTGCAGCGCCTGGGCCCGCTCGACGGCGGCGGTCGCTACGGACTTCAGGCGAACGGCAGCGGCCGCCTCGGACTCGGCCAACTGCGCACCCGAGGCAGCAGCGGACCGTTGCGCCGCAGACATGCCGCCCATTGCGGCTTCCGATTCGCGGATCCGCGCCACCAGAGGCGCGTATACCGCCTGGGGCAGACCGGCCGCAATGGCGCGGTACTCGGCCACCTCGGCGCGTGACTTCCCGAAGGTCGCTGCGGTCCGCTCCAGAGACTGCTGCACGCGCTGCTGGGCGGCGGTGAGCTTTTGCGCCGCACCGTCGGCCGTCTTTCCGACCCCTGCCAGGCTTCCCGAAGCCTTGACGGACGCGGCCGCCGCGGTAGCCGCAAGACCGTCGACCTCCCGGCCAATCTCACGCACCTCGGATTTGACGCCGCTGCCGTCTGCGGCAAACTCCAGTGTGGCTTTGCCTACAACGTCTGACATTTCAATCCTCGTGCATTGCTTCCAGGGCGGCACGCTCCATCACGCGCAGCGCATCCCAGATCCGCGGCCATTGCGACCGCTGAACACCCATCAGCCGAAGAACGGTGGGCAGTACTCCGTAGTCCAGGCCGGTAGGCCCAGTCACTCCCACCCGCCACTGCGTGTCCATCGCGCAGAAGACGCCAAACGGCAGTTCGTTGACGGGTAGAAGGGCCACCGGCTCGGGCTCAAGGTCGGCGACCGTAAGCCCGAGCCATGCGTACTGATCCTCCGGCGGAGGGCGCCAGTACCTACGCCGCGCCGCCGCGATCAGTTTCCCCGGCGGGCCTCCGTCAGTTCAGCCAGGTACTTGTCCACGATGGCCGTGACCGCCGGGGCGTGGTAATTGCGTACCAACGTCGCCAAGGCATCAGGCGAGAACTTCGCACTGACACCCTCCCAACCATCCACGATGCCAAGCAGCCATTCAGCGTCGGACTTGGCCCCGCTGGCGCTGGCCAGCCATTCCTTCAACTGGTCGTCATCCTTGTGCTTAAACACCAGGTGCAGCTCCGCAGGCTCGGCGCCTGGTCGGGGAATCTCCACAACCGCGGGGAACGTGGGCGGCGGAGTCAACGAAAAGACGGTGGCAACGGCACGGGCAGCGGCAGTCTTCTTCATGGTTCTGATTCCTCTTAGGCGCTATAGCGCGTCGGTGCGCCGGTCAGCGACAGCGTCACCTGCTGCGTCATGGCTTCGTTTTTGGTGGTGGTGGGCATTTCGCTGAACGTCACGTAGGCCCGGAAATAGATCGTGGAGCCGGACGGCAGGCGGAAACGGATCACACGCGGGAGGCGGTCATCGTTCGCGGCCTTCAACACCTGGTACTGCGGCAACGTGTCGTCGTCGGCGATAGTGAGGTTGATCGAACGTGCGCTGCGCGTGGTCGGAATCTGACGCTCGTCGCCCGTGTCTTCCAGGAACGAGAAGTTGTAGAACTGCTGTTCGCCGCCCTGGCTTGCCGATTCCATGACCTGCGAAATCTGCATCCAGTCGACGACTCGACGAACCGAACCGAGGCCGCCGCCCGCGGGGTAGCGGTTCAAGTCGGTCGTATCGATGCCTTCCAGCGACAGCTGGTCCGCTGTGACGGCATCGGCGCGGGCCACGCGGCCATCGAGCGCCGTCCAGGCCGAGGCCATTTCGACCACGTCACCATCCGCGGCGCCGTGGGCTGCCGCCATCACCACCGCGGGATTGGCATTGGAAACCGCCGTGGTCAGCGCCACAGCCGCATAGGTCTTCGCAATCGAGAAGATCGCGCCGTTGGGAAGTTTCACGCCCATTTGGGCCTCCTGAAAAAGAAAAAGCCGCCCGGAGGCGGCTGTGTTGAAAGCCCAGGGCGGGCTAGTCTTTGAACCAGATGGAAAAAGTCTGTTTGCGTGCGTACAGGCCCGTGTCGGGCTCGTGATCGGATTGCGCGCCCGACTCCGACATTCCGAGCAAGCGCGGATCCAGACGGATGGCGTCTTCCGCCAAGCGGATTAGCCTGGCCGCCTCGGTGTCCAGCTTTGCCCAGACATCGACCTGCAACCGGCCATTGCGCTTGTCGGGAACGCCCTCAAGGAAGTTCAGCGGCTTCCCGCCTATCCAGTGGTATGTGATCCGAGGCGACTTTGCCTCGGGCGGCGCCACTCCGGGATATACCTCGTCGCTCACGAGCGGCCCCAGTACCGCGAAAATGTCTTCTTCAACCATGGGAATGCTCCGCGATGATCTCCGCCGTCAGCTCGCGCGCCCGCTTGCGAGAGGCGTCCAGCGCTCTTTCGTAGAAATCGAAAGCTGGCCGGATAAAGGGCTTGGGCCCATGCCGGCTGTTGCCGTACTCCATCCAGTAGCCGTGAGGGGCCTTGGCATGGTTCCAGCTGATTTGATAAACCTTCAGGTCATCGGATGAGCGATCTTCCGAGAACACTCGGTAGATCGCCGCCCTCAACTGCCCTGGCTTAATTCCCTTTTTCTCCGGGCCGACATACAGCGGCGCCAGTTCTCGGGCGCGGTCGTAGAAGACCAGCGCGCCCGCATGCGCCGCCGGCCGTACGACACGCTGCTCCAGCGATTCGGCCAGCGCCATCAGACTGCCTTCTATGTCGCCCGTCATCGTGGTGGAAATTTTCATGCCGTCTCACCTGGAATGGACTGACACACCAGGTCTACGTACTCCCGCCGTGCGTGATCGGGAAGGACCGCCTTGATGTCGTAAATCGCGCCATCGTGGGCCAGCCGCATCGCCGCGGTCACATCGCGCCGGTACCGGACGCGATAGCTCGCTTTCACAAGCGACACATCGCCTTCTGCTTTGATCGCTCCTAGACCCGTCAACTTCGCCACATTCGCCCAGGCGCGAGCGTGCTCCACCCATTCGTCAACGACTTGCCCACCAGGGGACCGCACCTTGTCGCGTCGAAAGATGACGATGCGGCAGTTCAAGCTTCCTGCTTGGAGCATGGCGCCTCCCTTAGAACTGTTTGCGGTACCAGAGGAGCCGTTCGACGCCAAGCTGCACCTGGTTCGCCACCGCACCGACCACAACGCCTTCCCGGTTGGAGTACCAATGGCCCACCAGCAGCAGGACAGCCTGCTCGACGTCCTTGGTCATTGCCATCTCGCCGGGCCCGGAGGGATCCCCCGTGACGATCTTCCTGTCGCAGTGCTGCTCGACGTGCGCCACAGCGCCGTCGATATAGCCCTGAATCAACGCATCGTCATCAGTGAACCCCGGATCCAGGCGAAGGTGCGCCTTCACCTGGGCCATGTCCATTACTGCACCTCCGCGCCGTCCAGCAGCGCCACCAGTTGCTCTTTGGTCGCGCCTTCGGGGATGGCGATGTTCTTCTCGGTCAGCGCCTTCTTCAGCTGCGCGGGTGTCATACCGTCCGACGCCCGCGACGAAACCTTGCCACCGTCCAATTCTTCGACCAAACCCTTGCCGACCAGCGTATGGCCATACTCGGGGTTCACGTCGTCGAAGATTTCGCCAGCGCGGACACGGCCATCGCCTTTGCCGAGTTTCGCGGGATCTCCACGAAAGCCCCACAGTGCCTTGATTTTCATGTTCTCTCCATAGATCCGCGACGGGGGTCGCACTAAGTGCTCCCCCGCCGGTAGTGGCTTAGGCCGCGAAGCGACCCTTCACGAAGGCGTAGTTGCGACGCACCGCCAGGCCCAGACGCTCTTCCACCAGCAGCGCGCGCTGGTTCTTGATGAAGTCGTCATTGATCATGCCCACCTTGAACAGGAAGGACATGCGGTCGTAGATGGTTGCGCCGCGCTGGAAGTTGCCGACCAGGAATTCGCCGCCGGTGTCCGTGCCGTTGCCTTCGTCCATGCTGTCGGAGGTGATCACCGGGCGCCCCCACAGGATCGGGGTCACGAAGCCCTGCAGGTTGGCGAACAGGTAACGATTCTGCGAGTCCTTCTGCAGTTCGATGTCCATCCAGTCCAGTTCGGTCATGACCGTGGCATCGGCTGCCAGCTTGGCCTGCTTGCGCACCTGATAGATGGCTCGCCGCACCGTATCGATCGAGGTATCGCCGGCCTTGGACAGCGAGGCGGTGAACGCGGTGGCCTGGGTCATGATGCCGGGCAGGTTGTTGCCCGTGCCGTCGCCCTTGAGGATCTGTTCCTCCTCTTCCAGCTTCAGGTCGTAGCGCAGCAGCTGCTGCAAATAGCCGAACAGCTGCGGCACATCATCCAGCGCTTCGTCAGAAACTGGGATCCAGACCGCGATCTTCTTGACCAGGTCCGTCTTCTGTTCGAAGGTGACATTGCTCTGCGGCTTGGCCGCGCCCTCGGCCACCGGCGCCGCACCGCGGGTGTGGAGCAGTTCCTTGAAGTACGTGTAGCTCTGGCCCGTCACTGGCACCGAGGGAATCAGGTCGCGGATGCGCAGTTCCTGGCGCGGATTCGCCTGGATGGTCGGATCGAACTGGGGCACGACCAGGCCGGCGCTGGTGACCTTGGTTTCCTGCATGGCGGCCATGTCGCCCTTGGAAACTTCGATCTCGGCAGCTGCCTTGCCGTTCTCGCGCAGGGCCTTGTACTCGCCGTGGTCCTTCACGAAGTCGATGAAGCCCTTCTTCTCGGTCTGGCGGCCGCGCAACTGCACGCCCTTCTCTTCCATTTCCAGAACCTTGTCGACGAGCTTTTGCAGTTCGCCCTTCTGGTTCTCGATGGCGGATTTCATTTCGGCCGTGACGCTTTCGCCCTTCTGGATGGCTTCCGACGCCTTGTCATACTTTTGTTGCAGCCCGGCAAAGCCGTCCTTCAGCTGCTTTTCCAGCGAATCACGCAGTTCTTTCACATCGGTCATTTCGACGCTCCAAATATGTCTTGAAAGGATTGAGAGAGAGACTTCAGCTCGTCCACGATCTCCGTGGCCGCCGGCGCGCCGTCACGGCGGATGGCGGGAAAGCCGAGGGAGGCGACCGCAGCCGCCTCCTTTTGGGAAAGGCCCATGCGATCACGCAGGGCGGATTCGAAAAGGCGGATATCCGACTTCACGCTTGTGATCTGCGCTTCGGGATTCATGCCGAAGGGCACCAGCGATGCTTCCCACAGTTCCGCTTCCTTGATCACGCGGACGGTTCGGCCCGAGCGCTCTTCGTAGGCAGCGGTGATGGTGTTGAAACCGATCGACATGGAGTCAAGAGGTCCGCCATCGCGCATCAGTTCATAGGCGTCCTTGGCGTAGCTGACGTTCAGATTTACGCGGCCTTTCAGGTGGAGCCCATGCGAATCTTGCGTGTACGCCGCCGTGCCGACGAGTTTGCGCAGGTCATGAAAAAGGGCCAGCTTGAGCTGGCCCGAACGGGTGGTCTTCACTTTGACGAAGGCCCCGGGGAGAATGATGTCGTCGCCCAAGTCCACGTTGTTAAAGACGGAAGCGTATCCCTCGAAGTTGCCCTGGTCATCCACCGCCTTGACTTCAAACGGGCATTCAACTTTGCTGAGCATTTGTACTCATCTCCCACCGGGTGACCCGGTCGTATTCATCGCCGACGAGAGGCTCCAAGTTTTCTTTGCGCCGGACCTCATTGACGGACATCCAGCCGGAGCCATTCGAGCCGCCCAGCGCTGCCTGGTAGTACTGGGCACGCCCCGAGCTGTCGGCCCGCAGCAGCCCCTCCACCACGAACTCCAGGAAAAGCCCCAGTTTCGAAAGCAGCTTTTCGTTGATCTCGTCCTCAATGGCGTCGATGTAGGGCTTGAGGCCGAAAGTGACGAATGCGCTTTTCTGCTGCTCCAGGTTCGACCCCATGATCGAAGTCTTGCTGGCGCGGTTGGCAAGCCACAGCGGCACGCCCCAAATGCCCGCCAGGGCTTCCTCTTGGAACTGCTGCGACTCGATGAACTGGCTGTCCTTCTGGCTCAGCCCTGCCGGCACAATCTTTGGATTCCCTTGCAGGACCGCCATCTTGCCGATGTCGGCCGCATCGCCCTGGCGTACGTCCGGGAAACGTGCCATCACCTGCGCCTGCTGTTCCTTCGTGAGGAACTGCTCGTAGATCACATACCCACCGGTAAAGCCGCCCTTGCGCATGAAGCGCGCTGACCAGTTTTGTCCCGCTTTGGCCAGGCCCATAGACTCCGCCTGGAACTCTACCGGCGACAGGCCACAGATGCCGTCCGCGCTGAACAGCTTGAAATGCAGCATGTTCTCGGGTGAAACCGGGAATCGCTGCCCCTTGAGCGTGACCCAGTACAGAAGGTCGGCTGTCTCGGTGTCGATTTCGACCCCATCCCAGGGCAAGGGGGTCAGTCCCAGCCAATCCCCTTGGGCATTGCGCTCGATGAGGTTGTATGAATTCCCGACCAGCGCCATGTTGACGACGGCTGTCTTTAGGAATGTCAGCCGCGTCATGTAGGGGTTGGGCTTGCGCAGCAGGCGTAGCGCGCGCCGCACTGCCGCAGTCTCGCCCGCGGCCTTCAATCCCGTCCCCTCGACATACAGCGGCGCTGGAAGACCGCCCACCGACTCGCTCAAGATCTTGGCGCAAGTCCAGATGATTGGAACCGTCATCGCCTTCTTGGGCGTGATCCGCTCGCCGGATTGCGTCCGCTTCCCTCCGACAGACATATCCACTTCCACGTGATCGCCCGTTTTCGGGTCCGTGTAGCCGAACATGCGCCAGGTCAGCGGGTGGTACCAACGAAATGTAGTCATTACCCGATCAGCCCAAAAAATCCGTTTTCAAGGTAGTCATCCAGTCCGGCGGTATCCTCCACAAGTGCGTTCGCGGCGCCCAAGGCCATCGCGAGAGCCACCGCCGCATCGATCTTGTTGACCGAACGCAACTTGGATAGCCAGTGGTTTCCCCATTTATCCTGCTCGGCTACCGCCGACATCATGGCGGACACCAGAACCGGGTTGTTGCGGATGCGTATGCGCCCTTCCAGCAGCGCCTCTTCCAGGATCCGCACCGAACCTGGCATCCACATGCCCTCTGGCGGCTCCCGTCCGGCTTGCTCGGCGGCCTTCACCGCCGCCTCCAGCGGCTTACCCTTCTTCAAGCCGCCCTGCGGATGCTCCGCGAAGGGAATCGACAGGCCCAGCGCCGCCACGTCTTCTTCGAATTTCTTGAAGGCGTAGCGGTCGTAGGCCACCAGACGAACCACGAAATCCCGGTCGTACTCGGCAAGCGTCTGTGCCACATGGCGATAGCTGACCGTCTGGCCCGTTGGTGCGTGCAGGTGACCCTGGCGGATCCATACCGCGTATGGAAGCTTGTCGCGCAGTTCGCGGGCGGCCACGGTATCGCCTGGCGTCCAAGCTTCAACCCAAGCGTCGTAGGTTGGCTTGCCGATGACCATGCGTTCGCCGTCTACTTCCACTTCGACGTCGACGGAACCCGTTTTCACGACTGCGCCAAGCGCCGTGATATCTCGGGTCTGCGACAGATCCAGGCCGAGGAAAATGTTGGCGCCGTGATGCTCTTCCGGATCGAAGTCCGCCAGGGCCGGCTCAAGAGTGCTGCGCGTCATCCAGGCCGTCTCCGCATCAGTCCACACACAGAAGTGCAGACGCAAAATTCCGTTCAGCGCTCCGGGCAGCGCCTTTGCCTGCGCCACTACGTCAGCCAGATACGATTCGGAGATAGTCACCCCCAACAGCGGATTGGCCTTGATCCAGCAGGATGGATCCTCCAGCGGATCGTCACCTTCATCCAACGCGCACACGTAGCTAAACGTACGGTCATCAATGACGGCGCCGATAAAGGTAGGATCGTTCACCGCTTCGGTATGGCCAGCAGCCACCTTCACCGCATGTTCATGCTCTTCCCAGCACACCGACGTGCGGTCGCTGCCAGAGTTGGTGATCATGAACAGCAACGGCGCGCGGCGAAACTTGAAGCCACGCTCCAGCATTTCGATAATCTTGCGGTCGGGCAGCTCGTGCACCTCGTCCACCAGAACGAAGTACGGACGCGGCCCAGATCCGGTGCGACCCGTGTCACGCGACACCGGCCGGAAGAAGCTGCCGCTGGCGTGGTGCGCCATGTTGAATTCGCGGCCCTCGCCTCCCGAGAACGCCACGCGCTTAGCTAGCGCCGGCGACTGCTTGACCATTTTGACGGCATCGGCGAACAGAATGCCCGCCTGGTCCTTCTTCGCCGCGGCGGAATAGATCTGCGCGCCGGCCTCGTCGTCAGCAGTCATGCCGAGCAGCCCAAGACCGCCGGCCAGCGGGCTCTTGCCGTTGCCCTTGCCCTGCTCGACATAGGCCCGCCGGAATCGGCGTGTGCCATCCTCCTGCATCCAGCCGAAGAGCGAACCGACTATGAACGCCTGCGACGGCTGCAGCTCGAACTTTCGGCCATCGAACTGACCTTCGGACAACCGCAGAACGCCTTCAAAAAAACGGAATGCGTACTCCGCGGCGTCCTGGTCAAAATACAGCCCGCGTTCGTGCCCTCTTTCCAGGTCAAGAAGGTGGCGCCTGCACGCATTACGCACGTGCGGCCCGGCCACTATCTCTCCGGCCACGACCGCCTCGGCGTATGCCTTGGTTCGATCAATTTCGCTTGAAGAACGCCTCGTCCGGGTCTTCGTCTCCGCCTGGGTCATGCGCTACCTTGGATTCGTCTACCGGGGTCGCCCCCAACTTGGAAAGAATCGAACTCAGGGCTTGGGTTGCCGACACGCCGAATTCAGCATCGGGATCATCCATGCGAGCCACCCATATGCAGGCGAGTCGCAGTAGCACTCGGTGCGAAGAGTTCAGCCACGGCATCTCCGCAGCGAAATCCTTCCACGCTTTCTTCTGCGTGGCGGTCATCTGTTTGTAGGGAACGCCAAGCGGGCGAGTGCCCTTCGGCTTGGTCCGACCGGCGTGCCGGCCAGGATTTTTCACTGCTGCGCCGGACACCGCGGCCTTGTCGACAGGAAGTCGGGAACGGGCCATTTATCTGCTCATTTCTTGATCAAAGCCGGGGCGTTTAGGGTCGTCCGGCGAATTGTGGATGCGCGTGTTTTCGGGAACGGTCGGTCTAGGTCGACGCCGCTCCTATGTTTTTGGCCCCCCCGGGGGGGGTGGCCGATGCCTCTGCGGCCGCGTTTCAGCAGCTCGGGGCGCACAGTAGAACCGGGGAAAGGCGGCTCTACCCCTGATCACGGCACGGGCCATCCGCCCTCGTCGCATCCCCGTATCTGCTTCGCTCCTCGCTCAAGCCGCGCCTGATCGGAGTTGTGGCAGTCAGCGCATAGGCTGTTGAACGGGCCATCCCAGAACTGCTGTTCGGTCTCGCCGGTCGGGTGGCCGTTCACGTGGTTGCACACGGTGGCCAGCACTACCAGGCCGCGCCGCTCGCAGAACTTGCACAGCGGCTCGCGATCCAGTTGGGCCTTACGGGTCCGCTGCCAGCGTGCCGTACCGTACAGGTGAGCAAAGGCACTACCGCCTCGCTGCCTGATTCGTCCTGCTTTCCCGTACATCTGGAGCGCTCCTACTTCGTCTCACTGGGGCGCAGCTGTGCCGCCTCAGCGTCCGTCCGCTGATACTTGGCCCGTAGATGCTCATACAGCGCCCGCGCCACCCGCTCCGGCATGTTCGCGGTATCGACGGTTAGCTGGGCATCATCAAGGGTGATGACTCCACTGAGCGGGCCCAATGTCAGGTCCAGCTTAGGCAGGAAGTCCGGCTCGAATGCCACGTTCACTCCGACCAGCCAGCGAACGGGTACGCCATCTACCTCTACCTTCGTATGGAGCCCATCACGGGAAATGACGAATCGCGGCTTCTGGTGCGCAGCTGGAGGCGGCGCGGGTGGAGTGCTTTCGGGGACTGCTGCCATGGCTGACCTCTTGAATTGGTGCCGGGTGCTACCTACTGCACACCGCCCGGCGGCGATGACCCAACCCCCGCGCGCCATGCCCAGCGCGCGGCCCTCGGTAGCGGGAAGGTAGGAGAATGGTTGCGGCGGCAGGAATCGAACCTGCGACCTCCGGGGTATGAACCCGGCGCGCTACCACTGCGCTACGCCGCGAAAGCGAAAAGCCCAGAACGGATTTCCGTATCGGGGCTTGGGTTTAATTAACATACTTATTATTTATACCTATAATGTCGCCGACCAGTTTTTAGGCATTAACCGTGATTGTCATAGGAACTAAAGACCCAAATAAGCTGTGGCATAGCATCTGCTATGCGGCCAGCGAGCGCCGCTTCGAGTCTTGGGAAAAACTCCGAGATGGTCGACTCGCTTTGTTTAAATGGCCTACTCGGCATATCAAGATTGTTCTACTGGCGAGTGCCAATGATGCGCGACAACGACTGACCCTGGTCGAGCTTGACGGCGACCAGCCGCCCCCGGCCGATGAGAAGTTGAGAGCCCAACATCAGTTGGCGGATCAGCTCAAGAATCTGTTTTCTGTCGAAATCGACACTTGTTCGGTCACCGTGCCAACGACACAAATCGTCGGCTGAGCCTCGGTTGGGGCTGACCCGATGGAGACTCGAGCGGGCTGCGGGGCTCGAACCCGCGTAGGCGGCCTGGAAGGCCGGGGGCTCGCCTAAAGTTTGCGGCTGCGTTGCTAGAACCCGCCATCTGCCGCTCTTTGCTGTGCGGATGTGGGCTAAGTACGTATTGACTGTAGGAATGGATAGTGCGGGAATGAGCGCTGAGGTGGACTACGCCCATCCATTGGAGCTAGCTCATGCCACAAAACTATACAAATCAGACTTCTGAGCTTGTTGCGGTGGACGCAAGCGGGGTCACGTACATCATTGAGCGCCGTTACAGGTCTACCCCCTGGCACGACGGGGCCTGGGCCAACTACTACCTCTGCTTGCGGGATGGCAGGCCTGTGACATGGCTTGGTGCAGAACACTACCAATTGCCCGACGGAACTGCACTACTCGCGATCGAATGCCGTCTGCCTCAGAAGTAGCGGCTGAGCTGAAACCACCGGAATCCTAGACGCGAAAAAAGATGGGAGATTCGCAGGTCCAACTTTAGCTGGGCTAGGTGTGCCGGTGCGGGCGCACTATTCCTTGTCCAGGTCCAGAGTGCTAGTGTGGGTGTTCGCGGGGGCCTCTCCGGAGATTACTTATGAAGAAAAAACCGGACGCCATCCTAGCCCGCGCAGTCAGCCTTGAAGTCGCAATATTGCACGGGGCACTCACCGCTATCCTTATGCGCATCCAGCATACAAACCTAGCAGTCGATGCGCCAGAAGATACACCCATAATTTCCGTTTTCGTCCTAGATAGGGACCAAGCGGCAGATCTAGAGCGACAGCTGGCAACTGCGCTGCGGGGACTCGGTTCCGACGTACCTCGAACTAACCATTGACGTTATGGGGCTGGCTTTTTTGCGCCGTCACACCTAGTCCTTCACGGTTTTTATAGCCCCGACCGGATCATCCGTATCGGGGCTGCGGCTTGTCTGGAGCGGGCTGCGGGAATTGAACTTTCGCCACGGATAGCCTGGCTCGGATGGCACGATCTCAACCGAATTTCCGCTTGTTCGCTTTCCACATAGAGTGTTATCTCTATGACCGACCCCGTACTGCCTGCGTTCTATTCAAGCATTCCGCAGCTTGTTCTACTTAGATGAGGCGTTCAATGACAACAAGGCGAGAGTTCCTAGGCTCCAGTGCGCTCGTCGCACTCACTGGTACCACAATGGTGTCCGGCCCCGCTAGCTCCCAGACAAGCGCTGATCGCCCTGGATTCTTCGGCGCCAAGGACATTGCGGAAGCAGGGTTCATCTACGGCTTGCCTATCGTGATGAACTATGCGGTGATGTATGAGTACGCCGTAGATCGCAATTCGGGACAGTTCAAGGCCCCGTTCAATCACATCAAGAACGAACCGAACGTCTTCACCTATAAAGATACGGCGATCGTCACGCCAAATAGTGACACACCCTATTCTTTTGTTTGGATGGATTTGCGAGCGGAGCCGGTGGTGCTCTCCGTTCCGGCTATCGAGCCGGAGCGCTATTACTCGGTCATGCTCTGCGACGGCAATACCTACAACTACGGCTACATCGGCACCCGTGCCACAGGGACCGAGGCGGGCGACTATATGGTGGTCGGCCCCGACTGGAAGGGCGATACCCCGGCTGGCATCAAGGGGGTGTTCCGTTCGAGCACACAGTTCTCCCTTGCGGGCTATCGCACCCAACTTTTCGGCCCGGATGATCTCGACAACGTTAAGAACGTACAGGCCGGCTACAAGGTGCAGATGCTCTCGGCCTATCTGAAGCAAACTCCGCCGCCGGCCGCGCCATCCATCGACTTCCCCAAGATCGATAAGGAACTTGTGAAGACCAACTTCTTCGAGTTTCTCGACTTTGCGCTGCAGTTCGCACCGCCGGAATCCAACGAGATGGAGATCCGCTCTCAGCTCGCACGTATTGGCATAGGCCCAGGCAAGACCTTGAACTTTAAGGATCTTCCTCGCGAGCAAAAGCTGGAACTTGGCCTCGGCATGAAAGAGGGCCAGCGAAAGGTCGACGAGGCGGTCGCCAATGTTGGTAAGACGATAAACGGCTGGCGGGTTAGTGGTCTTCCTGGCGATAGCGCTCACTACAATGGCGACTGGTTAAAGCGAGCCGTCGCCGCTCAGGCCGGCATTTATGGCAATGATCCGGCAGAGGCTACCTATCCTTTCACACGCGTTGACAAAGATGGGCAAACCTTAGACGGCAGCAAGCATAGTTACACGCTAACCTTCCCGGCTGGACAGCTGCCACCTGTGAATTCGTTCTGGTCGCTCACGATGTATGACGGCAAGTCCCAACTTCTTATCGAGAATCCGATCAACCGCTATCTAATTAACTCACCCATGTTATCCGCCATGGCCACGAATGCGGACGGGTCGAGAACGCTCTATATCCAGAACAAGTCCCCGGGCGTAGGCAAGGAAGCTAACTGGCTGCCCGCTCCGAACGGGCCAATTTACTTGGTGATGCGGCTTTACTGGCCAAAGACAACACCACCGTCGATCCTGCCGGTAGGTGAAGGGACATGGCAACCTCCCGGAATAGAACGCGTCTCCTAGCCTACAAATACCAGGGAGGCCTCGCTGCGCAGCGAGTAAGGCGGCCGCTCACCATGAACAAGTCCACCGAAATGCAGAAAGCCCCGATCGTAGTATCCGTATCGGGGCTTTCGTTTGTTTGGAGCGGGCTGCTGGGGTCGAACATGCGTAGGCGGCTTGGAACGCCGGCGACTCACTATGAGCATGTCCGCGAATTAGAAGTCAGGGAAGTGCACGATCGGAGGCCAGTTCGAACGCTCGCTCCACCTCGTCGGAGATCTCCGTGCCCAGCACATCGCGTTTCCAGCCGCGCTTTGGCGGCCAGGGGACGCCCAGCAACGTCAGCTGCCTCTTGTTGTAGCCCCCATTGGGGGTTTGCCATCGTAGCAGCCAATCGTCAGTGACTATCATTTAACAGGCCAAGAAGTACAAAACCCGCCTGCTTTCGCGTGGCGGGATTCTTGGGGCGGACTTCTGAGGAAATCCGTTATCGGTGATTATGGCGGCCGTTTCCGCACAAGTCAACGATCACGGGATAAACCCGGCCTCGCGCAGCAGCTTTTCGGCGGCCGCATGAGCTGCCTGCTCGACGCCGTAGATGGGCTCTGCGCCCTTCTTCTCCCGAGTGCCGCGCAGCCAGTCACCCGCCCTGGCGCTGGCGCGCTCGACGCTGCGAACCTTGCACCCGTATTCATCAGCCAGGGACTGGAGCGTCCGCATACTGCCAGTGTCGTAGTGACGGCGCACCAAGGCATACAGCAGCGCGCTATGGGCTGTCCGCATTGAAAGGTATGCCCCCAGCGCTCCCGCAATCCGATGCAGCGCCCCCGGCCAGTCCGGATGGTCACCCTCGCTGCCGCAGCACTTGCAATGGGTCTTGCGCTGCCCGTAGCGGGCATACAGCACCGCCAAGTGCAACGGTTCCAGCTCGCGCTCCAAGAACTGCCTGAGCTTGGCAATCTCGGCCGCGCCGTCTATGCCGGCCAGCGGCCCAGGCTCGCCCAGCCGAGCGTCGGCGGCGCGGGCCATGGCTGGACGGTTGGTGGTGTGCCGCTCGTCGCTGAAGGCATAGGCAAGGGCCACGGCGAGCCGCGGAAACGGCGTAGTACGCTCGCTCATGCTTCCTCCGGCATCGCGTAGACGGGATACACGGGCGGAGGCTCAATGCTACCGCCTGCAATGCGCAACCAGGTGTTCAGCTGCTCCCGCGCGTCGGCGTTATGACGCGGGTGCCCCGCCCATAGCAGCATCCATTGACCGCGCTCGGTCGCGCTCAGCGTCATCAGGTGCTTGGCCAGCAGTCTATCCAGGGTGGCGCGGTCGGCAAGCGCCACGCCCCCTCGGCAACGCCAGCAGCGGCATGGCGCATAGGTCATGCCGGTGTCATAGGCCGGATCTGCGATTTGATGGGCTCGCGCGATGATGGCGCCGGCTGCCCTTTCAAACGGGATCTCCAGCCAAGTTTCGGGGTTGTTGTGATCGAGCATGATCATCCTTCAAACAATTCCAGGGTTGTAGGGAGGGACGCGCAGGAATTGCGCGACCAGCTCAACCGCAGAACCGTCTCGGACGGACTTCTCGGTAAAGCGCAACGCCGACCGCAACATAGACGCGGGGCGATGTACCTCATAGAGCGCCTACGCCGGCTCAGCCTGAGTGCTGAACTCGATGTAGGGGCGTCCACGCCGGTTGTTGTCCGGCGTGAACTGCTGAGCCTCACGGCAAAAGAACAAGTAAATCTTGCGATGCCCGGCTTCTCCGTTTCGGTCCTTGGCAAGTTCCAGGCTGGCGTCGGGCTTTTCGTCCTCGTGGCCGACCTCCTTACGGGCAGACCAGACAACGAAAACGTTGTCAGCGCCATTGGTAATGTGACCACTGCCAGCCACGTCCAGCTTGCCAGGCGCCTTGTCCTCGGTTTGCCCCTTTCGAGGGTGCGCAACGAGATGCACGTGCGAGTTGGTCTCATGGCAGAACGCAACGATCTTGCGCATGGCAGCTTTCTGAGCGGTCATCGCCCCCGGGCCGTCTTCCGGGACATCTGTCGTCATCAGGCTGTCGATCACGAAATGCTTGATGCCGTAGCGACGCGCGCCGTAACGGAAAACTTCTAGTAGCCTGTCCACCGACGCTGTACCCACCGTGTCGAACACCCATGCCCGGTCCTGCAACCACTCGGCGACGTGTCGTAGGAATGGCTGCGACGGGCGATCTAGGCCCGTGATCTGCTTAGAAAGCCGCTTCAACTGCACGCGCGCCGGCAGTTCGCCAGAGAACACGCAGATCCTCTCTCCGGCCTGCATGACGGGGATTAGCGCCTGCATCAGCATCAGGCTCTTACCGTGGCCGTTGATCCCCGTCCAGACGGAAACCTCAGCCGGACGCCACTCCCACCAGTCATAGGCCCGCCCACAGAAGGCCAGCGGAGCCAGCCGTGGCGCATCGTGCGTTGGATAGAACATCCCAACGACGTCCGCCATGTAGTCGGACATGGGCCGAAGTTCGTCTGGGTCCAGGTGGCGCGCCGTACGAATGGCGTGGTCGAAGTCCTCGCCCCCGGCCTTGTACTCGGTCAGGTACTCGTTGGCGTCCTTGGCCTGGCCGAAGATGGCGATGCGGCAGCGCTCCACGCCCAAGCGCTGCGCAACCTCACGCGCCCCCTTCTGACCCACCTCGTCGTTGTCGTAGCACAAGACAATGTCGCTGAACTGCTGCAGACGCTCCCAATCGTTCTCGATCCACTGATGGTTTCCCGCCCCCGCATTCACCGACAGGGAAGGAATTCCCATTTGGTGGCCGGTCATGGCGTCAATTTCACCTTCGAAGATCGCCACCCGTCGCGCCTTCAGGTCGATCAAATGCCAGCCGAACAGGCAGGGCTCCGCGCCCCCCTCCTGCAGCATGTCTTTCTTGTCGTCAGGGTTGCGCCGCTTCGCGTTCACCAACTCGCCATCTCTCAGGTACGGGAACACTGCGTAGCTCTTCCCGCCCCGTTCTTGCTCGCCGATCTTGAAAGCGGCGATGGTCTCCTCGGTCAAGCCGCGTCCAAGCAACCACTCACGGACGCGGGACTTGGGAGTGTGACATTGCGGCTTAGCCGGACGCTTGTACGTCGGCGCCGGCCGCGGGGGCATTTCGTCTCGAATGCCCAGGTGAGTTTTTGCATCGCACATGGCATCAGCCACGCTGCAGCAACGCACGGCGACCCACAGGTCCAGCAGGTCGCCTGACTCGCCAGTGCTGAAATCCGACCAAACGCCCGCCTTGTTGCCCGTCAGACGCACCGACAGCGATGAGCCCGCTTCGCCTCCGACGCTACCGACCTTCCACTCCGGACCTGCCTTCTTACCCTGGGGCAGCAGGTACGGCACAAGCGTCGACGCGGAAGCCGCCATGGCCCGCGCGAGTTCGCCGGCGTTCATGCAGCCTCCTTCGGGACGCGCTTGCCGTCACGGAACTGCCGGTAAGTGTGTTCCGTGCACCCGTCGCTGATCGCCTCCCAAACGCTCGCGTAGCCCGTCTGAGCCAGCCAGACCGGATTCGTGTCGATGTCCAACGGCGAACCAGGAATAACGCCTGCCGATCGACTCGCGCCTTGCGGACCCGGGCCGGCAGGAGATTCCGCAAAATCCCGGAATCGCAGGTCGGGGCCGAAGAAGGTTGCCGCCATCATCACGAACGACGTTCCGACCTTGCCTTCCGCGCGGCAGTGCGCGGCATACCCCCGTACCCCAGCGATCATCTCGGTTGCCATCACGCTGCTGCGCAAACGTGCCTTCCATGCCTTCACAGCGGTGCCGCGAGGATTACCGCCTTGACGTTTCGGATACGCCGCCCAGGCTTCCGCAAAGCCTTCCGGATCGCCCTCCTCCCCCTTGGGGGGAATAGGGGGGTGTTTTTCTTTCTTTTGTAGAGTTTCCTTTTGTGGTTGCCGAATCGGTAACCCCAGCGTGACCGATTCGGTAACCGCTGCCGAATCAGCAACCCCCGTTGCCAAATTGGTAACCCCCGTGACTGATTCGGTAACCCTATCGCAGGTTGCCAGATCGGTAACGGCGGTTGCCGGATCGGTAACCCCATCTTGGGGTTGCTGAATCGGTAACCACCGTTGCTCTTTCGGTAACCCCAGCGTGACCGAATCGGTAACCCCAGCAGCCGGACCCACAAGCGACCATTGCTTGTACCGCTTATTGAGAGAAAGCGAATTTCCGAAGGTCCCAGCCGACCGGCGCAGGACGCCAGCGGCCACAAGGGAGTTCACGGCACGGCTAGCGTGCGGCTTTGCAATGCCCGTCATAGATGAGAGTTGCCCCAGGCTAATGTCATCGGACTTTTTCCCGTAGCCGTAGGTTTTGCGCACCACGGCCATGACGATGGCCCACTGGCGCGCCGAGAAGCCGGCAAGGCACATGGCCTCCAGCAATTCGTTCGCGAGGCGTGTGTGGCCATCCTCGACCTGCGGCGACGTGTTGTCGTGTGTCAATGCTCGGCCCTCAGAACGGCAATCCGTCATCGGGCACCCACACCACGCGGAAGCGGCCAGCAGACGGAGGAAGCGCCCGTAGCGCCAGCTCGGCAGCCTCTCGGACTCGCTCGGCCGAAATCTCAGCGAATTCCGGGCCGTCGCCGATCAACTGACGGATTGGCCCCTGATTGACTGCCACCCCAAATAGCGCAGACAAGGGGGTATCAATCCCCGCCATGCCGCCACTCATCACAATTCGGGGCGGTTGATCGTGTTGATGCTGAACCAGAGTGACTTCGCGCTCCTTGCCCTGCGCATCGACGTAGCGCAGGAGGGGCACAATCATTCGAGGGGTCATAGAACCTCCATCTCTCCACAAAAAAGGCACTACGGCAGGATGGGTGGAGGAGTCCATCTCTTCGGGAGCTACCCTAGCCGCGTGCACACCGATAACCGCCCCGGCTAAACGCCGTAGCGGCGTTTCCGGTAAGCCCGTATGCGCTCCTCGCGCTCCAGACCGCGGTCGAAATCTGAGATCCATTTGCGCAGCCCGCGGCGGCGCCAAAGCAGCCATATGCCGAAACAGCAGCCGGCGGTCAGCATCAACAACCACGTAAACGCGGCCACCAAGATCAAGATCGAGACGGCGGTATTCATATCGTCGGCGGCCAGCTGCCCAGCGCCAGCACGGCCAGCACTAGGGCGAGGATAAGCAGGTCGAAAGCACTCATTCCCCGCCTCCAGCGCTTGGCTTCAATCGAAGATGCATCTCAGCAACGCAAAGCCGCATGATTAGCGCAGCAACAAACGCGTCCTGGTTCTGCCCGGCGATTCGGTAGCGCTCGAGCAGCAGCGGAGCAGCAGCACCGCGCGCCGCAGTTAGAATCTGCGCAATCGCCTGATCCTGAACCACAATATTTCCGGAGTCATTCATGGCCGTTACCCTGGTACACCATTGCCCCCATTGCGATAAACCTCAGGGGTTCACGTTTACGGGCGAGGTACGTATTCCGAACTCGACAACACGCTTTCATGCCAATTTCATGTGCAACAACTGCCATCTCCCGGTGGTGGCATTGGTCGAATCCTCGCTTGGCCATCCCCCTAGTCGATTGCATGGAAACATCCTTGAGCAGGCTCGCGCTATAGCTGTGAGCGTGCCTCGCATCATTCCTGAAGGACGGGCACCCGATGTGCCGCAGCACTGCCCAGAAAATGTTGCTCGCGCGTTTTTGCAAGCGGCAAACGCCATCAATAGGGAGGAATGGGATTCGGCCGGTGCGATGGACAGGCGCGCGCTCGAACTCACAACCAAGAACTTGGCGCCGGAGCATGCGAGCAAGAATTTGGCTGCACGCATTAACGCACTTGCGGATATGGGAAAACTGACACCAGACCTCAAGGAGTGGGCGCACAGCCTGCGCTTTCTGGGTAACAACGCGGTCCACGAGGAGGATGGAATTCCCGAGGCAGAGGCTATCCAAGGTCATGAATTGACCCGGTTCATCCTTACGTACGTCTACACCCTGCCGACGCAGGTGGCTGCTGCACGGGAAATGCGTGCCGAGCGTCAGGGCTGATTGGTCAAAGCTGTCCATCACGCGTCCCCCGATCCGATCCAGATGACACCAGGCGCCGGCGGCGTGGTGGTGTCGCCGGGGATGTGCTCATCAGCCGGTGCGGATGGAACGCCGCGCAGCAGATGGCCGCGCGTCGCAATGAGCGTCGCTAGCGACATACCGGCCTCCTTGGCGCGGTCGATGATCGTGGTGTCAGCGTTAGGCATTCGCCGCCTCTATCCGAGCTGGCGTTAGATCCGGCCAGATGCTTTGCCAGTCATGCGGCCGAAGATCTCGCCTGGTAACGGCACCAGCTGTCGCGCGCTCAATTGCGATGCATCGGACAGGCGGCACGGGTCTAGAACCATTCGCCCACCTTGAGATATCGGACTCATGAGCCCCAATAGAGCGGGCCAGATCGGCTTGATGGCCACGCCTCGCTGAAAGATATGTACGGAGATTCATACATAAATATTAGCGATTCGCTAATAGTCGGTCAATAGCGTTATGCTAATTGCTTTTCTTAGCGTAATGCCATGGAATTGACCACATGAACACGATTGATGACATCCGCAGAACAAACCTCCAAAGCCTGGTGAAACAGGCCGGAGGCGTGGGACGTTTAGCAGAGCAGATCGGTAAGGATCCAAGCCAGTTAAGCCAATGGCTCAATGCATCGCCCGACTCCAAGACTGGCAAACCTCGGGGAATTCGATCTGCCACCTGCAGGGCGATTGAACACGCACGAGGACTACCGGAAGGATGGCTGGATGCGCAGCACTCAGCGGAAGCACCTTCGCCTACTTGGCCCTTCGTCTCCATCGACCCTAGGCGATATGACCTCTTGCCGGAAAGGGTCAAGGGGATGATTGAAGGACGCGTTGCGGCGATGATCGACGAGTGGGAAGCCGATACAGCGAAGTCGCGCAAGACCACAGCCGCATAGATAAACGGGTTACTCACACTTCCGGGAAAGAGTTTTGGGACGTACAACAACAAAAATCGACTACAGCTATTGGGCACGTCTAGACAAATGGACGGTTAAAGAGGCCGCCCTGCTCTTTGATGGCAAAGACCCTTCCCTATATCCCGAACTTCGCCTCACGATGTCGAAGCCGCCTGAGGGCTTCGAAAGCACGGTCAATATCTCCAGGGCGATCTCTCGCATCGATTGGAACGAAAGATTCGGACGAAGCAAGTACGAGATCGGCTCACACCCGGTCTATCTCACTGTCGCATTGATGAAAAGTGGTTGGGACATTCCTGAGGGGCTGAAGGCCGAACTTCAAAAGCGCATTGATCAAGATGCCCTCGAGCCCGCTACTCAAAACGCTGATAGCGAAGATTCATCTGCCGAACGTGAGGCTAATACCGAGACCCAGTCCAACATATCGGCCGCTACGAAAGAACGAGTGACCATGTTGAAGCTCATTTTGGGCTTGGCGGCTGGGGGGTATGGCCTGCAGCCCGAAGCCACACGCAATCCTCATGCAAAGGCCATGCGCGAAGATCTAGAAAAAATTGGGTGGGGCCTGGACGACGGGACAATTAAAAAATACTTGGACGAGGCTCGGTCCCTCTGGAAGCAGGCAAAGTAAATCGTGCGTTGTCTCAGGTTGTCTCTGGCTGTCCCGACACGTCTCAACAAGTGCCCACGGGCACCCGAACACGCCTGTATACGCCTGTATACGCCTAGCACTTGCCCATAACAGGCGGAAATTGAGCTGAAAAATGATGTTTAGTGAGCGAAGTGAAGCAAAAGCAGGCAAAACCAGACTAAAAATAAGCTCACCCGCGCACTCTCCCCTCAGGAAAGCCGCAAGAATGCTCACTGACCATCCGAATTCGGGTTTCGGCTCGCACGTTGGGACAACGGCACACAATCGAGAGCGATACTGCCACCAATCGACGAAGAAAGAGCGTTACGCCCAACTTTGAGTTGATTAAATTATTAGCGTTACGCTATCATTCCTGCAGCAAGAAAGAAGCCCCGCAGATTCGCAGTCTGCAGGGCTCCTGATGACAAACAGCGATTCGCAGTCGCTGCCATCTAACCTGGACCACGGGAGTCAACCATGTCCAAGAAGATCCCCGCCGTCGAGCGGGTAGGGATTACTACGCTTAATGGTATAGCAGAAAACCGCAATTCTGCAAACAAAGAGGGCGTTTCGCCCTTCGCTTCGCATGAACTGGTAGCTGTTCTTGAGAACGAATTTTTGCTCCCGATAGGGACCAGCGCCAAGACACTCGACCAATTAGAGGCTCTGTTCCGCCAATTCTCCATTGAACTTGGCAAAGATGACTTTAGCCGCGTCGATCAGGCGCGTCTCCGCCAGCTCGCGGATCTGGCAGCGTGTGTCGCGAGTGACGCAGCAAACTCGTGCGGCTGCTATCACGAGCGCGGACGCGACCAGCACATTCCTTCGCTCATGGCCACTTTTCAGGCAGGTGGCCAATGAACCACCTCATCCCCGTCGGCACCTGCCAAATCGGTGGCCAGGCCGTCCCGGCTGCCAATGCACGCGACCTGCACTCCTTCCTGGAAGTCGGCAAAGACTTCTCGACTTGGATCAAAGACCGCATCGACCAGTATGCGTTTGTTGAGCATCAGGACTTCGAGGTTTTCACCGAAATCGGGGAAAACCTCCGAGGTGGCCGTCCGATCAAGGAATATGTCCTGACCCTCGACATGGCCAAAGAACTGTCCATGGTCGAGCGCAACGCAAAGGGCAAGCAGGCACGGCAGTACTTCATTGAATGCGAACGTCGCTTGCACGATCAAACCGGCCCTGCTCACACGCCTGAAGCCGCCCCCAAGCTGGTCGGCGAGTTGGCGATTATGGAGTGCTTCACGCGTCTTTTGCGTCCGGCTCCGTCGTCGCAAGTGGCGATGCTTCAGCACATCGCCAAGAACCACCGCCTGGATACGTCGTTCCTGCCGGCCTACGTTGTGGATGCGGCGCCCGACGCGCCGGCCGGAAGCGCTATGCCGACCGCATCCCTGACGGCTCTCCTCAAGGAGCACGGCATCACGACGAACGTCGCCGTGTACAACGCCCTGCTCCGTGACGCAGGCATGATCGAAGAGCGTACTCGCGCTAGCCGCGCAACGCCCACCAAGACGAAGCACTTCTGGGCGATCACCGACAGAGGCCTAGCGTACGGCAAGAACCTGACGAACCCGGCATCGCCGCGGGAGACGCAGCCGCATTGGTACACGAGCCGCTTTGCCGAATTGCACGGCATCGTGACAGGCCGCCTGCTGGGTAAGGGAGGTGCGGCATGACTACTCCCAAAGAACTTACGGCGCTGAACCAGGCACGAAAGGGGCTGCTCCATACTCTGGCGGTCCTGGATGCGGCTGACAAGCTCCCCATCAATGACATCGCAGACCTCGACATTCTCGTCGATGCTGCGCGGGATCTGCTTGGCTATCATTTGGAAGAGGTCGATGAAGCCCTCGACGGGCTGAAAGCCGGAGGTGTTGCATGATCCGCTCCTCTAATACCCGGCGTTGCCAGGTAGGCGACCTGGTCATGCTCGTTCGAAGCAAGAACCCCTCGCACCTCGGCCGCATTGGCGTGATTGTTTGCAGCACCTCAAGCGCGGCGGCTGCAGCTCTCTCACATCCTGATGATCTTGCTGAGGTCCGCAGGCGTGACTGGGTAGTGGATTTCCACGGCGTGCCAGACGTCACATACCGGGATGGTCAGCCGGTCGTTACTCAACTCCTGGCCTGCGCGGACGCGACTCTTAGGCCACTACGCGCCGCCCCCGTGGACCTCGAGTGCGAAACAGCTCTTGTCGACGGAGGTATGGCATGACCTCACGTCCCTTGACCATCAAAGAGGCCTGCGAGGCCCTTGACCGTGCTGCCGAAGCGCTGCGCCGCACAGGTTCCCTATTCCGCGTCATCGCTCATGCCCGGCAGTCCGGCCTTGACGACATGTTGAACACGCTCGACATGGCCGAGATCGGTATCCACATTTCCGGGGAAGTGGCGGAGCAGACGCAAGAATGGGCGGACCTTTTCCGCCCCCTTACCGCCAAAGCCGATGAGGTGGCGCGATGAGCAAAGCTCCAAGTACGCCATCCTTTGACATGACCGGGGCCAGTCTGGCCATCGAGTGCATGGAAGAGCAAAAGGAACGGCTGCGCGCGTTGCTGTCCGTCCTGAACGACATGGGCGAAGTTCAAGAGATGACGCCCAACGCAACGACGTTGCTGGCGCTCGCCCAGCACATTGCCGAAGACCATAAGCACTGGTACAGCCTGAAAGAAGCGCTGGGGCTGCGCGTCAGGGCGGAGGGAGCACAATGAGCCACTTCCGCCCCCTCACAGCACAACTGGAAGCGGCGAAGCGCGCCCGCAACCAGTACATCCGGCTCTACGACAAGGCTACGGCAGAACTGTCCGAGATCAAAGGGCAGGCTGCGGCTCTGCGCGAGCGCTGCGCCACCCTGGCCAGCGCGTTGGATATCACCGCCAGCATCCTGGAGGCCTCGGCTGATCCTCAATTGAAAGCCAGCGCCGCCGCGGCGCGCGCCCTACTGAACACTGCGGGGCGCGCACCCGCCTTGGAGACGCACGCATGACCAAGCTCGTGTACAGCGTGGGCGAGCTGAAAGACGTTATCGGTTTGGCCAAATGGACGGTCTATGACCTCATCAAAAAAGGCCAGTTTCCCCGTCCAGTCCAGTTGAGCGCGGGCCGCGTTGGGTGGCGCGCCACTGATCTCCAACGCTGGATTGATGAGCGGCCAACCACCGCCGACGCACCTGAAACCTAGGCAGGATTCCGGTGGACCAACACAAAGGCCCCAACCTCGATGAGATTGGGGCCTTTTTTGCAGGTGGTCCACTTTTCGGTCCACCTTTTGCTTTTTCTTGCACTGCGGAAATCTGAAGACCCGCATGGATATTGGTCGGGGCGGTGGGATTCGAACTCACGACCCTCTGCTCCCAAAGCAGATGCGCTACCAGGCTGCGCTACGCCCCGAAGGGTGGCAACTATACCAGATCCCGGCCCGGTTGGCCTATGCGGCTGGGCCTGCGGGGCTGTTACGCGCTGGCGGGGATGTTCATGGTGCTGATTCCCGGCCGCCATGCGGGCAACGTCCAGGAGCAGCCCCGGCGGGCTCCGAGCAGGTGCTGCTGTAACAGCAAATGAAAAACGGCGCGCTGTCCGAACAGCGCGCCGCCATTTGCAGAGCCGAAACGCAACGGTCAGCCGAAGCGGCCCGTGATGTAGTCTTCCGTTTCCTTGCGCGAAGGCTTCACGAAGATCTGGTCGGTCTGGCCGAATTCCATCAGCTCGCCCAGGTACATGTAGGCGGTGTAGTCCGAGCAGCGCGCGGCCTGCTGCATGTTGTGCGTCACGATGACGACGGTGTAGTCGTTCTTCAGTTCGGCGATCAGCTCTTCGATCTTGGCAGTCGAGATCGGGTCCAGCGCCGAGCACGGCTCGTCCAGCAGCAGCACTTCCGGCTTGATGGCCACGCCGCGCGCGATGCACAGGCGCTGTTGCTGGCCGCCCGACAGGCTGTTGCCGCTCTGGTGCAGCTTGTCCTTCACTTCGTTCCACAGCGCGGCCTTGCTCAGGGCCCATTCCACGCGCTCGTCCATTTCCCCCTTGGACAGGCGCTCGAACAGGCGCACGCCGAAGGCGATGTTGTCGTAGATGCTCATGGGGAACGGCGTGGGCTTCTGGAACACCATGCCGACCTTGGCGCGGATCAGCGAGATGTCGGTCTTGGCCGTCAGCAGGTTTTCGCCGTCCAGGATGATTTCGCCCTCGGCGCGCTGGCCGGGGTAGAGCTCGAACATGCGGTTGAAGGTGCGCAGCAGCGTGGACTTGCCGCAGCCGGACGGGCCGATGAAGGCCGTGACCTTCTTCTCCTGGATCGACATGTTCACATTGCGGATCGCATGGAACTTGCCGTAGTAGAAGTTCAGGTTCTTGACCTCGATCTTGTTCTTGACGGCGGTAGCGGTGTTTTCCATTTGGTTTCCCTTGGCTCCGGCGCGCCCGGCGCGCCGGCATAGCGATCTTTACTTGCGGAACATGTTGCGGGCGATGATGTTGATGCCCAGCACCAGCAGCGTAATCAGGGTGGCGCCGGCCCAGGCCAGGTTGTTCCAGTCCTTGAAGGGGCTGGCGGCGTACTGGTAAATCACGACCGGCAGGTTGGCCATCGGGCCGTTCATGTTCAAGGACATGAACTGGTTCGACAGCGCGGTGAACAGCAGCGGCGCGGTTTCACCCGAGATGCGGGCGATGGCCAGCAGCACGCCGGTGATGATGCCGGTCTTGGCGGCGCGATAGCACACCATGGTGATCATGCGCCACTTGGGGCAGCCCAGCGCGGCAGCGGCTTCGCGCAGGCTGTTGGGCACCAGCAGCAGCATGTTGTCGGTGGTGCGCACCACCACCGGAATCACCAGGATGGACAGCGCGATGGCACCGGCCCAGCCCGAGTAGTGCCCCACCTGGGCCACGTACACGGCGTAGATGAACAGGCCGATGATGATGGACGGGGCCGACAACAGCACGTCGTTCAGGAAGCGCGTGGCCGGCGCCAGCCAGCCGCGCTGGCCGTATTCGGCCAGGTAGGTACCGGCCAGGATGCCGACGGGCGTGCCGATGAGCGTGCCCACGCCAGCCATCATCACGCTGCCGAAGATGGCGTTGATGAGACCGCCGGTCTGCCCGGGCGGCGGCGTGATCTCGGTGAAGAGCGTGTACGACAGCGCGGGCGCGCCCTTCATCAACAGCGTCAGAATGATCCAGAACAGCCAGAACAGCCCGAACACCAGGGTGCCCAGCGACACGGTCAGCATGATGCGGTTGACTACGCGGCGCCGGCGATAGGTGCCGTTCTGCATATTGAGTACGGATACAGCCATGATCTTTTCCTTGTGCTCGCGGCGCGTCAGGTTTTCTTGCCTTCACTGGCGGACAAGCGGACCAGCAGCATCTTGGCCAGGGCGAGCACGATGGTCGTGATCAGGAACAGGATCAGGCCCAGTTCCAGCAGCGCCGACTTCTGTATGCCGCCCGCTTCATTGAATTCGTTGGCCAGCGCGGAAGCGATCGAGTTGCCCGGCGAGAACAGCGAACCGGACCACTTGAAGGCGTTGCCGATGACGAAGGTCACCGCCATGGTTTCGCCAAGCGCGCGGCCCAGGCCCAGCATGATGCCGCCGATGACGCCCGACTTGGTGTAGGGCAGCACCACGCGCCACATCACTTCCCAGGTCGTGCTGCCCAGGCCGTAGGCGGATTCCTTGAGCATCGCCGGCACCAGTTCGAACACGTCGCGCATCACCGCGGCGATGAACGGGATGATCATGATCGAGAGGATCAGGCCGGCCGTGAAGATGCCGATGCCGAAGGGCGGCCCCGCGAAGATGCCGCCGATCACGGGCAGGCTGCCCAATGTGGCGATCATGAAGGGCTGCACATACTGCTGGAACACGGGGACGAAGACGAACAGGCCCCACATGCCGTAGATGATGGACGGAATCGCCGCCAGCATTTCGACCGCTGTGCCCAGGGGGCGGCGCAGCCAGGTGGGCGACAGTTCGGTCAGGAAGATGGCGATGCCGAAGGACACGGGCACGGCGATGATCAGGGCGATGGCCGAGGTCAGCAGCGTACCGATGATGGGCACCACGGCGCCGTAGTTCGAATTGACCGGATCCCAGTCGTTGAGCCAGAGGAACGACAGGCCGTACTTGGCCAGCGATTCGCGGCTGCCGTAGATCAGGGAAACAAGAATCGCCGCCAGCAGGATGAACACCAGGAAGGCGAACAGGCGGGTCAGGTTCTTGAATAGCGCATCCATCAGCGCGTTTTTGTTTTGCTTCATAGGCGAAGGCGTGCCGGTAGTCACGGAGTCCGCCACGCTGGGCGAAAGCGGCACACTATTATCCATTACCGCGCTCATGGATGGACTTTCCTTAGGAAACCAGGGGAGAAACTTCGAAGGTCTTGCGGCGGACCGCCGCCAGCATCCCGTATCCGGAACGCCAGCGGCGGCCGCTGTGGATTGCGCGCGATGGAGATTGGCATTGTCAGCCGGCCTCCCTCGCGCTCAAGCCTTTATTGCCAGACGGCCTTGCCGTCGGCGGCCTTGACTTCGCCCCAGGCGGCGCGGATTTCCTTGGTCACGGCTTCCGGCAGCGGCACGTAGTCCATGGCTTCAGCCGACTTGGCGCCGTTCTTGAAGGCCCAGTCGAAGAATTCCAGCACGGCCTTGCCCTGCGCCGGCTTGTCTTGCGACTTGTGGACCAGGATGAAGGTGGCGGCGGTGACGGGCCAGGAATCGGCGCCCGGCTCGTCGGTCAGGACCACGCCCATGCCCGGCGCGCTCTTCCAGTCGGCGTTGGCGGCCGCGGCTGCGAACGCCTTCTGTTCCGGCTGGACGAACTTGCCGTCCTTGTTCTGCAGTTGCGTCCAGGCCAGCTTGTTCTGCTTGGCGTAGGCGTATTCCACGTAGCCGATCGAGTTCTTCAGCTGGCCGACGTAGGCGGCGACGCCTTCGTTGCCCTTGCCGCCCTGACCCACGGGCCATTTGACGGCCTTGCCTTCGCCCACGGTCGACTTCCAGTCCGGCGACACCTTGGACAGGTAGTTGGTCCAGCCGAAGGTGGTGCCCGAGCCGTCCGAGCGGTGCACGACGATGATGTCGGCGGCCGGCAGCTTCAGGTCGGGGTTCAGCGCCTTGATGGCAGCGTCGTCCCACTTCTTGATCTTGCCCAGGAAGATATCGGCCAGGACCTTGCCCGACAGCTTCAGCTTGCCGGGTTCGACGCCGTCGATGTTCACCACGGCAACCGTGCCGCCGATGACGGCCGGGAATTGCAGCAGGCCGTTCTTTTCCAGATCGGCAGCCTTCATGGGATCGTCCGAAGCGCCGAAATCGACGGTCTTGGCGATGATTTGTTGCTGACCGCCGCCCGAACCGATGGACTGGTAGTTGACGGCGCTATTGGTGGCGGCCTTGTAGTCGGAGGCCCACTTGGCGTAGATCGGGTACGGGAACGAAGCGCCGGCACCGGTCACGTCGGCGGCCTGGACGGCAAATACGGCGGCGCTCAGCGCGACGCCCAGGGAAACTTGTTTGAAGACACGTTTGAACATCAGGGTTCCTTCTGTGCTCGTTGGAGGAGTCTGGCAGGCTTGGAAAACTGCCTGTCTTTCAGCGACCCTCGAATAATAGAAGTCCCACATGACAGGATAGTGACAGTCATGATCCCCCCGAGGCGCTGCGCGCCTCCCCCCAGGGGGCGCCGGTGGCGGACCGGCGGAGCCGGATCCGCGCGGCCTGGATCTGGGGAGGATTTGCCTCGAACGCCGCCATCCTAAAAAGGGGGGCGGAACAGATGGGAGGTCTTCTTCGAAAACCGCCCCGGTCGGGGCGGCGGGCGTTACACGCCCAGCTTCTGCATCAGGTACTGGTGCACGTTGAAGGGCTCGCGACGGCTCTTGACGCGGGTGTAGTCGCCGTCGGGCAGTTGCTGCCAGGCCAGCTGGTTGTCGCGCAGGGCGTAGGTGAAGGCTTCGTCGATGACGCGCTTCTTCAGGGTCTTGTCGTATATCGGGAAAGCGATCTCTACCCGGCGGAAGAAGTTGCGGTCCATCCAGTCGGCCGACGACAGGTACACGGTTTCTTCGCCCTCGGCGTAGAAGTAGAAGACCCGCGAATGCTCCAGGAAGCGGCCGACGATGGAACGCACCCGGATGTTCTCCGACAGCCCCGGCACGCCGGCGCGCAATGCGCATACGCCGCGCACGATCAGGTCGATCTTCACGCCGGCCTGACCGGCCTTGTAAAGCTCTTCGATGATCTGTTCTTCCAAGAGCGAGTTCATCTTGGCCATGATGCGCGAACGCTTGCCGGCCTTGGCCGCGCGGGCCTCGGCGCGGATCAGCGCCACCATGCCGTCGTGCATGGTGAAGGGCGACTGCATCAGCGCCTTGAGCGAACGGCGCGCGCCCAGCCCGGTCAGCTGCGCGAACACCTTGTCCATGTCCTCGCACAGCTTCGGATCCGCGGTCAGCAGGCCGAAGTCGGTGTACAGGCGCGCCGTGCGCGGATGATAGTTGCCGGTGCCCAGGTGAGCATAGCGGCGCAGCCGCCCTTTTTCGCGGCGCAACACCACGGCCATCTTGGCGTGCGTCTTGTGCGCCACCACGCCGTACACGACGTGCGCCCCCACCTCTTCCAGCTTGGAAGCCCAGTTGATGTTGGTCTGCTCGTCGAAGCGGGCCATCAGCTCCACCACCACCGTCACTTCCTTGCCGGCGCGCGCGGCGGCCAGCAGGATCTTCATCAGCTCGGAGTCCTCGCCGGTGCGGTAGATGGTCTGCTTGATCGCCATGACGTCCGGATCCAGCGCGGCGGCGGTCAGGAAGTCGATGACGGGTTGGAACGACTGGTAGGGATGGTGCAGCAGGCGGTCCTGCTCGGCCACGGCCTCGAACAGTTCGGCCGGCTTGTCGCCCACGCGGTCGAACGGCGCCGGCACGGGCGCGCGGTAATCCGGGAACAACAGATCCGGGCGCGAATCCGAGTTGCACAGCTGCATCAGGCGCGACAGGTTCACCGGCCCCGGCACGCGGTACGTGTCCTCGGCCTTGAGCGAGAACTCGCGCTGCAGGAAGTGTTCCAGTTCGACCGGCGTCAGCTTGTCGATCTCCAGGCGCACGGCGGCGCCGAAGTTGCGCTGCGACAATTCACCCTGCAAGGCGTGGCGCAGGTTGGTGACTTCTTCCTCGTCCACGAACAGGTCGCTGTTGCGCGTGACCCGCCACTGATAGCAGCCCAGCATTTCCAGGCCCGGGAAGAGCTCGCCGACAAAGGCGCGCAGCAGCGAGGTCAGCAGGATGTAGCCCTCGGGCTGGCCCGACAGCTCCTGCGGCATCTTGATCAGCCGCGGCAAGGCGCGCGGCGCCTGCACCACGGCGATCGAGGCCTGCCGGCCAAAGGCGTCGGCGCCCGACAGCGACACGATGAAATTCAGGCTCTTGTTGTAGACCCGCGGAAACGGATGCGCCGGATCCAGTCCGATCGGGGTCAGCAGCGGCATCACGTCGCGATTGAAGACATCGCGCGCCCATTCCTGCTGTTGCGGATTCCATTCGGACGCGTGGTGCAACGAAATGCCCTCGGCGTGCATGGCCGGCAGGATCTCGTCGTTGAGCAGGTTGTACTGGCGGTTGACCAGTTCGTGCACCGCCTGCTGCACATTGTCGAACGCCTGGTCGGGCGTCATGCCGTCGGGCCCCACCAGATTCGGCGACTGGCGCTGCTGCTCCTTCAGGCTGGAAATCCGGATCTCGAAGAACTCATCCAGGTTGGAACTGACGATGCAGACGTAGCGCAGGCGTTCCAGCAAGGGAGTCTTGGGATTCTCCGCCATCGCCAGCACGCGTTCGTTGAATTTCAGCAGCGACAACTCGCGGTTCAGAAGCAAAGGCTCGGCAGGAGGGCGTGAGGGCATACCGGATTCCATACGTAGGGAGAGCGTGGAGTTTTACTGCAAAAAAGTGACGGTTCCATGACACAGCAGCAAATACGTAGCGTACGCCAAAACCGGGACGCATAGCAGGCGGATCAGATGCCGCAAACCCCTGTTCCATAAGAAAAAAAACGTGGGCGGGGGCGCTGTCACATGGGATCTCTATAATCGGGCCACCTCTCAGACAATATTTACGAGCCGCATGGATCAACTTCTGGCCGCGGTGGACCTCGGGTCCAACAGCTTCCGCCTCTCCATCGGACGCATCGTTCAACAGGACGGTACGCCCCAGATCTATCAGATCGACCGCCTCAAGGAAACCGTCCGGCTTGCGGCCGGCCTGGACTCCGAAAAGAGGCTGGGCGACGAGGCCATCGACAGAGCCATCGCCGTGCTGGAGCGCTTCGGCGACCGCCTGCGCAGCTTCCATCCCAACCGGGTCCGCGCCGTCGCCACCAATACGTTCCGCGTTGCCCGCAACACCCGGGATTTCCTGCCGCGCGCCGAAGCCGCGCTGGGCTTTCCCATCGAAGTCATCGCCGGCCGCGAAGAGGCCCGCCTGATCTTCTCCGGCGTGGTCCACACCCTGCCCCCCTCGCCCAACAAGCGCCTGGTCATCGACATCGGCGGCGGCTCGACAGAGGTCATCATCGGCAAAGGCCACGAGCCCGGCCTGATGTCCTCGCTCTACATGGGTTGCGTCAGCTACAGCCGCCAGTTCTTCTCGGACGGCGTGGTGGACGCGCATCAGATGAAGCAGGCCGAGCTGGCCGCGCGCCGCGAGATCGAAGTCATCGCCAAGCAGTACCGCAAGATGGGCTGGAAGGAAGCCTACGGCTCCTCCGGCACGGCCAAGGCGCTGTTCGCCATCCTGACCGAATGCCGCTTCTCGGACCGAGGCATCACGCGCGCCGGCCTGAACAAGCTGAAGGACCGCATCATCCGCTCGGGCCGCGTCATCCCGTCCGAACTGCCCGGCATCAAGATCGAACGCTCGGACGTGCTGCCCGGCGGCCTGGCCATCATGAGCGCCCTGTTCGACGAGCTGGGCATCGATGTCATGCACACCGGCGACGGCGCGCTGCGCCTGGGCGTGCTGTACGACCTGCTAGGCCGCGATGACGAGCATGACAAGCGCGATGAATCGGTGCGCCAGTTCATGAAGCGCTACCACGTCGACGTCAACCAGGCGCGTCGCGTGCACCACGCTGCGCTGACGCTGTTCGACGCCATGTTCCCGGACGGTCCGGAACGCGCGGAGCTGCGCCCCGCGCTGGGCTGGGCGGCCGATCTGCACGAAGTGGGCCTGTCCATCGCCCACAACGCGTACCACAAGCACACCGCCTACGTGCTGGAAAACGCCGACATGCCCGGGTTCTCGCGCGCCGACCAGCAGTTGCTGGCGCTGCTTGCGCTCGGCCATCAGGGCAAGCTGACCAAGCTGGAACCGCTGGTGCGCTCGCGCCCGCAATGGAAAGCCATCCTCAGCCTGCGCCTGGCAGTGCTGCTGTTCCGCCGCCGCAATGAAATCGAACCGCTGCCGCTGACCGCGTCGGTGCGCGACAACTCGATCGTGGTGCGGGTCAACCGCGAATGGCTGGCGCAGCACCCCCTGAGCGACTTCACGCTGCGCGCGGAAGAAGCCGAGTGGAACAAGGTGGGCTTTTCGTTCGAACTGCTGGAGTTCTGAGGAACCAGCCGGGCGGCGCGCTCGCGCCGCCCTGTTCCGGCCCCGCGCTGCGGGGCCGGTGCGCTAGAACGGCGACAGATCGGTTTCGCGATCCAGCCGCTTGAGCTCCATGCGCAAGGGCCTGGTGGCCCGCCGTATCAACCTGATCTTCATGCGGCGGAACAGGCGGCGCATGGAGGCCTCAGCGCTGGGCAGTGGCGGTTGCGGGCTGATCCAGCCCGAAATGGCGGCGGTAGCGCTCGTCCATGCGGTCCATCTTCAGCAGGACCGGGAAATCCGCGGCGTTGAAATCGGGGTCCCAGGCGGGCTCGCCACAGACCTTGGCACCCAGCTTCAGGTAACCCTTGATCAGCGGCGGCACGCGCGCCGGCAAGGTGCTGTTGAGCTTTTCCACCGGATAGCGGTGCAGCGGCGTCACGCGCGGCTCATCGCCCTGCGGCAGCTGCTTGGAAATGGTGCGCCACACTTCGGCGGCGGTGACGCCGTCGTCGCGCAGGCTGACGCTGGCGCAGCCCAGTACGTACTGGTAGCCGCCCCGGCGCAGGTATTCGGCCAGGCCAGACCACAACAGCATGATCACGCCGCCGCTGCGGTAGTCGGGATGGGTGCAAGAGCGGCCGACTTCGACCAGCTCGTCCTGGATGGAGCCCAGCCCGGACAGGTCGAACTCGGACTGCGAGTAATACCCGCCAGCCTCTCGCGCCTTTTCCGGCGTCAGGATCCGGTAGGTGCCGACTACGCGGCCCGTATCCAGCTCGCGGACCATCAGATGTTCGCAGAACGGATCGAAGCGATCATGCTCGATGCCGTCCTGGGCGTCGGGGAACACCGCGCCCATGTCCTCGGTGAAGACGTCGTAGCGCAGGCGTTGAATCTGCTCGATTTCTTCAGCGGTGCGCGCCAAGCCCACCACCAGCACCTTGGCGGCGGCGCCGGTCCAAGGTTCCGCGGCATTACGGCTCGGATTGATGCGTGCTAATTCCAGCATTGCGCGAAGCTCCTAGAGAGTCCAGCCAGTGTGGACGCCCTGTATGTCAAAGACTTGACCAATATGTTACGTGACTATGAAGTTTAGTCTGGAGCGAATAAATCAATCCTCCGCCCAAATCGACAAAACTTTACAAATCTATACAACCCTTGAACAAACAAAGGCCACCCGTCACGCGCCGGGTGGCCTTGCTCGAAATCGTAAGGCAGCGTTTATCCCAGGCTGGCCGCAAGCTTCTCGGCGCAGGACACGGCCAGGGCTTCATCCTCGGCCTCGACCATGAGGCGCAGCTTCGGCTCGGTGCCCGAAGCGCGGATCAGGATGCGGCCGCGGCCGTCCAGCTCGGCTTCGACGGCCTTGCGCGCCGCGCTCAGGCCGGCATGCGTCTTCCAGTCCTGGCCCGGGGTCAGCGGCACATTGATCATCTTCTGCGGATACATGCGCAGATCGCTCACCCACTCCGCCAGCCCGACCGAGTTGCGGCGCAGCGCAGTCAGGACCTGCAGCGCGGCGACGATGCCGTCGCCCGTCGAATGGCAGTCCAGGCACAGCAGATGGCCGGAGCTTTCGCCGCCATACAGCCAGCCGCGCGCCTGCATCTGCTCCAGCACGTAGCGGTCGCCGACATTGGCGCGCTCGAAGCCCACGCCCAGCCGCTGCATTTCGCGTTCGAAGCCGAAGTTGGTCATCAGCGTGCCGACCACGCCGTCCACCTTGCCGCGCTGCATGCGTTCGCGGACGATGGCGTACATGAGTTCGTCGCCGTTGTAGATGCGGCCTTCGCCATCCACCATCTGCAGGCGGTCGGCGTCGCCGTCCAGCGCGATGCCCAACTGAGCGCCGCGGGCGTGCACTTCCTTGGCCAGCAGCTCGGGATGCAGCGCGCCCACACCCTTATTGATGTTGAAGCCATCCGGATTGACGCCGATGGCGTGCACTTCGGCGCCCAGTTCGCGGAACACGTGCGGCGCGATGTTGTAGGCGGCGCCATGGGCGGCGTCCACCACGATCGTCATGCCGTTCAGGTCCAGATCGTTGGGGAAGGTGCTCTTGCAGAACTCGATGTAGCGACCCTGCGCGTCGCCCATGCGGCGCGCGCGACCCAGCGCTTCCGAGGCGACGCAGCCCAGCGGCTCGTCCAGGGCGGTTTCGATGTCGGCCTCGATCTCGTCGGGCAGCTTCATGCCCTGCGCCGAGAAGAACTTGATGCCGTTGTCCTGGTACGGATTGTGCGAAGCGCTGATGACAATCCCCGCCACCAGTCGCAGCGCCCGGGTCAGGTAGGCCACCGCGGGGGTCGGAATCGGACCGGCCAGCAGCACGTCGATGCCTGCCGCCGACAGGCCGGCTTCCAACGCGGATTCCAGCATGTAGCCGGAGATCCGCGTGTCCTTGCCGATCACGACCTGCGGACGGCTGCCGCCGCGCACGGCGTGCTCACGCGCCAGGACGCGGCCGGCCGCGTAACCCAGACGCAGCGCGAATTCGGCGTTGATCACCGGACCGCCGACTTCGCCGCGGACACCGTCGGTACCGAAATATTTGCGTCGAATCATGAACTGAGTGCTCCTTGTTCTGCCGCGTGCCATACCTTGAGCGCGTCGACCGTGGCCGCCACATCGTGCACCCGCACGATGGAAGCGCCACGCGCCACGCAGGCAAGCGCCGCGGCGATGCTGCCGGGCAACCTGTCGCCCACGGGCCGGCCGGTAGCCTGGCCGATCATGGTTTTGCGCGAGAGGCCGATCAGCAATGGATAACCGGCGCTGCGCAGGCTGGACAGCCGGCGCAACAGTTGGAAATTCTGGTCGCCCGTCTTGCCGAAGCCGAAGCCCGGGTCCAGCACGATGCGGCGAGGATCGATCCAGGCCGCGCGCAGCTTGTGCGCGCGAGCCCCCAGGAAGAGTCCGATTTCACCGATCAGGTCGGTGTACTCGGGCGGGGCGGCCTGCATGGTGCGAGGTTCGCCCTTCATGTGCATCACGCAAAGCCCGCAGCGCGAATGCGCCACCGCCTCGACGGCGCCGGGCTGCCTGAAGCCGTAGATGTCGTTGATCATGTCCGCGCCGGCATCCAGCACGGCGCGCATGACTTCCGGCTTGAAGGTGTCGATGGACAGGGGCACGCCGCAATCGCGCAGCGCCTCCACCACCGGCAGCAGCCGAGCCAGTTCGTCGGCCACGGACACCGGATCGGCCCCGGGGCGCGTGGATTCGCCGCCCAGGTCCAGGATCTGGGCGCCTTCGGCGATCAATTGGCGCGCATGCGCCACTGCGGAATCCGTATCGTCATGCTGGCCGCCGTCGGAAAAGGAGTCCGGCGTGACGTTGACGATACCCATGACAAGCGGGCGCTCGAGATCAAACTCGAAGCGCCCGCAAAGGAAGTTATTTGCCATAACTCAGGATGAGCAGCCTCAGACAGCGGCAGCCGTATTGCCACCTGCCGCCAGGCCCGTGGGCGGCGTATCGGACGTATCCGACGGGCCCTGAGGCGTCTTCGGGGGACGCGGAGGACGGCCCTCGATGATGTCGTTGATCTGGTCGGCGTCGATGGTTTCCCATTCGAGCAGCGCGGAGGTCATGACTTCGACCTTGTCGCGGTTGTCTTCCAGGATCTTGCGCGCAACGCTGTACTGCTCGTCGATGATGCGGCGGATCTCGGTGTCCACCTTCTGCATGGTGGCTTCCGACATGTGCGTGGTCTTGGTGACGCTGCGGCCCAGGAACACTTCGCCTTCGTTCTCGGCATAGACCATCGGGCCCAGCTCGTCGGTCATGCCGTAGCGCGTGACGATGTCGCGGGCGATGGCGGTGGCGCGTTCGAAGTCGTTCGAGGCGCCCGTCGTCATCTGGTCCATGAAGATTTCTTCGGCGATGCGGCCGCCGAACAGCACGGCAATGGTGGACAGCAGACGACCCTTGTCCATGCTGTAGCGGTCGGTCTCAGGCAGCTGCATGGTCACGCCCAGCGCACGGCCGCGCGGGATGATGGTGACCTTGTGGACCGGATCGGTCTTGGGCAGCAGGCGGGCGACGATCGCGTGGCCGGACTCGTGGTACGCGGTGTTCTTGCGTTCCTCTTCGGGCATCACGATGGAGCGGCGTTCCGCTCCCATGATGATCTTGTCCTTGGCCTTTTCGAAGTCGGACATGTCGACCGTGCGGCCATTGCGGCGGGCGGCGAACAGCGCGGCTTCGTTGACCAGGTTGGCCAGATCGGCGCCCGAGAAGCCCGGGGTGCCGCGCGCCAGCACGGTCGCATCGACGTTGGGCGACAGCGGAACCTTGCGCATATGGACCTTCAGGATCTGCTCGCGGCCGCGGATATCGGGCAGCGGCACCACGACCTGGCGGTCGAAGCGGCCCGGGCGCAGCAGCGCGGGATCCAGCACGTCGGGACGGTTGGTCGCGGCGATGACGATGACGCCCTGGCCGGACTCGAAGCCGTCCATTTCCACCAGCATCTGGTTCAGCGTCTGTTCGCGTTCGTCGTTGCCGCCGCCCAGGCCGGCGCCACGCTGGCGGCCGACCGCATCGATTTCGTCGATGAAGATGATGCAGGGAGCGTGCTTCTTGGCGTTTTCGAACATGTCGCGCACGCGGGCCGCGCCCACGCCGACGAACATTTCAACGAAGTCGGAACCCGAGATGCTGAAGAACGGCACCTTGGCTTCGCCCGCGATGGCCTTGGCCAGCAGCGTCTTGCCGGTACCCGGCGAGCCGACCATCAGCACGCCGCGCGGAATGCGGCCGCCCAGCTTCTGGAACTTGCTGGGGTCGCGCAGGAAATCGACCAGTTCCTGGACGTCTTCCTTGGCTTCGTCGCAGCCGGCAACGTCGGCGAAGGTGATCTGGTTGGTGTTCTCGTCGAGCATGCGGGCGCGCGATTTGCCGAAGCTGAACGCCCCGCCCCTGCCGCCGCCCTGCATCTGGCGCATGAAGAACACCCAGACGCCGATCAGCAACAGCATGGGGAACCACGACACGAAGATGCTCATCAGCAACGACTGCTCTTCGCGCGGCTTGCCCGACACCTGGACGCCATACTTCAGCAGATCGGAGACCATCCAGAGGTCGCCCGGCGAAGTCAGCGTGTAGGCGCGGCCCGCGTCAGGGGTGACGTACAGCACGTCGCCCTGGACGTCGACCTTGCGGATACGTCCCGCCTTGGCGTCGTCCATGAACTGCGTGTAGGTCACGCCGTCCTGGGTCTGAGCGCGTCCGTCGAACTGTTTGAAGACAGTGAACAGCACGAGGGCTATCACCATCCAGACAGCGACTTTCGAAAATGAATTATTCAAGGTCGATCTCCTGCTTTCGATTCCGACCGGCGACCGCGCACCCGCATATGGCACAGTCACAAGTATGTCAATAGCTCATTCTACCCTGTCAGACCAGATTGCGTCCCGGGATGCCTGAGCCCCTCTGAGTTTTGTCTTATTCGCGAATTTTCTGGTCGTTGTCCCGGCAGGCTGTAGGTTTTTCGAATCCGAGGCGGCGCGCCCCGGACCCGGGCTACTTCAGATCGCGCGCAACCAGAAAGGTTTCGGAGGATTTGTCCCGCGATGCCTTCGGCTTGCGTTCGACCACCCGCTTGAAGCGCTGCTTGAAGGATTCCACGATCTGCGAAAAGCCGCTGCCGTGGAAAGCCTTGACGATCAGCGCCCCGTTGGGCTTGAGGTGGGCGCAGGAGAATTCCATCGCCAACTCGCACACATGCTGGATGCGCGCGGAGTCGGCAATACCCACCCCTGACAAGTTGGGGGCCATGTCGGAAATAACAAGGTCCACCGCGCGCGATCCGACCATGTCTTCCAATTGTTTCAAAACTTCATCTTCGCGGAAGTCGCCCTGGATGAATTCAACGCCCGCCACGGGTTCCATGGGCAGGATATCGAGCGCGATGATGCGTCCGTCCACGACCCCGCCCGGCCCCGCCAGGCGCTCGCGCGCCACTTGGGACCAGCTGCCGGGCGCCGACCCCAGGTCGACCACGAGGTCGCCCCGGCGCATCAGCTTCTCGGTATCCAGGATCTCGATCAGCTTGAAGGCGGCGCGGGCCCTGTAGCCCTTCTGTTGCGCCAGCTTCACATAGGGATCGTTGATGTGCTGGTGAATCCAGTCTTTAGAGAATTTATTCTTGGCCATTACCGTACAATTCCACGCATGCCTATATTAGAACTTACCTCTCGTGAGCGCAGCGACCTTCGGTCCGCCGCTCACCCTTTGCGCCCCGTCGTCCTGATTGGCGACAATGGCCTGACCGAAGCCGTGCTCAAGGAAATCGACCTGGCGCTGACTTCGCATGGCCTCATCAAGGTGCGCGCCGGCGGCGACGACCGCGAGGCCCGCGACGCAATGCTGTCGACCATCTGCGACACGCTTTCCTGCGCCCCGGTGCACCACCTGGGCAAGACGCTGATCCTGTTCCGCCCGCTGGCCGGCAACATCAAGCCCGCCGCGCTGGCCGCCATGGAACCCGAACGCCCTGCCAAGCGCCGCGCCTCTGAGCCGCACACGCCCAAGAAGCTGGCCGCCGAAGGCAAGACCCTGGCCAAGCGTCCGCGCCGCAGCGAATCCGAAGAGCCCAAGCCGAAGACGCGCTTCGTGCCCCAGGACCAGCTCAACAAGAACGGCAAGCCCATGCGCCCTGGCACCAGGAAGACCACCGCCAGCGGTCACGGCATTCCCCGCCGCGCCGGCAGCGCGCTCAGCCTGCGGGCCGGAGCACGCAGCGGCACCAGCCGCAAGTCGACGAAAAGGTAAGTGCAGGCACAAAAACGGGCGCTTTACGCGCCCGGTCCACCATAGCGATCCGCATTAAACCGCGGAATTCAGTCGAACGCACGGTTCGGACTATGGTGTTTTGACAACTTCCAGCTTACTACGTTGGCGTCAGATGTAGCGCACGCCCAGGACTTCATACTCGCGAACGCCAGCCGGGGCCTTGACCTCGACCACATCGCCTTCGCTTTTGCCGATCAACGCGCGCGCCACCGGGCTGGACACGGAAATCAGGTTCGACTTGATGTCGGCTTCAACGTCGCCGACGATTTGGTACGTCACACGATCGCCCGAGTCCAGGTCCTCGATGTCGACGGTGGCGCCAAACACGGCGCGGCCTTCGGCATCCAGGGCGGTAGGATCGATCAGGTGGGCGTTGGAAAGCGTGCCTTCAAGCTCGGCAATCCGGCCCTCGATAAAGCCTTGGCGCTCGCGAGCAGCGTCGTACTCGGCATTTTCCGACAGATCACCCTGCGCACGCGCTTCAGCGATCGCGTTGATAACGGCAGGACGTTCCACGGTTTTCAGCCGCTGGAGCTCTTCTTGCAAGCGCTCGGCCCCGCGCACGGTCAAAGGAATGGCAGACATGTCGTTTCCCAAACAAAAGTAGAAAACGCCCCGGACGGAGCGTTCTCGGTGAAGGTCGGAATCCTGGCGCGCGCAGGCAGCCGGGTAAAAGCAAAAACTGGCGAGCGGCGCGGACGACCAAAACAAAACCCCGGCTCGGGTCGGAACCGGGGCAATCAAGGTCATATTGTGGTCAAAGTCCACGGGAATTGCAAGCCGCCGGAGAAACCGCTGTTTTCGCCGCATTTCGCCGCTGTAACCCGCTAAAACCCGTCATTTTTTTCAGTTTTTCCTGATCCGCCCGAAAGCCGGATGGGGCAGGCCGCAATCGCGCTCCGCAGCGCAGGTGTGGCGTAAAAACTACTCTTCGATAGTTTTTTGCAACAGCCGAGGCTTACCTCTCAAAAACGCCAGCAAAAACGGACTGAATCAGTATAAAACAACAAATTGTGTCATTCATAACAATTTAATACATTGAAATCACTGCCGATTGGCCGGGCTGCTGATCGCAAGCACGTGCCAGGCGCAGGAGTCTTGTTTTTGCGGGTAGTTGCAGTGGAGGCGGACGCATCGCAGCCACCCGGCGCGACGTTCGCCATTCCGCCACTCGGCGGGCGGCCTGGGCCGTTCCTTCGCACGGCGGATCGCGTTCAAGAACGAGGAGCTCTCATGCTGGAAAAATTGAAAGTCCGTACTGGAATGCTGTTGGTGCTGGGCTGCTTCGTCGTCGCCCTGGCGCTGGCTTGCGGCTTGAGCTGGATGAACGCCGAAAAAAGCGTGACCGAGATCAAGGACCTGAACAATGTCGCGGTCCATCAGGTCGACCCGCTCTACGAAGCCAACGCCGCCCTGCTGCGCGCGCGACTGGCGCTCGGCGCGGGCATGGCTGCCATGCAGGCCGGCGGCATGGACCAGGCCGGGCTGGCCGGGGACGAAGCCGCCAGCCATCTGAAGCAGGCGCGCGAGCGCTTCGCCCGCTACATGGCCGTCCCCAAGAGTCCTCGCGGTCAGGAGCTGGCCCAGACGCTGCAGGGACGCTTCACCGAGTACGCCGCCATCCTGGACACACTGGAATCCGACCTCAAGGCACGCTCGCCTGCCAAGTACCGCCAGGACGAGGGACGGCTGCCCCAGGCAGACGCCTACTTCATGAAAGACATGCAAGCCTTCCTGGCCCGGGTCCAGGAGCGCAGCGACGGCGTGCTGGCAAGCTCGGAGCAAACCTACTCCACCGCCCGGATCTCGGCGGTCGCGCTGATATCCGCCGCCCTGCTGCTGACGGCATTGTGCTGGACCTTCATCCGGCGCGCCGTGCTGCGTCCGCTGCAGGAGGCTGGCAGGCATTTTGACCGCATCGCGGCCGGCGACCTGACGAACCGCGTGGAAACCCGCTCCAACAATGAGATCGGCGTCCTGTTCGCTTCGCTCAAACGCATGCAGGAGGGCCTCACCCGCACGGTGACGTCCGTGCGCCAGGGGGTGGATGAGATCAATGTGGGCGCGGCGGAAATCGCTGCCGGCAACTCCAACCTGTCAGTGCGTACCGAAGAACAGGCCGCGGCGCTCGAAGAAACCGCATCCACCATGGAAGAGCTGGCGGTGACCGTCAAGCAGAATGCGGAAAACGCCGCCCAGGCCAATCAGTTGGCCGCGGTCAGCATGGACGTGGCGCAGCGCGGCGGCCAGAACGTGGAGCAGGTGGTGGCCACCATGCACGGCATCTCGGACAGTTCGCGGCGGATCGCGGACATCGTGTCCGTTATCGATGGCATCGCCTTCCAGACCAACATCCTGGCGCTGAATGCCGCGGTGGAAGCCGCGCGCGCCGGCGAGCAGGGCAAGGGCTTTGCCGTGGTCGCGGGCGAAGTCCGCACCCTGGCCCAGCGCGCGGCGCAGGCCGCCAAGGAGATCAAGACGCTGATCGAAGCTTCGGTGGACACTGTCGCCGCCGGTTCGGCCCAGGTCGCCGCAGCCGGGCAGACCATGCAGGAAATTGTGGATTCCGTGCAGCGGGTGGCGGCGATCATGGCCGAGATCTCGGCCGCTTCGACGCAGCAAGCCGGCGGCATAGACCAGGTCAGCCTGGCAATTTCGCAAATGGACGAGGTGACCCAGCAGAACGCCGCGCTGGTCGAGGAAGCGTCAGCGGCGGCAGCCGCGATGGAGGAACAGGCGCGGCGCCTGGCGGAAGCCACCGCGGTATTCAAGACGCAATCCGGACAGGTGATCGAGGCGGTGCCGGTGGCCGTGACCGCCACGGCCTCTGCCACGAGGCTGTCGGGCACCTAGGCGCGCTGGCCGGCCACGCGCGCGACGCCGGGTCCGCGCGTGGTCGCGCCGCTTACTTCCTGCGGCGCAGCAAGGCGTACAGGATGATGGCGCCGAAGGTGGCGGTGCCGATGCCACCCAGCGTGAAGTTACCCAACTTGACCGTGAAGTCGCCCGCGCCCAGCACCAGCGTGACCGCAGCCACGATGAGGTTGCGGTTGTCGCTGAAGTCCACTTGGTTGACCACCCAGATACGGGCGCCGGCAATGGCGATCAGGCCGAACACCACCACCGACATGCCGCCCAGCACGGGCCCCGGGATCATCTGGATCAGCGCGCCGAACTTGGGCGAGAAGCCCAGCACGATGGCGATCAGGGCGGCGACCACGAACACCAGGGTGGAATAGATGCGCGTGACCGCCATCACCCCGATGTTCTCGGCGTAGGTGGTGACGCCCGTGCCGCCCACGGCGCCGGACACCATGGTGGCGACCCCGTCGCCGACGAAGGCGCGGCCCAGATAGCGGTCCAGGTCCTGTCCGGTCATGGCGCTGACGGCCTTCACGTGGCCCAGGTTCTCGGCCACCAAAATGATGGCGACAGGCACGATCAGGCCCATGGCCTCGGCCTTGAACACCGGCGCGGCGAAATGCGGCAAGCCGAACCAGGCCGCGGCGGCCACGCCCGAAAAGTCGATGGGCTTGCCCAGCCCCATGCCGTTGGCCAGGATGCCGTACACCACGCAGGCCAGGATCATGCCGACCAGGATCAGCAGGCGCTGCACCATGCCCCTGGTGAACACGGCGATGCCGCCCACGCAGAGGATGGTGACCATGGACATCACGCTGTCGAAACCGGATGCGCCCATCGCGCCCTTGGCGGCGATCGGGGCCAGGTTCAGGCCAATGACCGCAACCACCGCGCCCGTGACGACGGGCGGCATCAGGGTGTCGATCCAGTTCGCGCCGCCGCCGGCGCGCGCGTTGACGAACCAGACGATCAGGCCGATCAGCGTGTAGGCCAGGCCGCAGGCGATGATGGCGCCCAGCGCGACGCCGATATTGGCGTTCGCCCCGCCGCCGGCATAGCCGGTCACCGCGATCACGCCGCCGATGAAGGCGAAGCTGGAACCCAGGTAGCTGGGAACGCGTCCGCCCACGAACAGGAAGAAGATCAGCGTGCCGATGCCTGACATCAGGATGGCAACGTTCGGGTCAAAGCCCATGAGCAGCGGCGCCAGCACGGTGGAGCCGAACATGGCAACCACGTGCTGGGCGCCCATGGCCACGTTCTTGGGCCAGGACAGCCTTTCGTCGGGCGCGATGATGACGCCGGGCTCGGCGTCGTCCGCCAGGCGCCAGCGCGGAAAGTAGGAATTGGACATGGATATCCCAAAGTAGGTGTTGGGTGTGAGCGGGCGCCAGTGTAAAGGGGGCCGCAAACAGGGGGCAATGCTTAAGTTCACCGTCAGAATGCCGTACTAGTGAAAACCCCGAAATCCTCATAGGCGGCAGGAGCAATCATGGCGATCGATCCCATCAGCGGCAGTTCCCGAATCAACAGCCTGGCCGACCTCTGGGCCCAGAAGATCCAGGCCAACAAGGAAGCCAAGAGCGCCTCGGACGCGGAAGCGAGCACGGTGTCCGCGGACGGCAAGATCCGCGTCAACAACCCAGGCGGCCTGAAAATGGGCAACGTGCAGGAAGCCAAGGAAACCGAAGACTCCAGCAACGACGACGCCTACACACGCCAGATCAAGGAACTGCAGAAGCAGCTCAAGCGCGTGATGGACCAGATCGCCAAGGTCAAGGCCAGCAGCATGCCGGCCGAAATGAAGGCCCAGCAACTGATGGCGCTCAACGCCCAGGCGATGCAGATCCAGCAGCAGATCACCGCAGTGATGGACAAGCAGGCCCGGGCCATGCAAGGCGGCATATCCGCCACGGCCTAGCGGGCAAGGCTCGGCGCCCCGCCCGGCCGGGGCGCCCGCATTGATGGCGCGCATCAAAATTTGTGATTGGACGCTGCCCAGGCCGGCCAGTACTGTCTCCGGACAAATCTAAAACTACGGAGACAAACCATGCATGCAATGCGCACAGCCCTTGCAGGTGCGGTGCTGGCCGTTTGCGCGGCCCCTGCCCTGGCAGGCACCGTCACGGTGATCACGTCGTTCCCCAAAGATCTCACCCAGGCCTACAAAACGGCCTTCGAAAAGGCCAATCCGGGCATCACGCTGGAAGTCCTGAACAAGAACACGGTATCGGGCATCGCCTATGTGCGCGAAACGCCCGCCGGCCAGCGCCCCGAGGTGTTCTGGGCCAGCGCGCCCGACGCCTTCGAAGTGCTGGGCCGCGACAAACTGCTGGCAAGTTCCACCGACGTCGCCAACAAGCAGGTGCCTGACAAGATCGGCAACTATCCCATCAACGATCCGGGCGGCATGTATTTGGGCCAGGCCCTGGCCGGCTACGGCATCATCTACAACACCCGCTACATCGCGGCGCACAAGATCCCTGCGCCGGTGGAATGGAAGGACCTGCTGTCGCCGCAGTGGTTCGGCCATGTCGGGATCACCTCGCCGTCGCGCTCGGGCACCATGCACCTGACGGTGGAAACCATCCTGCAGGGCGAAGGCTGGGACGAAGGTTGGAGCACCTTGCTGCGCATGTCGGGCAACAGCAGCGCCGTGACCGAGCGTTCGTTCGGCGTACCCGACGGCGTGAACAACGGCCAGTTCGGCGCCGGCCCGGTGATCGACTTCTTCGGCCTGTCCAGCAAGTATTCCAAGTTCCCGGTCGAATTCGTCTACCCCTCCGAAACCGCCATCGTGCCGGCCAACATCGCGCTGATCGCCGGCGCGAAGAACTCTGAGGAAGGCAAGAAGTTCATCGCCTTCACCCTCAGCCAGGCCGGGCAGGAACTGCTGCTGGAGCCCAAGATCTCGCGCCTGCCAGTGCTGCCCTACACGGCGCTGGCCGGCAAGATTCCCCAGGGCTACCCCGACCCCGCCGAAATCGCCAAGCGCAGCAAGGTGCAATTCAACGCCGACCTGTCGCAGTCGCGCTATTACGTGGTGCAGTCGCTGTATGACCAGACGGTCACGTTCCGCCTGAAGGAACTGCAGGCCGCCACCAAGGCCATCTACGACGCCGAAGCCAAGCTGGGCGACAAGGCCAAGAGCGGCAAGGCTGCCGAACTGCTGGCGCAGGCCCGCAAGCTGACCTGGGCGCCGCTGATCGACGGAAAGAAGGCCGCCGACCCGGCCTTCCTGGCGATCTTCGCCGGCAACAAGAAGGACGCCGCCGTAAACCAGCAGATCACTCAGCTGGAAGGCGAATGGAACGGCCGTTCCAAGGCGAACTACGAAGAAGCCGTGAAGCTCGCCAAGCAGGCCGCCGCGCTCTAGGCCGCCACACCCGCAGGACGCGCAGTGGACGGGCCGGTCCCGTCCACTGCCGCGGTTTTCCCCTGGCAACGATTTCGGGAATCTCGATGAATTCTTCGGGCCACTCGCGCCTGCCCGTCGGCCCCCTGCTGACGGCGCTACTGGTGTTCGGTTTTCTGCTGCTGTTCCTGGCCGTGCCGGTGGGCACGGTGTTCTACAGCGCCTTCGTGAACGCCGACGGCAGCTTCACCATGGGCCACTTCGGCGCCTTCTTCAACCAGCCGCTGATGAAGGAAGCCTTCTTCAACAGCCTGTACGTGGCGGGCTGGTCGGCGCTGCTGGCGTCCCTGATCGCCGTGCCGCTGGCGTACTTCACGGTGCGCTTCGATTTCCGCGGCGCGCTGCTGATCCAGACGCTGGGCGTGCTGCCGCTGATCATGCCGCCCTTCGTGGGCGCGGTCGCGATGCAGCTGATCTTCGGCCGCTCGGGCAGCGTGAACCTGCTGCTCAATGACTGGTTCGGCTTCACCATTCCGTTCATGGAAGGCCTGAACGGCGTCATCTTCGTGGAAGCGCTGCACTACTTTCCCTTCATCCTGATGAACCTGGTGGTGGCGCTGCGCAACATCGACGGCGCCATGGAAGAAGCGGCCTTCAACCTGGGTTCGCGGGGCTTTCGCCTGTTCCGCCGCGTGATCTTCCCGCTGGCCCTGCCCGGCTACGTGGCTGGCGCCTCGCTGGTGTTCGTCAAGGTGTTCGACGACCTGGGCACGCCGCTGGTGCTGGGCACCACCAACATGCTGGCGCCGCAAGCCTATCTGCGCATCACGCAGGTGGGCCTGGAGGACCCGTTGGGCTATGTGATCAGCGTGATCATGGTGGGCTTCTCGATCCTGGCGTTGTGGCTGTCGGCACGGGTCCTCAAGGGCCGCGATTACTCCACCCTGCAGAAGGGCGGCGGCTCCATCCAGAAGCGCAAACTGCGCCCGATGGAGAGCGTGCTGGCCTATGGCTGGATCATCCTGGTGCTGCTGCTGGTGCTGTCGCCGCACATGGGCGTATTGCTGCTGTCGCTGGCCAGCGTCTGGAGCTTTGCGCCGCTACCTGACGGCTACACGCTGGCGCATTACGCCGCGGTGTTCTCCGAGTCGCAAGGCATGATCGCCAACACCCTGCTCTATTGCGGCCTGGCCGCCGGCGTGGACGTGATCCTGGGGACTGCCATTGCCTACCTGATGCTGCGCACCCGCTTGCCGGCGCGCCAGTGGCTGGACTTCCTGGCTTCCGCGGCGCTGGCGATTCCAGGCATCGTGCTGGCCATCGGCTTTCTGCGCACCTTCCGCGGCATAGAGCTGCCCGGCACGGGCACGCTGCTGACCTCGTCGTGGATCATCATCATGATCGCGTACTCGGTGCGCCGGCTGCCCTACGCCCTGCGTTCCTGCGTGGCCTCGCTGCAGCAGATCAACATCTCGCTGGAAGAGGCGGCGCAATCGCTGGGCGCGACGCGCATGAGCACCATACGGCGCGTGGTGGTGCCGCTCATGGCGGGCGGCATGCTGGCGGGCTTCGTGACCAGCTTCGTGACGGCGGCCGTGGAACTGTCGGCCACCATCATGCTGGTGACCAAGGACAGCCAGGCGCCCATGAGCTACGGCATCTATCTGTACATGCAGAGCGCAGCGGGGCGGGGTCCCGGCGCCGCGCTCGGCGTCCTGGCGGTGGCCGCGGTGGCCATCGGCACGTATGTCTCGCACCTGCTGGTGGAGCGCGCCCAGTCGCGCCAGCGGCCGGCTCGCAATGAAGGGGAATCCGCATGAAGAAAGTCAGCGTCGAATGCCGCAACATCCGGCTGTCCTATGGCAAGACGGAAGTGCTCAAGGACGTCAACATCAGCATCGAACCCGGCGAGTTCTTCGCGCTGCTGGGCCCCTCGGGCTCGGGCAAGTCCACGCTGCTGCGGCTGATCGCCGGCTTCAACCGGCACAGCGCCGGGCAGTTGCTGGTGGACGGCAAGGACATCAGCGGCACGCCCCCCTGGAACCGCAACATCGGCATGGTGTTCCAGAACTATGCGCTGTGGCCGCACATGACGGTCTGGGACAACGTGGCCTTCGGCCTGGTCGAACGCAAGCTGCCGCGCGCCGAGATCCATGCCAAGGTGGAGGCCGCGCTGGACCTCGTCGGCCTGTCCCAGTATGGCAAGCGCCGCCCCAACCAGCTTTCCGGCGGGCAGCAGCAGCGCGTGGCCCTGGCGCGCACCATCGTGATCGAGCCGCAGGTGCTGCTGCTGGACGAGCCTCTGTCCAACCTGGACAAGAAGCTGCGTGTGCAGATGCGCCAGGACCTGCTCAGCCTGCAGCGCCGGCTTGGCATCACCACCATCTTCGTCACCCACGACCAGGAAGAGGCCATGACCACCGCCGACCGCATGGCGGTGCTGGACCATGGCGTGGTCCAGCAGATCGGCGCGCCCAGCACCTTGTTCGACTATCCGGTGAACCGTTTCGTCGCCAACTTCGTGGGCACGATGAACGTGCTGGAAGGCGACGTGCGCGAACGCACCAGCGGCAGCGTGGTGCTGGCGGTGGAAGGCGTGGGCGACCTGCACCTGCCGCTCACGGGCGAAGCGCCCGCCGCTACCCGGCTGGCGGCCAGCTTCCGCCCGCACACGGTACAGATCGAAATGGCGGACGGGCTGGGCGACGCGCGCTATGTGTGGCTGCCGGGCATCGTGGAAAGCAGCGAGTTCCTGGGCGAGTTCACCCGCTATCAGGTGCAGATCGGCGAGCAGCGGCTGACGGCGGACCAATCGCATCTGGCCGGGCTGTCGCCCTTCCCCATCGGCGCTCCGGTTTCCATCGGTCTCGAACCTACCCAAGTGCGGCTCCTGGCGGCCTAAACTCGGGGCCATGGAAATCTATCAGATCCGCGCCTTCGTCACCGTCGCCCGGCTGGGCAACCTGACGAAGGCGGCCGAGGCGCTGTCGCTGACCCAACCCGCCGTGACCGCGCAGATCAAGGCGCTGGAACAAAGCCTGGGCGTGGCCTTGTTCGACCGCAGCGGCGGCAGGCTGGCCTTGGCCAAGGCCGGCGAGGTGCTGCTGCCCACCGCCGAATCGCTGCTGGTGCTGGGCGCGCAGTTCAAATCCGAAGCCCAGCAGCTGCAAGGCAGCCTGCATGGCGCGGTCGAGCTGGGCGTGCCCAGCGAAAAGCCGGATTTCCTGCGCCTGGGCGAACTGGCCTCGGCCGTCACCCAGCGCCTGCCGCTGGTCGAGCTGAAGACCCAGACCCTGCCTGCCGCCGCGTTGGCGGAACAGGTCAGCACCGGCCGCCTGCCGGCGGCGCTGATCATCGCCGCCAATCCGCCGCGCGGCGTGCTTTGGCAGCCCCTGCGCAGCGTGCGCTACCGCATCGCCATGCCCAAGGAGCACGCCGCCGTGCTCAAGCGCGGCGGCTGGCGCGAGGTGGCGCAATTGCCCTGGCTGGACGGCCCCGCCGGCAGCCATACGCACCTGCTGTTGCGCGACATGTTCGAACGCCATGGCCTGTCGCCGCGCATCGTGATGCAGAATGACGACCAGGCCAACCTGGACGCGCTGGTGCGCGCGGGCGCCGGCTGCGCCCTGCTGCGCGAGGAAGCCGCGCTGGCCGGCGCGGCCTCGAACGACTTCATCGTCTGGGGCCAGGCGCGCGTGGACGCCATGCTGGGATTCATCCTGCCCTATGAGCGCGCTAGCGAGCCCGCGCTGGTCGCGTTAAGCTCGATCATTCAAACCATCTGGAAACCGCGCGCGCCCCTCGCGTCCGGCCAGCTCTAAATCCGCATCAAGACCGTAATGACTGAAATCTGGTTCATCCGCCACGGCGAAACCGACTGGAACCGCCAGCGCCGCCTGCAAGGCTGGCAAGACATCCCCCTCAACGAATTCGGCGTCAACCAGGCCAGCCTGCTGGCCGCGCGCATGCGCGAAGAGGCCCGCCACACGCCCATCCACGCCATTTACAGCAGCGACCTGCAGCGCGCCCACGCCACCGCCGTGCCAGTGTCCGAACAGCTGGGCCTGCGCGTGCGCGTGGAGCCGGGCATCCGCGAGCGCGGCTTCGGCGTGCTGGAAGGCCTGGACCACGAACGCATCGATGTGCTGGCCCCCGAAGCCGCTGCCGCCTGGAAGAGCCGCGACCCGCTGCGCCCGCTGGACGGCGGCGAAACGCTGGGCCAATTCCAGTCCCGCGTCATTTCCACCGTGGACGACATCGCCAGCCGCCACGACGACGAACGCATCCTGATGTTCACGCACGGCGGCGTGCTGGACATCATCTGGCGCCATGCCTCGGGCGTGCCGTTGAACGGGCCGCGCGACGCCTCGCTGCTGAACGTCAGCATCAACCGCGTCGGCGTGCAGGGCCGTAAATGGCAGGTGCTGGACTGGGGCGACGTGGGCCACGTGACCGACGAAGTCGGCAACGACGTGGTGCCGTGAACGCTTAGCGCGCGCGGCGCGGCTTGCGCGGCGCGTTGCGCGCCAGCCTGTCGTAGACGGCATTGGGCAACAAGCGCATCAGCTTGGCCACGATGCCCATCTGCCACGGAATCACCACATAGGACGCGCCCCGCCCGATCGCGCTGCGCGCGCGGCGGGCGAAGGCGTCTGCTTCCATCAGGAAAGGCATGGAATACGGGTTGTGGGCCGTCATCGCCGTCTTGATGTAGCCGGGCGCGATCGTCACCACGTCTATGCCTTCGGCGGCCAGCTCCAGCCGCAGGCTTTCGCAATAGGTCACCACCGCCGACTTGGACGCGCTGTAGGCGCCCGCGCCCGGCAGCCCCCGCACCCCTGCCACGCTGGCGATGCCCACCAGCCTGCCCGACCCGGCCTGGCGCATGGACGCGATGAAGGGTTCGAAGGTTGCCACGGTGGCCAGCAGATTGGTGTCGACGATGGCCTTGAAGACGTCGTAGTCTTCGCCATGCTCGGTCAGGGTGCCGGCGCTGATGCCGGCGCTGGCGATGACCACGTCCACGCGACCCTGGCAAAAGGCAATGAAATCCTGTGCCGCGGCATGCAGCGCCTGGCGGTCGCGCACGTCCACTGCATAGCAGCGGTGCTCGCCGGGCAGGCTGTCGGCCAGTTCGCGCAGCGCGTCCTCGCGCCGGCCCAGCAGGCCCAGCGTGGCGCCCGTGGACGCGTATTGCTGCGCCAAGGCGCGTCCCAGGCCGCTGCTGGCGCCGGTGATGAAGACTCTTTCCATGTGTGCCTGATGCCTGTCGTAGCGTTGCGGAATCGCGTTGCAAAAAAATAGGGCACGCTTTCGCGTGCCCTATTGTGTCGCTTGCCAGCTTAGCCTTGCAAGGAAGCGTGCAGCTCCTGCAGCGGATACACCTGCAGGCCCAGGCCTTGGCGCAGGTATTGCATGCCTTCGACCGCGGCGCGGGCGCCGGCGATGGTCGTGAAGAAGGTCACGCGGGCGGCCAGCGCCTGGGTGCGGATGGTGCGCGAATCAGCGATGGCGTTACGGCGCTCTTCGACGGTGTTGATGACCAGCGAGATCTCGCCGTTCTTCACCATGTCGACGATGTGCGGACGGCCTTCGGTGACCTTGTTCACCAGTTGAACCGGAATGCCGGCGGCTTCGATCTCGGCAGCCGTGCCACGCGTGGCGACCAGCTTGAAGCCGAGCGCGTGCAGGCCGCGCGCCACTTCCACCGCCAGGGGCTTGTCCTGGTTCTTGACGCTGATGAACACCGTGCCGGATTCCGGCAGGCGCACACCCGCGGCCAGCTGCGACTTGACGAAGGCTTCGCCGAAGCTCGTGCCCACGCCCATCACCTCGCCGGTCGACTTCATTTCCGGACCCAGGATGGTGTCCACGCCCGGGAACTTCACGAACGGGAACACGGCTTCCTTGACCGAGAAGTAAGGCGGCACGACTTCCTTGGTGATGCCTTGCGCAGCCAGGGTCTGGCCGGCCATGGCGCGCGCGGCGATCTTGGCCAGTTGCAGGCCGGTGGCCTTGGAAACGTAGGGCACCGTGCGCGAAGCGCGCGGGTTCACTTCCAGCACGTAGACGTCGCCGCCCTGGATCGCGAACTGCACGTTCATCAGGCCGCTGACGTTCAATGCCTTGGCCATCATCGTGGTCTGGCGCTTGATCTCGGCGATGACTTCCGCCGACAGCGAGTACGGGGGCAGGCTGCAAGCCGAGTCGCCCGAGTGCACGCCGGCCTGCTCGATGTGTTCCATGACGCCGCCGATGAAGACGGTTTCGCCGTCGGCCAGGCAGTCCACGTCCACTTCGGTGGCGTTGTTCAGGAAGCGGTCCAGCAGCACCGGCGAGTCATTGCTGACCTTCACGGCCTCGCGCATGTAGCGCTCGAGGTCCTGCTGCTCGTGCACGATTTCCATGGCGCGGCCACCCAGCACATAGCTGGGACGCACGACCAGGGGATAGCCGATTTCGGCGGCGTGGGCCAGGGCCTCGCCTTCGGTGCGCGCAGTGCGGTTGGGCGGCTGGCGCAGGCCGAGCTTGTTGAGCAGCTTCTGGAAGCGCTCGCGGTCTTCGGCCACGTCGATGGATTCAGGGCTGGTGCCGATGATGGGCACGCCGTTGGCTTCCAGGGCGCGCGCCAGCTTCAGCGGGGTCTGGCCGCCGTACTGGACGATCATGCCGACCGGGTTTTCCTTGTGGACGATTTCGAGCACGTCTTCGAGCGTCAGCGGCTCGAAGTACAGGCGATCCGAGGTGTCGTAGTCGGTGGACACGGTTTCCGGGTTGCAGTTGACCATGATGGTCTCGTACCCGTCATCGCGCAGCGCCAGCGCGGCGTGCACGCAGCAATAATCGAACTCAATGCCCTGGCCGATGCGGTTCGGACCGCCGCCCAGCACCACGATCTTCTTGCGGTCGGTGGGCGCGGCTTCGCACTCTTCCTCGTAGGTCGAGTACATGTAGGCCGTGCGGGTGGCGAATTCGGCGGCGCAGGTGTCGACGCGCTTGTAGACCGGACGCACGTTCAGCTGGTGGCGCAGCTTGCGCACTTCGGATTCCGAGGAATCCAGCAGGAAGGCCAGGCGGCGGTCGGAGAAACCGCGGCGCTTGAGTTCCCACAGCGTGGCGTAGTCCAGGTCAGCCAGCGTCTTCTGTTCCAGCGCCAGCTCGATGTCGACGATTTCCTTGATCTGCGACAGGAACCACGGATCGATGTGCGTGATGTTGTGCACTTCGTCCAGCGTGAAACCCTGCGCGAAGGCATCGCCCACGTACCAGATGCGTTCCGGACCGGGTTCGCCCAGTTCGACCTGCAGCTTTTCGCGGTCGGTGGTCTTCTGGTTCAGGCCGTCCACGCCCACTTCCAGGCCGCGCAGCGCCTTCTGGAAGGATTCCTGGAAGGTGCGGCCAATGGCCATGACTTCACCCACGGACTTCATCTGGGTGGTCAGGCGCGCGTCGGCGGTGGGGAATTTTTCGAAGGCGAAACGCGGCACCTTGGTGACCACGTAGTCGATCGAGGGCTCGAACGAGGCGGGCGTGGCGCCGCCGGTGATTTCGTTCTTGAGCTCGTCCAGCGTGTAGCCCACGGCCAGGCGCGCGGCGACCTTGGCGATGGGGAAGCCGGTAGCCTTGGACGCCAGCGCCGACGAACGCGACACGCGCGGGTTCATCTCGATGACGATCATGCGGCCGTTCTTGGGATTGACGGCGAACTGCACGTTCGAGCCGCCCGTATCCACGCCGATCTCGCGCAACACCGCGATCGATGCGTTACGCATGATCTGGTATTCCTTGTCGGTCAGCGTCTGAGCCGGCGCCACGGTGATGGAGTCGCCCGTGTGCACGCCCATCGGGTCCAGGTTTTCGATGGAGCAGACGATGATGCAGTTGTCCGCCTTGTCGCGGACCACTTCCATCTCGAATTCCTTCCAGCCCAGCAACGACTCTTCGATCAGCAGTTCGCTGGTGGGCGAAGCTTCCAGGCCGCGGCGGCAGATGGTTTCGAATTCTTCGGCGTTGTAGGCGATGCCGCCGCCCGAACCGCCCATGGTGAAGCTGGGGCGGATCACGGCGGGGAAACCGGAGGTGCCGACTTCGGCCGCGATGCGGCGCTGCACTTCCCAGGCTTCGTCCATGCTGTGGGCGACGCCCGACTTGGCCGATTCCAGGCCGATGTCGGTCATGGCCTGCTTGAACTTCTGGCGGTCTTCGGCCTTTTCGATGGCGTGCTCGTTGGCGCCGATCAGCTCGACGTTGTGCTTCTTCAGCACGCCGTGGTGGGCCAGGTCCAGGGCGCAGTTCAGCGCGGTCTGGCCGCCCATGGTGGGCAGCAACGCATCGGGCTTTTCACGCTCGATGATCTTTTCGACGGCTTGCCAGGTGATGGGCTCGATGTAGGTGACGTCGGCCGTTTCCGGGTCCGTCATGATCGTGGCCGGGTTGCTGTTCACCAGGATGGTGCGGTAGCCCTCTGCCTTGAGCGCCTTGCACGCCTGTGCGCCGGAATAGTCGAATTCGCAGGCCTGCCCGATGATGATGGGGCCGGCGCCGATGATGAGTATGCTTTTTAGGTCTGTACGCTTGGGCATGATGCAATCTTTACTTTTGGCCGGACATCAGGGCGATGAACTTGTCGAACAGTTCAAGGATGTCGTGCGGACCCGGGCTGGCTTCGGGGTGACCCTGGAAGCAGAAGGCCGGGCGGTCGGTGAGCTCGAAGCCCTGCAGCGTGCCGTCGAACAGCGAGACGTGCGTCACGCGCGCGTTGGCCGGCAGGCTTGCCGCGTCGACAGCGAAACCGTGGTTCTGGCTGGTGATGAACACGCGCTTGGACTGGAGGTCCTGCACGGGGTGGTTGGCGCCGTGGTGGCCGGTCTTCATCTTGAGCGTCTTGCCGCCCAGCGCCAGGCCCATGATCTGGTGGCCCAGGCAGATGCCGAACACCGGCAGCTTCTTGTCCAGGAAGGCGCGCGTGGCTTCGATCGCGTAGTCGCAGGGCTCGGGGTCGCCAGGGCCGTTGGACAGGAACACGCCGTCGGGATTGAGCTTCAAGACTTCCTCGGCGCTGGTCTGGGCCGGCACCACCGTCAGGCGGCAGCCGCGGTCGGCCAGCAGGCGCAGGATGTTGGTCTTGATGCCGAAGTCGTAGGCCACGACGTGGAACTTGGACTGGTCGGGCTTGGAGAAGCCCTCGCCCAGTTGCCAGGTGCCTTCGGTCCATTCGGCGCGATCCTTGAGCGACACCACCTTGGCCAGGTCCTGGCCGGCCATGCCGGCAAAACCGCGGGCCAGCTCGACGGCGCGCTCGGCGTCGGTGCCGACGAAGATGCAGGCGCCCTGGGCGCCCTTTTCACGCAGGATGCGGGTGAGCTTGCGGGTGTCGATGCCGGAAATGGCGACGACGCCTTGCTCGGAGAGGTACTCAGGCAACGATTGCGTGGAACGGAAGTTCGACACGCGGGCGGGACAGTCGCGGACCACCAGGCCGGCGGCAAAGACGCGCTTGGCTTCCACGTCTTCGGCGTTGACGCCGGTATTGCCGATGTGCGGATAGGTCAGCGTGACGATCTGGCCGCTATAGCTGGGATCGGTGAGAATTTCCTGGTACCCGGTCATCGCGGTGTTGAACACCACTTCGGCAACGGTATGCCCAGGCGCACCGATCGACACGCCTCGAAAAATGGTACCGTCCGCCAGAGCCAGAATTGCAGGAGGGAAGCGGTTGATCCCCTCGGGAAAGAGTTGCGGCAGCACAGTAAACCCCGGTTTTAGAATCGATAATCAAACCTTCGGATTATACCTTGAGCGGCCGTTTTTCTCGGGGAACCGCGCCAAATAAGGCCGGAAACGGGGTTTTCGCCTGTTTTTCCGCGTCCAGCCGTCCCCCTCCGCCGTCCGGCCGGCAGCGCGCCTGCGGCCTCGGTGATACGCTAGGACACCTTCAACCCTAGCCTGCAGCGAGCCGTACCGTCCATGCCCAGCCAACTTGACGCCCTGCGCAACCACACCACCGTCGTCGCCGACACGGGGGATTTCGAAGCGATGAAGGCGTTGCGTCCCACCGACGCCACCACAAACCCGTCCCTAATTCTTAAGGCCGTCCAGCAGGACGCCTACCGTCCCCTGCTGGAAAAGACCGCGCGCGAACACCGCGGCGCGCCCACTGCCGAACTCATGGATCGCCTGCTGGTGGCCTTTGGCCGCGCCATCCTGGACATCGTGCCCGGCCGCGTGTCGACTGAAGTCGACGCCCGCCTGTCCTTCGACACCCGCGCCACCATCGAACGCGCCCGCAGCCTGATCGCCCTGTACGAAGCCGCTGGCGTGCCGCGCGAGCGCGTGCTGATCAAGATCGCCTCGACCTGGGAAGGCATCCAGGCGGCCCGCGCCCTGCAATCGGAAGGCGTGCGCTGCAACCTGACCCTGCTGTTCTCGCTGCCGCAGGCCGTGGCCTGCGCCGATGCCCGCGTGCAGCTGATCTCGCCCTTCGTCGGCCGCATCTACGACTGGCACAAGAAGTCCGCCGGCGCCAACTGGGTCGAGGCCGACAATGCCGGGGCGCGCGATCCCGGCGTGCTGTCCGTCACGCGGATCTACCAGTACTACAAGCACTTCGACATCCCCACGGAAATCATGGGTGCGAGCTTCCGCAACGTGGGCCAGATCCTGGCGCTGTCGGGCTGCGACCTGCTGACCATCAGCCCCGAGCTGCTGACCAAGCTGGCCGGCACCGAGGGCGACGCGCCCGCGCAATTGCGCGCCGACGACGTGCCCGCCAACATCGCCCGCATCGGCGCGGACGAGGTCACCTTCCGCACCCTGCTCAACGAGGATGCGATGGCCAGCGAAAAGCTGTCGGAAGGCATCCGCCTGTTCGTGGCGGACGCGGTCAAGCTGGATGCGTTGATCGAGGCGCAGCGCGCCTGAGCGCGACTTTCCGCTGCCACATCGGCAAGCACGCGCGCGGCCCTTGCGGCCGCGCGCGTGCGTCAGCGGTGATCGTGTGAATGCACCTGCAGCGCTTCCAGGAAGCGCGACACCATGTTGTAGGCCGCCACCGTCGCGGTCAGCTCCACGATGAGCTTTTCGGAGCCCATCGCCGCCTTCGCCGCCTGGAACACCGGTTCCGGCACCTGCACCTGTCGCGTCATGGCATCGGTGTAGGCCAGCACCGCCCTTTCGCGTTCATCGAACAGATCTGACGCTTCCCAATCATTGAGCGCGTCCAGCTGCGCTTGCGAAACGCCTTCCTTCAGCGCGATCGGCGCATGCTGGTCGGCCTCGTAGGGCGCGCCGTTGATGGCCGCCACGCGCATGATGACCAGCTCGCGCAGATCGCCAGGCAAGGTGCTGAGCTGGCGGATCGAGGTCAGGTAATTGAGCCAGCCGCCGGCCACCGCGGGGCTGTGCAGCAGCATCTGGTACAGGTGCAGGACGCTGCCGCGTTCGGCGACGATGCGGTCGACCAGAGGCTTGGCTTCGGGATGGGTCAGGTCGGCGTAGGGTAGACGGGCCATGGGAAACTCCGGTCAGATCTTTTCGGTTTCGCCGGACCTGGGCTGCCATTTCATCAGCCGCTTTTCGCCCATGCCGACGATGGCGTCCAGCACCAGCGCAAAAGCCGTGAGCACGATGATGCCCGCGAACACGGTGTTGACGTCGAAGGTGCCTTCGGCCTGCAGGATCAGGTAGCCCACGCCGCTGGCCGAGCCCAGATACTCGCCCACCACCGCGCCCACGAAGGCCAGGCCCACGGAGGTATGCAGGCTGGAAAACACCCAGCTGGTGGCAGACGGCAGGTACACGTGCCGCAACAGCTGGCGGCGGCGCGCGCCCAGCATCCTGGCGTTGTCCAGCAAGGTGGGGCTGACTTCGCGCACGCCCTGGTAGACGTTGAAGAACACGATGAAGAACACCAGCGTCACGGCCAGCGCCACCTTGGACCAGATGCCCAGGCCGAACCACATGCCGAAGATGGGCGCCAGGATGACGCGCGGCATCGAGTTGGCGGCCTTGATGTAGGGATCGAGGATCGCGCTTGCGCCGGGCGACAGACCCAGCCACAGGCCAAAGGCCAGGCCGGCGATGGTGCCGATGAAAAACGCCAGCACGGTTTCGGTCAGCGTCACGCCCAGGTGGGTGTAGATGTCCGCGTTGGTCACGAACCAGGCCCAGATGCGGCCCCACACTTTCAGCGGTTCGCCGAAAAAGAAGGCCACCTTGGGATCGCGCGACGCGAAATGCCAGACGAGAAGAATGATGACGAGCAGCAGCAACTGCCAGAAGCGCAGGCTGGCCGAACCGGGTTTGATCAGCTTGGACATGGCCTAGGCTCGCTTCTGTTGGGCGTAGCCCTTAAGAACTTCTTCGCGCAGCACGCCCCAGATGGCGGAGTGCAGCTCCACGAAGCGCGGATGCGTGCGCACTTCGGCCACGTCGCGCGGACGCGGCAGGTCGATGGCGAATTCGCCGATGGGGTGCGTGCCGGGCCCTGCCGACAGCACCACCACGCGATCGCTCATGGCGATGGCCTCGTCCAGGTCGTGCGTGATGAAGAGCACGGCCTTGCGCTTGGCCATCCACAGGTCCAGGACCTCGTTCTCCATGAGCTGGCGCGTCTGGATGTCCAGCGCCGAGAACGGCTCGTCCATCAGGATGATGTCGGGATCGCGGATCAGCGTCTGCGCCAGCATCGTGCGCTTGCGCATGCCGCCCGACATCTGATGCGGATAACGGCCCTCGAAGCCGCCCAGGCCCACGCGGCGCATCCATTCGCGGCCGCGCTCCAGCGCCTGTTGCCGAGGCACGCCGGCAAAGTCCAGGCCCGCCACCACGTTGTCCAGCGCGCTGCGCCAGGGCAGCAGGGCCTCGCCCTGGAACATGTAGCCGGCCCGCTCATTGATGCCGGACAGGGGCTGCCCGAACACCTTCACGCTGCCCGAGGACGGCGCCAGCAAGCCGGCGCTGACGTTGAGCAGGGTGGACTTGCCGCATCCGGTCGGACCCACCACCGACACGAACTCCCCTGGCGCGATGGCCAGGGTCGTGTCGCTGACGGCGGTGTAGCGCTGCGAGCGGTCGTCGCGGGAGACAAAGGTGCAGCTGATGTTTTCCAGCGACAGCGCGGCTTCAGCCATTGGGGTACTTCTCGTTGGCGCGGCGCGCGTAGTCGTTGGTCCAGACCTTGGACGGGTCGATCTTGGAGCCGTCGAAATCCGCCTGGTAGGCAGCCAGCGCCTTGAGCGCAGTGGCGGCGCCATCCTCGGGGATCAGGCCGTCCGGCGACAGGCCTTCCAGGCTCTTGGCGATGGCGGCCTTGTAGACGGCCGGATCGCCCAGCAGATAGGTTTCCGGCACGACCTTGGCGATTTCGTCGGCGCCGGCCTTCTGGATCCACTTGTCGGCGCGCACCAGCGCGTTGGCCAGGGCCTGGGTGGTGTTGGGATTGGCGTCAAGGAAGGCCTGCGGGGCGTACAGGCAGCCCGCCGGCATGTTGCCGCCGAAGATTTCCTTGGTGTCCTTGAGCGTGCGCGTATCGACGATGATCTGGATGTCGCCCGGCATTTCCAGCATCGACACCACGGGGTCGGTGTTGGAGATGGCGTCGATCTGGCCGCTGCGCAGCGCGGTCACTGCGCCGGCGCCGGCGCCCACGCCGATGATGGACACATCCGAGGCCTTCAGGCCGTGCTTGGCGAGGAAGAAGCTGACCACCATGTTGGTGGACGAGCCCGGCGCGGTCACGCCGATCTTCTTGCCCTTCAGGTCGGCGGCGCTCTTGTAGTTGGGCAGGTTCTTCTTGGACACGCCCACGCCTATCATCGGCGCGCGGCCCTGCAGCACGAAGGCGCGGTAGGCCTGGCCCTTGGATTGCATGGACAAAGTGTGTTCGAACGCGCCCGACACGATGTCGGCGCTGCCTCCCACCACGGCCTGCAAGGCCTTGGAGCCACCCGCGAAGTCGGCGATGCTGACGTCCAGCCCTTCGTCCTTGAAGTAGCCGCGGGCTTCCGCGATGGACAGGGGGAGATAGTAGATCAGCGGCTTGCCGCCGACTGCGATCTGGACCTTGGTCTTCTCCAGCTTCTGCGCGCGCACGATGGCGGGCGCCATGCCCATGACGCCGGCGGCGCCGGCCATCTTGAGCAGATCACGGCGAGTGACTGACATGTGCTTGTCTCCTAGTTGTCGGGCAGACCGATAGCGCCGGTCTTTGCCAGCTCTTCTATAGCCGCTGAATCATACCCCAGCGATTTCAGGACTTCCTCGGTATGTTCCCCTAATACGGGCCCCACCCAGCGCGTCTCGCCGGGCGTCTCGGACAGCTTGGGCACGACGGCCGGCAGCTTGACCGGCGTGCCGTCAGGGAAGCGGTGCTGCTCTATCATGCGGCGCGCCAGGAACTGCGGATCGCTGAACATGTCGGCCACGCTGTAGATCTTGCCCACCGGCACGTCGGCGCCCTTCAGCGCGCCCAGCGCCTCTTCGATGCCGCGCGCGCCGCACCACTGCTGGATGGCGCCGTCGATCTCGTCCACGCGCTTGGCGCGGCCGTCGTTGCGCACCAGCCCCGGATCCGTGGCCAGATCGTCACGGCCGATGGCGCGCATCAGCCGGTGGAAGATCGCGTCGCCGTTGCCGGCGATGACGATGTTCTGGCCATCACGGGTGGTGTAGGTATTCGAAGGCACGATGCCGGGCAGCGCGCCGCCAGTACGCTCGCGCACCACGCCGGCCACGTCGTACTCTGGCACCAGGCTTTCCATCATGTTGAATACGGCCTCGTACAGCGCCACGTCCACCATCTGGCCCTGCCCCGCCTGGCACTCCGCGCCCTGCTTGCCGTTCCAGCGCCCGCCGGTGGCGTCGCGGTGCCGCAGCGCCATCATCGCGCCGATCACGCCGTGCAAGGCGGCGATGGAATCGCCGATGGAGATGCCCACTCGCAGGGGCGGCCGGTCGGGATGGCCCGACACGTAGCGCAGCCCGCCCATGGATTCGCCGATGGCGCCAAAGCCCGGCTGGTCCTTCATGGGCCCCGTCTGCCCATAGCCGGACAGGCGCACCATGATGAGCGCGGGGTTGATGGCGCGCAGCTGCTCGTAGCCCAGCCCCCACTTCTCCAGCACGCCCGGCCGGTAGTTCTCGACCACCACGTCGGCGTCCAGCGCCAGCTTGCGGGCGATCTCCCGCGCGCGTGGATCTTTCAGGTTGAGTGCGATGGATTGCTTGTTGCGGGCCTGCACCGTCCACCAAAGGGAATTGCCCTCGTGCAGATGGCGCCAGCTGCGGATGGGGTCGCCGCCGCCCGTGCCGTCAGGCCCGTGGGGCGTTTCCACCTTGATGACATCGGCGCCGAATTCGCCGAAGATGCGCGCGGCGAACGGGCCGGCAATGAGCGTGCCGAGTTCCAGGACCTTCAGTCCGGTCAGCGCTGACATGGCTTGTCTTCCTCACGGTTTTTGCCGTTGCCGATACGTTGCCGGCAAGGCGTTCTGGTACTGCGGAATCAGGTGGTCTTGCGCTCCATCAGGGCCCAGGCGATGGTCCCGGCGTCGACGTATTCCAGCTCGCTGCCGGCAGGCACGCCGCGCGCCAGCCGCGTGACCCGCAGGCCGCGCTCGCCCAGCGCTTCGCCCAGGAAGTGGGCGGTGGTTTCGCCTTCGGCGGTGAAGTTGGTGGCCAGGATGACCTCCTGCACCACGCCGTCGGTCGCGCGCTTGATCACCCGCTCGAAATCCAGCTCGCGCGGACCGATCCCTTCGAGCGGCGCGACGCGGCCCATCAGCACGTAATACAGGCCGCGATAGCCGTGGCTGGACTCGATCATGTTCTGATCGGCCGGCGTCTCGACGATGCACAGCAGCGAGGGATCGCGCTTGGGATTGATGCAGGTGCCGCAGACTTCCTCTTCCGAGAAACTGTTGCAGCGGGCGCAATGCTTCAGGTCCCGCACCGCGCCCGCCAACGCCTGCCCCAGCATGTCCGCGCCTTGCGGGTCATGCTGCAGCAGGTGATAGGCCATGCGCCGGGCAGAACGCACGCCCACGCCGGGCAGGCGCCGCAGCGCCTCGATCAGCGAGACGAGCGGCTCGGGTTCAGGCAGTAGCGGGTCCATTGCGGCTTTGGGGCTGCGTTCAGAACGGCAGCTTCATGCCCGGGGGCAGCGGCATGCCGGCGGTGACCGAGGCCATCTTTTCCTGCGAGGTGGCTTCGGCCTTGCGCAGCGCGTCGTTGAACGCGGCGGCGACCAGGTCTTCCAGCATGTCCTTGTCGTCGCCCAGCAGCGACGGATCGATGGCCACGCGCTTGACGTCGTGGCGGCAGGTCATGGTGACCTTGACCAGGCCGCCGCCGGAGGCGCCTTCGACCTGGATCTCGGCCAGCGCGTCCTGCGCCTTCTTCATGTTTTCCTGCATTTGCTGCGCCTGGCGCATCAGGCCGGCCAGTTGTCCTTTCATCATGATCGATGCTTCCTTGAACGAGGGGAATGAGAGATGGCCGCCGCTTCAGGCAGCGGCGGCGGGGGAATCTACGTGGCGGATCGAGCCGGCGACGACCTGGCCGCCGAAATCGGCGACGAGCGCCTGTACGAACGGGTCGACCGCGACCGCCTCTTCGGCGGCCTGCTGGCGGGCGGCGCGTTCGGCCTGGGCCACGGCATGCGCCGTCGCCTCGCCCGTCACGCCGACCTCGACGTCCAGCCGTATGCCTTGGCCGAAATGTTCGCACAACACCGTCTGCAGACGGACGCGGCTTTCGCTTTCGGCCAGCGTCTTGACGGCCACGCGCAGGATGACGGCATCGCCCTGCACGCCGGCCCATGCGCTCTGGCGCGCCAGTTCCGCCGCCAAGCCGGTGACCGGCAGGCGCGCAGCCAGCTCGGGCCAGGTTTCCGACGTCATGTCCGTCAGGCGGGCGCGCGACGACTGCCGCTTGCGCGCGGGCGCCGGACCTTCGCGGCGGGCCGCTGGCGGCGGCGCGGCCGAGGGCGCGCTGGCCAGGGTTTCGAAATCATCGTCGTCGGGATCCGACGTAAAGCCGTTGTCCGGCGCAAAGCCGCCTTCGGCTTCGAACGGGATTTCTTCGTCGACCCAGGCGGGCGGGCCTTCGCCATCATCGGTTTGGGGCGCGGGCGCGGGCGCGATGGCTGCGGCGGTCGCGGGCGTGATCGCCAGCGCGGCCGAACCAGCGGTCTTGCCAGCTTCGGACTCGGACATGGCCGGCGCATCGGCAGGCAGTTCTTCCCAGGGCGGCACGCTGCCGGGCCGGGTGGCTTGCGAAGTTTGTTCCAACGCGGCAGGTTCGGGTTCCGCCGCGGCAGGCGCCGGTTCAGCCTTCTGCGCGACGGCTGCGGGAGCCGCGGACTCAGCCGGAGCAGGAGCCTGCGCGGCCACGGGCGGCGCCGGAATCGCGGCGACCGGTGCAGGCTCCGCAACCGCTGGTGCGGCTGCGGGCTGAACGGCTGCCGGCGCGGGCTGGGGCTGCGCCGCGGCGGACGCAGGCGCGGCAACTGCCGCCGGCGCTGCGGCCGCATCGGCAGTCTGACGGGCCGGCGCGGCGGGCGCTTCGAGCGCGGTCTGCGGGCCGGCGTCGCCATTGAGCGCCAGCATGCGCAGGCAGGCCATGATGAAGCCCGCGTACTCGTCGGGCGCCAGGGTCAGTTCGCTGCGGCTGTGCACCGCCACGGAATAGAACAGCTGCACCGCGTCCGGGTGCAGAGCCAGCGCCAGCCGGGCAATGTCGCCGGCCAGCGGATCCTCGGCGGGGGTCACGCCGCGCACGCGCTGCTCGATGGCGACGCGCGACAGCAGCACGGCCAGGTCGGCCAAGGCGCCAGCATAGGACAGGCCGCGGATGGCCAGTTCATCCGCCACCGCCAGCACGCTCTTGGCGTCGCCAGCGGACAGCGCATCCAGCAGGCGCACCAGATGCCGCTGGTCGATGGTGCCGAGCATGCCGCGCACGGCGTCCTCGGTCAGGTTGCCAGCGCTATAGGCAATGGCCTGGTCGGTCAGCGACAGCGCGTCGCGCATGGAGCCCGCGGCCGCCTGCCCGATCAGCCGCAAGGCCGGCACGTCGAAGCCCACCGCTTCCTGGCCGAGCACGGCCTGCAGATGGCCGACGATGGAATCGGCCGGCATCTGCTTCAGGTTGAACTGCAGGCAGCGCGACAGCACCGTCACCGGAATCTTCTGCGGGTCGGTGGTCGCGAGGATGAATTTGACGTGCGGCGGCGGCTCTTCCAGTGTCTTGAGCATGGCGTTGAACGCATGCCCGGTCAGCATGTGGACTTCGTCGATCATGTAGACCTTGAAGCGCCCTGCGCCCGGCGCGTACACCGCCTGCTCCAGCAACTGCGTCATTTCCTCGACGCCGCGGTTCGAGGCCGCGTCCAGCTCAAGGTAGTCGACGAAACGCCCGGCATCGATCTCCGTGCAGGCGCGACAGACGCCGCAAGGCTTGGACGTGATGCCTGTTTCGCAGTTGAGGGACTTCGCCAGGATGCGCGAGAGCGTGGTCTTGCCGACGCCGCGGGTTCCCGTGAACAGCCAGGCGTGATGCAGGCGTTGGGTATCGAGCGCATGCGTCAGCGCGCGCACCACGTGATCCTGTCCCACGAGGGTATCGAACGATCTCGGCCGCCACTTGCGGGCCAGTACCAGATAAGTCATGGGTGGATTGTAGAGCCTGTTTCGCAAGCTGGCCCGAAATGGCCGGTCCAGCTGCCGGGGTTCGGCGCGAAGCATGGCAACCCATGCTCAGCGCGGCCTGAAACGCAAAGGGGACGGGCTTATTCCCGTGGAACGTATCCTTGGAAAATAACCCCGTCCCCCTTGAAAGCGGCGACATCATGGATAGTCATGACGCGCTGCTTTGAAGAATCCGGTTGGCGAGCCTTACTCCGGCACTGACCCTAAACGACTATGGCTGCTTCGTTCCCGACCTGACCAGGTTCACCGCCGAACCATGCGGAGGGGCCCGCCAGCCGAGATTCTAGCAGAGCTGCGCTTCGCTTGCTTGCTAGCCTCTCGGCTGGCGGGCCCCGGGGGGCTGAATGTGCGCCCCCTCCCCAGCCCTCCCCCCGAGGGGGAGGGGGTTGGGACGTCGCTTCGCTGGTCCTTTCGGCTCGCTTCGCTTTGCCTCTCTACACCCTCTCTACTCCTTTTGTCTCTGCGCTATTCCTTCAGGTCGATCCAGGCGCGTGCTCTTGGGAAGTAGAGGGCGGCGCGGGCGGTGCGGCCGTCGAGGGCGGTGACTTGGGCGCAGTAGCGCAGGAGTTGGTCGCCGTGGCGTTGGCGCATGCGAGCAGCGAAGGCGGTGGGGGTTTCGCCGGGGTGCGGGCGGCCGGTTTTGTAGTCGACGATGAGCCAGCCGTCTTCGGTGCTGAGGGCCAGGTCGATGACGGACACCTTGCCGGCGGCGTCGATCAGGGGCCATTCGCGGCGGGCGCCGGATTGGGACAAAAGCCACAGGCCACGTTCGTCGGCCAGGGTGGCTTGCAGGGTTTCGAGCACGGCCTCGGAGGCGGCGTCGGCCTGGCTGGCGGGGATGCCGGCGCGCGTGAGTTGACGGCGCATGGCGGGCAGGCGTTCGGCCAGCGCGTCGGCGGACCAGGCGTGAACGCCGTCCTGGCCGATGCGCGCCAGCCAGGCATGCGACAAGGTGCCGATGGCGGCGTCGTAGCCGGCCTCCAGTTGCCAGGCGGGATGTTCGCCGCCATCGCCCCAGGCGCCGCGCGCTGCGGCGCCAAAGCCGGGGCTGACCGCCACGTCCGCCACGCGCGCCAATTGCGCCAGGCCCGCGCGGTCCACGCGCCGCAAGGGTTCGCCCTGCCACTCGGGGCCGTCGGCTTCCTGCACCACTGTTTCGCCATCCAGCGACGGCGGTGTCGGTATGGCCAGGCAGGGCCACAAGCGGCCCAGCAGGCTGGCGGAGGACGGCGTCTTGACCTGGCCGCTGGCTTCGTCCACCGACACGTGGCCCACGAGGTGCAGGCGCTTGCGCGCCCGCGTCGCTGCCACATACAGCAGGCGATCGATTTCGTAGGATGCGCGGCGCGCCTCGCGCGCGCCCAGGTAGCGCGACAGGGGGTCGGCCTCGGTTTCGGCGCGCGGCTTTACCGGACCGAACAGCACGCGGCCGCCGCTCTGCTCAAAGCGCACGAGCGGCGCCTGATCGCCGCGCGGCGCGCGGTGCAGGCCGTACAGGATGACGGTTTCGAACTGCAGTCCCTTGGACTTGTGCATGGTCATGATTTCGACCGCGCCCGTGTCTTCGTCCGCCGCGTCCGGCGCGGCGAACAAGCGCGCGATGCCGGCGTCCAGGGCCGCGACGTCGATGGCGCCGTGCGGCGCCAGGCGCTCGACCAGCTGGAACAGGCTTTCCGCGTCGTTGGCGACAGACAGTCCGGCATACAGCGCAGGACCGCCCAGGCGGCGCCACAGCGACTCCACCCACGCCGCGAAAGGCATGGCGCCCGAGGCGTTGCGCTTGTCGAGCAGGATGCCCGCCACCTGACGCAAGCGCTCGAACTCGTCGGCGCCGAGCACGCTTTGCGCCGATGGCGTGTCCGGCGCTGCGGGCGCCGCGTCGAACAATGACCCCTGAGGCGCGCTGGTGGCGGATGAAGGTACGGTCTGCGGCGCGATGCGCAGGGCGCGCTCCAGCAGCACCGGCACCGGCGTGATGTGGTCGTCGCCGAATAAGCGCTGCAGGGATGTCAGCGTCAAGCCGCAGTACGGCGCGCGCAGCACCGACAGCCAGGCCAGACGGTCGCCTGCATGCGACAAGGCCCGCACCAGTTGCACCAGGTCTGCCACCACCGGCCGCAGCGCCAGCGGCACCAGGTCCACCGCGCGGCAGCGTATGCCTTCCTGCGCCAGGCGGCGGGTCAGGTTGCCCAGATGGCTGCGTGCCCGCACCAGCACGGCGACGGGATGCTTGGCCCCCTTGTGGTCGATCAGCGCCTGGCGTACCAGGTCCACCGCAATGTCTTCAGCCTGCGCTTCCGCGGGGGCCGCGCCCTCGCGCGACCAGGCCGGGTGAAAGCGCACAGCGGGTTCCGGCAGCGCTTCATGGAAAGCGGTGGACGGGCTGTAGGCGATGGCTCCCGCCGCCGCATCGCTGCGCCGGGGCAGCAACTGCGCAAACGACTGGTTGACCCATTCGACGATGCCCGCCTGCGAGCGGAAGTTGTCGGTAAGGTTGAGGAAATCCGGCTGCAGTTCGCCTACGCCGATGTCGGCGACTTCCAGGAACAGGCCCACTTCCGCCTTGCGGAAACGGTAGATGGACTGCATCGGGTCGCCCACCAGGAACAGACTGCGGCCGTCGCCCTGCTGCCAGCCCGAGGTCAGCGTGCGCAGCAGGTCCAGCTGGGTCTGGCTGGTGTCCTGGAATTCGTCGATGAGCAGATGGCGGATCGAGGCGTCCAGCTTCAGCAGCAGTTCGCCCGGATCGTCGGCGCTGCCCAGCGCGGCCGCGGCGCGCTGCGAGATTTCGATGAAATCCACCTCGCCCGTGTCGGCGAAGCGCAGCCGCAACTGCGCCACCGCCAGCGCCAGCGTCATCAGCTGCGCGCCCAGCACTTCCCATTGCGCATCGGTGAAATGTGGCGCGGGCACGTCGCGCACCGCATGCAGGCGGCGCACCCAGACTGCGTCCGGGTCGGCGGCTTCCAGCCACGCCACGAACGGGTCCTTGTGCGCGCACTTGGCAGGAAAGCCCAGGTTCTTGTTGACGGTCTTGCGCAAGGTGCCGGTGCCCGTCAGCAGCAGATGCGCCACGGCTTGCCAGAGCTCCAGCGCTTCGGCGTCAGGCGGAGGCTCTTCTGTCCAGTCCAGCAAGGCCAGCAGCTTGTTTTCGGTCTCTCCATCCTGCAGATTGGCGGCAGCCAGCCGCGCCGGGCCGCATAGCGCTTCGGCCCAGCCATAGGGCATGGCCTCGCTGAGCGCGTCCAGGTCTTCGCCGATGGCCTCGGCCAGCATGGCTTCCATGCCCTCGCGGTCGGAGCCGTGGCGCAGCAGTGGCAGCCACTGGTCACGTTGACCCAGCATGTCGGCGATGGCCTCCTTGGCGGCCTGCACGTCCACGTCCAGATGCTTGAGGAGGATGCGCACGGCCTCGTAGTCGTCGGCAAGGTCCAGGGTGGCGCGCGCCGCCGCCTCGTAGTGGGTGCGCGCATCATCCGTGATCTCGGGCATGCCGCCCAGCTCCGACAACCAAGGCATGCTGCGCACCAGGCCCGCGCAGAAGGAGTCGATGGTGCGGATGGCCAGGCGCGCGGGATGGTCCAGCAGATGCCAGCCCTGCTCGTCGTTGCGCGCCAATGCGGCGCGCGCGAGTTCCCAGCTGCGGCGCTCGTGCATGGCTTCGGGCGGCGCATCCAGTCCGCGGCGCAGCTTGCTCAGCACGCGCGCGTGCATCTCCGACGCGGCCTTGCGCGTGAAGGTGATGGCGACGATTTCTTCCGGACGGTTCACAGTGGCCAGCAGCGCCAGGATGCGATCCGTCAGCAGCTCGGTCTTGCCCGAGCCGGCGGGCGCCTGCACCAGAAACGAACGGGTCGGATCCAGCGCGTCGGCGCGCGCCATATGGTCATGCGGCAAGCGTTCTTGTTCAGCCATGGCTCATGCGTCCTCGTCGTCTAGATGCAAACGCAGGAACGGCAATGCATCGCAGTATTTCAGGTCGTCGCGGCGATACGCGACGTTGGCCGCGTAGCCCGCGGCGTACTCGTCGGCCAGCGCTTCGATGGCACTGCGCCAGCGCTGCCGGATCTCCGGCCAGGACAGCCCGTCGAAGTACTTGCTGTCGCTGGCCAGCGTAACGCCGGGCACGCCCAGGTCCTCGTCGGCCAGGCCTTGTGCGGCGACCTGCCGCGCATGGATCTGCGCCAGCACCAGGCCCGCCACTTCGCCGCCCGCGGCGTCCGCCAGCACCGAGGCATAGAACGGCAACTGCACGTTCACGGGGCGACTGCGCGACCAGTCGGGTTCGGGCTTGGCCGCCGCCACGCCGGTCTTGTAATCGACGATGACATTGCGGCCATCGCCGAGGGTATCGATGCGGTCCAGCCGCAGCTTCAGGTTGAGCGCGCCGCGCTGCCATTGATGGTTCTTTTCCACCTGCGCCACCGCGAAGGGCAGGCGCTGCGCTTCCATATCCAGCCAGGACGCCAGCACGGCCTGGGCGCGCTGGCATTCCAGCGTGCGCAAGGCGGGCGCGTAGTCTTTCAGTTCCTCGTCCGCGGCTTGCGCCACCGCCTGCTCCAGCAAGGCAGGCAGGCGGCCCGTGGCCATGACTTCGTGTAGCGCGTCCTGGTCGGGCATCATGCCCCACACCAGTTCCAGCGCCTTGTGCAAAAACTGGCCGCGCACGTTGACCGTGGCCGCATCCGCATAGGGCGCCATTTCGCGGCCGCCCAGGCGATGCCGCACGAAGGCCCACAGCGGATTGCGCGCCTGCGTGTCCAGCACGTCCAGGCCGCCGCCGCCACGATTGCCGGCCGCCAGAGCGGGTCCTTGCGCGTCGTCCAGCGATTCCTGCGGCAAGACCGGCAACGCTTGCGCCGCCGCGGGCGTCCAGTCCGTCAGCGCTGCCGCCGCGATCAGCGGCGACGGACGCAGCTCGCGTTCGCCGTCCATGTGCGCGTGGCTGACGATGATCTCGGGCGCGCAGCGACACAATGCCGCGTACATGCCTTCGGCCCATTCGCGTTCGCGCTCGGGCGTGGCGCGCGGCGCCTTGGCCTGGCGCAACACTGCCAGCGGCAACAGCGGATTGGGCTTGGGCGAGGCCGGCAACACGTCATCGGTCAGGCCCAACACCCAGACGCCGTCCCAATAGCCGCCCTCGGCTTCCAGCAAACCCAGCACGTCCAGGCGCGCCTGCGGATCGCGTTGCGGCTGGAACGAGGCGGAACGCGCCACGCTTTCCAGCAGGTTCACGGCGGCCACGCCGCCCAGGCGCCCGGCGGCCGGCGCCAGCGCCGAAAAACTGCCCAGCGCATCGCCCAAGGCGCCCATCACCTGATAGCCGACGCTGTCCAGCACGCCTTCGCCGGGAAAGCCCAGCGCCATCAGCGCGGCCTTCATGCGCAACATCCACACGTCGCAAGTGGCCTGGCGGCCGCCCTGCGTCCAGATTTCCATGGCCTGATTCCAGGCCTGCGCCAACACTGGCAAGTCCTCCAGCAGCTTGCGCCAATCCTGCGGGCCGACATGCAGTTGCGCCTGGCGCCGCCAGCGCGCGTCGATCGAGGCCAGCCGCGCGCGGTCGCGCACGTCGCCCGCGCAATGCCCGCCCAACAGGGCCGCGCCCAGCACCTCCACGCCACAGCCCTTGCCCGGCGCGCATTCGGCCAGGGCGCGCAACCAAGCGAGCGCGGCGCGCGCCATCGGCCATTCGTTCAACGGCCGCCCCACCGCCACGTTGAAGGCGTACGCGGCTTCGCCGCCACGCCCGGCCAGGGCCTGGCTCAGCACCCGCCGCGCGAACGGCGATTCCGCCTCCAGTTGGGGCGAGACGATGGCGTAGCGGCCATGGGGATGCATTTTCAAGCGCTCGGCCGCCCAGGCCGCGGCAGCGCGCCATTCCGCGCCTTGATCGGCGGCCTCGAACCTGCGCGCCGGCGTTTCAATGCGCTGCGCGTCGCGCCACTGCGCAACGGCCGCGCCCTGCTCTTCAAACGCCTGCAGCAGCCGGCGAAAGCGCGGCGACATGTCCGTGAATCCGGCCAGCACAAGTTGGCGCGGCACGGGCAGGCGTCCGTCCTCCAGCGCCCGCAGTACGCGCGCATAGCCCTGGTTGGCATCCTCGGCATCGATGCCGGCCAGCGCCTGGCGGTAGCGAACCCGCCATTTCGCGAAGCCGCGGTATTCGTCGGTATCCGCGCCCGAAGGCACGTGCAGTTGCCATTCGTCCATCAGCAGGTCTGCATCCATCGACAAGCGCGCGGCCTGGCTCGCATCCAACAGCACGCGCTCGGCTTCTTCAGCGCGGATCGCCTCGGTCCACACCAGTTGCGTGGCGAAACTGTCCAGCCGATAGGCAGGCACATCGCCATCCGTCTCGAACGCGAGTTCATTGGCGGCATCGGCCAGCCAGGCGGACAGCGGCAATATGCGCGGCAACTCGCTGACCTGGCGCTCCTGGCGCAGCAGGCCCGCCAGCTCCAGCGTAAGCCGGCGCGACAGGCGGTTGTTCACCGTCAGCACCAGCGTGTCGGCGGCAGGCATGCCGCCGATGTCCGGCAGCGATAGATCGGGATAGGAGGGCGATGAGTCCTGCATGGGCATCCGTAGCGCCCGCCCGCAGGCGGCGCGCGATGAGGGGAGAAATACCGCCGTAGGATACCGCGAGGCCGAGCGGAAAAAGCGCCTAGAAGCCGCAGAGCGCGGCCAGGTTTTCCCAGTGGATCTGCATTTCCGGCGTGGTGTAGCCCCAGAAAGCCAGGCCCAGGACGGCAACCAGGGCCAGCGCGCCAATCGCGCGCCAGCCGCGATGGCGGCGGGCGGCGGGCGCGGAACGATTGGCAGGGTTCATGAACGTCTCAGGCCGCGGCCGGCTGGGCAACCGGCTGTTCGCGCACCGGCAGGCACAACAGCGCCGCGATGACGGCCAGGGCCACGCCCAGCCACCAGACGGCGTCGTAATTGCCGGTCTTGGCATAGGCATATCCGCCCAGCCACACGCCGATGAAACTGCCCAGCTGGTGCCCCAGGAAGACGATGCCCGACAGCGTGGCCGCATAGCGCAGGCCGTAGATCTGGCCGATCAGGCCTTGCGTGAGCGGCACGGTCCCCAGCCAGAACAAACCCATCCACGCGGCGAAGGCGTACAGCACCCATGGCGACAACGGCATCCAGAGCAACAGCAGAATGCCGAAGGCGCGCATGCCGTACACCACGGCGAGGAGCCGTTTCTTGCTGTACTTGCCGCCCAGCTTGCCGGCATAGAACGAGCCCAGCACGTTGAACAGGCCGATCAGCGCAATGGCGGTCGCGCCCTGCCCCGCGCTCAGGCCGCCGTCCGTGACATAGGCGGGCAAGTGCAGCGTGATGAAGGCGGTGTGGAAGCCGCAGACGAAGTAGCTCCAGAACAGGAAATGGAACGAGGGGTGGCGTACCGCCTGCTTGACCGCCGAGGCCAGCGATTGCTGCGGCCCGGTGTGGGCCTGCGGACGTCCGCGCAGGAAATACGCCAGGGGGGCGCCGCAAGCGACGAACAGCGACAGCACCCACAATGCGCCCGTCCAGTCCAGGCCGCTGATCAGCACCTGTCCCGTGGGCACCACGGCAAACTGACCGAGCGAGCCGCCAGCGCTGGCGATGCCCATCGCCGTGCTGCGGTAGGCGGGCGGAACCGCGCGGGCCACCACGGGCAGGATCACCGGAAAGGTCGTGCCGGCCTGGCCCAATCCGACCAGCACGCCGGCCGTCAGATAGAGCGTGGCTTCATCCGTGGCGAAGCGCGTGCCTATCATGCCCAGCATGTACAGCAGCGCGCCCAGCGCGATGGTGCGGCCCGAACCGTAGCGGTCGGCCATGATGCCCATGAAGATACAGGCCACGCCCCACACCAGGTTCTGCAAAGCGAAGGCCATGGAGAACACTTCGCGTCCCCAGCCTTGCGCCAGCCCCATCGGCTGCATGAAGAGCCCGAAGGTGGCGCGCACCCCCATCGCGAGCAGCACCACCAGCGTACCCACGATCAGGGTACGGATGAAATTCGTATCGGTTTGGTTAGACATGAAACCCGTTTTTCGTTGTTTTGTTCGTCGCCCCCTCCACGGGACGGTCCGGCGCGCAGCGCGGGACCCGGTCATCATATACAAATAGCCTCCGCGCTCCGGCAATAGCCACGTTGGGCGTCGGGTCCAGCGAGCCGGGTTGCAGGGCAACGGATTTGGGGCTTGCGCCGCCTGCTGATAGACTTGCGTCCTGCGCCGAAACCCGTGCCCCCAGTGATAAACTCAGGGCCGACAGAATCGTAGCGATATCAAGGCCTTAGCAAGCAAGCGCGATCACTCGACCGACGCTGCCGCCTGATCAGCAATAGTCTCGCCGTAGTTAAATGGATATAACCGGCCCCTCCTAAGGGTCAATTGGTGGTTCGATTCCACCCGGCGAGGCCATCTCTGGCGTCGGTTCCGACGCCCCCCTTCCCTGCATCCCCCTACGCGCCCGAAGCCCTGCGCTTTTGTGAGCGCGGTTTGCCTGCTCCGGCATGGACAAAAACCTCGCGCGTTCAGCCGGATGAGGGTTAATCCGGGCTACGCTCACGCGCGGCCTGCCGTTAGCTTCTCGCACTTGTCTTGTGACGAATTGAAGCTGCGTCAATACGTCACTATTATTTTTTTGGACGATGATAGCGAATCGCCTTGCGCGCAACTTGAAATTGCTGTTTAAATTCGACGCGTAAGCCTCTAATTCATCTGGACTTTTTCTGGCCCGACGAAACGCCGGCTTAAGAAACATTTACTGACAGACTGACAAGCCAGCTCAAACCATGGCATTTCCCTGGAAACGTGCGATTGCGAACGCGATAGCGCCTGTGGCGCTGGCGGTGTGCGCGCTCCTGCCCCCCGCCGCCCAAGCCGCGAAGAATACGGACCCTTGCAAGACCAACGCCAAGTCGTCGGCCTGCAAGGCGCAACAAGCAAAGAAGGCTCCGGCCCCCAAAGCCAGCTCCGGCAAGAGCGCCTCCGGCAAACAAGCCGCCTCCTCCGCCAAGAAAGCTCCCCCCAAATCCTCCTCCGGCAAGAAAGCCGCCGCCCCCAAAGGCGGCAAGCAGGTCGCAGCCAAGGGCACGCCGCCCAAGAAGGGCGCGGCCGCCGGCAAGAACGGCAAGCCAAACAAGCCGTCGCGCGCGCAACGGGCCGCCGCTGCCGCCGCAGTCGGTTCGGCCGCCATGCCGCCGCCCGCCTCCTCGGTGCGCGCCGAAGCCGCCGCCCTGCGTTCCAGCACCGCCTACGTGCAGGATCTGGAAACGTCCACGGTCATCTTCGCCAAGAACGAAAACGTAGTGCGCCCCATCGCTTCGATCTCGAAGCTGATGACGGCCGTCGTCGTGGTCGACGCCAACCTGCCCATGGACGAAATGCTGGAGATCACCGACGAAGACGTCGACGGCCTCAAGCACACCACCTCCCGTCTGCGCGTGGGCACCAAGCTGTCGCGCGGCGACATGCTGCACCTGGCTCTGATGTCGTCCGAGAACCGCGCCGCCAACGCGCTGGGCCGCCACTATCCGGGCGGCCTGCCGGCTTTCGTGGCCGCCATGAACGCCAAGGCGCAGGCGCTGGGCATGACCAGCACCCGCTTCATCGAACCCACCGGCCTGTCCAGCGACAACGTCTCGTCGCCGCACGATCTGGCCCGACTGCTGCGCGCGGCCTCCCAGCGCCCGCTGATCCACCGCTACTCCACCGATACCGAGTACGACGTCGAGGTCAACAACCGCACGCAGACCTTCCGCAACACCAACCTGCTGGTGCGCAAGCCCGACTGGGACATCAAGGTGTCCAAGACCGGCTACATCAACGAAGCCGGCGAATGCCTGGTCATGCTGGCCCGCATCAACGGCCGCGATCTGGCCATCGTGCTGCTGGATTCACAAGGCAAACTCTCCCGCATCGGCGATGCGGTGCGCATCCGCCGCATCGTGCAGAATGAAGTGGCGATGGCGTCGATCCAGTCTGGCGGCTGACCGCCTGCTGCGCTACCGCCACATGAACAAAGGGCCCGAAAATTCGGGCCCTTCGCTTTTTGCCGTGGCGGCGGCGCCAGTGTTGGCGGATTAAGCGGCCTTGCGTTTCGGGCGCAGAGGCTGGGCGTCGTACAGCGTGGGCGGCAAGCCTTCCAGCACGGCCTGCGGGTTGAGCGAACGGATCGGCACGGCCGCATCCAACGGAATGCGGCCCTCCGCCTGCAACAGTTGGTAGCGCAGGCAGCATACGCGCAGGAACGACGTGAAATTGGCGGCCTCGCCGCGATACTCGATCAGTTCGTCGTACAAACGTTCGATCAGCTGCGTCACGCGCATGCCGTCCCGGCCGGCGATTTCTTCCAATACCTGCCAGAACAACTGTTCCAGCCTCAGGCTGGTAGCCACGCCATGCAGCCGCAGCGAACGGGTTTCGGGCGCGTAGGACTGTTCGCTGGCGCGGATGAAGATTTCACACATGGGAGCTCCTGGAACTCGGGACTGGGCGCGAGGCCTGGGCCGGGAGGCCTACGGCTGACTGTACGCCGTTTGCCGCGGCCCGGGCAAGGGTGCGGCGGCCGGCCTCTTTCTGCAACCACACGTTTCCGGCATCGGCGGGCAGCCCGCTCGGTTGATATAAATCATGGTCGGGAAAGCGTCCACGTTCGAGCATAAGGAATCTTGATCAGACTTCGGAGGCAGTGATGGATAAAACCATGAAAGCAGCGGTTGCACGAGCATTCGGCAAGCCCCTGGCAATCGAAGAAGTCGCGGTGCCGCGCCCGGGTCCGGGCGAATTGCTGGTAAAGATTGAAGCCTGCGGGGTCTGCCACACCGACCTGCACGCGGTCGAAGGCGACTGGCCCGTCAAGCCCAACCCGCCCTTCATTCCCGGTCACGAGGGCGTCGGCCATGTGGTCGCGGTGGGCGCGGGCGTGACCCATGTGAAGGAAGGCGACCGCGTCGGCATACCCTGGCTGTATTCCGCCTGCGGGCATTGCGAGCATTGCCTGGGCGGCTGGGAAACGCTGTGCGAAACACAGAAGAACGCCGGTTACTCCGTGAACGGCGGCTTCGCCGAATACGCGCTGGCTGACGCCAACTACGTGGGCCTGCTGCCCAAGAACGTCGGTTTCGTCGAGGTCGCGCCCGTGCTGTGCGCCGGCGTGACCGTCTACAAGGGCCTGAAGATGACGGACACCCGTCCGGGCAACTGGGTGGTGATCTCGGGCATTGGCGGATTGGGCCACATGGCGGTGCAGTACGCCAAGGCCATGGGCCTGAACGTGGCCGCGGTGGACATCGACGACGCCAAGCTGGACTTCGCCCGCCGCCTGGGCGCCGAGGTCACGGTCAACGCCAAGACTACCGACCCGGCCGCCTACCTCAAGCGCGAGATCGGCGGCGCGCACGGCGCGCTGATCACGGCGGTATCGCCCAAGGCCTTCGAGCAGGCGCTGGGCATGGTGCGCCGCGGCGGGACCGTGGCGCTCAACGGCCTGCCGCCGGGCGACTTCCCGCTGTCGATCTTCGACATGGTGCTCAACGGCGTCACCGTGCGCGGCTCCATCGTGGGTTCGCGCCTGGACCTGCAGGAATCGCTGCAGTTCGCCGAAGAGGGGAAGGTGCACGCCACTGTCGCCACCGAAAGCCTGGAGAACATCAACGACGTGTTCGACCGCATGCGGCGCGGCCAGATCGAAGGCCGCATCGTGCTCGATTTCGCCTGATTTCCAAGCCGTAAAGGAAAAGCGCCAGGGCCGCATGTGTGCGGCCCTGGCGCTTTGTGGCGTTGAAGATCAGGGCGTGATCTTCGTGCCCAACACCGCCAGGAATTGCGACATCCAGGCCGGATGCGCGGGCCAGGCCGGCGCCGTCACCAGATTGCCGTCGGTGTAGGCCTGGTCGATGCCGATCTCGGCATAGGTGCCGCCTGCCAGGCGCACTTCCGGTGCGCACGCCGGATAGGCGGAGCAGGTGCGGCCCTTCAGGATGCCGGCCGCGGCCAGCAGTTGCGCGCCGTGGCAGACCGCCGCGATGGGCTTGCCCGCCTTGTCGAAGGCGCGCACGATGTCCAGCACCTTTTCGTTCAGGCGCAGATACTCCGGCGCGCGGCCGCCCGGAATCACCAGGCCGTCGTAGGACGACGGCTCGACGCGATCGAAGTCATAGTTCAGCGCGAAATTGTGGCCGCGCTTTTCGGTGTAGGTCTGTGCGCCTTCGAAGTCATGGATCGCAGTCGCGATGGTGTCGCCCGCCTTCTTGTCCGGGCATACCGCATGCACCGTGTGCCCCACCGTCAGCAGGGTCTGGTACGGCACCATGGTCTCGTAGTCCTCGGCGTAGTCGCCGACCAGCATCAACAGTCGCTTGCTCATGTTTGTCTCCTAGGGATGGCGGAAAGCCGGTTCAGCGCCCGTGGCCGGGCTCCGGTTCTTGATCTACGCCCCTATTGTGACGCCGCCATCGGCTTGGGTGGTGGTATGGGAATACCACGCCCACGCCAGCCCGCCCTATTCCAGCGCGACGGTTACGCCCTTGGCGCCCAGCAGCGTGACCAGTACCTTGGGGTCTATGCCGATCAGATACCCGCGCCGCCCGCCGTTGATGTAGACCACCGGGTAGTCCAGCACTTCGGCCTCGACCCACACCGGCATCTTCTTGCGCGTGCCGAAGGGCGAGGTGCCACCCACCTGATAGCCCGAATGGCGCTGCGCGACCTCGGGTTTGCAGGGCTCGACGCGCTTGAGCCCGGCCTGGCGCGCCAGGTTCTTGGTGGAAACTTCGCGGTCGCCGTGCATGACCACGATGAGGGGTTTGGCGGATTCGTCCTCCATCACCAGGGTCTTCACCACCGCATGCGGATCCAGGCCCAACTGGCGCGCGGCTTCGCCCGCGCCGCCATGGTCGATGTAGTCATAGGTATGTTCCGTGTACGTCACCTTGTTCTGCTTGAGGAACTGGGTGGCGGGCGTTTCGGAAACGTGGCGGGCTTTGCTCATGGTTATGCGTGAAAGAAGAATTTCGAAGCGGCGCGCGCCGGCTAGCCGCGGGGATGGTGGGTCGCGTGCAGCGCCTTCAGGCGTTCGCGCGCGACGTGCGTGTAGATCTGCGTAGTGGAAATGTCGGCATGCCCCAGCAGCATCTGCACCACGCGCAGGTCGGCGCCGTGGTTCAGCAGGTGCGTGGCGAAGGCGTGCCGCAGCACGTGGGGCGACAGCGGCGCGCGCACGTCCGCCAGCAAGGCGTACTTCTTCACCAGTTGCCAGAACGCCTGGCGCGACATCGCTTCGGCCCGGCCGGTGATGAAGAGCGCATCGCTCACGCGCCCGGCCGCCAGCTCTGGCCGCGCGGACTTCAGGTAGCGGTCGATCCAATGCGCAGCCTCGGCGCCCAACGGCACCAGTCGGTCCTTGCCGCCCTTGCCCAGCACCACCCGCACCACGCCTTCGTTCAGGCTCACGTCCAGCGTGCGCATGCCCACCAGCTCGGACACGCGCAAGCCCGTGGCATACAGCGTTTCCAGCATCGCGCGGTCGCGCAGGCCACGGGCCTGCTCCAGGTCGGGCGCGCGCAGCAAGGCATCCACCTGCTGCTCGGACAGCGTCTTGGGCATGCGCGGCGGCTGCTTGGCCGCGATCAGCGTCAGGCAGGGATCGCGTTCGGCGCGGTGCTCGCGCAAGGCCCAGGCGTAGAAGCGGCGCAGCGCGGCCAGCCTGCGGTTGGCGGTGGTGGCGCGGGTTTCCTCGTGGCGGAAGGCGAACCAGGCTTCGATGTCAGCCTTGCCGGCATCGCGCAAGGGCTTGGCGGGTCCAGCAGGCAGCGCGTGGGCCTGTGCCGCATCGCCATGGCGGTCGGCCATTTCGCGCGCATAGGCTTCGGGGTCTTCCAGCCAACGGGCAAAGCCCGTCAGGTCGCGCCGGTAGGCAGCCAGGGTGTTGGCCGACAGGCCGTCTTCCAGCCAGACGGCGTCGATGAAGGCGTCGATATCGGCCTGGGATTCAAGCGGGGGGCGGGTCGCGGGCATGCCAGGATTCTACGGCTCAGCGTCCGCCCACGCCCGCGGCGGCGGACTTCAGCCAGCTCTCGAAGAGCTTGAGCGCCTCGGAGCGTTCGCTGCGCTGCGGATAGCCGAAGTAGTAGCCCTGGCTGACCGACAGCGATTGCGGCACGGGCATCGCCAGCGTGCCCTGGTCCAGCGCGGGCTGGGCCAGGAAGCGCGGCATCAGCCCGACGCCCAGGCCGGCCTGCACCGCCGCCATCACCATGGTGAAGAGTTCGTAGCGCGGGCCGCCGGCGGCGTGCGGACCATAAAGATGGCTATTGGCCGCGTACCACTGGCGCCAGGCGTCGGGCCGTGACGCCAGGTGCAAATGGGTCATGCCGGACAAGGCGCTGACGCCCGGCTCCGGCGTGCGCGCCGCCAGCTCCGGCGCGCACACGGGCACGAGTTCGCGCTCGGGGAACAGCAGCACGCCCTGGGTGCCTGGCCACAATCCGTCCCCGTGATACAGCGCTCCGTCGAAGGGCTGGTCCTTGAACTGGAATGGCAACGTGCGCACGGACAGGCTGACCGTGATGTCGCCATGCTCGCGCTGGAAATCCGCCAGGCGCGGGATCAGCCAGGTCGTCGCCAGGGTGGGCACCACGGCGATATGGATGCTGCGGCCCATGCCGGTGCGGCTGACCAGGCCGAAGGTGTCTTTTTCGATCTGATCCAGATGGTGGCGGATGCGGCCGGCGTACTCGGCCCCATGGTCGGTCAGCACGATGCGCCGGCGTACCCGGGTGAACAGCTGCACGCCCAGGCGCGCCTCCAGGCTGGCCACCTGGCGATAGACGGCGCTGTGCGTCAGGGACAGTTCCTCGGCCGCGCGGGAAAAGCTGCCCAGACGGGCTGACGCTTCAAACGCCTGCAGGGCGCTCAGGTTGGGAATGCCGTTTCTCATATCGAGGGAACCGCCAGGTGCCGGCGGGCGTCCCCGCCGCTCGGCCGCGCGGATCTTGCCGCGGCGCAGCATGGCAGGTCGTGCCGGTGGGTCAATAGATTGTGCAATTTTATCAATTGCATTGTGCGATCAAGGAACATTATGCTCGGATGTCCTAACCTCGGCTCATCATGACTACCACCCCCATGTCCCAGCAAGAATCCCGCCTTGGCGGTCACATCCTGGTCGACCAGCTGGTTGCGCAGGGCGTCAAACATGTTTTCTGCGTCCCCGGCGAAAGCTATCTGGCAGTGCTGGACGGCCTGCACGATGCGGACATCAAGGTCACGGTGTGCCGCCAGGAAGGCGGCGCGGCCATGATGGCCGACGCCCACGGCAAGCTGACCGGCGAACCCGGCATCTGCATGGTGACCCGTGGCCCGGGCGCGTCCAACGCGCTGGCCGGCGTGCACATCGCCAAGCAGGACTCCACCCCCCTGATCCTGTTCGTCGGCCAGATCGAGCGCGGCATGCGCGAACGTGAAGCCTTCCAGGAAATGGATTACCGCGCCGTGTTCGGCACGCAAGCCAAGTGGGTCACCGAGATCGACCAGGTCGAACGCATTCCCGAACTGGTGTCGCGCGCCTTCCACATTGCCACCTCGGGCCGTCCCGGCCCGGTCGTGATCGCGCTGCCCGAGGACATGCTGGTCGAAGCCGCCAAGGTCGCCGACGCGCCGCGTTACGAAATCATTGATTCCGCCCCCACGGTCGGCCAACTGGCCGACCTGGAAAAGCTGCTGGCCGAAGCCAAGAATCCGGTCGCCATCCTGGGCGGCACGCGCTGGGACGCCCGCGCGGTGCAGCAGTTCGCCGATTTTGCGCAGCGCCATGCGCTGCCCACGGCCGTGTCTTTCCGCCGCCAGATGCTGTTCCCGGCCGACCACCCCAGCTTCATCGGCGACGTGGGCCTGGGCATCAATCCCGCGCTGCTCAAGCGCGTCGCCGACGCGGACCTGATCCTGCTGGTGGGCGGCCGCATGTCGGAAAACCCCAGCCAGGCCTACACGCTGCTGGACATACCGGTACCCAAGCAGAAGCTGGTGCACGTGCATCCCGATACCGCCGAGCTGGGCCGCGTCTACCGCCCCACCCTGGCCATCAATACCTCGCCCGCCGCCTTCGCGCAGGCGCTGGCCGGCCTGAAGGCGCCGGCTCAGCCCGCCTGGGCCGCCGGCACGCAGGCCATGCGCGAGTCGTACCTGAAATGGAGCGACCCCAGCGCCATCACGACGCCTGGCGCGCTGCAGATGGGCCAGGTCATGGCCTACCTGGAAAAGACGTTGCCGGCAGACGCCATCATGACCAACGGCGCCGGCAACTACGCCACCTGGCTGCACCGCTTCCATCGTTTCACCCGCTACGGCACGCAGCTGGCGCCGACGTCGGGCTCCATGGGCTACGGCCTGCCCGCGGCCGTGGGCGCCAAGCGCGTGTCGCCGGACAAGACCGTGGTCTGCTTCGCCGGCGACGGCTGCTTCCTGATGCACGGCCAGGAATTCGCGACCGCGGTGCAGTACGACCTGCCCATCGTCGTGGTGCTGGTGGACAACGGCATGTACGGCACGATCCGCATGCACCAGGAAAAGCACTACCCCGGCCGCATTTCCGCGACCGAGCTGAAGAATCCGGATTTCGCCGACTACGCGCGCGCCTTTGGCGGCCACGGCGAACGCGTCGAAACCACCGAGCAGTTCGGCCCGGCCTTCGAACGCGCCCTGGCCAGCGGCAAGCCGGCCATCCTGCACTGCTTCATCGATCCGGAAACCATCACCCCGGGCACGACCCTGGAAAAAATCCGCGACGCAGCGCTCAAGGCGCAGCACTGAAGGCGGGACGGAACGGCGCCGCCGCGCGCCCGCCGTTCCATTCGCCGCTTGCCGCCTGAATTATTTTAGGTTTAAACTTTCTAGCATTCCGAAATCCATAGCGGAGACCCAGCATGTCCTCGAATCCTTCCTTTCACTGGCAAGACCCCCTGTTGCTGGACCAGCAACTGACCGAAGAAGAACGCATGGTGCGTGACGCAGCCTACGCCTATGCGCAGGACAAGCTCGCCCCGCGCGTTCTGAACGCGTTCCGCAACGAACAGACCGACCCGGCCATCTTCTCCGAAATGGGCGAACTGGGCCTGCTGGGCGCCACCATCCCCGTCGAATACGGCGGCGCCGGCCTGAACTACGTCAGCTACGGCCTGATCGCCCGCGAAGTCGAACGCATCGACTCCGGCTACCGCTCCATGATGAGCGTGCAGTCGTCCCTGGTGATGGTGCCCATCAACGAATTCGGCAGCGAAGCGCAAAAGCAGAAGTACCTGCCCAAGCTGGCTCGCGGCGAATGGATCGGCTGCTTCGGCCTGACCGAACCCAACCACGGCTCCGATCCCGGCGGCATGGAAACCCGCGCCGTCAAGACGTCCGACGGCTACAAGATTTCCGGCAACAAGATGTGGATCACCAACTCCCCCATCGCCGATGTCTTCGTGGTGTGGGCCAAGTGCGTCGGCGGCGACTTCGACGGCAAGATCCGCGGCTTCATCCTGGAAAAGGGCATGAAGGGCCTGTCGGCCCCGGCCATCCACGGCAAGGTCGGCCTGCGCGCCTCGATCACCGGCGAAATCGTCATGGACGAAGTGGAAGTGTCCGCCGACCAGATGATGCCCGGCGTGTCCGGCCTGAAGGGTCCGTTCACCTGCCTGAACTCCGCCCGCTACGGCATCGCCTGGGGCGCCGTCGGCGCCGCTGAAGCCTGCTGGCACACCGCCCGCCAGTACACGCTGGACCGCAAGCAATTCGGCCGCCCCCTGGCCGCCAACCAACTGATCCAGAAGAAGCTGGCCGACATGCAGACCGAAATCACGCTGGCCCTGCAAGGCTGCCTGCGCCTGGGCCGCATGAAGGACGAAGGCACCGCCGCCGTCGAAATCACCTCCATCATGAAGCGCAACTCCTGCGGCAAGGCACTGGACATCGCCCGCCTGGCGCGCGACATGCTCGGCGGCAACGGCATCTCCGACGAGTTCGGCGTGGCCCGCCACCTGGTGAACCTGGAAGTAGTCAACACCTACGAAGGCACCCACGACGTGCACGCCCTGATCCTGGGCCGCGCGCAGACCGGCATCCAGGCGTTCTATTGATCGCTTGTTCGGTTCCGACGAAACCGCCCTACGGGGCGGTTTTTTTTCGCGCGACTCAACACAGGGCGGCGCCTGCTGCCCCTGGACAGCGAGCGCCGCGCCCGCCTTCCAGATACCGGTGCCGTTGAAAAGTCGTTAGTCAGACGGGGGATTCAGCAACTGTTCTGCAGCACGCGCAAAGACCGCATAGCAGGTCTCGAATTCCGGCTTCCGCGCAGCGTAGAGCAGTGGCTTCAGACGTTGCTCGAAGTTCGTCTTCAATCCTTCATGAACGGCAGCAGACGCCAATGTGCGCCTCAGCACCGAGTATGCGTCTTGATCAAACCCAGGATGCTGGCCGCGGAATTCCTCTACCTCTTTTCGGACCAGTTCCGCAAAGATCTGACGGGCTGCCGCCAAGGCATCGGGCCGGATTTCTGCAATACGCCAGACGTCATAGACATGGCGCACCAAGGCGGCGTCGTACTCCCCGCGCTGATGCCCATCCCAATTCCAAGCGCAGCGCCGCAGCAGTGACAACACCTTCTCCGCGAGCGTCTCCGCGACCGTGATGCATGCCATCGAAAAACGCAGGGGCGCTACGCGCGGAACAAGGCCGTCGAACATGTAGCCCATGTCGCGCATTTCAGCCGCCAACGCGGTAGAACGATGTATCAGCTCAAGCTTGAGCTCGGGACGCAGCGCACCAGATACGTCCTGAAAATGCGCCGCATATGAAATCGAAAGACAGTAGTAACGACGGCTGTCCCGCGCAACGGGGTTATCCTCATCGTCACGGGTCACAAGTTGGAAGCCGATATCCGTGAGAAGCCGCTCCACCTGCCGATGCAGATTGCCTAGCCGAGCCCGGTCTGTGTGACCGTCTTGCAGCACATAGCCTTCCGGCACATTGTCCAGCACAACCTTGATGTCTATGTCCTCGGACATCCGCTCAACCAGACCATGCGCTTTCGAAAGGCAGGTCCCGCCGGCGAAGACCAAGCGCGTAGCCACGGGGATGGACGCCGGCCTGGGATCCCCCTTCTTGCGGCCTTTCTGATGCGCAATGTGCGTGACCTCGATCTGGGCCAGAATTCGTAGCACATCAGTGATGTGCAGGTCTTTCTCAACGACGGCAGGCGGCAAGGCGCCCAGCAGGCCTGCCGTGGCGGCGTCTTCAATATCAGACTTCTGTTCGTCTGAGATCCTTTTCATACGTCAGCGTGCTGCTCCCTACAGTCACTTTTCGAGTGATGCGCCGGCGTCCCGTACTGACAGTCGCCCCCATGGGAATCTGGGTCGATTTGCCGCAGTTGTATTCGGCTACGAACGCGCTAGGTTTCACAGAGATCTTGAGCTTGCGAAAAAGCTCCGCAGCAATCATTTCCAGCGTTCCTGCAGCGGTCGGCTTGCCCGTGAACTGGTTGACGCGGGTCTTGGCAAAAGCCCCTTTGCTGATGCGTACAAGCATCCCGTCATCGACGAAGCGGGCCAAAACTCGCCCGACCTGTGAGTCGCTCGCCATATCAGCAAAGTCCGAGCGCAAAACGACAACCCCTGCGCGCTGCTTGATCGAGCGACTCATGCGGTCTTCCAGCTTCATACTTTACCTCCGACGGAGCATTGAATTCCATAAGGTCACTGTACTTTATAACTGGCAATTCTTCTAGTAATTACAGCATATTACGTAGCAATATCCATGCATTAATGCGCAGTTTTTGCTAGGCCGAGACGGCTGTGGCCGCGCCACCCAAATTTCGTTTACAACGTAAGTCCCCCCAAAAAAAGGAAGCACACATGACTCCGCGGCAACTGGTCGAAGAATGGGTCCTACGGTTCAATGCCGCCGATGCTGCCGGTCTGGCGGAGCTTTACGATGAAGCGGCGGTGAACCATCAGGTCACCCAGGAGCCCATCGTCGGACGCGAGGCCATACGCGCGATGTTTGAACGGGAGTTCGCCCAGGCCGACATGACCTGCATCGTGGAGACGATCCATGAAGCCGGCGAGGTTGCTGCCCTGGAATGGCGCGATCCCCTCGGGCTGCGCGGCTGCGGATTCTTTACGGTGCGCGGCGGCAGGATCGTGTTCCAGCGGGGTTACTGGGACAAGCTGTCCTTCTTGAAGATGCACGGCCTGCCCATCCAGTAATTGCCGCCAGGCCGCTCTCGTCCCCGCAACAACCCGCGCATTGCCGAAAGCCCGTATAGGCGAGCCCTTGCACTCGCCGTACGCTTTGCAGCATCGGCCAGGCACAGGGCCGGGCGCTCCCGCGCCCTGCCGCGTGTCCCGACCAGGTTTCCCCCCGAGCCCAGGAGCCGCGCATGCAAGGCTGTCCCACCCTCCGCCTGATGATAGGCATTGCCATGGCGTTCATGGCCCATGGCGCCTACGCCGTCACCACCCTCACGATGGCCACCGAGTATCCGGCCACCTCCATGCCCGGACAAGGCGTATCCACGTTTGCCGAACTGGTCCGCGCCAAGACCGCGGGCAACGTGGTCATCGACGCCAGCTATGACGCGTCCAAGGGGATCAAGTCGGCCGACATGATCGATGCGGTGCAAGCGCGCAAGGTGGATGCGGGCGATGCCTTCGCCGGCGCACTGGCGGCCAAGTATCCCTTGTTCGGCGTGTCGTCCCTGCCGTTCCTGGCGGACTCGTTGTCCAAGGCCCGCAACCTGAACAAGGCCGCCCGCCCCGCCTACGAGAAGCTGCTGGCGGCGCATGGGCAGAAGCTGCTGTACACCACGCCGTGGCCGGCGTCCGGCATCTGGTCCAAGCAGAAGCTGGACAGCGTCGCCGCCTTGAAGAAGCTGAGCATCCGCACCTACGACGCCACGTCGCAGGACGTCATGCAGAAAGCCGGCGCCCGCGCGCAGAACATTTCCTTCGCGGATGCGATGCCGCTGATCGCCTCGGGCGAGGTGAACGCGGTACTGTCGTCAGGCGACGGCGGCGCGGGCCGCAAGCTCTGGGAGCACCTGCCCAACTTCGCGGAAATCAACTACGCGATGCCGATCTCGGTGGCGACGATGAACCTGCAGGCGTATCAGGCGCTGGATGCGCGCACGCGCCGCGCCATCGACCAGGCGGCGGCGCAGACCGAAACCGAACAATGGAAGCGCATCGACGGCCGCCTGCAGCAGAACTACGCCAACATGCGCAAGAACGGCGTGGCGATCAATACGTCGGTGCCGCTGCCCGTGCAGCGCGCGCTGAAGGATGCCGCGGCGGACTCGGTCAAGAACTGGAAGGCAGCGGCCGGTCCTGAAGCCGCCGCCATCCTGAAGCAGACAGGCAAGCGCTAGACGGCCAGCCTCAGTTTTCGCCGGACAGATCGAACAGGCTGGTCGCGTCCAGCTCCAGCACGCCTTCGTCGTGCTGGTTCAGGACCGTCCAGGCCCAGGTAATGATGCCCAGGTCGGGACGCGACGACGAGGTGCGCACGCCCTGCACGCGCGCTTCGAGGCGCAGGGTGTCGCCCGGACGCACCGGCGTGCGCCAGCGCACCTCGCCCAGGCCGGGCGAGCCGAAGGATTCGGAATCGTGCAGCGCCGCGTCCACGGCCATGCGCATCGCCAGCGCGCAGGTATGCCAGCCGCTGGCAATCAGGCCGCCCCAGCGCCCTTCCGAGGCACGCTTGGGATCGGTGTGGAACCACTGGGGATCGAACTTGCGTGCGAACTCCAGGATCTCGGCTTCCGTCAGGGTGACCGGACCGCCCTTAATGACCATGCCGTCCTTGAACTCGGCGAACTTCATTTTGTGGATTCCCCCCGCAAATGCAATCGGCGCGCCAGCGCGCGCCGATTGCCACGCATGTTTGTGGATTCAGTACGTTTCGAAATGCAGGCGCCCTTCGCGGCGCAATGCATCATGCAGGATAGACCAATCCTGGCCCGCTTGCACCGTCACATCGCGCAGGGCGTCCAGCACGCCTACTTCCATGCCCTTCAGCCCGCACACGTAGATGCAGGTATTGCGGTCCGCCAGCAGTTCCCGCACCGCGCCTGCGCGGTCGCGGATCAGGTCCTGCACGTAGCGCTTGGGTTGCCCGGCTTCGCGCGACAGCGCCAGGTTGATGTCGATGAAATCTCGCGGCAGCTTCATCAGCGGCCCGAAGTACGGCAGTTCACGCTCGGTGCGCGCGCCGAAGAACAGCAGCAGCTTGCCGTTTTCGCCGGTCTCGATGCGGCGGCGGTAGCGCTCCGTCATCGCGCGCATGGGCGCCGAACCCGTGCCGGTGCAGATCATGATGAGATTGGCGCGGGGGTGATTGGGCATCAGGAAGGTGTGGCCGAACGGCCCGATCACCTGCACCTTGTCGTTCTTGGCCAGGTCGCACAGGTAGTTCGAGCACACGCCATGCGCGGCCGCGCCCGCATGGTCCTCGGTGACGCGCTTTACGGTCAGCGAAAGATTGTTGTAGCCGGCCCGCTCGCCGTCGCGCGGACTGGCCAGCGAGTACTGGCGCGCGTGGTGCGCCCGGCCCTGCGCGTCCACGCCGGGCGGCAGGATGCCGATGGACTGCCCTTCCAGCACGGGAAACGGCAGCTCGCCGAAGTCGAGCACGATATGGTGGATGTCGCTTTCCGTGTCGGCGCCGGTCACGCGGTAGTTGCCGACCACGGTGGCCGTCATCGGCGTCTTGTGCGTGTACAGGTTGACGTATGGGTGGGCGGCGGACCAGGGCGGGACCGTTGCGCCGGGCGCGGTGGAAGTCGCGGGCGCGGCAGGCTGCGGCGTATCCGGCTCATCGCAGGCCGGCGCGGCGGCAGCCGTTTCCGGCAGCGCCTTCTCGCCCGGCAGTTCTTCCCAGCCCAGTTGTTCCTGCACGCCATAGGCTTCGGCGCGTACCATCAGCCGCCAGTTGTCGATCGCCCCCGTGGGGCAAGGCGGCACGCAGGCCATGCAGCCGTTGCAGATCTCGGGATCCACCACGTAGTTGTTCGAGTCGTGGGTGATCGCCTTGATCGGACAGGTTTCTTCGCAGGTATTGCAGCGGATGCAGATCTCGGGATCGATCAGGTGCTGCTTCAGGACTTCTGCTGGTAAGGGAGCGTTCATCTCGGTCTTCCCCATGCTCCGGTAGGCGGCCGTGGAAACAGCCGCCGCCCCGCTTTAGTTGAAACGGACGTACTCGAAATTCACCGGCTGGCGGTTGACGCCCATGACGGGCGGCGCGATCCAGTTGGCGAACTTGCCCGGCTCGGTGACGCGGCCCATCAGCGATGCAACGAAGGCGCGGTCCTCGGGCGTCGGCAGCCATTTGTGACTGTTGGCCTGCCATTGCGATTCGGACAGGATCTCGCCTTCGGGCGACATGCGGATGCCTGCCAGCGTGCCGATCTGGCGGTTGAAGGCCTTGTGCGGCACTTGCAGCCGGAACGGCAGGCCGCTCTTTTCGATGACCTTGTTCCAGCGCCCGATGCCAGCGACCGAATCGCGGATGAAGTCGTCGCGCAGCACTTCGTTCAGGGCGTTCAGCATCGGCACCTCGATCTCGCGCAGCCTGCCGTTTTCCACGGTCAGCACGCGGTAGGTGTCGTTCTTCAGCTGGTGGTCGTCGGTGCGCTTGCTTTCCTCGTAGCGGCCCTTCAGGCCCGAGCCGTAGAAAATGGCCGCATTGGAGGACTGATCCGCGCCGAACAGGTCGATGGTGACGCTGTAGTGGAAGTTGAGGTAGCGCTGGATGGTGGGCAGGTCGATCACGCCGGCCGCGCGCACCGCTTGCGGGTCATCGGTCTTGAGCTGGTTCATGACCTCGCAGGTGCGCTGGATGACGCGCGAGATGCCGGATTCGCCCACGAACATGTGGTGCGCTTCCTCGGTCAGCATGAACTTCGTGGTGCGCGCCAGCGGATCGAAGCTGGACTCCGCCAGCGCGCACAGCTGGAACTTGCCGTCGCGGTCGGTGAAATAGGTGAACATGTAGAAGGCCAGCCAATCGGGCGTCTTCTCGTTGAACGCGCCCAGGATGCGCGGATTGTCGGAATCCCCCGAGCTGCGCTGCAGGAGCGCGTCCGCCTCTTCGCGGCCATCGCGGCCGAAGTAGCGGTGCAGCAGGTAGACCATGGCCCACAGGTGGCGGCCTTCCTCGACGTTGATCTGGAACAGGTTGCGCAAGTCGTACTGCGAGGGCGCGGTCAGGCCCAGGTGGCGCTGCTGCTCGATCGAGGCCGGTTCGGTGTCGCCCTGCGTGACGATGATGCGGCGCAGGTTGGCGCGGTGCTCGCCGGGCACATCCTGCCAGACGTCGCGGCCCATGTTCTCTCCGAAATGGATCTTGCGCTGCCCGTCCTGCGGCGCCAGGAAGATGCCCCAGCGGTAGTCCGGCATCTTGACGTGGTCGAAGTGCGCCCAGCCGTCCGGCTGCACGCTGACCGCCGTGCGCAGGTAGACGTCGAAGCCGTGGGAGCCGTCAGGCCCCATGTCCTGCCACCACTGCAGGTAGTTGGGCTGCCAATGTTCCAGCGCGCGCTGCAAGGTGCGGTCGCCGGACAGATTGACGTTGTTGGGGATCTTATCGGTGTAGTTGATTCCAGACATGTCTCGCTCCTGTTCCTTTGGGGTGGCCGCGTTCACGCGGCGCGGTGACGCGGGGCCGTCAGACCCGGTTCCAGTCGAATGCGGCTTGCTCGCCCTTGCCGTAGAGCTTGAGCGCGCCCTTGTCGCCGGCAGCGTTGGGGCGGTTGAAGATCCAGTTCTGCCAGGCCGTGAGGCGGCCGAAGATGCGGGTCTCCATCGTTTCCTGGCCGCCGAAGCGCAGGTTGGCTTCCAGTCCGGTCAGGGCGTCGGGCGACAGCGCGCGGCGCTCTTCCAGCATCATGCGCACCTCGTCGTCCCAATCGATGTTGTCGGGCGCATAGGTGACCAGGCCCAGCTCCAGCGCGTCGGTGGCCGACAGCGGCTGGCCGGCGCGCGCGCGCACCGCTTCCAGGGGCGCTTCCTCTTCATAGAAGCGGCGCTGCAGGCGGCTCTGGCCGTTGACCAGCGGATAGGCGCCGAAATTGCGCTCGCCCACCACGATCTGCGCGGGCGCGGATTCGTCTTCGTTGTCCAGCATGTAGCTGCGGTCGGCAGCCAGCGCCAGTTCGAGCAAGGTGCCTGCAAAGCAGGAGCCGGGTTCGATCAGCGCGAACAGGCTGCGCGAGGTCACGTCCAGGCGCGCCAAGGTGCGGCGCAGCATGCCGGCGGTTTCGCGCACGAACCAGTGGTCCGCATGCTGTTGGAGCGCGGCATCCGCGGCCAACACCAGCGCGGCGTCGCCTTCGGTCTTGATGATCCAGGTGCCGATGTCCAGTTCGTTGGTGCGCATCGACAGGATGGCATCGTCCAGTTCGCGCGCCATCTGCAGCGGCCACCAGGCCGCGCCGGCCGCGACGATGTCCTGCAGCTCGGTTTGCACCGCGCCCTCGGGCGCGCGCACCGTCCAGGTGGCCTGGCGCTTCTCGCGGTCCAACTTGATGTCCACATAGCGGTAGGACAGGCCATCGGCGCTTTCCGTGCGCTGCACCGGCGTCAACGCGATGCCTTGCTCGCCTGCCGGGCGGTCGCTGCCCTGCGCCAGCGCCTGCGCGCGCTCACGCACGGCCTCCTCGAAGCGGGCCGGCTTGACCACTTCGTCCACCAGGCGCCAATCCTTGGCGCGCTGGCCGCGCACGCCCTCGACCAGGGTGCAGAAAATGTCGGCATGGTCGTGGCGCACCCGGCGCTTGTCGGTCACGCGGGTCAGGCCGCCGGTGCCGGGCAGCACGCCCAGCAGCGGCACCTCGGGCAGTGCGACCGCGGACGAGCGGTCGTCGATCAGCATGATCTCGTCGCAGGCCAGCGCCAGCTCGTAGCCGCCCCCGGCGCAGGCGCCGTTGAGCGCGGCGATGAACTTCAGGCCGCTGTGGCGGCTGGAATCTTCAATGCCGTTGCGGGTTTCGTTGGTGAACTTGCAGAAGTTCACCTTCCAGGCGTGCGAGGACAGACCCAGCATGAAGATATTGGCGCCGGAACAGAAGATGCGGTCCTTCATGCTGGTCACGACCACGGTGCGTACTTCCGGGTGTTCGAAGCGGATGCGCTGCAAGGCGTCATGCAGTTCGATGTCCACCCCCAGGTCGTAGGAATTCAGCTTGAGCTTGTAGCCCGGACGCAGGCCACCGTCCTCGGCAACATCCATGGCCAGCGTGGCGACCGGGCCGTCGAAGCTCAAGCGCCAGTGGCGGTACTGCTCGGGGTCGGTCCGGAAATCAACCCGGTTGAGGGTGCTGCTCATAGTGTGTCTCCTCGTACGCCTGCCAAAACAGGAAAAATACTGCACTACATGAATTATTGTGCAGATTAGAGGACAAAAAAAGCCCCGTCAAGCGGGGCATGCACAAAAATGCATATTGCCGGCGCTGCCGGCATCGAATCCAGCTATAGCGGCAGGCCGCAAGCCTTGCGCACCTGGGTGCGCAGGCCGGCAAAGCTTTCCTGCACGTCCAGGTTGCTGGTGACCCAGGTAAGGTCGGCCTTGGCGTAGAAGGCTTCGCGTCCGGCCAGGATGCGCTTGAGGTCCGCCATGGCCTCGTTGTTGCCCGACATGGGACGGAAATCCCCCTGCGCCATGACCCGGCCCATGTGCTCCTCGGGCGTGGCGCGCAGCCATACCGTGTAGCAGTGCGCCAGCAGCAGATTGAGGGTGGCGGGCTCGGACACCAGCCCGCCCGGCGTGGCCAGCACCATTTCCGGGTAGATCTGCACGGCCTCTTCCAGCGCCCGCCGTTCGTAGCGGCGGTAGGCATTGGGGCCGTACAGATTGTGGATTTCCAGGATGCTGCAGCCGGCCACGCGCTCGATCTCGCGGTTCAACTCCACGAACGGATAACCCAGGTCATCAGCCAGCATCTGGCCCAGCGTGGACTTGCCCGCGCCGCGCAGGCCGATCAGCGCCACGCGCTGGGTGCGGTTGGGGCGCTGCGCCCCCGCCCCTACGCCGAACAGCTGGGTCAGGGCCTCGCGCGCGCGCTGCAGGTCGGATTCCGTGCGGCCGCTGAGCAGCTCGCGGATCAGCAGCCAGTCGGGCGATTCGGTGGTGACGTCGCCCACCAATTCGGCCAGCGCGCAGTTGAAGGCGCGTGCGATCTGCAGCAACACCAGGATGGAGGCATTGCCCACCCCATGTTCCAGATTGGCCAGATGGCGCTCCGATACGCCAGTCACCTGCGACAGGCTCTTGCGGGTCATGCCGCGTATGGCCCGCAGGCGGCGCACCCGCTCGCCCAAGGCCACCAGGAACGCTTCCCGCCTGGGTTCGGATGGCGCCGCATCTAGCGCTTGATTCATGTTTACGTGACTCCGCAAAAACCCTGATTACCACGTTTTATGCACTATAGTGCTTGACCATAATCAATGGAAGCACTATTTTTCCATTCAATCAGTCCAAAGCGCCTCATGTGCAAAAAAGCAGCAGTCGATTTCATGTCGATTCTGAAGCGCCGACAGTGTAAAGGAGGAGCCCGGTGAGTACGCCTGATCAATTCCATGCCCTGATGCGCGAGGTCACGCGCCTGACGCAAGGCCAGCCGCTGGACGCGGCGCTGCAGGAAAGCCTGAACCGCGAGGCCGGCCCGCAAAGCGCTCTGTTCCAGGAGATCTACGCCACCTGTAGGCAGGGCGTGGCCGAGGGCTGGATGTGCAGCCGGGAAGGCGGCGGCATCCGCTACGGCCGCGTCATCAAGCCCGCGCCAGACCTGGCGGACTGCTCGGTGGACGTAGTGGACATGAACGATCTTGCCGGCCCCCACCACGCGCACCCCAATGGCGAGATCGACATGATCATGCCGCTGACCGAGGGCGCCCGCTTCGACGGCCACGGCGCCGGCTGGCTGGTCTACGGCCCCGGGAGCGCGCACAGCCCGACCGTGAGCGGCGGCCGCGCGCTGGTGCTGTATCTGCTGCCGGGCGGCGCCATCGAATTCACGCGCACCTGAGAGGCCCCGCCCACCCGCCGCCAGAAAAACACACACAGCGCGGCTCCCCCCACAGGACATCAGGAGACAACCGTGAACGCCTGTCCCGACGAACTCAACTTCGCCAGCCACCTGGCGGCGCTCAATGCGCCGCGCGCCGCCAAGCCGGCCTACATCGACGACACCCGCCAGATCAGCTACGGCGAACTGGCGGAGCGGGTGGCGCGCATGGCCGGCGCGCTGCGCCAGCTGGGCCTGCGGCGCGAGGAGCGCATCCTGCTGCTGATGCAGGACACTGTCGACTGGCCGGTGGTATTCCTGGGCGCGCTGCATGCGGGCGTGGTGCCGGTGGCCGTGAACACCCTGCTTACCGCCGATGACTACGCTTACATCATTGGCCACAGCCGCGTGCGCGCCGTGTTCGTATCGGGCGCCTTGCTGCCGGTGGTGCAGACCGCGCTGGGGCAGGCCGCCGCCGATGTCGAACACCTGGTGGTTTCCCAGCCAGCCGGCGCCTTACCCGAAGGCGGGCGCGAATTCGAATCGCTGCTGGCCGCCGCCCCGCTCGCGCCAGCGGCGCGCACCCTGTCCGACGAGATCGCTTTCTGGCTGTATTCGTCCGGCTCCACCGGCAAACCCAAGGGCGTGGTCCACACCCATGGCAACCTGTGGCACACGGCCGAACTCTATGCCAAGCCCGTGCTCGGCATCCGCGAGGACGACGTGGTGTTCTCGGCCGCCAAGCTGTTCTTCGCCTACGGCCTGGGCAATGGCCTGACCTTCCCCCTGTCCGTGGGCGCGACCGTCATCCTGATGGGCGAACGCCCCACGCCGCAAGCGGTCTTCAAACGCCTGACGCAGCATCGGCCCACCGTGTTCTACGGCGTGCCCACGCTGTACGCCAGCATGCTGGCCTCGCCCGACCTGCCGGCGCGCGAACAGGTCGCCATGCGCATCTGCACGTCCGCCGGCGAAGCGTTGCCGCGCGACATCGGCGAACGCTACACGCGCCACTTCGGCTGCGAGATCCTGGACGGCATCGGCTCCACCGAGATGCTGCACATCTTCATCTCCAACCAGACCGGGCAGCTGCGCTACGGCACCACCGGCAAGCCCGTGCCGGGCTATGAGGTGCAGTTGCGCGACGAGAACGGCGCCCCGGTGCCACCCGGCGCCATCGGCGACCTCTACATCAAAGGCCCCAGCGCAGCCCTGATGTACTGGAACAACCGCGACAAGACGCGCCAGTGCTTCCTGGGCGACTGGCTCAAGAGCGGCGACAAGTACACCTGCGACGCGGACGGCTACTACACCTATGCCGGGCGCAGCGACGACATGATCAAGGTCAGCGGCCAGTACGTGTCGCCAGTGGAGGTCGAGAACATCCTGGTGCAGCACGAGGCTGTGCTGGAAGCAGCCGTGATCGGCGTGCCGGACCACGACGGGCTGGTCAAGACCAAGGCCTACGTGGTGCTGCGTCCCGGCTTCGAGCCCGACGCGCAGACCGGGGCTGCGCTGCAGAATTACGTGAAGCAGCATCTGGCGCCGTTCAAGTATCCGCGCCAGATCAATTTCACGGAGGAACTGCCCAAGACGGCCACCGGGAAGATACAGCGCTTCCGCCTGCGCCAATTGGAAGAGGCCACGCTATGAGCGCCTGCGCCGTGGCCGAGACCGTGTTTGCCGAGTTTCATGCCGGCGGCCGGGATCTGCGCCTGGAATACCAGTGGATAGGGTCCGACAGCCCCGGCGCCCCGTTGCTGGTCTTCCTGCACGAAGGACTGGGGTCCGTATCCATGTGGAAGGACTGGCCCGAGCGCGTCTGTGCAGCAGCCGGGTGCCGCGGACTGGTGTATTCGCGCTACGGCTACGGGCAATCGACGCCCCGGCCGCCAGCAGAAAAGCGGCCGGTGGATTTCATGCACATCGAGGCGCGCGAGGTGCTGCCCGCGCTGTTGATCGCGCTGGGCGTGGACGCCCGGCGCGACAAGCCGGTGCTGTTCGGCCACAGCGACGGCGGCTCCATCGCCCTGCTTTATGCGGCCATGCATCCCGACGCGGTGGCCGGCGTGGTCGCCGCCGCGCCCCATATCCTGGTCGAAGACATGTCGGTCGCCAGCATCGCGCAGGCGCGCCAGGCCTATCTGGACACGGACCTGCGCGCCCGGCTGGGGCGCTATCACGCGGACCCGGATTCGGCGTTCTGGGGCTGGAACGACATCTGGCTGGACCCGGCTTTCCGCCGCTGGAACCTGGACGAATACCTGCCCCGCATCGCCTGCCCCGTGCTTGCCATCCAGGGCGCGGACGACGAATACGGCAGCTTGGCGCAGATACGCGGCATACGCCGGCTCGCGCCCCAGACCGAACTGCTGGAACTGCCCGACTGCGGCCACTCTGCGCACAAGGATCAGCCGGCGCTAGTCATCCAGGCCGTCGCCGCTTTCGTCGGCGGCCTGGCACAACCCCGCTGACCTCACGTCGGCCCATAACAAGCACGGAGACTAACCATGAACCACGCCCTGACCCGGGCTGCGCTCGCCGCGGCTCTGACGCTCGCCGCCACCGGCGCCCAGGCCGCCGACAAGATCAAGGTCGGCTTCATGCTGCCCTACAGCGGCACCTACGCCGCGCTGGGCAACGCCATCGAGAACGGCTTCAAGCTGTACGTCGCCGAACAAGGCGGCAAGCTGGGCGGACGCGAGATCGAATACTTCAAGGTGGACGATGAGTCCAACCCCGCCAAGGCCGCCGAAAACGCCAACCGCCTGATCAAGCGCGACCAGGTGGACGTGTTGATCGGCACCGTGCACTCGGGCGTGGCGATGGCGCTGGCCAAGGCCGCCAAGGACGCCGACACCACGCTGATCGTGACCAACGCGGGCGCCAACGCCATCACCGGCCCGCTGTGCGGCCCGGGCATCTTCCGCACCTCGTTCACCAATTGGCAGCCGGCGTACGCCATGGGTCCGGTGGCCTTTGCCAAGGGCCACAAGACGGCCGTCACCATCACCTGGAAGTATGCGGCCGGCGACGAAGCCATTGGCGGCTTCAAGGAAGGCTTCGAGAAGGCCGGCGGCAAGGTCGTGAAGGAACTGAGCCTGCCGTTTCCCAACGTGGAATTCCAGCCGCTGCTGACCGAGATCGCGGCGCTCAAGCCCGACATGGTGTTCACGTTCTTCGCGGGCGGCGGCGCCGTGAAATTCGTGCAGGATTATTACGCCGCAGGCCTGGGCAAGACCATCCCGCTGTACGGCTCGGGCTTCCTGACCGACGGCACGCTGGAGGCCCAGGGCGCTTCGGCGCAAGGCCTGCTGACCACCCTGCACTATGCCGACGGCCTGAACACGCCTCGCGACAACGCCTTCCGCGCCGACTACAGCAAAGCCTACAAGGCGCAGCCCGACGTCTACGCGGTGCAGGGCTATGACGCGGCGCAGCTGATGCAGTCGGGCCTGGCCGCGGTGAAGGGCGACTTCGCCAAGAAGGAAGACTTCCGCAAGGCCATGCGCGGCGCCACGGTGGACAGCCCGCGCGGCCCCTTCACGCTGTCCAGCGCGGGCAACCCGGTGCAGGACATCTACCTGCGCCGCGTCGACGGGCTGGAGAACAAGGTCGTGGATATCGCCGTGAAGAAGCTGGCCGACCCGGCCCGCGGCTGCAAGCTCTGACCGCAATCCGCCACAGGGAGGCCCCATGGACATCAGCATCCTGCTCATCCAGAGCCTGAACGCTTTCCAGTACGGCTTGCTGCTGTTCCTGGTGGCCAGCGGACTCACGCTGATCTTCGGCATCATGGGCATCATCAATCTTGCCCACGGCAGTTTCTACATGATCGGCGCCTACATGGCGTTCGCGCTGGGACCGGCCGTCGACCGCTGGCTGGGCGGCGGCTTCCTGGCCACGCTGGCGGTCTGCGTGCTGGCCGCCGGCGCCCTGGGCTATCTGCTGGAGGCCGCTTTTTTCAGCTACCTGTACAAGCGCAACCACTTGCAGCAGGTGCTGATGACCTACGGCCTGATCCTGGTCTTCGAAGAACTGCGCAGCATCCTGGTGGGCAACGACGTGCACGGCGTGCCCCTGCCAGCCTGGCTGCAGGGCAGCATCGCGCTGGGCGACGTCATGACCTATCCGGTCTACCGGCTGTTCATTTCCGCCGTCGGCATCGCGGTGGCGCTGTTGCTGTACTGGGTCATCACGCGCACGCGGCTGGGCATGATGCTGAGGGCCGGCGCCAGCAACCGCGAGATGATCGGATCGCTGGGCATAGACATCAACAAGCTCTACCGCCTGGTGTTCGCGGCGGGCGTGGCGCTGGCGGCGCTGGCAGGCAGCATCGCCGCGCCGGTGTCCTCGGTCTATCCCGGCATGGGCAACGGCGTACTCATCATCTGCTTCGTGGTGGTGGTGATCGGCGGCATCGGCTCGATCCGTGGCGCCTTCCTGGCCGCGATGCTGGTGGGCGTGGTGGAAACCTTCGGCCAGGTGCTGTTCCCGTCCGCGGCGGGCGTGCTGGTGTACCTGCTGATGGCCTTCATACTTCTTTGCAAGCCCGAAGGGCTGTTCAAGCAGGGCTGACCATGTTGAACCGACTCTTGCCCATTGCGGCGCTGCTGGCGCTGGCCGTTTTCTCCTGGAGCGGCAGCGACTACTACACCGGCCTGGCGATCAAGATCATGATCTATGGAATCTTCGCGCTCAGCCTGCAGCTGCTGGTGGGCGGCGCGGGACTGGTCAGCCTGGGCCACGCCGCCTTCTTCGGCATCGGCGCCTACGTCGCGGCGCTGCTGTCGCCGGAATCCGAAGCCGCCGGCCTGTGGTGGCTGCTGCCGGCCGCCCTGCTCGCCGCCGCGGCCTATGCGTTGGCGACCGGCGCGCTGGCGCTGCGCACCCGCGGCGTGTACTTCATCATGGTCACGCTGGCCTTCTCGCAGATGGCCTACTACGTGTTCCACGACACCAAGATCGGCGGCGGCAGCGACGGCATCTACCTGTACTTCCGGCCCGAACTGTCCCTGGGCGGCTGGCTGCCGTTCGACCTGGGCGATGCCCGGACCTTCTACTTCTTCGTGCTCGCCTGCCTGGCGCTGACCTGGGGCTTCCTGGCGCTGCTGCGGCGCTCGCCTTTCGGCGCCGCGCTCGCCGGCATCCGCATCAACGAACAGCGCATGCGCGCGGCCGGCTACTCGACCTATCCCTACAAGCTGGCCGCCTATGTCATCGGCGCCACGCTGGCCAGCCTGGCGGGCTTTCTGTTCGCGCTGAAGGACGGCTTCGTCACGCCCGAGCTGCTGGCCTGGGAACAATCGGGCCTGGTGCTGCTGATGGTGCTCCTGGGCGGCATGGGCAGCCTGGGCGGCGCGGTGCTGGGCACTGTGGCGCTGGTGCTGATGCAGGAACTGTTCCAGTCGCAGGAGATTTTTGGCGAATACGCGCGCCACTGGCACCTGCCGCTGGGCGTGGCCATCATCGCGCTGGTGGCCTTGCTGCCCAACGGCCTGGCCGGGCTGCCGGCTCAGCTGCGCCAGCGCCGCGCGGCGCACGTTGCCGCCCCCGGCCCGGACGCCGACACCGCCCGCGCCGCGCCCAAACCGGATGCCGCGCATTCCAGCCGTCAGCAGGCCCCCGCCCGCCTGCCCATCCAGGGAGAGCCCCATGTCTGATGTCCTGCTGGCCGCAAGCGCGGTCACGCGCCGCTTCGGCGGCCTGACGGCGGTGAACGGCGTGTCGCTGGAATTGCAGCGCGGCCAGGTCCACGCCGTCATCGGCACCAACGGCGCAGGCAAGTCCACGCTGATCAACATCCTGTCGGGCGAACTCGCGCCCAGCAGCGGCCAAGTCATGCTGGGCGGCCGCGACATCACGGCCTGGCGTCAGCCCGACCGCGCGCGCGCGGGCCTGGGCCGCAGCTACCAGCGGTCCACCATCTTTCCCGAACTGAGCGTGTTCGAAAACTGCAGGCTGGCCGCCCAGGCTCGCCGCCAGCGCTTCTGGCACTGGTGGCGGTCCGCCGCCGAATGCCGCCACAGCGCGGAGCTTGCGCGTCACGCGCTGGAGCGCACCGGCCTGGCGGACGACGCCGCGCGCGACGCCGGGCTGCTGCCGCATGGCCGCAAGCGCCAGCTTGAGATCGCCATGTGCCTGGCTGGCGAACCGCAGGTGCTGCTGTTGGACGAACCCCTGGCCGGCATGGGCCCCGAGGAAACCGACCGCATTCTGGAGCTGCTGGAAGCGCTCAAGCCCGGCCACGCAATCCTGCTGGTGGAACACGACATGGACGCGGTCTTCCGCGTCGCCGAAACCATTACCGTCATGGTCAACGGCGCCGCCATCGCCAGCGGCACGCCAGACGCGATCCGCGCCAACCCCGACGTGCGCACCGCCTACCTGGGCGAAGACAGCCATGGAGCCAGCGTATGACCGCTTTGATCGAAGCAGGCGGCCTGCACGTTTACTACGGCGCCAGCCATGTGCTGCGCGGCATCGACATGCATATCGCGCCCGGAGAATCCGTAGGCCTGGTGGGGCGCAACGGCATGGGCAAGACCACGCTGATCCGCAGCCTGATGGGCCATGTCAGAAGCGCCCAGGGCAGCGTGCGCGTGGACGGGCGCGACTGCACCCGTGCGCAGCCCCACGCCATCGCCCGCATGGGCGTGGCCTATGTACCCGAAGGGCGCGGCATCTTTCCCAACCTGAACGTGCGCGAGAACCTGCTGGTGGCAGCGCGCGCCGGCCGCGACGGCCGCCAGGACTGGACCTACGCGCGCGTGCTGGAGGTGTTTCCGCGCCTGCAGGAGCGTCTGGGCCATGGCGGCCAGCAGCTATCGGGGGGCGAGCAGCAGATGCTGGCCATCGGCCGGGCCCTGATGACCAATCCCGAACTGCTGATCCTGGACGAAGCCACCGAGGGCCTGGCCCCGCTGATCGTGGCCGAGATCTGGAAAATCATCCGCCAGATCCGCTCCAGCGGCATGTCCACGCTGATCGTGGACCGCAATTACCGGGCGGTGCTGGAACACACCGACCGCTGCCTGGTGATGGAAAAAGGCCAGATCGTGCAGGACGGCGACAGCGCGTCGCTGGCCCGGCAGCCCGAGCAGTTGACGCGCTATCTGGGGGTTTAGATCACCGCTTCAATCAGGAACGGGCCGCGGCGCTTCAGGCCTTCCTGCAGCGCGCGCGCGAAGCCTTCCACCGTATCCACGCTGACCGCTTCCACGCCCATGCCGCGCGCCAGATGCGTCCAGTCCAGGTACGGTTCTTCCAGATCCAGCATGCGGCGGGCGTTGCGCCCGGGTTCCTGCACGCCCACGTTCTTCATCTCGCCGTGCAGGGTGGCGTAGGAACGGTTGGCCAGGATCACGGTCAGGCAATCCAGGTTCTCGCGCGCCTGCGTCCATAGCGCCTGCAAGGTGTACATGCCGCTGCCGTCTGCCTGCAGGGTGACGACCTTGCGGTCCGGGCAGGCGACGGCAGCGCCGGTCGCCAGCGGCAGGCCGATGCCGATGGCGCCGCCCGTCAGCATGAGCCAATCGTGCGGCGCGCTGTTGACGCTGTAGAGCGGGAATTCGCGGCCCTGGGTGATGGACTCGTCGCAGACGATGGCCTGCTCCGGCAGATGGTGCGCGACCAGGATGTTGACGGCGGCGCCAGTCAACTTGCCGGACTGCGGCACCTCGTAGTTGGCGGGGGCAGCGGCCAGGCGCGGCGCGTCCTGGGCGATGCCTAGCTCATCGGCCAGCCACTCCAGCGCATGCGCCAGGTCCTGCTCGGGCGTGCCCAGCACCACCTGCTTGCAGTCGGGCGGCGCCAGCAGGCTGGGCTTGCCGGGATAGGCAAAGAAGCCGACCGGCGCTTTCGCGCCCACCAGCACCAGATGGCGCACGTCCTTCAGCTTGGCCACCGCCAGGTCGATCGGATACGGCAGGCGGTCCACCGGCGTGCGCGAGCCGCCGCGCTCGATGCGGCGGTTGGAGGTTTCCGACACCAGCCGCACGCCGGTGGCGCGCGCGATACGGCCGGCGGCGTTCAGCGCGCGTTCACGCAGCGCGGAACCGCCCAGCATCAGCGTCGTGACTTCGCCCGAGCGGATCGCGGCAACCGCCGCGCGCACCGCGTCGGCCGAGGTCTGGGCCAAGGCCTCGCTCTTGGCCAGCACCGGCGCGGTGTTTTCCGGCAAGTCCGTCCAGGCCGCGTCGGCGGGCAGGATCAGCGTGGCGATGTTGCCCGGCGAGCGGCGCGCCACGCCCACGGCCTCAGCGGCGTCGGCGGACAGGTCGGCGGCCTTGGTGGTGCGCTTGACCCAATGCGACATCGGGCGCGCGACGCCTTCGACGTCGCTGGTCAGCGGCGCGTCGTACTGGACGTGATAGGTGGCGTGGTCGCCCACGATGTTGACCATAGGCGTGCGGGCGCGCTTGGCGTTGTGCAGGTTGGCCAGGCCGTTGCCCAGGCCCGGGCCCAGGTGCAGCAGCGTCGCGGCAGGCTTGTCGGCCATGCGCGCGTAGCCGTCGGCCGCGCCGGTCACCACGCCTTCGAACAGGCCCAGCACGCAGCGCATCTTCGGCTTGCGATCCAATGCCGCGACAAAGTGCATTTCGGATGTGCCGGGGTTCGCGAAGCAAACATCCACGTCGTTGGCCAGCAAGGTATCGCAAAGACTATCAGCGCCGTTCATCGTTTTTCCCTGATCATTTTCCATTGGCGGTGCATGGGCGCATGCGCGCCCGCGTGACATGCATGATAGGTAGCGTAGCCGAAACCGGCTAGAGCCATTTCAGGCCGCCGTCATGGAACCATTCCACAGGTTCCGCCAAACGGAATTTGAAAGGCCCGATCAGCCCAGTATCTGCCCCAGGAAGGCCTGCGCGCGTTCGGTGCGCGGCGCGCGGAAGAAATTGTCCGGCGTGTCGGCCTCGACGATGGCGCCCTGGTCCATGAAGACCACGCGGTCGCCGACCTCGCGCGCGAAACCCATTTCATGCGTCACGCACACCATGGTCATGCCGTCGCGCGCCAACGCCACCATGGTGTCCAGCACTTCCTTGACCATCTCGGGGTCCAGCGCGGATGTGGGCTCGTCGAACAGCATGATCTTGGGCCGCATGCACAGCGCCCGCGCAATCGCCACGCGCTGCTTCTGGCCGCCGGACAGCTGGCCCGGGTACTTGGAGGCGTGCTGCGGAATCTTGACGCGCTCCAGGTATTCCATGGCGCGGGCCTCGGCTTCCTCGCGCGGCACGCCCTTCACCAGCATCGGCGCCAGCGTGCAATTGTCCAGCACGGTCAGGTGCGGAAACAGGTTGAAGTGCTGGAACACCATGCCGACCTCGGCGCGGATGCGCTCGATGTTCTTCAGGTCGTCGTTCAGCTCGATGCCGTCGACGACGATGCGGCCTTGCTGGTGTTCCTCGAGCCGGTTCAAGAGCCGGATGGTGGTGGACTTGCCGGAGCCGGACGGCCCGCACAGGATCAGCTTTTCGCCTGGCAACACCTCCAGCGCCAGCTCGTCCAGCACCTTGAAGTCGCCATACCATTTGCATACGCCCTGCATCGTGATGATAGGGGCGGCGTAGTTCAATCCATCCATCGCATCAGGCCTTGGAAATGTCATGGTTTTCGCCCGCGCCGCTCCAGTAGCCCGGCACGGTCAGGCGCTTTTCGGAACGGCGGAACACGTAGGACAGCACGCTGCACATGGCGAAGTAGATGACGCCCACCATGGTGTAGACGGTCAGCGCCTGGAAGGTGGCGCCCGCCAGCATTTCGCCCGCGCGCATCAATTCGTAAACGCTGATGACGGCCACCAGCGAGGTTTCCTTGATCAGTACCAGCGCGTAGTTGCCCAGCGCCGGGAACACCGTGCGCAAGGCCTGCGGCAGCACGATGCGGCGCAGCCGCTGCACCTTGCCCAGGCCCAGCGCGCGCGCCGCCTCGTACTGGCCGCTGTCCACCGACTGGATGCCGCTGCGGAAGAGTTCGGCCAGATAGGCGCCGAAGTTCAGCGTCAGGCCCAACACGCCGGCAACGAAGCCGTTGATGACCACGCCCATCTCAGGCAGGCCGTAGTAGATGTAGAACAGCTGCAGCAGCAGCGGCGTGCCGCGTATCACGTCGATGTAGAAACGCGCGCCGCGGCTGAGCAGCCGCGACGGCGACAGGCGGCACAGACAGACGACCAGGCCCAGGGCCACCGCCAGGAATGCCGAAGAGAAAAACAGCGCCAGGGTCCAGACCGTGCCCTCGGCGAGGGGGGTCAGGTACATGCGCAGGGTCGCGAGATCCAAGTCGTACTCCTTATCCGTGCCGGTACGGCGTCACTTGCTCATCAGGTCGGCCACGCCCCACTTTTGCCCGATGGCGGCGAGCTCGCCGTTCTGTTTCATCTGTGCCAGCGCGCCGTTGACCGCCTCCAGCAGCGCGGCGTTGCCTTTCTGCACCGCCATGCCCACCTGCCACTTGCGCTGCGGCTGATAGCCCGTGTCCAGCTTCACGCCGGGGATGTTCTTGGTCTTGATCTGGTAGATGATGCTGGGCGGATCCACGATGCCGAGGTCGATGCGGCCGGCGCGCACGTCGGCCAGCAGCGTGGAATAGTCCTGGTACGTCGAAACCTTGGTGCCGGGCATGTCCTTGATCATGTTGAACTGCACCGAGTCCACCAGCACGCCGACGCGCTGGCCCTTCATGTCTTCGAACTTGGCGTACTTCTTGTCGGCCTTGTCGCTGACCACGATGCCCTCGCCCCATTCATAGACCGGCGCCGAGAAATCGATGGCGCGGGCGCGTTCCTCGGTGATGAAGAGCGGCGCGGACATCACGTCGGCGCGGCCCGAGGTCAGCGTGGGAATCAGGCCGGAGAACGGCACGTCGGACAGCTTGTCCGACACCTTCAGGTGCTTGGCCACGGCCGCGGCCACGTCCACCATGATGCCCTCCAGCTGGTTCGACTTCGGATTCTTGAAGCCGTGCGGCGGCGCGGACGCCGTGGTGACGACGTTCAGGCTCTGGTCCGCGCGGATCTCGTCCAGCGTGCGCGCCTGCGCGCCGCCCTGGGCCAGCAGGCCGGCTACAGCCAGGCCCAGCAGAATGGATTTGAGTTTCATCGTTTTCCCCTTGGATGAATTGGTTGGCGTGGCGCTGCCGGCTCAGGCCGGACGCCCCTGCGGATACTGCTGCACCGCTACCGCCGCCAGCGCGCAGAATTCCTGCATGACGGTGGCTGCCAGGAAGGCCGTGGCCCCCTGCACGTCTTGCGGCGGCGACACGGTGTTCACGTCGAACGCCACGAAGTTCAGGCCCGCGAGCTGGCGCAGCAGCGCCAGCCCTTCCTTGGCCGTAAGTCCGCCCCACTCCGGCGTGCACACGCCCGGCGCGCAGGAAGGATCGAAGATGTCCATGTCGAAGCACAGGTACACGGGCCGCTGGCCGATGCGCTGCTTGATGTTGGCCAGCGCGCCCTTCTGGTCCTGGTCGAAGTCGTCATAGGGCAGGATCGTGTAGCCGACCTCGCGGCCGAATTCCAGCACGCCCGGCATGAAGGAACTGCCGCGCGTGCCCACGTGAAAGCTGGAGGCCACGTCCAGCAGCCCTTCTTCGGCGGCACGCGTGAAGGTGGTGGCGGTGTTGTAGCCGGGTATGGGATAGGTGTCGGTGTGCGAATCGAAATGCAGCACCACGAAATCCGGATGGCGGCGCGCCACGGCGCGCAGCTGCGGCAAGGTGACCGCGCCATCGCCTCCCATGGAAATCGGAATGGCGCCCGAATCCAGGATGGCGCCTATGCCGGCCTCGATCAGCGGATAGGAGGCGTCCGGATCGCCCGGATGGCAGGCCACATTGCCCACGTCGATGGCGCGCAGGAATTCCGGCGGGTTGTCGATGCCGTGGCGCCGGAAGATGTCCACCGGCCGCAGCAGCCTGGACTGCTCACGGATCGCGTCCGGCCCCTGGCGCGATCCGACCCGGAACGGATGCGTGCCGCAATCGAAGGGAATGCCGACCACGCAGGCGCGCGCCGCGCCCGTGCCCGCGGCGCGGACGGCAGGCAGGCCCATGAACCCGGCGACGGGATGAAAACAGACTTCGGCTGGCTGCTGCACAACTCGGCTCCTGGGTGACGACCGCTGCCCTGGATAAGGCTGGGATCACTATTTAGATTCAATCAAATCGCTGTGCGATATGACCGTGTCGAAATAAGAGTAGCGTGCGTACAAGCATCCGGCCAATTAGGGAGTTTCCCCTAATCAGCAGTTTTATATCCGACTAAATTAGTATGAATAACGAACGCACGTGGTCGGCGCGTCCGGGACCCGGGCCTCCTGGAATCAGGCCTCGTCGCCCGCGAACGGCATCGCGTCGCGCAGGGCGCCGCCCGGCGGCTCCATTTCATAGAAGGGGCGCGACCGCCCCAGCGTGCGCGACGCGCTGATGGCGTGCGCCGTTTCCACCACTTGCGGACCGAACACCGCCTGCGCCTGCTCGAACGACCAGCGGCTGGACGGCACCGATACGTTGACCGCGCCTACCGGCGTGCCACCGGCATCCAGCACCGCGGCGCTGACCGTGATGTCGCCCGGATAGAACTCGCCGTTGGAGCGCGCATAGCCGTGCCTGCGGGCAAACTCCAGCTCGGCCAGGAGCTCGTCCATGCTTGTGATGGTGGCGGCCGTGTAGGCCTTGCGGTCGCACCGTTCCAGGAGACCACGCGCGACCGCGGGATCCAGCCTGGCCAGCACCGCCCGGCCCGCCGCCGTGCAGTACAGCGGCAGGCGCATGCCCACCGGCATGTTCACGAACATTTCCTTGTGGGTGGCAAAGCGCGCCACGTACACCATGTCCAGACCGTCGGGCTCGGCCAGGCTGCAGGTTTCCTGGCTGTTGCGGTTGAGCGTGTGCAGGAAAGGATTGCCGCCCAGCACCAGCGGGCTGGTCTGCACGTACTTCATGCCCAGCTCCAGCGACCAGGGCCCCAGCGAGAACTTCTTGCTCAAGGGGTCCTTGCGCAGATAGCCCAGCGTCCACAGCGTGTGGGTGAAGCGCTGCACCGAACTCTTGCTCAGTCCGGTCGCTTCGGCCAGCTCGGGCAAGGTCATGGCGGGCTGCCCCTCGCTGAAGGCCCGCAGGACGGAGACGCCGCGCGCCAGCGCGGCGATGAACAGTGGGGAATCCTCGGCGTTTCGGGTCTGCGTCATGGCGCGTGGGCCGTCCAGTGGAAAGCGCATAGCGTACCGCAATACGGTGCAGACGTATCGCGTGGCGATGCCATAAAAAAAAGGCCCGGAAATCCGGGCCGTCCTGGCTGGCGCGAACCTTAGCGGATCGGCCAGGGATACATGGCGCCGCCCTTGTTCCACAACGCATTGGTGCCGCGTTGCAGGCCGAGCTTGCTGTCCTTGCCCACGTTGCGCTCGAACACTTCGCTGTAGTTGCCCACTGCCTTGATGGCGTTGTAGGCCCACTTCTCATCCAGCCCCATGTTCTTGCCCGCCCCCGGCGTCACGCCCAGGATGCGGGCGATGTTGGGGTTGTTGCTCTTCAACATTTCGTCGACGTTCTTCTGGGTGATGCCGTATTCCTCGGCCTCCATCAGCGCGAACAGCGTCCAACGCACGATGCCCAGCCAGTTCTCGTCGCCCTGGCGCACCATGGGACCCAGCGGCTCCTTGGAGAAGCGTTCCGGCAGGATCTCGTAGTCGTCCGGCTTGGCGACCTGGGTGGCGCGCACCGCGGCCAGTTGCGAGGCGTCGTCGGTGAAGGCGTCGCAGCGGCCCGATTCGAAGGCGCGCACGACCTCGGTCACCTTGTCGATCACCACCGGCTTGAATTCGATGTTGTTGGTGCGGAACCAGTCGGCCAGGTTGAGCTCGGTGGTGGTGCCGGGCTGCACGCAGACCGTGGCGCCGTTGAGTTCCTTGGCGCTCTTGACGCCCAGCTTCTTGCTCACCAGGATGCCCTGGCCGTCGTAGAAGCTGGCCGCCACGGCCGCCAGGCCCAGCGACGTGTCGCGGGTCTGCGTCAGCGTGACGGTGCGCAGCAGCACGTCCACCTCGCCCGATTGCAGCGCCGTGAAGCGTTGCTGGGTGGACAGCGGCGTGCCCTTGAATTTGGTCGGATCACCGAACACCGCCGCCGCGACCGCGCGGCAGATGTCCACGTCCATGCCTTCCCATTCGCCCTTGCTGTTGGTCGCCGAAAAGCCGGATACGCCGTCGGTCAGGCCGCACTGCACGAATCCTTTTTTCTTCACGGCATCGAGGGTGGGCCCCGCCACCGCCGCCTGGGATGCGCAAGCCAGGGCCAAGGCGCCGGCTGCAAACAAGATGGACCGCTTCATGATCACTTCTCCTGAGTATGGATGCCGCGCCGGCTTGTAAGCCGACTGCGGTTGAAACCGAGCCCTGCCTTACTGGGCCGGCCGCCAGATTAAGCCATGTCCACGGCGTGAACAACGCGAAGGCGCCTAGTGGAAACCCGGAGGACGGGGCGCGATTCCTGAAGGTTGCAGACCTGTCCGGTGAACGAACTTTATCCGCCCGCCAGACCGCGATGGCCGCTTGCCTTGGTGCCATACTTTTTTCGCGTCCCGGGCCCGCCGCTGCCGGCGCCGCGATCTCTCAAAAAATAACGGCCGCGACTACGCGAGCGGCCGATTCATGGAGGAGACCCAACCCATGACCCATGCAAGCCACTTGCAGTCCCGCCGCAGCACCCTCAAATCCCTGCTGGGCACGGCCCTGGCGGCCGCCGGCCTGGCCGCCGGCGCTGGCGTTCACGCCGCAGACGACTGGCCCAGCAAGCCGATCAAAGTCATCGTGCCGTACACGCCGGGTGGCTCGACCGACATCGTCACGCGCATCGTGATGGACAAGCTCGGCCCGCGCCTGAAGCAGACCATCATCATCGAGAACCGCCCCGGCGCCAACAGCAGCGTGGGGGCCGCCATCGCCGCGAAGGCGGAGCCGGACGGCTACACCTTTCTTTCCATCCTGCCCGCCTACATCATCAATTTCCATCTATACAAACTGGGCTACAAGCCCGCCGACCTGACGCCCGTGGTGCAGATGGCGGACCTGCCCCTGTTCCTGTTCGTGGCCGAAGACATTCCCGTGAAGACGGTGGCCGAACTGGTCGACTATGCCCGCAAGAATCCGGACAAGCTCACCTATGCCTCCAGCGGCAACGGTTCCAGCGCGCACCTGACCGGCGCGGACTTCGCGCTGCAAAGCAAGATCACCATGACGCACGTGGCCTACAAAGGCAGCGCCCCCATCCTGGCGGACCTGCTGGGCGGCCGCGTGTCCATGGTCTTCGATCCGATCCTCGTGCCCATGCAGTACGTCAGGCAGAACCGGCTGAAGGCGCTGGCGTTCACCGGCAAGCAGCGCTGGCCGACCGAGCCCTCGATCCCGACCATGGAAGAAGCCGGCCTGCCCGGCTTCGTCACCGGTTCGTGGGCGGGCCTGATGGCGCCGGCCGGCACGCCCACGCCGGTCATCGACCGCATGGCGCGCGAGATCAGCGAGATCGTCAAGGAGCCCGACGTCAGGCAGAAATTCCTGGACGCGGGCTTCCTGCCGGTCAGCGGCACCACCGCGCAATTCGCCGACCTGATGAAGACGGACTCGACGCGCTACGCCGGGATCATCAAGCAGGCGCGTATCACCGTGGACTGAAAGCGCAGGAGCCCCGCATGATCGACAAGTTCTACGACACTCCCGAGACCGCCGTTGCGGACGTGCACGACGGCGCCACCGTGCTGATCAGCGGTTTCGGCGGCGCCGGCATGCCCACCGAGCTGATCCACGCGCTGATCGCGCAGGGCGCGCGCGAGCTCACCGTGGTCAGCAACAACGCCGGCAACCACGAAACCGGCCTGGCGGCGTTGATCAAGGCCGGGCGCGTGCGCAAGGTGATCTGCTCGTTTCCCAAGGCGTCGCACTCCTGGGTCTTCGACGAGTTCTACCGCCAGGGCCGCATCGAACTGGAATGCGTGCCGCAAGGCACCATCGCCGAACGCCTGCGGGCGGCCGGCGCGGGCCTCGGCGGGTTCTACACGCCCACGGCCTATGGCACCGAACTGGCGCGCGGGAAGGAAACCCGCATGATCAACGGCCGCGGCCACGTCTTCGAACATCCCTTGCATGGCGACTTCGCGCTGGTGAAGGCCGACCTGGCTGATCGCTGGGGCAACCTCACCTACAACAAAAGCGCGCGCAACTTCGGTCCCGTCATGTGCATGGCGGCCAGGACCGCCATCGTGCAGGTGCGCGCCAAGGTCGCCTTGGGCGAACTCTCGCCCGAAGCCGTGGTGACGCCGGGCATCTTCGTCACGCGCGTCACCCAGGTGGCCAACGCCGCCTTTTCCAGCTAGGGCTGGCCGAATCCCAAGGAGTCCGCATGTTCCAACCCTTGACCCGAGAGGCCATGGCGCGCCGCCTGGCCCAGGACATACCCGACGGCAGCTATGTCAATCTGGGCATCGGCATGCCTGTGCTGGTGGCCGCGCATCTGCCGGCCGGCCGCGAGATCGTGCTGCACAGCGAAAACGGCATCCTGGGCATGGGTCCGCCGCCCGCCGAAGCCGACATCAACCTGGACCTGATCAACGCCGGCAAGCAGCCCGTGACCCTGCTGGAAGGCGGCGCGTATTTCCATCACGCCGATTCGTTCGCGATGATGCGCGGCGGCCACCTGGACATCTGCGTCATGGGCGGCATGCAGGTCGCCGCCAACGGCGACCTGGCCAACTGGTCGCTGGCCAAGCCGGGGGAAGCGCCGGCCGTGGGCGGCGCGATGGACCTGGCGGTGGGCGCGCGCAGCGTCTACATCATGATGGAACACAACAGCAAAAGCGGCGAGCCCAAGATCGTCGAACGCTGCACATATCCGCTGACGGGCGCCGGCGTAGTGGACCGCATCTATACCGACCTGGCCGTCATCGAGGTCACGCCGGACGGGCTGCTGGTTCGGGATATGATCGACGGCATGACCCTCTCAGCCCTCCAGGCGCGCACCGGCGCGCCATTGCGCGCAGCCTGATGCGGCCCAATCTTCCGCCGCCCGGCTACGCCGCGCCGCTCGCAGCGGAAGACCATCCCGACCAGCTGCGCGGCGATCCGGATTACATGCTGACGCTGGCGCGCGGGCTGCATGTGATCCGCGCCTTCGGCACCCGCCGCCATCCGCAGACCGCGGCCGAACTGAGCCGCCGCGCCGGCTTGCCGCGCGCCGTGGTACAGCGCTGCCTGCACACGCTGATCCTGTTGGGCATCGCCGAACAGCACGGCAGGCTCTATGTACTGACCCCGCGCATCCTGGGCCTGGGCTACGCCTATTTCTCGTCCACGCCCTTTGTGTCGCTGGCGCAGCCGGTGCTGGAAGAACTCAGCGCCACGATCAACGAGACCTGCGCGCTGGCCATCATGGAAGGCCACGAGATGCTGTACCTGGCGCGTTCCGAGGTGACCCGCCTGCTGGCGACCTCGATGGGGCTGGGCAGCAGGCTGCCGGCGTACTGCACCTCGATCGGCCGGGTGCTGCTGGCGCAATTGCCTGAACCCGCGCTGGCCCGCTACTTCGCCGCGACCGAGCTTCAGCCGTACACGGAATTCACGCTGGTCACCGAGGACAAGCTGCGCGCCGAACTCGCGCGCATCCGCGAGCAGGACTACGCCGTCGTCGACCAGGAACTGGAACTGAACGTGCGCGCCATCTCCGTGGCGGTGCGCTCGGCCAGCGGCAAGGCCTGCGGCGCGGTCAACGTCAGTGTCAAGGCGGCGCGGGTGCCGCTGAACCGGCTGACGGAGGAGTTCCTGCCGCCGTTGCGGCAGGCGGTGGAGCGGATCGGGGAGTTCCTGGCGGCCTGAGGCGCAAGGCCTACAGGTCCGTCGTATCCAGCGTGAAGGCAGCGGCGGCGCGGCCGATGCGGTCGTTGACCGCGTGCCAGTCATCGGTGGCAGGCGGCGCCTGCACGATGATGCGGGCGTAGCCCTGCTTGTCCAGGTCGCGCAGCAGGCCATAAAGCGCCTGCGCATAGCGCGCCGGATCGGCTGGCACGCCCTGCCACTGCACCCGCCCGTCAAGCGCATCGGGGCGATCGCCGTAGGCGACCACCACGACCTTGCCTTCGGGCAGGCCCTGCCCCTGCACCACGTCCCGCAGGCGTGCGTCGGAAGCCAGCTCCAGCGCCGTGCGCGGCGCGTAGTGCGCCTTCAGCGTGCCCGATGCCCTGGGCGCGGCGGCGTCGGGCGCGAAGACCTGCACGCCCAGCACGGCCTCGATCTGCGCGGCGCTGATGTGGCCGGGACGCAGCAGCACGGGGCCGGCGCCGCGGTCCAGACGCGACAGGTCAAGGATGGTGGACTCGATGCCCACTTCCGAGGCGCCCCCTTCCAGCACCGGCATGCCGGCCGCGACTTCCTCGGGGAACTCGCTGCGCACGTGCTCGGCGCGCGTCGGCGACACCTGGCCGAACTTGTTGGCAGATGGCGCCGCGACGCCGCCCTGCCCGTTGGGCTTGCCCGCGGCAAAAGCCGCCAGCAGCGCCTGCGCCACCGGATGCGAGGGGCAGCGGATGCCGATGCTGTCCTGGCCGCCGCTGACCGTGTCGACGATGTGCGGCGCGCGCTTGAGAATCAACGTGAGCGGACCGGGCCAGAAGGCGTCGATCAGCAGGCGCGCCTCTTGCGGCACTTCCGCCGCCCAGTACGACAGATCGCCTTGCGGCGCGATGTGCACAATGACGGGATGGTTGGAAGGCCGACCCTTGGCGGCGTAGATCTTGGCGACCGCTTGCGGGTTTTCCGCGTCCGCGCCCAGGCCGTAGACGGTCTCGGTGGGAAATGCGGCCAGCTCGCCGTCCAGCATGCGCTGGGCGGCGTGGGCGATCTCCGCGGCGGTGGCGGACGCTGACGGGGACAAGGAAGTCATGGAATCCGCGCTTTACTCGGGAGCCTGCATGCCCAGCGCCGCCGCCACGCGGGCGGCGTCGTCGCGAGCCTGCTGCAGGGTGGGCGCCACGATCGTGATGTGGCCCATCTTGCGGCCACGGCGCGCTTCGCGCTTGCCGTACAGGTGCAGCTTGGCGGTTGGCACGGCCAGCGCGGCGGCCCAATCGGGTTCGCGCTGCGCCGTGGCGGTGGCCGACGGATACCAGATGTCGCCCAGGATGTTCAGCATGACGGCGGGCGCCAGCAGGTCGGAGCCGCCCAGCGGCAGGCCGGCCATGGCGCGCGCCTGCTGCTCGAACTGGCTGCTGAGGCAGGCATCCATGGTGTAGTGGCCGCTGTTGTGCGGGCGCGGCGCGATCTCGTTGACGATCAGGCTGCCGTCCTTGAGCACGAAGAATTCCACGCACAGCACGCCGTGGTAGCCCAACCCCTGCGCGATGGCTTGCGCGGCCTGCGTGGCGCGGGCCTGCCTTTCGGCATGGGCTGCGTCCTGCTGCACCGGCGCCGCGGTCGACACCGCCAGGATGCCGTCGCGGTGCACGTTGCGCGCCACCGGGAACACCACGCTCGCGCCATCGAAGCCGCGCGCCAGCACCACGGAAATTTCGTAGTCCAGCGGCATCAGCGCTTCCAGCACGCAGGCCACGCCGCCGAATTCGGCGAAGGCCGCCAGCGCTTCCTCGCGCGTGTTGATGCGGGCCTGGCCCTTGCCGTCGTAACCCAGGCGCGCGACTTTCAGGATGCCCGGAAACAGCCCTTGGGGCGCTGCGCGCAGGTCGGCATCGCTGCGGATCGCGGCGTGCGGCGCGACAGCAATGCCTTGCGAGGCAATGAACGTCTTTTCGGCGATGCGGTCCTGCACGATGGCCACGGCGTCTCCGGCCGGGCTGACGCGGCAGCGCGTGGCCAGCGTGCGCAGGCTGTCCGCGGGCACGTTCTCGAACTCGGTGGTGACGGCCTGACAGGTCTGGGCCAGGCGCTCGAGGCCGGCCTCGTCGTCATAGGCGGCCTGGATGTGCAGGTCGGCCACCATGCCCGCCGGGCATTCGGCGGCCGGATCCAGCACCGCGACCTTGTAGCCCAGGCTCTGGGCCGCGTGGCAGAACATGCGGCCCAGTTGGCCGCCGCCCAGCAATCCCAGCCAGCCGCCAGGAGCAATCATGAAAGCAGTCGATTGAGTCATTCTGATCAGGCCTCGGGCGGAACCTTCATGTCGCGCGCGGCTTGCGTCTGGCGGGCGCGGAACGCCACCAGCTTCTTGTGCAAGCCCGCGTCCGTGCCGGCCAGGGTAGCGATCAGGTGCAGCGCGGCATTGGCCGCGCCGGCTTCGCCGATCGCGAAAGTGGCCACCGGCACGCCCTTGGGCATTTGCACGATGGACAGCAGCGAATCCTCGCCGCGCAGGTACTTGGACGGCACCGGCACGCCGAACACCGGCACTTCGGTCAGGGCGGCCATCATGCCCGGCAGGTGCGCCGCGCCGCCGGCGCCGGCGATGATGCCGCGCAGGCCGCGGGCATGCGCCGCCGCGCCGTACTCGGCCATGTCCTGCGGCATGCGGTGCGCGGAGATCACGCGCGCCTCATGGGGAACGCCAAAATCCTCCAGCATCGTGACCGCGTGCTTCATGACCTCCCAATCGCTGGAAGAACCCATAATCACGCCCACCACGGGGGTGGCCTCTGCCGCTGCGGAAGTCTTGGCTGTCATAACCGGTGTCGTAGAGTTGAGACCGCGGCGCAGGGCCGCGGAAAGTCAAAGGACCGCGGACGGATGCCGCGAAACCCGGTATTTTACCCGGCGCCGGCAAGGGCTATGTCGCGGAGGCGGAATCCAGCCATTGGTAGCTGGCGGGGTTGTCCGGACAAGGCCCGAAACCGCACTCCAGCGTGGTGCTGCCCACATTGGCCAGCGCCGCCAGGAAAAACAGGGCCATGACCAGCACGCCCAGCACCGACACCGGCTTGCGCAGCATGTTGTCGCCCCATTTGCGGTCGACGGCCAGCATCACGGCGCAGAACACGATGATGGCGGCAAAGGCGATGAACGCCCAGGTGTAGAAGTGCAGGCCCAGGAAGGGCGAGCCGTAGCCCGGATCGCCCGGCGCGATGTGCAGCAGCACTTGCCGGCCGGCGGCCAGCATGCCGCCCAATGCGGCCGCGATGCTCATCGCATAGTGCATGGGCGAAGGCCCCAACCGCATGTTCAGCAAGAAGCCCACGCCCGCAAGCAGCAGCGCCACGCGCTGCAACAGGCACAGCGGACAAGGCAGCTCGTCGTAGGCGATCTGCCAGAAGAAGGCCATGCCCAGGACGCTGGTGACGCCCAGCAGCGCCAGGCCATTGAGGACGCGCGAGCCGCGCGCGGGATTGCGGGAGAAGATCATTGCCCCGCCCTCAGAACGACAAGGCCAGAGGGCTGGTCATGTGGTACTGGCACCAGGCGGCGAACAGCGCCAGCGTCAGCAGCCAGAAGGTCACGCAGGGGCGGCGCCTGCCTAGCATGCCGAACCACACCGCGATCAGGCCAGTCAGGAAAGGCAACATCATTACCATGCTGGGAGCTCCTTTCTGGGGAACGTCCCCATGCAAGCAGCCGGGAATTATAACGTCACAATTCGCAATAAATCCTATCGAAAGCCCTGATAACACTTGCAGGGCAAGCGCTTTTCGGGTCGAAAAAAACCGCTCCATCTGGACCGGCCGCGGTAAGTTGGACGTAAATCCAACTTGCTGGGGGCGAAGCGGTAGGGCTTCGAGCTTGCGGGCGTCAGGGTTCTTTAGCCGCCGAGGCTGCCCTGCGCCATTCCGATGCTCGCCCCGGTGGGGCTGCGCTTCGGATGGCTTCGGGGTCCTCGGCTGGCAATCGCCTAATGCGTTGGCCTCAGACCCCGTTCATAGGTAGATGCTGTAAGCCGGTGTCCGGGTGGAGGGATCCGAAGCGCAGCCCCACCGGGGCGAGCATCGGAATCCCGCAGTCCGGACGCCGGCGACTCAAGAACCCCGCCTCACAACACCGAAGCGGCAGGGCTTCGCGCTTGCGGATGTTGGAGTTCTTTAGCCGCCGAGGCTGCCCTGCGCCATTCCGATGCTCGCCCCGGTGGGGCTGCGCTTCGGATGGCTTCGGGGTCCTCGGCTGGCAGTCGCCTAATGCGTTGGCCTCAGACCCCGTTCATAGGTAGATGCTGTAAGCCGGTGTCCGGGCGGAGGGATCCGAAGCGCAGCCCCACTGGGGCGAGCATCGGAATCCCGCAGTCCGGACGCCGGCGACTCAAGAACCCCGCCTCACAACACCGAAGCGGCAGGGCTTCGCGCTTGCGGATGTCGGAGTTCTTTAGCCGCCGAGGCTGCCCTGCGCCATTCCGATGCTCGCCCCGGTGGGGCTGCGCTTCGGATGGCTCCGGGGTCCTCGGCTGGCAGTCGCCTAATGCGCTGGCTTCAGACCCGTTCATGGGTAGATGCTGTAAGCCGGCGGCCGGGCGGAGGGATCCGAAGCGCAGCCCCACCGGGGCGAGCATCGGAATCCCGCAGTCCGGACGCCGGCGACTCAAGAACCCCGCCTCACAACACCGAAGCGGCAGGGCCTCGAGCTTGCGGATGTCGGAGTTCTTTAGCCGCCGAGGCTGCCCTGCGCCATTCCGATGCTCGCCCCAATGGGGCTGCGCTTCGGATGGCTCCGGGCCGCCTCGGCTACAGTCGCCTAATGCGTTGGTTTTGGACCCCGTTCAGGGGCAGATGCCGTGAGCCGGCGGCCGGGCGGAGGGATCCGAAGCGCAGCCCCACCGGGGCGAGCATCGGAATCCCGCAGTCCGGACGCTGGCGACTCAAGAACCCCGCCCCACAAAACCGAAGTGCGATCCGGATTTTCTTCATCCAGACGCCTTGGGAGCGGGCTTTCCTTACCCGGCAGCGTTCAGGCGACCAGGCGGTCCAAGGCTTCGCGGTACTTGGCGGCGGTCTTTTCCAGCACGTCCTGCGGCAGGCGCGGCGCGGGCGGGGTCTTGTCCCAGGTCTGGGTTTCCAGCCAGTCACGCACGAATTGCTTGTCGAACGACGGGGGGCTGATGCCCACGCGGTAGCCGTCGGCAGGCCAGAAGCGCGAGGAATCCGGCGTCAGCACTTCGTCCATCAGATACAGCGTGCCGTCGTCGTCCAGCCCGAATTCGAACTTGGTGTCGGCGATGATGATGCCCTTGGTGGCCGCGAACTTGGCGGCTTCGGCATACAGTTTGAGGGTCACGTCGCGGATGCGCTCGGCCATTTCCTGGCCGACTTCCTTGACCACGTGGGCAAAGTCCACGTTCTCGTCGTGCATGCCGAACTCGGCCTTGGCGGCGGGCGTGAAGATCGGTTCGGGCAGCTGGCTTGCCTGTTGCAGGCCGGCGGGCAGCTTGATGCCGCAGACGGCGCCGGTGGCCTGGTAGTCCTTCCAGCCCGAGCCGATCAGGTAGCCGCGGGCGACCGCTTCCACCAGGATGGGCTTCAAGCGCTTGACCACCACGGCGCGGCCGCGCACCTGGTCGACTTCGTCCGGCGCGACCACGTCTTCGGGCTTGATGCCGGTGGAGTGGTTCGGCAGGATGTGGGCCAGCTTCTGCAGCCAGAACTCGGTCAGTTCGGTCAGCACCTGTCCCTTGCCGGGGATGGGGTCGTCAAGAATCACGTCAAACGCGGAGATGCGATCCGATGCGACGATCAGCAACTTGTCGTCGCCCACCGCGTACATGTCGCGCACCTTACCGCGGCCCAGCAGCGGCAAGGACTTGATGCTGGATTGATGCAAAGCAGAAGTCACGGGAATGGCCTATGGCAATAATGAAGATTCCCGCCTCGGGCAAGCGCCAGGGCGGGAAGTAGAACGGAATCCGGGAACTGCGGGCAAGGCCGGCGCGGCGCGCGCGGGTCCTGCGAAGCGCATAGGTTACTGCAAATGGGCAGGTTTTGCCGGCCCTCCCCTCGACGCCGCCCGGCGGCCGGGTTAGGCTCTTGCCTCCCCTATGATGCGCGCCGGCCGCCTCTCGCGTCACGGCGCTGACCCCAAGCCGGAGACAAAGCCGTATGCAGGATGCTTCCCTAAAACGCAGCGCCCACGCCGACGCGCAGGTGCACCTGACCGGCGGTTGCCAATGCGGCGCTGTCCGCTACGCCATCACCGATGAACCGATCATGGCGGCAACCTGTCATTGCCGGGACTGCCAATACTCCAGCGGCGGCGCCCCCGCCCATGCCCTGATCTTCCCGACCGGCTCCATCACGCTGTTGCGCGGCAGCCCCAAAGAGCACCGCTACCGCGGCGAATCCGGCCATACCGTGATGCGTAGCTTCTGTGCGGACTGCGGCACTCCGCTGTTCGGCAATTCGGCGGGCATGGGCTATGACATCGTGCGGGCCGGTTCGCTGGACGATCCGGAAGCCTTCCGCGCCCGCGCCACCCTCTGGACCGAGTCGGCCCCGTCCTGGCACCACGTGGACCGTACCGTGCCGCACTTTCCCCGCAACTCGCCGGCGCCCTAGCGGCGGCGCAGACAAAAAAAGGGCGGTCCACCTGGGTGGACCGCCCTTTTTTCGCTTTGGCGCCAGACGCCTTTTGGCGTCATGCGCCTGCGGCAGATGCTTACTGCACCACTTGAGCCAGCTTGCCCGACGCGTATTGCGCGGCGATTTCGGTCAGCGGCAGGGCCTTGATCTTGCTGGCGTTGCCGGCGGTGCCGAATTCGGTGTAGCGAGCCACACAGATCGCCTTGGCGGCGGCGCGGGCCGGCTTCAGGTATTCGCGCGGGTCGAACTTTTCCGGGTTTTCAGCGAAGAAGCGGCGGATCGCGCCGGTCATGGCCAGACGGATATCGGTGTCGATATTGATCTTGCGCACGCCGTACTTGATGGCTTCCTGGATTTCCTCGACGGGCACGCCGTAGGTTTCCTTCATGTTGCCGCCGAATTCGCGGATCTCGGCCAGCAGTTCCTGCGGCACGCTGGAGCTGCCGTGCATCACCAGGTGGGTGTTGGGCAGGCGGGCGTGGATTTCCTTGATGCGGGAGATCGACAGGATGTCGCCGGTGGGCTTGCGCGTGAACTTGTAGGCGCCATGGCTGGTGCCGATGGCGATGGCCAGGGCGTCCAGCTGCGTGCGGCGCACGAAGTCGGCGGCTTGTTCCGGGTCGGTCAGCAGCTGATCCATGGTCAGCTTGCCGTCGGCGCCGTGGCCGTCTTCCTTGTCGCCTTCCATGGTTTCCAGGGAGCCCAGGCAGCCCAGTTCGCCTTCGACCGTCACGCCCAGCTTGTGGGCGGTGTCCACGACCTTCTTGGTCACTTCGACGTTGTAGTCGTAGTCGGCGATGGTCTTGCCGTCTTCCTTGAGCGAGCCGTCCATCATGACGCTGGAGAAGCCCAGGTCGATGGCGCCTTGGCAGATCTTGGGCGACTGGCCGTGATCCTGGTGCATGACCACGGGGATGTGGGGATAGGTTTCCACGGCGGCCTGGATCAGGTACTTCAGGAAGCCTTCGCCCGCGTATTTGCGCGCGCCGGCCGAGGCCTGCATGATCACCGGGCTGTCGGTCTCCGCAGCGGCTTCCATGATGGCCTGGACCTGCTCCAGGTTGTTGACGTTGAAAGCGGGAATGCCGTAGCCGTGCTCGGCGGCGTGGTCGAGCAACTGGCGCATGGAGACTAGGGCCATGAGTGGTCCTCCTTAGGTACTGTCTATTGAAAGATGATTGAAGACTTGCTGAATGGGGTGATTTTACGGGGGATTCGACGAAAGGTCTTGCAACCGCCCGTATCCGGTCCATTCAGATGAGCACGAAAGGCTCAGGCCAGCCTTCGGCTCCCCCGAAGGACCGATGGCGCGGCGGCTTGCGCCGCGCCAGAAACCGCAGCGCCTACGGCCGACCGGCGTGCGGCACGTCCACCCGGGTCATCAGGATGCAGCCTTCGTGCCTGGCCCGGCGGTTGGCCTCGATGAAGTCGGGCGCGGCCGCCATGAACAGGGTCCGGCCGTCCGGCCCGCCCAGGGCGGCGGCGAAGATGCCGAATTCGCCGGTGTCGATCTGCTCCAGGATCTTGCCGCCGCGCGCCACGCGCACGATGCGCTTGCCGATGGCGTCTGCCACCCACAAGGCCCCTTCCGCGTCCAGCGCGCCGCCGTCCGGTCCGATGGCGGAGGCGGCGATCAACACGCCCAGGTCGTCGCTGGCCGGCAAGGGGCCGAAATCGGCCCAGTCGCGGCGCGGCCCCAGCCCGCCATCGGCCAGGATGTCGAACTCGGAAATGCGGTTGCCGAAGGTTTCGTTGACGATCATGGTCTTGCCGTCCGGCGTGATGAACGAACCGTTGGGAAAGCACAGTCCGTCGGCCACCTGGCGCGCCGAGCCCTCGGGATCGACGCGCACGATGCCGGTATTGCGGACCGGCTCGCCCGCCATCAGGTCGAAACCGAAATTGCCCACATAGGCCCGACCCTGCGCATCCACCACCATGTCGTTGACCGGGCCTCCGGTGTACGCCGACAGGTCGGCGTGCACGGCCAGCGTGCCGTCCGTCTCGCGCCGCAAGAGCTTGCGATCCTTCATGGACGCGATCAGCAGGCGGCCGTCCGGCAGCCAGCCCAGCCCGGACGGCTGCTGCGGCACCTTGCAGATCTGCTCGACCTTGCCATCCAGGTCCACGGCGATGACCTGCTCGGTATAGAAGTCCGACGCCCACAAGCGGTTTTCGTGCCAGCGCAGCCCCTCCAGATAGGTGTATCCGGACGCCAGCACGGACAATTCGCGTTTCGGCATTGCCTGGTCTCCTTGTGCGGCCCCGCGCAGGGGCCTGTTGTTCGTGTTGCCCTGCGCCGCTGCCGCGCACGCCGGGATCGGCCCATTCTGGCATGAGCGCGAGCGATAGCGCAGCAGTTCCAAATTGATACAACTTCGGCATCGCCGGTCCCGAAGCCGCTCCCGGGTAAGCCGCCTTATCCGTCCCCGATCTGACAACTGCGTGTCAGGTGCGCGGCGTTAAGATCGCGCCCCAAGGGTAAACCCGGACCTCTCGGCCTACCCTGGCATTCCCTCTCCGGATCCTCTTGCCCGCCTCTTGCCGGCGCGCCCGCCCTGCCGGGCCAGGCAAACGATCCCTGTTTTCCGTTTTGATCATGAACACTAAGAAGCTGACGCGTTACATCGGCATCGCCATGGTGCTGGGCATCGTGGTGGGCTATTTCTGCCACAACTACGCGCAGAACGAGAAAGAGGCCTTGCAGATCGCCTCGTACTTCAGTCTCGTCACCGACATCTTCCTGCGCATGATCAAGATGATCATCGCGCCGCTGGTCTTCGCCACCCTGGTGACCGGCCTGGCCAGCATGAGCGACGCCAGCGCCGTGGGCCGCATCGGCATGCGCGCCATGGTCTGGTTCATCGCCGCCTCGGCCCTGTCGCTGCTGCTGGGCCTGGCGCTGGTCAACATCTTCCAGCCCGGCGCGCACATGAACCTGGCGCTGCCGGACGCGAACCTGACCTCAGGCCTGAAGACGGGCGACTTCACGCTCAAGGCCTTCATCACGCACGTATTCCCGCGCAGCATCGCCGAGGCCATGGCCAACAACGAGATCCTGCAGATCCTGGTGTTCTCGCTGTTCTTCGGCGCCGCCCTGTCCTTCATCCGCGGCAAGGGCCACAACACCATCTACAACCTGATCGACGAGCTGGCCAAGATCATGTTCCGGGTGACGGACTACGTGATGCGCTTTGCGCCCCTGGGCGTGTTCGCCGCCATGGCCGCCGCCATCACCACCGAGGGCCTGGGCGTGCTGGTGAGCTACGGCAAGCTGATAGGCGAGTTCTATCTGGGCCTGGCGCTGCTGTGGGCCATTCTGTTCGCCGTGGGCTATCTGTTCCTGGGCAAGTCGACCTTCCGCCTGGGCGGTTTGATCAAAGAGCCCACGCTGCTGGCGTTTTCCACGGCCAGCAGTGAATCGGCCTACCCTAAGACCATCGAGGCGCTGACGCGTTTCGGCGTGCCCAAGCGCATCTCGGGCTTCGTGCTGCCGCTGGGCTACTCCTTCAACCTGGACGGCTCGATGATGTACCAGTCCTTCGCGGTACTGTTCATCGCCCAGGCCTACAACATCCAGATGAGCTTTACGCAGCAGCTGACCCTGCTGCTGGTGCTGATGGTGACCAGCAAAGGCATGGCCGGCGTGGCGCGCGCCTCGCTCGTGGTGGTGGCCGCGACCCTGCCGATGTTCCATCTGCCGGAAGCGGGCCTGCTGCTGATCATGGGCATCGACCAGTTCTTCGACATGGGCCGCACCGCCACCAACGTGGTCGGCAACAGCCTGGCCACCGCCGTGATCTCCAAGCTGGAAGGCAATCGCGAAGACACGGCCGATACCGAGTCCGCCGCGGCCGAGGAAGCCCCCGCGGGCCAGGCCGCACGCCAGAACGCCTGACGCAGCGGGCAATGAAAAACGGGCCGCATGGCCCGTTTTTTTCATGGCTAGCGCCAGCTTGACCGGCGCCATGGCGGGGAGCAACATATAAGCCCTTCGCTCCCCATCCCGGCGCGGCGCGCATGGGCGCCACGCTCAGTCCTCATGCCATGAAACGCCTTAGCCTGCGCTGCGCCCTGGCAGCCGCGGCCCTGATGTCCGCCGCGCCCGCCTCCCACGCCTGGACCCGCATTTCCTGCGAGCTGGGCGGCACCGTGGCCAACCTGCCCGTGGTGATGCGCCAGTACCGCACCGACGGTACGGAACTGACGCAACTGATATTTCGCTTGAAGGTCAGGAACGCGGACATCCCCGATGGCGCCCGCGCCGATACCGACTGCACCGAATTCGTCGGCCGCGAGATCGACGTGGTGCTGGAGAACACCGCCGCCAACACGGTCCGCAAGGGCAAGACCCTGAAGATGCTGTACCGCTATGACGATTCGCTGGGCCAGAGCCAGGCGACGAAGTTCGAGCTGGACCGGCCCTAGGCGCTGTACGCCCTAGTCGTTGACCGAGCACGAGACGGGCGCGCCGTCCTCGAATTCCACGTCGTAGGTGTGCACCGGATCCCAGGGCAGCGTGAACCACAGTTCATAGCCGTCGCCGTCTTCGTCGAACAGCCACAGCGCGCGCAGCACGGCATGCTGGGCCATGGCTTCGGGAGTTTCTTCCTGCAGCAGCTGGTTGTCGTCCAGGCCGAGCTTCTTGTAGTGCTCGTAGGAGTAGTTTTCCAGCAGGAATTCGGCCGCAGCCAGGATCTGGTCGTCGAGGTCGTCGATGATGGCCTTGACCACCTTGGACGCGCTGCTGTCGGGTTCTTCGCCGTCAGTCTGGATCATCACGTGGATGGGCGGACGGCCCTTGCCGGCGGCGACGTTCTCCGCGGCCCACAGATCGGGTTCCTCGGGATCCTGGGTGAAATTGAATCGTGCCATCGCAAACTCCGGAAAAAGGGCCGGCGCACCGCGGAAATCGCGGCCGCGCCTTTCCCGTCATTTAACCAGATGCACGGCCTCCCGGCTGCGCATATCGGCGATGTTTTTGCGACAGGCCGGCCTTGCGCGGACAGCGTTCAGACACGCTCCAGCGGCAGGTGCGGCAGGTCGGGCAGCGCCACGAGGATGGGATCGCCGGCGCTCACCGTGCCGCCTTCGATCACGATGCCCATGATGCCGGCGCGGCGCATCAGGCTGCCGTCCGGATGGCGGCCCAGCACAGCGGCGGTCAGGCCCTGCTGGTAGTTGTCGAGCTGGGAGCAGGGATTGCGCAGACCGGTGATCTCGACCACCGCATCCGCGCCGATATGCAGGCGCGCCCCGCGCGGCAGGCCCAGCAGGTCGATGCCGCGGGTGGTGATGTTCTCGCCCATGGTGCCTTCGGCCACGTTGAAACCGGCAAGCTGCAGCTCGTCGTGCAGCTCGCCGTGGATCAGGTGGACCTGCCGCAGATTGGGCTGGGCGGGATCCGCCTTGACGCGGGAGCGGTGCTTGACCGTAACGCCCATGTGGGCGTCGCCTTCCACGCCCAGCCCTTTCAGCAACATGATGGCCGGCACCACCGGCTTGCTGAACCCGTGCGTCGGGCTGCAGGCCACGGCTGTCACGATGGGATGCAACACATCTCTCTCCAGGAACCGGTTCAGGCCGCCACGGCCTGCTTTTCGGACGCCCGCTGCTCGCTGGCGCGCACGGGCGGATAGTGCGCCGAGAATACCAGCCGCCCCGCCGACCAGGTATGGCTGATCAGCGGCTGCGTGCCCACTTGCGCCACCGCCACCAGGTCCGCGCGCAGCCCCGGCGCGATGCGCCCGCGGTCGGACAGGCCGCAAGCCTGCGCCGGATTCAGCGTCACCAGCGCGACCGCCTGTGGCAGCGTCAGGTCGGTCTGAGCCGCCACCGTGTAGGCGGCGGCGATCAACGCCGACGGCTGGTAGTCCGAACACAGGCAGCTGGCCACGCCCGCGCGTATGGCATCGATGGCGCGCATGGAACCGCTCTGGCTCTGGCCGCGCAGCACGTTGGGCGCGCCCAGTATGGTGGGCAGTCCGCAGGACACCGCGGCGCGCGCGGTATCCAGGGTGATCGGGAATTCGCTCATCGCGACGCCCAGGTTGCGCATGGTGGCGATGCGCTGGATCGAATCGTCGTCGTGGCTGGCGGTGGGGATGCCCAGTCCCTGCGCATGCGACAGCAGCGCCTCCACCCGCGCCACCGCGCCATCCTTGGCGCGCGTCTTGGCCTGCGCGGCCTCCTCGGCCTGCTCGCGGCTCATGGCATGGTTGCCCATCATGTACTGCAGATAGGACTCCAGCGTCTTGAACTGGCCCTGCCCCGGAGAATGGTCCATCACCGACAGCAGGTCCACCGCGCCCTCGTCCATCAGCGCGCGCAGCACGTCCACCGAGGACGCGTCGGTGACTTCGTAGCGGCAGTGGACGCGGTTGTCGACCAGGCTGTGCTGGCCGAAGGCGCGCACCGTGCGCACCACTTCCGCCGCCGTCTGGTTGTTGCGCACGCCCCACTCGCTGTTGGCGAAGGACAGCGCGTGATACGGCGTGGTGATGCCGGCCGCGGCATTGCGGCGGTCCACCTGGGCCACGGCAAAATCCAGCGGAAACAACACGCGCGAACGCGGCTCGGCTTCCTTTTCGATGGCATCGCAATGCAGGTCGATCAAACCAGGCAGCAAGGTCTGGCCACGGAGATCGATCTCGCGGTCCGCGCGCGCGCCGGCAGGTTCGATGGCGACGATGCGGCCATCGTCGATCAGCACGGCGCTGTCCTCCAGGATGCGGTCCTGCAGTACCACGCGGGCATGGGTGAGATAGGTGCTCTGCATCATTGCTCCAGGTCGGCCAGGGCGGGTTGGGCGGGACGCAAGGCCAGCGTCTGCGTGGCGACTGCATCGCGCACTTCGGCGTCGTGGAAGATGCCCAGCAGGCAGCGGCCTTCTGCCATGGCCTCGCGGATCAGCGCGATCACGACCTGGCGGTTGTCCGCGTCCAGCGACGCGGTGGGTTCATCCAGCAGCAGGATGGGATGGCGCGCGATGAAACCGCGAGCGATATTCACGCGCTGCTGCTCGCCGCCCGAGAACGTGGCGGGCGCCAGTCCCCACAGGCGCGGCGGCACGTTCAAGCGTTGCAGCAGGGCTGCTGCGCGGGAGCGGGCTTCGTCGGCCTCCACGCCCGCTGCGCGCAGGGGTTCGGCCACCACGTCCAGCGCCGACACGCGCGGAATCACGCGCAGGAACTGGCTGACGTAGCCGATCACCTCGCGCCGCAAGGCCAGAATGCGTTGTTCGGGGGCGCCGGCCAGCTCCACCCATTCGTCGTTCCAGCGCACCCGGATGCTGCCTTCGGTCGCCAGATAATTGCCGTACAGGCAGCGTAGCAGGGTGCTCTTGCCGGTGCCGGACGGTCCCGCCAGCACCAGGCAGTCGCCCGCCGCCGCGTCGAAGTCGACCGACTCCAGCACGGGCAGGCGCATGCCCCCCTGGTTATGCAGGGTGAACATCTTTCCGAGGCCCCGCACCTCGATCATGGGAGTCTTTTCAGGCATGGTCAGCTCTGCAAAATGGAGGACACCAGCAACTGGGTGTAGGGATGCTGCGGATCGTCGAGGATCTGATCGGTCAGGCCGCTTTCGACCACTTCGCCGCCGCGCATCACCAGGGTCCGATGCGCCAGCAGGCGCGCCACGGCCAGGTCGTGGGTCACGACGATCGCAGCCAAACCCAGATCGGCCACCAGCTGACGCAGCAGGTCCAGCAAGCGCGCTTGCACCGATACGTCCAGCGAAGCCGTGGGTTCGTCCATGAACACCAGGCGCGGGTGCGTCACGAGGTTGCGGGCGATCTGCAAGCGCTGCTGCATGCCGCCCGAAAACGAGGTGGGCCTGTCATCCAGCCGTCCCGCGTCGATCTCCATCTTCTGAAGCCAGTTGCCAGCGGCCTGACGCAAGTCGCCGTAATGCCTGTCGCCCACGGCCATCAACCGCTCCGCGATGTTGGCGCCCGCGCTGACCTGCATGCGCAGGCCGTCGCGGGCGTTCTGCCGCACGAAGCCCCAGTCGGTGCGCGACAGCAGGCGCAGGCGTGCGCCGGGCAGCGCGGCCAGGTCGGTAAAGCCCTGGTCGCGGGTGTCGTACCAGACGCTGCCCGCGTCCGGCCTGGTCTGGTACGACACGGCCGACAGCAGCGTGCTCTTGCCGGAACCGGACTCGCCGACCACGCACAGGACTTCGCCCGGATACAGATCGAAGTTGACGTTGCGGCAGCCGTGCACGCCGTCCCAGGTGCGCGTCATGTTGCGCACTGAAAGCAAAGGTTGGGCGTTCATGCCGCGGTCTCCTGGTTGGCTTGCTGTTGCGCCTGCCGGTCGTTGCAGTACTCGGTGTCGGAGCAGACGAAGCGGCGCGTGCCGGCGTCGTCCAGGATGATTTCATCCAGATAGCTCTCGCGCGATCCGCACAGGTCGCAGCATTCGTTCCAGGTCTCGACCCTGAACGGATGGTCCTCGAAGTCCAGGCTCTTCACCTGCGTGTAGGGCGGCACCGCGTAGACGCGCTTTTCGCGGCCCGCGCCGAACAGCATCAGCGCAGGACTGCGGTCCAGCTTGGGGTTGTCGAACTTGGGGATGGGCGAAGGCCGCATCATGTAGCGTCCGTTCACGATGACAGGATAGTCATAGGTGGTGGCGATATGGCCGTGCTGCGCGATGTCCTCGTACAGCTTGACGTGCATGCCGCCATATTCGGCCAGCGCGTGCATGGTGCGCGTCTCGGTTTCGGAAGGCTCCAGCCAGCGCAGCGGTTCAGGAATGGGCACCTGGAACACCATGATCTGCCCTTCCGCCAGCGGCGTCTCGGGGATGCGGTGGCGGGTCTGGACGATGGTGGCGGCAGAAGTGGATTCCGTCGTCGCCACGCCCGTGACACGGCCGAAGAAGCGGCGGATGTTGATCGCGTTGGTGGTGTCGTCCGAACCCTGGTCGATCACCTTCAGCACGTCGTTTGCGCCAATGATGGACGCCGTGACCTGGATGCCTCCAGTGCCCCAGCCATAGGGCAGCGGCATTTCGCGGCTGCCGAAAGGCACCTGGTAGCCGGGGATGGCGACGGCCTTGAGCAAGGCGCGGCGCAGCATGCGCTTGGTGGATTCGTCCAGATAGGCGAAGTTGTAGTGGTCGTCGCGTTCGACCGTTGCGTGTTGCGTAGTCATGGGGAAACCGCCTCGTCCATCAGATCGTTGCGCGCGGCCTCGGGCGCGGCGCGTTCGGCGCGCATGCGCCGCAACAGTTCAAGATTGGCCTGGAAGTCCACGTAGTGCGGCAGTTTCAAGTGCTGCACGAAACCGGAGGCTTCGACGTTGTCGCTGTGATAGAGCACGAACTCGTGATCATTGGCAGGCGAATCGGCGCGTTCGCCCAGGTCGCGCGCCTTCAGCGCGCGGTCCACCAGCGCCATCGACATGGACTTGCGTTCGCCATAGCCAAAGGTCAGCCCATAGCCCCGGGTGAACTTCGGGCCTTCCTCGGCGCTGCCCGCGAACTGGCTGACCATCTGGCATTCGGTGATCTCGATCTCGCCCACGGTGACGGCGAATCCCAATTCCTCGATGTGCATTTCCACCTCGAGCGCGCCGTAGCGGATCTCGGCGGCGAAGGGGTGGGTATTGCCGTAGCCGCGCTGGGTCGAATAGCCCATGGACAGCAGGAAACCTTCGTCTGCGCGCGCCAGGTTCTGCAGGCGGGCCGCGCGCGAGGCCGGGAAATCCAGCGGCTGCCGGGTCAGGTCGAAGGGTTCGGGATCGCCTTCGGGCACGGCTTCCGCGTCGATCAGGTCGTCATGCGCCAGCAGGTCGGTGACGCGCGGCATCGCGCTATCCAGCGCCTCGCCGCCCGGCGGCAAGGCGTCGGCTTCGCGCTGCGCTTCGAGCGAGAAGTCCAGCAGACGCTGGGTGTAGTCGTAGGTCGGTCCCAGGATCTGGCCGCCAGGCACGTCCTTGAAGGTGGACGAGATGCGGCGCTGCAGGCGCATGCGGCCGGTGTCGATGGGCTGGGTATAGCCAAAGCGCGACAAGGTGGTGCGGTAGGCGCGCAGCAGGAACACCGCTTCGATCAGGTCGCCCGCGGCCTGCTTGATGGCCAGCGCCGCCAGTTGCGGATCGTAGAGCGAGCCCTCCGCCATGACCCGCGATACCGCCAGCGGCATCTGTTCGCGGATCTGGTCCAGGCTCAGCTCGGGCACTTCGCGGTCGCCGCGCCGGTAGTCGTCCAGCATGCGGTAGGAATTGAGGATGGCGCGTTCGCCCCCTTTTACGGCTACGTACATGTCAGTTCTCCTTGCGCGTGCTGCGCGGCAGTGCGCAGATCCGACGCTCGTGCGTCAGGAACACGTCGACACCGAGCGGAAACCGTTGATGATTGAGACGCCACTCGCGCCAGAAACCCTCGGGCAGCCCTGCCGCATGCAGCAGCTGCTGGCTCTTGATACCCGGGCCGCTGAGGATGGCGGGTTCCCCGCCCGACAGGGATTCGACCTCGATCAGCAAGGTGGTAGACAGATCGGGATAGGCCGGATCGCCCTGGTGGCAAGCCGAAAGCGCCGGCGCCTTGCTGCCAGCCGGCACCGCGGCAAAACGCGCGAGCGAGGGCGATGGCACGATGGGGCAGGCGCAATGAAATCGCAGAAACGCGATCGCGTCCGCGCTGACGGTTTCAGGCAGCCAGAGCGGCGTGTCCACGTCCACCAACGTCAGCAGCAGCGCGGTCATGGCAGGCGACAGGCCCGCCGGCACGCCGGTTTCGATCAGGATTTCATGGATGCGGCCCGGGTGGGCCATGGCGTCCAGCGCGGCGCGGAACGTGGCCTGCGCGTCGCCGACGGGATCCGCGAATCCGGGGAGCAGCGCCCGGCCCGAGGCCGCGGCGGCTTGTATCTGTTGCTGCATGTCAGTCCTCGCCTCGCACCATCGTGAAGAATTCCACCTTGGTCTGCGCCGCCACGCGGGCCTGGCGCTCGACCCGTTCGGCATGCAGGCGGGCCAGCGGCTGGATCAGCTGTGCCTGCACCGTGTCATGCCATTCCGGCAGTTGCAGCAGGGCGTCGGCCACGGCCGCCTGCTCGGCATGGCGCTGCGAGCGGCCCTGCACATAAGCCACGCCCACCACGCCCTCGCCCATCGTCACCGCGCAACGTGTCACGCTCATTTCGCCCAGGTTGAAGCGGGCCCCAGTGCCGCCGCTGCGGGCGCGCACCATGGCCATGCCGGTTTGCGCGGGGCGCAACGTCTGGTGTTCCGGCTTGCCCGCCAGCGCGCAAAAAGCGCCATCCAGCGCGGCCGGATCGGCCAGCGCCAGCACGCGCATCCAGGCGGCGCGTTGCGCGCCCGCCGCATCCTGCCCTGTCTTGGGGTGATCCATCTTTTTCCTCTAAACGTCTAGACGACCGGATGGAGTATGATCGCTCCGAAATGGAAGTTCAACAGCCTGGCGTGAATTTTTGATGACAGTTGCAGCGCGTCCGCAGCGCCTTTGCGGCCGCCGCTGCATGGTGCACAATCACTGCCATTCTTCATGAAGCTGATGTGACAGCACGAGCACACCCTATGGTCGAAAGAGGTTCCGGCATCGCCGTCTGGCGGCAAATCGGCGAAGCGCTGGCGGACGATATCCGCAACAAGCTCTATGCGGCAGGCGAACAGCTGCCGTCCGAGCCCGAGCTGGCCGCCAAGTTTTCCGTCAACCGCCACACCATCCGCCGCGCGATGGGCGAACTCGAACAAGGCGGCCTGGTCCGCATCGAACAAGGCCGCGGCACCTTCGTCCAGGAACACGCGATCGACTACGCCATCGGCAAGCGCACGCGCTTTTCCGAGAACCTGCGCAGCCAGGGCATGCTGGGCCACCAGGAAGTCCTGGGCAGCCAGAGCCTGCGCGCCGGCGACATCGCCAAGCACCTGGGCCTGACGCGTACCGCGCCGCTGTTGCGCGTGCAGATCGTAGGCAAAGCCGAGAACCGCCCGATCAGCGTCTCGGAACATTTCTTCGACGAAAAGCGCTTCCCCGACTTCGCCGACCGCCTGGCGTCGCTGCGCTCGATCTCCAAGGTCTATGCCCACTATGGCATCGGCGACTACACGCGCAAGTGGTCGCGCATCACCGCCGCCCTGCCCACGCCCGAAATCGCCCGCCTGCTGGGCCAGCCCAAGACCCGCCCCATTCTTCAGGTGGAGGCCTTGAATGTGGACCAGGAAGGCTCGCCGCTGCAATATAGCGTGGCGCGCTTCGTGGGCGACATGGTCCAGCTGATGGTGACGGACGACAGCTGACGCAAGGCCGCCGCCTGCGCGCGCAGGCGGCGCGGAAGACTCCGGCCAACGGATTAACTCATCTAGACATCTGGTTGTAATGCAATCCCGCTAACGTCACGCCATGAACACACACACGCACGCCCCCTCGCCCTTGGCCGGTGTCACAGGCCAACGCATCCTGACGCCGCGCGGCGTCGAACAGGCCAGCCTGCGGTTCCATGGCGGACTGATCGAAGGCTCCGCCGCCGCCGCGCCGCGGGGCGCGCCCTGGTTCGACGCCGGCGATCTGCTGGTGTTGCCCGGCATCGTGGACCTGCACGGCGACGCCTTCGAGCGCGCAGTCATGCCGCGGCCCAGCGTGACCTTTCCGTACGACAGCGCCCTGTTCGACGTGGACCGCCAGCTGCTGGCCAACGGCATCACCACCGAGTTCCATGGCGTGACCCTGTCCTGGGAAGGCGGGCTGCGCGGCGAGGCTTACGCCGAACGCATGTTCGACGCGCTGGAAAGAATGCGCTATCTCATGGGCGCGCGGCACTATGTGCACCTGCGCTTCGAAACCCATCACGTGGGCGGCCTGGATATTGCCCAGCAATGGATACGCGACGGCCGCGTGCGCTTCCTGGCGCTGAACGACCACCTGCCCAGCATGGCGCGCCGCCTGGGCGACGAGCGCAAACTGATGCAGTACGCCAACCGCGCCGAGTGCGACCTCGACGTCTTCCAGGACCGGATCCGCGCCGCCATGGCAGCCGCCGATTCGGTGGCGGACGCCATGCGCGAGCTGACCGGCTGCGCGCAGGAAGCGGGCTTGAAGGTGGCCTCGCACGACGATCCGGACGCCGCCACCCGCCGCTACTACCACCAGCTGGGCTGCGGCGTGGCGGAGTTTCCGCTGACCCGCGAGGCCGCCGGCGTGGCCCGCGACCTGGGCGATTCCGTGGTCTTCGGCGCGCCCAACGTCGTGCGCGGGGGCAGCCACACCGGCGCGCCCAGCGCCACCGAAATGGTCCGCGCGGGCCTGTGCGACATCCTGACGTCCGACTATTACTACCCCGCCCCGCTGGCCGCGGTGATGAAGCTGGCCAACGACGGCGTGCTGCCGCTGGCGCAAGCCTGGGATCTGGTGTCCTTGAATCCGGCCCGCGCCGCCGGCCTGAAGGATCGCGGCGCGCTCGCGCCCGGACTGATCGCCGACGCCATCGTGGTGGATGACCAGGTGCCGGGGCTGCCCCGCGTCTGCGCCGCGATCGTGGGCGGCGAACTGCGTTACGCCACGCGCGCCTTCGACGACAGCCACAGCCAGCGCATGGCGGCCTGACCATGCCCCTCGCCCATCGCTACGCCCTGTACCTGGCGCCCACCGGCCCCTGGCGCGAACACGGCAGCCGCTGGCTGGGCCGTTGCGCCGACACCGGCTTGGCGCTGCCGCCGCGGCCGGGCCAGAACGCGGAAGCGCGCAACTGGACCGAAGCGCCGCGCCACTATGGCTTGCACGCCACGCTGAAGCCGCCCTTCCGCCTGAACCCGGGCGCAAGCCCCGAACAGGTCGACGCGGCCGCCCGCCAGTTGGCCGCAGGCGGCACGCCGTTCTCGTTGGAACTGGAATGCGAACCGCTGCGCGGCTTCCTGGCCTGGCGCATCGCTGCGTCCGACACGCAGGGACGCGTGCGGATCCAGGCCCTGGCCGAAGCCGCCGTGCGCGACCTAGATCCCTTGCGCGCGCCGCCCACGCCCGAGGAAACCGCGCGCCGCCAACCGCAATCGCTCAGTCCGGCGCAGCAAACCATGCTGGCGCGCTGGGGCTATCCGTACGTATTCGATACCTACGTCTTCCACATTACGTTGACCGGCAAGCTGCAAGGCGAGGCGCTGTCGCAAGCGCAGGCCGAAATCGCCGCGTTCGCCGATCCCTTGCGCGGGCAGCCCATGGCCGTGCCCGGAGTCAGCGTCTACGTGCAGCCCGCGCCGGGCGCGGACTTCGTCGCGGCGAGGCACTACGGTTTTGATGGTTCCAGCATCGATGCGGCTGGAGCCGGCTATCTGCAAGGACCGGCGGCGGCATGAGCGCCTCGGTTCCCGCCGACGGCGCCAGGCTGATCTACCTGATGGGCGCTTCGGGCAGCGGCAAGGACACCTTGCTGCGCCTGCTGCGCGCCGAGCTGCGCGGCGATGAGCCCGTGCTGGTCGCGCATCGCTACATCACCCGCGACAGCGGCGCCACCGAAGACGCGCTAAGCCTGACCGAAGACGAGTTCGGACGCCGCGCCGCCCTGGGCTGCTTTGCCCTGCGCTGGGCCAGCCACGGCCTGCACTACGGCATCGGCATCGAAATAGACGCCTGGCTGTCATGCGGCGCCGCGGTCATCATCAACGGCTCGCGCGCGCACCTGGAACAGGCGCACTCGCGCTACCCGGCCTTGACCGCCGTGGAAGTCACGGTTGATCCCGGCCAGCTCGTCAGTCGCCTGGCGGGACGCGGGCGGGAAAGCGCGGAACAGATCGCGCAGCGCCTGGCGCGGGCGACGCAGGCATTCCCCGTACCGCCACAATGCCGCTTGCTGCGCGTCAGCAACGATGCCGCCCCGGAAACCGCTGCCGCCGCACTGTTGAACATCGCCCGCGACAAGCTCAACGCCTAGCGCCGCCGTTCAACGCGGGTCGCCCTGGCCCCAGGGCGCCGCGGCGTCTCCGCACAGATCCAGCAGGATCTCGGAAAAGCATTCCTCCGCTGCGAGCGGCTGTTCGCGCTTGCGCCGTATCAGGTTGATCGGCGGCAACTCCCAGCCGAAGTCCCAAGGCACCATGCCCAGCTTGCCGCGCTGGCAGAGTTCGCGCGCGATGTCTTCCGGCACCACGGAGATAAGGGTCTCGTTCATCGTCAGCATGCCTTCGATCACGTCGGTGGAGTACGCCTCCAACACGGGGGATGGCGGCTGCAATTCGGCGCGGATGAAGTGCTCCACGATCAGTTGGCGCGTGGGAGTGTTGGCTGCTGGCAGCACCCAGTCCATCGCCGCCACCGCGGCCCAGTCCGGCTTGCGCCGCGCCAGCCGCTGCGCAAGCCGGCCATGCGCGATCAGGCGCGGCCGCTGGCGGTACAGCACGCGGTGGATCAGATCCTCCGGCGCCACGGTCGAGGTGGCGCGGCTGATGATGCAGTCCAGTTCGTGCCGGCGCAGCATGGGCACCAGATGGTCGGTGGTGGCGCGGTGCAGGCTGAGCGTCACGCCGTGGCGCTGGTGCAGGCGGCTGATGGCCGCCGTCAGCAAGGCGCTGGACACGTAGGGCACCACGCCCACCTGCAGATGCGCGGAACGGCCGGCGTGCAGGGCCTCGACCTCGCGCGCCCACAGGTCCAGGTCGCTGAGCATGTGGCGCGCGCGCACCAGGGCCAGGTCGCCCAGCGGCGTGGGTTGCAGGCCGCGACCGGTGCGCGTGAACAGCGGCGCGCCGAAGATGCCCTCGATCTCCGTGAGCGCCTTGGTGACGGCGGGCTGGCTGATGCCGGCCGCGGCGGCCACGCGCGTGAGCGAGCCGTGCCTGGCGATTTCGATCAGCAGCGCCAGGTGGCGATGCTTGAGACGGTTGGCGAGACGGGCGGCATCCCAGGTCACGATCTTTCCTATAACCAATTGGTTATTCAATTATGCCAAAAAAGGAAAAATCAGTTATTTCATGACCCTATACTGCAAGCATCCCCTGCTGCCCGGACCGGCCTCATGAGCGCATCCTTCACCACCCGCCCCGAAATACGCGGCACTTTCGGCGTGGTCTCTTCCACCCATTGGCTGGCCTCGCAAGTGGCCATGAGCGTGCTGGAGCGCGGCGGCAATGCCTATGACGCGGCGGTCGCGGGCGGCTTCACGCTGCAGATCGTGGAACCGCACCTGAACGGTCCGGGCGGCGAAGTGCCCATCCTGCTCTGGAGCGAACGGGAACAGCGCATGCGCGCGCTCTGCGGCCAGGGCCCCGCGCCCGCGCTGGCCACGCCCGCCTATTTCCGCGGCCTGGGCCTGGACCTGGTGCCCGGCATCGGCCTGCTGCCCGCCACGGTGCCCGGCGCCTTCGGCGCCTGGCTGACCCTACTGCGCGACTACGGCACCTGGGAACTGGCCGATGTGCTGCGCCCGGCGATCGACTATGCGCGCAACGGCTTTCCGCTGGTGCCGCGCATTTCGCAGGCCATTCTGGCGGTGCAGGCGCTGTTCCGCGACGAATGGACCAGTTCGCGCGAGGTCTGGCTGCCGGACGGCCGCGTACCTGCGCCCGACGCGCTGTTCCGCACGCCCGCCATCGCCGCCACCTATACCCGAATCCTGGACGAGGCGCACGCCCGCAGCACCGACCGGCGCGGCCGCATCGATGCTGCGCTGGAGGTCTGGTACCGCGGTTTCGTGGCCGACGCGATCGACGACTATTACACGCAGGCCGAGGTACGCGATACCACGGGCCAGCTCAACCGCGGCCTGCTGCGCAAATCCGATCTGGCCGATTGGCGCGCCACCTACGACGAGCCTCTGACTGTCCAATACGGCCGCTACACCGTGGCCAAGTGCGGGGGCTGGTCGCAAGGCCCGGTCCACCTGCAGCAACTGACGATACTGCGGCACCTGGGCCTGGACGGGCTGGAGCCGACCTCGCCGCAATTCGTGCACTACGTGGCCGAGGCGGCCAAGCTGGCTTTCGCCGACCGCACCGCCTGGTACGGCGACCCTGCCTGCACGCAGGTGCCGCTGGCCGCTTTGCTCAGCGATGAGTACGCCCGCTCCCGCGCGGCAGGCATCGGCGCGCACGCTTCGTCCGAGTTCCTGCCGGGCAGCCCTGGCGGCCAGACACCGCGCCTGCCCGACCTGGACGCAGCCGTGCGCACCCTGGCTGCCTCCGACACCCGCTTCGGCGTGGGCGAACCGACCTTCGCCGCACTGCCGCCGGTAGCCGAATGGGCGGCGCGCGAGATCTTCGTGGGCGATACCTGCCAGATCGACGTCATCGACCGCGACGGCAATATGGTGGCCGCCACGCCGTCGGGCGGCTGGCTGTCGTCCAGCCCCGTCGTGCCCGGCCTGGGCTTCCCGCTGACCACGCGCCTGCAGATGACCTGGCTGGACGAAGGCGTGCCGGGCCAACTGCAACCGGGCAAGCGTCCCTGCACCACGCTGTCGCCCGGCCTCGCGCTGCGCGACGGGCAGCCTTACATGGCATTCGGCACGCCGGGCGGCGACCAGCAGGACCAATGGACGGTGGCATTCTTCCTGCGCCATGTCATGGGCATGAATCTGCAGGAGGCGATCGAAGCGCCCTCCTGGCATATCGATCACTTCCCGGGCTCGTTCTGGCCGCGCAGCCTTACCTTGAACCGGCTGACCGTGGAATCGCGCATGCCGGCCGCCACGCTGGAGGCGCTGCGCGCGGCGGGCCACGAGGTCAAGGTGGGGCCGGACTGGTCCGAAGGCCGCATCAGCGCCTGCACCCGCGAGCCTGCCGCGGGCGGCGGCCTGCTGCTGCGCGCCGGCGCCAACCCGCGCGGCATGCAGGGCTATGCCGCCGGCCGCTGAACCTGTTTCATTCAACCGGCATGCAGACCGGATATCAAGCAAAGGGGTAAACACCATGAAACTGCAATTCAAACGACTGCTGCGCTCGTTCGCGCTGGGGTTGGCGCTGGCCGCGCCCGCGCTCACCCACGCCGCGTGGCCCGAAAAACCCATCACGCTGATCGTGCCGTGGGCTGCGGGCGGCTCCACCGACATCCTGGCGCGCGTGCTGTCCGAAGGATTGACCCAGTCGCTGGGCCAGCCCGTCATCGTGGAAAACCGCTCGGGCGCGTCCGGCAACATCGGCACCACCTTCGTGGCGCGCGCCAAGCCGGACGGCTACACCTTGCTGGTGGGCTCGATGAGCACGCACACGATGAACCAGGCGCTCTACTCCAGCATGCCGTTCGACGGTGTGAAGGACTTCACGCCCATCGCCGAGCTCGCGCTGGTCACCAACACCCTGGTGGTGAACCCGTCGGTCCCCGCGTCCAACGTGAAGGAGTTCATCGCCTACCTGAAGGCCAATCCCGGCACCGTGGCCTATGCCTCCGCCGGCCAGGGCTCCACCAACCATCTGAGCGCCGCGCTGTTCGAGAAGGCCGCCGGCGTGAAGATGATGCACATCCCCTATCGCGGCGGCGCGCCCGCGGTGCTGGACACCGTGGCCGGCCGCACGCAGGTGCTGTTCAGCGCCGGCACGCAGACCCTGCCGCATGTGCAGAACAACAAGCTGAAGCTGCTGGCCGTCACCGAGGAAGCGCGTTCGCCGCTGTTGCCCGAGGTGCCCACGGTAGCCGAGACCTTGCCGGGCTACGAGCTGTCGGTCTGGTACGGCGCCTTCGGCCCGGCAGGCATGCCGCCCGAACTGACCGCACGCCTGAACCGCGAGATCAACCTGATCCTCAAGCGTCCCGAAGTCATCAAGAAAATGGGCGACATGGGCGTGCTGCTGACCGAGACCACGCCGGAGCAATTCGGCCAGATCCTGGCGCGCGACGCCGACAAGTACGGCAAGCTGATCAAAGAACTGGGAATCACCGCCGAATGACCGTGAGCATCCAATCCACCGCGCCGGCGCAGGCCGGCGTGGCCGCCATCGCCCGGGCCTACGCGGCCGCCGATCCGGTCGCGGCCTTGCGCGCCATCGACGCCCATGCGCACGCCGCGCTGGCGCACACGCTGTGCACGGTCAACCGCTATGACGCGCAGGCCATGCGGGTGCTGCGGCTGTATAGCTCCAACCCCGAGGCCTATCCGCCCGGCGGCAGCAAGGACAAAAGCGGCACCGCCTGGGGCCGCCACGTCCTGCTGGAGCAAAAGCTGTTCGTCGGCGAAGGCGAGGACGCGATCCGCGAATTCTTCGACGACCATGACGCGATCCAGCGTCTGGGCCTGCGCTCGGTCATCAATGTGCCGGTGGTGTACGGCGGGGTCTGCCTGGGCACCGTCAACTTCCTGATGCCGCGCGCGGCGGTTTCGGATGCCGATGTGCAGGCCGCGCAGCTGGCGGGCCTGCTGGCGCTGCCTGCGTTCCAGGCGCTGCTTCCGCAGTCCTGAGGCCGCGGGGCCCGCCCGGGCCCCGCGCATGCTCAGATGAGCGCGCGCCGGATGCGCGCCGACGCCATGTCGATGATGACCACGAAAGCCACGATGATGATCATCACGGCGCAGGTTTCGGCGTAGCGGAAACTGCGGATGATCTCCCACAGCACGGTGCCGATGCCGCCCGCGCCGACGATGCCGACCACCGAGGCCGAACGCACGTTGGATTCGAAGCGGTACAGCGAATACGAGATCCACAGCGGCAGCACCTGCGGAATCACGCCGTAGACGATTTCCTCCAGCGCGTTCGCGCCGGTGGCGCGCACGCCTTCCACCGGACGCGGATCAATGGCCTCGACGGCTTCCGAGAACAGCTTGGCCAGCACGCCGGTGGTGTGCACCCACAGCGCCAGCACGCCGGCGAACGGGCCCAGCCCGACCGCCACGATGAACAGCATGGCGAACACCATTTCGTTGATGGCGCGGCACGCGTCCATCAGGCGTCGCATGGGCTGGTACACCCAGGCCGGCACCATGTTCGACGAGCACAGCAGCCCCAGCGGCACGGCGACCACGATGGCCAGGAAGGTGCCCCAGACCGCGATCTGCACGGTGACGATCATCTCGTCCAGGTACATGCGCCAGTCGCGGAAATTGGGCGGAAAGAAGTCGGCGGCGAACTGGGCCATATTGCCCGAATCGCGCAGCAGGTCCAGGGGCCGCATGTCGGCGCCCTTCCACGACATGACCAGCAACGCCAGCACGACGGCCCATACGAGCAGGACTGGCAGCGAGGAGCGCGGCGCGGCGGAAAGGCGGGAGGTCTGCATGGCTACGTTCATAGAAAAGGCGATCCGCTAGTTGGGTTTCAGTTGCGGGCAAGCCGGCGCGCCCCGCGGCGCGCCGGCTTGCCGCTTGCAGGCTTATTGCTTGGCGGCGGGCTGGCCCAGGCTGGCCAGCTTGCTGTCCAGCTCGGCCAGCTGTTTCTGCTTTTCGGCCTGGCCCAGCGTGGCGTCGGCTTCGACCTTGGCCTTCTCGCGCGCCAGTTCGATCTGGCGGATCGGCACCAGCTGCTGGTTGTCGGAGGCGCGGAAGCCCTGGTAGGTCAGCGCCTTCAGGTTGGCCAATTCGCGCTCGGCGTCCTTGCCCTTGCCGTAGTTGACGAAGAAGTCGCGGATGCGGACCTTCAGGTCTGCCGGCAGGTCGGTGCGCATGACCAGCGGATCGGCGGGGATCAGCGGCGACTTCCACAGCACGCGCACGCTGTCGTTTGCATCCTTGCCCGTGTTCAGGCGATAGCGCTCCAGCGCCTCGGTGTTGTTGACGGCCACGTCGACCTGCTTGTTGATGACCGACAGCAGATTGGTTTCGTGGTTGCTGGCGCGCACCGTCTTGAAGAAGGTCTTGGGTTCGATCTTGTTGGCGGCCCACAGGTAGTAGCCGGGCACAGCCGTACCCGAGGTCGAATTGGGATCGCCCGCGCCGTAGCTCAGCGTGCCGCCGCGCTTGAGCACGTCGTCCAGGGTCTTCAGGTTGCTGTCCTTGTTGACGATCAGCAGCGACCAGTAGCCGGGGTTGCCGTCCTTGTCGATGACGGAGGCGAACACCTCGCCCTTGGCGCGGTCCACCGCCTCGATTGCGGACTTGTTGCCGAACCAGCCCATCTGCACCTTGTTGAAGCGCATGCCTTCGATGATGCCGGCATAGTCGGACGCGAAGAAGGGCTTGACCGGTACGCCGATCGCGCGGCTCAGGTCGTCGATGACCGGCTGCCATACGGACTTCAGGTTGGTCGACGATTCCGTCGAGATGATGCCGAAGTTCAGGGTCTTGGCGTCTTGCGCGTAGGCCTGCGCGGACAGGGCCGCGGCGGCGATCAGGGTGACAAAGGTTCTGCGTAGCATGGAAGGCTCCGGGGGGAAATGGGTCGGGATATCAGGCGGCTTGCGCCAGGCGGGACAGCGGCGCCATGCCGGGCATGGCCGGCGCTTGCGGCGCATATTCGGGAAGGAGTTCGCTCAATTCGGAGCCATACAGGTCGCTCAGCATCGAAGGCGTGAGCGCGGCGGAGGGGCCGTCATAGACGACCTTGCCATGGCGCAGCGCCACCACCCGCGGGCAGTAGCGCAGGGCCACGTCCACCTGGTGCAGCGACACCACTACGGCCACCTTGCGGCCGCGGTTGATCTGGGCCAGCGTGTCCATCACGCGGCGCGAGGATTCCGGATCCAGCGAGGCGATGGGTTCGTCGGCCAGGATGACGCGGGCGTTCTGCACCAGCGTGCGGGCGATGGCCGCGCGCTGCTGCTGGCCGCCGGACAGCGTCGAGGCGCGCTGAAATGCGTAGTCGTCTATACCAACCTGGGCAAGCGCTTCGAGGCCTTGCTGCACTTCGCCGCGCAGGAACCAGCGCGTCAGGCTGCGCCACAACGGCACGCGCGGCAGCAGCCCGGTCAGCACGTTGGTGATGACCGGCAGGCGACCGACCAGATTGAATTGCTGGAACACGAAACCGATGCCGGCGCGCGCGGAGCGCACATCGCGGCTCAGGCGGCCATCGCGCTGGATCATGCGGCCGTTTACGGCCACGCTGCCCGAGTCGCCGGCCACGAAACCCGACAGATGGCGCAGCAGCGTCGACTTGCCCGAACCCGAGGCGCCGAGCAAGGCCACCATCTCGCCGTCGGCCACTTGCAGGTTCACGCCGTCCAGCGCCTTGGCGCCGGCGTGGAAGCTCTTGCTGAGCCCTTGTACTTCGATGGCGTAGGTCATCGTTGAATCCCCTTGGATGTGTTCATGGCGGCATTCTGTTTTCGCGGCATGACAGCACGATGACCTGGGAATCGATTCATTTGGCTGAAAATAGGGACACTGGAACGATCTGAAAGACGTTCGTCACAAAGGCCGTCTCCGGCCCGGCGCGCCGCAGGTATATTGGGGATATTCCCCACCAGCCTGGCGTTCATCATGATCAAAGGTTCCTGCCTGTGCAGCCGCGTCGCCTACGAGATCACGGGTCCGCTCACCGACGCCCTCAACTGCCATTGCACGATCTGCCGCAAGGCGCATGGCGCGGCATTCCGCAGCCGGGCGACGGTCCAGGTCAAGGACTTCGCCTGGACCCGCGGAGAAAACCACGTCACCTGGTACTGCTCGTCCCCGGGCAGCTACCGCGGCTTTTGCGAAGCCTGCGGCACGCCCCTCCTGACCCGCTTCGACCAGACGCCGGACGTCTACGGCCTGCCTCTAGGTCCGCTGGACGACGACCCGGGCATCAAGCCGGCAGCCCACTGCCACGTGGCCAGCAAGGCGCCCTGGTTCGACATCACCGACGGCCTGCCGCAGTACCCCGATGCGTATGGGGCGATGGAAGAAGACCATCCGCAGGCGGTTACATAAAAATTCAACCGAGCAGTTGAATTTTTTGGCGAGGCCAGACTATATTCAACCTCATGGTTGAATCTATTCCCTCCCCCGTCCTCGATGCCGTCTTTCGCGCGCTGGCCGACCCCACGCGCCGCGACATGCTGCGCAGCCTGGCCGGTGGCGAGCAGACCATCGGCGAACTGGCGGCGCCCCACAGCATGAGTTTCGCGGGCGCCTCCAAGCATGTGCAGGCCCTGGAACGCGCCGGTCTGGTGCGGCGCTCCATCCGCGGCCGCACGCACGTATGCAGCCTCAATCCCGAACCCATGGCCGAGGCCATGCAGTGGCTGCGCTTCTATGAGCAATTCTGGTCGGGCAAGCTGGGCGCGCTGGAAGCCGCGCTCGCCGCCAGCCGGTCCCCGGCCGCGTCTTCTGGAGAACCACATGAGTGATCACGGCGTCGTTCTGGACCCCACCTCCATCCGCTTCACGCGGATACTGCCCGCCAGCGTCGACGAGGTCTGGGCTTTTCTCACCGAATCCGAAAAACGCGGGCGCTGGCTGGCATCCGGCGACATGGAACTGCGCGAAGGCGGCGGCGTGACGCTGCGCTTCGTGCATGCGGACCTGTCCTCGGTGGCCGAACCGGTGCCTGACGCCTACAAGCCGTACGAAGGCGGCGTCACCACGCAAGGCGTCATCACCCGCTGCGAACCGCCGCATTTGCTGGCTTTCACCTGGGGCGGCTCCCCCGGCCATCCTTCCGAGGTCACCTTCGAGCTGTCGCCTCAGGGCGAGGAAACGCGCCTGGTGCTGACCCACCGCAAGCTGTCCTCGCGTGACGGCATGGTGGACGTGGCTGGCGGCTGGCATGTGCACCTGGGCGTGCTCGAAGCCCGCCTGGCCGGCCGTGCCCCCGGTCCGTTCTGGTCCGTGCTTAACCGGGTGGAAGCCGAATACCGTGAACGGATCCCGGCTCGCTAGAGTCGTTGAACAGCAACTATCGCAGCGCGGCTACAGATAAATACTGGCTAAATATTGCGCTTTGCAGTACCATAAGTCCGTGATTTTTCCGCAAAAACCGGGCTTCGGTCACTCTGCGTGCCAACCTGTACCGCCTGCGGGCAATGCTCCGGGGCAACCCAGGACGTGCCTGATTTTTCCGGAAAAACCCCTCCGCCACCGGGCGCGCCTCCACCTCCATAGTTGCGCGGCCTGGCAGCACAAGCTCCACCCCGCTTCTTCCGGCGATTTGCGCAAAACGCGCCGCCGCGACCAAGCCGCGCACCGCGCGCACACTGCCCACGCGGCGCGAGTATCCGTCATTTCAGACATCCGCTTCGGATGCCGTGGCCCTTACCCGCGCTTGCCCGGACGTTTTACGTTCAAACCGCTGGACCCGCCCGTTCGGGTCCGACGCGCTTGCCGCCTCGCGCGGCGCGCCATGCCGTCGGTATGGCTGCGCGTTTTGATAGGAGAAAAGAATGGCTAAAGAAGAACTCATCGAACTGGACGGCATCGTTGACGAAGTGCTGCCCGATAGCCGCTACCGTGTGAAGCTGGACAACGGCATCGAAGTCGGCGCCTACGCCTCCGGCCGCATCCGCAAGCACCGCATCCGCATCCTGGCCGGCGACCGCGTCACCCTGGAAATGTCGCCGTATGACCTGACCAAGGGCCGCATCAACTTCCGCCACAAGGACGAGCGCGGTCCCGCGCCGCAGCGTCCCCAGCAATTCCGCCGCTAAGCCAGGGCGACAGGGCCGGCCCTGCGCCGGCTCCCTTTTTCGCGCCAGCCTTAAACCTGGGCCGCGCGATGCCGTAATGCGTGGAGCGCCCGTTCATGAAAGAATGGCGCCCTCTGCCCGGCGCGACGCCCGGCAGGATGAGCATGAAGCAAGATGGACCTGACACAAGATCTGCAAGCCGCCGCTGACCAGCTTGCCCTGGCGCGAAGAAAATTCGTCAAGGGCGAGGAAGGCCTGCGCCTGCTGCATCAGTCGCGCGAGGCCTTCATCAACAGCCTGCGCAATACCGGCCTGACCTACGCCGAGGCCAAGACCAAGTACGACAACTGCCTGGACGAGCAGGAAGCCGAGCAGCTCGAAGTGCGGCAGCAGATGGACTATGCCGAGCGCGTGCATCAGCACGTGCTGCAACTGATCGCGCAGCAGGCCGCAACGGCCTGAGGGCGCGGGTCCGCGCCCCCATCCCGGGACAGGATCAGGGCTTGAACGCCCCGATGAAGATGGCCGGATCGACGCGCGCGTCGTTCAGGCTGACGTTCCAGTGCAGGTGCGGGCCAGTGGCGCGGCCGGTGGCGCCCACCTTGCCCACCAATCCGCCGCGCGGCACTTCGTCGCCGACCTTCACGTCGATCGCCGACATGTGGCAGAACATGCTGACGAAGCCCTGGCCATGGTCCAGGAACACCGTCTTGCCATTGAAGAAGTAATCCCCCACCAGCACGACCACGCCAGCGGCCGGCGCCTTGATCGGCGTGCCCGAGGGCACGGCGAAATCCAGGCCCGAATGCGGATTGCGCTCTTCGCCATTGAAGAAGCGGCGCAGGCCGAAGGGACTGGACAGGCGGCCGCCGTTCACCGGGCGATCCAGCAGCAGGTTGCTGGGCGTGATGCCAGCGCGGTAGGCGCGGTTGGCGGCGGCCTGCTCGGCCTGCTCGCGTTCGATGCGCTTCATGTCGTCCGGATCCGGATTGACCTGGCGCGGATTCTTCAGCGTGATGTGCTGGGCCTTGTATTCCTTGGCGCCGACCTTGAAGGACACTGAACGCTTGCCTTGCGCGTCCTTGATATCCACCTGCTGCTCGCCCGGCTTCACGCTGAGCGGGATGCCGACCACGGCGATCCACTGCTTGCCCTCTTCACGCACGACCAGCACGCGCCGGCCCAGGAAGCTGACCTCGGGCGCGCGTTCGGCATTGCCCAGGCCCAGGACGGCGACGCCGCCAGGCACGGGAACGTTGAGCTTGCGGCTGATGAAACCGCTCTGCTGCTGCGCGCGGGCCGGCAGGCCCAGGCAGAGGGCGGCCGCGGCCAGGCCCAGCCGCAGGACGTCGCGACGATGCTGCATGGCGTTCACAGGCACAGGTTGGCGGGCTCGATGATGCTTTGGTCGCGGCGGGCGATGCGCGTGGACAGGCGCGCTTCGGTCTTGCCCTTCCAGTGCGTGGTCGTCAGCACGGCTTCGACACCCAGGCTGTCCTCCTGGATCAATTCAAAGCCGTTGCGCACCGCCTTCTGCTGGAAATTGATGCCCAGGTTCTTCCAGGATTCGGCGACGCAGGCCGTATAGTCCTCGGGCGTACGTTGGGTGGAACCGTAGAAGACCGGATCGCGGTCGCGCACGTCTTTGACGTTGGCGCAGGCCGACAAGGCTGCCAGGACAGTAAGGGACAAAGCGGTGCGGACCTTCATGGCGATGGAACTCTCGAGCGGTTGGAGGTGGATGGGGCGGCCAATATAACGCAGCGCCAGGTCAAGCCTGCGGCGCGCGCCGGGCCGATTTGGGACGGAAGGCCGCAATGACTTCCGGCCGGGTTTCGGCGTATGGGCCGCCGATAAGATCGATGCAATAGGGAATGGCGGCGAAAATCCCCGGCACCAGCACGGCGCCGTCCTCGCCCTTCAGTCCTTCCAGCGTTTCGCGGATGGATTTCGGCTGGCCGGGCAGGTTCACGATCAGGGCGGCGTGCGCGGGCGTTTCCCGGATGACCGCCACCTGGCGCGACAGGATGGCCGTGGGCACGAAGCGCAGGCTGATCTGGCGCATCTGTTCGCCGAAGCCGGGCATTTCCTTGGTGCCGACGGCGAGCGTGGCCTCGGGCGTGACGTCGCGGCGCGCCGGACCGGTGCCGCCGGTGGTCAGGACCAGGTCGCAGCCGCAGCCGTCCACCAGTTCGATCAGCGTCTGGGAAATGCGTGCGGGTTCGTCGGGGATCAGGCGGTCCACCGCCTGCCAGGGCGAGGCCAGGGCGCCGCCCAGCCATTCGCGCAGCGCGGGCAGCCCCAGGTCCTGATAGGTGCCGCTGGAGGCGCGATCGGAAATGGACACCAGGCCCACGATCAGTTCGTCGGGATGCTTGCGGGCGATACGGGTAGTGGCGGTCATGGGCTGCGCAATCTTGGTAAGAAACTGTCGGGCGGCGCGGATGCGGCCGTGGGCGAGGTCAATCATGGAAATCCAGAAGAGGCCCGCCAGAGCGATGCTATCGCATTCCTTCCCTGCGGGAATCGCGTCAGCAGGCAGCGCGCCGGCGGCGGCCCCTGTCGCAAAAAGGCGAATCGGCTTTGGCCCCGCTTTCCCGCGCTTGTTCCGGACATGTCCGCTCGATAACATCCGCTAACAAACCTATCCCAATAAAGAGGGCCCCGAGCGGCATTGGTTCCCCATGTTCAAACGCACATTACGGCAGCATGCGCTGGCGGCGGCGCTGGCCCTGGCCGCGGCGGCGGCCGCCGGATGGGGCGCCCTGCACTCCCTGGCGCTGAAGACGGAACCCGTGCCGGCGGCCGCTCCGGGCATCTACATCCCCAACCTGGGCAATACGCTGGAGGAACAGACGCGCAACCTGTCCCGCATGAGCCAGGCCTTGCGCACGGGCGACAGGCTGGTGATCCTGGGTTCGTCGGAGTTGACCAGCAACGACCTGCGCTTCGTGCCGTACCGCTACCTGGCCGACGAATTGCAGATGCCGGTGCTGGCCTATGGCCATTCGGGATTCCAGTCTCTGGGCATGCAGCTGGTGCTGGCGGCGATGGCCGAGGACCTGTCGCCGGCCTCGCGCGTGGTGGTGATGCTGTCGCCGGGCTGGTTCGACGGCGACGGCGGGCTGGGTCCGGACGAATTCAAGGAACACGCCAATCCGCTGCTGCCCCGCCTGCTGCGGCAGCCCGAGGGCCGGGCGGAGGTGGTCCGCTGGCTGCAGGCCAAGGGCGACGCGGGCGTCGCCTGGTCCATGGCGGCCGAGCAGGCCTACGTCTTCCGCCAGCGGCTGGTCAACCTGTGGGCGCCCGTCCACGCAGCGCCTGCCCCCGAGCGCGAACGCGAGGGGCCGCCCGCGGCCGCCCGGGTGGTGGACTGGGAGGCGCTGGCTGCCGAAGCCCAGGGCGCAGAACAGGCCCTGATGGGCGGCAACCGCTACGCCGTGCGCGATGAATTCTTCAATAAATACCTGCGCAGCATTCCCGAGGGCGGCAAGACCGCCTATCTGCCCCAGCCGCTGACCGGCCGGGACGAGCTGCGCGAACTGGACGCGCTGATGGCGCTGCTGCGGCAGCGCGGCGTCAATGCCCTGTTCGTCATGCAGCCGCTGCATCCGCTGGTGTTCAAGGACCTGGACCGCTTCGGGCCGGTGCAGCGGGAAGTCGCGGCGCTGTGCCAGCGCTATGCCATGCGCTGCATGGACATGTACAGCGCCCCCTTCGAGGTGGGGATGCTGCGGGACGTACAGCACCTGGGGGAACTGGGCTGGCTGCGCGTGAACCAGAAGATCGCTGAAGTGTTCTACCCATGAAGGATGGCCGGCAATGAAACGAACCCTGTGGCTGTGCCTGCTCTACCTGGGCGTCCTGGCGGTGATGGTGATCCAGGCGGATACCTCGGCGAACCTGGGCAAACCGATGGAAATCGAGTTCCAGTATTCGAAATTCTGACCCCGGGCGGGGTCGGCTGGCCGCACTTGGTAGCCGCAAGCAACCAGTGACAGGTCACAAATCTGCAATAATCGGCTCCTCTCGCCGGAACCTCCCCCGCCTCCATGTTCGACCTCTTCCACGGCCTAGACCTCTGGGTCGGCCTCAGCCTTGCGCTGGCCCTGACATTCGTCCTGGCCTTCGAATTCATCAACGGATTCCATGACACGGCGAACGCCGTGGCCACGGTCATCTACACCAAGGCCATGCCGCCGCATCTGGCAGTGGTGCTTTCCGGCATATTCAACTTCCTGGGCGTGCTGCTGGGCGGGGTGGGCGTGGCCTATGCCATCGTGCACCTGCTGCCGGTGGAGCTGCTGATCAACGTGGACACGGGCCGCGGGCTGGCCATGGTGTTCGCCATGCTGGCCGCGGCCATCGCCTGGAACCTGGGCACTTGGTACTTCGGCATTCCGGCGTCCAGCTCGCACACGCTGATCGGCTCGATCCTGGGCGTGGGCCTGGCCAACGCGCTGATCACCGACCTGCCGCTGGCGGACGGCGTCAACTGGGGCAAGGCCATCGACATCGGCCTGTCGCTGGTGGTATCGCCTGTGGCCGGCTTCCTGGTGGCGGGCGGCCTGCTGCTGGCGCTCAAGCGCTGGCTGCCGCTGTCCAAGATGCACAAGACGCCGGAACAGCGCCGCGCCATCGACAATAAAAAGCATCCGCCCTTCTGGAACCGCCTGGTGCTGGTGCTGTCCGCCATGGGCGTGAGCTTCGTGCACGGCTCCAACGACGGACAGAAAGGGATTGGCCTGATCATGCTGGTGCTGATCGGCATCGTGCCCGCCAACTTCGTGCTGGACACCAACAGCACCACCTACCAGATCGAGCGCACCCGCGACGCCGCCAACCACCTGAACGTGTTCTACCAGCGCAATGAAGCCATGCTGGGCGAATACCTGGCGCTCAAGCGCGTGGACGCGACCACCGAACTGCCGCGCAACTTCCGCTGCGACCCCGAACTGACCATGCCTACCATCGCCGCGCTGCAGGCCGATCTGCACGGCGTGTCCAACTACGCCGACCTGTCGGCCGAGAAGCGCATCTCCGTGCGCCGCTACCTGCTCTGCCTGGACGACACGGCCAAGAAGGTCGCGCGCATCGAAGGGCTGCCGGCCCGCGAACGCGCCGACCTGCAACGCCTGCGCGCCGACCTGACAGCTACCACCGAATACGCCCCCTTCTGGGTGATCGTGGCAGTCGCCCTGGCGCTGGGCGCGGGCACCATGGTCGGCTGGCGCCGCGTGGTGCTGACGGTGGGCGAGAAGATCGGCAAGCAGGGCATGACCTATGCGCAGGGCATGTCCGCACAAGTCACCGCCATGGGCGCCATCGGCATCGCCAACGTCTTCAGCCTGCCTGTTTCCACCACCCACGTGCTGTCCTCGGGCGTGGCCGGGACCATGATCGCCAACAAGAGCGGCCTGCAAGGCAGCACCGTACGCAACATCCTGATGGCCTGGGTGCTGACCCTGCCCGCCTCGATGCTGCTGGCCGCCGGCCTGTTCTGGATCGGCGTGCAGATCGCCGGCTGATGATTCGCGGCCGTGCAGGCAATCTGCACGGCCGATGCAACACTCTGGCTATCCCGCCAGGCTTCCTGCCAGCCGTGCCCGCGTCTACCATGGCGCCATGGCTACCTCGAATCCCACCCTCCATTACATTTTCGACCCGCTCTGCGGCTGGTGCTATGGCGCCGCGCCGCTGGTGGAGGCGGCTCGAGCCGTCTCCGGGCTGGACATCGCGCTGCATGGCGGCGGCATGATGACGGGCGGCAACCGCCAGCCGGTCACCGACAGACTGCGCCGCTACGTCATGCCGCATGACGAGCGCATCGCCGGCCTGACCGGCCAGCCCTTCGGCGAAGACTATTTCAACGGCCTGTTGCGCGATGAGGGCGCGGTGTTCGATTCCGAGCCGCCCACCACTGCCATCCTGGCCGCGCAGACGCTGGCCGGTCGCGGCCTCGACCTGCTCAAGCGCATCCAGCGCGCCCACTACGTACAGGGGCTGCGCATCGCCGACCCGGCCGTACTGGCCTCCCTGGCGGCCGACATCGGCCTGGACCCGGCAGCCTTCCGCGCGGCCTATGACGCAGCCCAGGGCGCCGAAACCGCCACGCACATCGCCGCCAGTCGCAGGCTGCTGGCGCAGGTCGGCGGCAGCGGTTTTCCCACCCTGGCACTGGAGCGCGATGGCGTCTACGAGATGCTGGAGCCCAGCCGCTACCTGGGCCGTCCGCAAGAATGGCAGGCGGACCTCGGCGCGCGCATCGGCCGCGCTTGAAGGCGGGCGCCCCGCGTCAGGCTTCCTCGATGTCCCCGTCGCGCTGCAAGGCGCGGTGCATGGCCGGACGGTCGCCCAGCCGCTCCGCGTAGGCGGTGAACACAGGGGTCTCGGGCAGAACCTTCACCTGCATCATGTATTGCAGGGTGCCGCCCAGCACGATGTCCGCGGCCGAGAACTTGTCGCCCAGGAAGAACGGCCGCGCCTGCAAGACCCGGGTCAGCACCTGCTCGACCTCCTCGGCCGAACCCCAGCCCAGCGCGCCGCCCGGATGCGGCGTCTTGAAGGCGCGCTCGGCCATGGCCGGTTCGAACACGCCGGTGGAATAGGCCAGCCAGGTCAGGTAGGGCCCGCGCAGCGGGTCGCCCACCACCGGACCCAGCCCCGCTTGGGGGAACAGGTCGGTCAGGTAAAGGGCGATTGCCGGCGTCTCGAACACGGGCACGCCGTCGTGCACCAGGGCCGGCACCTTGCGATGCGGGTGGATGTCGATGTAGTCCGAGGGCATGTGGCCCGCGCTGTCGGTGCCGCGGATGGACACCATTTCGGTGTCGTAAGGCACGCCTAGTTCCTCGAGCAGCCAAAGTATCCGGAACGAGCGCGAACGCGGCGCATGATAAAGCGTAAGCATGGTCGGTCTCCGTGGAAGTCCGACCATTTTGCCCCGCGGGTCTTACGCCGCCAAGGCCAGCAACACCCCGTATCCCGCCATGCCCAGCAGCACCGCGACGCCGGCATTGCTGACCAGGCGGGCCGCCACCGCGGTCACGACCAGGCCGCCTGCGTAGGGGCCGAGGTTCGCCGTCTGGTCGCCGGCGGCCAGCAGGTCGGGCACGATCACCGCCGCGGCGATCCCAGCCAGCAGCGACGGCCCCAGGGCGGCCAGCGCCGAGCCTTCGCGCGACAGGTGGCGCAGCAGGCGGCTGCGCTCGGACAGCATGAAGGGCAAGGCGCGCGTCAGATAGGTGATGGCCGCCATGGCGATCACCGCGCCCCAGAAACCCAGTCCGTCGGTGTTCATGCGGGCCTCCTCATTCGATACGCCACGCAGCCGATGATCGCGCCGGCCAGGATGGCCAGGCTGGTATGGCCCAGCGCGGCCACGGCCCCGGCTCCGGCCACCGCCGCAACGATGGGCAGGCCCATGCCGCGCTTCGCGCTCTGGCACACCAGGGCCATGAACAGCGCCGGCAGCGCAAAGCGCATCACCTGTGACAGCATGGGGTAGTGGCGCTCCAGGCCGTCTCCCGCATAGACGCCGACGGCCGTGCCGGCGATCCAGGTCAGCCAAGCGCCCAGCCCCAGCGCGATCATCCAGCGCTGGCGGCCCGCGGGCTCCACGGTCTGCAAACGATTGAAAGCCGTGGCGAAGACTTCATCGGTGAGCAGGAAGGCGACCTTCAGGCGCTCATTCAGTCCCGCCGGCAGGAACCGCGACAACAGCGGGCCGTACAGCAGATGGCGGGCGTTGAGCAGCGAGCACAGCGCCACCACCCACAGCCACGGGGTGCCGGCCTTGATGGAAGCGAGCAGCAGGAACTGGCTGGCGCCGGCATAGACCAGCACGGAAATCAGCACCACCTGCAGCGGAGACAGGCCCGCGGCCACGCCCGCGATGCCGAAGGTCACGGCCACCGGGAAGTAGCCGATCATGACGGGCAGGCAGGATTTCAGGCCGTCGATGCGGGCGCTGCCCGCCAGAGCGGGCGCATGGGCTGGAGGGGTCTGCAAGGTGTTCCGCTGGTCTCTTCAACAACCAGCTAGTTTACCCACCCGCGCACAGCCTACTTGTCCTCCAGGCCCAGCGCGCGCAGCTGCGCCTTCAGGCGACGGACTTCCTGGCTCAGGTCCAGGATCAGCGCCGCAGCGTCCAGGCCGGCGCCGTAATCCCGCACCAGGCGGCGGGCGTCCAGCGCGCGTTGCAGGTCGGCGCTGTAGAAGCGCCATTCGGCGGGCCTGGGACCGCTGGCATTGACGATGCCGACCTCGACCAGCCTGACGACCCATTCGACTTCCTCGCCGCAGGCGCGGGCCAGGTCGTCGGCGGAAAGCGGCCGGGACTTGCCCACGACCGTGGCGGTGGTGACGACTATTTTTTTCATGGTCATACCCCCAGGTGGCGCCGCGGATTGAAGGGCAGGTCCTGCTGCAGCTTGCGGTAGGCCTCCTTGGCCGCTTCGCTATCGGCGGGCGGCAACACCAGGTCCAGCACCAGGTAGAGGTCTCCGGGCGGATCGCCCGGAATGCCGCGGCCGCGCAGGCGCAGCTTGCGGCCGTTGGCGGACCCCGCGGGGATCGACACTTCGACCGTGCCGCCCGGCGTGGGCGCATGCACGCTGGCGCCGAGTGCCGCTTCCCACGGCGCCACCGGCAGCGTCATGTAGAGGTCGCGGCCGTCGGCGCGGTAGCGCGGATGCGGCTTGAAGCGGACTTCCAGATAGAGATCGCCGTTCTCGCCGCCGCCGTAGCCGGGCATGCCCTGCCCGGCCAGCCGGATGTACTGGCCTTCGCGCACGCCGGCGGGGATGCGCACGCTGAGCGTGCGGGTCTGCATGTGGGGGCGGCCCTGCTCGTCCATCTGCATGGAACGCAGGCTGATGTCGCGCGTGGCGCCCTTGAGCGCGTCTTCGAGGTCCACCTCGATCGCGGCGTGGTGGTCCTCGCCGCGCGCGCGGAATTCCTGTTGCTGCTGCGCCCCGCCGCGCCGGTTGCGGCCGCCGAACAGCGAAGAGAAGAACTCGCTGAACTGGGCCTCGTCGCCGGGCGCGGCGCCGCGGTGGAACTCGAAGCCTTCGTCCCAGCCGGGCGGCGGCTGGAAACTGCCCTCGGGCGAGACGCCTGCGGCCAGATTGTCGTAGGCCTGGCGCTTTTCCTTGTCGCGCAGTACGTCATAGGCTTCGTTGACGTCGCGCATGCGCGTTTCGGCGTCGCTTTCCTTGCTGACGTCGGGATGGTATTTGCGGGCGAGCTTGCGGTAGGCGCGCCGGATGTCGTCTTCGGAGGCGTCCCGCTCCACGCCCAGCATGCTGTAGTAGTCCTTGAACTCCATGTGCAGCCCTTGGCAAAGCGTTGCGGCCGCTTCCGGTTGCGCCGGGTCCGGCCTGGGATATCAAGAAGATAGGGGTTATGGGGCGATTTTTCAATGCGCCTTGTCAGGCGTCGGGCATCGCGCATAATGTCCGGTTGGCGCCCGGATGCGCCAGCCCCGACCACGACAGGCCCACAGGAACAGATCGTGCTGGAAATCATCGACGCAGACTTCAACAATCCCGAACACGGCCGCCAGGTGCTGGCCATGCTGAACGAGTACGCCAGCGGCCCCATGGGGGGCAACGCTCCCCTGCCCGCCTACGCACAGCAGAACCTGATCGCCGAACTGGCCCGCCGCCCGACAGCGCGGGCGCTGCTGGCCCGCATCGACGGCGAAGCCGCCGGCGTCGCGGTCTATCTCGAAGGCTTCTCCACCTTCGCCTGTCGCCCGCTGCTCAATCTGCACGACCTGGGCGTCGCGGAAAAATTCCAGGGCCGCGGCGTGGGCAAGGCCCTGCTGTCGGCGCTGGAAGAGCGGGCGCGTGACCTGGGCTGCTGCAAGATCACCCTGGAAGTGCTGGAAGGCAACGCGGTCGCCCAGGGGCTGTACCGCAAGCTCGGTTTCGAAGGCTATGCCCTGGACGAAACCACCGGCCGCGCGATGTTCTGGCACAAGAAACTGCCCGCGCTGGCGTAGTCTCCATTCTTTGGCGGACGCCATTGCGTCCGCGTCACAACGCAGGAATCACCATGAAGATGAGCAACATCCCCTTCGGCACCACCGACTGGTCCGAGGTCGAGCGCACCGAACACGCTGGCGAGACCGGCATGGCCTATTGGCGCACCCGGCAGTTCGGCGACCTGCGCGTGCGCATGGTCGAGTACACGGCCGGCTACCTGGCCGACCACTGGTGCAGCAAGGGCCACATCCTGTTCTGTCTGGAAGGCGAACTGCACACCGAGCTGGAAGACGGCCGGCAATTCGTGCTGACGCCGGGCATGAGCTACCAGGTCGCCGACCAGGCCGAACCGCACCGCTCATCCACCGCGACCGGCGCCAAGCTCTTCATCGTCGACTGAAGCCCCCCGGCGCGACAGCCCGGCCGCAGATGCGTTACGCTTTGACGTATCCGCGGCCCGCCGCCGCGGCACATGCCGTTACCCGTCAAACCGGAGACTAGATTTTGGGCGCCCCGCTTACGCTATTCGTCGATTCCCTGTTCCTCAGCCCCTACGCCATGTCGGCCTATGTGGCGCTGACTGAAAAACAGCTGCCGTTCGAGGTGCGCCCCATCGATCTGGAAGCGGGCGAGCAGCGCATGCAGCCCTACCAAAGCCGCGCGCTGACCTCGCGGGTGCCGGCCTTGACCCACGCGGATTTCAGCCTGACCGAATCCAGCGCCATCACCGAATACCTGGAAGACGCCTTCCCCGCCCCCGAGCACCCGGCGCTGTATCCGCGCGACCTGCGCCAGCGCGCCCGCGCCCGCCAACTGCAGGCCTGGCTGCGCAGCGACCTGGGAGCGCTGCGTCAGGAACGCCCCACGGAAACCGTGTTCTACGGCGCCGCCGGCCTGCCGTTGTCGGACGCCGCCCATGCCGCCGCGGCCAAGCTCATCCACGTGGGCGCCCATCTGCTGGGCGCGGACCGGACCTCGCTGTTCGATGAATGGTGCATCGCCGATACTGACCTCGCGGTCATGATCAAGCGCTTGTTCCAGGACGACCTGCCCGACGCCCTGCGCGCCTACGCCGACGCCCAGTGGCAGCGCCCCTCCGTCCAGAAATGGCTGGAGCACAACGCCGCCGCGCGCGCCTGAACCGCCCGGGAGCCGCGATGCAACTGCTGGATCACGTCTCCATCACCGTTTCCCGCCTGGACGCCGCCCGCCCTTTCTATGACGCCGTCATGCAGGCCTTGGGCGCGGCCAAGGTCTATGACCGCCCCGACGCGCTAGGCTACGGCGAGCGCTGCCGGGCAGGCAGCAGCCAGCACAGCTATCTCTCCGTGTTCGCCGATGACGCAGCCGCCCCCGCGGCGCGCCGGCACTGGTGCTTCAAGGCGCCCAGCCGCGCCGCGGTCGACGCTTTCCATGCCGCCGGCATGGCCCACGGCGGGCGCGACGACGGCGCCCCGGGCTTGCGCGAGCACTACCACCCGCAGTATTACGCGGCCTTCCTGCTGGACCCTTCCGGCAACCGCATCGAAGCGGTGTGCCACGACCCTGACTGAACCGCTGCCCGGCTGACCAGTCCTAAAGGGGACGGATATATCGGCCACTGCTTGACCTGCATCAAGACGCTTGATGTTGCACCGCAACATCAGTTGCGGTGTAATGGGGAGGTCAACTCGGCCGGTTCCACTCTGAATCGGCGCGGCGGCCCGCCGCCGCAAGCAACCTACAGGAGATCGCCATGGCCGGATCTGGCAACGATCGCGTACCCGCCCCGCCCTTCAACCCCTGGACTGCCGCCTACGAATACGCGGTGGACGCCTGGCAGCGCGGCGTGCTGTACGCCGATGTGATGCGCCAGCGAGGCAACCAGTACCACGAGCACATGGCCAAGCGCGCGCCCAACGTGCTGAGCATGGAGTCCGAACTGGTCATGGACGGCCGCTGTCTGCCGCGCCCCGTCAATTACGGCCTGCTGCGCATCAAGCCGCCGGAAGGCGTGGAAACCGACCCCATCAAACGGCCCTTCCTGGTGGTCGATCCGCGCGCCGGGCACGGCCCCGGCATCGGCGGCTTCAAGCCTGAAAGCGAGATCGGCGTGGCGCTGCGCGCCGGCCACCCCTGCTACTTCGCCACCTTCCTGCCGCAGCCCATGCCGACCCAGACCGTCGAGGACGTGATGATGGCCGAGGCGCGCTTCCTGGAAGAGATCATCGCGCTGCACCCCAACGCCGAAGGCAAGCCGGTGGTGGTCGCCAATTGCCAGGCCGGCTGGCAGATCATGATGACCGCCGCGGTCCGTCCCGAACTGTTCGGCCCCATCATCGTGGCGGGCGCGCCGCTGTCCTACTGGGCAGGCTGGCGCGGCATGAATCCCATGCGCTATGCCGGCGGCCTGCTGGGCGGCAGCTGGCTCACCGCCCTGACCAGCGACCTGGGCGACGGCAAGTTCGATGGCGCCTGGCTGGTGCAGAACTTCGAGAACCTGAATCCAGCCAACACCCTGTGGTCCAAGCAGTACAACCTGTACTCCAACGTCGACACCGAGGCCAAGCGCTACCTCAGCTTCGAAAAATGGTGGGGCGGCCACGTCTTCCTGAACGGCCCGGAAATCCAGTACATCGTCGACAACCTGTTCGTCGGCAACCGCCTGGCCACCGCCGGCCTGGTGACCTCGGACGGCATCCGCATCGACCTGCGCAACATCCGCTCGCCCATCGTGGTGTTCTGCTCCAAGGGCGACAACATCACGCCCCCGCCGCAGGCGCTGGGCTGGATCCCCGATCTGTACCAGGACGAATCCGAAGTGCTGGCGCACGGCCAGACCATCGTCTATGCGGTGCACGAAAGCATCGGCCATCTGGGCATCTTCGTGTCCGGCAGCGTGGCGCGCAAGGAGCACCAGGAATTCACGTCCAACATCGACATGATCGACGTGCTGCCGCCGGGCATCTACCAGGCGGAGATCGCAGACAAGACGCCCGACACGCCGAACGCCGACCTGGCCTATGGCAACTACGTGCTGTCGTTCGAGCAGCGCACGCTGGATGACGTGCGCGCCATCGTCGAGCGCAACGAAGAGGACGACCGCCGCTTCGCCGCCGTCGCCCGCATTTCCGACATCAACCTGGGCATGTACCGCAGCTTCGTGCAACCCTGGCTGCGCGCCCTGGTGACGCCGCAATCGGCGGAATGGTCGCAGCGCCTGCATCCGCTGCGCCTGCCCTATGAACTGATCTCCGACCGCAATCCGGCCATCGCGCCGATTGCCCAAGTCGCCGAACAGGTGCGCGAACACCGCCAGCCGGTGTCGGCCGACAACCCCTTCCTGATGGCCCAGGAAATGTTCTCGAACCTGATCGAGACCAGCCTGAACATCTGGCAGGAACTGCGCGATTCCGCCGACGAACGCACCTTCATGGGCGTTTACGGTTCGCCGCTGGTGCAGGACCTGGCCGGCCTGGGCGCGCGCTCCGGCCCGCCGCGCAAGCATCCGGGCGTGTCGCCCGAGCACCGCCGCTTCATGGAAGAGCGCGCCGCCGAGTTGCGTTCGCTGATGCTGGAAGGCGGCCTGCGCGTGGCCGCGATCCGCATGCTGCTGTATGTGTCGGGCGCCGAAGGCGGCCTGGACGAACGCAGCTACGCGCTGATCCGCAAGATGCGCGCCGAATCGGACACCGCGCTGTCGTTGCAGGAATTCAAGGACATCATCCGCGACCAGGCGTTGATGATGACCCTGGACGCCGCCGGCGCCATCCAGGCCATACCGCACCTGCTGGACAACGCGCCCGCCGCCGCAATCCGCGAAACGCTGGACACCATGAAGCATGTGCTGGAAGCCGCCGAGCCCCTGAGCGAGGCCGCCCGCATCAGCCTGGACGAGATGGAACGCATCTTCGAGTACGCCGAGCGCCGTGCGCAGAAGCGTGAGGAGGCTCAACAGCCGGCGCCCAGGAAAGCGGCGACCGTTGCGCGCAAATCGGTGCGCGCTGCGGCGACCAGGCCCGAAGCGGCCTCGGCCGCGGCCGAGCCTGCCGTCCCGGTGCGCGCCAAGAAGCGTAGCGCCTCCGCCAAACCCGCCGCGCGTCCCGCGCGCAAATCCGCCAAGGCGAAATCCGCATGACGCTGCCTCCCACCTCCCACTACGACAGGCTCATCGCGCGCGCGCAGACGCTGGCGCCGGCGCATTGCGCCATCGCCCACCCCTGCGACGAACCCTCGCTGTCGGCCGCGCTCGAAGCCCGCGACCTGGGCCTGCTCAAGCCCATCCTGGTGGGCCCCGAGCAGAAGATCCGCGCCGTCGCTGCCGAGCACAAGTTCGACCTGGGCGATGCGCGCATCGTCGACGCGCCGCACAGCCACGCGGCAGCCGAATGCGCGGTCGCCCTGGTGCGCAGCGGCGAAGCCGAACTGCTGATGAAGGGCAGCCTGCACACGGACGAACTCATGCACGAAGTGGTGGCGCGCAACACCGGGCTGCGCAGCAGCCGGCGCATCAGCCACGCCTTCATCATGGAAGTGCCGACCTACGCCGAACCGCTCTTCATCACCGATGCGGCGATCAACATCTTTCCGGACCTGGAAACCAAGGCCGACATCATCCGCAACGTGATCGACCTGCACCACGGCCTGGGCCTGGGCGAGCCGCGCGTGGCGATCCTGTCGGCGGTCGAACAGGTCAACCCCAGCATCCCCAGCACCATCGAAGCCGCGGCGCTGTGCAAGATGGCCGACCGCGGCCAGATCGAGGGCGGCCTGCTGGACGGCCCGCTGGCGCTGGACAACGCCATCAGCCCCGACGCCGCGCGCATCAAGGGCATACGCTCGCCGGTGGCCGGCGTGGCCCAGGTGCTGGTGGTGCCCGACCTGGAAGCCGGCAACATGCTGGCCAAGAACCTGACCTTCCTGGCCAATGCCGAGGCAGCCGGCATCGTGCTGGGCGCGCGCGTGCCCATCATCCTGACCAGCCGCGCCGACAGCCCACGCTCGCGCCTCGCGTCCTGCGCGGTAGCCGCCATCTACGCCCACCACCTGGCCCAGCAACAGGCCCGCCCGCTCGCTTGAAGCGCCCCTCGGAATCCGGAATCACAGCGCCATGACCGACACCATCCTCGTCATCAACGCCGGCAGTTCCAGCATCAAGTTCTACCTGTACGACATCGACGGGGCGCAGGAGCTGGCCCCGCGCCTGGGCGGCCAGCTCGAAGGCATAGGCACCTCGCACCCGAAGCTGAAGGTGCGCGACGCCGCCGGCCAGACCCTGGTCGAACGCGAAATCGCGCCCAGCCACGCGCCCGACGTGCCCAACGGCCAGGAAGTCGTCGGCACCTGGCTCAGCGGCCACCTGGGCGGCGCCCCGCTGGCGGTAGGCCACCGCGTGGTGCACGGCGGCCCCGAGCTGTCCGAGCCGGTACTGATCGACGACGCCATCCTGGCCAAGCTCGACACCTTCACGCCGCTGGCGCCGCTGCACCAGCCGAACAACCTGGCGCCCATCCGCGTGATCCGCGAGCGCCGGCCCTGGATTCCGCAGGTCGCCTGTTTCGACACCGCGTTCCACCGCAGCCACTCCGACGTGGCCGACCGCTACGCGCTGCCGGAACGGCTATACCAGGAAGGCGTGCGCCGCTACGGCTTCCATGGCCTGTCCTACGAGTACATCGCGCAGCGCCTGAAGAAAGCGCTGCCGGACATCGCCGACGGCAAGATCATTGCAGCCCATCTGGGCTCGGGCGTTTCCGCCTGCGCCATGCATCACGGCAAGAGCGTGGACAGCACCATGGGCTTCACCGCGCTGGAAGGCCTGCCCATGGGCACCCGCCCCGGCCGCCTGGATCCGGGCGTGGTGCTGTGGATGATGGAACGCGGCATGACCCATGACGAGATCGAGCACCTGCTCTATCACGACTGCGGCATGAAGGGCCTGTCCGGCATCAGCAACGACATGCGCGAACTGCTGGCCAGCGACGCGCCCTCGGCCAAGCTGGCGCTGCAGTACTTCGCCTGGCGCGTGGCCGAAGGCATGATAGGCCTGGCCTGCGCCATGAACGGCGTGGACGGCATCGTCTTCACCGCCGGCGTGGGCGAGAATTCCGCCGAGATCCGCCAGGCCATCAGCGAGCACTGGGGCTGGCTGGGCATCAAGCTGGACCCCGAACGCAACGCCCGCCATGGCCCCCGCATCTCGGCCGACGACAGCCGCATCGGCGTCTACGTGGTGCGCACCAACGAAGAACTGATCATCGCCCAGCACACGCTGGAACTGGTGAGGCAGCGATGAGCGCGCTGCTGCCGCTGGCGGGCAAGCGCGGCCTGGTGACGGGCATCGCGAATGCGGATTCGATCGCCTGGGGCTGCGCCAAGGCCTTCCACGCCCTGGGCGCGGAGCTGGCCGTGACCTACCTGAACGACAAGGCCCTGCGCCATGTGGAGCCACTGGCCCGCCAGGTGGAGGCGCCGCTGCTCTTGCCGCTGGACCTGATGCGCGAGGGCCAGCTCGAAGCCGTGTTCGACAGCGTCGCCGCCGAATGGGGCCAGCTGGATTTCGTGCTGCATTCCATCGCCTTCGCCCCGCGCGACGACCTGCATGGCCGCGTGACCGACTGCTCGCGCGAGGGCTTTTTGCAGGCCATGGATGTGTCCTGCTGGTCCTTCATCCGCATGGCCAAGCTGGCCGAGCCGCTGATGCGCAACGGCGGCGCGTTGTTCTGCATGAGCTACTACGGGTCGCAGATGGTGGTCGAGCACTACAACATGATGGGGCCGGTAAAGGCCGCGCTGGAGTCCGCCACCCGCTACCTGGCGGCGGAACTGGGCCCGCAGGGCATACGCGTGCACGCGATATCACCAGGGCCGCTGAAGACGCGCGCCGCCTCGGGCATCGCCGAATTCGATACGCTGCTGGACCGCGCCCAGTCCAAGGCTCCCGCGCGCAGCCTGGTGTCCATCGACGACGTGGGCGAAGCCACCGCCTGGCTCGCGACCGACGCCGCCCGCCGCATGACGGGGCAGACGATATACATCGACGGCGGCTACCACATCATCGATTAAGCCAAGGCGCCCAGCCGGGGCGCCTTAGCCCAGCGCCGCGGGCGGTGCCTGGCGCCAGCGTTCGATCGCTTCCACGGCCTGCTCGGGGCTGCCGAAGATCTTGTCGCGGCCGATCTTCTTGACCAGGCCGGAGCGTTCCAGCGCGGTGCGGAACTGGCCGTGTCCGCCCGCCACCAGCAGCGTGATGCCGCGCTCGTCCAGCACATGCTTCAGTTCATACAGCGCCTCGACCGCGTCGGCATCAGCCTGGGTCATGGCTTCGGCGTCCAGCACGAACCAGCGCACGTCGCCTGCCTGCTCGATGACCTCGCGCGCACGCCGGCGGAAGGCGTCGGCGTTGAAGAACCACACCGAAGACTCGAACAGCCAGATCACCGTGCCCGGTACCGGCTGGGCCTCGGGATTCAGGTGCAGCTTGCCCAACACCGTTTCGCCGGGCAAACGGCCCAACAAGGCGTCGCGCGGATTGCCCGACACGTACATCGCATACAGCAGCGTGGCGCCCACCGACACGGCCACGCCCTGCAACACGCCAAAGCCCACCACGCCCACCGCGGCAAGGATGCCGAACGCCAGCTCGATGCGCGAGATGCGCGCCAGGCGCATGAAGGCGTGCCCATCGAACAAGCTGATGGCGGCCAGCAGCAGGATGGCCGACAGCACGGCCTGCGGCAGCCAGAACAGCGGCCCGCTCAAAAGGCTCACCACCACCGCCAGCGCCAGCGCCGCGGTGACGCTGACCAGCGGCGAAGAACCACCAGCCACCAGTCCCACCGCCGTGCGCGAGTCCGCGCCCGTCACCACGAAGCCCTGGAACAGGCCCGCCGCCATATTGGCCGCGCCAAAGCCCACCAGCTCGCGGTTGGGATCCACGTGTTCGCCCGTGCGTGCGGCGAAGCTGCGCGCCGTCACGATGCCGCTGGAGAAGCTCACCACCAGCACACCCGCCGCGCCCAGCAGGATGCCGTCCACGCCCTCCAGGCGCACCGGCAGGCTCAGGGCCGGCAAGCCGGCAGGCACTTCTCCCACGACGGCGATGCCCAGGCCGGGGAAGTTGAACAGCCAGGACAGCACGCAGGCCAGCACCACCAGCAGGATGGGGCCGGGCCAGTTCGGCCGCCAGCGCTTGACCGCCACCAGCAAGGCGCAGGACGTCAGGCCCAGGATCAGGGTGGGAATCTGGATTTCCGGCAGGCGCCGCGACAGCTCCAGGAACGGATGCACCAGTCCGCTGTTGCGCAGGCCCACGCCAGTCAGGCCGCTCAACTGCGACAACGCCAGCGTGATCGCCACGCCCGCCATGTAACCGATCAGCACCGGCCGCGACAGCAGGTTGGCCAGCACGCCCAGCCGCAGGGCGCGCGCGATCAGGCAGCCCACCCCCACCGTCAGGGCGATGCCGGTGGCGGCCACCAGCCGGTCTTCCGGCGTGGTCAGCGCCATGCCGGTCAGGGTGGCGGCAATCAGGGTGCAGGTGGCAGTATCGGGCCCGACGATCAAGGTGCGCGACGAGCCGAACAAGGCATAGCCCAGCATCCCGGCGATAGCCGCCCACAGGCCCGCCACCGGCGGCACGCCCATCATGGCGGCATAGGCCAGGCCCACCGGGAGCGCCACCGCCGCCACGCTCAGGCCGGCGGTGATGTCACGCCGCGCCGATTCCCGGGTGATGCCGCGGAAATTGTTGAGGCCGGGAATGAAGCGTAGGTTCATGGTGCTGCGGAGAAATCGGGGATGAAGCGAGCCCGGGGCGCGCCGGTTTGCGCCAAGGCTACACCAAGCCGGCCAAACCTGGGCAGCCTGGATCAAGGCGCCGGCATAAAAAAAGCCGCCCCATCGGGGCGGCTTCGGCCTTGCATGGCAAGACGTATTACTTGGCGTAGCGGGCTTCCAGCACGGCCACGGCAGGCAGGGTCTTGCCTTCCAGGAATTCCAGGAAAGCGCCGCCGCCGGTCGAGATATAGCCCACCTGCTCGCCGATGCCGTACTTGGCAATGGCGGCCAGGGTGTCGCCGCCGCCGGCGATCGAGAAGCCTTCCGATTCGGCGATCGCCCGCGCCACCACTTCGGTGCCGTTAGCGAACTGGTCGAATTCGAACACGCCGACCGGGCCGTTCCACACGATCGTGCCGGCCTGCGTCAGGATCTCGGCCAGTTGCGCCGCGGTCTTGGGACCGATGTCCAGGATCATGTCGTCGTCGGCTACGTCTTCGGCCGCCTTGACGGTGGCTTCGGCGTCGGCGCCAAAGGACTTGGCGCACACCACGTCCACCGGAATCGGCACGGCCGCGCCGCGCTGCTTCATGATGTCGATCACGGCGCGCGCCTGGTCGACCTGATCGGGTTCAGCCAGCGACTTGCCGATGGACAGGCCGGCAGCCAGCATGAAGGTGTTGGCGATGCCGCCGCCCACGACCAGCTGGTCGACCTTGTCGGCCAGCGATTGCAGGATCGACAGCTTGGTCGACACCTTGGAGCCGCCCACGATGGCGACCAGCGGACGCTTGGGCTCGTGCAACGCGCGGCCCAGGGCTTCCAGTTCGGCGGCCAGCAGCGGGCCGGCGCAGGCCACGGGTGCGAAACGCGCGATGCCGTGGGTGGTGGCTTCGGCGCGGTGGGCGGTGCCGAACGCATCGTTGACGTAGACGTCGCACAGCGCGGCCATCTTCTTGGACAGCGTTTCGTCGTCTTTCTTTTCGCCGACGTTGACGCGGCAGTTTTCCAGCAGCACGACCTGGCCGTGATCGACCTGGACGCCGTCGACCCAGTCGCGCACCAGCTGCACAGGCATGCCCAGCAGTTCGGACAGGCGCTGGCCGACCTTGGCCAGCGAATCGGCTTCGGTCAGCACGCCTTCCTTGGGACGGCCCAGGTGGGAGGTGACCATGACAGCGGCGCCGGCGTCCAGCGCCATGCGGATGCCGGGCACCGAGGCGCGGATGCGGGTGTCTTCGCTGATGCGGCCGGCGTCGTCGAACGGCACGTTGAGATCGGCGCGGATGAACACGCGCTTGCCGGACAGGGCGCCGGACTTGGCCAGCGCGGACAGAGTGTTGACCTTGGACATATTTGGATTCCTACGATGGGCGTACAAAGGGGACGAACCCATTTTCCGCATACGCGGAAAACAAATCCGTCCCCTCTATCTAGCCGTGTTGCTTACTTGGCCGACATCAGCGCGACGGTGGTGTCGAGCATGCGGTTCGAGAAGCCCCACTCGTTGTCGTACCAGGACGAGACCTTGACCAGACGGCCCGAAACCTTGGTCAGCGACGCGTCAACGGTGCTGGAGGCCGGGTTGTGGTTGTAGTCGACCGAAACCAGGGGCTCGGTGTTGTAGTCCAGGATGCCCTTGAGCTCGCCTTCCGAGGCGGCCTTCAGGATGCCGTTCACTTCTTCGGCGGTCGTGTCGCGGCTGGCCACGAACGACAGGTCGACCAGCGACACGTTGATGGTCGGGACGCGGATGGCGTAGCCGTCCAGCTTGCCGTTCAGTTCCGGCAGCACCAGGCCCACGGCGGCGGCAGCGCCGGTCTTCGTGGGGATCATGCTCATGGTGGCCGAACGCGCGCGGCGCAGGTCTTCGTGGTAGACGTCGGTCAGGACCTGGTCGTTGGTGTAGGCGTGGACGGTGGTCATCAGGCCGTTTTCCAGGCCCAGCTTGTCGTTCAGCGGCTTGACCAGCGGGGCCAGGCAGTTGGTGGTGCACGAAGCGTTGGAGATGACGGTGTCGGTGGCCTTCAGCACGCCGTGGTTCACGCCGTACACGATGGTGGCGTCAACGTCCTTGCCGCCGGGGGCCGAGATGATGACTTTCTTGGCGCCGCCCTTGATGTGCGCGCCGGCCTTTTCCTTGGTCGTGAAGAAGCCCGTGCACTCCAGCACCACGTCGACCTTCAGCTCGCCCCAGGGCAGCTCGGCCGGGTTGCGGTTGGCCAGCACGCGGATCTTGTCGCCGTTGACGACCATGAAGTCGCCGTCGACTTCGACGGTGCCCGGGAACTTGCCGTGGGCGGTGTCGTAGCGCGTCAGGTGCGCGTTGGTCTTGGGATCGCCCAGGTCATTGATGGCGACGATTTCGATATCGTGCTTCTTGCCACCTTCGTAGTGGGCACGCAGGATGTTGCGGCCGATGCGACCGTAACCGTTGATGGCGACGCGAATGGTCATGACTAAGCTCCTTTTTACAAAACTTGCTTGACGGTCTCGGCCACCTTGTCGGCGGTCAGCCCGAAGAACTTGAACAGTGCGCCGGCCGGCGCGGATTCACCGTAGCGGTCGATGCCGACGACGGCGCCTTCCAGGCCCACGTACTTGTGCCAGAAGGCGGTAACCCCGGCTTCGACGGCCACCCGCGGCAGGCCCTTGGGCAGCACGGATTGCTTCCAGGCGGCGTCCTGGCGGTCGAACACGTCGGTGCTGGGCATGGAGACCACGCGCACGGCGATGCCGTCCTTGGCCAGCTGCGCCTGCGCGTCCAGCGCGATGGCGACTTCCGAGCCGGTGGCGATGATGACTGCGCGGGCGCCTTCGGCATCGCGCAGCACATAGCCGCCGCGGGCGATGGCCTCGACGGTGGCGGCGTCGCGCTGCACGAACGGCAGGTTCTGGCGCGACAGCAACAGGGCCGTCGGGCCGCCGTCGTGCACGTCCATGCCGATGCTGGTCGGGCGCGTCACGGCCGCGTTCCAGGCCACGGCGGTTTCAGCCGTATCGCAAGGACGCCACAGCGACAGGTTGGGGATCAGTCGCAGGCTGGCTGCGTGCTCGATCGACTGGTGGGTCGGGCCGTCTTCGCCCAGGCCGATGGAGTCGTGGGTGAACACGTGGACCACGCGCTGCTTCATCAGCGCGGCCATGCGGATGGCGTTGCGCGAGTAGTCGGAGAACGTCAGGAACGTGCCGCCGAACGGCAGGTAGCCGCCGTGCAGGGCCACGCCGTTCATGATGGCGGCCATGCCGAATTCGCGCACGCCGTAGTTGATGTGGCGGCCGAACTGGATGCCCTTGTCGCCGGCGCGGACGGCGACAACGCCCTTCCAGTCGGTGAAGTTGGAACCGGTCAGGTCGGCCGAGCCGCCCAGCATTTCCGGCAGCAGCGGCGCCAGCGCGGTGATGGCGAACTGCGACGCCTTGCGGGTGGCGACGGTTTCGGCCTTTTCCAGCGTGGCGTCCAGGAACGCCTTGAACTGTTCGGCGTAGCCGGCGGGCATTTCGCCCTTCATGCGGCGCTTGAATTCAGCGGCTTCGGCGGGGAATTCGGTGGCGTAGGCGTCGAACGCCGACTGCCATTCAGCCTGGGCGGCGGCGCCCTGCTTGCGGCCATCCCAGCCGTCGTAGATGTCTTGCGGAATCTGGAACGGTTCCGACGACCAGCCCAGCGCGGCGCGGGTGGCGGCGATCTCGTCCTTGCCCAGCGGCGCGCCGTGCACGTTGTGCGTGCCGGCCATGTTGGGCGAACCCTTGCCGATGACGGTGCGGCAGACGATCAGCGTGGGTTTTTCCGATTGCGAACGCGCGGCCTTGATGGCGGCGTCCACGGCGGCGACGTCATGGCCGTCGATGCCGCGGATCACGTTCCAGCCGTAGCCTTCGAAGCGCTTGGCGGTGTCGTCGGCAAACCAGTGTTCCACGTGGCCGTCGATGGAAATGCCGTTGTCGTCATACAGCACGACCAGCTTGCCCAGCTTCAGCGTGCCAGCCAGCGAGCAGACTTCGTGCGAGATGCCTTCCATCAGGCAGCCGTCGCCGGTGAAGGCGTAGGTGTGGTGGTCGACGATGGTGTGGCCGGGCTTGTTGAATTCAGCAGCCAGCAGCGCTTCGGCCAGCGCCATGCCCACGGCATTGCCCAGGCCCTGGCCCAGCGGACCGGTGGTCGTTTCCACGCCCGGGGTGATGCCCACTTCGGGGTGGCCCGGCGTCTTGGAATGCAGCTGGCGGAAATTCTTCAGTTCTTCGATCGGCAGGTCGTAGCCGGTCAGGTGCAGCAAGGCGTAGATCAGCATCGAGCCGTGGCCGTTGGACAGCACGAAGCGGTCGCGGTTGGCCCAGGCGGGATCCTTGGGATTGTGACGCAGGTTGCCGGCCCACAGGGCTTGGGCGATTTCCGCCATGCCCATGGGAGCACCCGGGTGCCCGGAGTTCGCTTGTTGCACGGCGTCCATCGCGAGGGCGCGGATGGCATCCGCCAAGGCAAGTTTAGGGGCGGTCGGATTGCTCATTCGGAAGGCTCTTTGAAGCTGGCGGGCCTACGGTCAAAATAGGGGCCAGTTGAGTAGGTTGCGAAGCATGGGATTTTAGCATCCAGGGGTTTCCCCGACGCCATCGGCCATAAGGCGGCCCGTGCTAGGCTAGCTTTCTGAGGACAAGTGCCCCCACGCCGCGCCCGCTGCGCGGGCTAGCTGCCCCCCAAGGGGGCGTTTTTGCCTTGGGACGGCCCGGCGGCAAAAAGTATCCTTCTCCACATCAAATCAGTTCTCGCACATTTATGTCAGCCCCCCGCTTCTTCTGCGATATCCCCCTGAGCACCGGCGCCCGCGTGGCGCTTCCCGAAGCCCTGGCGCACCATGCGCTGCGCGTGCTGCGCCTGCGCGCGGGCGAGGCCGTCGCGCTGTTCAACGGCCAGGGCGGCGAGTATCCCGCCACGCTCGAAGTGGAAGGCAAGGCTGGTTTTGCCCAGTTGGGCGAATTCCTGCCGCGCGAGGCCGAACTGGGCGGACGCGTCACCCTGGTGCAGGGCCTGCCTTCCGGGGACAAGATGGACTGGGTGGTGGAAAAGGCCGTGGAGCTGGGCGCCGCGCGCGTCAGCCCCATCGCCGCCCAACGCAGCGTGCTGCAGCTGTCGGGCGCCCGGCTCGACAAGCGCGTGGCGCATTGGCAGCGCATCGCGCAGTCCGCCAGCGAACAATGCGGCCGCAACCGGCTGATGACGGTGGACGCGCCGCTGACCCTGGCCGAATGGCTGCAACAGCCCGCCGAGGGCCTGCGCCTGCTGTGCCACCCGGAAGCGCAGGACGATCTTGCCGGCGCGCTGCGAGCCGCCCCCGGCCTGCAGGCGCTGACCCTGCTGGTGGGGCCGGAAGGAGGGTGGTCGGACAAGGAATTGGCCCAGGCCCGCGAGGCGGGCGTGCAGGCGGTGCGATTCGGCCCCCGGGTGCTGCGCACCGAAACCGCGGGGCTGGCACTGCTGTCAGCGGCCAGCGCGCTACTGGCCTGGTAGAACGGCTGGGTCAGTGGTCTTCGCCGTAGGGCGCTGCCGCTACCCCGGGCTCGGGGTCCGGATGGCGTCCGGCGTGTTCGATGACATACGAAAAAACGCGGCCGTTTTCGCGGGCAAAATCGGCCGCGTCTGAGCAGACGGTTTCGATGCGGCCCGAGTCTTCTTCCAGTGCCGGATCGCCCGAATGCAGCTTGTACAGCCACAGCACCACGCCGGTCTTGTGGTCCAGCACGGTATCGCACAGGCAGTCGTAGAGGGCGTCCAGGTTGCCGCCGAAGTATTCGGGGAAATCCACTGCCTTGACGATGGCGCGCAGCACCGCGGAACGGCTGCGGGCAGGATCGCAATTGGCGACGAACAGGGCCAGGCCAAGCTCATGGGCGGCGTCCACCACGGCCTTCTTGTCCAGCCCGTCATGGGCCAGCGCACCGCCGCGCATCAGTTGCCGCTGCAGAGTAGATTGGCCATTGCGCGTCATGCCTGAGCCCCCTTGAAAAAGGCGATCACTTCGTCGTTACGCTGCATCGTATCGGCATAACCCAGTTCAATCAATCGCTTGGTGTAGCTGGATTCAAATAAGAGGTAGGACATCAGCGAACCGCCGCCGGGACGGTCTGGATCGGACGATACACCGAGTACGCGGAAAAGAGCACGGGCCTGGGCCGGCATATCCTGCAAATGTTCCAGCGCCATGACGTCCAGCGACTGGCTGGGCGTGATCGTCAGGACCTCGATGCGGCGCGCATGCCCGTGCTGCGCGCCTTCCGGGCCGGACTGATCCATCAGGAAGTTGATGCGCTCCAGGCGCTCGACGTCGGCCGACAGGCCGTCCAGGAAGATGCTGGCCAGCGCATGCCCGCCGACCTGGGCCAGCGACGGGTAAGGCGGCGAGTCTTCGCGGTTTTCCGGGTGGGTTTCGTCGCGGAAACCCGTGCCGATCACCAGCACGCGATGCGCGCCCAGGTGAATGGCCGGACTGATGGGCGCGAGCTGGCGCATCGAACCGTCGCCGCACCACTCCCCCTTGCCGTGCACCTGCACCTGCCGGGCCGGAAAGACGAAGGGGATGGCGGACGAAGCCATCAGGTGGTCGATGCCGATGGGCGTGGGCAACGCCAGGCGCAGATAGCGGTGCCAGGGCTCGATGGGCGTGTGCGCCTGGTAGAAGGTCAGGTGCTCGCCGCTGGTGTAGCCCGAGGCCGTGATCGCCAACGCCGACAGCGCGCCGGTTTCCAGGTTGGTGCGCAGATGCTGAAAGTCCAGCACCCGCTCCAGCAGAGCCTGCATGGGACTGTTGTCCAGCAGCGAATGGGGCCGCTTGCGCGTCAGGCCCGAGTACATCCACCCCAGCGACAGCAGGCCCAGCCAGCGCACGCCGGTACGGATCAGGCCGGGCGCGTCGGCCCGGTAGATCATGTCGGTATTCAGGGAAGACCACAGCCGGCGGATGCGGCGCACGCCCAGATGGGGCCGGTCGGCGCGGCAGGCCAGCGCGGCGGCATTGATGGCGCCGGCGGACGTGCCGCAGATGATGTGAAAGGGATTCTGGAAACGCGAATGCCAGTCCGGATCCAGCAATTCCATGATGGCGCTGAGCACGCCCACCTGATAGGCGGCGCGAGCGCCGCCTCCGGTCAGGACCAGGCCGGTCGGCGTGCGCGGGCACGCCGGACCGGGTGGCGTCACGTCAACGCGGCGTATTGACATCGACCACCGTCATCGCGGTCATGTTGACGATGCGGCGCACGGTGGAGCTGGAGGTCAGGATGTGCACCGGTGCGTTGGCGCCCAGCAGGAACGGACCCACCGCAACGTTGCTGCCTGCGGCGGTCTTCAACAGGTTGTAGGCGATGTTGCCCGAGTCGACGTTCGGGCACACCAGCAGATTGGCCTGACCCTTGAGCGTGGACGACGGCAGGATGCGCATGCGCAGCGCTTCGTCCAGCGCGCAGTCGCCGTGCATTTCGCCGTCGATTTCGAGTTCCGGCGCGGCCTGGCGCACCAGTTCCAGCGCGCGGCGCATCTTCGCGCCCGAGGCCGAACTGCCCGAACCGAAGTTTGAACGCGACAGCAGCGCGACCTTGGGCGCCAGGTACATGCGGCGCATCTCGTTGGCGGCGGCGATGGTGAATTCGGCGATCTGCTCGGCCGAAGGTTCATCGTTGACGTGCGTGTCCACCAGCACCACCGTGCGCTCGTTGAGCAGCAGGATGTTCATGGCGGCATACACGTTGTGGCCGGGACGGCGGCCGATGACCTCGTCCACGAAGCGCAGGTGATCATGGTAGGCGCCGACCGACCCGCAGACCATGCCGTCGGCGTCGCCCAGGCGCACCATCATGGCGCCGATCAAGGTCATGCGGCGGCGCATTTCCACACGCGCCATTTCCTTGGTGATGCCGCGGCGGCACATCAGCTCCCAGTACGTGGTCCAGTACTGGTGGAAGCGTTCATCGTATTCGGGATTGGTGACTTCGACGTCTTCTCCGAGGCGCAACCGCAGGCCCAGCTTTTCGATGCGGGTCAGCAGTACCGACGGACGGCCCACCAGGATGGGACGGGCCAGGCCTTCATCGACGATCACCTGCACCGCGCGCAGCACGCGCTCGTCTTCGCCTTCAGCGAACACGATGCGCGCTGGGCCGCCCTCGCGCACGATCCGCTTGGCCGCCGAGAACAGCGGCTTCATGAAGGCGCCCGAGTGGTACACGAACTGCTGCAGCTGCTCTTCGTAGGCTTCCAGGTCCGCCAGCGGACGCGTGGCCACGCCGCCTTCCATCGCGGCCTTGGCCACCGCCGGCGCAATGCGCACGATCAGGCGCGGATCGAAAGGCTTGGGGATCAGGTATTCAGGGCCGAACGAAATATCGAAGGTGCCGTAGGCCGCGGCCACGACTTCGTTCTGCTCTTCTTCCGCCAGCTCGGCGATGGCGTACACCGCCGCCTTTTCCATTTCACGGGTGATGGTGGTGGCGCCCACGTCCAGCGCGCCGCGGAAAATGTACGGGAAGCACAGCACGTTGTTGACCTGGTTCGGATAGTCCGAACGGCCGGTCGCCATGACCACGTCGTCGCGCACCGACTGCGCCAGTTCCGGCAGGATCTCGGGCGTGGGATTGGCCAGCGCCAGGATCAGCGGGCGCGGACCCATGGCCGCGACCATTTCCGGCTTGAGCACGCCGCCCGCCGACAGGCCCAGGAACACGTCGGCGCCCTGGATCACTTCGGCCAGCTTGCGGGCGTCGGTCTTTTGCGCGAAGCGCGCCTTGTCCGGATCCATCAGCGCCGTGCGGCCTTCGTAGACCACGCCTTCGATGTCGGTGACCCAGATGTTTTCCAGCGGCAGGCCCAGGTCCACCATCAGGTCCAGGCAGGCCAGCGCGGCGGCGCCTGCGCCCGAGGTCACCACCTTCACCTGCTTGATGTCCTTGCCCACGACCTTCAGGCCGTTGATGAAGGCGGCGGACACACAGATCGCGGTGCCGTGCTGGTCGTCGTGGAAGACGGGGATCTTCATGCGCTCGCGCAGCTTGCGCTCGACGGTGAAGCACTCCGGCGCCTTGATGTCTTCGAGGTTGATACCGCCGAAGGTGGCTTCCAGGCCCGCGATGATCTCGACCAGCTTGTCCGGGTCGGTCTCATTGATTTCGATATCGAAGACGTCCAGGCCGGCGAACTTCTTGAACAGCACCGCCTTGCCTTCCATCACCGGCTTGGAAGCCAATGCGCCGATGTTGCCCAGGCCCAGCACCGCGGTGCCGTTGGTGATCACGCCCACCAGGTTGCCGCGCGCCGTGTAGCGGTACACATTGGCCGGATCGGCCACGATTTCTTCGCAGGCCGCCGCCACGCCAGGCGAGTACGCCAGGGCCAGGTCCCGCTGGTTGGTGAGCTGCTTGGTCGGCGTGACCGAGATTTTGCCGGGGCGTCCAAGCTCATGATATTCAAGGGCGGCTTTGCGGAGATTGGCATCCATAGGGGCGGCTACTGGCTAGAGTGTGTGACACGAAAGGGGGGAATTCTATTCCGATGGCGGGCGCCGCGATACCTCGGCAATGCCCGCCTGCCCCTTGGATAAGCGAGCTCGTCCCATGTTAGCGCCGGCTTACAAATTGTCGCTATTCCGCGATGTGGAATGAAAGAAAACGTCCATCGGGGTCGAACAGGGCCTTCACCCGAGAGTCCAGGCGGGTGGTAGCCAGCCCCGGCGGCTCGTTCGGGCAGGCAGGAGCGTGCGGCGCCGGCCCGGCGTCTGCCAGTGTCACCGACTGCACCCAGGCCAGCGTGCCGCCATGCCCCAGCAGCAGATGCGCCAGGTTGACGGTGGCGGGCGCGTCGGGCTTGAGCGCGTCCAGCCGGTAGCGGCCCAGCCAATGCTCGCCGTCCCGGGTGGCGAAGGCGTCCCCCCCCGACGCCAGCTGGAACAGCGCCGGCACCAGGCGCTGCACGGTGGCGGAACGCAAGGGCTGGACGTCCGACTCGCCGAACGGCCCCAACGTTTCCTCTATGCCGTCAGCCAGCATCACGTCCAGCGCCACCACGCCGGAGTCGGCGCAGCGCCCGGCGGGCCAGTGGGCCTTGGCCGCCAGCCATGCAGCCAGCGTCAAGCCCCCGGGCAGGCCGGCGAACTGGCGCAGCCCGGCCTGCGCCAACATCGCCAGCGGCGTGCCCGGCTGCGCGCGCCAGCGCCCGGTTTCGCCGGACAGGCGCACCAGGCCGGTCATGGCGGACGGGTCCACCGTGAGGAGCGGACCATGGACGGTCTCGAAAGGCCCTTCGGCGCCCGCCAGCGCCAGCGTCACGTGGTACTCGGCGCACAGCGTGCGCGCGTGCGCCACATCCGCGTCGCGCGCCGGCGTCAGCAGGCCCCGCGGGCCGCCCTCTCCCGCCTCGCCCGAATCTCGGACAGATCCCTGACAGAGCAGGCTCAACCGCTCCATGAAGGCCGACCACGGGCTGCGGGCCGGACGGCGGCCCAGGAGGAAAGCGCGCCGGGATGGCTGCATGACTACAATTCCTTTTTCGCTACAAACGCCTTCGAGAATCCGATGCCCCGCCTTGCCCATCGCACCAATGACTTCCTGACCTTCCAGGTAATGGAACTATTCAAGCAGGCGCAAGCGCTGCAGGCGGCCGGCAAGGACATTATCAGCCTGGGCATCGGCGAACCGGACTTTACCGCGCCCCCCCAGGTCGTGGAAGCGCTGGAGCGCGCGGCGCGCGCCGGCCTCAGCGGCTACAGCCCCTCGGCCGGCCTGACGCCGCTGCGCGAGGCCATTGCCCAGTTCTACCACGAGCAGTTCGGCGCCAGGATCAACCCGGCTCGCGTGATCGTCACCGCGGGCGCCTCCGGCGCCCTGACGCTGGCCTGCGCGGCGCTGGTCAACCAGGGCGGCGAAGTGCTGATGCCGGATCCGTCCTATCCCGCAAACAGCAATTTCGTGCTGGCGGCGGGCGGCGTGCCGCGCCTGATCCCCAGCACGGCGGCCAAGCGCTTCCAGCTGTCGGCGCAGGACGTGGCCAGCCACTGGACGCCCGCCACCCAGGGCGTGCTGGTCGCCTCGCCCAGCAACCCTACCGGCACCTCCATCGACCATGGCGAGCTGGCCGAGCTGCTGGCGCAGGTCCGCGCCCGCGACGGCTTCGCCATCGTCGATGAAATCTACCTGGGACTGTCCTATGAAGGCCAGCCGCGCTCGGCCCTGACGCTGGACGACGACGTCATCGTCATCAACAGCTTCTCAAAGTACTTCCACATGACGGGCTGGCGCCTGGGCTGGATGATCGTGCCCGAGGACATGGTGGCGCCGGTGGAGAAAATCGCCGCCAGCCTGGCGATCTGCGCGCCCACGCTGGCCCAGCATGCCGCGCTGGCCTGCTTCCAGCCAGGAGCAATGAAGACCTTCGAGCACCGCCGCGAGGCCTTCAAGCAGCGCCGCGACTACCTGCTGCTGGAATTCGAGCGCATGGGGATCCAGGTGCCGGTGAAGCCCGACGGCGCCTTCTATATTTATGCCGACATCGCCAACCTGGGCATGGATAGCGCCGCATTCTCGCAGCGCCTGCTGCTGGAGGCCGGCGTGGCCGCGGTGCCGGGCCTGGACTTCGGTCCGGCCCACGGCAAGCACACCATGCGCTTTTCCTATGCCACGGGCCTGGACCGTCTGGAAGAGGCCGTCGCCCGCATCGGCCGGCTGCTGCAGGGCTGAGTCCGACAGCCAAACCGCGAAAAACAAAGCGCGTCCCTAGGGACGCGCTTTGCATTCAGGCCAGGACGGGAATCAGTCGCGCGCCAGCGCGATCCCGGAGGCCAGCGCCAGGCGGCGGCGTTCCGCCTGCACTTTGGCGCCGTAGCCGTTGTCGTCCGGTCCGGTGGCGCCGACGTAGCATGCCAGGCCGCCATCGACCGAGCCGCGGCGATTGATGCAATCGCGCAGGATCGTGGCTCCGACCCCGATATTTGCGGCCGGGTCCAGCGCGGTCTTGCCGACCGCGTCGAATTTGTCCTGGTGCACGCTGGTCATCACCTGCATCAGTCCCTGGGCGCCCACGTGGCTTTCGGCCAGCGGGTTGTAGCGGGACTCGATGGCGATCACGGCCAGCACCAGCAGCGGGTCCAGCTTCTTTTCGCGGCTTACCTTGTACACGGTGTTCAGCAGCGGGCCGGTGGCGTCATACGCGACCTTGTACTTGCGCGAAATATAGTTGCGCAAGGCTTCTGCCTGCGGGCCAGTGGCGCTCATCGCAACGGGCTTGGGCGCCGCAGGCGCGACACGGGCGGGCCCCAGCATGCCGGTGGCATTGCTGGCGGGAGCAGAAGGAACGGCCATGGCAATTGCCGACGACATGTCGGAACCCAGTTCGGAACCGGCTTCGGATTCGGTGCCGGTTTGCATGGATGTAGGCGCTAGGGCGGTCAACAAGGCTTTGTGCACTTGCAATGCCTGGTCGCGCAAACCAGGCAGGGCGAATCCCATGCTTACCGTCACAATGACCGCAATGCCCAGATAAACGGAGCAAATGCGCAGGGACTCGGCAAGATATTGGTGCACTCCTTGGGCCAGGCTTCGGAACAGGCTGGCCACTGACGCATCGGGCATAAAACCTCCTGCGTTAAAAAGAGGGAGTCAATGTTAACCTCTCTGTCTACCCAATATGTAACCAAATAGCTGGGATCTGTAGTGAAATACCGCGACCTTAGAGACTTCATCGCCCAACTTGAACGCATGGGCGAGCTCAGACGCATCGCTGCGCCGGTGTCCACCCGGCTGGAAATGACTGAAATATCCGACCGCGTCCTGCGTGCGGAGGGCCCTGCCCTGCTGTTCGAAAACGCGCAGCACAATGGCCAGACGGCGCAGATGCCGGTGCTGGCCAACCTGTTCGGCACCCCGGCCCGCGTCGCCCGCGGCATGGGCGCCGACGACGTCAGCGCCCTGCGCGACATCGGCGAACTGCTCGCTTCGCTGCGCGAGCCCGAAGCGCCCAAGGGCCTGCGCGATGCGTTGGCCAAGGTCTCGATGCTGAAGTCCGCGCTGTGGGACATGAGCCCCAAGAACGTCAAAAGCCCCGCCTGCCAGGAAATCGTCTGGGAAGGCAAGGACGTCGACCTGAACCGCCTGCCGATCCAGACCTGCTGGCCCGGCGACGTGGCGCCGCTGTTGACCTGGGGCCTGGTGATCACGCGCGGCCCCAACGCCCGCCGCCAGAACCTGGGCATCTACCGGCAGCAATTGCTGGGCCCCAACAAGCTGATCATGCGCTGGCTGTCGCACCGCGGCGGCGCGCTGGATTTCCGCGACCACGCCCTGGCGCATCCCGGCACGCCCTTCCCCATCGCCGTGGCCCTGGGCGCCGACCCCGCCACCACGCTGGGCGCGGTCACGCCGGTGCCCGACAGCCTGTCCGAATACCAGTTCGCCGGCCTCTTGCGCGGATCCCGCACCGAGGTTGCCAAGGCGCTGGGCAGCGACCTGTCCGTGCCGGCCTGGGCCGAGATCGTGCTGGAAGGCCACCTGCTGCCGTCATCCGACCCGCGCGCCATCGCACCCGTCGTGCCCGAAGGCGTCAACCCGCCTCCGAACACCGATTACGAAATGGCGCTGGAAGGTCCCTACGGCGACCACACCGGCTACTACAACGAGCAGGACTGGTTCCCCGTCTTCACGGTGGAGCGGATCACGATGCGGCGCAATCCCATCTACCACTCCACCTACACCGGCAAGCCGCCCGACGAGCCCGCCGTGCTGGGCGTGGCGCTCAACGAGGTCTTCGTGCCGCTGCTGCGCCGCCAGTTGCCCGAGATCGTGGACTTCTACCTGCCGCCGGAAGGCTGCAGCTACCGCCTGGCAGTGGTGTCGATCCGCAAGCAGTATGCCGGCCACGCCAAGCGCGTCATGTTCGGCCTGTGGAGCATCCTGCGCCAGTTCATGTACACCAAGTTCATCGTGGTGGTGGACGAGGACATCAATCCGCGCGACTGGAAGGAAGTGGTCTGGGCGATGACCACCCGCATGGACCCGGTGCGCGACACCTTGCTGGTGGAAAACACGCCCATCGACTACCTGGACTTCGCCTCGCCGGTCTCCGGCCTGGGTGGCAAGATGGGCATGGACGCCACCAACAAATGGCCCGGCGAGACCAATCGGGAATGGGGCACCCCCATCACCATGGATGCGGACGTCAAGAAGCGGGTGGATGAGATGTGGGGGCAGCTGGGGCTGTAAACAGCGGGCGGGCGCAGCGCCCCTCCGATATGCAACCTGGATTTCAGCGGGGCAGGATCAGAAAATGCTGATCCTGCCCTGGATCCAGCCGGGCGACCAAGGCACTGTTCTCCTGCGCACTGCGCGCAACCAATCCCGTCAGCACGGCCAACGAATTGACCCGATGCGTCTGCGCCAGATGAGCGTATCGATCAGCAGTGGACGGTACTGCAATGTATGGGGCATATCGCCGAACCTGGAAGAAGGGTCAGGCCGTCGCCGTTGACGGTGGCCGATGGAAATACATACAATCTTCGTAAGGTTGGTGATGGCTTCCAATGGGCGCAAGCCTACGACCCATCATGTAAGACCTGATACCCACCCCGGCCTGGAGCCGGGGCTTTTGCTTTCTGGCTGGCCCGAATCGGCAAGCAGAACGTTGCGCCAGCCCCAGCATAAAAAAACCCGCCAAAAACAATGGCGGGTTTTTTGTTGGGCGAAGCCGCAGCCTCAGCGCTTGCCAGCGTCCAGATCATCATCACGGCGCGAGTTCTGCCAGGCCTTGAACAATTGCCAGCCGACAAAGGCGCCGCCGGCGATCTTCAGAAGCTTGGAGCGCTTGCCGCCGCGCATGATCATGGCGGACAGCGATGAACTGACGATGGGATAGCGACGCGCCAGGCTGATTGCCTGCAAGGCCCAGCGCGATGCGCCTCCGGAAGCCAGACCCGGCAGCAGCCCCTTGAGGAGCGCGGCCGGTTCCAGCTTGCGTCCGGTGGACGCGATGCTCTGCGCCAGCGATTCGCGTTCGATGGCGGCGCGGGCGCGCAGCAGTTCGATGCGCACGGCGCGGTCGATGGTGGGAGACCTTTTCGTCATGCTTCAGCCCTCCTCGCGCCGGCGCGCCTGCGCTTCGTCGTCGTCCTGCGCGTCGCGCACCCGATCCAGCAATTCAGCGTCGCGCCCAAGCTCTTCGAGCGTGGCCGCGAACGGCGGCGCGCCGTAGACCAGCCCGCGGCGCACCGCCACCAGCAAGGCCACGCCAACCAGACCGTAGAAACCCGCCAACAGGCCCAGGGCCAGATAGCGGTCTTCAGTGGGCCAGAACGCCACCGCGACCGTGACGGTGAAGACCAGCACCGCCAGCGTCAGGAACAGCAGCGCAGCAAACGCCATGCCCAAGAGCTTGAGCAGGCGCGCCTTTTCGTCCGCTGCTTCCAGCGCCAGCAATTCCAGGCGCGTGCGCAACAGCCCGACCACGCTGGAGGCAACGCCGAAAACAGATTTTCGTAGACCCATGGCTGAGAAGGACGCCGGGCGGGAAGCGCGGCCTTGCGCCCGCGCCGCCCGCCCGGATGTCCTGCCCTATCAGCGGCGGCTGATCAGCAAGCCGAGCAGCAGGCCGGTCACGCCTGCGATGCCGATGGCTTGCCAGGGATTGTCGTGCACGTAGTCGTCGGTCGCGCGGGCAGCCTTGCGGCCGCGTTCCAGCACGGCGTCCTGCGCTTCGTACAGGGCTTCACGCGTGCGCTTCAGGGACGTCAGTGCACGGTCGCGCAATTCGTTGGCCTTGTCACCCGTGCTGCTGGCAGCTTCGCGCAGCAGGCTTTCGGCGTCATTCAGGCTGGACTTGACACTGTCGATGAGTTTTTCTTTTGCGACTTCTTCGGATTTTCTCGTGGCCATTATTTGAGCTCCTGTTGTGTGTCAATGACGGAACCATCATACCAGCCGCCATGCGGGAGACACGGCGCGCTTGCTACGGTGTGCTACTTGATTTGCGTAATCTCAACGGCGGATTTGACGCCGCCCTGATCGATGTCCTGCTTCATCACCAGATTGATCGCCGGACAGTACCAGTCCGTCACGGTGGTGTTCATGCCCGGGATGGGAATGGTCAGGCCCTGGAACGTGGCCATGGTGGGATCCGAATTGCGGGTGTAGGTAATCGGATGGCAGGACTGCGCGCCCAGCGCGGTGCTCACCGAAGTCTTCTGCCCCACGGTTTTCTCGCCGATGCGCACCGTGGTGCTGGGCTGGCCGCCGACGGGCGCCTCTTTGCCGATCTTCAGGCGGAACGACGAGCCAGGCAATTTCTGGCCGGCGCTGAGTTTGCCGTCATAGGCGAAGAGACCCAGCATGCGCAGGTCGAACTGGCCTTCGGAAGGCTTGGGCGCTTCGCCCGCGGAGGCATAGCGCAGGAAGGTGGCCTGGCCGCCCTTGACCGTCATCAGGTAATCCAGCTTGGACTTGCCCGGGGGCAGGCCCGCATAGCTGAACGTGGCCACGCCCTGCACGCGCGCGCGGCAGTTGTCGCCATTGCTTTTTGTAACTTCGGCGAAAGTAAGGTCGGCGCCCAGCGCCAGATTGCCGCTGCCGGTCAGTTGCACCGCGCCGCCGTCATGCATGAACTGCGCATCGCACACGCCGGCCTGCGCCGCAGCGGCCGCGCCCAGCGCGCCCACCGTAAAAACCAGGGATGCCATTTTTCGCATCGTCACAAGCCACTCCATGAATCCGGATAAAAACCGCCCGCGCCTGGCGCATGGCTGGCTTGATACTACACCGGTTGCGAGACGCGGCGCGTGTCGGAACGTGTCGGCCGCAGCCAAGCTGGCGGCGGCTATGCCGGTGCGGCGGCGCGCGCGGCGCGGCCGATCAGGGCCTGGATCTCCGGCACGCAGGAACCGCAGCCGGTGCCGCAACCCAGCGCAGTCTTCAAGGCCGCCAGATCGCAGCCCCGGGCGATGCCGGCAAGGATCGCGGCCTCGCTCACGCCATTGCAGACACAGACCGTGCGCGAGCGGACCGCGCCCGCAATCCGTCCGGTCAGCAGCGCCGCCACGCTGGCCGGCGCATCGCCGCCGCCGACCCAGGACAACAGCGCATCCTGCGCCCGCAGATCGCCTGCCAGCAGAAAGCCGCGCAAGGCGCCTTGCTCCACCTTCACCCTGCGCATCTGGCCGCGCGCGGGATCGTCGAAAGCCACGTCGGGCAGGCGCAGGTCCAGCGCATCCGCCATCGCATCCAGGACCTCTGCCGACGGCGCGGCGGGGGCTGCCAGACGCATCCGCACGCCACCCGCGCCCGCCGGCAGCACGACCGCGTAGTCGAAGCGCCGCAGCCAGGGCGCCAGCCGCGCGCGCAACACGACGCTGTCGCCCTGCAGCCAGCCCGCAGCCTGCCACGCCAGGCCGGCCGGTTCGGCGGACACGGCGCTGTGCTTGAGTTCCGGCTGGCGCGACAGGGGATCGGCAGCCGGATTGGTCAGCGCGTTGACCCCATGTCCCGCCATGTAGGCGCTGCCCCAATGCATGGGCAGGAACACCAGTCCCTCTGCCAGCGAGTCGTCTTCCTGCACGGGTAGCACCACACTACCCCGGCGCGATGCCAGCCTGGCCAGCGCGCCGGCTTCGAGCTTGAGCCGGCGCATGTCCTCGGGATGCATGGACACCCAGGGTTCCTCGACATGCTGCGTCAGCGCGCGGGCCAGGGATGTGCGCGCCATGGTGTGCCAGTGGTCGCGCAAGCGGCCGGTGGTGAGCCGCAGCGGATATTCCTGCGTAGCGGCTTCGGCGACTGGGCGGTAATCCACATCGCAGAAACGGGCGCGTCCGCTGGCGGTGGGGAACATGCCATCGGCATACAGGCGCGCAGTACCCTGCCCTTGCCGATACGGCCATTGCTGCGGTCCGTGCGCATGCAGCGCCGCGTAATCCAGCCCGCTGTAATCCAGGTCCCGGCCCGCGGTTGTGCGGGCATGTTCGGCAAAGACCTCGCTTTCATCCCGATAGGCGAATAGCGCCGCCTTGGGCGGGGCCATGCGGGCGGCCAGGCGCAGCGCGACCTCCTGTGCCAGCCGCCAGTCCGGCAGCGCGTCGCCAGGCGGATCGATCGCGGCGTGCACCCGGCTGATGCGCCGTTCCGAATTGGTCACGGTGCCGGACTTCTCGGGCCAGGTCGCGGCGGGCAGCACCAGGTCGGCGTAGGCCAGGGTCTCGGTGCCTGCATACGCCTCCTGCACGATGACGAAGTCGGCGCGCTCCAGCGCCGCGCGCACCCGGGCCTGGTCTGGCAGGGACTGCGCCGGGTTGGTGGCCGCGATCCACAGCACCTTGATGCGCCCATCCAGCGCCGCGTCGAACATCTCCAGCGCGGTGACGCCCGGCGCCTGCGGCAAGGCGCCCACGCCCCACAGTGCGGCCGTCGCCTCACGGTCGGCCGCGGACGCGGGATCGCGGTGGCCCGGCAGCAGCGTGGCCATGCCGCCCGCCTCGCGCCCGCCCATCGCGTTGGGCTGCCCCGTCAGCGAAAACGGCCCCGCCCCCGGCTTGCCGATCTGCCCGGTCGCCAGATGCAGATGTATCAGGGCGGCGTTCTTGTCGGTGCCGCTGGTCGACTGGTTCAAGCCCATGGTGTAGAGCGACAGCGCCGCGCCGGCCGCGCCGAACCAGCGCGCCGCCTGGACGATGTCCTCCGCCGGCACGCCGCAGATCTCTTGCGCCGCTTGCGGCGTGTACCGCCGCGCGCGCGCCATCAAAGGCTCGAAGCCTTCCGTATGCCGCTGGATGTAGCCGTGGTCCAGCAACCCCTCCTGCTCCATGACATTGAGCATGGCGTGGAACAAGGCCACATCCGTACCCGGCGCCAGCTGCAGGTGCAGATCGGCGAAGGCCGCGGTATCGGTGCGCCGCGGATCCGCGACGATCACCTTGATGCCAGGACGCCGCGCCCGCGCGGCCTCCAGCCGCCGGAACAGCACGGGATGCGCATAGGCCATGTTGGAGCCGGCGATCAGCACCGTGTCCGCCAGGTCCAGGTCCTCGTAGCAGGCCGGTGGCGCATCCGCGCCGAGCGTGCGCTTGTAGCCCGAGACCGCGCTGGACATGCACAGGCGCGAATTGGTGTCGATGTTGTTGGTGCCGGCCAGCGCGCGAGCCAGCTTGTTGAAGACCGCGTAATCCTCGGTCAGCAACTGCCCCGACAGGTAGAAGCCCACCGCGTCCGGGCCATGCTGCGCGATGGCGTCGGCCAGCCTGGCCGCGGCGATATCCAGCGCCTGGTCCAGCGCGATGGCGCGCCGGGGGTGGGCACGCGTCTCGCGCCATTGCGCCGACAGCACACGCGCGCCATCGCGCCGCACCGTGTCCGCCAGCGCCAGGCCCTTGCTGCAGAGCCGGCCATGGTTGGCGGGATGCTGCTCGTCGCCGCGCACGCGCAGCACCGCGCCATCGCGCGCTTGCACCCGCACGCCGCAGCCGGTGCCGCAATAGCAGCATACCGACGCCACTTCGCGCACGCCTTGCGGCGCCGCGTCCGCGATATCGATCCGGCGAATCATGGGCGCGTCCATCCCTTATTCCTCCGCCGCGCCTTCGCCGTGCATGAGCCGCTCGCGCAATGCGCCGATGCGCCGGCCCTCGCGGATCAAGCGCACATACCAGGCGCTATCCGCCGTGTCGCCGTACAGGCAGGCGCCCACCAGCTTGTCGTCGCGGATCACCAGTTTCTTGTAGACGCCGCCAGGCGTATCGGCCAGCGTGATCGACTCGGTCTGTTGCCCTCCGGCGAAATCGCCGGCGGAAAACAGGTCGATGCCGGTGACCTTGAGCCGGGTCGACGTCACGCTGCCTTCGTAGCGGCCAATGCCGTGCAGCGCCAGATGGTTGGCCGCCACCTTCGCCTGCTCATACAAGGGCGCGACCAACCCATAGGCGGTGCCGCGATGGCTCACGCACTCACCCACCGCGTAAATGCGCGGGTCATAGGTCTGCAAGGTGTCGCTGACCACCACGCCGCGGTTCACATGCAGCCCGCAACGTTCGGCCAGTTCCGTGTTGGGTCTGACGCCCACCGCCATCACCACCAGGTCCGCCGGAATTTCTGCGCCGTCCGCGAAGCGCAGCGCACGCACCCGCCCGTCGGCCCCGCCAAGGATCTCGCGGGTCTGGCGCCCCAGCAGGAACTTCAGGCCGCGCGCCTCCAGGCCGCGGCGCAGCATGGCCGCAGCGCCGCCGTCCAGCTGCCTGTCCAGCAGCGCTTCCCCCAGGTGCACCACGGCCACGTCCATGCCACGCGCGGCCAGGCCGTTGGCGGCCTCCAGGCCCAGCAGGCCGCCTCCTATCACCACTGCGTGCCGGTAGCGCGAGGACGCCTCTATCATCCGGTTCACGTCGCCGATATCGCGAAAGGCGACGACGCCGTCCAGATCACTGCCGGGCACCGGCAGAATGAACGGATTCGAGCCGGTGGCCAGCAGCAGCCGGTCATAGGGCGTCTCTGACCCATCGTCCGCCAGCACGGTACGACGGGCGCGGTTGACGCCCACGACCTTGCGGTTCAACAACAGGCGGATGCCGTGGCGGACGTACCAGTCCTCATCGTTGAGCACGATATCCCGCAAGCTCTGTTCGCCGGTCAGCACCGGCGACAGCAGGATGCGGTTGTAGTTGGGATGCGGCTCGGCGCCGAATACCGTGATCTCGTACAGGTCGGGCGTCAGCTTCAGCAGCTCTTCCAGCGTGCGTATGCCCGCCATGCCGTTGCCGACCACCACCAGCTTCTGCTTCGCATCCATGGCGGTCCCTACGCGGCGGCGCGCGACGCCCCGGCCTCGGCCAGCGGCTGCGGGTCCGCATCCAGCGCCGCGTTGGCCTGGAGCGCCGCCTGCGAGCGCTCGGGATTGCCATGGCGGCGATGCAGGAAGTCGACCACCGCGGCCCGGCACGCCAGATAGGCCGCGTCATTGGCCAGCCGTACGCGGTCGCGCGGGCGGGACAAAGGCACAGGCAGGATTTCGCCGATGGTCGCGGCCGGGCCGTTGGTCAGCATCACGATGCGGTCGGACAACAGTACGGCTTCGTCGACGTCGTGCGTGACCATGACGGTGGTGGTGTGCGTCTTGGCGACGATCTTCAGCAATTCGTCCTGCAGGTGCGCACGGGTCAGCGCGTCGAGCGCGCCAAAGGGCTCGTCCATCAGCAGCACGCCCGGCTCGATCGCCAGCGCACGCGCGATGCCGACGCGCTGCTTCATGCCGCCGGAAATCTCGCGCGGCAGCTTGTTCTGCGCTGGCAGCAGGCCCACCAGGTCCAGCGCCGCGCGTGTGCGCTCGACCAGCTGCGGGCGCTTCTCCTTGGCGCCGAACACCCGCTCCACCGCCAGGTACACGTTCTGGAAGCAGCTCAGCCAGGGCAGCAGCGAATGGTTCTGGAACACCACGGCGCGGTCCGGGCCGGGGCCCGTGATCTCGCGCTCCGCGCACAGCAGCACGCCGCTGGTGGGGCGGGTCAGGCCGGCGATGAGATTGAGCAAGGTCGATTTGCCGCAACCGGAATGGCCGATCAGCGTGATGAACTCGCCCTGCTCCACGGTCAGGTCGATGTCGCGCAGTGCCACGAAAGCGCCCTTGCGGGTGTTGAACGTCTGGCCCACGCGCTCGATGCGTACGTATTTCTTCATGGCGCTATTCCTCGGTATAGGTGTAGCGGCGGGCCAGGGCGACCAGCAGGGTTTCCAGCAACAGCCCGACGATGCCGATCACGAAAATGGCGATGACGATGTGCTCCACCTTCAGGTTGTTCCATTCGTCCCAAAGCCAGAAGCCGATGCCCGTGCCGCCGGTCAACATTTCCGCCGCCACGATCACCAGCCACGCGGTGCCGATCGACAGGCGCACGCCGGTCAGCATGTAGGGCAGCACGGCGGGCAGCAGCACCTTGGTGGTCACCTTCCATTCGGACAGGTTCAGCACCCGCGCCACGTTCAGGTAATCCTGCGGCACGCGCGCCACGCCGACCGCGGTGTTGATGATCATCGGCCAGATCGAACAGATGAAGATGGCCCAGATGGCGGCCGGGTTGGCCGCCTTGAACAGCAGCAGCCCCAGAGGCAGCCAGGCCAGCGGCGACACCGGCCGCAGCAGGCTGACGATGGGCGAGAACATTGCCCGCACCGCCGCATAGCGGCCGATGGCGAAACCCGCGGGGATGCCGACCAGCGCGGCCAGGCCGAAGCCCACCGCCACGCGCTGCAACGATGCCAGCAGGTTCCAGCCTATGCCTTTGTCATTGGGGCCGTTGTCGTAGAACGGATCGGAAAACAGCTCGACGGCGGCGCGCCAGGTCACGCCTGGCGTGGGAATCTCCGGTATCCGCATCGCCACCACCTGCCACACCAGCACAAACAGTGCGAAGCCCGCCACGGGCCCCACCACGGCCCGCAACGCGGATTCCAGGCGCTCGCGCCAGAGGGCGAGGAGTTCATCGCCGCGGCTCATACTCGTTGCGTCAGACATTGCATGCCCCTTTCGTATCGGCGCTCAGGCCTTGACCTTGAATCCGTCGGCGTAGGCGGCAGGGTTGCTGCCGTCCCAGACCACGCCGTCGATGAGTTTCGAAGTGCGCATCTCGCTGGCCGGCAACGCCGCGCCAGCGGCCTGCGCGGCCTGCTTGTAGAGGTCTATCCGGTTGATCTGTTTCGCCATCGCCAGATAATCGGGATGTTCCTTCAGCAGCCCCCAGCGCTTGTGCTGCGTCAGGAACCACATGCCGTCGCTCAGGTACGGGAAATTGGCGGCGCCGTCGGCGTAGAAGCGCATGGCGTGCTCGTCCGTCCAGCTTTTCCCCAGCCCATCGTCATAGCGGCCCAGCATGCGATCGACGATGCCGCTCGCGTCCGTGTTGACATAGGACTTGGCCGCGATGGTCTCGGCGGTTTTCTGGCGGTTGGCGGGCGAGGCGTCGATCCATTTGCTGGCCTCCAGGATGGCGGCCGTGACTGCGCGCGCGGTGTTCGGGTGGCGCGACACGAAGTCCGCGCTCGTGCCCAGCACCTTTTCGGGATGGTCGGTCCAGATGCCCTGCGAAGTGACGGCGGTGTAGCCGATCTTGTCCAGGATGGCGCGCGCCCCCCAGGGTTCGCCCACGCAGTAGCCGTCCATGTTGCCCACGCGCATGTTGGCGACCATCTGCGGCGGCGGCACGGTGATGACCTTGGCGTCCTTCATGGGATGGATGCCGTAGGTCGCCAGCCAGTAGTAAAGCCACATCGCGTGCGTGCCGGTGGGAAAGGTCTGCGCAAACGTGTACTCGCGCTTGTCGGACGCCATCAGCTTGGCCAGCGATTCGCCGTCGCGCACACCCGCCGCCAGCAGCTTGTTCGACAGCGTGATGGCCTGGCCGTTCTGGTTCAGGCTCATCAGCACGGCCATGTCCTTCTTCGGCCCGCCTATGCCCAGGTGCACGCCGTAGACCAGGCCGTACAGCACGTGGGCCATGTCCAGCTCGCCGTTCATGAGCTTGTCGCGCACGGCAGCCCAGGACGCTTCCTTGGACGGCGTGATCGTCACGCCGTGCTTCTTGTCCAGGCCCAGCACCGAAGCCATCACGACCGAGGCGCAGTCGGTCAGCGGAATGAAGCCGATCTTGACCTCGGTCTTCTCGGGCGCGTCGGTGCCGGCGGCCCAGGCGCCGGCACGCACCAGCGGATCGACCAGCGACAGCAGGCTGGCGCCGGCCACCGCGCGCGCCGTGCCGCAAAGCCATTTACGGCGTGCGGCGTTGGCGCTGAGATCCCCGGCCGCGGCGGCTTCTGTGGAGGGGCTACGGGTCGATGGCGTCATGCATGGCTCCTGGCAAAAAAAAACGTCCCGCGCGCCCCGGATTCCCATCCGGTGGCGCTGCGGAACGTCGTTGTCCCTTGCCGCAGGTCGCGGCGCGTTGCGTCGGGCAACCTTCGTTGGCCGCCCGCTTTCACTGAAGCAAACGCTGTGCCAGAAAGAAAAAAACATGGCCTGAAAGGCCGCCAGCCCGCGCCCCCGCTGACGCTGCCTCGCCAATCGGCGCGCACTCCGTGTTGACGGAAAACAGGGCGCGAACCAATTTGGTGCACCTCCGGTTGCGGCAGCGCACCATCCGCGTGCGGAGTGCGCTCCGCGGCTGTGCGCGACTGGCGGCCGGCGCGGCGCAACACGATGGCATGGAACTTGCATGACTGAAAGCATCAGGGGGAATCTCATGCTCAAGGTCATGCTGCTCAACGATGGCGAGGGACGCGCGGCGTCGCTGCGGCAAACGCTGGCCGCAGCGGGCGTACATGTCGTGGCCGAAATGGCGCCGGACATGGATCTGGCCGCCGCCATCGCCCAAGCTGCACCCGATGTGGTGTTGATAGACAGCGACGCCCCCGGCCGCGACACGCTGGAGAACGTATGCGTGGCCAGCGAACACAGCGACCGCCCGGTCGTGATGTTCACCGACAACGGCAATCGCGAAACCATACGCAGCGCCTTGCGCGCAGGCGTCGCGGCCTACGTGGTCGGCGACGTGCCTGCCGGACGCATCGAGCCGCTGCTGACTGTGGCGATCGAGCGCTTCGCCATGGAGAAGTCGCGGCGCGAAGAACTGCGCGAAGCGCAATTGCGCCTGGCCGACCGCCAATGGGTGGAAAAGGCCAAGGGCATCCTGATGAAGGCGCGGGCGATTTCCGAGGATGAGGCCCACGGCCTGTTGCGCCAGCGCGCCATGCAAAGCCAGAAGCGGCTGGGCGAAGTCGCGCGGGAGGTCGTGGAAATGAGCGCGTGGCTGGGCAAGTCCACTTAATAAGCTTTGGTTATATGGAACAAAGAAATCAAAAGTTGTGGGGATGAAGCCCCCTTCCTATGATCCAACGACACTATGCCGGGTACGCCCGAGGCTGGCATTCATGAAGCTTTTCCCGATTTTTGCCGATTTGAAAGACAGGCTGGTCCTGGTGGTGGGCGGCGGCGCCGTCGCCGAACGCAAGACGCTGTCCCTGCTGGAAGCCTCCGCCGACGTGCTGGTGGGAGCGCCGGAACTGACGCCCGCCCTGGCCGCGCTGGCCGCCGAAGGCCGCATCCGCCATTTGTCCGGCCGATTCGATCCCGCCTGGCTCGACGAAGTCTGGCTGGCGGTCGCCGCCACCGACGACCGCGAGACCAACGCCGCCGTCTCGGAGGCTGCCGGCGCCCGGCGCATCTTCAGCAACGTGGTGGACGATCCTGAGCTGTCGTCCTTCCAGGTGCCCTCCATCGTCGACCGCTCGCCCGTCATCGTCGCCATTTCCTCGTCAGGCGTGGCGCCGGTGCTGGCGCGGCGCATCCGGGAACGCATCGAATCGCTGTTCGACCACACCCTGGGCCAGTTGGCCGGGCTGGCCGCCAGCTACCGCAAGCGCATCCGCGCCAGCCATCCCGACCTGGGCGCGCGCCGCCGCTTCTACGACTGGCTGCTGGACGGCCCGGTGGCCGGCTTCCTGCGCCAGCAGCAGCCGGCCCAGGCCGAAGCCGCGTTGGCGGGGGCCTTGGCGACGCCGCGAACGCCCGACGCCGGCAGCGTGGTACTGGTGGGCGCCGGCCCCGGCGACCCCGGCCTGCTGACGCTGAAGGCATTGCGCGCGCTGAACGAGGCCGACGTCATCCTGCACGACCGTCTGGTCAGCGCCGACGTCATGTCGCTGGCGCGCCGCGACGCCGAGCGCGTATCGGTCGGCAAGCTGCCCGGCGAAGACCATAACGCCACCCAGGCCCGCATCCACAGGCTGATGGTCGAGCACGCGCGCGCCGGCCGCCGCGTGGTGCGGCTCAAGGGCGGCGACGCCTTCATCTTCGGCCGGGGCGGAGAGGAACTGGAATACCTGCGCGCGCACGGCGTGCGTTATGAAGTGGTGCCCGGCATCACCGCCGCGCTGGCCTGTGCGGCCTATGCCGGCATCCCGCTGACGCACCGGGAACACGCCCAGTCCGTCCGCCTGGTCACCGCGCATTGCCGCGAAGACGAGGACAACCTGGACTGGCCTGCCCTGGCCCGCGAAAAGCAAACCCTGGCTTTCTACATGGGCGTGGGGCAACTGGATCTGCTGACCGGCCGCCTGCTGGCCCACGGCCGTTCTCCCGACACGCCGTTCGCGCTGATCGAGAACGGCAGCCGGCCCGAGCAACGCGTGCTCTCGGGCGCGCTGGAACAGCTGCCGGCCCTGGCCGCCGAACACGCGATCCGCTCACCCGCGCTCTTGATCGTGGGCGAAGTGGCGGGATTGGCTTCGCAATTGCAGTGGTTCGGCCAGCACCTGGACGGACGCCTGGAGCGTCTGGCAGCCTGAGGGGCCGGGGGCCCAATGCAAAACGCCAGCCTGCGGGCTGGCGTTTTTGTTCGTGGCCGTACCCCGGCCGCTATTCCGTCTTCTGCGTGGTGCCGAAGATGCGGTCGCCGGCGTCGCCCAGGCCAGGCATGATGTAGCCGTGTTCATTCAGGCCGTCGTCGATGGACGCGGTGTAGATGTGCACGTCGGGGTGCTTGGCCAGCACGGTATCGATGCCCACGGGCGCGGCGACCAGCACCAGGGCGCGGATTTCCTTGCAGCCCGCGCGCTTGAGCAGGTCAATCGCGGCGACCATCGAGCCGCCGGTGGCCAGCATCGGGTCGACGATCAGCGCCAGGCGCTGGTCCAGTTCGCCCACCAGGCGTTCCAGGTAGGTATGCGCTTCCAGCGTTTCTTCATTGCGGGCCACGCCCACCACGCTGACCTTGGCGCCCGGAATCAGGCTGAGCACGCCGTCCAGCATGCCGATGCCGGCGCGCAGGATGGGCACCACGGTGACTTTCTTGCCTGCGATCTTTTCGACTTGCACCGAACCGCACCAACCTTCGACGGTGGCCGGCGCCAGCGGCAGGTCCTTGGACGCTTCATAAGTGAGCAGCGCGCCCACTTCCTGGGACAGCTCACGGAAGCTCTTGGTGCTGAGGTCGGCGCGGCGCATGATCCCGAGCTTGTGGCGGATCAGCGGATGGCGGATTTCGTGCACGGGCATGTGCGTAACTCTCCAGAGTATTGATAGACAGGGTATTCGCCTCAGGCGGAACCATGACGGCGCGGCGCGCTTTGCATCGCCCAGCCGTCGAGCCACATTTGAGGATCGTAATCGGTTTGGAAGGGAATTGTTATTGACCGCCCGCAGGATGATCCGAAGATACTCGCCGGCGAGGCGGAGGCATGTTTATTGTTCAGTGAGCCAGGCGATCAGGGCGTCGTCGAAGGCCCGCACGGCGCCCGCCTGTTCATGGTTGACGATGCTGACCACCACATAGCGCTTGCCGCTGGCGCCCAGCACGTAGCCCGCGATGGAACGCACGTCGCGCAGCGAGCCTGTCTTCAGGTGGGCCATGCCCGCCGTGCCGTCGCCCTTGAGGCGGCGACGTACCGTGCCGTCCACTCCCGCGATCGCAAAGGATGAAATGTACTCGGGCATGACCGGCGAGTTCCAGGCCACGGTCAGCATCGACGCCAGGCTGTCGGCCGACACCCGCGCGTCGCGCGACAGGCCGGCGCCGTTGTCGATGACCAGCTCGGGCATGTCCAGGCCCTGCCTGGCCAGCAGCCCCTTGGCCACGGCTTCGCTGCTGGAGACCGTGGCGGGCCGGCGGCCGCGCTCGGCGCCCAAGGTCAGCAGCAAGGTGCGCGCCATGACGTTGTTGCTGCGCTTGTTGATCTGGCGGATCGCCTCGGCCAGCGTGGGCGAATCATGCGAGGCCAGCACCACCGCGTCGGGCGGCACCATGCCGGAACGGACCTGGCCCTTGAAAGTGCCGCCCAGCTCCTTCCAGAGCATGCGGAACACTTCGGTGGCGTACTCGGGCTGGGACAGCGCCAGGCGATACAGGCTGAATTCGCCGCAGGAGCCGGCCACCTTGCCGTTCACGCGGATGGTCACGCCCTGCTGGGTGATCACCGGCTCGGTCGTCACCACCGGGGGGCCCGGGCAACGGGCATCGCTCCATTCGACGCGGCCCTCGATCTTCAGGCCCGGCAGCGGCGGATCGATCAGTGGCACCCATTTATTGGCGGCGGGGTCCGGCGTGAAGAGCAGCCGCATCGCGCCAAAACCCACCATCAGGGCGTCCGGACTGGCGTTGTAGGCCCGGTCCGGGGCGCCGTCGAAGGCGCCCGGGTCGGTCGCGACCTGGCCGAAGATGCTGCGGTCGATGACCAGGTCATTGATCTGCTTGACGCCGCGCAGGCGCAGTTCGCGCAGCAGCACCCACAGGTCCTGCAGCAGGAATTGCGGATCGCCGCCAGCCCGCAGGTACAACGGGCCGCTCAGCACACCCTTGGCGTCGGGACGCGCGCCCGGCGCCGTCATGAATTCGGTGCGCCAGACGTAGTTGGGCCCCAGCTCGGACAACGCGGCCCAGGTCGTGACCAGCTTCATCACCGAGGCGGGATTGCGCGACTCCTTGGCGTTCAGCGCCACCAGGCGCGGCCCGCCCACCTCCTGCACCACCAGGGACAGGGAACTGTCGGGCAGCTTGCTGGCTTTCCAGGCATTCACCACGTTGGGCGGCAGGCCGGGCACCTGCGCCCAGGCCGCGCCCGCCACCGCGGCCAGCAGCCCGCCGGCCAGCCATCGCTTCAGCCCGCCCATACGCTTATACGCTTGTCCCGTCATGCCACGCCCACCCGGTTGCTCGTCCTGCAAAACCGAGAGCATACAAAACCTGGACGAATTGCGGCGTGGGAGGCCCTCCCACCGCCAGCCCCGAACAAGCAAAAAGGCCTCTTGAGGACGCAGCAGATACATATTGCATGCGCAACGCCGGGGCCTTCCTCCTTATTTCTGCAGCCTCCACTTGCCGGAAGCCACGGTCGCCATCACCAGCGCCCGCTCATCCAACCCGTTGTGGTCGGTGGGACTCATGTTGACCACGCCGGTCGCGGTGGGCAGGTTCTTGACGTTCTCCAGCGCATCGCGCAGCGCCGCCCTGAATTCGGGCGTGCCGGGCTTCGCGGTCTTCAGTGCCACCGGGATGGCCTGCTGCAGCAAGAGGCCGACGTCCCAGGTATAGGCGGCGAACAGGGACACGCTGCCCGCCCCGTTGGCCGCTTCATACTTCTTGGCGAAGGCCTGGGCGGTGGACTTGACGGGGTTGGTATCCGGCAGCAGGTCGGCCACCATCACCGGTCCCACCGGCACCCAGGCGCCCTCGCAGGCATCGCCGCAGACCCGCAGGAAGTCGTTGTTGGCCACGCCGTGGTTGAAATAGATCTTGCCCTTGTAGCCGCGTTCGCGCAGCGCACGCGCCGGCATCGCGGCGGGCGTGCCGGAGGCGCCGACCACCACGGCGTCAGGCGCCGCGCCGATCACCTTCAGGGTCTGGGCCACGGCGGACGTGTCGGTGGGCGCGAAGGCTTCCTTGCCCACCACCTCGATGCCATGCTTCTTGGCCGCCTTCTCGATTTCCACCCAGAAGGTTTCGCCCAGCGCGTTGTTGAAACCGATGAAGGCCAGCTTCTTCACGCCGTTGGCCGCCGCATGCCGCGCGATGCCCTCGGCCATCAGCGAATCGGAGTGCGGAGTCTTGAACACCCAGCGGCGCTTGTCGTCCATGGGCTCGATCAGCCGCGCCGACGAGGCCAGCGTAATCACCGGCGTGGCGCCGCTGGCCACGGTGTCCAGCATGGCCATGGTGTTGGGCGTGGTGGTGGACCCGACGATCAGGTCCACCTTGTTCTCCGAGATCAGCTTGTGGGAATTGCTGACGGCGCGAGTGGTGTCGGAAGCGTCGTCCAGCACCACGTACTCGACCTTGACGCCCCCGATCTCGGTGGGCAGCAGGCTGATCGTGTTGCGTTCGGGGATGCCCAGCGAGGCCTGGGGACCGGTGGTGGACAGGGTGGCGCCGATTTTCACCTGGGCCAGCGCGGGCGCGGCGCCCGCTGCCAGCAGGGCGGCCAGCGCGGCGGCCATGAGGGTACGACGAGGGGTCATGCGGAGTCTCCTTGGATACGCGGATGTCTTATGCTTTGCGCCGATCCGCTACGGCGTGGAACTCTGTTTATACGGCGGGGAACCCGGCTGGCGGGCGCCTCGGTGGCCCGCTGCGGGTTTGTCCGAACGGCCTCGCAGCGCGGCGCGGCTGCGTTCTTGCTGGTCTCCACGTTGCCAGTGACTGGCAAGCGCTGTATTTTTTAGTGATACACGTATTCTAATAAGAGACAAACTCATGTCAACAGATAGCAGCACGGGGATCCAATCAGCCGAAATCGCCCTGGACGTGCTGACGCGGCTGGCCGAATTGGGCGGCGCCCTGTCCGTGTCCGAGCTCGGCCGCAGCCTGGACATGCCGCGCGCCAAGGTGCACCGTTACCTGGTGTCGCTGGAGCGGCGCGGCTATGTGGAGCAGGACGCGGCCAGCGCCCGCTACCGGCTGGGCCCGCAGGCGCTGCACACCGGACTGGCGGCGCTGGCCGAAGTGGATTTCGTGAAGCTGGCGGCCGGCAGCCTGGACGGCCTGAGCGCCGCCATCGGCCAGACCGTGTTCATCTCGGTCTGGGGCCAGCACGGTCCCACCATCGTGCAATGGCGCGACGCGCGGCTGCCGGTGACCGTCAACGTGCGGGTGGGCTCGGTGCTGCCGCTGCTCAACAGCGCCACCGGCCGGGTCTTCGCCGCGTGGCTGCCCGAAGCCCTGGCCCTGCCGCGGGCGCTGTCCGAATGGGAGGCGCTGCAGGCGCATGATCCCGAGGCCGCCCGCAAGCTGGATGCGACTGAACCGCCCGCCGATCTCGCCGCCGCGCTGCGCCGCCAGTGGCAGGCGACCCGCAAGCGAGGCTACGCCAGCGTCAGCGGTCACCTGCTGCACGGCATCAATTCGGCCTCGGTGCCGGTGCTGGATGCCCAGGGTCATCTGGCCGGCGCCATCACCAGCCTGGGACTGCACGGGGGATTCGACCTGTCGGCCGACGGCGAACCGGTGCGGGCGCTGACGGCGGCGGCCGCGGATTGCTCGCGCCGGCTGGGCTGGAACCCGGCGCGCTGAACCCAGCGGGGAGGCCCATCCGTCCCCAGGACAGGCAGCCCGATCTTGCGGGCGCTTTACAATACAGGGTTGCCCCGGGCCTGCCTGGCCCGTTTCCGCCCTCTTTTTGCCGCCCTTGCCGGACGGATAGCCGCGTGTCCCAGCCCCTCACCGTCGCCGATTTCAATTACGAACTGCCGCCCGAGCTCATCGCCCAGGCGCCCGCCGCCGAACGCACCGGCAGCCGCCTGCTGCACCTGGACGGCGCCGGCCAGCTGCACGACCGGCAGTTCGCCGACCTGGCCTCGCTGCTGCGCCCGCAAGACCTGCTTATCTTCAACGACACCCGCGTCATCAAGGCGCGGCTGAACGGCCACAAGATCACCGGCGGCAAGATCGAGGTGCTGGTCGAACGCATCACCGAACCCGACCGCGTCCTGGCCCATGTGCGCGCCAGCAAGTCGCCCGGTCCGGGCATGGTGCTGCGCCTGGCCGACGCCTTCGAAGCCACCGTGCTGGGCCGCGAAGGCGAACTCTTCGACATCCGCTTCCCAGGCCCCGTGCTGGACCTGCTGGACGCGCACGGCGCCACCCCGCTGCCGCCCTACATCACGCACGAAGCCGACACCGGCGACGACGAGCGCTACCAAACGGTCTACGCCCGCGAGCCCGGCGCCGTGGCCGCGCCCACCGCCGGCCTGCATTTCGACCAGCCCACGCTGGACCGCCTGGCCGCGATGGGCGTGGAACGCGCCTTCGTCACGCTGCACGTGGGCGCGGGTACCTTCCAGCCGGTGCGCGTGGACAACCTGGCCGACCACGTCATGCACGCCGAATGGTTCACCGTGCCGCAAGCCACGGTCGACGCGATCGCCGCCGCCCGCAGCCGCGGCGGCCGGGTCATCGCCGTCGGCACCACCAGCGTACGAGCCCTTGAATCCGCCGCCGCCCAGACCGAAGGGCGCACCGCCCCCGGCCTGCCGCTGGCCGCCGCCCAGGGCGATACCCGCCTCTTCATCACCCCCGGTTACCGGTACCGCGTCATCGACGCCCTGGTCACCAACTTCCACCTGCCCCAGTCGACCCTGCTGATGCTGGTGTCGGCGCTGGCCGGCGTAGAACCGATACGCCGCGCCTACGCCCACGCCGTTGCCGAGCGCTACCGCTTCTTCAGCTATGGCGACGCCATGTTTATCGAGTCCCCCGCCCCATGACCGGACTGAATTTCGAACTGCTCGCCACCGACGGCGGCGCCCGCCGCGGCCGCATCACGCTGAACCACGGCGTGGTCGAGACGCCCATCTTCATGCCTGTGGGCACCTATGGCAGCGTCAAGGCCATGATGCCGCACGAACTGAAAGAGATCGGCTCGCAGATCGTGCTGGGCAACACCTTCCACCTGTGGCTGCGCCCGGGCACGGAAATCATGGAAAAGCATGGCGGCCTGCATGGCTTCATGCAGTGGGACAAGCCCATCCTGACCGACTCCGGCGGCTTCCAGGTGTTCAGCCTGCAAGGCATGCGCAAGATCACCGAGGAAGGCGTCAAGTTCGCGTCCCCGATCGACGGCGCGCGGCTGTTCCTGACGCCGGAAGAATCCATGCGCATCCAGCGCTCGCTGAATTCCGACATCGTCATGGTGTTCGACGAGTGCACGCCCTATGAAATCGACGGCCGCCCCGCCACCGTCGAAGAGGCCGCCCGCTCCATGCGCATGTCGCTGCGCTGGGCGCGCCGCTCACGCGAGGAGTTCGACCGCCTGCAGAACCCCAACGCCCTGTTCGGCATCGTCCAGGGCGGCATGTACGAAGCCCTGCGCGACGAATCCCTGGCCGGGCTGCAGGAGATCGGCTTCCACGGGTACGCCATCGGCGGCCTGTCGGTCGGCGAGCCCAAGGAAGACATGATGCGCATCCTGGCGCACGTCACGCCCAAGCTGCCGGCCCAGGCGCCGCGCTACCTGATGGGCGTAGGCACGCCGGAAGACCTGGTCGAAGGCGTGAGCCGCGGCGTCGACATGTTCGACTGCGTCATGCCGACCCGCAACGCCCGCAATGGCTGGCTGTTCACGCGCTTTGGCGACGTCAAGATCCGCAACGCCAAGTACCGCGACGACACCCGACCGCTGGACCCCAGCTGCAGCTGCCATACCTGCGCGAATTTCTCGCGGGCCTACCTGCACCACCTGCAGCGCGCCAACGAAATCACCGGCGCGCGCCTGAACACCCTGCACAACCTGCATTTCTATCTGACCATCATGAAGGAAATGCGCGAAGCCATCGCCGAAGGCCGCTTCGACGCCTGGCGCGCGCAGTTCGCGGCAGACCGGGCGCGGGGGGTGGATTAGAATTTCAGGACCTATATACAATAGTCGGCTTGCCCTATCCATGGCTCGCGCGGGGATGGGCGCAGAAAAACACTAGATACAAACACCCAAACAGACTAAACGCAGGAGAATTCAATGTCCGTTATCGATACCGCCAGCCTCGTCGTGGCTCAGGCCGCCGCCCCCGAGGGTAACGCGCTGATGGGCATGCTGCCCATCATCCTGATGTTCGTGATCCTCTACTTCCTGATGATCCGTCCCCAGATGAAGCGCCAGAAGGAACACCGCAACCTGATCGCCGCCCTGGCCAAGGGCGACGAAGTGGTCACCGCCGGCGGCATGCTCGGCAAGGTCACCAAGGTCAACGACAGCTACGTCACCGTCGAAGTCTCCGAACTGGCCGACAAGCCGGTCGAAGTGATCATGCAGAAGTCCTCGGTCTCGACCGTGCTGCCCAAGGGAACCATCAAGGCCCTGTAAGCGTCCCACAGGAGCCCCCATCGGGCTCCTGTTGCTTGATGGCCCTGTCGCCGCCCGCCGCGCTTGCCGCCCGGGCGGCCCTTTCATCACTTTTACATGAAGTAGCCGGCAATGAACCGCTATCCCCTTTGGAAGTACATTACGGTCCTGGTCGCGGTCATCATCGGCCTGCTGTACACGCTTCCCAACTTCTACGGCGAATCCCCGGCCGTCCAGGTTTCCAGCGCCAAGGCCACGATCAAGGTCGATCCCGCCATGCTGAGCCGGGTCGAACAGATCCTGACCGACGCCAAGATCCCCAATGAAGGGGTCTATTACGAACAGAACGGCACGCTCGGCACCGTGCGCGCCCGCTTCACGTCGACCGACCTGCAGCTGCAGGCGCGCGACCTGATCGACAAATCCCTCAACACCGTCGCCGGCGACCCCCACTACACGGTCGCGCTGAACCTGCTGCCCGCTTCGCCCGCCTGGATGCGCGCGCTGGGCTGGTTCGCGCCCAAGCCGATGTACCTGGGCCTGGACCTGCGCGGCGGCGTGCACTTCCTGCTGCAAGTGGACATGCAGGGCGCCCTGACCGCCCGCTACGACTCCCTGGCCGCCGACGTGCGCTCCGTGCTGCGCGACCAGAAGGTCAACGTGGCCGGCGTCGAACGCTCGGGCATGGCCATTGCCGCCACCTTCGCCAATACGGACGACCGCGACCGCGCCATTTCCACGCTGCGCAGCCGCCTGCCCGACCTGGAATTCACCGAGCGCATGGAAAACGGCAAGCCGCTGCTGATGGCTGCGCTGAACCCGGCCGCCGTCACCCGCGTGCAGGATTCCGCGCTCAAGCAGAACATCAACACGCTGCACAACCGGATCAACGAACTGGGCGTGGCCGAACCGGTCATCCAGCAGCAAGGCGCCGACCGCATCGTGGTGCAGCTGCCCGGCGTGCAGGACGTGGCCAAGGCCAAGGAACTGCTGGGCCGCACCGCCACGCTGGAAATCCGCATGGTCGACGACTCCCCCGCCGCGCAGGCCGCGCTGCTGGGCGGCAGCGTGCCCTTCGGCCTTGAACGCTACAACGACCGCGACGGCCGTCCCATCCTGGTCCGCCGCCAGGTCATCCTGACCGGTGAAAACCTGCAGGATGCCCAACCCGGCCGCGACTCGCAGACCCAGCAGGCCGCCGTCCACCTGACGCTGGACTCCAAGGGCGCCCGCATTTTCCGCGACGTCACCCGCGACAACATCGGCAAGCGCATGGCCATCCTGTTGTTCGAAAACGGCAAGGGCGAAGTGGTCACGGCCCCGGTCATCCGCGGCGAAATCGCCGGCGGCCAGGTGCAGATCTCGGGCAGCATGAGCTCCGAAGAGGCCGCCGACACCGCGCTGCTGCTGCGCGCCGGCGCCCTGGCTGCGCCCATGTCCATCATCGAGGAACGCACCATCGGCCCGAGCCTGGGCGCGGACAACATCGCCAAGGGCTTCTACTCGACGCTGTACGGCTTCCTGGCCATCGCCGCCTTCATCATCCTGTACTACCACCTGTTCGGCGTGTTCTCCACGATCGGCCTGACCATGAACGTGCTGCTGCTGCTGGCGCTGCTGTCCATGCTGCAGGCCACGCTGACCCTGCCGGGCATCGCGGCAATCGCGCTGACGCTGGGCATGGCCATCGACTCGAACGTGCTGATCAACGAGCGGATACGCGAGGAACTGCGCGCAGGCGCAAGTCCGCAGCAAGCCATCCATCACGGCTTCGAACGCGCCTGGGGCACCATTCTCGACTCGAACCTCACCACGCTGATCGTGGGCCTGGCGCTGCTGGCCTTCGGTTCCGGCCCGATCCGGGGCTTCGCCGTGGTGCACGTGCTGGGCATCCTGACCTCGATGTTCTCGTCGGTGGTGGGTGTGCGCGCGCTGGCCAACCTCTGGTACGGCCGCAAGAAGAAGCTCACGTCGATCTCCATCGGTGAAGTCTGGAAACCGAAGACCAACTGAACATGAGCGCGGGCGGCCCGGCCGCCCGCCACAGATAAAGCCTAAGGCGAAAAATGGAATTTTTCCGTATTCACCGCACCATCCCGTTCATGCGCCACGCGCTGGTGCTGAACATCATCAGCCTCGTCACATTCCTGGCGGCTGTTTTCTTCATCGTCACGCGCGGCTTCCACCTGTCGATCGAATTCACCGGCGGCACGGTCATGGAAGTCAACTACGCCCAGACGGCGCAGCTTGAAAACGTGCGCGGCGTGGTCTCCAAGCTGGGCTACACCGACTTCCAGGTGCAGAACTTCGGCACCTCGCACGACGTCATGATCCGGCTGCCGTTGCAGGAAGGCCAGACCTCGGCCACGCAGAGCGAAACCGTCATGGCCGCGCTGAAGACCGCCGACTCCGGCGTCGAACTGCGCCGCGTCGAGTTCGTGGGCCCGCAGGTGGGCCAGGAGCTGCTGCACAACGGCCTGATGGCCCTGCTGGTCGTGGTCATCGGCATCATGGTCTACCTGGGCTTCCGCTTCGAATGGAAGTTCGCCGTCGCCGGCGTGATCGCCAACCTGCACGACGTGGTGATCATCCTGGGCTTCTTCGCCTTCTTCCAGTGGGAATTTTCGCTGTCGGTGCTGGCGGGCGTGCTGGCGGTGCTGGGCTACTCCGTGAACGAATCCGTGGTCATCATGGACCGGATCCGCGAGAACTTCCGCAAGTACCGCAAGGCGGACGTGCACGAAGTCATCAACAGCGCCATCACGCAGACCATCTCCCGGACCATCATCACCCACGGTTCCACGCAGATGATGGTGCTGGCCATGCTGTTCTTCGGCGGCCCCACCCTGCACTACTTCGCCATGGCCCTGACCATCGGCATCTGGTTCGGCATCTACTCGTCGGTGTTCGTGGCCGCGGCCCTGGCCATGTGGCTGGGCGTCAAGCGCGAAGACCTGGTCAAGCCGGTCAAGAAGGAAGGCGAGGAAGGCGAAGCCGCCTGATCCGTTTCCGCTTGAAGACAAACCCGCCGCAATCACGGCGGGTTTTTTATTGCGCGGCGCTTGCCGTCTTACGCCTGGCCAGGCGCCGCAGGGCCAAACCGCTCGGAACCACGGCGAATTGCAGCAAGCCGGCGTAAAGCCAGGCCCAGGTCCAGCGGAAACGCCACGGAATGAATTCAGGCACCCCGTTGTCGTCGAAGTACGGGTCATGAATGACCAGCGCCAGGCCGACCAGATACGAAAGCACAAGGCATCCCGCCACGAACAGCCACCGCCGCGTAGCCGGGGCCTTCCAACCATGACGCCGGCCATGCACGGCGCCGGCCGCCAGGCTGATCAGCAGGCTGGCCGCGAACAAGACGGGGAATAGAAGAAAAGCCACGGCGTCGCTCCCGACTGCAGGTCCGGCGCCATTGTGCCAGCCGCGATCGCAAATGGCTCTCGGACGCGCACAGGGTGCTTTCCGCTTGACCAACACATAAGTATTGACTAATGTATTGTCATGCTCGAAACCGACATTTTCAAGGCCCTGGCCGATCCGACCCGCCGTGCCATCTTCGAAAAGCTCGCCGCCGGCGGCATGAACGCCAGCGCCCTGCGCGTCGGCATGGAGATCAGCCAGCCAGCCATGTCGCAGCACCTTGCGGTGCTGCGCAAGGCCCGCCTGGTGCGCGAGGAAAAACAAGGCCGTTTCGTGAACTATGAAGTCGACCCCGACGGGCTTGCGCTCATCGCCGGATGGCTGGCGAAGTACCGCGCCTACTGGCCGGCCCGCATCGAAGCCCTGAACGCCCTGCTCAAGGACATGGACCAATGAAGCCGACCGCGCCGCAAGACTCGCCCCAGGACATCGTGCTCGAATACGAACTCGACGCGCCGCCCGAAAAAGTCTGGCGCGCCATCAGCATCCCCGAATTCCGCGAGCAATGGCTGCCTGGACGGGCGCTGGCCAGCGCCGAACCCGCGGACGCGACGCCTGCCGAAGAAATCCAATACCGCATGCGCGACGAGGAGCCGCCTTTCCTCGAAAGCCTGGTGACCTTCCAGATCCGGCCCGTCGCCGACGGCCGCACGCTCCTGCGCATCATCCACGCGCTGGACGACGCGCGGTTCGAACGCCGCGGGCGCCCGGCCGCCAACGACGCCGGCCCCTTCCTCGTGCGCGCCGCCTGAACCCGGCCCAAGCGCAAGGCAATCGCAACCCAGGAGATTCGTCCATGCAGGACGTGATGCAATACGTACCCATGGTGGTCGAGCAGTCCGGCCGCGGCGAGCGGTCCTTCGACATCTATTCGCGACTGCTGCGCGACCGCATCATCTTCCTGAACGGCGAAGTCAACGACTCGGTGTCGGCGCTGGTCTGCGCCCAGCTGCTGTTCCTGGAATCCGAGAACCCCACCAAGCCCATCCATCTCTACATCAACTCCCCTGGCGGCGTCATCACCAGCGGCCTGGCCATGTACGACACCATGCAGTTCATCACTGCGCCGGTGCACACGCTGTGCATGGGCACGGCGCGCTCCATGGGCTCGTTCCTGCTGATGGCGGGCGAACCCGGCGAACGATGCGCGCTGGCCAATGCCAGCGTGCACGTGCATCAGCCTTTAGGCGGCTTCCAGGGCCAGGCCTCGGACGTGCTCATCCACGCCGAGGAAATGCGCAGGACCAAGGACCGCGTCACGCGCGTCTACGCCCAGCACTGCGGACGCAGCTACGAAGACGTAGAGCGCACACTGGACCGCGACTGCTACATGAGCGCGGAGGAAGCGCTGGAATGGGGCCTGATAGACCGGGTGCTGAAGCGCCGGGACCTGGGCGTCTGACACTGTACCGCCCGCCCCCGTCGCGCTGTACGGGTACGGATCCGCGCGGATTCGCTACCATAGCCGGACCATGAAACTCGTCATCGATCACCTCGTCATCGCCGCCGCGGACCTGGACAGCGGCACCGAATACGTCGCAGCACTGCTCGGCATCGCCCCCTCGGGCGGCGGCGCGCATCCGCGCATGGGCACCCACAACCGGGTGCTGGGCATGGCCGGCGGCATCTACCTCGAAGTCATCGCCATCGATCCTCAGGCCCCGGCGCCTGCCCGGCCGCGTTGGTTCGGGCTGGATCAGGACGCCGTCCGCGCCCGCATCGCCCAGGGTCCCTACCTGGCGCATTGGGCGGCGCGGGTCGAAGCGCCGCTGGATCTGACGCGTATGCAGGCGGAGCATCCCGCACGCATCCCGCCCGCCATTCCCATGGAACGCGGGCAGTTGCGCTGGCGGCTGACGGTGCCCGACGACGGCAGCCTGCCCGCCTGGCGCGAAGCGGGCCATGCGGCCGGCGACGGTCTGCTGCCCACGCTGATCCAGTGGGACGTGGCCGACTACCCCGGCGTCAGCCTGCCGCGCCAGCACCTCACACTCAAGCAACTGTCCGGCAGCCATCCGCAGGCCGGGCTGCTGCGCCAAGGGCTGGCCTGGCTGGGCGCGGATCACCTGATCCAGGTGGAACAGGTCGACGGCCCGCCGCGCCTGAGCGCACAGATCGAAACGGCCGGCGGCCTGAAGATCCTGGCCTGATCGTCCGCCCCGCCTTGCAAAAAAAACCAGAACATCCGGAGACCCTTTACATGAATGCCACCCGCAAGCGATTCGACGAAGACCCTTACCTGGACCGATGCGAGGCCACCGTGATCGCGGTCAGCCCCGAGGGCGTCGAACTGGACGAGACTGTCTGCTACGCGCGCAGCGGCGGCCAGGCGGGAGACAGCGGCACTTTGACGCTGGCCGACGGCCGCGCGCTGACGCTTGCCGACACCGTCTACGCCGAAGACCGCAAGCGCATCCTGCACGTGCTGGAAGGCGGCATCGCACCGCAAGTGGGCGACCGCGTCTCGGTGACCATCGACTGGCCGCGGCGCCACCGCCTCATGCGCCTGCACACCTGTCTGCATCTGCTGGGCGCGCTGGTGCCCGCCCCCGTGACCGGCTGCAGCATTTCACCCGACTCCGCGCGCGTCGACTTCGACCTGCCCGAATCCACGCTGGACAAGGCCGACCTGACCGAACGCCTGAACGCCTTGATCCAGGCCCGCACCGGCGTCAGCATCAACTGCATCACGCCCGAGGAACTGGCCGCCGAACCCGACCTGGTGCGTACCGTGGGCGCTGCGCCCCCGGCCGGCACCGCCAGCATACGCATCGTCGAAATCCCGGGCGTGGATCGCCAGCCCTGTGGTGGCACGCACGTGGCCAACACCGGCGAGATCGGCGCGGTGATCGTTACGAAGATCGAGAAAAAGAGCCGCACCAACCGGCGCGTGGTGGTGAATTTCGCGTAAGGCGTAGTCTGGAGCCCGCCCCTGGCCGGAATCATGTATGTGTTGTTCGGCCGCCCGCGCGGCCGAACAACACGGGCAGCCCACGACTCGCCCCCGACCACAGCTCCAGCAGCGCAACTAGCCAAGACGCACGTAGCCCGTCGGCGCGGGCGGCGTGGCGGCTCGCAACCTCGATGCGCCCGAGGGAATCTGAAGGAAAGGCCGAAGGCCTTGACGAAGATGACGACGGGGGAGTCCGGAGCGAACGCTCCGGACCGCAATCGTGGGCGCGAGCCGCCACGCCGCCCGCGACGACGGGCGACCTACGAAGCACAACCCAACGTCCGCAATAGCAGACCTTATTTCTTCCACCAGCGCCAGGGCGCGCGCAGAGGCCACTGATATCCGGCGCCCAGCACACGGGGCGCCAATACGTGCCCGACCAGCACCGCAATGCCCGCGGCCGTCATCACGTCCGACAGGTAGTGGTCCAGGTTGACCAGCCGGCTCATCGCCACCAGCGCCGCCAGCAGCAGGAAGACCCAGCGCCAGCGCGGCGCCAGGATGCCCAGCACCACTGCCACGGCAAATGCCGCATAGGTGTGGCTGGAGGGGAAGGAGTTGTACAGCTGGGCGCGCGAGAACGACTCGCCCACCCCGTAGATGCCTTTTTCGAAGAACAGCTCGGGACGCGCCCGCGCCACCGAACGCTTGAGCACCAGCACCACCAGTCCGCCTACCGCCAGGGTCGACAGCATCAGCAGGCTGCCGCGCGCCATGCTGGCGTAGCTCATGCGCACCGGATTGCGCCAGCCGCGCGCCAGGCCGACCAACCCGATCACGTAGAAGGCCAGCGCCACGCCGATATAAGGGCCGCTTTCGCCGAGTTCACCGATCCATTCGAAGGATTCGTTCACGCCTTCAGATACCGACTGCTTGATCCACACCGCCAGCGGCAGGTCCACCCACAACGCGCACGCGCTGGCGGCCAGCGCCAGGGCGCAGCCCAGCAGCACCCAGGTCAGCGCGGAAAAGGGGTTGCGGAACTGGTCCGGCGTGAGGCTGGCTGAGGCGTCGGATACGGGAGCGGCCGCCGAAGGCGTCAGGGGATTGCTGTTCATCGATACCGCTATCGGGAAATGAGAAACGTTCCTGGGCTGCAAAATCAGCCCAGCACGCTATCGTAACGGCCTGCGCGCGCCAGACCAAGAAGCAAATGCGGGCAAGGGTTAAAATCCCGGGTTTCCTACCATTCTCTGCCCCCGGGATCTACACCCGTCACGGCGACCATCATGCAAGAAACCACCCTCAAGCGCGCCGACGCCGCGCCCGACGGCGCCAGCGCCGCCCTCCCCGCCGCGGACGCCGGCTCCCCCCGCAAGCTGTACATCCGCACCTTCGGCTGCCAGATGAACGAGTACGACTCGGACAAGATGGCCGACGTGCTGCGCGGCGACCAGGGCCTGGAACTCACCGACAACCCGGAAGACGCCGACGTCATCCTGTTCAACACCTGTTCGGTGCGCGAGAAGGCGCAGGAAAAGGTCTTCTCGGACCTGGGCCGCGTGCAGCACCTGAAGAAGACCAATCCCAACCTGGTGATCGGCGTGGGCGGCTGCGTGGCCAGCCAGGAAGGCGAAGCCATCGTCAAGCGCGCGCCCTACGTGGACGTGGTGTTCGGTCCGCAGACGCTGCATCGCCTGCCGGACCTGATAAAGCGCCGCCGCGACGAAGGCCGCTCGCAGGTGGACATCAGCTTCCCCGAGATCGAAAAGTTCGACAACATGCCGCCGCCCCGCGTGGACGGCGCCACGGCGTTCGTGTCCATCATGGAAGGCTGTAGCAAGTACTGCAGCTTCTGCGTCGTGCCCTACACGCGCGGCGAGGAAGTCTCGCGCCCCTTCGAGGACGTGCTGGTGGAGGTCGCCGACCTGGCCGACCAGGGCGTGAAGGAAGTGACGCTGCTGGGCCAGAACGTCAACGCCTACCGCGGCCGCATGACCGACAGCGACGAGATCGCCGACTTCGCCATGCTGCTGGAATACGTGCACGAAATCCCGGGCATCGAGCGCATCCGCTACACCACCTCGCACCCCAAGGAAATGACCCAGCGCATGGTGGACGCCTACGCCCGCCTGCCCAAGCTGGTGTCCTTCCTGCACCTGCCGGTGCAGGCCGGCAGCGACCGCGTGCTGGCGGCCATGAAGCGCGGCTACACCACCCTGGAATTCAAGTCGGTGGTGCGCCGCCTGCGCGCCGCCCGCCCCGACCTGACGCTGTCCTCGGACTTCATCGTGGGCTTTCCCGGCGAAACCGAGGAAGACTTCGAAAAGACCATGAAGCTGATCGAGGACGTCGGCTTCGACACCTCGTTCTCGTTCGTGTATTCGCGCCGCCCGGGCACGCCCGCCGCCGACCTGCACGACGACACGCCGCAAGACGTGAAGCTGCGTCGCCTGCAGCGCCTGCAGGCGCTGATCAACGAGCAGGCGGCCACGATCGCCCGCAACATGGTCGGCACGCGCCAGCGCCTGCTGGTCGAAGGCCCCTCGCGCCGCGACCCGAACGAACTGATGGGCCGCACCGAGAACAACCGCATCGTGAACTTCGCCGCGCCCGCGCGGCTCATCGGACAAATGGTCGACGTCATCATCACCGAAGCGCACACCAATTCGCTGCGCGCCCGGGTCGCCGACGTGGACCGCACTCCCCAAGAGGCCGAATGACCACTCCCCGCTCCCGCGCCCGCCGCAGCATGCCCATCGTCGTCACCCTGGACGGCGACAACACCCATCTGGCCAATCTCTGCGGCCCGCTGGACGAAAACCTGCGGCAGCTGGCCGACGGCATGAACGTCAAGCTCTCGCGCCGCGGCAGCCGAGTCACCATCGAAGGCGAACTCGCGGAACTCGCCGGCCGGATACTGCGCCGCTTCCACGAACAGGCCGTGCACCGCGCCCTGTCGGTCGACGACATCCAGCTCGGGCTGGTCGAGATCGGCGTCGGGCGGCAGGAACAGGAACTGAAGGAAGAGCAGGCCCGCGAGGCCGACCCGCTGCCCGCCCTGGACGACGAAAGCGACAGCATCGCCCTGCGCACCAAGCGCAGCGACCTGCGTCCGCGCACGCCGCGCCAGCGCGACTACCTGAACAACATCCTCAAGCACGACATCACCTTCGGCGTCGGTCCCGCCGGCACCGGCAAGACCTGGCTGGCCGTGGCCTGCGCCATCGACGCAATGGAGCGCGACACCGTGCAGCGCCTGGTGCTGACACGCCCCGCGGTCGAAGCCGGCGAACGCCTGGGCTTTCTGCCCGGCGACCTGGCGCAGAAGGTGGACCCGTACCTGCGCCCGCTGTACGACGCGCTGTACGACCTGATGGGCTTCGAAAAGGTGCAGCGCCTGTTCGAAAAGCAGACCATCGAAATCGCGCCGCTGGCCTACATGCGCGGCCGCACGCTCAACCACGCCTTCGTCATCCTGGACGAAGCGCAGAACACCACGCCGGAACAGATGAAGATGTTCCTGACGCGGATCGGCTTCGGCAGCAAGGCGGTCATTACCGGCGACCCGTCGCAGGTGGACTTGCCGCGCGGCCAGGACAGCGGCCTGGCGCATGCGGTGAAGGTGCTGCACGACGTGCAGGGCATCGCCACCACCCGATTCACCAGCCGAGACGTCGTGCGCCATCCCCTGGTCGCCCGCATCGTCGACGCCTACGACCGCGCCGCAGAAGATGAAACCTGAACTGTCCCTGTCCGTGCAATACGGCGTCGAGGAAGCCCGCCTGCCCCGCTGGCGCCTGCGCCGCTGGGCCGAACGCGCGCTGGCGGGCGCGGCCGACGACGGCCTGGTCGCGTTTTCCGCGGCGGAGCTGAGCTTGCGGCTGGTTGGCGCGGCCGAAGGCCGGCGCCTGAACCGCGACTTCCGCGGCCGCGACTATGCCACCAATGTGCTGACCTTCGAATACGGCGTGGATCCGCTGGGCGTTGCGCGCGGCGACATCGTCATGTGCGTGCCGGTGCTGGTGCGCGAGGCCCGCGAACAGCGCAAGGCGCTCCTGGACCACGCCGCCCATCTCACCATCCACGGCGTGCTGCACGCGCTGGGCTACGACCACATCAAGGCCCGCGACGCCAAGCGCATGGAGGCCCTGGAGACCGCCACGCTGGCCGCCATGCGCATCGCCGATCCTTACATGGCAGCCTGACTCGCGGACTCGGGTCAACCCTGAGAAAAATTGGCCCCCACGCTGCGCGCCTTAGGCGCTTGCTGCCCCCCCGAGGGGGCGATTTTTGCCTTGGGGCGGCCCGGCGGCAAAAATTGCCGCCAAATGGCGTCCAGCAAGGCGCAGATGGCGGCGGTTCCCCTCATTTTGGGGGCCGCCGTTACAAATTGCAGGCCAGTATCGGTTATGCTGGGCCCTCCATAACTTGTCCTCCCGGACGATGTCTGACCCTTATCCTGCTCCCGAAGCGACGCCTGCTCGCTCCTCCAAACCCGCCGCCAAATCCCTTCTAGACCGCCTGCTTTCCCTCGTGCGCCGCGAGCCCGAGGACCGCGAAGGCATCAAGGCCGTTCTGGAAGCCGCGCACGAACGCCAACTGCTCGACGCGGAATCCTACAAGATGATCAAGGGCGCGCTCGCCGTGTCCGAAGGCACCGTGGGCGACATCATGGTCCCGCGTTCGCGCATGGATCTGCTGGACGTCACGCAGCCCATTCCCTACCTGGTCGCCTCGGTCATCGAGACCGCCCACTCGCGCTTCCCCGTCTACGAAGGCGATCGCGACAACATCATCGGCATCCTGCTGGCCAAGGATCTGCTGCGCTGCATGCTGGAACCCGGCATCGAGGTGCGCACGCTGGTGCGGCCCGCCGTCTTCATCCCCGAATCCAAGCGCCTGAACGTGCTCCTGCACGAGTTCCGCGCCAGCCGCAACCACCAGGCCATCGTCATCGATGAGCATGGCGGCATTTCCGGCCTGGTGACGATGGAAGACGTGCTGGAACAGATCGTCGGCGATATCGAAGACGAATTCGACGAAACCGAGGAAGACTCGATCTTCCCCGAAGGCGAAAACCAGTGGCGCGTCCTGGCGGCCACCGACATCTCGCACTTCAACGACGTGTTCGGCTGCCAGTTGCCCGACGACGAGTACGACAGCGTCGGCGGCTGGATGGGCGGACAGCTGGGCCGCATCCCGCGCCGCGGCGACATCGCCGAATTCGACGGCCTGCGCCTGGAAGTGGCCCGCGGCGACGCGCGCCGCGCCATCTGGCTGCGCGTCAAGCGCAACGCCGCACCCCAAGCCCCCCGCTCCTCCGAAGACGCATGACCCAGTCCCCGCGCAGCCATAAACTGCGCGGCGCCGCCGGCCTGGTGCTGGCGGGCGCCGTGCACGCCCTGACTTTTTCGCCCGGTCCCCTGCCGGATTGGGCCTTGGCGGCCACACAGGTCCTGATGCTGGCCATCGTTGCGCGCGTGACCCTGTATGCGCCCTCGGCGAAACAGGCCTGGCTGCGCGGCTGGCTGTTCAGCTTCGCCAGCTACTCGCTGGGCCTCTACTGGATTTTCATCAGCCTGCACCGCTACGGCGATCTGGCCGCGCCGCTGGCCGTGGCCGCGGTGCTGGCGCTGTCGGCCTTCCTGGCGCTGTTCCCGGCCACGGCCAGCGCGCTGGCGCGCCGCTACGCGCCGCTGGAGCCGGGCTCTCCGCCCTCCCGCATACTGTCGGGCACGCTGGCCTGGGCTGCGATGTGGGCGGCCTTCGAATGGCTGCGCGCCGTGCTGCTGACGGGCTTTCCCTGGCTCAATATCGGTTACGCGCAAGTCGATAGCCCCATCGCAGGCTGGGCGCCGCTGCTTGGCGTGCACGGCATGGCCTTCCTGGCCGCCTTCGTCGCCGCTGCCCTCGCCAGCCTCTGGCAGCCCTCGCGTAAAAGCGGGACTGGCTCGCGCCACGCCCTGGCCGCCGGTATCGCGCTGGCCCTGGCCGCCGCTGGCTGGCCGCTGTCCCGCATCGACTGGTCCACGCCGTCCGGCGATCCGCTGAACGTGCGCCTGGTCCAGGGCAACATCGAGCAGTCGCAGAAGTTCGACCCCGCCCTGCTCGACCAGAGCCTGGTGCGCCACCTGGACCTGGCAGCCATGCCGCCGGCTCCCGGCGTGCCCGCGCCGCAGTTGATCATCTTGCCGGAAACCGTGCTGCCCATCTTCCAGGACCAGCTGGATCCGCGCGTCTGGGCGGTCTGGCGCGACCTGGCCGCCCAGCGCAATACCACCATCGCCATGGGCGTGCCGCTGCACGACCGCGTCAATGGCCGCGAGCGCTACACCAACAGCGTCATGGGCTTTGACGGCAATACCCCGGTCGAACAGCTCGTGGCCGGCACCACCGCCATGCGCTACGACAAGCGCCACCTGGTGCCCTGGGGCGAATACGTGCCGCCCGGATTCCACTGGTTCGTCGACATGCTGAACATTCCGCTGGGCGACTTCGATCGCGGCGCGGTACGCCAGACGCCCTTCGCGGTCGGCGGCCAGCACATCGCGTTCAACATCTGCTACGAAGACCTGTTCGGCCCCGACCTGTTGCCCGCGCTGCAACCCGGCCCCAACGGCGAACCGGGCGCGACGATACTGGTGAACGTGAGCAACCTGGGCTGGTTCGGCGACTCCTGGGCCTTGCGCCAGCATCTGCAGATCGGCCGCGTGCGCACCATGGAAACGGCGCGGCCCATGCTGACCTCCACCAACACCGGCATCACCGCCGCCATTGACGCCAAAGGCCGCGTCGCGGCCCAGCTCGCGCCGCTGCAGGCCGGTGTGCTGCCGGTGGCCGTGCAAGGCATGACGGGGCTGACGCCATACGCACGCTTTGGCGACAAGACGGCACTGGCCCTGATCGGCCTGGCGCTGATCGCCGCGTTCGGCAGCGGCCGCAAGACGCGTCGCGCCTGAGGCGCCCTCAAGCGAACAGATTCGCCGGCAGCGCGCCGCTCTCCCCGGGCGGGCGCAGCGGCCCGCTTCCGGCGCCGGTACGCTCGATCGCGTCCGCGATGGCGTCCATGTCATCGCCATCCAGTTCCAGCGACGCTGCGCCCAGCAGTCCATTCACCTGAGCCGCGCTGCGGGCGCCCACGATCGCGCCCGTGACGCCCGGCCAGGCCAGCGTCCAGGCCGCCGCCACGGCCGCCACCGTGGCGCCGTGGCGTTCGGCGATGGGCTTGAACGCATCGGCCAGCGCCAGGTTGCGCTCGATGCCGGGCGAGGCGAACTCCGCGTTGCGCGCGCGCCAATCATCCGCCGGCAGAGCGCGGGCGCGCTCCACGCTGAAGGCGCCGGTCAGCAGGCCGGACTGCATCGGGCTGTAGACGATCACGCCCGTGCCGTTACGTTCGCACCACGGAATCAGCTCCGCGCCCGCGGCGCGCTGAATGGCCGAAAACGGCGGCTGCAGCGTATCCACATGCCCCAGCGCTTCTGCCTGCTGCAGCTGGGCAAGATTGTGGTTGGACAGGCCCACCGCCCTGACCTTGCCCTCCCGCTTCAGATCCAGCAGTTCCTGCCAGTACACCTCCAGCGGCGTGCCATCGCCCGCCGGCCAGTGCATCTGATAGAGATCGATGCGTTCGACGCCCAGCCGGCGCAACGAATCTTCGATTTCGCGCCGGATGCTGGCCGGCGCGCCGGTGCGCCGCGGCATCGCCTGCGGCTGTTCCGCAGACCAGGTCAGGCCACATTTGGTGAACACGTAAGGCCGGGCGTCAGGCGCCATCTGCGCCAGCGCGCGGCGCACGATCTCCTCGGAATGCCCCAGGCCGTACACCGCCGCGGTATCGATCCAGTTGATGCCGCGCTCGACGGCCCGGCGGATCGCCGCCACCGAATCGGCGTCGTCCTGCGGCCCCCACCCCACCGCCCAACCGCTGCCGCCGATGGCCCAGGCGCCCAGCCCGATGCGGGTGATGTCCATGCCGCTCTGGCCCAGCGGGCGTGTGGGGAACGAAGTCTTGCTGCTCATGGCGATGTCCGTGTGTGCGGGTCCGGCGCAAAAAATGCCGGATCGACGAAAAAAATTTCCGCTCACGATAGCATTCTCACAAGTCTTTGATTTACTTGATTTCTGCATCAATCACGCTAGCTCAAGCTGAGCAATAAAAGCGCAAAATCGGCCCTAAAATGCCTTCCAGCCCCCTTTTTTTCACGACTTTCTAGCTTTTTGCCTCATCGCGACTTGCACACCCAATTTAGTTCGTGCATAATCTCGTTTCTTCGCCAACGGCACTAAACAAAACCGGCAACGAACTACGAAAAAGCACTCGGTAAAACGTGTGTTCGGTTTCGTAAAACGTTGAACGGCTGATTAGAAAGACGGGGGTATAGCTCAGCTGGGAGAGCGCTTGCATGGCATGCAAGAGGTCAGCGGTTCGATCCCGCTTACCTCCACCAGTCAACGGCGAAGGATGCAGTACCAGTTTGCAAGTCCAAGTCCCCTTCGTCTAGAGGCCTAGGACATCACCCTTTCACGGTGAGTACAGGGGTTCGAATCCCCTAGGGGACGCCAGTTCTTCTGGCAGCAGTATGTAGTGATGCAGTTGAAGTGACAATGTAGTTGAGTACGCCGCTGCGGAGCGGTAGTTCAGTTGGTTAGAATACCGGCCTGTCACGCCGGGGGTCGCGGGTTCGAGCCCCGTCCGCTCCGCCAAAGCTCTCGCTCAGAGTCTTTCAAGAGCTCCGTTTTCGGGGCTTTTTTGCTTTATATAGTGTGAGACCTTGTTGTCTGTAGTTTGGGGCATCGAGGATCCTGGGGGGTATAGCTCAGCTGGGAGAGCGCTTGCATGGCATGCAAGAGGTCAGCGGTTCGATCCCGCTTACCTCCACCAGTAAGCAGTACGGTAGTAAAGTAGTTCTGTTTTGTTCAGGTCCCCTTCGTCTAGAGGCCTAGGACATCACCCTTTCACGGTGAGTACAGGGGTTCGAATCCCCTAGGGGACGCCAGTCTTTCTGGCATGTAGTACCAAACTGCCTTGACACCGCAGTGCATTGAAGAAGTCAGAGTAAACCGCTGCGGAGCGGTAGTTCAGTTGGTTAGAATACCGGCCTGTCACGCCGGGGGTCGCGGGTTCGAGCCCCGTCCGCTCCGCCAAGCACATCACGCAGTTCGCAAGCGCCTCGGCCTTGCCAGCCATAGAAAGCTCCGGTTTCCGGAGCTTTTTTGCATTCCGGCCCGCATCATCTAGCGGCAGCCATCTTCCCCGCCATTGCCCCCTACGCTCAGACTCGTCCATTTCGCCATCTGGACAGCCTTTCAGTGCGCCTTCATTCTCTTTGCGTCGTGCCCTGCGAAAAGAAGAGGACTACGTGACCGCGAACGCCGCCGCTCCCCATCCGCACCGCCAGCATCTGCAACGCATCATCGCAGGCCTGAACGAAGGCATCATCCTGCTCGAAGCGGACGGCGCCATCGCCTGGGCCAATGCCAGCGCGCTCAAGCTGCATGGCACCGATAACCTGGATGAACTGGGCGGCACGCCAGCCGGCTACCGCAAGCGCTACAGCCTCAGCTACCGCAATCATCACCGCGTGCCAGCGCGCCAATATCCGCTGGACCTGCTGGCCGCGGCCGAGCCGTTCGACGAACTGCTGCTGGACCTGGAACGCAAGGACGATGACGCGTTCCTGCGCAACATACGCGCCAGCGGCCTGAACCTGGACGGCAGCGAAGGGACCGACTACCGCGTCCTGATCCTGCATGACCAGACTGAGCAGATCAATGCCGAAGTACGCTTCGAGCGCGCCTTCGGCGCCAATCCCGCGCCCGCCCTCATCTGCCGCCTGTCCGACCTGCGCTATGTGAAGGTGAACCAGGGCTTCCTGGAGATGACCGGCTATGCACGCGACGCCATCGTGGGCAGGTCGGCCTATGAGCTGGACGTGCTGGACGGCGGCGACGACAAGGACAACGCGATCGCCAGCCTCAACGAGGGGCAGACCATTGCGCAGCGCGAGGGCGTGTTGAAACTGGCGGACGGCAGCGTGAAGTTCGTCATCGTCGCGGGCCAACCCATCGACATGCAGGGCGAGCCATGCATGCTGTTCACCTTCATCGACCTCGAGGCCCGCAAGCGCACCGAACTGGCCCTGCGCGAAAGCGAGGAACGCTTCTCCAAGACATTCCGCCTCGCGCCCGTGCCCATGGCCGTCTGCGAGGGCGAGACCCTGCTGGCGCTGGACCTGAACGACGCTTTTGCCACGGCCGCCGGCGCCTCTGCGCAGGACGGCATAGGCCAGACGCTGACCGGATTGGGGCTCCAGCTCGCCGAAGATCTGGAGGCCAGCCTCAAGCGCGGTGAAAGCGCCCGCAACCGCGAGGTGGCATTGGCTGCCCGGGACGGCAGCCGGCTGGATTGCCTGCTGTCGGCCGAACCCGTGACTATCGGCGGGCAGCCGCGCGTACTGCTGGCGGTCCAGGACATCACGGAACGCAAGCGCTCCGAGGCGGAACTGCTGACGGCGATCGAGGCCGTCATGCAGGACACTTCCTGGTTCAGCCGCAGCGTCATCGAAAAGCTGGCGCAACTGCGTGAGCCGGCGCCCGCTACCCGCGACGTGGCAGAACTGGCGCAGCTCACTTCCCGCGAACGCGAGGTGCTGGGCCTGATGTGCCAAGGCCATGACGACGAGGGCATTGCCCGGCAGTTGAAGCTGTCGCGCAACACGGTGCGCAACCACGTGGCCACGATCTACAGCAAGATCGGCGTGCACCGCCGCAGCGCGGCCATTGTGTGGGCGCGCGACCGCGGCATCACCGGGCATGAACAGGCGCAGACGCGAAACAAGCGCGCCAAGGGCTGACATCCCTCGACTATTTACAATTTGATTCAAAATAAACGGCTGCCCGGCGTCCCCGAAGATGTGCGCCACTTAGAAGTCGACGCCCCTCAAAATCTTCCATTTTCCACAAAAATCACAGCAACAGGCCGTTAATTTCGGCCACGCAGCCTGCATTGCGCAAACCCTGCGCAGCTTCTTACGATCCGCCGATCCTGCCCTTGCCCGACAAGCGGCGCGATCCCCGCAAGACCGAAAGGAGCCCATCCGTGCAGACCGCCTACATTCCCGTCCCGACCGTCGCCAAACCGACCGCCGCCCCCGCCTGGAGCGCCGCCGACATCATGGCGCTCTACGAGTTGCCGTTCATGGATCTGGTGTTCCGGGCGCAGCAGACGCACCGCGCTCATTTCGATCCCAACGCCATCCAGCTGTCCAGCCTGCTGTCGATCAAGACCGGCGGCTGTCCCGAGGACTGCGCCTACTGCCCGCAGTCCTCGCACTACGACACCGGCCTGGACGCCGACAAGCTGATGCCCCTGGCGGACGTGGTGGCAGCGGCCCGCAAGGCCCAGGAAGGCGGCGCACAGCGCTTCTGCATGGGCGCCGCCTGGCGCAGCCCCAAGCCGCACCACCTGGAGGCGGTGGCCGAGATGGTCAGCGCGGTGAAGGCCCTGGGCCTGGAGACCTGCGTGACGCTGGGCATGCTGCGCGAGGGCCAGGCCGAACAGCTCAAGAGCGCGGGCCTGGATTACTACAACCACAACCTCGACACCTCGCCCGAGTTCTTCGGCAAGATCATCTCCACCCGCACCTACCAGGACCGGCTGGACACGCTGGACCGGGTGCGCGACGCCGGCATCAACGTGTGCTGCGGCGGCATCGTCGGCATGGGCGAATCGCGCCGCGAGCGCGCCGGCCTGATCGCCCAGTTGGCCAACATGGAGCCCTATCCCGAGTCCGTGCCGATCAACAACCTGGTGCAGGTGGAAGGCACGCCGCTGGCCGGCGTCGAAGCCCTGGACCCGTTCGAGTTCGTGCGCACCATTGCCGTGGCCCGCATCGCCATGCCGCGCGCGGCCGTGCGCCTGTCCGCCGGCCGCGAAGCCATGGATGACGCGTTGCAGGCCCTGTGCTTCATAGCGGGCGCCAACTCCATGTTCTACGGCGACGCCCTGCTGACCACGGCCAATCCGCAGATGGAAGCCGACCAGCGCCTGCTGCAGCGCCTGGGCATGCGCATCGACGCCGCCCAGCACGCGCACCACGACGCCACGGCATGCCGCTGACTCCCGGCCTCCTCTACCTGCTGGCCAGCGTCGCCTGCAGCGTCACCGTGGCCGTGCTGCTGAAGCTGGCGCGGCGCTATCAAGTCGACGTGCGCCAGGCCATCGCCATGAACTATGCGGTGGCCGCCCTGCTCTGCTGGGCCGTGCTGCGCCCGGACCCGGCGGCGCTGCTGACCCCACAGACGCCGTGGCTGGTGCTGGCCGCGCTGGGCGTACTGCTGCCCAGCGTGTTCCTGGCGATGGCGGCGGCCGTACGTCATGCCGGCATCGTGCGCAGCGACGCGGCGCAGCGCCTGTCCCTGTTCATCCCGCTGCTGGCGGCCTTCCTGCTGTTCGGCGAACCGGTAAGCGGCCGCAAGCTGGCCGCGACCCTGCTGGCCGCCAGCGCCTTGTACTGCCTGCTGCGCCGTGCCCCCCGCGCGCAGACGCCGGGCGAGGACACGGCCGCAAGCAGCCGCGCCATGTGGCTGTGGCCGCTGGTGGTCTGGGTGGGGTATGGCGTCATCGACATCCTGTTCAAGCAGATGGCGCGCGCGGGCACCGCTTTCGCGGGCGGGCTGCTGCTGGCCTTCCTCATCGCCGGGGTGCTGATGCTCTGCTACCTGCTGTGGCGCCGGGTGCGCTGCCAGCTTCGGCACCTGGCCGCGGGTGCGGCGCTGGGACTGGCGAACTTCGGCAACATCCTGACCTACATCCGCGCGCACCAGTCGCTGCCCGAGCACCCCGCGCTGGTGTTCGCGTCCATGAACATGGGCGTGATCACCCTGGGCACGCTGGTCGGCGCACTGGCCTTCCGCGAACCGCTGACCCGGCTGAACCTGCTGGGCATCGCGCTGGCGCTGGCTGCCATCGTGCTGATGGCGCCCTGGTAAGGACGCGACCCCGGCCTCAGGTGCCGGTGCGCCTCTGGCGGCCGTCTTCAGCCGCGTCGTCCGCCACATCCGCCGCGGCACCGCCAGGCGGTTCCGCAGCGGGCGGCTCAGTGGCTGCCACGGGCGCCACTTCGGGCTGCACCATTTCCATGGCGATGTCGGTTGCAGGATCCACGCGCGGATCCAGCACCGCCGCGGCGGGCGAGCTCTGCAGCGTGTCCGGCATGGGCACGAAATGCGTGGGCGCTTCTTCCACCTGATGCGCGCCGGTGACGCGCGTGGGACGCACATGCCAGACCAGGATCAGGGCGCAGGCGGAGATGAACACGTAGTACATGCTGGGGCCGGCCAGGGACATCAGCACCCCGGCAATCATCGGCCCTACGCATGCACCGACCCCGTAGGTCATGAGCAGCACGGCCGACAGGCTGACCCGGCGCTCGGATTCCACGTGATCGTTGGCGAACGCCGCGCCCAGCGGGTACAGCGTGAACTGCAGCACGCCGAAGACACAGGACATGGCCACCAGTGCCCAGTACGGCAGCACGATCCAGCCCCACATGACCACCGGCAGCAGCACCAGCAGCAGCGCATTGAAGCGGATCAGACCGGCGCGGTTGATGCGGTCGGAAAGCCAGCCCATGGGCCATTGCGACAGCAGGCCGGCGGTCACTGCGGCGGCCACGAAAATCGCCGCCTGCGAGGTGGACAGGCCATGCTTGGCGCCATAGACGGCCGCCAGGCCATAGAACGCGCCGGAAAGGTTGCCGGCCACGAACAACACCGTCATCGACAGCGGCACGCGCCGCATGAAGAAGCGTATGTCCAGCGGCGCCGGCAGCGGCGTGGGCGGGTGCGAGCGCGCGGTGACGGCGATAGGCACCAGGCACAGCACCAGGCACATGGCCACCAGCGTCAGCGGCCGCAGGTCCAGCGTGGCATAGGCCGTCAGCGCCAGTTGGCCCAGCACGGTGCCCAGGCCGGACACGACCATGTAGACGGAGAAGACGCGCCCGCGCTGGTGATTTTCGGTCTGCTCGTTGAGCCAGCTTTCGATGACCATGAATTCGGTCACCATCACGATGCCCGAAATGACGCGGAACACCAGCCACAGCGGCATGGATTCGACCAGCGTCTGGGCCAGGATCATGCTGGTGGCCACCGCCGCACAGGCGACGAACGCCCGGATGTGGCCCACGCGGATGATGAGTTTGTGCCCCAGGCGGGCGCCGCACACCAGGCCCAGGTAGTAGCCGGCGATCAGGGCGCCGATCCACACCTCGCTGACAGACTGCGCTGTCAGCCTGAGCCCCATATAGGTGTTGAACAGACCCGTGCCGATGAGCATCAGCAAGGTCGCGAAGTAAAGCGACGAAAAGGAGGAAATGGTGGCGAGCATGGCGTCGGCAACCGCTGCTGGCGGCAGCGCAACAGGCCGCGAAAGCGGCCCGCTGCGCTAAGCGGTAAAACAGGAACTGCGTGGGATCAGACTTGCGACAGCATCGTGGCGGCGTCGCTGACTTCGAACTTGCCGGGGCCTTCGACGTTCAGCTGCTTGACCACACCGTCGACGATCAGGGCCGAGTAGCGCTGCGAGCGCACGCCCATGCCGCGCTGGATCAGGTCCAGCTCCAGGCCCAGTTCCTTGGTCCACAAGGCGGAACCGTCGGCCAGCATGCGGACCTTGCCTTCGGTCTTCTGCTCGCGGCCCCAGGCGCCCATGACGAACGCGTCGTTGACCGACACGCACCAGATTTCATCGACGCCCTTGGCCTTCAGGGCCGCAGCCTGTTCCACATAGCCCGGCAGATGCTTGGCCGAGCAGGTGGGCGTGAAGGCGCCCGGCAGGGCGAACAGCGCAATGGTCTTGCCGCGGGTCAGGTCGGCGACCTGGAACGCGTTGGGACCCAGCGAGCAGCCGGCGGTTTCGGTTTCGATGAATTCGGTCAGGGTGCCGTCCGGCACGCGATCGCCGACTTTGATCGTCATGTAGATCTCCAGGAGGAATAGGGGCAATGCATTGGGGCAGGAGCGCCCCACAGGCTCCATCATAGTTCCTGCGCGGCCGCCTTGCTGGCCAGCCAGCGTCAGGGAAAGAAAGATGCACAGTCTGAAACGACTCCACACCAAGGCTACACGGGCGCGAAACGGCTGATTGCCATAATGTTGTGGTTGCAATCACCGCCCGCGCACGCCGCGCTGCCGGCTGGCGGGCATCTAGCGGAGATTCATCGATGCGCAAGATCTTGACCGGCCTGGCCCTGGCGCTGACCTCGGCCGCCACGGCCTGGGCGGCTCCCGATGCCGCCGAACAGGCCCAATACGACTCCTTCGTCATCGCCGCCGGCGCCTCCAACGGCGCCGCCCGCGCCTGCGGGGCTTCCGAACCCGATCTGGCCCAGCACCAGGCCACGGCCCGCAAGAACCTGCTGCAGTATGCGCAGGAATATGGCTTTCCTTCGGGCGGGTATGACGGGCTGTTCCAGAAGGGACAGGCGCAGGGAACGGCGATGATGGAAGAGATGAAGCGATCGGGGGTGGACGGGTGCCGGGGGGTGTTGGGCGGGTTTCAGGGGGAGAGGGTGATGGAGTATGAGGATATGAAGAGGGCGTTGGCGGAGGTTAGTGATGGGTTGCCGGGGGAGAAGGCGCAGTAGCAGGTTCTGTTTCTGTTTCTGAAGGTTCAGCTTCTTGAGACGCCAGTCGCGGCGGCGGGGCCAGAGGCGCGGGGCAACGATTGCGGTCCGGAGCCTTCGCTCCGGACTTCCCCTTCGTCATCTTCGTCACCGCCTTCGGCGGTTCCTTCAGATTCCCTCGGGCTTATCGACGCCCCGCGCCTCTGGCCCCGCCGCCGCGACTGGCTCTGCTGGTTGAAACTTCCTGGCCCCGAGGACGAACGGTGTGCTTAGGGTTCTCGCCGCCGGTGGGGTTTGGCGATGGATCTTGCGGGGCCCGCCCCCGGCCGGCCGCGCAGGCGGCCTCTGGGGGCTTACGCGGTGTCTTGCGATTCCCGATGGCGCTGCGCGCTGGTGGGGAGTGACCGTGGATATCACGGGCACTTTTTCGTGACGGCCCATCAAAGCCCGTTGGCAGGTCAATCGCCACTTGAACTCCAAAGCCGGATGGGTGGCGCGCGTACGGGTCTTCATGCGCAAACGGCTGCCCGCCGCGCGCCACCCATCACCGCCCCTCCCCCCCTAACGGCAACGCCATCAGAAAACCCACCTACGCATGCGCGCCATCGATCACAATCACACTTCAAATAATGACGTATGTATTAATCGGCCGCCCGCGCGGCCGATTAATACGGGCGCCCAAGACTCGCCCCCAACCACGGCTCCAGCAGCGCAACAAGCCAAGACGCACGTAGCCTGTCGGCGCGGGCGGCGTGGCGGCTCGCAACCTCGATGCGCCCGAGGGAATCTGAAGGAAAGGCCGCAGGCCTTGACGAAGATGACGACGGGGGAGTCCGGAGCGAACGCTCCGGACCGCAATCGTGGGCGCGAGCCGCCACGCCGCCCGCGACGACGGGCGACCTACGAAGACTCGTGCGCACTCATAGCGCCCAACAAGCCCCAAGAAGACCCAAACGAACCTACGAAGATCAAAGCCCGTTCTGCTTGAACCAATCCAACATCCGCGTCCAAGCCTGCTCCGCCTCAGCCTTCCGATAAGAAGGCCGATAATCCGCATGAAACGCATGCGGCGCGTCCGGATACACATCGATCCGCGAAGCCTTCGCCGCCGCCGGCCCCTGCGCCAGTTCCAGCCGCATCTTGTCCACGTCCGCCATCGAAATCCCGGCGTCCTTGCCGCCATAGGCTCCCAGCACCTTCGCCTTCAGGTCGTTCACCTGGCTCAGCACCGATTTGGGCTTCAGTTCCGAAGGCTGCCCGCCCAACTGGCCGTACCAGGCCGCGCCGGCCTTGAGCTTCGGGTTGTGGGCCGCGTACAGCCAGACCTGGCGGCCGCCCCAGCAAAAGCCCACGATGCCCAGCCGGTCCGGATTGCCGCCGTTGGACGTGGCCCAGGCCGCGGTCGAGTCCAGGTCGGACATCACCTGCGCGTCCGGGACCTTGCCGATGATTTCCGCCTGCAACTTGGGGATCTCGGTGTACTTGGACGGATCGCCCTGGCGCGCGAACAGCTCGGGCGCGATGGCCAGATAGCCCTGGTGGGCCAGCCGCCGGCACACGTCCTGGATGTACTCGTGCACCCCGAAAATCTCCGACACCACCAGCACCGTGGGCAGGTCCTTCTTGCCCTTGGGCGCCGCGCGGTATGCCGGCATCTTGCCGTCCTTGACCGGGATGTCCACCTTGCCGGCGACAAGGCCGTTGACGTCCGTGGTGATCGTGGTCTGCGCCACGGCCTGTCCGGCCGCCAGCGAAAACCCCGTCGCCACCGTGGTGGCCATGAAACCCCGCCGGTTCAGCCGCAGGGGCGGCAGCAGGCTGTCGAAGTGCGCGTCCTGGTCATTCATCGAGAATCTCCTGGCAAAAAGCTGGCAGGGGCGGCTGGACGCCGCCTTCCGGACCAGCCTGGTTCACTTCAGGGAGAAGTCCACGCGCGAGGGTTGCCCCTCGTCCTTGATGCCATCCGCGTCCAGTTGCGGCGCAACGATGAACACGCGATCCGCGAGTCCTTCCTGGGCTTGCAGCTTCTCATAAACCGCCTGCGCGCGCGCATCGGCCAGTTGGCGCAACTGCTCGTCGCCCACCGGCGCCACGCTGCGCAGCATCTCCTCCATCTGCGCCGCCGGCACGGATTTGGACATGCCGATGAAGTTGCGCGGCTTGTCCTTGATGTCCGTGTCGTCGTAGACCTCTTCCAGATACTTGGCGCGCTCCGCACCCGAAACCTCGACGCCGGCCGGGTTCGGCTTCTTGCCGCGCGGCGCGACGTCCGCGGCCTTGGCGGCGCGGATCTTGGCGTCGACCCAGGCCTGGCGCAGGCCTTCCATGTCGGTCTTGGGATCGGCGCGGCCGCTGATGTCCATCTTCAGGGCCGGACGGTCCGTCAGCGCCTTGGTCAGCGTGTCGATGCGCTGCAGGCTGTCCTCGGTCAGCGCCGCGCTGCCAGGCGCAAATTCCACGTAGGACAGTTCTTCCCCGCCGCCGAAGGCCGAGGCCAGCAGACTGAAGGGCGAAGTCACCGCCTTGACCACCAGGTTCAGCAGCACGCGCACCACGATGCCGCCCACCGAGAACTCCGGATCGTCCAGCGAACCGGAAATCGGCAGGTTGATGTCGATGTTGCCGCGCGAGTCCTTCAGCAAGGCCACGGCCAGCAGCACCGGCAGCTTGGTCGCGTCGGGACTGTTGGTCTTGTCGCCGAAGGTCAGCTGGTTCAGCACCACATGGTTGGTGGCTTGCAGCGCGCGGTCCTTGATCTTGTATTCCAGGTCCACCGAGAGCTTGCCGCGCTTGATGGGGTAGCCCACGTACTTGGCCGAATAGGTGTTGAAGCGCGGCAGGTCCACGCCCTTGGCCGAAGCCTTCAGGTCCAGCGACAGGTACTTGGCGAAAGGCTGCACCACCCCGCTGATCGACAGCGGCGCGGTGGTGTAGACGCGCCCGGTAACCTTGACCTTGGCGGGCTGGGGATTGGTGGACGACACCGCCGTGATCGAACCTTCGATGCTGGAGAGCTCGGCCACGTAGTTGGGCTTGACGAAGCGGTCCGTGAAGGTCATGCGGCCGCGGTTCAAGGTGACGCTGTTAACCGAGATGTCCGGCATGCCCCCGCCCCCCTTTGCGGCGGGCGCGGCGGGTGGCGGCGCGGCACTGCGGCCGGGCGTCTGGGTGTCCTGGGTGATGGAGCCCCCGGCCTGGCCGGGAGCCGCCACCAGGTCCATGACATTCAGGCGACCTTGGGCGTTGAGCAGCACGCGGCCGTAGAAATCCTCGAGCGCGATGTCGCCCAGCTTGGCGCCGATCTTGTCGCCCGCCACCGAGATGTCCATGCCGGTAAAGCCCAGGCGCTTCCAGTTCAGGAAGTCATCCTTGTTGACTCGGTCCTGCAGGTCCACGCCGGTGACTTCGACGCCGCCCTTCCAGCTGGCCTTCATCGGCGCCGAACCGGCCGCGGCGGCGAACTCCGCGTTGCCCTTGGCGCCCAGCGTGATGGCGCGCACCGTGGCGTTCAGGCTGGAGGCCGCATAGGGCGCAAAGGACGCGACGTTCAGTTCCGACAAGTCCACGGAGGTTTTCACCGTCAGCGGCTGCGGCGTGAACGCGCCCTTGAGATCGAGCTTGCCATTGCCCTGGATGCCGGCGGCGGCCAGGGTGAAATTGCTCTGGCCCGGACCCATGGCCAGGCGGTCGGCGGTCACGCGCAGGCTTTGCAGCGCGATGTCCACGGCGGGCTTGAGGGATTCGTCGCGGGCCTTGAATTGGGTCAGGTCGGCCTGCACGGCGCTGGCGGATGCATCCACCGCGCCGTTCGTTTCCTTCACATGAACTTGCGCGCTGGCGGCCAGGCGGCCATCCAGCAGCGCGATCGGCGCCGCGTTGCGCACGGCCGGCGCCAGGGGCGCCAGCGCAATGTTGCCCAAGCGCACGCCCAGTTCCAGCGACAGCGGCTTCAGGACCAGCGGCCCCTTGGCGCGCAGCCAGCCGCCGTCGGTGCTGTTGTCCATGGTCAGCCACAAATTGATGGGCTGGCCGGACACCTGCGGCAGGGCCACGCCCTCGACCGTCGCGGCCAGGCCGGTCATCACGTAGTCCAGCTTGCTGACCGCGTCGGTGACGTAGACCTCGCCTTCGTGCAGATTGAAGGCATCCAGCTCGACCTTCCATTCAGCGGGCGCGGGCGCCGGCTGAGGCGCGGCGGCGTCCACGGCCGGGGTTCCTGCCGGAGTCGTGGCGGGGGGAGCGACGGGCGTTCCCGCGGCGGGAGCGCCCGCAGCGGGCGCTCCTGCGGCGGCGGCCGCTGCTGCTGCAGGCGCAGCGCCCTTGGCGGAGGGGTCCGAGGTTGCGCCCGCTGCGGCCGGCGCGCCCTGGGCCTGGGGCTGGGCCGGGGCCGCGGCGGGACCGGCTTTGCCACCCGCCTTGGCCGGGTCCAGGCCGCTGGCCTTGCGCAGCTTGTCGGCCACCGGCGTGGCGGTCGGCTCCACGCCGCCCAATCGTTTCAACCCGGCGACCACGTCCAGCCAGTTCAGGTTGGCATTGGCGTAACGGCGCACGTGGATCTGCGGCGCCCACAGGCCCACCTCGCCCACATAGGCGTGGCGCGCAATGGGCTCCAGTTCCAGGCGGGTGACCGTCAGCGCGCTCCAGGCGACGAGATTTGCGCCAGCGGTGTCGCGCAGGTCCAGCCGCCGCAGGCCAAGGTCTCCGACCACGCGGATCTTGGGCGGCGCGTCCTTGGGCTGCTCGAACACCACTTGCAGGTTGGAATCCAGCAGCGCGCTTTCCACCTTGAACGGCAGCGGCATGGGCCAGACGTCCGCCCACTTTTCCAGCTGCAGCCCGTTGAAGGCCACGCGCAGCGTGGACGAGGGCACCTTGTCGAAGGGGCGCGCCACGCCGTTCAGATCAAAGGGGCTGCCGTTGATGCGCAGATGCACGCGCGGCTGCACATCGATGTCGGTGGCGTAGCCGAACGTGGAGATGAACGGCACGCCCACGCCCAGCTCGTCGACCACCTGCTTGCGGCCGGTGACCTTGTCATCCAGCGTGATCGTGCCATTCTCGATCACCATATTGTTCAGCGAGAAGCGCGGCAGCCCTTCGTCCGGCTTGGGCGGTTCTTCGGGCTGGGCGGCCGTCAATTCGGCCACTCGTTGCTGAATATCAGAGAAATTGAAGCGCGTGACGTCCTCGCGGACGATGGCGATGTTAGGCTCGCGCAGCGTCATTCGATCGACGACCGGCGCAAACCAGAACAGGGAAGTCCAGGCCGCGCTGACGTCCAGCTCGGCCAGCGTCAAGAGCGGCGTCTGCGAATCGGGCTGGGCCACGGCCAGGTCGCGCGCGCGGACGGTCAGCGTGAAGGGATTGAAGCTGATGTCGCCGACGGAGACGTCCCGCCCGATCATCTTGGAGACGTCCTGCACCAGGACGTTGTGCAGCACTTTGGGGACTTGCCAGGCGGCAACCCCGAAAAGGATCAGTACGAATGCCGCAATACCCAGAAGAATCTTGCCGACCCGGCGGGTTAACCGAAGCTTGGGCATCCGCAAGGGCATTGCGCGTCTCCTGATACGAATTGAAGGACGAGCGTTTCCGTCCTTCTAATGACTACAGGCGCGATTATCGCGCCCCCTGCACCGCTCGTCTATCATAGGCGTATCGATGGGCCGATCCGGCCAGCCAGGACCGCCCTTTTCAATCATTAACAATTATCGCTCCCGATTCCCATGTCCACGCCCACCCCAACCTTGAGCCACCTGGATGAAGCCGGGCAGGTCCGCATGGTCGACGTCATCGCCAAGACCGACACCGAGCGCGTGGCGATCGCCACCGCCAGCGTGCGCATGAACGCCGTCGCCTATGGCCTGCTGACCCAGCCGGGCCGGGGCAAAGGCGAAGTCCTCAACACCGCCCGCGTCGCCGCCATCCTGGCCGCCAAGCGCTGCGCCGACACCATCCCGCTGTGCCACAGCCTGCCGCTGGCCTTCGTCGGCGTCGAGTTCGCGCTGGACGACGCCGAACACCGCATCGACGTGCTGGCCACCTGCCGCACCAGCTACAAGACCGGCGTGGAAATGGAAGCCATGATGGCCTGCAGCGTCGCCGCGCTGACCATCTACGACATGTGCAAGGCTGCCGACAAGGGCATCGTCATCGAGCAAGTTCGCCTTAAGTACAAGGCAGGAGGAAAAAGCGGTGAATGGCGCAACGATTAATCTTCTCTACTTCGCGCGCGTGGCCGAACTGGTCGGCAAGCGCTCCGAAGCCTGGCCACTGGAAGGCGAGTCCACCGGCGCGCAGTTGCTTGCCGCGCTGGGCGAACGCTACCCCCAGCTGGCGCCCTCCGCGCGCCTGAAGCTGGCCATCAACCAGACCCACTCCAAGCCGTCCGCGCCCATCCGCGCGGGCGACGAGGTCGCGGTATTCGAACCCGTCACCGGAGGTTGAACGCCATGATCAGCGTCCAGGAAGCCGACTTCGACGGCGCCGCGCTCACGGCCGCGCTGCGGGAGAGCGCCGGCCCGGGCGTGGGCGGCATCGTCACGTTCGTGGGCTATGTGCGCGACTACGCGCCCGACACGCCCACCGACACGCTCTTTCTCGAACACTACCCAGGCATGTGCGAACGTGAACTGGAAGAGATCGCCGCGACCGCCCGCGCGCGCTGGAACCTGGCCGGCACGGTCATCGTGCACCGGGTGGGCGCGCTGCACCGCAATGCCCAGATCGTCTTCGTCGCGGCGGCCAGCGCCCATCGCGGCGACGCCTTCCGCGGCTGCGAATACATCATCGACGCGCTCAAGACGCGCGCGCCCTTCTGGAAGCGCGAAACCCTCGCGGGCGGCAGCAGCTTCTGGGTGGAGCAACGCCAATCCGACCAGGACCGCACGCAGTCCTGGGATGAAGACACCACCGCCTAGAAGAGGAAAATCCATGAGCGACGAAAGCCTTGTTTCGCTGGCCTGCGCCGTGCTTACGGTCAGCGACACCCGCAGCGCGGGCGACGACACCTCCGGCAATCTGCTGGCCCATAGCCTCGCGCATGCCGGCCATCAGTGCGTGCGCCGCGACATCGTCAAGGACGACATCTATCAGATCCGCCGCATCATGAGCGACTGGATCGCCGATCCCGAGGTGCAGGTGATCCTGACCACGGGCGGCACGGGCTTCTCGCATCGCGACCATACGCCCGAGGCCATCATGCCCCTGCTTGACCGCGAGATTCCCGGCTTCGGCGAGCTGTTCCGCCAGATCTCCTATACCGAGATCGGCAGCTCCACCATCCAGTCGCGCGCCTTTGCCGGCTCGGCCAACCAGACGCTGATCTTCTGCCTGCCCGGCTCGAACAACGCCTGCGAAACCGCCTGGGCGCAGATCATCCGCGAGCAGCTGGACAGCAGTCACCGCCCCTGCAATTTCGCCACCCATTTCAAGCAACGCGAAGAAGACAACTGACCCATGCTGGATTTTGATCAAGCCCAGACCCTGCTGGCCAACGCCGCGGGGCCGCTGCAACGCAGCGAAGAGGTGAGCCTGGCCGATGCCGCCGGCCGCGTGCTGGCCGCCGATCTCACCGCCACCGTGGACATACCGCCTGCCGACAACAGCGCCATGGACGGCTATGCGCTGCGCGTGGCCGACTGGGGCGCCGGCGTGCGCCTGCCCATCCAGCAGCGCTGCTACGCGGGGGAAATGCCGGAACCTCTCAAGCCTGGCCACGCCATCCGCCTGTTCACCGGCAGCCTGATTCCCGAAGGCGCGGATACGGTCGTCATGCAGGAAGACACCACCGAAGCCGACGGCCAGGTGGAAATCTCGCGTGCGCCCAAGGCCGGCCAGCACATCCGCCGCCGCGGCGAAGACACCATGGCCGGCGCACCGCTGCTGGCCGCGGGCACCGTACTTGAAGCCGCCCACGTGGCGCTGATGGCTTCGCAAGGCCTGGCCCGCGTGCAAGTCTTCGGCCAGTTGCGGGTGGGCATCCTGACCACCGGCGACGAGCTGGTGCTGCCCGGCCAGCCACGCGCGGCCGAGCAGATCTACAACTCCAACGGCCCCATGCTGGCCGCCCTGGCGCGCGGCATGGGCGCCCTGCCCGTGCACGTGCTGCACGCCCGCGACACCGAGGCCGACCTGCACGCCGCATTCAAGACGCTGCTGGCCGATTGCGACCTGGTGGTGAGCGTGGGCGGCGTGTCGGTGGGCGAACGCGATCTGGTCAAGCCCGCGCTGGCCTCGCTGGGCGGCGAACTGGCGCTATGGAAGGTGCGCATGAAGCCGGGCAAGCCGGTGGCGCTGGCGCAGATCGACGGCAAGCCCGTGGTCGGCCTGCCCGGCAACCCGGTGTCGGCCTACGCCGTGTTCACCCTGCTGGTGACGCCGCTGATGCGCCGCATGCAGGGCCGCGAAACCTTGTTCCCGCCGACCAGCCTGCTGCCGCTGCGCACCGAGCATCCGCGCCAGGACAGCCGCGAAGAATTCCTGCGCGTGCAGCGCCGTCTGGCCGACGACGGCAGCGCCGAACTGGTGCCCTACGGCCATCAGGGTTCCGGGGTGATCAGCTCGCTGCCCTGGGCGACGGGCTTGGCCCGACTGCCGGCCGACGTGCAAGTGCAGGACAAGGACCGGGTCGCCTACTACGACCTGCGTCACTGGCTGGCGTAGCGCTCGGCCCGCGCCAGTTCATCTGGCGTGTTGACGTTCATGAAGGCATCGGGCGCGTCGTCGAAGCAGGCTTCGACCGCGCCCATCCTCGCCTGCCACAGCCCCACCTTGCGGTCCCCGGCCCGCAGGTACGCCAGCAGATCGGGCAATAGCGACGTGCGCAAGGCCATGCAGGCCGAATGGCGCTGTCCGTCCGCCACCGCATAGGCCATGGGCGCATTGGCGGACTCGGCCGCGCGCACCAGGCGCGCTGCCAGATCCTTGGGCAGGAACGGCGTATCGCAAGGCGCCACCACCAGCCAGGCCTCCTGGCGTGCGGCCTCCAGGCCCGCGGCAATGCCCAGCAGCGGCCCTTGCCAGGCGCCCAGATCGGCTTCGCCGTCCTGCACGACGGCGCCGTAGCGGGCATAGAGATCCACGTGACGATTGGCGCTGATGACGAGGCGCGACACCTGCGGCGCCAGGCGGCGCGCCACGTGCGCCACCATGGGCTCGCCGCGCAACACGACCAGGCCCTTGTCCTGTCCGTTCATGCGCGCGCCCTGGCCGCCCGCGAGGATCAGGCCGGCGATGCCCTTGCTGGCAAACGCTTCAGCCACCGATGTAGCTCATCTCGATCTTGCGCGCCGGGTCGGCCATGTTGCGGCCGCGCAGCTCGGAATAATGGTCGTTGCGCCCCGCCCAGATGCCCGCGATGATGCCGGCGAGTTCGGCATCGCTGGCCCCGTCGCGCAGCGGCGCGCGCAGGTCGTAGCCATCGTGCGCAAACAGGCACAGGAAGAGCTTGCCTTCCGGCGACAGGCGCGCGCGCGTACAGCCGCCGCAGAAGGCGTGCGTGACGCTGGAGATGACGCCGATCTCGCCGCCGCCGTCCAGGTAGCGCCAGCGTTCGGCCACGCGGCCCATTTCGCCGCTGGCCACGGGTTCCAGCGGATAGGCCGCGCCGATGCGGTCCAGCACTTCCTGGCTGGGCACCACCTCGGCAAGATTCCAGCCGTTGGTATTGCCCACGTCCATGTATTCGATGAAGCGCAGGATGTGGCCTGAATGGCGGAAGCGTTCGGCCATGGGCAGGATCTGCCCGTCGTTCAGGCCGCGTCGCACCACCATGTTGACCTTGACCGGCGCAAGCCCGGCCTCGGCCGCGGCGTCGACGCCGCGCAGCACGTCGTCGGGCGTGAAGCCGCTGTCGCTCATGCCCTGGAACATGGCCGGGTCCAGCGCATCCAGGCTGACGGTGACACGCGTGAGCCCGGCGCTCTTGAGCGCCTCGGCCTTGCGCGCCAGCATGCTGCCGTTGGTGGTCAGGGTCAGGTCCAGCGGGCGGCCGGCGGGCGTGCGCAGGTCGGCCAACTGGCCCACCAGGTTCTCGATATGCTTGCGCAGCAGCGGCTCGCCGCCCGTCAGGCGGATCTTCTCCACGCCCAATTGCGTGAAGATGCCCGCCAGGCGGCTGATTTCCTCGAACGACAGCAGCGCCGAATGCGGCATGAAGGTGTAGCTGCTGTCGAAGACTTCGCGCGGCATGCAGTAGGTGCAGCGGAAGTTGCAGCGGTCCGTGACCGAAATCCGCAGGTCGCGCAAGGGACGCGCGCGCTGGTCCAGCGCGGGCTGTCCGTGCGGCGGCAGTTCGCCGGGCGCCAGCGGGCCGCTGCGGCGATCGGCAAGAAAGATCACTTTGCTCATGGGAGCATCATATCCCGGCGCATCGCGTTTCGCGCTCATGGAAAGGCCTCCTGCAGCGACTGCAGCCTGCCGGTGTCGCGGGCGTCGTAGCCCGCCAGCTGGCCGACGTAGCCGACGTAGTCCGGGCTGCGCATGATGGACAGCAGGTCGCGCATGGCCGGCGTCTCCAGCGAGGCCTTGCGGATGGCGAAGAAATAGCGTTCCCGCACCAGCGGGATGAAGTCCAGTCCGAAGCGGCAGGCGGCCGTTTCCACCCCCACGCCCGTGTCGGCCATGCCGCTGGCGATGTGCGCGGCAATGGCCATATGGGTGAACTCGTTGGTTTCGTAGCCCTGGACCTCGCTGATCGAGACCCCCGCCCGCTGCAGCATCAGGCCCACCAGATAGCGCGTGCTGGAGCCGATCTGGCGGTTGACGAAACGCACGTCGGGCCGCGCCAGGTCAGCCATGCCGCGTATGTGCTTGGGGTTGCCGGCGGTGACGAATAGGCCCGCATTGCGCACCGCCAGGTGGATCAGCATGTACTCGTCAGCATGCAGCCATTGGGCGTAGCGCTCCATGATGGGCGCTTCGAAATCGCCCAGCGGCACCTGGAAGCCCGCCAGGTCGCACTCGCGACGCTCCAGCGAGGCCAGCGCCTCGATGGCGGTGCGGTAGCGCAACTCCAGGCCCGGCTTGCGGTTGCCCATGTGCTGCATCAGCGACTCCACCGCGAAGCCGTGGCTGGCATGCAGCCGCAGATGCGGGCCGCTCTCGGGCAGCAGGCGCTCCAGCTCTTCCTGCAGTTCCGAGGCCATGCTGTCCAGCGTGGGCATCAGGCGCGCCTCGATACGGCGGTTGGCCCACAGCAGGCGCTGCGCGAACGGCGCCAGCTGCGTGCCCTGGCGGCGGTTGGTGATGAGCAACTGCGTGCCGAAGATTGCCTCGAAACGGCGCAGCACGCCCCAGGCATGCCGGTACGACAGGCCGCAGGCGCGACAGGCCCCGGCAATATTGCCAGTGGCATCGATCGCGGACAGCAGCGCCAGCATATCCTGCAATGGCACGGGTGCCGGGTCGTCGTCTCCGCCCAGGGTCCATTGCGGCCGCAGGCCGATACGGAACTTATATGTCATTTATTTCTTATTGAAGACGGTGAATTACCCCGTTAGAGTACACAAATAACGCGGCTGGAGGGAGTTTTATATGTTTTTTAAAACATATAAAACCGAACAACACCCAGCCCGGCACAACAGCAACACAGGAGGAGACCGACGTGCATCAGCGCGAGGCAACATCCGATCTGGCGTCCAGCGGCGGCGCCCGCGGCGGCCAGATGGCCCTGGACGCGGCCCAGGCGTCCCACACCCCGGCCATCGCGGCCACCGCCCGCATACTCGCCCGGCTGAAGGACCAGCCCGGCCCGCTGCTGCCCGTGCTGCACGCGGTCCAGCATGAACTGGGCTGTATTCCGGCCGCGGCGGTGCAGACCATCGCCGAGGCCCTGAACCTGTCCCGCGCCGAGGTCCACGGCGTCATCACCTTCTATCCCCATTTCCGCAGCGAACCCGCGGCGCGCCACACCCTGGAGGTCTGTCGCGCCGAAGCCTGTCAGGCCATGGGCGGCGAACATCTCGCCGCCCATGCGCGCACGGCGCTGGGCTGTGATTTCCACGCCAACAGCAAGAACGGCGATTTCACCCTGGAACCGGTGTACTGCCTGGGCCTGTGCGCCCAGTCGCCGGCGGTGATGATCGACGGGCGGCCCCATGCCCGCGTCACGCCGGAAAAGCTCGACCGACTGCTGGCCCGCACGCGGGAGGCGCAATCATGAGCTCCCCCATTGTCATCTACGTGCCGCGCGACGCCGCGGCGCTGGCCATGGACGCCGACACGGTGGCGCGCGACATCGAACGCGCCGCCGACGCCCGCGGTCTGTCCGTGCAGATCGTGCGCAACGGCTCGCGCGGCCTGCTGTGGCTGGAACCCATGGTCGAAATCACTACCCCGCAAGGCCGCATCGCCTACGGGCCGGTGCAGCCCGAAGACGTCGCCGCGCTGTTCGACGCCGGCTGGCTAAGTGGCGGCGAGCACCCGCTGCGCCTGGGCCTGACCGAAGAAATCCCCTATCTGAAGCACCAGGAACGCCTGACCTTCGCCCGCGTCGGCGTGACCGATCCGCTGTCCCTGCAGGACTACGCCGCCCATGGCGGCCTGCAGGGCCTGCAACGCGCCCTGGCCATGGAGCCCGGGCAGATCGTCGACGAAATGGTGGCTTCGGGCCTGCGCGGCCGCGGCGGCGCGGCGTTTCCGACCGGCATCAAATGGAAGACGGTCGCAGGCACCCCCGGCGACCAGAAGTACATCGTCTGCAACGCCGACGAAGGCGACTCCGGCACCTTCGCCGACCGCCTGCTGATGGAAGGCGACCCCTATGTGCTGATCGAAGGCATGACCATCGCCGGCCTGGCGGTGGGCGCCACCTACGGCTACATCTACGTGCGTTCGGAATATCCGCAAGCGATCGACACGCTGGAAGCCGCCATCGCGCGGGCGCGCAGCGTGGGCTGGCTGGGCGATGACGTGCACGGCAGCGGCCGCCGCTTCGACATGGAAGTGCGCAAGGGCGCGGGCGCCTACATCTGCGGCGAGGAAACCTCGCTGCTGGAAAGCATCGAGGGCAAGCGCGGCGTGGTCCGCGCCAAGCCGCCGCTGCCGGCGATCTCCGGCCTGTTCGGCAAGCCCACGGTCATCAACAACGTGATTTCTCTGGCCACCGTACCCATCATCCTGGCCAAGGGCGCGGCCTATTACCGCGACTACGGCGTGGGCCGCTCGCACGGCACGCTGCCGTTCCAGCTGGCCGGCAACCTCAAGCACGGCGGCCTGGTCGAAAAGGCCTTCGGCCTGAGCCTGCGCGACCTGCTGTACGGTTTCGGCGGCGGCAGCGCCTCCGGCCGGCCGCTGCGCGCGGTGCAGGTGGGCGGCCCGCTGGGCGCCTACCTGCCGGAATCGCAATGGGACGTGCCGCTGGACTACGAGGCCTATATCCAGATATCCGCCATGGTCGGCCATGGCGGCTTGGTGGCCTTCGACGACACCGTCGACATGGCGCGCATGGCGCGCTATGCGATGGAGTTCTGCGCCATCGAATCCTGCGGCAAATGCACGCCCTGCCGCATCGGCTCCACCCGCGGCGTGGAAACCATAGACAAGATCGTCGCGGGCGGCCCCGGCCGCGAGCAGCAGGTGCATCTGCTGCGCGACCTGTGCGACACGATGCTGGGCGGCTCGCTGTGCGCCCTGGGGGGCATGGCGCCCTACCCGGTGCTGTCGGCGCTGAACCACTTCCCGCAGGACTTCGGCATCGAGTCCTCCCAGTCTGCCGCGCACGCGGCCTGAACCCGAGACCGACATGCTAGAAACCGTCATCAAGCGCGATCGCGACCTGGGCACGCCGGCGCGCGAGTCCGCCGTAACCGTCACCCTGACCATAGACGGCCAGGAAATCACGGTGCCCGAAGGCACCTCGCTGATGCGCGCGGCCGCCGAGGCCGGCATCAACATTCCCAAGCTGTGCGCCACCGACAGCCTGGAGCCCTTCGGTTCGTGCCGGCTGTGCCTGGTGCAGATCGAAGGCCGCCGCGGCTATCCGGCCTCGTGCACCACCCCCGCCGAGAACGGCATGGTGGTCTACACCGAAACCCCCAAGCTGCACGACCTGCGCCGCGGCGTGATGGAGCTGTACATCTCCGACCACCCGCTGGACTGCCTGACCTGCCCGGCCAACGGCGACTGCGAACTGCAGGACATGGCCGGCGTGGTGGGCCTGCGCAACGTGCGCTACGGCTACGACGGCGCCAACCACCTGAAGAGCGAAAAGGACGAGTCCAATCCGTACTTCACCTATGACGCCTCCAAGTGCATCGTCTGCAACCGCTGCGTGCGCGCCTGCGAGGAAACCCAGGGCACCTTCGCCCTGACGATCTCCGGCAAGGGCTTCGAATCGCGCGTGTCGCCGGGGCAGGACCAGCCCTTCCTGGATAGCGAATGTGTGTCCTGCGGCGCCTGCGTACAGGCCTGTCCGACCTCCACCCTGCAGGAAAAGACCGTCATCATGATGGGCCAGGCCGAGCACTCGGTCGTGACCACCTGCGCCTATTGCGGCGTGGGCTGCGGCTTCAAGGCCGAGATGAAGGGCCAGGAAGTGGTGCGCATGGTGCCCTGGAAGGACGGCCAGGCCAACCGCGGCCATTCCTGCGTCAAGGGCCGCTTCGCCTGGGGCTATGCCACGCACAAGGAACGCGTGCTCAAGCCCATGATCCGCAAGCACATCACCGACTCCTGGAAGGAAGTGTCCTGGGACGAGGCGATCAACTATGCGGCCTCCGAATTCCGCCGCATCCAGGGTCAGTACGGCCGCGATGCGGTCGGCGGCATCACCTCCTCGCGCTGCACCAACGAAGAAACCTGGCTGGTGCAAAAGCTGGTACGCGCCGCCTTCGGCACCAACAACGTCGACACCTGCGCGCGGGTCTGCCACTCGCCCACGGGCTACGGCCTGAAGCAGACGCTGGGCGAATCCGCCGGCACCCAGACCTTCGATTCCGTCATGCACACCGACGTGGTCATCGTGATGGGCGCCAACCCCAGCAGCGGCCATCCTGTGTTCGCCTCGCGCCTGAAGCGCCGCCTGCGCCAGGGCGCGCGCCTGATCGTGATCGATCCGCGCCGCATCGAACTGGTCAGTTCGCCGCACATCAAGGCCGACTTCCACCTGCAGGTGCGCCCCGGCACCAACACCGCCCTGCTGTCCTCGTTGGCCCACGTGATCGCCACCGAAAACCTGATCGCCGAGGACTTCGTGGCCGAGCGCTGCGAAGCCAAGGCCTTCAAGGAATGGCGCGACTTCGTCTCGCTGCCAGAGAATTCGCCGGAAGCCATGGAAGAGATCACCGGCGTGCCGGCGCAGGCCGTGCGCGGCGCGGCGCGCCTGTACGCCACCGGCGGCAACGGCTCGATCTACTACGGCCTGGGCGTAACCGAACACAGCCAGGGCTCCACCACCGTCATGGCCATCGCCAACCTGGCCATGGCCACCGGCAACATCGGCCGCGAAGGCGTGGGCGTGAATCCGCTGCGCGGGCAGAACAACGTGCAGGGTTCGTGCGACATGGGCTCGTTCCCGCATGAGCTGCCGGGCTACCGCCACATCTCCGACAACACGGTACGCGCGCAGTTCGAGCAGGACTGGGGCGTGACCCTGCAGCCGGAACCCGGCCTGCGCATCCCCAACATGTTCGAGGCTGCGCTGGGCGGTTCGTTCAAGGGCCTGTATTGCCAGGGCGAGGACATCGTGCAGTCGGATCCCAACACGCAGCACGTGGCGGCGTCCCTCGCTGCCATGGAATGCATCGTGGTGCAGGACCTGTTCCTGAACGAGACGGCCAAGTACGCCCACGTGTTCCTGCCCGGCTCCTCGTTCCTCGAAAAGGACGGCACCTTCACCAACGCCGAGCGCCGCATCTCGCGCGTGCGCAAGGTCATGGAACCCAAGAACGGCAAGTCCGACTGGGAAGTGACGGTGGCGCTGTCCAACGCGCTGGGCTACCCCATGAACTACAAGCATCCCAGCGAGATCATGGACGAGATCGCGCGCCTGACGCCCACTTTCACCGGCGTCAGCTACGAAAAGCTGGACAAGCAGGGCAGCCTGCAATGGCCCTGCAACGAAGAAGCGCCCGATGGCACGCCCATCATGCACATCGACGAGTTCGTGCGCGGCAAGGGCAAGTTCATGATCACCAAGTACGTGCCCACGGACGAGCGCAGCACGCGCCGCTTCCCGCTGCTGCTGACCACGGGCCGCATCCTGTCGCAATACAACGTGGGCGCGCAGACCCGGCGCACCCCCAACGTCATGTGGCATGGCGAGGACCTGCTGGAACTGCATCCGCAGGACGCCGAGGACCGCGGCGTGAAGGACGGCGACTGGGTCGGCATCCAGAGCCGCGCGGGCGAGACCGTGTTGCGGGCCACGCTGACCGACAGGGTGCAGCCGGGCGTGGTATACACCACCTTCCATTTTCCCGAGTCCGGCGCCAACGTCGTCACCACCGACAGCTCCGACTGGGCCACCAACTGCCCCGAGTACAAGGTGACGGCCGTGCAGGTCACGCGCGTGTCGCAGCCTTCGGAGTGGCAACGCCAGTGGTCGCGCTTTGCGGACATCCAGCAAAAGCTGCTGCGCGAGCGTTCGCGAGAAAGCGAGGCGGCGCTGACCGGGAAATAACCGCCAGCCCGAAACGCCAGGACGCCGACATGCCCACGCCACCGCCTTCCCGCCCCGATTGCACGCAGGTACAGGTCACCCGCGTGCGGGGCGGTGTCCTGGTCCCCAAGATCGAAACCGACTCCGTGGCCGAGGAAACCCCGGTGGCGCTGGAGTTCAACGGCATCAGCCACGCCACCATGCTGGCCACGCCGGCCGACCTGGAAGACTTCGCGGTCGGCTTCGCGCTGTCCGAAGGCATCATCGACGGCATCAGCGACGTGCGCGGCATCGACCTGCTGCCGCAATGCGACGGCATCGTGGTCCAGCTGGAAATTTCCACTGCCTGTGAAGTGCGGCTGAAGTCCCGCCGCCGCGCCATGGCCGGGCGCACCGGCTGCGGCCTGTGCGGCGTGGAAACGCTGCCCGAAGTGCTGCGGCCTGTCGCGCCCGTCACCAACGGCTCGCCCGTGCGCATCCAGGCCGTGCTGGCCGCCATGCGCGACATGCGGGCGCGCCAGGCGCTGCACGACATCACGGGCGCCACCCACGCCGCCGGCTGGGCGGGCGCCGATGGCGCCGTCGCGCTGGTGCGCGAGGACGTGGGCCGCCACAACGCGCTGGACAAACTGATAGGTGCACTGGCACGCCAGGCCATGCATGCTGGCGACGGCATCGTGGTGGTGTCCAGCCGCGCCAGCTTCGAAATGGTGCAGAAGACCGCCGCCGCCGGCGTCGCGGTGCTGGCATCCGTCTCCGCACCCACCGCGCTCGCCATCCGCCTGGCCGATGAAGCCAACGTCAGCCTGCTAGGTTTTCTACGCGACGACGACGCCACACTGTACTCACACCCCCAACGCATCATCTCCTGAACCGGACTTCACGCAAGCATGGAAATCGGCAACCTGATCCGCATGGCCAACCGCATCGGCCAATTCTTCGAAGCCATGCCCGACCGGCCCGAGGCCCTGGAGGGCGTGGCCAACCATATCCACAAGTTCTGGGAGCCGCGCATGCGCAATGAGCTCCTGAACTTTCTCGAACAAAACCCCGACGGCGACGCCGGCGGGGAACGACTGCACCCGCTGGTGCTGGAAGCGGTCACCCAGAACCGCCAGCGCCTCACACCGCTGGCCCGCGTGGCGTAACGCGTCGGCGGCAGGCAAGACGGCAGGAACAATCACAAGAAAAGGCGGCGGGACCGGCCGGATGCCGGACCACGCGCGCCAACGAGCGGCCCCCAAAGAGGAGACAACATGCAAAGCACTGCCACGCTGGACCTGCCCGGTTCGAAGCCGGGTTTTTTCGATAAGGAACGCACCATCGCCGGACCAGGCTTCTCGCGCTGGCTTGTTCCCCCGGCCGCCCTGGCCATCCACCTGTGCATCGGCATGGCCTACGGTTTCTCGGTGTTCTGGCTGCCGTTGTCCAAGGTCGTGGGCGGCGCCAAGCCGCTGGCCTGCCCCGCGGACATGAGCCTCGCAGCCGAGCTGTTCGCCACCAACTGCGACTGGAAGATCTCGACCATGGGGTGGATGTACACCCTGTTCTTCGTGCTGCTGGGCTGCTCGGCCGCGCTGTGGGGCGGCTGGCTGGAACGCGCGGGCCCGCGCAAGGCGGGCGTGGTGTCGGCCCTGTGCTGGTGTGGCGGCCTGGTCATTTCGGCCATCGGCGTGTACCTGCACCAGATGTGGATGCTGTGGCTGGGCTCGGGCGTCATCGGCGGCATCGGCCTGGGACTGGGCTACATCTCGCCCGTGAGCACGCTGATCAAGTGGTTCCCCGACCGCCGCGGCATGGCCACGGGCATGGCCATCATGGGCTTTGGCGGCGGCGCCATGATAGGCGCGCCGCTGGCCGACCTGCTGATGCGCCACTTCGCCACGCCTGAATCGCCGGGCGTCTGGCAGACCTTCCTGACCATGGCCGCGGTGTACTTCGTCTTCATGATGTCGGGTGCGCTGGGCTACCGCGTGCCGCCGACCGGCTGGAAGCCCGAGGGCTGGACCGCCCCGGCCAAGCATGCCGGCAACGCCATGATCACGAAGGGCCATGTCCATGTGCAGCGCGTCTGGGGCGTGCCGCAGTTCTGGCTGGTGTGGTGGGCGCTGTGCCTGAACGTCACGGCGGGCATCGGCATCCTGGGCATGGCCTCGCCGCTGCTGCAGGAAGTGTTCGGCGGCGGCCTGATCAACCAGCCTGAACTGGGCTACTCGCAACTGGACAAGAGCCAGTTGGCGGCCATCGCCGCCATCGCCGCCGGCTTCACCGGCCTGCTCAGCCTGTTCAACATCGGCGGCCGCTTCTTCTGGGCCAGCCTGTCCGACAAGCTGGGCCGCAAGACCACCTACTTCATCTTCTTCGTGCTGGGCTTCGCGCTGTATTCGGCCATCCCCTGGACCGCGCACATCGGCGCGCTGGCCCTGTTCGTGGCCGCCTTCTGCATCATCCTGTCCATGTACGGCGGCGGCTTCTCCACCGTGCCGGCGTACCTGGCCGACCTGTTCGGCACGCAGATGGTCGGCGCCATCCATGGACGGCTGCTGACGGCCTGGTCGGCGGCGGGCATCTTCGGACCGGTGCTGGTGAACTACATCCGCGAATACCAGCTGTCCATCGGCGTGCCGCGCGCCCAGGTGTACGACATCACCATGTACATCCTGGCCGGGATGCTGGTGCTGGGCTTTCTGTGCAACCTGGCGATCCGGCCCGTGAACCCCAAGTACTTCATGAATGACGAGGAACTGGCGCGCGAGAAGGCGCTGGCCCACGAACGCGCCGTCGCCACGGAAACGCACGGGGTCGGAACATCCGCGTTCCGCACGCCGGCGGCGCTGGTGGTGTTTGCCTGGGCTTGCGTCGGCATCCCCCTGGCCTGGGGCATCTGGATCACTCTGCAGAAGGCGGTGGTGCTGTTCCACTGAGCCCAAGCGGACGCCGCGACGGGGCGCGAAGCTGCTACATTGGCAGCCCGCGCCCCTTCTTTTTTGCTTTATCCATGACCACCCTGCCCCGCGCGCCCCGCCTTGCTGGAGCGACACGTTGACCGTCCCTGAAATCCGCTGGGAAGAAAACCAGACCCCGCACGCCGCCCGCTGGCGCTCCGAATCCGGCGCCGCGCCGCCCAAGCGCGTAGTGGTGGCGGACGACACCATGACCGCCGACATGGCCTACCGCCAGGCCTGCGAAGGTGTCGGCCTGCTGTGGCGCGGCGACTTCCAGAACGCGCGGCAACTGCTGCAGGCCATCACGCGGCGGGTCGACAAGCGGCCCCGCAAGCCCGTGGACAGCCTGCTGGACGCCTTCAACCAGCACCGCCAGATCCAGTCCCAGCGCGCCCGCATCCTGGGCATGCTGCTGATTCCGTTCGACGCCGGCCACGGCATTCCGCTGCGCCGCGCACCCGACGCCCGGCTCGCCTGCGAAGAGGCCCATGGCCCCGCCGAGGAGCCCTACGTCGCGTCGCTGCGCGAGCTGCTGGGCCTGATCGGCGCCTTCGAATGGCGCAAGAAGGGCGTGGAAATTCCCGCCCTGAATGCCCGCATCCATCCGCACTACGGCGTGTTCTCGCCGCTGCGCGGCGAGTACGTCGACCTGGTGGCGCGCACCCCGATGCCGCGCGGCAGCGTGGCCTTCGACATCGGCACCGGCACAGGCGTGCTGGCCGCCGTGATTGCGCGCCGCGGCGGCAAGCGTGTCATCGCGACCGACACCGATCCGCGCGCCCTGGCCTGCGCCCGCGAAAACCTGGAGCGGCTGGGCCTGTCCAAGCAGGTCGACGTCGAAGAAACGGACCTGTTCCCCGAAGGCCGGGTCTCCCTGATCGTGTGCAACCCGCCGTGGCTGCCCGCCCGCCCCAGCTCGCCCGTCGAGCATGCGGTCTACGACCCTGACAGCCGCATGCTGCGCGGTTTCCTGAATGGGCTGGCGGCGCATCTGACGCCCAATGGCGAGGGCTGGCTGATCCTGTCGGACCTGGCCGAACACCTGGGCCTGCGCAGCCGCGAAGCGCTGCTGGAAATGATCGGCCAGGCCGGCCTGCGCGTGATCGAGCGCATCGACACCCGTCCCACGCACGGCCGCGCGCAGGACGCGAGCGACCCGCTGCATGCCGCCCGTTCGAAGGAAGTCACGTCCTTGTGGCGCCTGGGCGCAGCCTGACGCGGCCCGGCCTGACGCGGCCCGGCCTGACGCGGCCCGGCCTGGCGCAAGCCCCCGGGGCGCGGCTTCAGGCCCGCCCCGCCGCGACGTTCACGCTGATCGCGATGATGAAGACGTTGAAGAAAAAGGCGATGACGCTGTGCGTCAGGGCTGTGCGGCGCACTCGCCGGTTCACGATCTGCACGTCCGACACCTGGAACGTCATGCCCAGCACCAGCGCGAAATAGGCGAAGTCCCAGTAGTCGGGTTCATCGGTACCCGGGAAATCCAGCCCTTTGTGCATGGCGTTGCGGTGGCCGTAATAGCCATGCGCGTAGTGCAGCGCGAAGATCATGTTCATGTAGAGCCATGACAGGATGATGGTGACGGCGGCGGCCAACATGGCAAGCACGTCGCCCGCGCCGCCTTCCCCCCGCAGTTCGACCCACAACGCCATCATCACCATGCAGGACAGCGCCACGCTGCTCCACAGCACGCCGGTGCGCCCCACGTCCTGCTGCTGCGCATGCTGGCGCATGGCCGCCGCGCTGGTGCGGCCGAACACCCGCGCCGTCATCAACAGAAACACAAGCGCCCCCGCATCGAATCCCAGCAGCAGCGACAGCACCCAGGGCACGCCCAGGGCATACAGGCCGCCCGCCGTCACCAGCAGCAAACCAGCGCATCCGACCAGGCGACGATGCGCATGGAAAAACGGCAGGGCGGCGCCAGCGGCGGAGTCATCCTCGGGCTCGAAATCCTTGAGCGGCGGCATGCGGCTGCTCCTTTTGGTGTGAGCAGCCCTAACGCTAACCGATGCCGAGCAAACCGACCAGCGCGCCGCCAAACAGCAGCCACAACGGATGGATGCGGGTGAAGCTGCCCAGCAGCGCCACCACAGCGGTAATGGCGCCCAACAGCCAGGTATGCACCGAGGCTTCGGTGATGAGCGCCGCGCTGGCCGCGACCAATCCCACCGTCATCGGGAAGATGCCCGCCTGGATGACGCCGCGCCAGGGCCGGTCCTTGAAGCGTTCCCACAGGCCCAGCGCGATCACAGTGATGATGGACGACGGGCCGAACTTGGCGATGGTGGTGACGAGCATGCCCAGGCCGCCCGCCACATGCCAGCCCACCAGCGTGACCACCATCAAATTGGGACCCGGGGCGGCCTGCCCCAGGGCGAACAGCGCGGAAAAGTCCGCCGCCGTCATCCAGCCATGCACGTCCACCACCTGCCGCTGCATCTCGGGCAGGATGGTGTTGCCGCCGCCGAACGCCAGCACGGACAGTTCGGAAAAGATCAGGGCCAGGGCGATCAGTGTGTGGATCATCGACGTTGCCTCCAGACCATCAGGATGCTCAGCGGCGTCAGCACCGCCATGGTGGGCAGCAGCGGAATGCGCAGCACGGCGATGGCAATGAAGCAGGCCGTGGCCACCACGCCGGCCAGCCAGTCGCGGCGCTTCACCACCGGCACCCCGATCTTCACCGCCATGGAAATCAACAGACCCGCGGCCGCGGCCGCCAGACCGGCAAACAGGTGCTGGATGTGCGGATCGTTCTGGAAGCGGTCGTACACCATGCCCAGCAGCACCACGATGGCGGACGGCGCCAGGATCAGGCCCATCAGCGCCGCGAACGCGCCGCGCGGCCCGCGGAACTTCATGCCCAGCGCCACCGACAGGTTGATGATGTTGCCGCCGGGCAGGAACTGGCACAGGCCCAGCAGATCGGTGAACTCGGCGCCGCTGAGCCAGCGGTGCTTTTCGACGACCATGCGGCGCGCCAGCGGCAAGGCGCCGCCGAAGGCCGTCAGGCCGAGCATCAGGAAGCCATAGAACAATTGCCCGCACGTGGGCGGAGGCCGCAGATCGGCCTCGGCGGTGGAAGGTGCTGCGTTCATCATTTTCATGCCGGCGCCGCCGAAGCGGCGCGGAGTGGAACCAGGGAAGGACAACGAGATTGCAGCCTACTCTTCGCCTTGGATAATGTCTAATATATGACTATCTATATATTCATATCGATTGAATATGGCATCCGTAGACTTGAGGCTGTTGCGCTACTTCCTGGCCGTGGCCGAGGAATCCCATCTGACCAAGGCCGCGGCGCGGCTGGGCATACGCCAGCCGCCGCTCAGCCAGCAGATCCGCGTGCTGGAGCAGGAACTGGGCGTGACGCTGTTCCACCGCCTGCCGCGCGGCATGGAGCTGACCGAAAGCGGCCGCGCGCTGCTGGACGATGCGCGCAATATCGTGGCCCTGGTGGACCAGGCCGTGGAAGGCGTGCGGCGCGTGTCGCAGGGCGAAGCCGGGCGCCTGACCGTGGGCTTCACCGGGTCCGCGGCGTTCCATCCCTTCGTGCCGTCCGTCATCCGCCGCTTCCGCGAAACGGCGCCCAATGTGCGGCTGGTGCTGGAGGAAAGCAGCACCGGCGAACTCATGGAGGCCGTGGGCGCGGGCCGCGTGGACGTAGCATTCATCCGCGGTCCCTATGGCCTGGGCCCGGGCGTGGTAGTGGAAACCGTGCTGGAAGAGCCCATGCTGGCCGCGTTTCCCGCCGACCACCCAACCGTCAAGGGCCGGCCGCGCAAGCGCATCGCGCTGTCGGAACTGGCCGACGAATCGCTGATCCTCTACCGCCGCCACAGCGGGCCAGGCCTGTACGACGCCATCATTGCGGCCTGCGGCGCCGCCGGTTTCAGCCCGCGCGTGGCCCAGGAAGCGCCGCGCATGCTGTCCACCCTGAGCCTGGTGGCCGCCGGCCTGGGCGTGTCGCTGGTGCCGGCGTCGCTGCGCCGCGTGAACATCGAAGGCGTGGTCTACGTCAACCTGGCCCAGCCCGCGGAACTGCGCGCGCCGCTGAACCTGATCTGGCGCGACGAAGCGCTCTCCGGCGCGGCCCGCAAGCTGATCGGCGAGGCGCGGCGGCAGCGCGAGGAATCGCCGGCCTGAGCGCGCAGCGCTACACTGCCTGGCACCCCGCACTCCGCATTGCAGCCATGATCCCAGATTCACCCATAGGCATCTACGACTCCGGCGTCGGCGGGCTGAGCGTGCTGCGCGCCATCCGCGACGCCCTGCCCCACGAATTCCTGCTGTACGTGGCCGACTCCGCCCACGTGCCCTATGGCGAAAAAACGCAGGGCTACGTCGAGCAGCGCGCCAGCACGATTGCCGATTACTTCGTGTCGCGCCAGGCCAAGGCCATGGTGGTGGCCTGCAATACCGCCACCGCGGCCGCCATCGCCCAGCTGCGCCTGCGCCATCCGCAACTGATCATCATCGGCGTGGAGCCGGCCATCAAGCCCGCCGCGCACCTGACCACGAGCGGCGTGGTCGGCGTATTCGCCACCACCGGCACTCTGGCCAGCCCCAAATTCGCCGCGCTGGTCCGGCGCGAGGCGCCCGAAGTCCGCATCCTGTTCAGGCCCTGCCCCGAGTGGGTACGGCTGGTGGAGCATGGCGTGCTCAGCGGCCACGAGGCCGAAGCCGCGGTGCGCGCTCCCGTGGCTGAGCTACGCGAGGCCGGCGCCGACGTGCTGGTGCTGGGCTGCACCCACTTTCCCTTCCTGCGCGACGCGATCCAGGCGGCCGCTGGCGCCGACGTGCCGCTGCTGGAGACGGGCGCGCCCGTGGCGCGCCGGCTGCGCCACCAGTTGCAGGAACGCGGCCTGTTGCGCGCCGACGGTCCGGGCGGATTGCGCCTGGAGACCAGCGGCTCGGCCGAGGCATTGAGCACTCTCGCCGCACGGCTGCTCGGGCAGGCACCGGCCGCGCACGTCCTGGAGCCGCGCTGGCGCTGATCCCGCGCCGAGTCCGCCGCCCGGCGGCGCGCGCTGATTGCGCCCGGTTTGATCCTGCGCATGACGCGCCTGTCCGATTCGGCGAATAATTCGGATACAGTGGACTACAACGCCGCCCGCGGCGCGCACAAGGAGACGCTCATGAAACGCATCCTGATCCCCGTGGACGGCTCGCAGCCCGCCGTCCATGCGGTCCAAGCCCTGCTCGACGCCCGCAGCTACGACCCCATCGAACGCGTGGAGCTCCTCACGGTCCAGATCCCCCTGAAAGCCGGCAAGATCGGCCGCGGCCTGTCGCAGGCCGAGATCGACGCCTATCACGAGGAAGAAGGCCGCAACGCGCTGCAGGCCGCCAGCGAACTGCTGACCCAGGCCGGCGTGCCCTTCCAGACCCACATCGAAATAGGCGCCGCCGCCGAAACCATCGTGCGCGTAGCCGGCGAATCCGGCGCAGACGAAATCTACATGGGCTCGCGCGGGTTGGGCTCGGTGTCGTCCTGGTTCCTGGGTTCGGTCGCGACCCGCGTCCTGCATCTGACGGAGTTGCCCGTCACCCTGGTCAAGTAACCGTCAAGGAGCATCCATGCTGAACATCCTGGTCCCTGTCGACGGCTCCGACAACGCCAACCGCGCCGTCCTGTACGCCCGCCAGCTCGCCCAAGGCGCCGGCGCCGCCCGCATCCATCTGCTCAACGTCCAGACGCCCGTGCAAGGCCGCGCGGGGCTGTCACGCCTGATCACGCAGGACATGATCGACGAGTTCTACCTGCGCGAAGGCCAGGAGGCCGCGGACGAGGCGCGCAAACTGCTGGACGTGACCGGCGCCGACTACACCAGCCACGTGGCGTTTGGCCACGCGGCCACGGAAATCGCCGGCTACGCCCAGGACCACGGCTGCGCCCGCATCGTCATGGGCACGCGCGGCAACGGCTCGCTGACGAACATCCTGATCGGCTCGGTCGCCAATCAGGTGCTGCAACTGGCCGAAGCGCCGGTGACGCTGGTCAAGTGAACCCCGGGCGCCGGCCTCAGGCGGCCGGCAGCCACAACGACACCCTCAAGCCGCCCAGCGGCGAACGCTCGGCTTGCGCCTGGCCGCCATAGGTGCTGGCCAGGTCGCGCACGATGTCCAGGCCCAGGCCCGATCCGGGACGCTGCTCGTCCATGCGCACGCCGCGCAGGAAGATGCGCTCGCGTTCCTCGTCGGCGATGCCCGGGCCGTCATCGTCGATCTGGATGAGCAACTGGCCCTGGCCGGCGGCGCTTGCGCTGACCTGCACCTGGCGCTCGGCCCATTTGCAGGCGTTGTCCAGCAGGTTGCCGACCATCTCCTGCAGATCCTGTTCTTCGCCGCGGAATACCAGGCCCTCGGCAAATTCCGGCATTTCCAGCAGCAGTCCGCGCTGCGCATACAAGCGCTGCATGACGCGCAGCAGCCCCTCGATGGGCTTGCGCAGCGGTGTGCGGCTGTCGGCCGCGCCAGACGCGGCGGCGGCGCGGGCGCGCGCCAGGTGATAGTCGATCTGGCGGCGCGCCATGCCGACCTGCTCCTGTACCAGCGCCGCCAGCGGCCCTTCCTCGCGCGCCGCGGCATTGCCCAGAATCGTCAGCGGCGTCTTCACCGCATGCGCCAGATTGCCGGCCTGCGTGCGCGCGCGCTGCACCATGTCGGCATTGACGTCCAGGACGCGATTGAAGTCGTCGACGAGCGGCTGGATTTCGCTGGGAAAGCGGCCTTCGATGCGCACGCTGGCGCCCCCGTGCTGCCCGGCGAGCTGCCGCCTGAGCCTGGCCAGCGGCCGCAACCCGACCAGGACCTGGACCACGGCCGCCAGCGTCAAGCCTGCCGCCAGCGCGCCCAGCGAAATCAACAGCATGTGATTGAAGCGCTCGATCGGCTCCGCCAGCACCTGGCTGTCGGCCGCCACGATCAGGCGCAACGGCGCTGCCTCGGTCTCGGCCGGTTCCAGCGTGCGCGTCAAGGCGGTCAGCCTGTGCTTTTCCGGCCCCGCGATTTCATACACCCCGTCGGCGCTGTCCGCGGCGGGCAACTCCAGCACCTGATCCCAGAGCGAACGCGAGCGCGCCGCGCCCACGGCCGCCGGACGGCCCTGTTCGTCGAGCCGGTCGATTTGCCAATACAGGCCTGATAGCGGTTGCTCCAGGCGTGGATCGCTCAGGGGCGGCGAGACCACCAGGCGACCGTCCGGAGCCGTGTTCACCGCGGCCGTCAGCTGGTTCAGGTGCAGGGTCAGCTCGGCGCGCAGCTGCTCGGTGATGTGCTGGCGGAACAAGCTGCCCAAGCCCCAGCCGGCCAGCACCACCGTGACCAGGATCCAGGCCAGCGTGCCGGCCAGCAGGCGCCAGCGCAGCGAGCCCGGCGCGCGCGCGCGCTTCGGCATCATGCGGCGCAGGCCAGGCGGTAACCCAGGCCGCGCACGGTTTCGATGGTATCGGGCGGCAGTTTCTTGCGCAGCCGCGCGATGAACACATCGATGGTGTTGGAGTCACGGTCATTGTCCTGGGCGTAGACGTGCTCGGTCAGCTCGCTGCGCGAAATCACTTCGCCCGCGCGTTGCATCAGCACGGCCAGCACCTTGAATTCATGGCTGGTCAGGGACAGCGCCTGGCCGTCCACCGTGACCTTGGCCTGCCGCGTGTCCAGCATCAGCGGACCGCAGCGCCATTGCGCGCTGGCGTGGTTGCTGGAGCGGCGCAAGAGCGCCCGCACCCGCGCCAGCAGCTCTTCCATGTGGAAGGGCTTGGTCAGGTAATCGTCGGCGCCGGCATCGATGCCGGCGACCTTCTCGTGCCAGTTGTCGCGCGCCGTGAGGATCAGCACCGGCATGCCCTGGCCGCCCGCGCGCCACTGCTTGAGCACGGTGAGGCCGTCCATGACCGGCAGGCCCAGGTCCAGCACCACCACGTCGTAGGTCTCGACCGCGCCCATGTACTGGGCCGTTCCGCCGTCCGCGGCGGTGTCGACGGTATAGCCCGCTTGGCGCAAGGCATCGGCCAACTGCGTGGCCAGGGTCGGCTCGTCTTCAACCACGAGTATGCGCATCAGTGCTTGTCCCGGAATTGGATGTCGCGCCCCTTCACGCCCAGCACCTTGCCGTCGCGCGCGTCGATCTTCAGCTTGACCAGCCGGCCGCCGCTTTGCAGCAGCCGGATCTCGTAGATGAACTCGCCGTCGTCCTCTTCGAACTCGACCTTGACCACCTGCCCAGGATAGTCGCGTTCGACGATGTCCAGCACCGAACGCAGGGGCAGCACCTTGCCGGCCTGCAAGGCCTGGCGCGCTTGTTCGTGGTCGCTTTCATCGGCCAGGCCCGCGTTGGGGCCCGCGGCCAGCGCGAGCATCAGCGCGCCGCAGGACAGCCAGATTCGGGTACGGGTTCCTCGGGTCATGGTTTCTTTCGCATTCGGGGTCCGCCATAAGAGGCGATTGTCCGCCCAGTTATAGCGCCGGAAAAATGAACGGCACGTGAACGGCAGCTTCAGAATTGGTTCATCCGCACACCCGAATAATGCGGTCATGGTCGCCATTCCGGCAACCCGCAACAACCTAGGAGCCATTCCATGACCGCAATCCGCAACACCCTGGCCGCCCTGGCGCTTGGCGCCGCAACCCTGACCGGCACCGCCGCCGTGCACGCCCAGACGACCGCCCCGGCGCCGGCCCAGCCCGCCGCCACTGCCCCCGCCAACGCGACGCTGACAGTGCGCCAGATCTACGACACGCTGACCGCCGCGGGCTATCGCAACATCACCGAGATCGAGCTCGAGCACGGCCGCTACGACGTCAAGGCCGACAACGCGCAAGGCCAGCGCGTGAAGCTGCGGGTCGACGCCCAGAGCGGCGCCGTCCTGCGCAGCCGCATCAAGGACTGAAGCGCCGGCGCCTACGCGCCTACCCCGCTCCGCCCGCATCCGGCGGGCCGAGCGTCCCGACATGGACACCATCATGAAACCGATAGGAACCGGCGCCGCCATAGGCGGCTTTTTGCTAGTCCTGACCCTGGCCTGGGGCCTGGACGCGTTCATCCTGCAGCCGCCGGCCACCGGCGCCTGGTACTGGGTGGCGCGCCAGCAAGGCCTCTACCTCACCGGCGTCTGGTCCATCGGACTGATGGCATTGATCATGCTGCTGGCGCTGCGGCCCTCGTGGCTGGAACGCCCGCTGGGCGGCATGGACAAGATATACCGGTTGCACAAATGGGCCGGAATCCTCGCAGTATCAGCCGGCGCCGCCCATTGGTTGCTGAAGCTGGCCAGCGGCCCCTTGAAGAGCCTGGCGGACGCGGGCAACCGCCCCGCCCGCGACGTCGTGCTGACGCTGTTCGAAAGCTCGCGCGGCCTGGCCAAGGACCTGGGCGAGTGGTCGATCTACCTGCTGCTGGCGATGCTCGCAATCACCTTGTGGCGGCGCTTTCCCTACCGGGGCTGGCGTCTCCTGCACCGCGCGATGCCTGTGCTGTTCCTGGCGCTGGCGTTCCACACGGCAGCGCTGGCTCCCGCGCGCTACTGGAGCGGTCCGGTCGGCCTGCTGTTGATTCCGCTGCTGGCCGCCGGTTCTTATGCCGCGCTGGTGGCGCTGCTGGGACGCGTGGGCAGCGGCCGCCGCGCGCAAGGCAGGATCGTGTCGCTGGCGCACCAGCCAGGCGATATCCTGGAGGTCAGCTGCGAACTCGACGCCAATTGGCGGGAGCATCAGGCGGGACAGTTCGCCTTCGTCACGTTCGACCGCAAGGAAGGCGCCCATCCCTACACCATCGCCAGCGCCCCCGTGGCGGGCGAATCTCGCGTCACGTTCCAGATCAAGGCGCTGGGCGACTACACCCGCGGCCTGGCGCGCACGCTGCACATCGGCCAGCCGGTCGCCGTCGAAGGCCCCTATGGGCGCTTTCAACTGGAGCCGGACGCTGCCGCAGCATCGCAGGTCTGGGTGGCGGGCGGCATAGGCGTCACCCCTTTCCTCGCATGGCTGGAAGCCCTGCAGGAAGGACAAGCGCCAACGCCGCGCGTGTGGCTGCACTATTGCGTGCGCGATGCCTCGGCAGATCCTTTCGTGCCGCTGCTCAAGGAACGCTGCGCCGCGCTGGACGGCGTGACGCTCGCCATCCATAGCGCGCACGACGGCGATACGCTGACGGCTGGAGCACTGGCGCAGGGCGAGGTGGCCGCGGGCCGTGTCGCCGACGTCTGGTTCTGCGGACCCGCCGGCCTGGCCGACGCGCTCAGGCGCGGCCTGCGCAAGCTGGGCGCCAAGCCCGTGCGCTGGCATCAGGAAGCGTTCCAGATGCGTTGAGCGCGCCGGGGCTACGGAGGTCCAAGCGTATGATGGACCTCACCGCCCCCGGAGCATGCGTCATGCCCACCCCCCGCATTCTGCTGGCCGCCGTGATGGCCGCCGCCACTCTCAACGCCTGCGGCGAAATGGCCACCTTGCCGGTCGAAGCCGGCATGGGCCCGTCGCCTCAACTGCCCGCCCCCAATCCCACCACCATACCCACCGTGAAGACGGCCAAGGCCGTGGGCTGGCCCGCGGGCGCACAGCCCGTCGCAGCCAACGGGCTGTCGGTAACGGCGTACGCCAGCGGCCTGGATCATCCGCGCTGGCTGTACGTGCTGCCCAACGGCGACGTGCTGGTGGCCGAGACCAACGCGCCGCCCAAGCCCGAGTCGGCTTCCGGCGGCTTCAAGGCCTGGGTCGCCGGCCTGGTGATGAAACGCGCCGGCGCCAGGACCCCCAGCGCAAACCGCATCACCCTGCTGCGCGATGCCGACCACGACGGCATCGCCGAAACGCGCAGCGTATTGCTCGACGGCCTGAACTCGCCCTTCGGCATGGCCTTGATCGGCAATCAGTTATACGTCGCCAACGCCGACGCCGTGCTGCGCTTTCCCTACGAAACCGGCCAGGAGCGGATCACCGCCCCCGGCGTGAAGGTCACCGACCTGCCTGCGGGCCTGAACCACCACTGGACCAAGAACCTGCTGGCCAGCCCCGACGGCAGCAAGCTGTACGCCTCTGTCGGCTCCAACAGCAATGTCGGCGAAAACGGCATGGACATCGAAGAGGGCCGCGCCGCCATCTGGGAAATCGACGTGGCCAGCGGCAACAAACGCCTGTACGCGACCGGCCTGCGCAACCCCGTGGGCATGGCCTGGGCGCCCGACGGCAAAACGCTGTGGACGGCCGTCAACGAGCGCGACGAACTGGGCAGCGACCTGGTGCCCGACTACATGACCTCGGTGCGGGATGGCGGTTTTTACGGCTGGCCCTACAGCTACTTCGGCCAGCACGTCGACAGCCGGGTCCAGCCGCCGCGTCCGGACCTGGTAGCGCGCGCCATCGTGCCCGACTACGCGCTGGGCCCGCACACCGCCTCGCTGGGGCTGGCCTGGTCGGGCGGGTCGCGCCTGCCCGCGCCCTACACGGACGGCATGTTCGTGGGCCAGCATGGTTCGTGGAACCGCGATCCGCGCAGCGGCTACAAGGTCATCTTCGTGCCGTTTCGCGACGGCAAGCCCGACGGGCCGGCGCGCGACGTGCTGACGGGCTTTCTGAACGAAAGCGGCGAAGCCCAGGGACGGCCGGTAGGGGTGGCGATAGACCGCCAGGGCGGCCTGCTGACGGCCGACGACGTCGGCAATGTGGTGTGGCGGGTCGCTCCCGCTTCTACAATGGCCGCTCCCAAATAATTCAAGACCAGGAGTGAGCATGAGCACGGAAAAAGTGGCAATCGTCACCGCCGGCGGCAGCGGCATGGGCGCGGCGGCGGCGCGCAAACTGGCGGCTGACGGCTGGCGCGTAGCCATCCTGTCCTCCTCCGGCAAGGGCGAGGCGCTGGCGCAGGAACTGGGCGGCCTGGGCGTCACGGGATCCAACCGCTCGCCCGAAGACCTGGCGAGGCTGGTGGACGCCACGCAGCAAAAATGGGGCAGGATAGATGCCGTGGTCAACAGCGCCGGCCACGGCCCCAAGGGCCCGCTGCTGGAGATCAGCGACGAGGACTGGCACCTGGGCATGGAGTTCTACCTGCTGAACGTGGTGCGCATCGCGCGCCTGGTCGCGCCGGTGATGAAGCAGCAGAAGTCCGGCGCCATCGTCAATATCTCGACCTACGCCACCTTCGAACCCGAAGCGCTGTTCCCGACCTCGGGCGTGTTCCGCGCCGGGCTGGCCGCCTTCACCAAGGTGTTCGCCGACGAGTACGCCGAACACAACGTACGGATGAACAACGTGCTGCCGGGCTTCATCGACAGCCTGCCTGAAAAGGAAGACCGCCGCACGCGCATTCCGATGGGCCGCTACGGCACCGCCGAAGAAGTCGCCGACCTGATCGCATTCCTCGCATCCGACGCTTCTTCCTACATCACCGGCCAGAACATCCGCATCGACGGCGGCATCACGCGTTCGGTCTGAAGCTCATGCTTTAGGACTAGTCTCTCGTCCGAATGACGGTATTGAAGCCTGCCCGGGGCTTCAGTACCGTAGGTTTTCGCATTCGACGAGGTGCCGCGCATGTCCGCTACGCCGTCAGCGGCTGCGCCGCAGTCCGCCGATACTTCCCACGCAAAACCGACCCCGGGCCAGGCCTCGCGTTTCCTGGCGCAGGCCACGTTCGGCCCCACGCCCGCCGAGATCGACGCCGTGGTGCGCGACGGCTACGCGGCCTGGCTGGACGCGCAGCTGGCCATGCCGCCGTCGCAGACCCATTTCGACTGGCTGCTGCAGCAGCGCAAGAACACCGAGGAGTTCAAGGGCAACGGCATCAACGCGCCCCTGGAATCCACGCTGTGGCGCAAGTTCATCTCGGCCCCGGATCAGGTCCGCACGCGGGTCGCGTTTGCCCTGTCGGAGATCTTCGTGGTGGGCGTATCGTCCATCACCGCGTCCTGGCCATTGTTCGGCGCCGCGGGTTTCATGGACCTGCTGGCCGAGCATGCCCTGGGCAACTACCAGCAACTGCTGACGGCCGTCACGCGCAACCTGTCCATGGGCTGCATGCTGACCTATCGCGGCAACCGCAAGGAAGATCCCAAGACCGGCCGCCATCCCGACGAGAACTATGCCCGCGAAGTCATGCAATTGTTCAGCATCGGACTGTTGGAGCTGGAACCGGACGGCGCCAAAAGAATGGTCAACGGCGCGCCCGTGGAAACGTATACCAACGCGGACGTGCAGGGGCTGGCCAAGGTCTTCACCGGCTGGGACATCAACGGCCCCGAAACCGACGTCGAATTCCACCGCCGCCCCATGGCCTTGAACAATGCGCTGCACTCGCTGGCCGAGAAGCGCTTTCTGGGCGCGGTGGTGCCGGCAGGCACCGACGGTCATTTGTCGCTCAAGCGCGCCATGGAAGTGATCTGCGCCCATCCCAACGTGGGCCCCTTCATCGGCACGCAGCTGATCCAGCGGCTGGTCACCAGCAATCCCAGCCGCGCCTATGTCGCGCGCGTGTCGGCCGCCTTCAACGACGACGGCAGCGGCAAGCGCGGCAACCTGAAGGCCGTGGTGCGCGCCGTCCTGCTGGACCCGGAGGCGCGCAACCCCGACCTGGCCGCGCCCGGCTGGGGCAAGGTGCGCGAACCCATCGTGCGCTTCGCGGCCTGGGCGCGGGCTTTCGGGGCGACCTCCAACAACGGCGCCTGGGCCATGCCGGACACCACTGACAACACGATCCGGCTGGCCCAGAGCCCGATGCGATCCGCCAGCGTCTTCAATTTCTTCCGTCCGCGCTACGTGCCGCCGGTGACCGAGCTGGCGCGCAGGAACCTGGTGGCGCCGGAACTGCAGATCACCGATGAGACCAGCATTGCCGGCTACCTGAACTTCCTGGCCATCTATGTGGACCGGGGGTGGGAGGATCTGCAGACGCCCTACGCCGCCGAGATCGCGCTGGCGCAGGATCCGTCCGCGCTGGTGGCGCGGGTGGCGCTGCTGCTGGCGGGCGATGCCTATTCCGCCGAGACCGCCGGCAGCATCGCGCGCGCCGTGGCCACGATACCGGCGGGCCGGCCGCGCGACCGCGTGCGCGCCGCCATCATGCTGGTGGCCGCCAGCCCCGAATACCTGGTGCAGAAATGAAGAATTCCCGCCACGCCGCGCAAACCAGCCGCCGCGAATTCCTGCTGCGCGCCTGCGCTTTGGGCGCCACGGGCGCCGCCGCGCCACTGGCGCTGAACCTGGCGGCCCTGGGCGCGGCCGCGGCGCAATCAGCGCCAGCCTCCTCGTACAAGGCGCTGGTCTGCGTGTTCCTGTACGGCGGCAACGACCCCTACAACTCGCTGGTTCCCTACGACACGGCCGCCTACAAGGCCTATGCCCAGGCGCGCACCGACATCGCCCTGCCGCGCAACGCCCTGCAGGCCACGGCGCTGCGCGGCAAGGAACCCGCCTCCGGCGGCGCCCAGTTTGCGCTGGCCCCATCGCTGGCTCCGCTCAAGCCCTTGTATGAAAGCGGCGACATGGCAGTGCTGCTGAACATCGGTCCGCTGGTTGCGCCCACCTCCAAGCAGGAATACATAGGCGCGCGCGTGCCACTGCCGCCCAAGCTGTTTTCCCACAACGACCAGCAGTCGTACTGGCAGGCGCTGGCGCCGGAAGGCGCGGCGTCGGGCTGGGCCGGGAGGCTGACGGACCTGTTCGCGGACGCCAACGCGCAGCGCACCTTCACGGGCATCACTGCGGGCGGCAGCAGCGTGCTGCTGGCCGGACGCAAGATCGCCGGATACCGCGTGGGCATCCACGGCTCCACGCAGATAGACCTGCTGGGCCGCGACATGTATGGCTCCAGCGCCTGCACGGCCTTGCTGCGCCAGCTCATCACGCAGCCGCGCGAGCACCTGATGGAACGCGAGATGTCGCGCATCGCCGCGCAGTCCATCGACGCCGACGGACGCCTGCGCGCAGCCCTCGCGGACGTGGCCGTGCCGGGCGAGTTCTCGTCCCCCCTGGCGCAGCAGCTGAAAATCGTCGCCCGCATCATCGCGGCGCGCCAGGCGCTGGGCGCACGCCGCCAGGTTTTCTTCGTCTCGCAGAACGGCTATGACAACCACGCCGGACTGAACGACACCCACCCCGCCCTGCTCAAGGAACTGGGCCAGGCGCTGGCCGCGTTCCAGCAGGCGCTGTCCGCGATAGGCGTGGCGGACCAGGTGACCACGTTCACGGCATCCGAATTCGGCCGCACCCTGGGCTCCAACGGCAACGGCTCCGACCACGGCTGGGGCTCGCATCACTTTGTACTGGGCGGCGCGGTCAAGGGCGGCCGCTACTACGGCAGCCATCCGGAAATCGCCCTGGACGGCCCCGGCTTCGTCGACAACGGCCGCCTCTTGCCGACCCTGGCCGTGGATCAGCTGGGCGCGTCCCTGGGCGGCTGGTTCGGCGCCAGCCGCGAGGATCTGGGGCTGGTGTTCCCCAATCTGCGGCGCTTTGATGCGCAGGCGCTGGACCTGCTGCCGCGCGCTTAGGGCCGCGCCGGCGGCGGCGAATTCACAGCTGCCGCGCCTGTTCGCGCAGCAGATACTTCTGGATCTTGCCCGTGGCGGTTTTGGGCAACGGGCCGAACACGAAAGTGCGCGGCACCTTGAAACCCGCCAGGCGGCCCCGGCAGAAGCTGGTCAGTTCTTCCGCCGTCGCGGCGCTGCCATCCTTCAGCGTGACGAAGGCGCAAGGCGTCTCGCCCCACTTGGCGTCCGGCCGCGCCACCACGGCGGCTTCCAATACGGCGGGATGCCCGTACAACGCATCCTCGACCTCGACGGTCGAGATGTTCTCTCCGCCTGATATCACGATGTCCTTGGCGCGGTCCTTGACCTGCAGATAGCCGTCGGGATGCACCACGGCCAGATCGCCGGTATGGAACCAGCCTCCGGCGAAGGCTTCCGCCGTGGCCTGCGGGTTCTTCAGATAGCCCTTCATGAGCGTGTTGCCGCGCATCATAATTTCGCCCACGGTGACGCCGTCCGGCGGCACGGGCGCCAGCGTGGCGGGATCCAGCACGCGGACCTGTTCCATCGTGTGCTTGCGCACGCCGATGCGGGCCTTCAGCGCAGCCTGCTCATCCAGCGGCAGATCGCTCCAGGCCTCGTGCCAGGCACAGCTGATCGACGGACCGTAGCTCTCCGTCAGGCCGTACAGATGCGTGACGTCTATGCCCAGTTCGTCCATCGCCGCGATGACGGCGGCCGGAGGCGGAGAGCCGCCGGTGAGCGCCTGCACCGGCCGGATCGCGCGCCGCTTGATTTCGGGCGGGCTGTTGATGAGCATGCCCAGCACCACCGGCGCGGCGCAGAAATAATCGACCCCATTCGCCTGGATGGCGTCGAAAATGGCGCCGGCCTCGACCCGCCGCAGGCAGACATTGGTTCCCGCCAGCAGTGCGATGGTCCAGGGAAAGCTCCAGCCATTGCAGTGGAACATCGGCAAGGTCCAGAGATACACCGCATGCTGGCGCATATCGCAGGCCAGGGCGTTGCCCATCGCATTCAGATAGGCGCCGCGATGGTGGTACAGCACGCCCTTGGGGCTGCCGGTGGTGCCGGAGGTGTAGTTCAGGCACAGCGACTGCCATTCGTCCGCCGGCCAGGGGAACCCGGCCGCCGCGTCGCCCGTCTCCAGCAGGGCTTCGTAGTTCATTTCCCCGAGCAGTTCGCCCGGCCCGCCGTATTCGGGATCGTCGATGTCCACCACGCGGATGCGCCTGCGGGTCTTGGCCAAGGCCTGCGCCATGACGGGAGCGTACTCCCGGTCCGTCAGCAGCACCACCGCGGCGCCATGATCCAGGATGAAGGACAGTGTTTCGGCGTCCAGCCGGGTGTTCAGGGCGTTGAGCACCGCGCCCGCCATGGCGACCCCGAAATGGGCCTCGTACAGCGCCGGGATATTGGGCGCCATCACGGCCACCGTATCGCCGGGCCGCACCCCCAGGCGCGCCAGCCCGCTGGCCAGCCGGCGGCAGCGTGCATAGGTTTCGCGCCAGCTCTGGCGCAGCGCGCCATGGACGATGGCAGTGCGTTCCGGATAGACCTTCGCCGCGCGCTCGATGAAGGTCAGCGGCGAAAGCGCCAGATGGTTGGCGCTGTTGCGTTCGATATCCAGGACTTGCAGGTCGGGGGTGTCGGCGGGCATCGGAGTCTCACAGTAGCGAAACGCTCACCACGCCCTTCAGGCGTCGGCTGGCGGGGTCAGGCCGCGCAGCGTCGCGCGCAGCAGGGAATCGCTCAGGTCCGCATCCGCCTGCATCAAACGCTGCAGCAGGCGGTCAGGGCTGTCGCCGGGAGTCTCCAGATGCCAGCCATACAGGTGCAGCCCGTTCAGCACATAGGCATCGTCCAGGCCTTCCAGCACGGCATGCTGGCGCGGCGCGCGCGCGGACGGCGGCAAGGCATTGTCGGCGCAGTCCGCGACGAGGATGGAAGTCGGCCTGGAAAAGTAATCCGCCACCCGCACGCGGGCCTCTTCCAGCCGGCGTAGCGCCGCGGCATCCAGAGGTTCATCCGCCAGCCGCACTTTGAGCAGCAGGTTGCGTTGATCGAGTTCAACGATGTGCAGGTCTTTCTCGACCCAGTCCGCATGCACTGGCGCGCTCTTGCGGCGGAAGACTTCCGCGGCCGCCAGCCCCGCTCCCAGGCCTTCGCCAGCTAGCAGCTGCTTGAAAAAGTCGCGCTCGGCCATGGCGCGGTCCAGTTCCTGCAATTCCAGGTCGAGCGCATGGCGCTCGCGCAGGCATTGCGCGCGACGGGCGTGCAATTGCTCGTCTGCCGGGCCGCGCTGCAGATCCAGCCACCCCGCCAGACGCACGCCGCTGCGCTGGCCCAGGCGTTCGATGCAGCGGCGCAGCTCCTGCAGAAACAGCGCCGCGCCCGCTTCGTCCTGCGCCAGATCCGGCGCCAGCGCCGGAAGCAGCAGCAGGCGGCCCGGCGGCTCACTGGCGTAGCTTGCCAGCGTCATGCCCTGGCCGTCCTCGAGTATGCCCGCGCCCGGCGCCTCGGCGAGAGTCGCGCAGGGCTGGAAACAGCGCGCGGCTTCGGTGAAGAGCGTGCGGAAAGGCTCGCCCGCCTGGCGCGGCAGCGCAGCGCCGTCGATCGGCTGGCTGCGCACCCGCCGCGGCCAGAGCGGATCGGACCAGTCGTAAGGAAGAATGTCCTGCAAGGTATGCACGCCCACCGTGCGCGGCGCGGGCACCAACGCCACCAGGGTGCCGCCCGCGGCCAGCAGGCGCTTGAATTGTTCGCGCCAATGGCGGCTGGTGGCCAGCAGCCATTCCGACGCGCCCACCCCCAGCACCGGCGGATCGGTGCGTTCGCAGGCCGCCTCCAGCGCGGGGTACAGGCCGGCGGGATTCCATATGAGCACGTCCGCCCGGTCCAGCGAGGCGGGCTGATCAAAGGACAGAACGGCATCCAGGCTGTGGGGCGGGAGCGCCAGCGCAAGGTCGAGCGTAGAAATATTCATATCGCTAATCCGTACTTGACTTTCGAAATCAATATATCATAAAGTCTAGTTAACTAGACAAATATACAAATCCTATATACATATTCCGGAAACCAGCTGTCATGTCCACTCTTACGAACGTCCGCAGCGAGTCCCCCGTCTCCAGCAGCCCCGTGGCGCTGGACCGCGACTCCCCTCTGCCGCTCTATGTGCAGATCAAGCGGCGCGTGCTGATGATGATCCTGAACTGGCAGCAGGAAAGCGACCGCTTCCACACCGACCACGAGCTGAGCGAACAATTCAACGTCAGCCGCATGACGGTGCGCCAGGCCATCCAGGAACTGGTGGACGAAGGCTATCTGCGGCGGGTCCGCGGTTCCGGCACCTTCGTCTGCGCCCCCAAGATCGACGAACAGTTCAGCCCGGCCATGGACTTCATCGACCAGTGGTCCGCACACGGCCGTCCCCTCAGCCTGCGGGTGCTGCACTGCGCGCAGGAACCGGCCTCGGCCGTCGTGGCGCGCGAACTGGACGTGGCGCCCGGCACCCCGGTCTGGAGCATCCTGCGCCTGCGCACGGTCCAGCAGGTGCCGATCTCGATCGACTACCGCTATGTGCGCACCGACCGCATCCCGCACATCGACGCCCGCCAGGCCGAGGCGGGCTCCCTGCTGGAGCTGATCGGCCGCCAGGTCGAGCTGGCCTACGGCAACCTCAAGATCGAGGGCGGCGCGGTGCAGGCCGAACATGCCGATTACCTCAGCCTCCTGCCCGGCGATCCCGTCCTGACGCGGCACCTGGTGTATTTCGACAAGCAGGACCGGCCGGTCATGTCCGGCCTGTCGCATTACCGCGCGGACCAGGTCCGGTACTCGGTGCGCGTACCGCTGCAGAACGGCGCAGGCAAGACGGACCAGGTGTCGGACTCGCTCGAGTTCCGCAACCCACCCGGCGTGGCGGAGGCCTAGCCGACTACGTTTTCGCTGTTCGTGGAAGTTGCTGCACCCCCTTAAATCCCGCATCAGGCACAGGAGTAGCACCATGACTTGCTTAAAGACGTTTCTGGAGTTCTCGCGCCGCGCGGCCATCGCGCTGCCGGCCGCCGCGCTGATGCTGGGCATGCACGCCGCCAGCGCGCAGGATACGGTGCGGATAGGATCCATCCTGTCCGTGACCGGTCCCGCCGCCTTCCTCGGCGAAGACATGAAGGCCGGCATGGAAATGGCCATCGACGACATCAATGCCGCCGGCGGCATCGGCGGCAAGAAAGTCGAATGGGTGTTCTACGACGCCGAAAGCCAGACCGCCAAGGCCATCAACGCCACCAAGCGGCTGCTGTCCCAGGACAAGGTGGACATCATCGTCGGCGGCGGCAACATGAGCGGCATCGCCATGGCCATGGTGCCGATGGTGGACAAGGCCGCCACGCCCTTCATTTCCACCGAAGGCTCGATGCAGATCGTGATGCCGGTGGCCGAACGCAAGTACGTGTTCAAGAGCACCGTGGACGACGACCAGGTGATCGACCGGGTGCTGGACTACTTCGACAAGAAAGGCATCAAGCGCGCCGCCCTGCTGGCCGACAACAGCGGCTTCGGCCAGAGCGCCGTCGAACAGATGAAGCGGCTTGCCGCCAAGCGCGGCATCGACATCACGTATGAATCCTTCAACCCCGCCGACACCGACCTGACCCCGCAGCTCACGCGCATCAAGAATGCGTCGGTGCAGGCCATCATCTGCTGGACCGTCACCCCGGCTGGCGTGGTGTTCATCAAGCAGGCGCAGCAGCTGGGCCTGGACAAGCTCACCCTGGTGCACAGCTACGGTTTCGTCGACCAGCGCTACATGAAGCTGGCCGGCGACTCGGTCAAGGACCTGCTGCTGGTCAGCGTCAAGTTCCCGGTGGGCCAGGACCTGCCCGACGCCGACCCGATCAAGACGCGCATCGTGGACCTCAGCAAGCGCTTCGAGGCCCGCTACAAGCGCAAGCCCAACCAGTTCGTGGCCCAGACCTACGACGCCATCATGCTGGCACGCGCCGCCCTGGACAAGAGCGGCGGCGACAAGGAAAAGACCCGTGAACAGCTGACCGCCATCACCGGCTACCAGGGCGTGGGCGGGGTCTTCAATTTCTCGCCCCAGCGCCACTCGGGCCTGGATAAGGACGACATCGTCATGCTGGGCTACCGCGACGGGCAGTTCCGGCTGGCCGACTACAAGTAAAGCAGTTCCATCTCCGCAACCTCCACTCACGCGCGCCGCGGGCGCTGCAAACCAGGGAGTGCAGTCATGAACGTAGCAAGCGCCGAGCCGCGTACGATCCTGGACGATCCGGAAAGCATCTTTCCGCTGGACCTGGACACCCGGATCCCCAAGATCCGCGACCTCTACCACCTGGCAACGGTCAAGCAGTGGGACCCGCGCACCGACATCGACTGGCATCTGTTCGACGCCTCGCAGTACACGCCCGAGCAGCGCTACGCGGCCCGCCAGTACTGGAGCCGCCGGGCCTGGAGCGAATACGGCGCCATCTCGGAAAGCCCCGCCCTGCAGATCCGCTTCTGCCACGACAAGTGCGAACCCGACCTGCGGCTGTTCTTCACCATCCGCTCACAAGAGGAAAGCCGCCACGCCGAAGCCTGCTACCGCATGGCCGAGGCGCTGGGCGGCTACATGGAGCAGCCGGCCCAGGCCGCCTACCAGGGCTCCGTCGCCACCCATGGCGTGCGCAAGATGGCGCTGGATCCCGAGGTGTCGGTCGAGGCCATTCTCGCGGCGCTGGTCTGCGCCGCCGAGGAAATCGCATTCGACGTCTTCCGCCACCTGGTCGAAATCACCCGCGATCCCGTCGCCAAGCAGATCTGCGCCCGCATCATGCGCGACGAGGTGCGGCACTGCGCGTTCGGCTGGCGCTTTCTCGACCACCGCATTCCGCAGATGTCCGCCGCCGAAATCAAGGTAGTGGAAAACGCCGTGATCAACATGATGGAAAAGGTCGAGCTCAACGGCTATCACAGCGCATGGCTGGCGCCCGACAATCCGGCTTCTCGCGCCGAAATGGAAGTGGACCGGCTCACCTGGGAAGCCGGCCTGGGTTCCACGGTCGAAGAACTGGAGAAGCCCCTGTTCGTTGAAACCGTGCAGCGCGTGCGCCGCCAGATGGAGCCTTGGGGGGTGCATCTGCCCCTGCTGCACCACCCGAAGATCGGCGAATTCTGAACGCGAGGAAACCCGACATGAACGCAGCCACGACCAGAATTCCCGTTGAGCGCCGCTTCCCGCTGACGCTCAAGCAGTCCATCACCTCGATCCGCGAACTTTACGAAACCGGCAAGCAGCAGCGCTGGGCGCCGGAGACCGATATTCCCTGGGCCAGCCTGGATCCAGGCGCCCTCGACGCGCAAGTCCGCGATGCGGCGCGCCTGACCTGGAGCCGCCGCGCCTGGGTGGAATACGCCGGCTTGAGCGAAACGCCGGCGCTGCTGGTGCGCCTGTGCCTGGAGAGCGGCCGCGAGTCCGACCCCAAGTACTTTCTCACCGTGCGCAACACCGAGGAAGCCTGGCAGATCGAGTGCTTCCACCGCTACGCCACCTTGCTGGGCGGCTACCTGAACCGCCCGCCCAGCCCGCAGCAGGAAGCCATCTTCAACCAATGCCGGCACCGCCAGGTACTGGATGCCGCCTGCCATGCCGACGCCTTCTTCACCACGCACGCCGCGGTGGAAGACGGCCTGGAGCTGGAACTGTTCCGGGCCTACCTGGAGAACGCCCGGGAACCCGTTGCCCGCCGCATCCTGGAACAGTGCGTGCAGGCCAAGGAGCGTCACGCCACCTTCGGCTGGCTCTATGTGGCCGAACGCGCCGCGGCCTGGTCCGACGCCGACCGCGCCGCCGTGGCGCAGGCCGTGTCGGGCTATCTGAACGAGGTCGAACTGCGCGGCTACCACTGCCCCTGGCTGGCAGAGCCCGACGGCGCCGAAAGCCGTGCCAACGCGCTGACGGCCGAAGCGGGCCTGGGCGCTGCGTCCGCAGACCGGGAGTATGAGGTCGTGTGGTCGTACCTGGAGACGGTGACGCGGCGCCTGGCCGAGTTCGGCGTCGAACTGCCCGGCATCGCGCTCACCTCGCGCCGTCCCAACTGAGCGGCGCCGGGGCTTCGCCATGGACATGTCCGCGCAAATCATCCAACTGCTGGTCGCCGGCATCACCACCGGCAGCATCTACGCCATCGTGGCGGTGGGATTCAACGTCATATTCAAGAGCACCGACGCCATCAACTTCGCCCAGGGCGAATGGGTCATGATGGGCGGCATGGTGGCGGCCGCCTGTTATGCGGTCGCCGAACTGCCGCTCTGGCTGTCCTGTCTGGCGGCGGTGGCCCTGGTGGCCTTGGCGGGCGGCCTGTCCGAACGCCTGGTGATCCATCCGCTGAAAAAGCCCGCGCCCCTGCTGGTGACGCTGCTCAGCATCGGCCTGGCCATCTGTACCAAAAGCCTGGTGATGCTGGGGCTGGGCAAAACGCCGATGGGCTATCCCGCATTCTCGGGCGACACGCCGGTGCCGCTGGCGGGCGCGCAGATTCCGCCGCAGAGCTTCTGGGTGATGGGGGTGGCGCTGCTCTTCATGCTGGGCACGCATTTCTTCTTCGAGCGCACCCTGCTGGGCAAGACCCTGCGCGCGACCGCCATCGACCGAGACGCCGCCGCGTTGGTCGGCATCAACGTGCGGCGCTCGGTGACGGTGGCCTTCGTGCTCGCGGCTCTGGCCGGCGGCATCGCGGGCGTGATCATCGCGCCGCTGACCTTCACCTCCTATGACCACGGCACCATGCTCGGCTTCAAGGGCTTCAGCGCGGCCATGCTGGGCGGGCTGGGCAGTTTGCAGGGCGCCTTGCTTGGCGGCGTGCTGCTGGGCGTGATCGAGGCGCTGGGAGGCGGCTTGATTTCCTCGCAATACAAGGACGCGCTGTCCTTCATCGTGCTGTTGCTGGTGCTGTTCTACCGTCCCCAGGGCTTGCTGGGCAAAGCCGAAATCAACAAGGTCTGAAGGGGGTGACGATGAAATCCGAAATCCATCCGCCCGGGGACGGCGCGCGCCACGACCTGCGCATCCTGCTGGCGCTGTGGGGCCTGTTCCTCCTGTTTCCGCTGGTGGCGCCGAACAGCTATGCCGTAGGCCTGGCGGTGACGTTCAGCATCAACCTGATGCTGATCGCCAGTCTCAACCTGCTGATGGGCTACTGCGGGCAGATATCCATGTGCCAGGCCGGCTTCTTCGGCCTGGGCGCCTATGTCAGCGGCGCCTTGTCGGCCAAGTACGGCCTCCCCGCACTCGCCTCCATCCCGGCCGCGCTGGCGGTCGCAAGCACGGCGGCGCTATTGATCGCCCTGCCCGTGCTGCGGCTGCGCGGTCACTACCTGGCGATGGCAACGCTGGGATTCAACGCCATCCTGTCGGTGCTGTTCGTCGAACTGGTGGACTACACCGGCGGCCCCAACGGCCTGTCGGGAGTCGAGCCCATCACCATCGCGGGCTATGCCTTCGATACCGACCGGCGCTTCTTCTACCTGGCCTGGGCCGCGGGCCTCCTGCTGATGTGGGGCTTCCTCAACCTGACCCGCTCGCGCATCGGCCGCGCCATGATCAGCGTGGCCGGCAGCGAGGTCGGCGCGGCCAGCCTGGGCATCAACACCTATGCGCTCAAGGTGGCGGTGTTCGTGCTTTGCGCCGCGGTGGCGGCCCTGGCGGGTACGTTCTATGTCCACTTCAACCAGTTCGCATCGCCGGAAACCTTCAGCTTCTCCGCATCGGTGCTGCTGCTGGTCATGGTCGCGGTCGGAGGCTGGGGCAAGTACTGGGGGCCCTTGTTCGGCGCGCTGGTCTACACCGCCGCGCCCGAACTGCTGCGCGCCTTCCACGACGTGGAGCTGCTGCTGTTCGGGCTGGGCATGATCCTGGTCCTGATGTTCTTCCCGGGCGGGCTGGCGGGACTGGCGCAGCGGCTGTGCCGGCGTTCCGCAAGCCTGCCCGCATCCCCGGTGGCGGCAACGAAGGGAAAGGTGCGCCATGGCTGATCACGATTTCCTGTCGGTGCGGGACCTGGGCATCAATTTTGGCGGACTGGCCGCGCTTGCCGACCTGTCCTTCGATCTGAAGCAAGGGCAGATCAAGGGGCTCATCGGTCCCAATGGCGCGGGCAAGAGCACCTTGTTCAACATCGTCGCGGGGCTGCTGCAGCCCGGCAACGGCGACGTTTGCTTTCGCGGCCGCTCGGTGCGGGGCCTGCCGCCGCACCAGCGCGTCAGGCTGGGCATCGCCCGGACCTTCCAGAACCTGCAGATCTTCAAGAACCTGACGGTGCTGGAGAACGTCATGGTGGGCTGCCATGCGCGCTTCGGCTCCGGCCTGTGGGCCTGCATGCTGCGCACGCCCCGCCAGCGCCGCGACGAGCGGCAGATGCGCGACATCGCGATGCAACGGCTGGAGCAGCTGCATCTGGCCCGCCAGGCTGATGTGCTGGCTGCGGACCTGAGCTTCGGCCAGGCCAAGATCCTGGAAATCGCCCGCGCCCTGGCCGCCGATCCCACCTTGCTGCTGCTGGACGAACCCGTCGCGGGCGTGCCGCATGCCGAAGTGGCGCAGGTGGCCCAGGTCATACGCGAAGTGAACGCCAGCGGGGTAACCGTGCTGCTGGTCGAGCACAACATGAGCTTCGTCATGCAGCTGTGCGACGACATCCTGGTCCTGAACTACGGCCGCAAGATCGCCGAAGGCCAGGCCGACGCGGTGCGCGTCGATCCCCTGGTCCTGAAGGCCTATCTCGGGGAGGACATGCCCGATGCTTGAAATCACCAATCTGTGCGCCTCTTATGGGGCCGGCGACGTCCTGCGGGAAACCAGCCTGGAGATTCCCGCCGGGCAGATAGGCTGCCTGCTAGGCGCCAACGGCGCCGGCAAGACCACGGTCATGCGCAGCCTGAGCGGCCTGCTGCGCCCCCTGCGCGGCAGCGTGCGCTTCGAGGGCGAAGCGATAGAGGCGCTACCCGCCGACCGCATCGTCGACCGCGGCATCGTGCTGGTGCCCGAAGGCCGGCGCGTTTTCGCACCGCTGTCGGTCAGCGAAAACCTGGAAATGGGCGGCTACAAACTGCTCAAGCAACGCCGCCAATCCGAGTTCCGCCGCAACCTCGACTTCGTCCTGGACCTGTTCCCGCGGCTGTCCGAGCGCGCCCGCCAGGCTGCGGGAACGCTGTCCGGCGGCGAACAGCAGATGGTCGCGATCGGCCGGGCCCTGATGAGCAGCCCGCGCCTGCTGATGCTGGACGAACCGTCCATGGGCCTGGCGCCCCTGGTCGTGAAGGACATCTTCCTGTCGCTGCGGCGGCTCAAGCAGGAAGGACTGACGCTGTTCATCGCCGAACAGAACGCCAGGCTGACCTTGAGCGCCGCGGACTACGGCTACGTGCTGCAGGAAGGCCGGGTGGCGTATTCGGGCAGCGCCCAGGCGCTGCGCGACGATACACGGGTACAGGCCGCCTATCTGGGCGCCTGACAGGAGACAGGTGAAGCGATGACGTGTTCTTCCCAGGAGCAGGCGATCGATCCGGAGCAGGAAGCGCAGTACAACCTGCGCGCCCGGCACCCCGAACGCGAGGAAATCTACTTTACCTATGCGCGCCGCAGCGCCGACACGCGCAGCCGGCGCGAGGCGCGCCTGGACCTGCGCTTCGGCGAGCGGCCCTCGAGCGTGCTGGACCTGTTCGTTCCCGACCACGTGCCAGCGCCGCCGTTGCTGGTCTTCATCCATGGCGGCTATTGGCGCGCCCTGGACAAGCACGGCTTTTCGTTCATCGCCGACGAGTACCTGGCGCGCGGCGTCGCGGTGGCGCTGCCCAACTACACGCTGGCGCCGCACGCGAGCGTCTCCGAGATCGTCGACGAAGCCTGTACGGCCGTCTCCTGGCTGACCGCGCAGGGAGAGCGCCACGGCTACGACGCCAGCCGCATCGTGCTGTCCGGCCATTCCGCAGGCGGGCACATGGCCGCCCGCGCGCTGTGCCGGGACCTGGTGCCCGCCCTGGCGGGCAGGATACGCGGCTACGTGGGCTTGAGCGGACTGTTCGATCTGGAGCCGCTGCTGCGCACTTCCATCAACCGCGATCTCCACATGAGCGCGGCCGAAGCCCGCAGCCTGGGGCTGTACCAACGCGTCGCGTTGTACGAAGTGCCCATGGTGTTCGCCGCCGGCGCGCTGGAAACCGAGGGCTTTCGCGGCCAGAGCCGGGATTTCTCGCAGCATTGCGCCAGCCATGGCCACGAGGTGGAGAACCTGGTGGTGCCGCAGCGCAACCATTTCGATCTGCTGACCGATTTCGCGGGCGGAAGCTATCCGCTGTTCAACAAGACGCTCGATCTGCTGCTGCCCGGCGCGGGCCGGGCCTGATCTTTCACGAGGAGTCCCTATGGCAGGCCAACCACTCAATCCCGCGGGCGTCTGCGCTCCGCTGGGCCCCTACAGCCAGGGCGTGCTGACCGAAGGCCCCGGACGCTGGCTGCACATTGCCGGCCAGGTGGGAGTATCGTCGGAGGGCGCGCTCGCCCAAGGCTTCGAAGCCCAGGCCCATGCCGCCTGGCGCAACATCCAGGCCATGCTGGAGGCTGCGGGGATGAATGCGGGCGATCTGGTCAAGGTCGTGACCTACATCACGGATGAAAGCCAGTTGCCGCTGCTCGGCCCCGTCAGGCTGGCCTATCTGGGCGAGGCCCGTCCCGCCGCGACGCTGGTCGTGGTGCGCGCCCTGGCGCGGCCCGAGTGGCTGATCGAAGTGGAAGCGTCGGCGTACAAGCCTGCATGACCCGCGCGGCGGCATCGCCGGAAGGAGGATGAGCATGTTCGAGGACCTACGCAACAAGCGGGCCCTGGTGACCGGCGCCTTTGGCGGACTGGGCGCGGAATTCGCGCGCACCCTGTCCGCCGCGGGCGCGCATGTGGCGCTGGCCGGGCGCAGGCTGCAGGCCGGCGAGCAGCTGGCCGCGGAACTGGCCGCCGCCGACCGGCAGGCCTGCGCCATCGCGCTGGACGTGACCCAGCCCGACAGCGTCGCGGGTCTGTTCGATGCCGCATCCGAGCGCCTGGGCGGCGCCATCGACATCCTGGTCAACAACGCCGGCATTACCACCGCGCGCCCTGCGCTGGAACACAGCGAAGCCGACTGGATGGACGTGATCGACGTCAACCTCAACGGCACCTGGCGGGTGGCGCAGGCAGCCGGACGCCACATGCAGGCGCACGGCGGCGGCAGCATCATCAACATCGCTTCCATCCTGGGGCTGCGGGTGGCCCAGCAGGTTCCCGCCTACGCCGCCTCCAAGGCCGCGCTGATCCAGCTGACGCAGGCCCTGGCGCTGGAATGGGCGCGCCACGGCATCCGCGTCAATGCGCTGGCGCCAGGCTACATAGAAACCGACCTGAACCGCGAATTCTTCGCCAGCGACGCGGGGCAGGCGCTGATCCGGCGCGTGCCGCAGCGCCGGCTCGGGCAGGCGCGGGAGCTGTCGGCTCCCCTGCTGCTGCTGGCTTCCGACGCCTCTTCCTTCATGACCGGATCGGTCCTGGTGGTGGACGGCGGACACCTCATTTCCACGCTTTGACTCCGGGACGCAATATGGACTTCAGCCTCACGCCAGAAATCGAAAGCTATCGCCTGCGCATCAAGGACTTTGTCGAGACGCACATCCTGCCGGTGGAGGCGGATCCGTCCTCCTACGACGAACACGAGAACATCCGCGAGGAAGTCCTGCAGCCGCTGCGCCGCCGCGCGCGCGAAGCCGGTCTGTGGGCCCTGCAGATGCCGCGCGAACGCGGCGGCCAGGGCCTGTCGCGCGTCGGCATGGCGGCCTGCTACGAGGAAATGAACGTGTCGATCTTCGGACCCGTGGTGTTCAACAGCGCGGCGCCCGACGACGGCAACATGATGGTGCTGGAAAAGGTCGCCACCGAGGCGCAGAAGGCGCGCTGGCTGCAACCCATCGTGGACGGCAAGGTGCGCTCCTCGTTCGCCATGACCGAACCGCATCCCGGCAGCGGCTCCGACCCTTCCATGATGCGCACCACCGCCACGCTGCAGGACGGCAAGTGGCGGGTGCATGGCAAGAAATGGTTCATCACCGGCGCCGGCGTGGCGCAGCACTTCATCCTGATGGCCAAGACCTCGGACGATCCGCGCAAGGGCCTGACGGCCTTTCTGTTCGACGCGGACCAGCCCGGCTGGCGCATCGAGCGGCGCATTCCCATCATGGGCCCGGAGGAACACGGCGGCCATTGCGAACTGGTATTCGACGGACTGGAGATTCCTGACGAAAACCGCCTGCTCGGCGTGGGCGACGGTCTGAAGGTCACGCAGATCCGCCTGGGGCCCGCGCGGCTGACGCATTGCATGCGCTGGCTGGGGCTGGCCCGCCGCTCGCTGGCGATCGCGCGCGAGTACGTGGCGACCCGGCAGAGCTTCGGCACCGCGCTGGCCGAACGCGAAGGCGTGCAATGGATGCTGGGCGAATGCGCCATGGCGATCGAAATCGGCCGCCTGCTGACGATGCGCGCCGCGGTCGCCCTGGACCAGGGCAGCTACGCGCGCAAGGAAGTCTCGATGGCGAAGATCGTCGTCTCCGAAACGCTGCACAAGGCGGTCGACACCGCCATCCAGCTGACCGGCGCGCGCGGCTATTCACGCGATACGGCGCTGGCCTGGATCTACCGCTACGCGCGTCAGGCCCGGCTGGTCGACGGCGCCTCGGAAGTGCACAAGATGGTGCTGGCTCGGTACCTGATGGACGAAGGCGACGACTTCTGGCGTTGGCAGGCGCAGGACTCGGCCGGGGCGCAATCGTGACGGGCGCGGCGGCGGACGCCATCGACGGCCAGGACGCGCTGGCCGCCTACCTGGTGCGCGCAGGGTATGCGGGACGGGCGGAGGAAGTGGCGCTGCGCCGCCTGGCCGGCGGCCAATCGAATCCGACCTACGTCGTGACCACGGACAAAGGCCAGTACGTGCTGCGCAAGCAGCCCGCGGGCAAGCTGCTGCCCTCGGCGCACGCCATCGACCGGGAATTCCAGGTGATGCGGGCGCTGCAGCGCAGCGACGTGCCCGTGCCGCGCATGCTGGACTATTGCGCCGATGACAGCCTGCTCGGCACGCCCTTTTATCTGATGGACTACGTGCAGGGACGCAGCTTCGTCGACCCCGCCCTGCCGGGCCTCGCGCCCGCCGAGCGCGCCGCCATCTACGCGGAAACCAGCCGCGTGCTCGCGGCCCTGCATCAACTGGACTACGCGGCCCTGGGCCTGGAAAGCTATGGCCGTCCAGGCAACTACTACGCGCGCCAGATATCACGCTGGACGCGGCAATACCGCGAAAGCCGGCCGGCGGCCGACCTGCCCGCCATGGAAGCGCTGATCGACTGGCTGCCGCGCAACATTCCCGCCAGCGACGAAACGCGCCTGGTGCATGGCGATTTCAGGCTGGACAACCTGATCTTCCATCCCACCGAACCCCGCGCGCTGGCCCTGCTGGACTGGGAGCTTTCGACGCTGGGGCACCCGCTGGCGGACCTGGCCTACTACAGCATGTGCTGGCGCGTATCGCCGCAGCTGTGGCGCGGCGTGGCCGGCTCCGACCTCGCCGCGCTGGGCATCCCCAGCGAGGACGAAGTCGTGGCCGCGTATTGCCGGGCGCGCGGGCTTGCGGGGGTGTCCGATTGGGGCTTTTATCTCGCCTACAGCTTCTTCCGCATGGCCGCCATCCTGCAAGGGGTTGCCGCGCGCGCCTCGGGCGGCAATGCCACAGCCGACGACGCCCGGTCCATGGGCGCCAAGGTGGAACCGCTGGCAGAGCTGGGATGGGAGTGCGCGCGCAACGGCAGCGCGGGTTGACGCAACGGCGTCAAGGAGCGGGCTGAAAGCGCCAGGCGGCGGACTGGCGTCCGCGGCGCAACCGCTCTATAACCTGATAATCGCGCCGGCGCGTCAGCCGGCCGCCCCCACTTCCCCCGCATCCATGACCCAGACCTGCTCCCTGGCGCTGCAACCCGCCACCGAAGACGACCTGCCCTTCCTGCTCACCCTGCGCAAGACCACCATGCAGGAACACCTGCAGCGCGCGGGCGCGCCCCTGGATGACGACCACCATCTGGCCCGCATCCGTTACCGTTTCGAGGACGCCCGCATCGTCTGGCTGGACGGCCGGCCCGCCGGCCTGTTCAAGCACGGCCGGGACCCGGCAGGCTGGCGCATCGTGCAGATCCAGATCGATCCCGCCTTCCAGGGCCGCGGGCTGGGCCGCCGCCTGCTGGAGGGCGTGCTGGACGAGGCCGACGCCGAGGGCGTCCCCGTCACCCTGAGCGTGCTCAAGGGCAACCCTGCCCGGCGCCTCTATGAAGCGCTGGGCTTCATCCCCGTGGAGGAAACCGACCTGGAATATGAAATGCGTCACGAACCCGGCGCGGTCCGGCCGGCCGGCTGACCCTTTGCAACTTCTTTCAGCCCGGCTGGAATAAAGCCGGGACCGGCAGCGTCTGTAGGGGGCAGTCTCCCACTTTCCCTATCTACGTACGAGGCACACCATGCGCAAACACATCGCCGCAGCCCTGGCCATCTCCGCCGCCGCCCTGTTTTCGGCCGGCGCCCAGGCCCAGGCCGTCAAGACCCAGGACGGCATGCTGGTCAACAGCGCCGGCATGACGCTTTACACCTTCGACAAGGATGCCGGCGGCAAGAGCGCCTGCAACGACCAGTGCGCCAAGATCTGGCCGCCCGTCATGGCCAGCGCCGACGCCAAGCCCATGGGCGACCTGACCGTCATCACCCGCGACGACGGCAGCAAGCAATGGGCCAGCAAGGGCAAGCCGCTGTACACCTATGCCAAGGACGCCAAGGCGGGCGACAAGACCGGCGACAACTTCAAGGAAGTCTGGCACGTTGCCAAGCCCTGATACGGTGTCCGCCATCACACGCAGCAACCCATGCGCGCCGAAGACGAAGCCCTGATCCTGGCCTGCATCCCCAGCCTGCGGCGCTATGCCCGCGGGCTGACGGGCGACCCCCACCGGGCCGACGACCTGGTCCAGGACACGCTGGAGCGCGCATGGAGCCGCTATTCGCGCTGGCAGCGGCGCGGCGAGCTGCGCGCCTGGATGTTCGGCATCATGCATAACCATTTCATCGACGGCGTGCGCGCCAGCAACCGGCGGGCCGAACAGACCGCCCCGGGCGAACTGCCCGACGCCCCGGTGCGCGCCACGCAGACAGACCACCTGGAGGTGCGCGACCTGGACCGCTGCCTGCAAGCCCTGCCCGCCGAACAGCGGGAAGTGCTGTTGCTGATATGCGTGGAAGACCTGTCCTATCAGGACACCGCCCGGATACTGGACGTGCCGATGGGCACGGTCATGTCGCGCCTGTCGCGCGCCCGCGAAAAACTGGGCGCGCTGATGCAGGCGCGCGACACCGTCAGCAAGCTCCATCGCGTGAAATGACATGAACGAGAAACGCCTCCATGCGGTGCCCGGCGCGGGCACCCCGATTACCGAAGCCGACCTGCATGCCTATGCGGACGGCCAGTTGCCGCCCACGCGCCGCGCCGAGGTCGAAGCATTCCTGGCCTCCCATCCGCAAGACCAGGCCCGCGTCGACGAATGGCGCGACCAACGGCGCCTGCTGCACGCCATGCTGGACCCGGTGCTGGACGAGCCGCTGCCGCTGCGCCTGCCCCTGGCGCGGCCCTCGAACCCCTGGCCCTGGCGGGCCCTGGCCGCCGGCGTGGCGATCGCCGCCATCAGCGCCAGCGCCGCCTGGATCACGCGCGGCGCCATGGACGCCCGCCAGCTGCAGGCCGCACTGGCGACCGCCGCGCCCGAACGCATTGCGGGCGGCTATGCCCAGCGCGCCGCCATCGCCCACGCGGTCTACGCGCCCGACATGGGACGGCCCGTGGAGGTCGGCGCCGATAACGAAAAAGGCCTGGTGACCTGGCTGACCAAGCGCATGGGCGCGACCATGCGCCCGCCGTCCCTGTCGCAGGCCGGCTATGAACTGGTGGGAGGCCGCCTGCTGCCCGGCGGCGCGGGACCGGTCGCGCTGTTCATGTACGGGGCGGCCGACGGCCAGCGCCTGACGCTGTACGTCACCCGCGAAGCCGCGGGCGGGCAGACGGCATTCCAGTTCACCCAGGAAGGTCCGGTGCGGGTGTTCTACTGGGTCGAAGGACAGTTCGGCTATGCGCTGTCCGGCGCAGTCAGCCGCGACGAGCTGCTGCGCGTGTCGCAGGAGGTCTACCAGCAGCTGCAGGGCTAGTCGGGGAGCGCCAGGCCCCGGCCGCCCGCGTGCTCGCGCGCCTGGTGCAGCATGTGCAGCGTAATCTTGCGCACCTCGGCGCGGCTCATGCCGATATGCGAACGCAGCATGCGCGTGGCCTCGTCGGCCCGCCGCGCCAGCACCGCGCGCAGGATGGCGGCGTGCTCATCATAAGTGGCGTCCACGCGGAAATCCTTGGTGAAGTCCAGCCGCCGCACGATGCGTATCTTCTCGGTCACGTCGCGATGGATCTGCGCCATTTCGGGATTGCCGGCAGCGGCCACCAGCGAACAATGAAAAGCCTCGTCCAGTTGCGCCACCAGCCGCCCGTCCAGAATGCGCTGGCGCGGCGGCGCCAGCCACACGTCCTTCAGCGCGCCCAGCATGCCTGCCTCGTCCATGTGCTCGCGCGCGCACAGCCGTTCCACCGCGGCCTGCTCCAGCACCACGCGCACGTCGTACAGCGCCTCGAAGCGTTCGAAGTCGAAAGGCCGCACCTGCCAGCCGCTGCGCGGACGGGGCAGTACGTAGCCTTCGCGCTCCAGCCGCGCCAGTCCCAGCCGCACCGGCGTGCGGCTGACGCCCAGCCGCGCCGCCACCTCGGCCTCGGTGAAGCGCTCGCCCGGCAGCACGCGGAAGTCGAACAGGTCGTCTTTCAGCCGCTGATAGACCTGGTCGGCCAGCGAACCGGCCAAGGCCGGCGTCTGGCGGATGGCGGGAGCGGCCAGCGCGGATTCCAGGCGCATGGTCAGGCTACGGGGCAGGTCGCGTCTTCGACCAGAACGATGAGCGGGTCGCCCGCGTTCACCGGTTTGCCCGGCACGCAGCGGATCGCGACCACGGTCCCCGACGCCGGCGCGATGACGGACAGCTCCATCTTCATGGCCTCGACCACCACCAGCGTGTCCCCCGCCGATACGCTCTGACCCACCTGCACCGGGATCTTCCAGACGTTGCCGCACATGTCGGCGCTGACCAGGCTTTCGCCTTCGCGCAAGGCCGCTTCGGCTTCGGGCTCGGGTCCGGCCGCCGCTTGCTCCACCGCGGCATCTTCTGTTTTCCACAAGGCCACCTCGGCGTCGAAGGCGCTCTTCTGGCGTGTCTGGAACGCGGCGATGCTGTCGGCTTCTTCCTCCAGGAAGCGCTGGTGCGCCGCGAAATCGAACACCTCTTCCTCGATGCGGACCGTGGCCCGGCCTTCGCGGAAGTCTTCGCGCAGCACATCGAGTTCAGCTTCCGTCACCGGATAGAAGCGCACCTGATCGAAAAAGCGCAGCAACCAAGGCTTGCCGTCCTGGAACACAGGGTTCTTCAGAAACTTGTTCCAGATGGGCAAGGTGCGTCCGACCAGCTGATAGCCGCCGGGCGAATCCATGCCGTAGATACACATGTAGACCCCGCCTATGCCTACCGTTCCTTCGGCGGTGTAGGTGCGAGCCGGGTTGTACTTGGAGGTCAGCAGGCGGTGGCGCGGATCTATCGGCACCGCGCAGGGCGCGCCCAGGTAAACGTCGCCCAGGCCCATGATCAGATAGCTGGCGTCGAACACGATGTCGCGGACCTGCCTGCGGCTGGCCAGGCCATTGATGCGCTGGATGAAGTCCACGTTGTTGGGCAGCCACGGCGCGCTGGCGCGCACGGTTTCCTGATAGCGCTGCACCGCGCCCAGCGTGGCCGAGTCCTCGAACGCCATGGGCAGGTAGACCACGCGGGTAGGCACCTTGAGCGTGGCCACGTCGGCCAGGCCCGCCTCGATCCGCAACAGGCGTTCTATCAGCGCGCCCTGCAGGATGACGCGGCTGTCGTAGCGGATCTGCAGCGAGCGCACGCCCGGCGACAGCTCCAGCACGCCGGCGATGGGCTCGGCGTTGAGCGCCTCCATCAGCAGATGGATGCGCATGCGCAGCGCGAGGTCCAGCACGTTGTCGCCGTACTCCAACAGCAGGTAGCCATCGCCCGCCTGGCGGTAGGAAACCGAAGGGCGTGCGCCCTCGGCCGGCAGCGCCGCGATGATGGGTTCCGCCACGGTGGCCGGCGCCACAGCCCGCTCTGTCTGCGCGGGCGCCGCCAGTTCGGCCACGCAACGGTCCTGCGCCGCCTCCAGCGCCACCGCCTGCTGATAGTCGATGCGCACGAAGCGGATCCGGTCGCCCGGTTTGACCTGCCCGACCTTCCACAGTTCGGCGCGGGCGATGGTGACGGGGCAGACGAAGCCGCCCAGGCTGGGGCCGTCGCGCGTCAGGATCACGGGGCTGTCGCCGGTGAAGTTGATACTGCCGATGGCGTATTCGCAATCGTGGATATTGGACGGATGCAGGCCCGCCTCGCCGCCGTCCTCGCGCGCCCAAGTTGGCTTGGGGCCGATCAGGCGCACGCCCAGCCGGTTGGAGTTGTAGTGCACTTCCCAGTCCGCGGCGAAGAAGGCCTCAATGGCTTCGGGCCGGAAGAAATCCGGCGCGCCGTGCGGGCCGTAGAGCACGCCGATTTGCCAGGTGTTGCCATAGGCCGGAATCAAGCCGGCGGGCGCGGCCTGCGGTTCGGACACAGGTGCGGTGGCACCGCAGTCCCGCTCAGGACGGATCCGCGGCAGCATGTCGCCCACGCGCAAGGTGCGGCCGGCATGCCCTCCAAACTGGCCCAACACGAAGGTGGAGCGGCTGCCCAGGTAGACCGGCACGTCCAGGCCGCCGCGCACCGCCAGATAGCTGCGGCAGCCCGACAGCACGCGGCCGGTCGTCAGCACCTGGCCGGAACGCACGGCCACCGGCGTCCACATGGGCACGGGCTCGCCATCCAGGGTGGCGGCGCAGGCCGCTCCCGTCAGCGCCACGACGGCATCGCCGTGAAAGCGCAAGGTCGGGCCGACCAGCGTGGCCTCGATGCCCGCTGCGTCGGACGCGTTGCCGACGATGCGGTTGGCCATGCGGAAGGCATAGTCGTCCATCGGGCCCGAGGGCGGCACGCCGATGTCCCAGTAGCCCACCCGCCCAGGGTAGTCCTGCACGCTGGTGTAGGTGCCTGCCGCCAGCACCTCGATCGCCGCGGGCCGGTAGGCAAAGGTTTCAAGGAAGCGCGTGGACAGCTCGCCTGCGCGAAAACGCGCGTCGTCCACGATCTGCCGCAGATAGTCCAGGTTGGTGGCGATGCCGTGCAGGCGCGTGCGGGCCAGCGCGTGCGCCAGCTTGTCCAGCGCGGCCTCGCGCGTGCCGGCATGCACGATCAGCTTGGCCAGCATGGGGTCGTAGAACGCCGGCACCTCGGTGCCGGTCGCGACCCAGCCGTCCACCCGCAGGCCTTCCGGAAAGAACACGTCGGTCAACACGCCAGGCGACGGCTGGAACTGGCGCAGCGGATCCTCGGCATACAGGCGCACCTCGATGGATGCGCCTTGCGGCGCGCGCGACATGGCGGCGTAATCCAGCGCTTCGCCCGCGGCCACGCGCAGCATGCATTCCACCAGGTCCAGCCCGGTGACGGCTTCCGTCACGGGATGCTCTACCTGCAAGCGGGTATTGACCTCCAGGAAATAGAAGCTGTCGCGCGCCGGGTCGTAGATGAATTCAACGGTGCCGGCGGAACGGTAGTTGACCGACTCGCCCAGCCGCACGGCGGCAGCGTGCAGCGCCTGGCGCGTGGCGGCGGGCAAAAGCGGCGCGGGCGTCTCTTCGATGACCTTCTGGTTGCGGCGCTGCACCGAGCAATCGCGCTCGCCCAGGGCCAGCACACGGCCGGCGCCGTCGCCGAAGATCTGCACCTCGACATGGCGCGCATTGTCGACGTAGCGCTCGATGAAGGCGCCGCCGTCGCTGAAGAAGTGCTCGCCCATGCGCTGTACGCTATCGAAGGCCGCAGTCAGCTCGGCCTCGTTGTCGCAGCGCGAAAGGCCGATGCCGCCGCCTCCCGCCGTGCTCTTTAGCATCACCGGATAGCCGATGCGCTCGGCCTGCGACAGCGCGGCGCCCAGACTGTCCAGCAGGCCCGTTCCCGGCGTCATCGGCACGCCGGCCTCGGCCGCCAGTTCGCGGGAACGGTGCTTCAGGCCGAACTCGCGGATCTGCAAGGGCGTAGGGCCGACGAACGCAATGCCCGCGTCTTCGCAGGCTTGCGCGAACTCGGCGCTTTCGGACAGGAAGCCGTAGCCGGGATAGATGGCTTGCGCGCCATGCTCGCGCGCGGCGGCCAGCAGCAGGTCCATGCGCAGGTAGCTGTCGGCGGCCTTTTCGCCGCCCAGAGCTACGGCCACGTCGGCCGCGCGCACGTGCGCGGCATTGCGGTCCGGGTCGGAGTAAACGGCCACGCTGCGGATGCCCAGCCGCTTGAGGGTGCGGATGGCGCGGACGGCGATCTCGCCGCGGTTGGCAATCAGAACGGTATCGAACACGGTGCGACTCCCTGGTGTCTTGCGGGTTATCGAAAGCGGAGATCAGGCCAGGCTGGCCAGGTAGGCGCGCCAGCCGCCGAACTCCGTGATGTCGCGCGCGCCCTCCAGGCCGCGCGGCTCGCAGATGAATCCCTTGACCTGGCGGCCGTCCGCCAGCTCCAGCGTGCCGATGCCCAGCGGCGCGGGGATCTCGGCCACGAAGGCGCCGAAGGCGGCCAGCGGTACGTCCCAGAGTTCGACCTCGATGGGCGCGCCGCTCGCGGACTTCACCAGTCCGGGCTTGGGCGGCGTGGTGTTGGCCAGGGCGTACAGGCGGTAATCGCCGGCCGTGCGCGCCGCTTCGACGAACACGGCGCGGCGCGAGGTCAGTTGGTGGTTCAGCGGCATGCCGCGCAGGTGCGCCCCCACGACCGACACGCGCACCGTGTCACGCGCGGGGAGGACCGCATGCTCGGCTGCGGGCAGCGGCGCACCGGTGGCGCCCAGCGGCAGCGCCAGACGCGCCTGCCACTGGCGTCCGAACTGCGCCAGCGCATGGTCCTGCCAAGCCATGCCGATCAGCGTGATGCCCGCGGGCAGGCCGTCGCCGCGCATGCCCGCCGGCAGCGCCAGCGCCGACAGGTCGGCCAGGTTCGTGAAGTTGGTGTAGATCCCCAATCTCGAGTTCAGCGTCACCGGATCGGCTTCGAGCTGGGCGATGGTGTAGATCGTGGGCGTAGTCGGCACCACCAGCGCATCAAAGCCCGCCAACGTCTGATGGATGCCGCGCGTCAGCTCGGCGCGCCGGTACTCGGCTTTGAACGCGTCCAGCGCGCTGTAGTTGGCGGCTTGTTCGACGATGCCGCGCACCACCGGATGGATGGCCTCGGGGTTCTGCTTCCACAACGCTTCCACGGCGGCAAAGCGCTCGGCCACCCAGGGCCCTTGGTACAGCAGCGCCGCCAGCTCGCTGAATGGCGTGAAGTCGATGGGTTCGACCGTTGCGCCGCTGGCCTTCAGGTCGCTCACGGCCTGATCGAACGCCGCCGCGGCCTGCGCATCGCCGAAAAATTCCAGCTGCGCGGGAATCGCCAGCCTGGGTTGCGCCGGCCAAGGATTTGCGCTCCCTACAGGCTGAGCGCGCGAATAGGGGTCGCGCGCGTCCCAACCCGCTGCAATGTCGGCTACCAGTTCGGCGTCGTCCACCGTCAGCGCGAACACCGACACGCAGTCCTGCGTGCGGCATGCCGGCACCACGCCTGCCGCGCTGAGCCGCCCCTTGGTGGGCTTGAGGCCCACGATGTTGTTGAACCCCGCCGGCACGCGGCCCGAGCCCGCCGTGTCGGTGCCCAACGAGAAAGCGGCCAGGCCGCGCGCCACCACGGAAGCCGAACCCGAACTGGAGCCGCCGCTGACGTAGTCCGGATTGAACGTATTGGGCACCGCGCCCAGCGGCGAACGCGTGCCCACCAGTCCGGTGGCGAACTGGTCCAGGTTGGTCTTGCCCACCAGGATGGCGCCGGCCGCGCGCAGGCGGGCGACCACGGTCGCATCTTCCTCGGGCGTATATGCGAATTCCGGGCAGGCCGCCGTGGTGGGCCAGCCGGCGGCGTCGATATTGTCCTTGATGGCGAACGGCACGCCATAAAGCGGCAGCCGCGTCAGGTCGCCGTTGGCCGCTTCCAGCAGCCCTTGCAGAGCGTCGAGCTGCCGCGCCAGCATGGCGCCGTCCACGCGCTTGATCCAGGCATTGTCTGGCGCGTTGCCGCGTTCGGCCCAGGCGGCCAACAAGGTCTCGGGCGTGGCGCCCTCATTGCGATAGGCGGCCTGCCACTGCGCGATCGTGCAGGCGACGGGGCCTTTGTGCGTTGCTACGGCGTTCATGCTGGAATCCTTTCTTGTATACAAGTACGGATTCCCAAGCAATCGGCGTGCCATGTCGGACGCCGCCCCGCGCCTGCCCCGATTCCCTGCGGCAAGGGGCCGCCTGCGGCACGAAGCCATCGCCGCGGCGCCACATGCGCGCACCGCCAGCGGGCGGCGCGCGCACCCATGTTGTGCACGCGGCACCAGATCGGCCCGTGCCGCCTGGCGCGCCGCCATCCGTGGCGCGCCCTTCGTCTACCCCCTTTCATATAGCGGACTGCGCGTGCCCGCGCGGTTGGCATGCCTTTTGCTTTTAGGTCCTCGTTGTCGTGTGTTTTCAGATCGTTCTCGCCGGCACGGCCGGCACATTCCAATCAGGAGTCACCATGAAACGCAGACTAGCCCTTAAGCAACTGACCGCCGTGAGCCTGTTGGCCATGTCCGGATGGATGCCGCAGGTACTCGCCGCCGAGGAGACCATCAAGGTCGGCATCCTGCATTCGCTGTCGGGCACGATGGCGATCTCGGAAACGTCGCTCAAGGACGTGGCCCTGATGACCATCGACGAGATCAACGCCAATGGCGGCGTGATGGGCAAGAAGCTCGAAGCCGTGGTGGTGGACCCGGCGTCGAACTGGCCGCTGTTTGCCGAGAAGTCGCGCCAGCTGCTGTCCCAGGACAAGGTGGCGGTTGTCTTCGGCTGCTGGACCTCGGTGTCGCGCAAGTCCGTGCTGCCGGTGTTCAAGGAACTCAACGGCCTGCTCTTCTACCCCGTGCAATACGAGGGCGAGGAGCTCGAGAAGAACGTGTTCTACACCGGCGCAGCGCCCAACCAGCAGGCCATACCCGCCGTCGAATACCTGATGAGCGAAGACGGCGGCGGCGCCAAGCGCTTCGTGCTGCTGGGCACCGACTACGTCTACCCGCGCACCACCAACAAGATCCTGCGCGCCTTCCTGCATTCCAAGGGCGTCAAGGACAGCGACATCGACGAGGTCTACACGCCTTTCGGCCATTCCGACTACCAGACCATCGTCGCCAACATCAAGAAGTTCGCCACGGGCGGCAAGACAGCCGTCATCTCCACCATCAATGGCGACTCCAACGTGCCCTTCTACAAGGAGCTGGGCAATGCCGGCCTGAAGGCCACCGACGTGCCGGTGGTGGCGTTCTCGGTGGGCGAAGAGGAATTGCGCGGCGTGGATACCAAGCCGCTGGTGGGCCACCTGGCCGCGTGGAACTACTTCCAGTCGGTCAAGAACCCGGTGAACGACGCCTTCATCCAGAAATGGAAGGCCTATGCCAAGGCCAAGAACCTGCCCAACGCGAATACGGTGGTGACCAACGACCCGATGGAAGCCACCTACATCGGCATCCACATGTGGAAGCAGGCGGTGGAGCAGGCCAAGACTACTGACGTGGACAAGGTGATCGCAGCCATGGGCGGCCAGAAATTCAACGCGCCCGACGGCTACACCATCGAGATGGACAAGACCAACCACCACCTGCACAAGCCGGTCTACATCGGCGAAATCAAGGCGGATGGCCAGTTCAGCGTGGTGTGGAAGAGCAAGGGTCCGATCCGCGCCCAGCCCTGGAGCCCGTACATCCCGGGCAACGAAGGCAAGCAAGGTCTCTAACGCACCGGGAACAAGCAGCCATGCGCATCGCGGCAATCGCACTCTACTTGCGTCGTTTCCTGCTGGCATGGCTGGTGTCCCTGCCGCTCGCGGCCGCCCCGGCGGCGGCAAGCGGCGTGGACCCGGCCTTGCTTGCGCCGCTGGCCGGCGACGACACGGACGCCAGGCTCCAGGCGATTGCCGCGCTGGGCCAGCTGCCCGAACCCGAGGCGGCAGCGGTGCTGCAGGCGCTGGGCGAGGACCGGCTCTACGCCGCCGATGACGGCCGCGTGCTGATCGGCAACGGCGGTGCGCGCGCCATCGATGCGGCGACGGGCGCCGCCGCCGAGCTGCCCCCAGGCGCAGGCGCCATCGGCATCAATAACCGCCTGCGGCGCGCCATCGAGGCGGCGCTGGCGGGTTCGCGCCTGTATTCCGAGCAGCCCGCCGAGCGCCTGGCTGCGGCGCGCCGTCTGCAGCAGACCGGAGACCCGGCGCGCCTGCCCATGCTGGAAAAGGCATTGGCGTCCGAAAAGAACGAAGCCGTGCGCGACGCGCTGCTGATCGCGCAGGCCAACCTGGAATTGAAAAGCGGCGATCCCGTCAAGCGGCGCCATGCGGTCGAGGTGCTGGGCGCCACCCGCAACGCCGCATTCCGTCCCACCCTGGCCGCGCTGGCCGAGGAGCGCGACGGCGCCTATGCGGAACCCGACGCCGGCGTGCGTGAGGCCGCGGGCCACGCGCTCAAGCAGATCGACCGCCACCTGGCCACCATCGAATGGGCCGGCAACCTGTTCTACGGCATCAGCCTGGGCAGCGTGCTGCTGCTGGCGGCGCTGGGCCTGGCCATCACCTTCGGGCTGATGGGCGTCATCAACATGGCGCATGGCGAACTGCTGATGATAGGCGCCTATGTGACCTACGTAGTGCAGACGGCGTTCCGCGCCTGGCTGCCGGGCTGGCTGGACTGGTATGTGCTGGCCGCGTTGCCGCTGGCCTTCGCCGTGACGGCGCTGGTCGGCATGGCGCTGGAACGCACCGTCATACGCTGGCTCTATGGCCGGCCGCTGGAAACGCTGCTGGCCACCTGGGGCATCAGCCTGATCCTGATGCAGGGCGTGCGCACGCTGTTCGGCGCGCAGAACGTGGAGGTGAGCAATCCCGGCTGGATGTCCGGCGGCGTCACGGTACTGGGCGGACTGGTGCTGAGCTACAACCGCCTGGTCATCATCGGCTTCGCCTTCTTCGTGGTGTTCCTGGTCTGGGCGCTGCTGAACCATACCCGCCTGGGCCTGTTCGTGCGCGCCATCACGCAGAACCGCCGCATGGCCGACTGCGTGGGCGTGCCCACCGGCCGCGTCGACATGCTGGCCTTCGGCCTGGGCTCCGGCATCGCCGGGCTGGCTGGGGTGGCGCTGTCGCAGCTGGGCAACGTGGGGCCGGACCTGGGCCGCGGCTACATCGTCGATTCGTTCATGGTGGTGGTGCTGGGCGGCGTGGGCCAGCTCGCCGGCACCGTCATCGCCGCGCTGGGCCTGGGCGGCGTCAACAAATTCCTGGAGCCCTATGCCGGAGCCGTCATGGCCAAGATCACCATCCTGGCGCTCATCGTGCTGTTCGTCCAAAAGCGGCCGCAAGGCCTGTTCGCCCCTCGCGGCCGGAGCGTCGAATGAAACAGAACGCGCTGACTGACCTGAATCTGCTGACCCGCCGCCCGCTGTACTCGGGGCGGGTGTGGGCCGCCCTGGCAGCGGCAGTGGCGCTCCTGGCGCTGCTGCCCTTGCTGAATCTCGCTTTCCCTCCCGGCCATGCGCTGCATGTGTCGGCCTATGCCGTGGCGCTGCTGGGCAAGTTCATGTGCTACGCCATGGCGGCGCTGGCGCTGGACCTGGTGTGGGGCTATGCCGGCATCCTGTCCTTGGGCCATGGCCTGTTCTTCGCGCTGGGCGGCTATGCGCACGGCATGTACCTGATGCGCGCCATCGGCCGCGACGGCGTCTACCAGAGCGACCTGCCCGACTTCATGGTGTTCCTGGACTGGAAGAGCTACCCCTGGTACTGGTCCTTTACCGAGCACTTCTGGTACGCCATGCTGCTGGTCGTGCTGGTGCCGGGCGTGCTGGCCTTCGTGTTCGGCTACTTCGCCTTCCGCTCGCGCATCAAGGGCGTGTACTTTTCCATCATCACGCAGGCGCTGACCTTCGCCGCGATGCTGCTCTTTTTCCGCAACGACACGGGCTTCGGCGGCAACAACGGTTTCACCGACTTCAAGCGCATCCTGGGTTTCGACATCACCGCGCCCGGCACGCGCGCCGCGCTGTACTGGATCACGCTGGCCGCGCTGGCAGGCGCGCTGGTCCTTGCGCGCGCGGTCACGCAGAGCAAACTGGGCCGCGTGCTCACCGCCGTGCGCGATGCCGAGAGCCGCCTGCGCTTCATCGGCTACGACCCGCTGGGCTTCAAGCTCTTCGTCTGGACCCTGTCCGCGGTGCTCTGCGGCATCGCTGGCGCGCTCTACGTGCCGCAGGTCGGCATCATCAACCCCAGCGAGATGTCCACAGAGACCTCGATTGAAATGGTGATCTGGGTCGCCACCGGCGGACGCGGCACGCTGGTCGGCCCCATCATCGGCGCGGGCGCCGTCAACGGCCTGAAGACCTGGTTCACCAGCGTGCTGCCGGAATTCTGGCTGTACGCGCTGGGCTTGATCTTCGTGCTGGTGACGCTGTTCCTGCCCACCGGCATCGTCGGCCTGGCGCGCCGCATCTGCGCCCGCATCCAGGGGAACAAGGCATGAGCAGCACGCACATCGAATCCGCCGCGCTCGACGGCGGCCCCAGCGGCGATGCCGGCTACGGCCGCGTCAGCCCCAAGGGCCTGGACACCAGCCACGGCGCCATCCTTTACCTGGAAGGCATCACGGTCAGCTTCGACGGCTTCAAGGCCTTGAACGACCTGACGCTGGACATAGGCGTGGGCGAACTGCGCTGCATCATCGGCCCCAACGGCGCTGGCAAGACCACCATGATGGACGTCATCACCGGCAAGACCCGGCCCACTTCGGGCACGGCCTACTTCGGCCAGAGCATAGACCTCACCACGCTGAACGAAGCGCAGATCGCGCATGCCGGCATCGGCCGCAAGTTCCAGCGGCCCACGGTGTTCGAGCAGCACAGCGTGTTCGAAAACCTGGAGCTGGCGATGAAGACCGACAAGCGCGTGCGGCCCACGCTGTTCGCGCGATTGAGCGGCGAACAGGCCGACAAGATCGGCGAGACGCTGGACCTGATCCGGTTGCGGCCCGAAGCGGCGTTGCCCGCGGGGCTGCTGTCGCACGGCCAGAAGCAGTGGCTGGAGATCGGCATGCTGCTGATGCAGGAGCCGCAATTGCTGCTGCTGGACGAGCCGGTGGCGGGCATGACCGATGCCGAGACCGAACGCACCGGCGAGCTGCTCAACGAATTGCGCGGACGCCATTCGCTGATGGTGGTGGAGCACGACATGGATTTCGTCAATCAGATCGCGGGCGACGGCAAGGTCACGGTGCTGCACGAAGGCTCGGTGCTGGCCGAAGGGCCGATGAGCAAGGTGCAGGCCGATCCGCGGGTCATCGAAGTCTATCTGGGGCGCTGAGATGCTGGACGTAAACACGATCGACCAATACTACGGCGGCAGCCATACGCTGCGCGGCGTGTCGCTGTCCGTGCGCCAGGGCGAATGCCTGGCGCTCTTGGGACGCAACGGCGTGGGCAAGACCACATTGCTCAAATGCGTGATGGGCGTGCTGCCGGTGGCGCGCGGCGACATCGCCTTCGACGGCGCGGACGTCACGCGCCTGGCGCCGCACCAGCGCGCGGCGTGCGGCATGGCCTATGTACCCCAGGGCCGTGACATCTTCGCCCGCTTGACGGTGGAAGAGAACATCCTGATGGGCATGGCGACCAAGCCGGCGGCGCGCGCGCGCCGCATCAAGGAAGAGGTGTACGAGCTGTTCCCCGTGCTGCGGACCATGCTGTCGCGCCGCGGCGGCGACCTGTCCGGCGGACAGCAGCAACAGCTGGCCATCGCCCGCGCTCTGGTGGCCGAGCCCAAGCTCATCATCCTGGACGAGCCCACCGAAGGCATACAGCCGTCCATCATCAAGGACATCGCCCGAGTCATCCACATGCTGCGCCAGCGCGGCGACATCGCCATCCTGCTGTGCGAACAGTACTTCGACTTCGCTCGCGAACTGGCGGATCAGTTCGTGGTGCTGTCGCGCGGCGTCGTGGTGGCGCGCGGCGACCGCGACGCCATCGACGGCGAGGATGTGCGGCGGCATCTGTCGGTTTAGGGTCCGCGCCGGACCTCGATTATTCCTGGCAAACGCTGGACGGCAGCCCCATCTGCTCCGATATAATCGGGCGCCATGTGCTCCGCTGCCTACCTGACCCGCCCCGCCGTGTGGATTGCGCTCGTCGCGATCCTGTGGGCGTCGTTGGCGCCGTCGCTGGCGCATGCACTGAGCCTGTCTCCGGCCAGCCACAACGCCCATCGCATCAGCGTCGACTTCTGCACCAGCGAAGGCGCGGGGCAAGCATCCCTGACCCTGGAGGTGCCGGGCGGCAGCAATGACGGCACCCAGGCGGACGATCACGGCGACAGCCATCATTGCCCGCTTTGCCGCAACCCCAACGCTGACGTGGGCATTCTGCCCGCGCCCGTTCCCGTCGTGCCAGCCCCTCTCGGCCGCGCCATCACGTATCCGCCGCTGTTCTTCCTCGCGGCCCATCCTCTTCATGCCTGGAGCGCGGCCCAGCCGCGCGCACCGCCCGCGGTCTGAGCCGGCGCGCCCCGCCGCCTGACGGCGGCCGGTTTGCGTCCACCGCTGTTATCCCGCCGCCACGTTCCGTCCGCGCCTCCCGGCGCGCCCGGATGCGTGCCGTCATTCAGGCTCATGCGTCCCGGCCAGCCCCGCCCGCTTTGCGAGGGCCGCCGAGCGCGCGGGCCGGACCACCGGTTCCAGACATGAAGAAGACCACGACCTACACCCTGCTGCTGGGCGCGCTCGCCAGCGGCTCCGCCCAGGCCCTGACCACGGAACCCGCCGTGCCCACCCTGGCGCCCACCACCGTGCACGGCGCCGCCTCCGAAGAGCCCGCGCCCAACGGCCCCATCGACCTGAACGTGCGCGACAGCACGGGCAGCCGCCTGGGCCTGACCCTGCGTGAAACGCCAGCCAGCGTCACCGTGATCTCGCGCGAACAGATCGAGGCGCGCGGATCCTTGAACACGCAGGAGATCGCCCGCGGCATCCCCGGCGTGGACAACGCCTCGCCGCCGGGCAACGCGGGCGCGGTCAGCTACCGCGGCTTCTCCGGCGGCCAGGTCTCGCAACTGTTTAACGGCATTTCCGTGCAGTACGACTCGATCGCGGCGCGGCCGGTGGATAGCTGGATCTACGACCGGGTCGAAGCGATCGGCGGTCCCTCCACCTTCCTGTTCGGCGCGGGCGCGGTCGGCGGCGCCATCAACTACGTCACCAAGCTGCCCGAACGCGACACCTTCTACGACGGCCAGCTGCGCGTGGGTTCGTTCGACAGCCGCCAACTGTCGGTGGGGCTGAACCAGCAACTGGCGGGCGAGCCCGGCGGCCGCGGCCACTATCTGCGCATCGATGCCAACACCGGCTCCAGCCACGGCTGGGTCGACGGCAACCATTCCCGCGCCAGCCAGGTGGCCGCCTCGCTACTGTCCGATCTGGGCGCCGACGTGACCCAGACCTTTGCCTTCGAGTACCAGCGCGAACAGGTGGACCGGCCCTACTGGGGCACGCCGCTGAAAACCGACGCCAACGGCGTGGTGCAAGGCACGGGCCGCATCCTGGATGGCACGCGCTTCAAGAACTACAACGTCAACGATGGCCTGTACGAGCAGTCGGTGCTGTGGGCGCGGTCCCTGACCGAATGGCGCGCCGGCTCCAATCTGACCTTCAAGAACACGCTCTACTACTATCGCGCCGAGCGCGATTACCGCAATCTGGAGAACTACCGCCTGAACGCGGGCAACAGCCTGGTGCTGCGTTCCGGAGCGCTGTTGCAACGGCACGAACAAAGCCTGATAGGCAACCGCGTCGAGGGCCTGTACCGCTCCACCCTGGCCGGCCTGCCCAGCGACTGGTCCTTCGGCGTGGACGTCAGCCAGAACAAGATCACGCGCTATCCGACCAGCCTGCCCGGCCAGGTCGACGCAGTGGATCCCTACGACTTTTCGGCCGGCGATTTCTACGACATCCCCGGCATGAAGCGCGGCCACGTCGCCGACCGCGACAACCGCATCCGCACGCTGGCGCTGACGATGGAGAACCGCACCACGGTGCTGCCGGGCGTGGCCATCGTGTCGGCATTGCGCAAGGACTTCATCGACATGGACCTGACCAATCGCCGCCCCGTCACCGCCGCCTCGCCCGCCAGCGCGCAGCGCAGCTACTCGCCGCTGACCGGACGGCTGGGCGTGAACTGGGAGCTGAGTCCGGAGGCCTCGCTGTACGCGCAGTACGCCACCGCGGCCGATCCTCCCTCGGGCATCCTGGCCACCGCCTCGTTCGCCGACGTGCTGAACAATGACAAGCTCACCACCGGCAGGCAGGCCGAGGTGGGCGGCAAGTTCAACTTCTGGGACGGCCGCGGTTCAGCCACCGTGGCGCTCTACGAGATCAAGCGCAAGAACATGGCGACCTCGGACCCTAACAATCCCGGCGTCAGCGTGCCCGTGGGCGCGCAATCGGCGCGCGGCATCGAGCTGGCCGGCGGCCTGCAGCTGACCTCCCAGCTATCCCTGCAGGGCAATGTCGCCTTCGTCGATCCCAAGTACGACGACTTCTCGCAGTCCGTGGGCGGCGTGGCGGTCTCGCGCAACGGCAACGTGCCCACCAACACTCCGCGCCGCCTGGCCAACGTCTGGCTGGACTATGCCTTCCTGCCCGACTGGACCGCCAGCATGGCCGCGCGCTACGTGGGCCGCATGTACGCGGACGCCGCCAACAGCGTCTGGACGCCGTCCTACACCGTGTTCGACGCGGCGCTGTCGCACCGGATCAACCGCAACCTCAGCGTGACGGCGCGCGTGCGCAACCTGACCGACAAGGTCTATGCCGCGAACGCAACGCCGACCATGTACTACCTGGGCGCGCCCCGCTCGTTCGAGCTCACCTTGCAGGCCCGCTTCTGAGCGGCGCGCCAGGACAGACCGCCATGAACACGACGCTACCCTCCTCCGCCCGCCATCGCGCCGGGCCGCCGCTGTCGGCGCGCGCCAAGCGCTGGCTGTACCTGATCCATCGCTGGGCGGGCATCGTGCTGTGCCTGTTCTTCGCCATGTGGTTCATCTCCGGCGTGGTGATGATGTACGTGGGCTATCCCAAGCTCACGCCGCAGGAACGCCTGACGCACTTGCCCGCGCTGGATTCCGGGGCGATCAGTGTCACACCCGCGCAGGCGCTGGCGGCGGCGGGAGCCAAGGACGCCGCCGGCATGGCGCTGGCCGCCGCCCGCGGCGGCGCGCCGGTCTACGTGATTCCCGGCGAGGCGCGCCGCGCGCCCAGGATGGTGGACGCCGCCAGCGGCGCTCTGTTGCCCCCGGCCGATGCCGCGACCGCGCTGGCCACGGCCCGTGCCTGGTCGGCAGGCCAGTATGCCGCCCGCTACCTGGGTACCGTGGACGAAGACGCCTACACCCATTCACGCGTGCTCGGCCCCGACCGGCCGCTGCACCGGGTGGACCTGGACGATCCCGCGCATACGCGGCTCTACATCTCGTCCGCCACGGGCATGGTGGTGCTGGACGCCACCCGCGCCGAACGCGTCTGGAACTACGCGGGCGCCTGGATCCACTGGCTGTATCCGTTCCGCGGCAATGCGCTGGACGGTTGGTGGCACGACATCGTGGTGTGGCTGTCGGTCGCAGGCGTGCTGCTGGCCGTGACGGGCACGGTGGTCGGCATCCTGCGCTGGCGCTTTTCGCGGCCCTATGCCAGCGGCAGCCGTTCGCCCTACCGCGAAAACATGATGCGCTGGCACCACCTGAGCGGCCTGCTGTTCGCGGCCATCACCATCACCTGGATCTTCAGCGGACTGATGTCGATGAATCCGTGGAAGCTGTTCAGCAGCGGAGCGCCGCCCTTGGCCCAGGGAGCCTATGCCGGCGCGCCGGGGAACACGCTGGCCACGCCCGGGGAACTGATCGCAGCCCTGCCCGCCGCCCCGCGCGAATTGCGCTGGGCCCGCGCCGACGGCCAGGACGTGGTGCTGGCGCGCAGCGCCGCAGGCGCCCCGCTGGTGCTGTCGGCCGGCAACGCGCAGCCCTACACGTTCGACCCGGCGGCCCTGCGCGCCGCCGCCGCCCGGCTGGTCCCCGGCGCCCGGCTCGCCAGCGCCGAAACGCTGCAGGCCTACGACTTCTATTACTACGCCCGCGACGAGCACGCGATGCTTGGCCATGTCGAGAAGCCGCTACCCGTATGGCGGCTGACCTATGACGATCCGCAGGCGACCTGGGTCTATCTGGACCCGCGCACGGGACAGATCGTGAGCCGGCAGGACAGCGGTTCGCGCACCAGCCGCTGGCTGTTTGCCTTTCTGCATAGCTGGGACTGGACCGGCCTCTTGTCGCGCCGTCCGCTGTGGGACGCCCTCCTGGTGTTCCTGAGCCTGGGCGGCGCGGCGCTCAGCCTGACCGGCGCGGTGATAGGCTGGCGGCGGCTGGGCAAGAAGCTGCGGGCCTGAAGCGCCGGCGCGGATGCACTATGCTCACAGCCTTGCATGACGATCTACCGGAAAGAGGAGCTTCCATGTCCGACGTAACCATCTATCACAACCCCAAGTGCGGCACCTCGCGCAACACCCTGGCCATGATCCGCAACGCCGGCATCGAACCGGAGGTCGTGCTTTACCTGGAAACGCCGCCCTCGCGCGCCACCTTGAAGGCACTCTTCAAGAAGGCCGGCGTCAGCGTGCGCGAGGCCCTGCGCGAGAAAGGCACGCCTTACCTGGAACTGGGCCTGGACGACGCTTCCCTCTCGGACGACGCGCTGCTGGACGCGATCGAGCAGCACCCCATCCTGCTGAACCGCCCCTTTGTCGCTACGCCGCTGGGCGCGCGCCTGTGCCGCCCGTCGGAACTGGTGCTGGACATCCTGCCCGCCCCGCAGCAAGGCGCCTTCGCCAAGGAAGACGGCGAAGCCGTGATCGACGCGCAGGGCAAACGCATCCAGAAGTAAAAGGACGCAGTCCGCGGCCTTTTGTAAGCGGACTGACGGCTGGGATCATTACCATCGCGGCAATCGTTTCATTACGCCGCGATGACAAGTCATGAATTCCCTTGAAAGCCTCAACCAGTCCCTTTTTCTCTCGATCAACGCCGACCCGGCCACTCCGGTTTGGCAGATCCACGCCGCCATGCTGGTGGCGAACCGGCTGATCCTGCTGGTGCCGGTCGTGTTGGCCGCCCTGTGGCTGTGGGGCGGCCGGCCGCAGCGCGAGGTCGCGCTGAAGGCGCTGGCCAGCATCGCCGTGGCGCTGTTCGCAAGCTACCTGTGCGGCGCGCTGTGGCCGCATGCGCGGCCCTTCGTCATCGGCCTGGGACACGCCTTCTTCCCGCACAAGGCGACGTCGTCGTTTCCCAGCAACCACACCATCATCATCGCCACGCTGGCGTTCGCGCTGATCTATGACCGGCGCTGGGCCGGCTGGGGCTGGCTGGCGCTGGCCGCGGCCGTGCTGGTGGGCGCTTCCCGCGTCTACCTGGGCGTGCATTTCCCGCTGGACATCCTGGGCGGACTCCTGCTGGCGCCGGTGGCCGCCGCGCTGACCGCAATGGCGTGGCGCCGCTGCGGCGAACCGCTAACGGGCCTCACGCAGGGGCTGTACCGCAAGGTCCTGGCCCTGCCGATCGCGCGCGGCTGGATCCGCGCCTGAACGAACGCCGCGCTCAGTTGATCGCGACCTTGGCGTCCTTGACCAGCTTGGCGTAGTTCTCGGTATCCGTGCCGATGCGCGCCTTCATCTCGGCTGGCGTATCGCCGATAGGCACAGCGCCGATCTCGGCCATCCGCCGCGAGAAGTCGGGCGAACGGATGATCTTGACCATCTCGGCATTCAGGCGCCCGACCACGTCCGCAGGCGTGGCCGCCGGCGCCAGCACGCCAAACCAGGTCCCCATGTTGAAGGGCTTCAGACCGGCCTCCTCCATGGTCGGCACATCGGGCAACGCGGCCGAACGCTGATTGGTGGTGACAGCCAGCGCGCGCAGCTTGCCGCTCTGGATGTGTGCCAGCACCGGCGTCACCGTGTCGAAGGACATGTCGATCTGGCCGCCCAGCAGGTCGGTGGTGAGCGGCCCGCTGCCCTTGTAGGGCACGTGCAGCAACTGCACATGCCCTTCCTTTTCGAACTGCGCGCCAATCAGGTGTTGCCCCGTGCCCATGCCGTTCGAGCCATAGGTCAGCTTGCCCGGCTGGCCTTGCGCCAGCTTCAGCAAGGACTTCACGTCCTGCGCCGGCAGCTTGGGATTGACCACCAGCACGTTGGGCACCAAGGCCACCGTGGTCACCGGCGCGAAATCCTTCTGGAAGTCGTAATGCAGGCTCTTGTAGACGCTGGTCGCGATGGTGTGGTGCACGGCGCCCATCAGCAGCGTGTAGCCGTCGGGCGCGGCCTTGGCCACGTAGTCCGCGCCCAGGGTCGAGCCCGCGCCTGGCTTGTTCTCCACCACCACCGGCTGGCCCAGGCTCTTGGCCAGCTCCTGGCCCAGCGCGCGCGCCAGCACGTCGGTGGTGCCGCCGGCCGGAAACGGCACGACCAGGTTCACGGGCCGGACCGGATAGCCCTGCGCCTGCGCGCCGCCTGCGAAGGACAGGCCCGCCAGGCAGGCCAGCGCCAGGATGCGCGCAGGTATCGTTCTCTTGTGCATGCTTGTCTCCTCGGTACGAATGGAATTCGCTTGTTCTCGTGGATCCCGCAGCGGGCCTGGGGTCTTGCGCCCCGATCCCGCTTCGGGTTTGCTTCGCCTATGCGGCCTTGGCCCTGTCCGCAGCCGCCAGCTTCGCGCACACGGCCGCCGTGACTTGCTCCGTGGTGGCGGTTCCGCCCAGGTCGCCCGTGTGCAGAGAAGGATCGGCAGTCACGCTTTCGATCGCCTGCATCAGCCGCGCGGCGGCCTGCGTTTCGCCCAGGTGCTCCAGCAGCATGACCACGGACCAGAAGGTGCCGACCGGGTTCGCCAGGCCCTTGCCCATGATGTCGAAAGCCGATCCGTGGATGGGTTCGAACATGGAGGGATAGCGGCGTTCCGGGTCGATGTTGCCGGTGGGCGCGATACCCAGGCTGCCGGCCAGCGCCGCCGCCAGGTCGCTCAGGATGTCGGCGTGCAGGTTGGTGGCGACGATGGTGTCCAGCGAGGCGGGGCGGTTCACCATGCGGGCGGTGGCCGCGTCGACCAGCTCCTTGTCCCAGGTCACGTCCGGAAACTCGCGGCTCACCTCCATGGCGATCTCATCCCACATGACCATGGCGTGGCGCTGCGCATTGGACTTGGTGACTACCGTCAGCAACTTGCGCGGACGGGATTGCGCCAGCTTGAAGGCGAAGCGCAGAATGCGTTGGACGCCCGCGCGGGTCATGATGGACACGTCGGTCGCGGCTTCCAGCGGATGGCCCTGGTGGACCCGGCCGCCCACGCCGGAGTATTCGCCTTCGGAGTTCTCGCGCACGATGACCCAATCCAGCTGTCCCGGCGCGCAGCGCTTGAGCGGCGCGTCGATGCCGGGCAGGATGCGCGTCGGACGCACGTTGGCGTACTGGTCGAAGCCCTGGCAGATCTTCAGCCGCAAGCCCCACAGGGTGATGTGGTCGGGAATGTGCGGATCACCGGCAGAGCCGAACAGGATGGCGTCCTTGCCGCGCAGCGCATCCAGGCCGTCGGCCGGCATCATCACGCCGTGCTTGCGGTAGTAGTCGCCGCCCCAGTCGAAATCCTCGAACTCGAAACTCAGGCCGCCGTCCCGGGCCAGTTCCTGCATGATGCGCTGTCCGGCGGGTATTACTTCCTTGCCGATGCCGTCGCCGGGGATGGTTGCGATGCGATAGGTCTTCATGTGCCGACTGGGCTCCTTGCTGGTGAGATGCTGTCGGCACTGTACTGAGGCCCGCGGCCTGCGGGCGCCGTGGAATTCACAACATCTTTTACCTGGAGTTGAAGGTGGCAGACGGAGAAACCGGACGCACATGAAAAAACAGCGCCCGCATGGGGCGCTGTGTCAGGTTGCGGCCATGAACCAGCCGCGGGCGCGCTGCGATCAGCAGCGGCCGATGTTCAGGTCGGAGATCAGGTTGTTGAAGTTCTGGCGCAGGCTGTTGGCGTCGTCTTCGATGGTGGGACGCATCATCTTGAACGCGCCGGTGCGCGCGGCGTCTTCCTTGTAGCGGCCATTGTTGGTGTGTTCCAGGATCTTGCGGCCGGAGGCCAGGAAGCCGTTGACGTTCATCATCATGCCGGAGCAGCCCTTGGCGTCGGCTTCACGCGTCTTCTTGTCGAAGCCCAGCGCCATTTCGTTCATCTTGTCCAGCTCCTGCTTGAACGCGTCCTGGTCGGCGCCCAGGCCCTTGCCCTCAAATACGCCCGAGGCCTTGTCCATCGTGGCCTTGCCGTAATAGACCATGCCGGCGCGGTAGTAGGCGACCGTGTCCTTCTTGGCTTTCTCGAAGGCTTCCTTGGTGTTGGCCGTGTCCTTGATGGAGATGCCGCGGTAAAAGCCGTTCTCCGCCTTCACGACTTCGGTCAGCGCCGCGACATAGGCCGGACTCTTCTCGCGCGCCAGCGCGCCGTTGTCGGACAGGAAGGTCTTGGCTGCGGCATAGTTCTGCAGTTCGTGGCTCAGCGGCGCCAGCTTGCCCAACGCATCCGAGAATTCCTTGGCCGGCCCGTCGATCTCGGCGATGGACGTCGTCATCGCCAGCGCGCGGTCGAGCTTCTCCTTGGTGCGCTGGATCGTCGAATCATTGCTGATGACAAAATCCTTGAGCGGCTTGCCTTCCTTCAGCGCCGGGACGGCATAGGCCTCGTAGCGTTCCAGCGCCTGCTCGAAAGTCGTGGAAATGCTGTTGGCGGTGTCGACGTACTGGTTGTACTTGGTGATCTCGGCCTGGGCGGTGGCCGCCTCGGGCGCTTTCGCTTCCTTCTTGGCGCTATCGTCGCCGCACGCGGCGAGCGCCAGCGTGACGGCCAGAACTGCGGACATGCGCAAGGGGCGCGGCATAAACATCTTTGTTTCCTGTTGCGGGTTGCTCTGAAGGGGACGCATGATATGCCCATCAGATGCTTAACAAGCTACAAATCTATTCAACCCTGTCACAAGAATTTTCAAGCCATCTCTGCTCGTGATCCAGCAGCCAGCGCTTGCGGTGCAGTCCGCCGCCGTAACCGGTCAGGGCGGCGTCAGCGCCCACGATGCGGTGGCAAGGCACGACGATGCCTATGGGATTCGCCCCATTGGCCGCGCCCACCGCTCGCACGGCTGCGGGACGCGCGATGCGATGCGCCAGCGCGCCATAGCTGATCGACTGGCCGCCCGACACTTCGCGCAACGCCCGCCACACTTCCCGCTGGAAGTCCGTGCCGCCCGTGGCCACATCCAGCGCGTCGATGGCGCGCACGTCGCCGTCGAAGTAATCCAGCAGCGCGCGCCGCGCGGGCGAGGCCTGGGCCGCATCGCGCAGCGCCACGTTCTGATGGCGGTACTGCCTGCGCAGCAACAGATGCATGCGCGCTTCGTAGTCTTCCCAGTCGACCGCCCGCAGGCGCCGCTGCTCGTCGCTCAGGACCAGCATCAGGCCGATGGGCGTGGGTACGCGTTCAAGCAGAAATGTCTGGGTACGGGCTGGCATGGAATGGCCTCCTGCGATGATCGACGCAAACAATATAGGCGGGGGAGCGAGCCATGCGCTGGCGGTTTTCGGACAGGAATGCCGCATCCACAACACTGTCCGAAAACCGCTAGATCCGACGCCCGCCGCGGCGTTAGCATGATTCCATGGACCTGAACCACGACGCCTGCTACAGCGCCATCCAAGTGCGCGACTCCCGTTACGACGGCCGCTTCTTCACGGCAGTGAAGACCACGCGCATCTATTGCCGCCCGGTCTGCCCCGCGCGCACGCCATTGTCGAAGAACGTCACGTTCTACGCCACCGCGGCGGCGGCGCAGGAAGCCGGCTATCACCCCTGCCTGCGCTGCCGACCGGAGACCGCGCCGGAAGTCGGACCCGGGCATGAACTGCCCGACAGCGTGGCGCGCGCGCTGCAACTGATCGAACTGGGCGCGCTGGACGAGGACGGGGTGGACGCGCTGGCGCAGCGCCTGGGCGTGGGCGAACGCCAGTTGCGGCGCCAGTTCCGCCAGCACCTGGGCGCCTCGCCCGTGGCCGTGGCCCAGACGCGGCGCGTGCTGCTGGCCAAGCAGCTGATCCACGAAACCCGGCTGCCGATGGCGGAGATCGCTTTCGCGTCGGGCTTTGGCAGCATCCGCCGCTTCAACGAGATCTTCCATGACCTGTTCGCGCGCGCCCCGGGCGAACTGCGGCGCTCCGGCAAGCCGGAAGTTTCCGCGGCGCAGGAGGGCGAGATCAAGTTGCTGCTGCGCTACCGTCCGCCCTACGACTGGGACGCCATGCTGGCTTTCCTGCGGCTGCGCGCTATTCCCGGCATCGAACACGTCACGGACGACAGCTATGCGCGCACTGTCCTGCTGGACGGCTGCCAGGGCACGGTGACGGTGCGCCCGGGCCGCGGCGATGCGCTCGAGGCCACGGTGCGCTTTCCCCGGCTGCAAGCGCTGCCGGCCATCATCGCGCGCCTGCGCCGCGTCTTCGATCTGGCCAGCGATCCGGTCGCCATCGCCGCGCAGTTCGCCAGCGATCCCGTCATGACCGAACTGATCCGCGCGCGGCCCGGCCTGCGCGTGCCTGGCGCCTGGGACGGCTTCGAGCTGGCCATGCGCGCCGTGCTCGGGCAGCAGATCACGGTGGCTGCGGCCATACGCCTGGCCGGCAAGCTGGTGGCCGCGCACGGCGCCGCCATGACCCGTCCCGAAGGCGCGCTGACGCATGTGTTCCCCTTGCCTGAAGCCGTGGCGGCGGCCGAGCTTGCGTCGCTGGGCATGCCGCGCAGCCGCGCGGCCACCTTGTCGGCGGTCGCCGCGGCGGCAGTGGCGGACAAGCATCTGTTCGATGCCGCCGGCGGCCTGGAAGACGCAGTGCGCCGGCTGCGCACGATACGCGGCGTGGGCGAATGGACGGCGCAATACATCGCGCTGCGCCAGTTGCGCGAGCCGGACGCGTTTCCGTCCGCCGACATCGGCCTGATCCGCGGACTCGAAAGACTGGAAGCGCGGACCTATACCCCGGCGCAATTGCTGGCCCGCGCCGAAACCTGGCGGCCTTGGCGCGCCTACGCGGCGCAGCACCTGTGGACGGCCTGAGCGCGGCCCGGGTTCACCACTGGTCTTCCGCGCCCTTGCGGAAATACGCCACCAGGAAGTCCACGAACACGCGCACCTTGGCCGACAGGTGGTGCCGTTCCGGAAAGACAGCGTAGATGTCGGCTTGCGGCAAGGCGTAGTCTTCCAGCACCTGCACCAGCCTGCCGCTGCGCAGATAGCGCGCCAGATCCCATTCGGCGCGCTGCAGGATGCCCAGGCCGGCCAGGCCCCAGGTCAGCGTCACTTCGCCGTCATTGCTGCTGAGGTTGCCGCGCACCTTCACGGTCTCGCTGCGGCGTCCCTTGGTGAAACGCCACAGGCCGTACGCAGCTTCATTCTGCCGCAGCACGATGCACTGGTGCCGCGCCAGGTCGTGCGGCGTGGCAGGCACTCCGTGGGCCTTCAGGTAGCCCGGCGACGCGCAGACCAGGCGCCGGTTAGGCGCGATCTTGCGGGCGATGAGGCGGGTGTCGGGCAGGTCGCCGAAGCGCACGGCCACATCGACGGCGTCCTGCACGAAGTCGGCCGGGCTGTCGGTCAGTTGCAATTGCAGCGACACCTCGGGATATTTCCGAGCGAACTCCGCAATCGCGGGCGCGATGTAGCTGCGGCCGAAACCCAGCGGCGCGTTGATCTTGAGCAGGCCGCGCGGACTGTCCTGGCGGCTGGCGATCAACTGGTCCAGGTCTTCGATCTCGCCCAGGATGCGGCGGGCGTTCTCCAGGTAGACCTCGCCTTCCGCGGTCAGGCTCAGGCGTCGCGTGCTGCGATTGACCAGCCGCACGCCCAGCCGCGCCTCGATCTGGGCCAGCCGCTTGCTGACCGCGGCCGGCGTGACGCCCAGCTCGCGGGCGGCGGCGGACATGCCGCCGGCGCGCACCAGTTCGACGACCAGCTGCAACTCGTTGGAATGTCCCATGGCCCCTCCAGGTCCGCAGGGTGCGCGGCACCCTGGCGCGGGGCGGATCAGTCGCGGAAGTTTTCGAACTGCAGCGGCAGGTCGACGTCGGTCTTCTTCAGCAGCGCGATGGCGGTCTGCAGGTCGTCGCGCTTCTTGCCGCTGATGCGCAGCTTGTCGCCGTTGATCTGCGATTCCACCTTGAGCTTGGCGTTCTTGATGGCGGCGATGAGCTTCTTGGCCACCGGCTGCTCGATGCCTTGCTTGATGGTGACCTTCTGGCGGGCGCCACCCAGGTTTTCAAGGGGATCGGCCACGTCCAGGCAGCGCACATCGATGCCGCGGGCCGACAGGCGGCCGCGCAGGATGTCCAGCATCTGCTTGAGCTGGAAGGCGCTGGAAGCGACCTGGGTCACGACAAATTCGTCGAGCTCGAACTTGGCGTCGGTGCCCTTGAAATCGAAGCGGGTGGCCAGTTCGCGGTTGGCTTGATCGACAGCGTTGGAGAGTTCGTGTTTGTCGACTTCGGAGACGACGTCAAAAGTAGGCATGACACGGGGTCCTGTTGGGTAAATGTTGAAAAAGGCGAATACCAGCGTAACGCCTATTTTACCGGCCCCACAGCCCGAGTCACGCCATCAGCACCAGCAGGCGGCCGGCCTGCAGGGGATGCGCGATCACCTGCGCGTCGATACCGTAGGCCAGATACAGATTGGCCGGCGTCAGGACCTCTGCCGGCGTCCCCTGGGCGATGCCGCGTCCGCCGCTGAGCAGCAGCAGGCGGTCGCACCAGCGGGCGGCCAGATTCATGTCGTGCAGGATCACCAGTACACCCGTATTGCCGGCATGGGCCAGCTCCCAGGAGCGCCGCAGCAGGTCGCCCTGGTGCTTGGGATCCAGGCTGGCGGTGGGTTCGTCCAGCAAGAGGTAGCGCGGCTCGTCGCGTTCGCGCGCGGCATGGCATTGAACCAGTACGCGGGCGAACTGGACGCGCTGCTGTTCGCCGCCGGACAGCTCGGGATAGCGCCGCCCGGCAAGATGCGCGGCGTCGGCCTCGCCCAGCGTTTGCGTCACCAGCGCGTCCACCACGGATGGCGCCAACTCCGGGAACGGATAGGCGCCCATGGCGACCACCTCGCGCACGCTCAGGTCGAAGGTCAGCCCCGGCTTTTGCGGCAGCACGGCGCGGCGGCGCGCCTGCTGCCGGTGCGGCATGGCGGCAAGCGAGGTTTCGCCCAGACTCAGCTGGCCCGCATCGGCAGGCAATTCCGCTGACAACACGCCCAGCAAGGTGGATTTGCCGGCGCCGTTGGCCCCCAGCAGGCCCACGACTTCTCCCGGACGAATGTCCAGCGATACATCGGTGAGAATGCGCGCTGCGCCGCGATTCACCGTCACGTTTTGCGCGGTTAGCGTCATCCTATCCTCCGTCCGCGCGCCAGCAGCCACAGAAAGAACGGCCCGCCCACCAGGCCCGTCACCAGGCCGATAGGCAGCTCCGCCGGCACCACCACGGTACGCGCCAGCCAATCCGCGAGGATCAGCGCCAGGCCGCCGGCCAGGATGGTCGCAGGCAGCAGCCAGCGGTGATTGGCGCCCAGTGTCATGCGCACCAGGTGCGGCACCACCAGGCCGACGAAGACAATGGTGCCCGTGGCGGCGACCAGGGGCCCGACGATGAGCGCGCTGGCCAGCACCAGCCTGGCCCGCACGCGCTTGAGCGTGTAGCCCAGATGCTGGGCCTCGCGCTCGCCCAGCAGCAGCGCGTTCATGACGCGCCACTGGCTCATCAGCCACAGGCTCACCAGCAGCACCCAGGGTCCCAGGAAGGCCAGCACCTTCCAGTTCGCGCCGCCCAGGCTGCCCATGTTCCAGAACGTCAGGTCGCGCAGCTGCGCGTCGGTGGCGACGAAGGTGAACAGGCCGATCAGGCTGAACGCCATGGCCGTGATGGCCACGCCTGCCAGCAACAGGCCCGCCACGCCCGGCACGCGCCGGCCCACCGCGTAGGCGCAAAGCGTGGCCAGCAGGCTGCCGGCGAAGGCGGCAGGCGCGGTGATCCAGAAGCCGCCGGACGTCAGCACGATGGCGGCCACCGCCCCCAGCGCGCCGCCCGCCGAGATGCCGATCAGGCCGGGTTCGGCCAGCGGATTGCGGAACAGCGCCTGCATGGCCGCGCCGGACACCGCCAGGCCCGCGCCCGCCACCAGCGCGAACAGCACGCGCGGCAAGCGGATGTCGATCAGCACATTGCGCCACAGGGCAGTCTCCGGCGTGGGCGCGCCCCACAGCAGGGACGGCAGCTCGCGCAAGGGGATCGCCACCGCGCCGTTGGCGGTGGCGGCCACCACGGCCAGCATCAGGGCCGCTGCCAGCAGGCCCAACGCCAGCGGCGCGCTAACGCGCCATGACATGCGCAACCTCCTGCTTGAGCTGGGTCAGCGCCAGCGGCAGGCGCGGTCCCATGCCCAGGATGAGCAGGTCGTCCATCACGACGACGCGCCGCTTCGCGGCCGCCTGGGTGGATGCGATGCCCGGCATGCGCAGGAGGGCGTCCATGCCGCCGCCGGCGTCCAGCGATGCCTGCGTCACGATGATCAGGTCGGGCGCCAGCGCCCCCATGGCCTCGGCCGACAAGGGCTTGTAGCCATGCTGGTCTTGCAGCACGTTCACCAGCCCCGCCAGGTGCATGACTTCGTTGGCGGCGGTGTCGCGGCCGGCGCCTTGCGGCGAGCCTGTGCGATTGATCAGCAGCAGCGCCCGCGCGCGCGTCGCGGGTACCGCCTCGGCGCGCGCGAGCTCGCGCGTGACGTCTTCCACCATGCGTTCGCCCGCCGGCGCCACGCCCAGCGCGTCGGCAATGCCGCGGATGCGCGACTTGAGCGAATCCACCGACGGCGCGTCCGACACGGTGACGACGCGCACGCCGACGTCCGCCAGGCGCTTGAGCGCGTCCGGCGGTCCGGCCTGCTCGGAAGCCAGCACCAGATCGGGCTTGAGCGACAAGACGCCTTCCACCGGTACCGAACGGTAGTAGCCGACGCGCGGCAGCTTGGTCGCGGCCTCGGGATAGAGGCTGGAGAGATCGTCTCCCACCAGCTTGTCGCCCTGCCCCAGCTGATACACGATCTCGGTCACGGTGCCGCCCAGGGTCACCACCCGGGCGGGCGGCGCCGCGTACGCGCCGAGCGCGATTGCCCAGCCCGCCGCCATTGCCAACCATTTTTTCATCGCTACGTCCTTATGGGCTCAGGCGGCCAGCGGCACGCTGCACAGGCTGATCATCAGTTCGCGCCATTGCGCCAGCTCCGGCTTGCCGGGCTTGCGCTCGCCGAAGAACTGCGCGATCAGGTCGCCGGTGGCGGAATACAGCTCCAGCGAGGTGACCCAGCCGTCCGTGGTCGGCTTGTTCACCACCCAGGCGGACGCGATGGCGGTCGTGTCCAGGTGCAGGTTGAACTTGGGGTCCAGCACGTTGTACCAGGGGCCGGTGCGGCGCAATTGCTGCACCGGGCCGGTATGGATCTGGATCATGCCGCGGTTGCCCACGAAGCACATGATGGACAGCCCGGACTGCGCCGCGGATTCCAGCATGCGTTCGACGGCATCGGCCGGCACCAGCTGCGCCAGGTCCTCGCCCGCGGCCGCCAGGGCGGCCAGGCGCGACACCTTGAACTTGCGCAGCAGGGGGAAGAATTCGTGCGTGTCCTGCATGCCCAGCCAGGCCTCGCGCCACTGCGCGCCGTCCTCGACCCGGTCGGCGTCGGCGGCGGGCGCATAGGGCTGGGTCTCGGGCCATTGCGCCTCGCCCGCGAACTTGGCGACCAGGGCATCGTAGGCGGTGGCGTCGGTGGCGTCGGTACGGTAGACCTTGTGCACCGCCACGCCCGCGCCGTCGAAGAACTGCAGGCTCTGGCGGCCGTCCTGCTCGACCGCCCAGGCCGACTTCCAGGCCGTGAAGAAGACGCGCAGGTCGATGTCCGGCCCCAGCACCAGGCCTACCGGACCGTCGGCCTGGATGTCCTCATACACGCCGTGACGCTCGTGCACACACCAGTCGTTGCGCGTCAGCGCCATGACCGGGCCCAGCGTGCCCAGTTCGCGGAAGATCTCCTGGGGCGTGCCGTGCAGGGCGGTGGCCTTCAGGCCGCTGCATTCGGCCGCGACCCACTCGGCTTCGGACACTCCCAGCGATTGCGCCAGGTTGCGGGCGCGCAGCTTGGGTTGCGAGGCGGCCAGCGCCTCGTTGCGAGCGCGCAGTTCCTGGGCGCGGGACATGAAATCGGTGTTGCTCATCGTGGGCCCTCCGGCCGTTGCTAAGGTTTGCGTAGACCGCCGCCGTCCCGGCATTGCCCGGACCGGCGGCGGGTCAGGATCAATACTGGTATGTCAGTGAGACGCGCAGGCTGCGTCCCGGTTCCGTGTACCAATCGACCGGCCGCGGAATGGCGATGGCGCCGGCGGTCGGCACGTTGATGGCCTCCCAATACTTCTTGTCGAACAGATTGAAAACGCCTGCCTGCACCTGCAGCCCCTTCACCGCGGCCGGACGCCAATAGCCCATCAGGTCCACCACGCCGTAGCCGGGCGCCTGGAAATCGGGATTGCGCGCCGTGGCCGTGGCCTCGGGATACTCGACCTTGTCGCGCTTCAGGGCGGTGGTCAGCATGGCGTCCACGCCCCACACGTCGCGGCCGTAGCCCAGGCCCAGCACCGCCTTCAGCGGCGCCACCGAGTTCAGGTACTGCCCCGTGCTCTCGTCCTTGCCCACGGCCCACGCCAGCGAGCCCCAGGTGCGCCAGCCTGGCGAAAACTTCCAGTGCGCGCTGGCTTCGGCGCCATAGATGCGCACCTTGGCGCGGTTGACGTTGCCGGTCACGCCCAAGGGATACTGTCCGGCCCAGCCCGGCTGCCACTGGGGCGAGGACGCGTTCAGCGGTACGTCGCCATCGATGAAGTTCTGGTAACGGTTGTCGAACAACGATACCGCGCCGCCCAGGGAATCGGAACCGATCTTGGCGCCCAGCTCCCAGCCCTTGCTGGTTTCGGGCTTCAGATAGGGATTGCCCACGCGCAGGTAGGTGCCGGGGCCGCCGTAGTTGGTGTAGAGCTGGGTCGGGCTGGGCGCCTTGAAGCCGTAGGCGTATTGCGCGTAGAGGCTCAGCTCATCCGCGGCCTTCCAGGTGGCCAGCAGCTTGGGCGAGAAACGGCTGCCGCTGTTGGACGGCGGCAGCGCGCCTGCGTTCGGGTTGCTTTCGTAGCTGGCCGTGGACTGCGGCTTCTGTTCGTAGTGGTCGTAGCGCAGCGCCGGTATGATGGTGTAGCGGCCGTCGGCGAAGCTGAATTCGTCCTGCACCCACAGGGCCCATTGATTGCCCTTGGATTGCGGCACATCGGCCTGGTTGGTGTGCAGCATGTCGCACAGGCGCGGGCCGAAAATCGGCCGCGGTGCGCCGGGAGGGATCACGGGACAATTGTCGTAGCCCCCGGAATACTGCTCGGTCTTGTTGCCATACCACTCCCCGCCTACGGTCCACAACTGCGACACCGAGGCGCCCGCCAGGCGCTTGGTGACTTCGGCATTGGCGCCGAACATGGTCTGCCGGATGGAGTTGCTGCGGCCATAAGGCCCGCTGGGATAGCCGTAACGGAACGGATCGCCCGGTATGGCGTAGGCCCGGGAATCGACGCTGCGCACGCCGCTCAGCGAGCTGTCCAGCTGCAGGCGCTGCCAGTAGACGACCGCGGTGGCCGTGTCGATCAGGCTGTCCGCACCGGGCGCCTTGTACGAGTAATCGAGCGACACCCGTTGGCGCTCGGTTTCCTTGCGGGTGCTGTTCTCGCCGTACAGATAGCTGGTGCCCGCGCCCTGCTCGAACATATTGTCGATGTCGGCGTTGCGCTTGAAGTATTCGCCGGTCAGGCCGAAGCGGTGGCCGCCTTCGACGCGCTGCTGCAGCTTCAGCAGGAAGCTGCGCTGGTCGTAGTCTTCCGGGCTGGGTTCGCTGCGCTTGGGTCCGTAGCCGCCCACGTCGCCGCGGTTGTCCAGGGCATGGCCGTTGCGTACGCCCGCCTGCACCAGCCAGAACGTATTGCTGTGGATCTGGCCCGCCAGGGCGGCGTTGGCGCCCCAGCTGCTGTCGGCCGTGTCGTAGTCGGTCTTGGCCAGCGCGCCGAAGGTCTTGCCGTCTGTCAGCAGGTCCGACGGTTGCAGCGTGTACAGGTCGGCAGTGCCGGAAATCGCGCCGGAACCGCCGCCGCTGGCGTCGGCGCCGCGCACGATGTCCAGCCGCGACAGGCTGTTGAAATCCACCGCTTCCAGCCCGCCCTTCAGGCCGCGCGCGCCGTCGTCCAGCCACGGCAGGCGGATGCCGTCCACGCGCGTCAGCACGCGATCCTGATCCAGGCCGCGGATGTTGATGCTGTTGGTCGTGCGGTTGAAGCTCACGCCGGGCTCGGCGCGCTTGCCGAAATCGCTCCAGTTCTTGACTTGAAGTTCGTCCAGGCGCTTGCGGTCGGTGCTGGTTTCCCAGGCCGGCGCGACCGGCGCGCCCTCGCCTTCCACCTGGACGGGCGCCAACTGCGTCACATCCGCGGGCAATGCCTGCAACACGTAGACGCGGGCGCCGCGCTCCTGCACGCCTAGGCCGCTGCCCGCCAGCAAGCGCGCAAAGCCCTCATTCACGGAATAGACCCCATCGAGCCCCGCCGTGCGGCGCTGGCCCACCAGCGCCGCGTCGAACAGCACCGTCACGCCCGCGCTGTCGGCAAAGCGCGGCAACGCCTCGGCCAGCGTGCCCGCGGGAATGCGATAGCCGCGCGCCTGCGTCTGCTGCGCGGATTGCGCCCACGCGGCGCTTGCGGGCAGCAAGGCGGCGGACAGCGCGGACAGCGCCAGGGCGGCCTGCACGGCGGCGGCTAGATGCGTCATGCGGCATTGCAGGCCTCGGGCTGGTCGGGAGCCGCTTGCGCGGCCGGCGGGGAGATAAGCCATGGTCGTCCTTTCGATCCAAAAGGTGTCGGCATTCGTTTGCCTCTACAGACCATGACCCTCGTGAAATCCGAATCGGACAGCTGGCCCTCCACTTTTTTGTAACAGCGCGGGTTCAGGCCTCGGCTGCCGCGCGCAAGGTGATCGTCACCCAGTACGGCGTGCGGTAGCGCACCTGCACCGGCAAGGTCGCGGGCAGTGCCGCCAGGACCGCATCGGTGTCGCGCACCTGGAACGCGCCCGAGATGCGCAAATGCGCCGCCTCGGGATCGCAACGCAGCATGCCGGAACGGTAGCGGCCCAGTTCGGCGGCAAAGGCGTCCAACCGCATGCGGTTGGCGTACAGCACGCCGCGCTGCCAGTCGCTGGCATGCGGGTCCGCGGGGGATGGCGGCGATGCGCCCTCGTCCGTCAGGCTGCTCTGTTGGCCAGCTTCCAGGCTGATCAGGCTGCGCGGATGCGCGGCGCTGCCGACGCGGACCCGCCCTTCCTGCACGCTGACGCGGCACAGGCCGCCTTCCTGGCGCACGCAGAAACGCGAGGACTGCGCCTCGATGTCTCCCTGGCTCGTGCGCACCACGAAGGGCCGCGGCGCAGGCGCCGTGTCGGCCACGGCATGCACCGCGATCTCGCCGGCGCGCAGGCGCACCAGCCGGGCCGTGGAGCTGTACATCACGTCGACGGCGCTGGCTGTGTTCAGCAGCAGCGTGGACCCATCCGCCAGCGCCACTTCGCGCCGCTCGCCCGGCGCGCTGCGGTAGTCCGCGGTCCAGTCGAGCGGATCGGCGCGCCAGGCGGCCCAGCCGACAGGACCGGCCACCACCAGCGCAATCAGTGTCTTGAGCGCGGCGCGGCGGCTTCTGAGCTCGGGCCGGTTCAAGGTCGCCATACCCAGCGCCGCCGGGATCAGGCCGAAGCGTTCGTTCACGCGCTGCGCGCGCTGCCAGGCGTGCTCGTGCTCGGCCTTGCTGGCGCGCCACAGTTCACAGGCCCGCTGGTCGGCGTCGGTGGCGCGGCCCGAACTCAGCCGCAGCAGCCAGCGCGCGGCCTCGCGCGCCACGCTGCGTTCGACGGCGGGCAGTTCGGACGCCGCCTCGGCCTGGGCGCTCAGATCGACGCCATGATGCATTGTTCGAATCCCTTGGCGATGTAACGGTGCACGGTGCGCAGCGACACGTTGAGGCGGGCGGCGATTTCGCCATGGCTCAGTCCTTCCAGCTGCGCCATCAGGAAGGCCTGGCGGGCCGGCAGGGACAGGCCAGCCAGCATCTCGTCGATTTCCTGCAGCGTTTCCAGGATGATCAGGCGCTGTTCGGCCGAGGGCGCCAGCGCCTCTGGCATCAGGGCCAGGGCTTCCAGATAGGCCTGCTCCACCGAGCGCCGCCGGTGGTGGTTCAGCAGCAGGCGCTTGGCGATGGTGGTGAGATAGGCGCGCGGTTCGCGCAGGGCGTCCAGTTCATGGCGGTGGCGCAGCACCCGCACGAAGGTGTCCTGCGCCAGATCGGCCGCGTCGAAGCTGTTGCCCAGCTTGGCGCGCAGCCAGCCATGCAGCCATCCGTGATGAGCGCGGTACAGCAGTTGGACGTTGTCGCTGGCGGCGACCGCGGGATTCGGCACGGGTGGCTCCCTGAACTTTCAATCACAAATAGAAATCAATCTCATTCTAAATGCAAAACCATGATTCCGGTCAAGTCCGCGCGCCGCGCTTGACGGCGATATGATGGGGACGGATTCCTCCCTACAGGCCTGCCCCATGCTCTATGCCGCGCTCAAATTCATCCACCTGATGGCCGTGATCCTCTGGGTCGGGGGCATGCTGTTCGCGCACTGTTTCCTGCGGCCGGCGGCCGCGCAACTGGAACCGCCGGTCCGGCTGCGGCTGATGGCGTCGGTGCTGGGGCCATTCCTGAATGCCGTGCTGGCGGCCATCGTGCTGATCCTGTTTTCGGGCGCGCTCATGATCGGCCAGGAAGCGAGCCAGGCCGCGCAGACGGGCGGCTCCTTCTTCATGCCGCGCAGCTGGACCCTCATGGCCTCGGGCGGCCTGGTCATGACGGCCATCTACGCCTACATCCGCTTCGTGCTCTACCCGCAGTTGCGAGCGGCGGTCGCCGCATCCGACTGGCCCCAGGGCGGCCAGGCCATGGGCGGCATACGCCGCTGGGTCGGCATCAACCTGCTGCTGGGCATCGCCATCGTGGCCATCGTCTTTTTTGCGTAGGCGGATATCAGCCGGCGCCCGCCAGCTATCGGGCATGCGCAGGCTGGTATCGGAATTCTTTTGCTTGGTGCAATACGCATTACATCCGCGCTGGCCACACTGCGGATGACTCTCGCGGGCCTACACAAACAAAAGGAATCTCCATGATCAAGCGTGTCTTCCAGCTGGCCGCCCTCGGCCTGTTCGTATCCGCCTCGGGCGCGCATGCCGCCGCCCCCATCGACAACAGCGCCCTGGACCAGACCGGGTTTCGAGAACACAAGGCAACTTATGGCGTGGTCTACCGTCTGCCACAGGACGTCAACGCCATCCTGGACGCCAAGATCAATGGCACGCTGAAAGCCGACCTGCTCAAGCTGGGCCTTAAGACCGAGGCCGAAACGCCCAACATGCCGCACGTGACGGTGGTGCACATTCACAGCGCCGACCCGCAAACGCCCGCCCGCATGCTCAAGGCCCTGCCCAAGCCGCCGGCCCCGCTGCAGGTCACGCTGAAGAATTTCTATCCCACCGAAGCCGCCAAGGGCGCGGGCCATCCGTGGTGGCTGGACCTGGGCGTGGTCAAGAGCGGCCAGGGCTTCGAGGACATGATGCGCTACAACACCGTCGCCACCGCCGCCCTGGCGCCGCTGCGCGACGGCCCCTTGCCGCGCGTCACCGGCCCGGTCTACGCCAAGATGGGCGACGCCGGGAAAGACCTGGTCAAGACCATGGGCGTGAGCGGCGTGAACATCATGCAGGACGGCAAGGAAGTGCGCGCGCACAATCCGCACACCACCCTGGTCTACAGCATGGCGATGTACGACACGCGCCTGCAGGACGCCATGAAGCAGGAGTCCGACAAGTTCAACGCCGTGCTGCCGGACGGCATCAACACCACCTTCAAGGACGTGTCCATCGTCGAGATCGGCTTCGCCGGCAACGTGGTGCGCGAGATCTACCGCGTCAGCCTGGAAGACGGCTCGGCCATCGACGTGGCGACTGGCAAGAAGGTCGGTTCCTAAGCCGCACTGGCTGCGGGAGCGTCCACGCGTTCCCGCAGCACCTCGCGGATCTGCCCGCGCAGCCAGGCCTGCAACGGCGACGTATGCAGGCGCCGCGGCCACACCATCACCAGTTCGATCTTGCGCAGGCTGGCAGGCAGTTCCAGCGTCGCCAGCGGGAAATGCCGGCCATGCACCTGCGCCACGCTGGCCGGCATGGTGGTGGCGTAATCAGTGTCCAGCAGCACATAGGGCGTGATGCCGAAGCCGGACAGGTAGGCCGAAAATTCCAGCCGGCTGGCATCCGGCTTAAGCGCGCGGTCGAAGTTGGTTTCCCGGCCATACATGTGCGCGAAGGCGAACCACTTGATGGACGGCAGATCCGCCAGCGCCAGCGCGCGCTTGCCTGCCCAGGGATGCCGCGCCGACACCACGCACACGCGCCGGTCCTTCAGCAGCGTATCCCGATGAAAACGCGCCGGCACCTTGCCGAACAGGCCGATGGCCATGTCCAACCGCTCCGCGTCCAGATCGTCCGGCACGAAGTCTCCGTGCACCGACTGGAAGCGCAGTGTGATGCCTGGCGCGGCGCGGTGCAGACGTTCGATCAGCGGCGCTGCCAGCAGGATCTCGCTATGCGCGCCCGTGCCGATATTGACCACGCCGCTGGCCTTGGCCGGGTCGAAAGCCTCCGCCGGACGCAGCGCCGCTTCGATCTGCGCCAGCGCGTCATGCACCGCCGAATGCAGTTCCAGCGCGCGCTCCGTCGGAATGAATCGGCCCTTCACCACCACCAGCAAGGGATCTTCCAGCCGGCGGCGCAGGCGCGCCAGGTCACGGCTGATGGCGGGCTGCGTCTTATGCAGCAGGGCTGAACTGGCGGTGGCGCTGCGAGTGCGCATCAGGACGTCGAACGTCAGCAGCAGGTTCATGTCCAGCCGGCGCAGATAGGGCAGGGATTGGGCGTCGCTCATGCCGCCCATACTATGCCTGAAATGCATGCATTGAAAATTCCATACCGTTTTCGACATATACAGCTTGCGCAGCCAGCATTGGGCAAGGCGGTCAGCCTTGGCTACAGTCCGCGCAGATCGGGGCCTTCCGCACCCGACCCGACTTTCCGGAGACTGCCGCAATGATCCCCCTGGGCCTGACCGCCGCGCGCTGGCGCGCTTCCCCCCGCCGCTGGATGGCGGCCGCGCTCACCGGAGCTGCGCTGCTACTGGGCGCCGCACAGCCGGCCGCTGCGGCGGGCTTTCCCGAACGTCCCGTGACGCTGGTGGTGCCCTTCCCCGCCGGCGGCACGCCCGACATCCTGGCCCGCATCCTCAGCGACAGCCTGGCCAAGCGTCTGGGCCAGCCTCTGATCGTGGAAAACCGCGCCGGCGCCGGCGGCAATATCGGCGCGCAGGCGGTGGCGCGCGCCGCGCCCGACGGCTACACATTGCTGATGTGCGCCTTCGGCTGCACGGTCGCGCCCTCGCTCTACCAACCCGCTCCCTACGACATCGTCAAGGACTTCGCGCCCGTCGCCATGGTCGGGACGGTGCCCAGCGTGCTGGTCGTCAATCCCAAGGTGCCAGCTCAGACCGTGGCCGAGCTGCTGGCCTACGCCCGCGCCCATCCGGGCAAGCTGAACTCGGCCTCGTCGGGCGTGGGCGGCTCGGCCCACCTGGCCACCGAATTGCTGAAGCTGCGCACCGGCATCGATGTGGCGCACATTCCCTACAAGGGCGCCGGGCAGGTCGCGGCCGACCTGCTGGGCGGCCAGGTCGACATGTATTTCGACAACCTGCCGGCTTCGCTGGCGAACATCCGCGCGGGCAAGCTGCGGGCGCTGGCCGTGGCCAGCGCCAAGCGCGCGCCGGCCATTCCAGACGTGCCGACCTTCGCCGAAGCCGGCGTGGCCGATTTCCTGATCACGCCCTGGTTCGGCATCATGGCGCCGGCCGGCACGCCGGACGCCACGCTGGCCGCGCTGCACCAAGCCTTCAACGACGCCTTGCAGGCGCCGGAGGTCGCCGCCAAGATGCGCGAATTGGGCGTGGAGACTGCCGCCGGGCCGCGCCAGGCGCTGGGCGACTTTGTGGTGGCCGAGACCGCGCGCTGGAAAGACGTGATCCAGGCCAACCGCATCCGGGCCGAATGATGACGGACGAACCCGGCCGCGACGCATCGGACGCGCTCGCGCCGATCCGGCTGCGCGACATGGGCGCCTTCCACGTGGGCGGACGCGAGGTCAGCCTGTCGGGCCTGCTGCGGCGCGAGGTGGTGATGGCCGAAGGCGGCCAGCCCGTCGCGCTGGACCCCAACGGCACCTACCGCGTCGAGCAGATGTATGCGCAGTACTTCCTGGCCGAGCCGGCCAGTGGCCGCCCGCCGCTGGCCTTCTGGCATGGCGGCGGCATGACCGGCGCGGCGTGGGAGACCACGCCCGATGGCCGCCAGGGCTGGCTCCATGCCTTCCTGCGCCGCGGCTGGGACGCCTATCTGTGCGATGCCGTGGAACGCGGCCGCTCAGGCTACGCGCCGGTCCCCGAGATCTGGCCGGAAGGGCCCATCGTGCAGGCGCAGGAAGACTGCTACACGCGCTTTCGCATCGGCCGCCCGGGCACGCGCCCCGGCCCCGGCAGCGCCTATGGCAACACGCAGTTCCCGGTGCAAGCCTTCGGCGAGCTGGCCGCGCAGATGGTGCCGCGCTGGGTGCATACCGACGCCGCCGTCCTGCGCGGCTATCTGGCCTTGCTGGAGCGGGTCGGCCGCATGATCGTCATCTGCCATTCGCAGGCGGGCGTATTCGGCATCCGCGCGGCCGCCGCCCGGCCCGATCTGGTGCGCGCCGTGGTGGCGCTGGAGCCGGCCAGCATCCCGCAACTGGACGCCGGCTACCGCACGCCCACGCTGGTCCTCATGGGCGACAACATGGACACGGACCCGCGCTGGCCGCGCATGCGCGAGCGGGTGCGCGATTTCGCGCGGCGGCATCCCTGCGTCACCTTGCTGTCGCTGCCCGAGCTGGGCATCGCCGGCAATTCGCACATGCTGATGATGGACCGCAACAGCCTGGACCTGGCCGCGCGCGTGCACGAGTGGCTGATGGCCCTGCCGCCGGCCTGAAATCCCGTTGCGGACGGAGCCCCGCCTGCTGCCATTTCGTGGCAGCATTATGGATCCTCCATCCCCGCCCGCCCCCATGTCCCGCACCGAACGCCTCCTGGGCCTGATGCAGACCTTGCGCTGCCATCGCCGCCCCGTCAGCGGCCGCCAACTGGCCGCCGACCTCGGCGTCAGCATACGCACGCTCTACCGCGACATCGCCACCCTGCAATCGCAGGGCGCCGAGATCGAGGGCGAACCGGGCCTGGGCTACGTGCTGCGGCCCGGTTTCATGCTGCCGCCGCTGATGTTCAGCACCGAGGAGATCGAGGCGCTGGTGCTGGGCACGCGCTGGGTCGCGGACCGGGCCGACCCGCGCCTGGCGCAGGCCGCGAGCAACGCGCTGGCCAAGATCGGCGCAGTGCTGCCGGCGGAAATGCGCGACGGGCTGGATGCGATACCGCTGCTGGTCGGGCCCAGCGCGATGCAGGTGGTGGACCGCGTGGACCTGTCGCTGATCCGCCACGCCATACGCTGCGAACAGAAGATCGACATCACGTACCGCGACGACAAGGGCGCCGATTCCGCGCGGGTGATCTGGCCGTTCGCGCTGGGGTTTTTCGACAGCGTGCGCATCGTCATGGCCTGGTGCGAACTGCGCCAGGACTTCCGCCATTTCCGCACCGATCGCATCGCCACGCTGACGCCCGGTGAGCGTTATCCCAAGCGCCGCCATGCGCTGCTGAAGGAGTGGCGCGCGATCGACCGATCGCCCAAGCAATGCGGATGAAAATGCAGATAAAAGCTACTGCCAAAAACTGACAGCACCCCTGTCTAAGATGAGCGCGTCTACCACCCGGAGCGCATCATGTCAGACACCAATTTCGTGATTTTCTATGTCGAAAAGCCCGCCGCCAGCGCCGCGTTCTACAGCGCCCTGCTGCAGCGTCCGCCCCTCGAAAGCTCCCCCACCTTCGCACTGTTCAGGCTGGATTCCGGCCTGATGCTGGGCCTGTGGTCGCGCTATACCGTGGAGCCGGCCGCTGCCGGCCGCGGCGGCGCGACCGAACTCGCCTTTACCGTTTCGGACGCGCAGGCGCTGGACCGCCGCCACCTGGACTGGAGCCTGCGCGGCCTGCCCATCCTGCAGGCGCCCACCGATATGGATTTCGGTCGCACCTTCGTGGCGCTGGATCCCGACGGCCACCGGCTGCGCGTGTTCGCGCCGGCGCCGCAGGAACAGGCTGCGCAGCAGCCTGCGCCCGCCTTGGCCAGCGCCTGAAGCCCGGCCATGAAATACGGGCCTGAGGCTTGCGCCTCAGGCCCGCGTCTGAACCGGGCGCAGCTATGTCAGGAACGCTGGCCGCGCGGGGTCAGCGCAACGGCTTCGCCGCGCCGACGGAACAGCAGCTGATAAAGCACGGCCAGCACCAGCAGGAAAGGCACACCGAACACCAGCGTCATCTTGAAGACGCTGGTGAAGTAGGTGGTGGCCAGGATCGCCAGCATCGCGCCCGCGCCCAGCAGGGTCAGCACCGGAAAGCCCGGCATGCGGAACGACAGCTTGCCGCCCCCTTCGCGCGCCCAGCGGCGGCGGAAGCAGTAGTGGGTGACGAAGATCATCATCCACGTAAACAGCGCGCCGAACATCGAAATCGCCATCATCAGCGTGAACGAGGTCTCGGGGTACAGCACGTTCAGCACCGCGGCGATGGCAATGCCGCTGGTCGACAGCAGCAGCGCGTTCAGCGGCGTGCCGCTGCGCGTCAGCTTGCCGAACGCGGACGGCGCATGGCCGGCGCGCGACAGGCTGAACATCATGCGCGTGGTGATGTAAAGCTGGCTGTTCATGGCCGACAGCGCCGCCACCAGCACGATGAAGTTGATGACGCCCGCCGCCCCCGGAATCTCCAGCGCCTGCATCACCTTGACGAAGGGACTGCCGCCCTTGCCGGCCTCGTCCCAGGGCACGATGGCCAGGATCAGCGCCAGCGTCAGCAGGTAGAACACCACCAGCCGGACGATGGTGGCGCGGAACGCCTGCTTGACCGCGCGTTCGGGGTCTTCGGCCTCGCCCGCGGCCACCGCAATCATCTCCACGCTGAGGTAGCTGAAGATCGAAATGACCACGGCGATCCACATGCCCCAGACGCCGTTCGGGAAGAACCCGCCGTGCGAGGTGTACAGGGCGGTGCCGTACTGCGGATTGCCCCAGACCACGTAGGCGCCCAGGATGATGAAGGCGACGATGGCGGTGATCTTGATCGTGGAGAACCAGTACTCGACCGTGCCGAAAGTCTTGACGCTCATGGCGTTGATGAAGATCAGCACGGCCGAGAACAGGCAGACCCACTGCCAGCCGGGCACGTCCGGAAACCAGAACTTCATGTACTCGGCCACGGCGGTAACTTCGGTGCCTACCGCCAGCACCACGCAGGACCAGTACGCGTAGCGCACCAGAAACCCCGCCAGCGGGCCGACGTAGTGCTCGGCATAGGCGCCGAAGGAACCCGAGGTGGAATGCGCCACCGTCATTTCCGCCAGGCAGCCCATCAGCAGCAGCGTGATCAGGCCGCCGATGGCGTAGCTGATGATCACGCTGGGTCCGGCAAAGCCGATGGCGAACTTGCTGCCCAGGAACAGGCCCGTGCCGATGGCGCCGCCGATGGCGATCATGCTCATCTGCCCCGACGTCAGCCGCCGCTTCAGGCCCTGCTCGCGTTCGGCGATCTGGCCGAATCCTTTTTGTTGTTGCATTGTCTCCTCCAGGTCCTGCGCTCTCTTTGTGGATGTAGGGCCGGTTTGGCCCGCGCAATGGGGTTGTGTTGCGGCGCTCAGGTCACGGCGGCGCGGTGCTTGAATTCCGGCTTGTCCCAGGAACGCGTGTCCAGCACGTCCTTCAGGATATCCACGGCATCCCAGACATCGGCGTAGCCGAAGTACAGCGGCGTCAGGCCGAAGCGCAGCACCTCGGGTTCGCGATAGTCGCCGATCACGCCGCGCGCGATCAGGGCCTGCATCACTTCGAAGCCGTTGGGGTGGCGGAAACTGACATGGCTGCCGCGGTCGGCGTGTTTGCGCGGCGTCACCAGCGTGAGCGGATGGCCTGCGCAACGCTCTTCGACCAGCGCGATGAACAGGTCGCCCAGCGCCAGGGATTTCTTGCGCACCTCGGCCATGTCGGCGGCGTGCGCCACGTCCAGGCCGCATTCCACCAGCGACAGCGACACGATGGGCTGGGTGCCGCACAGATAGCGGCGCACGCCGCCGGCCGGCTCGTAGGCCACGGTCATATCGAATGGCCGCGTGTGGCCCCACCAGCCGGATAGCGGCTGCCAGAAGTCCTTGGTGTGGCGCGGCGCCACCCAGATGAAGGCGGGCGAACCGGGGCCGCCGTTCAGGTACTTATAGGTGCAGCCCACGGCGAAGTCGGCGTCGGCGCCGTTCAGGTCCACCGGCACCGCGCCCGCGGCGTGCGCCAGGTCCCAGATCGCCAGCGCGCCGCGCTCGTGCGCCAGCGCGGTCACGGCGGCCATGTCGTGCATCTGGCCGCTGCGGTAATTCACGTGCGACAGCAGCATCACCGCCACGGACTCGTCCAGCGCCTTTTCCAGCGGCAGTTCATCGTCGATCAGGCGCATTTCATAGCCCTGCTGCAGCAGGTCGATCATGCCCTGGATCATGTAGAGATCGGTGGGGAAGTTGTCGCGTTCGGACAGGATGACGCGGCGCTTGGGGTGCTGGTGCTGCTGGATGCGCAGGGCGGCGGCCAGCGCCTTGAAGATGTTCAGCGAGGTCGTGTCGGTCACGACCAGTTCGCCTTCGCGCGCGCCCAGCAGGCGGCCCAGCTTGTCGCCCAGGCGGGTGGGCAGTTCGAACCAGCCCGCGGTATTCCAACTGCGGATCAGGCCCGCGCCCCATTCCTGGCCGATCACGGCGGCGGCACGGCCGGCGGCCTCCTTGGGCAGCACGCCCAGGGAGTTGCCGTCCATGTAGAGGACGCCGGGCGGCAGGTCGAAACGGTCCTTCAGGGGCGCCAGGGGGTCCTGGCGGTCGGCATTTACGCAGGCTTCACGGGTGTTCATTTTGTGCTCCGGGGGGCTATATTCTGGATACATACTATCAGCGCGATCAGGCTGATAAATTGCAAATTCAGGCGCGGATTACCCTAGGTTTCCGCATTGAATTGCACATAATCAACTTTTTTGGAATTTGATTGCACCATGCAGATCGACGCCATAGACCAGCGAATTCTTTACCGGCTGCAAGAGAACGGCCACCTCAGCAACCAGGACCTGGCCGAGCAGGTGGCGCTGTCGCCCTCGGCCTGCCTGCGGCGGGTGCGCGCGCTGGAAGAAAGCGGACTGATCCGCAACTATCGCGCCGTGCTGGACGCCGAAAAACTGGGTTTCGAGCTGGAGGCCATCGTCCACGTGTCGCTGGACCAGTCGCGTCCGGGCTGGCATGAAGAATTCCTGGCCGGCATCGCCCTGCATGACGAGATCACCGAGGCCAGCATCGTGACTGGCGCCTCCAACTACATCCTGACGGTGTGCACGCGCAACCTGAAGGCGTTCTCGCAGTTCGTCGAAGACAAGCTCAGCAAGATCCCGGGCGTGCGGAACCTGTCCTCGCATATCGTCATGCGCAAAGTGAAGAACCGCGGCGGCATGCTGCCGCTGGCAAGCTGGCGCTAGCGGCCCGCTGAAGCCCCGCTCAGGCCGGGCTCAGCCGCAGGAACCCGAACACCGTCACGAAGTGGCAGGCGGTGCCGCCCATGACGAACAGGTGCCAGATGCCATGGGCATGCGGCCAGCGCTGGTCGTTGGCGTAGAACAGCGTGCCGGCGGTGTAGACCGCCGCGCCCGCCAGCAGCCAGGCCAGTCCGGCCGCGGACAAGGCGCCCGCGATCGGCGCGGCGAACATCACGCCCAGCCAGCCCATCGCCAGATACAACGGCAGGGCCGGCGCCGCGCCGCGCGCCCACCACAGCTCGCGGCTGATGCCCACCGCCGCCAACAGCCAGATCGCCACGCCCATGGCCGCGCCCCAGCCGTGCTCCACCGGCCCGTAGGCCAGCGGCGTGTAGGTGCCGGCGATAAGCAGGTAGATCGCGCAATGGTCGGCCTTGGCCCACCAGGCCTTGCGGCGGCCGCGCGAGCAATGGAACAGCACCGACGAGGCATAGACGGCGATCATCGAAGCGGCGAACACGGCGCAGGCGATGACCTGCCGCGTATCCACCTTGAGTTCCGCGGCGCGGGCGATCAGGGCGCCCGATGCGGCCACCGCCAGCGCCAGGCCGGCCAGGTGCGTCGCGCCGTTGAATCGTTCGCCCTTGTACATGCACGCCCTCCGCCAGCCGGCCACGCGCCGGCGCCATCCATGATGGCGCCCTTGTGTGACAGGCCGAGGTCAGGACACGCGGCCATCAGGAAACGAAGTCCACCGCCGCCGGATAGCCCTCCAGCGCGCGCGCCGACAGGATGGCGCGCTGCACCGCGATCGCCATCGCCTCGGCCGCCATCACGCCCAGCAGCATGACGTTGCCTGGCTTGCCGGACGTGCCCGTGCCCAGCGCAAAGATGGTGTCGCCATCCAGCATGGTGTGGATGGGATTGATGGTGCGTGCCAGGCCATCGTGCGCCATGCCGGCGATCTTCTGCGCCTGCGCCTTGGTGAGCTTGGCGTCGGTGGCGACCAGTCCTATGGTGGTGGCGGTGCCCGGGCGCATGGACTTGGGCAGATCGCCCGCCAGGATCGCCGCGCGGGTATCCAGCAACATCTTGCCGTCGGCAGTGCGCGCGCCAGCCAGGACGCGCCCGGTGGCCGGGTCCACCACGTCGCCCACCGCATTGACCGCGACGATGGCGCCCACCGTCACGCCCGCCACGGTCAGCGAGGCGCTGCCGATGCCGCCCTTCATGGCGCGCTTGGGACCGTACAGCTTGCCCACCGTCGCGCCCGCCCCCGCGCCCACGTTGCCTTCCTGTGGCGCGGCGTCCGTGGCCGACTTGCAGGCCTGGTAGCCCGCGGCCGCGTCAGGCCGGATCGAGGCGTCGCCCACGCCCAGGTCGAACAGGATGGCCGAAGGCACGATGGGCACGTGCGCCACGCCCACGTCGAAGCCGATCTTCTTTTCCTCCAGATAGCGCATGACGCCCGAGGCCGCATCCAGGCCGAAGGCGCTGCCGCCGGACAGCACCACGGCATGCACTTTCTCCACCATATTGACGGGATTGAGCAGGTCGGTCTCGCGCGTGCCCGGCGCCGCGCCGCGCACGTCGACCCCGGCGGTCGCGCCAGCCTCGGCGATGATGACCGTACAGCCCGTGGGCCGGCGCGTATCGGTGTAGTGCCCCACCCGCAAGCCCGCCACCTGCGTGATGCTGCCGCTGCCCGGCATCAGCCGCGTACCGTCCGCGGCCTGGGCAGGCATTGCACTTGCTGCTGCCGCGCCGGCGGCCGCCATCATGAAAGCCCGCCTGTTCCATTGCTGTTCCACACCGATCTCCACTGAAGTCCTGCCTGGATGGACCCCGGCGGCAAGCGCCGGAGCAAGGGTATCGCCATATGACTTGCCGCTATATTTTTACTATTCCTTATGCTTTGTGGAAAAATAGACGCGTTGTTAGAGTGCGGCTACGCCGGAGGGCATTGCAGGCACGGATGCTCTCCACCCGAGATATCTGCCATCCGTGGAGCACCGCCATGAAACTCTTCCGTACGCTGTTCGTCGCCGGCCTCGTCCAGGTCGCCGCGTTGTCCGCGGCCCATGCCCAATCCGGACTGGACCAGATCAAATCCGCCGGCGTGTTCAAGATCGGCACCGAAGGCACCTACGCCCCCTTCACTTTCCATGACGCATCCGGCCAGCTTACCGGGTTTGACGTGGACATCGGCCGCGCCATCGCCGAACGCCTGGGCGTCAAGGCGCAATTCGTCGAAGGCAAATGGGACGGCCTGATCGCCGGCCTGGACGCCAAGCGCTACGACGCGGTGATCAACCAGGTCGGCATCACCGACGCGCGCCGCGCCAAGTACGACTTCTCGGATCCCTACATCTCGTCGGCCGCCGTGCTGATCGTGCGCGACGACAACACCAGCATCAAATCCTTCGACGACCTGAAGGGCAAGAAATCCGCCAACACGCTGACCAGCAACTTCGGCAAGCTGGCGCAACAGCATGGCGCGGAAGTGATTGCTGTGCAGGGCTTCAACGAAGCCATCGACCTGCTGACCTCGGGCCGCGTCGAAGCCACGGTGAACGACAACCTGTCGTTCCTGGACTTCAAGAAGCAGAAGCCCAATGCCAAGGTAAAGATTGCCGCCACCGACAAGACCGCCGAGTTCAGCAATTCGGGCGTGCTGATCCGCAAGGGCAACCCCGAACTGCAGGCCGCCATCAACAAGGCGCTGGCCGACATCAAGGCGGACGGCACCTACAAGACCATCTCGGTCAAGTATTTCGGCACGGACCTGTCGGCGCAATAAGCGAGCGGAGCGCACATGACGCTACCCCCCTGGCTGCAATCCGTCCTGCCCGACTGGCTGCTGGCGCAACTTGGCAATTGGGCGGTGCCGGCCTGGGTGCAGCTGATGCTGGACTCGTTCTGGCCGCTGCTGCACGCGGGGCTGGTGTTCACGGTTCCGCTGACGCTGATGTCGTTCGCGCTGGGCCTGGCGCTGGCCTTCGTGGTCGCGCTGATCAGGCTGTTCGGTCCGGCGCCGCTGGTGGCCGTGGTGCGTTTCTACGTCTGGCTGATCCGGGGCACGCCGCTGCTGGTGCAGCTGTTCGTGATCTTCTACGGCCTGCCCAGCGTCGGCATCGTGCTGGATCCGCTGCCGGCCGCGCTCATCGGCTTCACTCTCAACGTGGGCGCGTACAACTCGGAAGTGATCCGCGGCGCCATCGAGTCCATCACCAAGGGCCAGTGGGAAGCGGCGTACTCGCTGAGCATGACGCGGGCGCAGGCGCTGCGCCGGACCATCCTGCCGCAAGCGGCGCGGGTGGCGGTGCCGCCCCTGTCCAATTCCTTCATCGCGCTGGTCAAGGACACTTCGCTGGCGGCGGTGCTGACCGTGCCCGAGATATTCCAGGCGGCGCAGCGCATTGCCGCCGTGACCTATGAACCGCTGATCCTGTACACCGAGGCGGCGCTGATCTACCTGGTGTTCAGTTCCGTCCTGTCCGCCGCGCAGGTGCGCCTGGAACGGCGCTTCGGCCAGCACGCGGTCTTTACCGAGAAAAACCGATGATCCGCCTGGAAAAGATAGAAAAGGCGTTCGGCGGCAATCCCGTGCTCAAGCAGGTGGACGTGAGCATCGCCGAAGGCAGCGTCACCGCCCTGATCGGCCCGTCCGGCAGCGGCAAGAGCACCTTGCTGCGCTGTGTGAACCTGCTGGAAGTGCCGGACCGCGGCACGCTGGAGATCGGCCCGGAAACGGTGCATTTCGAACCCGGCCACAAGCTCTCGCGCGATCAGGTCCAGCGCGTGCGCAAGCAGACCGGCATGGTGTTCCAGAACTTCCAGCTGTTCCCGCATCAGACCGTGATCGGCAATGTCATGGAAGGCCTGCTGACCGTGCAGAAGTGGCCGCAGGACCGCGCGCGCGCCCGCGCCGAGGAACTGCTGCGCAAGGTCGGCATGCTGGAAAAGCGCGACGCCTGGCCCGCCAACCTGTCGGGCGGACAGCAGCAGCGCGTGGCCATCGCCCGCGCGCTGGCGCCCGCGCCGCGCGTGCTGCTGTGCGACGAACCGACCTCGGCGCTGGATCCGGGCCTGGCCGCCGAAGTGGTGGACGTGCTGCGCCAGCTCGCCGCCGAAGGCATGACCATGCTGATGGCCACCCACGACCTGCGGCTGGCGGCCAGCGTGTCGCGCGAGGTGGTATTCCTGCTGGACGGCACGGTGGTCGAATCCGGCGATTCGCGCACGCTGTTCAGCCAGCCGGCCGACCCGCGCACGGCGGCGTTCATCTCGACGTTGACGCAGGAAGCCGCGCTGTAGATCAGCCTACTTCGGCGGCAGGGACCCCGCCGGATCGACCGCCTGGCCGTCATAGCGCAGCTCGAAATACAGCCCGACCTGCTTGCTGTCGCTATTGCCCATTTCAGCGATCTTCTGCCCCTGGCTGACGCGCTGCCCTTCCTTGACCAGCAGCTTGCTGTTGTGGGCGTAGATGCTCAGGAAGCTGGCGTTGTGCTTGACGATGACCAGGTGGCCATAGCCGCGCAGGCCGCTGCCGGAATAGGCCACTGTGCCCGGTGCCGCGGCCACCACCGGCGTGCCGGAGGAATTGCTGATGACGATGCCGTTGGAACCCGATCCGTCGTAGCCGCGCGTGACCTTGCCCTGGGCGGGCCAGACCAGCGAGATTGCGCCCGGCGGCGCGGTGCGGCGCTTGGCGGTCGAGGTCGACGACTTGGGCGAAGGCGCAGGCTTGCCGCGCGCCTTGCTGGGCGCGGTGGACGTGCTGGCCTGCCCGGCCGGCGGCTCGACCCGCAGCAATTGTCCGACTTCGATGGAATTGGAATTCGACAGCTTGTTCCAGCGCACCAGATTGCTCACGCTGGTGCCCTGCTTGCGCGCGATCTGGGTCAGCGTGTCGCCCGATTGCACGCGGTAGTAGCCGGGCTGGACCTTGGTGGTGCCGCAGGCGGACAGCAGGGCCAGCAGCGCCACGGCCAGCACGCACATCCACAGGCGGAAGGACGGCCTGCCCTGGCGGACGACGGCGGGCAACGTGGGAAGAGGCAGGGTCTGGGCGGACGAGGAAAGCACTGAAACCTGGGGCACTGAGTGGGATGTCGGGGATTTGAGTGCGTTCAAGGGTACCAAGATTTTGGCGCGCCATGGGCGCTGGCGTCAGATGCTTGCGCCCGTCGCGCGGGATAGAATGCCGCCATGACCCGCCTGATCCGCCTCCAGCACCTCGGCAGCGCCGCACGCGCGCGGGGCGTGCTGTGGCTGGCGCTTCTGGCCCTGGCGCTGCGCGCGCTGGTGCCGGCGGGCTACATGCCCGACGCCCGGGCGCTGCACGACGGCCGGCTTGAAGTCACGTTCTGCTCGGCCGCCGGCGATGTCTCGACGCTGGCACTGGCGTTGTCGCCCGAAGACAAGGGCAAGGCCGGCCACGACACCGCCGATGCCGGTGCGCTCTGCCCCTTCGGCCTGCTGGCGCACGTGGCGCCCGCACCCGCCCCCGCGCTCACTCCCCTGCTGCTAGCCGCTGGCCGGCACGCACTGCCCGCGCCCGCCAGCGCCACCCCGCCCGCGCCCGCCGCCGCGGGTCCGCCGCTGGGTTCGCGCGCCCCGCCACGCCTCGTCTGACTCCGCCACAACGCGCGGCTCCGCCGCGCCCCTGGACGAACCGTCAAGCGACGAGGTTTTCATGCATTCCCCCCTTCTGCGCGCGCCCGCCGGCGCGGCGCGCTCCCATGCGCCCGATCCGCGGCGCCGCCTGCTGCTGTCCTCTTTCGCCCTGCTGGCCCTGGCAGGCTGCGGCCCCGATGCGCCCAAGCTGCACGGCATGGATCTTTCCGGCATGCCGTCCGGCGACTTCCAGCTGCAGGACACCGAAGGCCGCGAACGCAAGCTGGCCGACTACGCCGGCCAGCCGATCATGCTGTTCTTCGGCTTCACGCAATGCCCGGACATCTGCCCCACGGCGCTCACCCGCGCCGTCGAGATCAAGAGCCTGCTGGGCGCGGACGCCAAGAAGCTGCGCGTCCTTTTCATCACCGTCGATCCTGAGCGAGACACGCGGGAAATCCTGCGCGCCTATACCCAGGCCTTCGACCCGGACTTCGTCGGCCTGCGCGGCGATGCCGAACAGACGCGCGCCGCCGCACAGTCATTCAAGGTCTTCTACCAGAAGGTCGCCACCGGTTCGTCCTACACCATGGACCACACCGCGCTGACCTACGTCATCGACGCCAGCGGCAAGCTGCGCATCGCCCTGCGCCATCAGCAAAGCGCGCAGGAATGCGTGGACGACCTGCGCACCGTGCTCTGACCTGAATCCATATATAGAGAGGCAACCCTCATGAAAAACACCGCGATCAAATCCCTGGCGGCCGCCGCCTTGGCCTTCTGCGCCCTGGCCGGCGCCAGCCCCGCCGCATTGGCCCAGGACGCCGCCCTGAAGGTGGACGACGCCTGGGTGCGCTCCACCGTGCCCAGCCAGCACGCCACCGGCGTCTTCATGCGCCTGACCTCCGTCTCCGGCGGCCGCCTGGTCGGCGTGGAATCGCAGGCGGCCAAACACGTGGAAATCCATGAAATGGCGATGCAGGACAACGTCATGAAGATGCGCCAGGTACCGGGCATCGCCCTGCCCGCGGGCCAGGCCGTGGAGCTCAAGCCCGGTGGCTATCACGTGATGCTGATCGACCTGGCCGGCCAGATCTCGCCCGGCGAGCACGTCGCCCTGACGCTCATCGTCGAGGATGCCGACAAACGCCAGCGGCGCGTGCCGGTGGACGCGGTGGCGCGTCCGCTGAACGCGGCAGCCGCCCCGGCCGCCGGCCACGGCCACTGAGCCCGCGGCGTCCCCATGAAAGTGGCTTGACAGCTGTGCTGCACGCCTGAAACAGCTTCCTTGCAACAAGGCCGTCCTGCGTGCAACGCCGCGCCGCGCGCCGGGTCGAATTGGAAAAGGCCCGGCGCGCGCCATCGCGGCGCGCCGGGCCAGGCTTTCCTGCATCCAGGAATCGCCCGCGGACAGCATCGCGGGCGTAGGCGCGGCCCGCAATGGCCGCAAGCTTTGATTGCCAGGAGCGTTTCATGAAGACCCTCAGCAAGACCTTATTGCTATGCGCCGGCATTGCAGCCGCCGGGGCCGTCCAGGCCCAGACCACGCAGTACACCCACGACCTCTATGGCGACTGGCGCGTCACCTATGCCGCCCCCGCCGCCAAGACGGCGGACCAGGTCAGCGCCGAACTGGCCCAGGCCAAGGCCAACGGCCAGTACACGTTCGGCGACGAGGACTATCCACCCCCCGTCATGTCGCACCAGTCTGAAACCCGCGCCCAGGTTGAACAGGAGTTGCAGCAGGCGCAGATCCAGGGGCAGATGGCATCCGACCAGGAAGACTACCCTCCTCCCGCGATGGCCCACAGCGGCACCTCTGACATCCATTAATACAGAGGCTGCAACCGCGGCGGATCCGGGCGTCGCGCCCAAATATCAGGGACACACCAATTCCCCGCCGACCGGCGGCGGCGCCTGATTCGCCATACAATGCCTGCACATCCACCGCCGGCCAGCCTGAAGGCGCGGCGGGGCAGCCGGCCTCCCAGCGCCGCGCCCCGGATGCCAGCGTTCCGCGCAGCCGGGCGCGTACCCGCCGGCAGCCTGCCGGCACCTCTGTGTCTGGATATGCCCGGTAGTTCCGCCTTTTCATTCCTGCGTACCCTCTGCAGCCTGCGCTGGCTCGCCATCGCGGGCCAGGCCGCCACCATCCTGCTGGCCAGCAGCGTCCTGGGCCTGGCCCTGCCGCTGGAGCCGCTGTGGATCGGCGTAGGCGCCCTGATCGGCTTCAACGTCTACGCCAGCCTGCGCCTGCGCCACCGCCGCGACCTGTCCCACGCCACCGCCTTCGGCCACCTGTTCGTGGACATGGCGGTGCTGGCCTGGATGGTGGGCTGGAGCGGCGGCATCAGCAATCCCTTCGGCATGATGTTCCTGATCCTGACCGCGCTGGCGGCCCTGGCGCTGCCGCGCAACTGGGCGCTGGCCGCGGCCGTGGCAGGCATCTCGGGCTACGTGGCGGCCGCGATCTTCGGCCAGCCCCTGCGCGGCGACGTCGACACCCATACCCTGCTGCTGTGGGGCATGGGCGCCAACTTCCTGATTTCGGTGGTGGTGGTGCTGGTGTTTTCGACCCGCCTGGCCTCGGACCTGCGCGACCGCGAGCGCGAATTGGCACGGTTGCGCGAACGCTTCACCCGCAACGAAGGCATCGTCGCCCTGGCCACCCACGCGGCGGCGATGGCGCATGAACTGAACACCCCGCTGGCGACCATGACCCTGCTGGCCGACGAGATCGCCGCCGAAGTCAAGGACGAAGACCTGCGCGCCGACGTTTCCACGCTCAGCCAACTGTTGGCCCTGTGCCGGGAACGTATCCGCAATCTGGCGGTCCCAACCGCGGTGGACCTGGTCCGCGTGGTGGGGCAATGGCGTCTGATCCGGCCGACCATCGATCTGCAGCGCTCGGGCACCCTGCCCGGCAGCCTGCGGGTCGATCCGGCCATCGCCCACCTGCTGCAGGCCCTGCTGAACAACGCGGCGGACGCCGGCGAAGCCGCCGATGTCCCGCGCGTGGACCTGCATCTGGAATACGGTTATGGCGCCCTGCGCGGCGAAGTCAGGGACTACGGACGGGGTTTCGATCCCGACCAGACCCTGCTGCCAGCGACCAGCCTGTTCAACAGCGGCAAGCCGGGAGGGCTGGGCGTGGGCCTGGCGCTGTCGCACGCCACGGTGGAACAGATGGGCGGCGAAATGACCATGACCGCCGCCGAAGACGGCGGCACGCGTATCCGCTTTTACCTCCCGCTGGGGAGTACCGGGACTTGAGTGCAATGAACCCAACCGATCTTGGCCTGCTGATCGACGACGACGAGTTGTATGTGCGCACCTTGCAGCGCAGCCTGTCGCGTCGCGGCCTGGAAACCCGAACCGCCACCGGCATCGCCGAGGCGCTGCGCGTGGCCGAGGAAATCCGCCCCGCCTTCGCCCTGGTGGACCTGCGCCTGGGCGAAGACTCCGGCCTGACCCTGATCCGCCCGCTGCGCGCCCTGCGCGCCGACATGCGGATCCTGCTGGTCACCGGCTACGCCAGCGTGGCCACCGCGGTCGAGGCCATCAAGCGCGGCGCGGACGACTACCTGCCCAAGCCCGCCACCGCGCCAATGATCCTGCGCACCCTCGGCCTGGTGAAGCCGGAAAACGTTACGATCGAAACCACCATGACGCCGTTGCACCGCCTGGAATGGGAGCACATCCACCAGGCCCTGCACGAAACCGGCGGCAACGTTTCGGCGGCGGCGCGCCTGTTGGGCATGCACCGGCGCTCCCTGCAGCGTAAACTGGCCAAAAAACCGGGGCCGGAACGCGAAGTCCTCATCGACTGATTTGTGCAGATGCGACAAATCGTCGCATACCCTGCATGTGCGGGTGCGACATATCGTCGCACCCTGGAACCTTGCAGCAAGCCCCTGCCCCCCTAGGAAAACCCTGTATCTGCTCCCCTTGGGGCGGAATCCTCCCAGGCAATGCGACCATTCGTCGCATGCTTGACCCATATCAAGCCGATAGGATGGACGTTGCTGCCTAGCAGCATTCCAGTCTGCTGCTATGCAGCATTTTCCACCTTCCATCCAAGGCTGTACGTGAAACACCCCCTCCTTGCGACCCTTACGCGCATTCTCAGCGTCGGCGCGGTCATGCTGCTTGGCGGCTGCAACATGGAAATCCTCTCCCCCAAGGGAGATATTGGCATCCAGGAAAGGACTTTGCTGTTCACGACGACCGGGCTCATGCTCATCGTCGTGATTCCGGTCATCGTCATGATCCTGGTTTTTGCCTGGAAATACCGCGCATCCAACACCAAAGCTGACTACCAGCCCAAGTGGGCCCACTCCACGGCGATCGAAATCGTGGTCTGGACCGTCCCTTGTATCATCGTGGCCATCCTGGCCGTGATCACCTGGCGCTCGACGCACGCGCTGGATCCCTACAAGCCGCTCGTGTCCGAACACAAGCCGGTGACCATCGAGGTGGTTTCGCTGGATTGGAAGTGGCTGTTCATCTACCCCGAGTACGACATCGCCACGGTCAACGAGATCGCCTTCCCGGTCGATGTTCCGGTCAATTTCCGGATCACCTCGGCCACGGTCATGAACTCGTTCTTCATCCCCCAGCTGGGCAGCCAGATCTACTCGATGGCCGGCATGGAGACCAAGCTGCACCTGAACGCGCGCGAAGCCGGCACCTACGCCGGCATCTCGGCCAACTACAGCGGCGCCGGCTTCTCCGGCATGCGCTTCAAGGCCATCGCGATGTCCCAGGACGGGTTCGACAACTGGGTCAAGGAAGCCAAGGCTGCCCCGACCGCGCTGACCCCCGAGGTCTATGCAGAGCTGACCAAGCGCAGCGAGCACAACCCGGTCGTCAAGTACTCCTCGGCGCCCCCCGCCATGTTTGATTTCATTCTTGGCAGCACCATGACCAAGATGGCCGGCGTGGACTCCGCCACGTGCACCCCCACGTCGAACAATCTGATCGCAGGAATTAACTAACAATGCTCGGGAAACTCACCCTCGAGGCCATTCCGTACCATGAACCCATCGTCATGGTTACGCTGGCCGCCGTGTGCCTGGGAGGCCTAGCGGTCTTCGGCGCCATCACCTACTTCCAGAAGTGGAAGTACCTCTGGACGGAATGGCTGACCACCGTCGACCACAAGCGCATTGGCGTGATGTACATCATCGTCGCCCTGATCATGCTGCTGCGTGGCTTCGCCGACGCCATCATGATGCGTACCCAGCTGGCGGTCGCATCCGCCGACTCGGCCGGCTTCCTGCCGCCGCACCACTACGACCAGATCTTCACCGCCCACGGCGTCATCATGATTTTCTTCATGGCGATGCCCTTCATCACCGGGCTGATGAACCTCGTGGTGCCGCTGCAGATCGGCGCCCGCGACGTGGCGTACCCGTTCCTGAACTCGCTGAGCTTCTGGCTGTTCGGCGCCGGCGTCGCGCTGATGATGATCTCGCTGTTCGTGGGCGAATTCGCCGCGACCGGCTGGCTCGCCTATCCGCCGCTCTCCGGACTGGACTACAGCCCGAGCGTGGGGGTGGACTACTACATCTGGGCACTGCAGATATCCGGGCTGGGCACCACGCTTAGCGGCATCAACTTCATCGTGACCATCCTGCGCATGCGCGCGCCGGGCATGAGCCTGATGAAGATGCCGATCTTCACCTGGACCTCGCTGGTCACCAACGTCCTGATCGTCGCCGCCTTCCCCGTGCTGGCTGCAACGCTCGCGCTGCTGACGATGGACCGCTACCTGGGCACGCACTTCTTCACGAACGACATGGGCGGCAACGTCATGATGTACGTGAACCTGATCTGGATCTGGGGCCACCCCGAGGTCTACATCCTGGTGCTGCCGGCGTTTGGCGTGTATTCGGAAATCGTCGCCACCTTCGCCCGCAAGACCCTGTTCGGCTACAAGTCCATGGTCTACGCCACGGCCGCCATTGGCGTGCTGTCGTTCCTGGTCTGGCTGCACCACTTCTTCACCATGGGCGCGGGAGCCAACGTCAATGCCTTCTTCGGCATAGCGACAATGATCATCTCGATCCCGACGGGCGCGAAGATCTTCAACTGGCTGTTCACCATCTACCGCGGCCGCCTGCGCATCACCACGCCGGTGCTGTGGACGCTGGGCTTCATGATCGTGTTCGTCATCGGCGGCATGACCGGCGTGATGCTGGCCATCCCCGGCGTGTCCTTCGTGCTGCACAACAGCCTGTTCCTGATCGCCCACTTCCACAACACCATCATCGGTGGCGTGGTGTTCGGCTGCATTGCCGGCATGACCTACTGGTTCCCCAAGGCTTTCGGCTTCAAGCTGAATGAGCGCCTGGGCCGCTACTCGTTCTACTGCTGGTTCGTCGGCTTCTTCCTGGCCTTCATGCCCCTGTACATCCTGGGCTTCAAGGGCATGACGCGTCGCCTGAACCACTACGACAACCCCGAATGGCAGCCGTACCTGCTGGTCGCCCTGGCTGGCGCCGCGCTGATCATGCTGGGCATCTGGTTCCTGCTGCAGCAAGTGTTCGTCTCGATCCGCCAGCGCAAGCAGAACCAGGACATCACGGGCGACCCCTGGGATGGCCGCACGCTGGAATGGGCCATCTCTTCGCCCGCTCCTTTCTACAACTTCGCCCACGTGCCGCACGTTGACTCGCTGGACCAGTTCTGGGAAGACAAGCAGAACGGCAAGGCCTACAAGCGCCCGGCCAAGTACGAAGACATCCACATGCCGAAGAACACCGCCGCCGGCGTATTCATCGGCGCCTTTGGCCTGGTCATGTGCTTCGCGCTGATCTGGCACATCTGGTGGCTGTCCATCGTCGGTTTCGTCGGCATGATCGGTTCGTTCATCGTCCGCGCCTATGACCGCGACGTCGACTACTGGGTCCCGGCCGCGGAAGTCGAACGCATCGAAAACGCTCACTTTGACAAAATGCAGAAGGCCGCCTGAGCCATGATTCAAGCCGTAGCCACTCACCCCCACGCGGGTCACGACGATCACGCGCATCATGACGATGGATCCAAGACCGTATTCGGTTTCTGGGTCTATCTGATGAGCGACTTGCTGATCTTCTCGGTGCTGTTCGCCACGTTCGCGGTGTTGTTCAACGCCACCGCGGGCGGCCCGACGGGCAAGGAACTGTTCGATCTGAAGTTCGTGCTGGTCGAAACGCTGTTGCTGCTGTTCTCCAGCTTCACTTTCGGCATGGCCAACCTGAACGTGCACGCCAACAACAAGAGCCGCGCAATGGGCTGGTTGATGGTGACGTTCCTGTTCGGCGCGGGCTTCATCGCGATGGAAGTCTATGAATTCCATCACCTGATCTCGATCGGCGCCGGCCCGGGCCGCAGCGCGTACCTGTCGGCATTCTTCACGCTGATCGGCACGCACGGCCTGCACGTCACCTTCGGCCTGATCTGGATCATCGTCCTGCTGGACATGATCCGCCGCCATGGCCTGGACTCGATCAACAAGCGTCGTCTGGCGTGCCTGAGCCTGTTCTGGCACTTCCTGGACATCGTCTGGATCTGCGTCTTCACCTTCGTCTATCTCATGGGAGCCATCTGATGTCGCACTCCGCTGCGGCCGCACACGGCCACGACGATCACGCCGCCGACCACGGCAGCCTGAAGTCCTACATCATCGGTTTCGTGCTTTCGCTGCTTCTCACCTTCGGCTCCTTCGGCCTGGTGATGAACGGCGGACTGTCCCACGCCATCACCATCGCCGGCGTGGTTGCGCTGTGCGTGCTCCAGTTGCTGGTGCAACTGGTGTACTTCCTGCACATGGGCGCATCGAAGTCGGCCCGCGACAACCTGGCCACGTTTGTCTTCACCGTAATGATCATCGCCATCATCGTCGGCGGTTCGGCATGGGTGCTGTACAACATGAACGTCAACATGGGCCACGCCATGTAATGACGGCTTGCCGTTGAAGCAAAGACAGGCGCCTGCGGGCGCCTGTTTTTTTTTGTGCGCCGGCCGGTGGGGCCAGCCTTGCGGCCAGGCAAGGATTGCGGAGGCATTTCGTTATATATTCAACACCATAACGATTTAATTAACAGTTTAATTACTGCTCCTGGCCCAACCATGCACGTCGTTTCCATCGCCACCGCAGCCCCCCCGGCCGACAGCGCCGGTCCCACCTTGCGGTTCGCCGGCGCGCTGCTGCGCCATGCGCCGCCCGGTCATCCCGACGCGGGATTCTTCGCCACGGTCATCGGCAAGAGCCTGGCCTGCGGGGACCTGGGACGCTGCGGCCTGTCATCCCGGGAACTGGAAGGCCTGATCGCGCGCCTCTTTCCCGGCGCGCTGACGGGCCATGACCCCGCGCTCGCCGCCTTGCGCGAGCAAGCCGCCATCTACCCGGCCCGCGCCATGGATGCGGCTCAAACCGAATTCACGCGTCTGCTGCGCGCGCTGCTGGACACCTGGGCCGCTCCCGGCGCGGGGACCACGCCCTGGGTCAGCAGCGTGCTGACCCAGGCCTGTCTGCGGCCCGACCATCTGTGGCGGGACCTGGGTTTGTCCGGCCGCGAGGACGTGACTTTCCTGCTGGCGCGCCACTATCCGGGACTGGTGGTGCGCAATGTGCGCAACCTGCGCTGGAAGCAGTTCCTGGCCTATTCCGCCTGTGAACAGGCGGGCCTGCCGCCGGCCGCCGCACCGGGCTGTCCGGCCTGCGAGGACCATGGCTTCTGCTATCCGGAAATGCCCGACTGAAGCCCGGCTTCAGAACCGGTACGTGGCGCCCAGGCCCGCTCCCAGGCTGCGCCCTGCCGCCGGTTCGTAGTAGCGCCCATTGGTCTCGTTGACGATCACGGAGCCGGCGTAGCGGCGGTCGAACAGGTTGTCCACGCGCCCATAGGCGTTCAGTTCCCAGGCCCCCGCCTTGAACACATAGCCCGCGCTCAATGCGGCCACGAAGTAGGCGGGCGCATCGCCGTCGTTGGCGTCGTTCACGTAGATCTTGCTGAGGAAACGCCCTTCCACCGTGGCCCGCCAGCCCTCGGGCGGCGCCCAGGCCAGCGAGGCGAAGGCGGCCTGGGCTGCGATGCCGGGGATCTTGTTGCCGGCGCGGATGTCGCCGGGTCCGTCATCGGCGTAACGCGCATTCAGCCATGTATAGGCGAACTGCGCACGGCCGTGACGGGCGAATTCGCCGGACCAACCCAGTTCCACGCCGTCGCGCCGCGTGCGGCCGGCGTTCTGGTACGTGGTCCTTCCGCCCGAGCTGCCCGCGGACACGATTTCATCGTCGGTGCCGGTATGGAACACCGCGGCCGTCAGCAGGCCGCCAGCCAGGTTCGCCTTTACGCCGGCTTCCAGGTTGGTGCTGAGCGCGGGCGCCAGCCCGAAATTCAGGCCGGGCTGGCCGCCGGGTCGATACGAGATCTCGTTGAGCGTCGGCGTCTCGAAGCCCCGGCCATATGAAGCGTAGAAGCTCAGGCCGGCGTTCGGCGCATAGCGGATGGCCGCCACCGGCAATGCCTTGCGATAGCGCGCGTCGCCGCTGTCGTCGGCATTGCCCGGCGCGATGTAGTGGTCGCTGGAATCGAAGCTGACGGTGCTATAGCGCAGGCCCGCATCCAGCGTCCAGCGTTGCGACACCTGCCAGGAAGCCTGCAGATAAGGATCAGCGTTGTAGACGGTATTGGTTTCGTCGCGCCGCAGCGCCCCCTGCACGCCCAGTTGGCGGCTGGCGCCCGTGCCGGTGTAGTTCTGGTAGCCCTTGCGGTCTTCGCGCATGGAATCGTAGGCAAAGCCGCCGATCAGGGTCAGCGGCCGGCCTGCCGCCGCCAGCTCGGAGGTCCAGCGCAGATCCGCGCCGCCGTACTGGCGCTTCAGGTCGATGACCCCGCCGGCCTGGGTGGGCGCCATCTGCGCGGCAGGGGGAATCGCCTGGTACTGCGTGGTATCGCGCTGGCCGTAATAGACCATCACCCGCAAGCTATTGCGGCTATCGACCTGGCGCTCGTAGATCGCGCCGCCCTGGGTCTGCCTGACCGTCTTGCGGGTGTCGTACTGCTCGGCCAGCGGCGCCGCGCGCGGGTCGTCCTGGAACTGTTGATAGGTCAGGCCCAGCGGATCCTGCGCCTTGAGGTCCACGCTGTTGGCCACGAGGGTCAGCCGGCTGGCGTCGTCCAGCTGCAGGCCAAGCTTGGCGTTGGCCAGGTTCTTGCGGGCGGCGCTGTGGTCGCGGTAGCCGTCGGTGGTGAAGCGGGTCAGGTCCAGCACGTAGTCCAGTCCGCCGCTGGCGCCATTGGCGCGGGCGCCGTAGCGCCAGGTGCCATAGCTGGCGCCCCAGCCGCTGGCCGTGAGCGACGGCGGCGCCACGCCATCCTCGGTCGACACCTGGATCACGCCGCCCGAGGAATTGCCGTACAGCGCTGAAAACGGCCCCCGCAGCACTTCGACGCTGCCGATGGAGCCTATGTCGATGTTCGAGGTCTGTCCCTGGCCGTCCGGCATGGTGGCCGGAATGCCGTCCACGTACAGCCGCACGCCGCGCACGCCGAAGGTGGAACGCGCGCCAAAGCCGCGGCTGGAGATCTGCAAATCCTGCGCGTAGTTCTGGCGGTTCTGGATCTGCAGGCCGGGCACGCCGGCCAGGCCCTCCGACAGGTTGATGCCCGGCTGCTGCAGGCGCATGGCCGCGCCCTCCACCACATTGACCGAAGCGGGCGTGTCCAGCACCGCGGTGCCCAGGCGCGTGCCGGTCACCACTACCGCAGGCAAGAGCGGCTCAGCCTCCTGGGCCCAGGCAGTTCCGGCCGGAAACGACGCCAGCAGGCCATGCACGGCCCAATGCCCCACGCCCGTACGCCACCATCGCCGCTGCGTCAAACACGCCTCCTGTAGGGGCCGCGGCGGGAATCGGTTCTAATACCCGCCATGGATAACTTGCAAGACATCGAACGCCGCCTGCTGGAGCTGGAGGTCAAGGCCAGCTTCTCGGACGACATGCTGGAACAGCTCAACCAGATCATCGTGCGCCAGCAACAGCAGATAGACCGGCTGATGCGCGAAGTGGCCGACCTGCGACAGCAGGCGCCAGAGGGCGGCGCGCCCTTCCGCAGCCTGCGCGACGAAATACCGCCGCACTACTGACGCTGCGCCTGCGGTACTGGCGGCGCATCCACGCTGCCCTTCTCTCCAAGCCCCCAAACCGCATGGAATCGCCGGATTCCAGGCTTGCGCACGCCGGATAGTCCGTCCCCAGTTCCATCAATGGAAAATATATCCTAAGAAATTGGCTATCTTTCCACTGATGGGAATATCTTTTACCAATATACGGGTTTATCCCTAGTCCGATTCAGCGCACTATTGAGCCATCGGGAAACAGCAACGAACCAGACGGATAGGCCGCCGATTCGCTCCCAAAGCTCTTGAAATCGGAGATTTACCATGAAGACCCTCGCTACCGCTTTGATGATGTCCCTGGCCGCGCTAAGCGCCGGCGCCTACGCCGCCTCGCCCAACATCGAACCCAACAACGTCCCGTTCCAAGGCGTCTACGGCACCCCTTATGAAGGCCCGACCCGCGCCCAGGTGCAGGCTGAACTGGCCGCCGCCAAGGCTGCCGGCCAGATGGCTGAAGTGGAACCGAACAACGTGCCTTTCCAAGGCGTCTACGGCACGCCCCACACCGGCAAGACCCGCGCTGAAGTGCGCGCCGAACTGGCCGCCGCCCGCGCCGCCGGCCAGATGGCCGATGTGGAACCGAACAACGTGCCCTTCCAAGGCGTCTACCACGGCAACTAAGCGCACGCAGATTTACCCCTCCCCTTGTTGTACCTTGGCCGCCAGTGTCTGGCGGCTTTTTTTCGCCTGTGCGGAAAGCGCCGGCCGCGCTTCATATGGCGGGACGCTCCGGGCTCAAGTGTGGCCTCAGGGTAAAAACCGCGAGTTTCAACGCCCCCCGCAAAGCACTGTTCCATCCGTTCGCGTACTATCGCCCCAAGATCAGGCATAACACTACGACTCAACAGGGAGCCCATCTTGAAACACACCCGCGTTCTCGCCTCTTTGCTGGTGGCTTGCGGCATCGCCGCGCCGGCCTTTGCCGCGCCTCCGGTGATGCTGAACAATGCCATCATCACGCAGATCCCCAAGGCCGATCAGCCCTCCTTCCATGAAGCCGTGGCACAGTCGCTGAACAGCTCGGCCGACGGCCAGCGCACCCAGTGGAGCAGCACGCACCAGCCGCGCAAGGCGCCTCCCATCACGGTGCAGCTGACCCCCACGCAAACCAGCAAGGTCAAGGACGACCGCGTTTGCCGCTTCCTGGTTGGAGATTTCGCCCGCGGCGCCACCACGGAAAAATGGCAGTTCTGGTTCTGCAAGCAGCCGGACGGCACCTGGAAGGCCAGCAGCAACTAAGCGCGCCGGATTCCAGCGCCCGAGCGCATAAAAAACGCGCCGCTCCATCCCGGGATGGAGCGGCGCGTTTTTTCTCGCCTTGTCTGCGCGCCGCAACGGCGCGCAAGCAGGATCAGGCCGAGGCTTCGACGCGGTTGGCGTCCAGCACGGTCATCGCGGTCATGTTGATGATGCGGCGCACGGTGGAGCTGGAGGTCAGGATGTGCACCGGCGCGTTGGCGCCCAGCAGGAACGGACCCACTGCAACGTTGCCGCCAGCGGCGGTCTTCAACAGGTTGTATGCGATGTTGCCCGAGTCCACGTTCGGGCACACCAACAGGTTGGCCTCGCCCTTGAGCGAAGACGAAGGCAGGATGCGCATGCGCAGCGCTTCGTCCAGCGCGCAGTCGCCGTGCATTTCACCGTCGATCTCGAGTTCCGGCGCGGCCTGGCGCACCAGTTCCAGCGCGCGGCGCATCTTCGCGCCCGAGGCCGAACTGCCCGAACCGAAATTCGAGCGCGACAGCAGCGCGACCTTGGGCGCCAGGTTCATGCGGGCCATTTCCTGCGCCGCCATCACCGTGAACTCGGCGATCTGCTCGGCCGAAGGTTCATCGTTGACGTGCGTGTCCACCAGCACCACCGTGCGCTCGTTGAGCAGCAGGATGTTCATGGCGGCATACACGTTGTGGCCGGGACGGCGGCCGATGACCTCGTCCACGAAGCGCAGGTGGTCGTGGTACGCGCCCACCGTGCCGCAGACCATGCCGTCGGCGTCGCCCAGATGCACCATCATCGCGCCGATCAGGGTCAGGCGGCGGCGCATTTCCACGCGCGCCATTTCCTTGGTGATGCCGCGACGGCACATCAGTTCCCAGTACGTGGTCCAGTACTGGTGGAAGCGTTCGTCATATTCCGGGTTGGTGACTTCGACGTCCTCGCCCAGGCGCAGGCGCAGGCCGAACTTCTCGATGCGCGACAGCAGGACCGCGGGACGGCCCACCAGGATGGGACGGGCCAGGCCTTCATCGACGATCACCTGCACCGCGCGCAGCACGCGCTCGTCTTCGCCTTCCGTGAACACGATGCGAGACTTGCCGCCTTCGCGCACGATGCGCTTGGCCGCCGAGAACAGCGGCTTCATGAAGGCGCCCGAGTGGTACACGAACTGCTGCAGCTGCTCTTCGTAGGCTTCCAGGTCCGCCAGCGGACGCGTCGCCACGCCGCCTTCCATCGCGGCCTTGGCCACCGCCGGGGCGATGCGCACGATCAGGCGCGGATCGAAGGGCTTGGGGATCAGGTATTCAGGGCCGAACGAAATGTCGTAGGTGCCATAGGCCGCGGCCACGACTTCGTTCTGCTCTTCTTCCGCCAGCTCGGCGATGGCGTACACCGCCGCCTTTTCCATTTCACGGGTGATGGTGGTGGCGCCCACATCCAGCGCGCCGCGGAAAATGTACGGGAAGCACAGCACGTTGTTGACCTGGTTCGGATAGTCCGAACGGCCGGTCGCCATGACCACGTCGTCGCGCACCGACTGCGCCACTTCCGGCAGGATCTCGGGCGTGGGGTTGGCCAGCGCCAGGATCAGCGGACGCGGACCCATGGCCGCGACCATTTCGGGCTTGAGCACGCCGCCCGCCGACAGGCCCAGGAACACGTCGGCGCCCTGGATCACTTCGGCCAGCTTGCGGGCGTCGGTCTTTTGCGCGAAGCGCGCCTTGTCCGGATCCATCAGCACCGTGCGGCCTTCATAGACCACGCCTTCGATGTCGGTGACCCAGACGTTTTCCAGCGGCAGGCCCAGGTCCACCATCAGGTCCAGGCAGGCCAGCGCGGCCGCGCCTGCGCCCGAGGTCACCACCTTGACCTGCTTGATGTCCTTGCCCACGACCTTCAGGCCGTTGATGAAGGCGGCCGAAACGGTGATGGCCGTGCCGTGCTGGTCGTCATGGAAGACGGGGATCTTCATGCGCTCGCGCAGCTTGCGCTCGACGGTAAAGCACTCCGGCGCCTTGATGTCTTCGAGGTTGATGCCGCCGAAGGTGGCTTCCAGGCCCGCGATGATCTCGACCAGTTTGTCCGGGTCGGTCTCGTTGATTTCGATGTCGTACACGTCCAGGCCGGCGAACTTCTTGAACAGCACCGCCTTGCCTTCCATCACCGGCTTGGAGGCCAGCGCGCCGATGTTGCCCAGGCCCAGCACCGCGGTGCCGTTGGTGATCACGCCCACCAGGTTGCCGCGGCCGGTGTACCGGTACACATTGGCCGGATCGGCCACGATTTCTTCACAGGCCGCCGCCACGCCAGGCGAGTACGCCAGGGCCAGGTCGCGCTGGTTGACCAGCGGCTTGGACGCCACGACGGAGATCTTCCCCGGAGTGGGGAACTCGTGATAGTCCAGTGCTGCCTGGCGATCCGATTGCGTATTCATGGGGCTGAGCCTCCTAGTCTTGATATAGGAAAAATTCTAGGCTCCAATACATAAGCAGATCATTCAACTTTAATATCGTCCCATAATCTTTACCTTATGCATCGCCTATGACAGCCTTTGATCCGGACCTGGTTATCCGGAAACTGACCTCGCGGCTGAAGATGCGCCACCTGGTGCTGCTGCTGCAGATCGAGCAGCACGGCTCGCTGACCCGGGTGGCCGAGCACATGGCCACCAGCCAGCCAGCCGTGACCAATGCCCTGGCCGAACTGGAAAGCATGTTCGACGTGCCCCTGTTCGAACGCTCGGTGCGCGGCATGACGCCCACTCCGCTGGGCGCGGTGGTGCTGGCCCGCGCCCGCGCCCTGGTCCACGACCTGGGGCATCTGGTCCAGGAAATGGAGGCCGTGGCGGCCGGCCACGCCGCCCATTTGCACATCGGCGTCATCCCCTTCGTGTCCGGCCAGATGCTGTCGTCCGCCATCAGCCGCACCCTGCCCCAAGGCCGCCGCATCACCGCCACCATCCACGAAGGCCAGGGGCCGGCGCTGCTGCGCCAGCTGCGCGACCATACGCTGGACATGGTGGTGGGCTGGGCCACTCCCTCGGTGGACATGGACAACCTGGGCTTCGAGGTGCTGTACCACCAGCAGCCGCGCCTGATCGCCAGCCGCAGATTGGCGGCCCGCCTGGGCCGCTCGCGGCTGGAATGGAACCGGCTGGCCGACCTGGACTGGATCCTGGGCACGCCGGACAGCCCGATCCGCGAACAGGTGTCCGAGATCTTCCTGCGCGCCGGGCTGGCGCCCCCGACTCCGTCGGTGCAAAGCGATTCGTCCAAGCTGATCGGCGAAATGATCGTGGCCAGCGACCGCGCCGTCGCCATCCTGCCCGCAGACATCGCCGACGAGCTGGTGCGCATCGCCGGCGCCGCCATCGTGCCGTATTCCTTCGACTGGACCCTGCCGCCGATCGCGCTGTTCACGCGCGCCGAGGGCCTGCGCCGCAACGTCGACGCGCTGTTCGCCGCCGCGCTGCGCGAGGCCTACACCAAGGGCGCGCGCCTGCCCGCCTGATCCGCGCGCCAGGAAAATTGCCAACAAATGCAAATACGCTCGCGCCGCGGCGGCGCGCCCTCCTATACTTCCCGCGCCAAGCAACAAGCAGGAGGGCACGCAGTTTGTTCACACTTCCGCCTATCAACCCGGGCCGCGGCGCAATCGCCCTCCTCACCATCGCCGCGCTTGCCGGATTGTCCGGCTGCAATTCGCTGCTGAACGAAGGCACGGGCGCCGCGGCCGGTATCGCCGGCACCGCCATCGCCAACAAGGTCACTGACAACGCCACCGTCGCCACCGGCATCGGCCTGGGCGTGCAGGCCGGCGCCAAGGCCGCGCTGGCCTACGCCCAGCGCAAGACGCGCGGCGAAGAACAGGACGCCATCGCCATGGCCGCCGGCCCGCTGGCGGTGGGCAAGGTGGCCAACTGGCAGGTCAAGCACCAGTTGCCCATCGAAAGCGACGCGCAGGGCCAGGTCACGGTCAGCCGGCTGATCGGCGGCGTGAACCTGGAATGCAAGGAAGTGGTCTTCTCCATAGACACGCCGGCCGACAAGGCTGGCGCCGATCCGCAACGCGAGTTCTACGTCACCACCGTGTGCCGCGACGGCGAGCACTGGCGCTGGGCCAGCGCCGAGCCCGCCACGGCCCGCTGGGGCTCGCTGCAGTGAGGCGCGCCGCAAGCCTGCTGGCGCTGGCCGCCTGCCTGGGCCTGGCCGGCTGCCAGAGCTCCTCGATCGGCGGCGCGGCGGGCGCCGTGGTCGGCACCGTCAGCGGCGCAGCCACCGCCAATCCGGTGGCGGGCTACGCCATTGGCGTCACGGTCCAGGCGGCGGTGGATGCCACGGTGAAATACGTGCTGCGCGAGTGGAAGAACGACCAGCAGAACGTCATGGCCAACGCGGCGGGCGCCCTGCCCATCGGCCAGGTGCGCCAGTGGGAAATCCGCCAACCGCTGTCCATAGGCAACGAGCGCGGCGGCATCCAGGTGGTGCGCGACATCGCCACGCCGCTGACCCATTGCCGCGAGGTGCTGTTCACGGTGGAGCAGAAGGACGCACCCGCGCCCGCCTACTCCAGCATGATCTGCCAGCAGCCTGGCGGTCAGTGGAAGTGGGCCGCGGCCGAGCCCGCGGTGGCACGCTGGAACGGGCTGCAATAGCCTGAGCGCCGGGCCGCTGGCCTCTTGATCGCGCCGGGGCGGGCGGGTGATACTGCCTGCAAGCCCCTTGCCCCAGACTCCCCATGAACTCAGGCCAGTTCGTCATGCAGCGCAGCGCCCTCGCCGGCGTGCAGGCCGTGGCCGCGCACAGCCGGCATGCGTTCGCGCGCCACATGCACGAGCAGTTCGGCATCGGCGTCATGCGCCAGGGCGCCCAGGTCTCGCATAGCGGCCGTGGCCAGGTCGAGGCCGGCCCCGGCCACGTCATCACGGTGAACCCCGGCGAAGTGCATGACGGCGCCCCCATCGGCAATGGCGAACGCGCCTGGCAGATGCTGTATCTGGACCCCGAGGTGGTGGCACAGGCCGCAGCCGAACTGGACGCAAGCGGCCTCGGCTACGAATTCGAGCACCCAGCACAGGACCGCCCCGCGCTGGCGCGGGACGTGCTGGCGCTGTATGCCCAGGCCACTGCCGGCGCGGCGCCGCTGGCTTGCGATGCGCTGCTGCTGCGCATCCTGGCGCAGGCGCGCGACCGCGATGCCGAGCGTCTGGCCCGGCCCGCGCGCGCCGCCCCAGACGCCATCCGCCATGCCCGCGCGCTGATCGACGACGACCCGGCGGCCTCGCTGTCGCTGGCCGACCTGGCCGCGGCCAGCGGCCTGAGCCGCTACCAGGTGCTGCGGGCGTTCGCCCGCGACACCGGCCTCACGCCCCACGCCTACCAGGTGCAGCGGCGCCTGCTGCTGGCGCGCAGCCTGATCCGGCAAGGCTCGGCCCTGGCCGATGCCGCGGCCGCGGTCGGCTTTGCCGACCAGAGCCACATGACCCGGCTGTTCGTGCGCGCCTACGGCGTATCGCCGCGCCGCTACGCGCTGGCCGCAAGCTGAGCCCTGCAATTTCGTTCAAGACCCGGCCGCGCCCGGCCGCTTAGCCTGGGCGCCTCTCTCTGAACAGGCGTGGGTCGGGTAATGAACAATCGGATGCAGGGCTATTGCTATCTGGCGGCCGCCATGGCGCTGGTGGGCAGCACGGTAGCCGCCAGCAAGATCATCGGCACGGGCTTGCCGCCCTTCACCGCGACGGCCTTGCGCTTCGCCATCGCACTGCCCTGCTTCGCCCTGCTGATGGCGTTGACCGGCGCGCGCCTGCCGCGGCTGGCGCCGCGCGACTGGCTGCTGCTGGCCGTCCAGGCCATCGCCGGCAGCGTCGGCTACACCGCGCTGCTGATCGCCGGGCTGCAGCGTGCGTCGGCGGTGGACGGCGGCATCATCCTGGGCACCTTGCCGCTGGTCTCGGCTGCCATCGCCATCCTGCTGCTGGGCGAACGCCCGGGCAAGCCCACGCTGGCCGCCATCGTCGCCGCGGCCTTCGGCGTCTGGCTGATGATGCGCCATTCGGCCGGTCAAGGCGGCGCGCGCTCGCTGGCGGGCAACGCGCTGATCCTGGGCGCGGTGCTGTGCGAAGGATTATTCATCCTGTTGAACAAGCGGCTGCGCCAGCCGGTGGCGCCGCTGGCGCTATCGACGCTCATGACGGGCTTTGGCCTGGCATTCTCGGCCGTGGCATGCGTGGCGGAAGCGCCGTGGGATCTGAACTTGCCCGCTTCGGCGATGGCCGCGGTGGCCTACTACGCGCTGGTGCCCACCGTGGGCGGCTTCCTGCTCTGGTATGCGGGCGCGGCCCGCGTCAACGGCGCCGAAGCCGCCTTGTTCACCGCGCTGGCGCCGGTATCGGCGGTAGCGCTGGCCGCCGGGCTGCTGGGCGAATCCTTGGCTCCCGCGCAGTTGGCCGGCATGGCTTGCGTGCTGGGTGCGGTGCTGGCGCTGGGCGGGTCCGGGCTGCGCTCGCGCGGCCAGCTGCTACCCGCCAGACCCGCAGCCGCTGCCGACGACGCCCCCAGCGGCCCTAGCCGCGGCTGAAGGCCAGCGCAAACTCGTCGGAAAAAATATCGGCCAGCGAGCGCCGCAACGCGGCGGCGCGTTCGGCGCCGTAGGCCGCCTCGAAGCGGCGCTGCGCGTCTTTCCACAGACGCTTGGACTCCGCCAGCTTGGCGCGTCCCGCGTCTGTCAACGCCACGCGGCGGCTGCGCCCGTCCAGCGGGTCGCGCGACATCTGCACGTAGCCGTCGCGCTCCAGCGGCTTGAGATTGTGCGCCAGCGCCGAGCGGTCCAGCACCATGTTGCGCGCCAGGTCGGTCATCGACGGCGTGCCCGCGCGCGCGATATGCACCAGGATGGAATGCTGCGACACCTTCAGGCCGCAGGGAGCCAGCACCGTGTCGTACAGCTGCGAAACGCGCCGGGTCGCCTTGCGCAGCGCCGCGCCGTTGCAGATGAGCGGATCGGGTGCAACGGAAGCGGCGGAAACGGAAGGCTGTTCGTCGGGCATGGCAGGCGCAAGAAGTGGAGGACGGCGAGGACTCAACGCTACCGCCGGCGTGGAATCGAGTCTAGCGCAATCTTGACTTTTATTGGCATATGCACGTAAATATTCGAACGCCACCCAAGGGTTCCTTCCCATGTCCGCGCCACCGCCGCCCCGTCCCGCCAATGCGCGCCTGCAGGCCATGCTGCATGCGCCCATCGCCCCCACGCTGGCGCGCCTGGCGTGGCCGAACATCCTGATGATGCTGGCGCAGTCCTCCACCGGCTTGATCGAGACCTGGTTCCTGGCGCGCTTGGGCACGCCGGTGCTGGCGGGCGTGGCATTGGTGGTGCCGGTGCTGATGCTGATGCAGAACATGTCGCAAGGCGCGATGGGCGGCGGCATCTCGGCCGCGGTCGCAAGATCGCTGGGCGGCGGCCGGCAGCGCGAGGCGGACCAGTTGGTGCTGCACGCCGTGGTGCTCAACGGCCTGCTGGGCCTGGCGTTTTGCGCACTGCTGCTGCTTGGCGGCCCGTGGCTTTACCGCGCGCTGGGCGCCGAGGGAGAGGCGCTAGAGGCCGCCCTGGCCTATTCCGACGTCATCTTCGGCGGCATCGTCCTGATGTGGCTGATGAACGCGTGCGCCAGCGCCATCCGCGGCACGGGCAACATGCTGGTGCCTGGCGCCGTGATCTGCGGCGGCGCCCTGCTGCTGATCCCGCTGTCTCCGTGCCTGATCTTCGGCTGGGGGCCTTTTCCCGCGCTGGGCGTGGCCGGCGGCGGCTGGGCGCTGGTGATCTACTACGCCCTGGGCGCGCTGATCCTGGGCCTGTACTGCGCCAGCGGACGCAACGCGGCGCGGCTGGTGCCCAGCCGCCTCTATCCGGGCCTGATGCGCAATATCCTCAGCGTGGGCGCCCTGGCCACCATCAATCCCCTCCTGACCAACGCCCTGGTGGCGCTGACGGCGGCCCTGGTCGGCGCCTATGCCGGCACCGCAGCGGTCGCCGGCTATGGCATCGCCGTGCGCCTGGAGTACCTGCTGATGCCCATCGCCTTCGGCTTGGGCGCGCCCATGGTGGCAATGGTGGGGTCCAACATCGGCGCGGGCCAGCCCGAACGCGCGCTGCGCATCGCCCTGACCGGCGGCGCGATGGCCTTTGTGCTGGCGGAGGCCATCGGACTGGCGGCGGCGTTCTTCCCCGAGGCCTGGCTGCGCCTGTTCGGCGCGCAGGACCATATGCTGGAAGCCGGCGCCAGCTATCTGCGCACCGTCGGCCCGGTCTACGGCTTCTTCGCCCTGGGTTTCTCGATGTACTTCGCTTCGCAGGGCGCCGGCCGCCTGAAATGGCCGCTGATCGCGGGATTCCTGCGTCTGCTGCTCGGCATCGGCGCCGGCGCCATTGCCTTGCGCCTGACGGGATCGCTGAGCCTGTTCTTCGCCATCGCGGCGCTGGCGATGTGCGTCTATGGCCTGGTCATCCTGGGCGCCGTCGCGTCGGGCTCCTGGTTCGACCGCCCGGTCCAGGGCTGGCGCCGGCTGTTCGCGCGCTCCTAGCGGTCCGGGCGCGCAGGCGCGTCGCGCAGCGCGTATTCCACCAGCGCTGCCGCGTAGGCCGGCAGCGTGTCGCGCACGCATAGCACCAGGTCGCGCGCGGCCCAATCGTCGGCCAACGCCACGCGCCGCACACCCGCGGCCCGGCCATAACGCGCCGCCGCCACGCGCGGCACGATGGCAATGCCCACGCCCTGCCCCACCATCCGGCACACGGCATCGAAACTGCGCAGCCGCACGCGGTACGACAAGGCCTTGCCGCCACGCCGCGCGTGATGGGCGATGTGTTCCTGCAAGGCGCTGCCCTCGACCAGCCCGACGAATTCCTGGTCGGCCACGTCGGCCAGCAGCACCGACTGGCGGCCGGCCAGCGCGTGGTCCGGCGGCACGATCAGCGTCAGGGGATCATGCCGGAAGGTCTGCGTATGCAGGCCGTGCAGATCGGCCGAATCGGCCAGCACGCCGATGTCGCAGGCGCCTGCCCGCAACGCGTCGGCGATCTCGTGGCTCAAGCGTTCTTCCAGGTCCACCGAGACGCGGGGATGGTCCTTGAGAAATGCGCCCAGCACCGGCGGCAGGTATTCGCTCAGGGCCGTGGTGTTGCACAGCACGCGCACCAACCCTTTCAACCCCAGGCCGTAATGGTCCAGCTCGCCGCGCATGCGATCCATCTGCGCCAGCACCACGCGCGCATGGTGCGCCAGCGTGCGGCCCGCCGGCGTGGGCTCGACCCCGCGCGGCTCGCGCAGCAGCAGCGGCACGCCCAGCGTGTCCTCCATGCCGCGGATGCGTTCGCTGGCCGATGCCAACGTCATGTGGGAGCGCTTGGCCCCCGCGGTGATGGAGCCGGTTTCCTGTACGTTGAGGAACAGCCGCAGATCGGTGAGGTCGAATCGCATGCGAAAAGCGTAGCACGGCAAGCCTCAGGCTGTGCCATAGGATAACTACGCGAGATCCCGATACAAGATCCAAGGCGCTGCGGATGACAATGAACTCCCGCCCTTCCAATCCAGGGAAATCCCATGAAAACCATCATATCGCGGCGCCCCCGGGTCCATTGGCCCGCTCTTGCCCTGCTGGCCCTGAGCCTGCAAGGCTCAGGTTTGGCCGTAGCCGCCAGCCTGGACCCTCACACCACGCCAGCGCAGAAATACGCGCTGGCGCTGGAAGCCCAGACCCTGGGCGACTATGCCGCCATGACGCAGTGGCTGCGCGCGGCCGCCAGTGACGGCCACGCGCCCGCGCAGCGCATGCTGGGCATCGCCCTGCTGGGCGGCCCGACGCTCTACGGTGAGTCCCTGCGGGCCGACCTGTGCGAGGGACGGCGGTGGCTGCTGCGCGCCGCGCGCCAGGACGGCAAGGGCGCGGACGACGTCGCCTACGCCCTGTTCGGCCGTCCGCGCGACGGCCTCACCGTCCGCTGCGAGCCCGCATGAACCTCCTGGACCTGTTTCCCGGCGGCACGCCCGTGCTGCTTGCCGTCACCGTATCGGTATTCATCCTGGCCGGCGTGGTCAAGGGCGTCGTAGGGCTGGGACTGCCCACCATCTCCATGGCCATGCTGGCGCTGGTCATGGCTCCCGCCCAGGCCGCGGCATTGCTGATCGTGCCGTCCCTCATCACCAACCTCTGGCAGGCCCGGCCTTGGGTCACGCTGCCCCAGGTGCTGCGCCGCATCGGCGCGATGCAGGCCGGCGTCTGCGCGGGCACGATAGGCGGCGCGTTGTGGCTGGGTCCGCCTTCGGGACACTGGGCCAGCGTGTGCCTGGGGCTGGCCCTGGTGGCCTATGCCGCCTGGGGCCTGTTCGGCTCGCCGCCCAGGGCGCCGCAGCGCCATCAAGGGCTGGTGGGCGTATCGGTCGGCGCCATTACCGGGGTCATCACCGCGGCGACCGGCGTGTTCGTCATCCCCGCGGTGCCTTATCTGCAAGCCCTGAACCTGGGCAAGGACGGCCTGATCCAGGCCATGGGCATCTCGTTCACGGTGTCCACCGTGGCGTTGGCGATCGGCCTGGGCGTCACCGGCGGCTACACGCCCGAAGCCGCCGGCGCGTCCCTGCTGATGTTGCTGCCGGCGCTGGCCGGCATGGCGCTGGGCACATGGCTGCGCGGCAGGATGTCGGCGCAGGCCTTCAAGCGCTGCTTCATGGTGAGCCTGGCGCTGTTGGGCGCCTACCAGGCGGTGCGGGGCTGGACGGCCTGAGCCCGGCTCTCAGCCGGAGCGTCAGGCGGCCATCCGCCTTTCGTCCACGAAGCCGATGGACACGGACATCTCGCGCCAGCGCGCCAGTTCCTGCTGCACCGACTGGATCTTGGCGCGCGCCTGGTCGAAGGCGTCGCGCCCCAGGAACAGGTGCAGGGGCGCATATTGCGCCTGCGCCGCGTTGATCAGCGTGCGCGCCATCTTGGCCGGATCGCCGTCCGCGTCGCGCGCCTGCGCATTGCGCGCCGCGAGTTCGGGCGCTTGCTCGCCGTCCGCCGTGCGCAACGCGCCCGGGTAGACCAGCGACACCCGGATGCCGAATGGCGCGGCCTCGGCGGCCAGGGCTTCGGTCAGGCCGCTGACGGCGAACTTGGCGGCGCTATAAGCGCCCCAATCGGCCCTGCCGCCATCGAAGCCCAGGATCGACGAGATGTTGAAGACGTGCCCGCTGCGCTGCGCGCGCATGCGCGGCAGGACCGCGCGGATCACGTTCAGCGTGGCAAACACATTGATGTCGAAGGTGCCTCTCAGGTCCTCGTCCGGCAGGCTATCCAGCGCGCCGCGCAGGCCATGGCCCGCGTTGTTCACCACCACGTCCAGGCCGCCGAAGGCGGCCACCGTGGCATCCACCGCGCGCTGCACCTTGCGCTCGTCGGCCAGGTCCACCGTCAGGGGCAGGAACTGCCCCTCCAGCTTGGCGCCCACCGCGTCCAGCAGCGCATCGCCGTCCTGCGAGGTCGCCGCGACCTTGTGGCCCAAGTCCAGCAGCATCTTCACCAGGACCAGGCCCAGCCCCGCGGATGCGTCCGTCACCAACCAGATTTTTTCGGTATTCATGCGATTCCCTTCCCTTGCGTGCGCTGCCGGCAATGCGCCCGGCAGCGTGGCAGAGCCAGCGCATCCGCAATGGACACGCCGTCTCGACCCTGGAAGAGATGGTAAGAATCGCGAGCCTGCGCGTACAGGCTCGTTCTTGCGTGAATCCTGCCTATTCCTGCAACGGTGTGTTCCGCTGGCGCTCAGCCCAGCGCGCTGCGGTAGTGTTCGCTGTCGAATGCGGGCGCGCTTGCCGCCTGCGGCGCTGCTGACGGTTCCTGCGCCGCGCCAGGCGTCTCGACGCCGAAGAGAGAGAGTTCCGCGTTGACCAATGCCAGTATGAAATTTGCCATGATGACTCCTAGGATTTCGCGTCCGGACCGGCGCGGGCCGCGCAGGTCTTATAGAGGACATGGATGCCATGGTGCGGGCCTGGCCGCGCGCCGTCCATTTGCTTTGTTCAATGGCGCCGATTGACGGCATGCAAGCCTGGAAGCGCCCGCAGCTGGAATGACGGATAATTCGGGTGTTTCCCGCGGCGCCGCGGGGAACGGCACAGTTTTTCCGGGCCACGTGCCCGCCCGCATTCGGAGTCAGTCATGCATCGCGGTATCGAGGCGATCGAAAAATTCATGGAATCCGTCGGCCTGGCCTGGCGCCCCGGCTCGACCGAGCGCGCCGAACTCAAAGTCAGCTACCGCATCGGCAATACCCGCCCGCTGGGCATAGACCGCACGCTGGTCGAGTTCCACTGCGATCCCAAGCGCGCCAAGGTCTGGGTGCCGGAATTCTCGCGCACCAGCTTTCACCAGTGGTTCGAGGTTCCGTACCAGGAATTCGAATTCACCCCCGGCGGCTCGATGCTGAAGATCAAGGCTCCGGCGCGCGGCAATGCCCCGCCTTACAGCGTGGGCATCAAGCCCCTGGGCTAAAGCCCTGCCGCTGCCGCCCGCGGCGGCAGCGTCCGCTACAGCTGCTTGTACATGATGGTGGTGCCGTCGAGCTTGGCGGCATCATGCGGATCGCGGCTGAATCCCGGTATCACTCCCACGGTCTGATAGCCCTGCGACGCGTACAGCGGCTCGGCGCTATCGCCCGTGCGCGTGTCCAGCGTGATCAGGCTGCGTCCCTGGCGCCGCGCCATGGCTTCCGCTTCGGCCAGCAAGGCACGGGCCAGGCCGCGGCGGCGGAAGTCCGGATGCACCAGCAGCTTGCGCACCTCGGCGCGGTGCGGCTGATTGGGCGGCGTGTCCCAATCCAGCTGCACCGATCCCGCGACGCGTCCGTCCTGTCGCGCCACCCACAGCGCCGACTTGCCGCCGGCGACCGCCGGCAGCACCTTGGCTCGCCAGAACGCCTGCGCGTCGCCCGACGAATACGGCAGCACGAAGCTGACGCTGGCGCCACCCTGCACGCAGGCGCGCAGCAGTTCGCCCAGCTCGGGCACGAGAGCGTCGGCGGCATCCGCTGACAGCAGGATCAATTCAGGATTCGGATGGGACATGGCAGGCTCAGACGATGAAGAGCAGATAACGGGCGCCGCAATGCGGCGGGGTTGAAAATTCGCTCGCGCCGAATAGCTGGTAGCGCAGGCAGTCGCCCTGGGAAAGGCGGTGCGCCTGCCCATCGACGGTGATGGCCAGCTCGCCGTCCAGCATCAGCAGGTGGTGTTCAAGCCCTGGCCGGGGCGACCGCTCGTAGGCGATGCGCGTACCAGGCTCCAGTTCGCACGCCAGCACCTCGCCCGCCAATTGCTGCGCGGGCGGGGACACCGAGCGGCGGCGGAATCCCGCGCTGCCGTCCACCCACACGGCCTGCGCCTGCTGCGGCACCAGCGGCACGAAGTCATCCTCGACCATCAGCATCAGGCGCGACATGGTCAGGCCATAGGCCGCGCACAACTTGCCCAGCGCGCTGGCGGTCGGGCTGACTTCGGCGTTTTCCAGGCGGGACAGGGTGGCGCGGCTGAGACCGGCGCGGGCGGCCAGCTCGTCCAGCGACCAGTTGCGCTCCTGGCGCAACGCCTTGAGCCGGGCGGCGATGCGGCCGTCCAGATCGGCCTCGGCGGTGATGTTGTTTTCCATATAAGAGAATTTCTCTCAAATACGGAAAATCGTCAAGCTTCCCAGGGGAAGGTGGCTGCCGGAACCGGCCCGCGCCGCGATTTCGGCACAATACGGGTCATGTACCTGGCCAAACCCTTGATGATGACTGCCCTTTGCCTGAGCCTGCTGAGCGGCTGCGGCTTGCCGCCGCTGGATAACCGCAGCGAATCCCATGCGCTGACGCCGGAGGCATCGCAGGACACCCCGCTGGGCCGGGCCATCGCGCCGCTTGCTGCCCAGCACCCGGGCAAGTCCGGCATCCACCCGTTGCCCGACGCCTATGACGCCTTCGCCGCCCGCATGCTGCTGGCGCGCGCCGCCGAACGCAGCCTGGATGTGCAGTACTACATCTGGCACAAGGACATGACGGGCACCATGCTGCTGGAGGCCCTGCACGAAGCCGCCGACCGCGGCGTGCGGGTGCGGCTGCTGCTGGACGACAACGGCACCTCGGGGTTGGACGAGGAGCTGTCCGCCCTGGACGCGCATCCCAACATCGAAGTGCGGCTGTACAACCCCTTCGTGCTGCGCTGGCCCAAGCCCCTGGGCTACGTGACGGACTTCAGCCGCCTGAACCGCCGCATGCACAACAAGTCCTTCACCGCCGACAACCAGGCCACCATCATCGGCGGGCGCAACGTCGGCGACGAGTACTTCGGCGCGGCCAGCGGCGTGCTCTTCACCGACCTGGACGTGCTGGCCATCGGCGCCGCGGTCAATGACGTGTCGACGGATTTCGACCGCTACTGGGCCAGCGACTCGGCCTACCCGGTCGACCGGCTGCTTAAGAAAACCGACCCCGGCGAACTGGACGAACTGGAACAGGCCGCCGCCCGGGTCGAGCGCTCTCCCGAAGCCGCCGCCTATGCCGACGCCATGCGCAAGCTGCCCTTCATCCAGCAGCTGCTGCGCGGCGAGCTGACGCTGGAATGGGCCGACACGCGCATGGTCAGCGACGATCCGCGCAAGACGCTGGGCACCGCGCCGCCCGAGGCGATGCTGCCGCATCAGCTGCATGAAATCATCGGCACCCCCACCACCGATCTCGAACTGGTGTCGCCCTATTTCGTGCCTACCGCCGTCGGCACCGAGTCCTTCGGACAGATGGCGCGCAGCGGCGTCAAGGTCAAGGTCCTCACCAATGCGCTCGAAGCCACGGACGTCGCCGTGGTGCATTCCGGCTACGCCAAGCGCCGCAAGGATCTGCTGGCCAGCGGCGTGGAACTTTACGAAATGAAGCGCATGGGCGCCGAAGTCGAGCGCAACAAGAGCATGGGCCCCTTCGGCAGCTCGGGCTCGAGCCTGCACGCCAAGACCTTCGCCGTCGACGGCAGGCGCATCTTCGTCGGCTCCTTCAACTTCGACCCGCGCTCGGCCAAGCTCAACACCGAGCTGGGCTTCGTCATAGACAGCCCCACGCTGGCGCGCCACATCGCCGACGCCTTCGACAAGGACATCCCCAAAGCCGCCTACCGCGTCTGCCTGGACGACAAGGGCCAGCTCTATTGGCTGGAACAGCGCAATGGCGACACCATCCGCCACGACACGGAGCCCGGCACGACCGTGTGGCAACGCCTGTCGGTCTGGTTCGTGTCGCTGCTGCCGCTGGAACCGCTGCTGTAGGCCGGCATGGCTACCAACCTGGACCTGTTTGGGGAGGACGGCGACGACGGCGCCGCGCAAGGCGGACGCGTCGCGCTCGGCCCGCAATCCGTGGTGCTGCGCGGTTTTGCCCTGCCGTTGGTGGACGCGCTCCTCGCGGGGGTCGATGCCGTGACCGCGCAGGCGCCCTTCCGGCACATGGAAACCCCCGGCGGCTACACCATGTCGGTGGCGCTGACCAATTGCGGACAGCTGGGCTGGACCAGCGATGCGCGCGGCTACCGCTATGCGCGCATCGATCCGCTCTCCGGCCAGCCCTGGCCCGCCATGCCCCAGGCCTTCATGCAGCTGGCGCAGGCCGCCGCGGCCGAAGCCGGTTTTCCTGGCTTCGAGCCAGACGCCTGCCTGGTCAACCGCTACGAGCCGGGCTCGCGGCTGTCGCTGCACCAGGACAGGAACGAACGCGACTACGGCGCGCCCATCGTCTCCGTATCGCTGGGCATGCCCGCCATGTTTCTCTTCGGCGGCGACCAGCGCGCGGACAAGGCCAGCCGCACGCCGCTGTTCCATGGCGACGTGGCCGTGTGGGGCGGGGTCGACCGGCTGCGCTACCACGGCATCATGCCCATCAAGGACCTGCCGCATCCGCGGCTGGGCAGCCAGCGCATCAACTTCACCATCCGCCGCGCCGGCTGAGCGCGGCATGAGGGTTCCCCGCGTCTGGCCGGGCGCAAGCGGCGGCTCTACTATTGCGCACCCCTCATGCTCCGCCTACCGGATTCCCATGCGCACACGCACCGCCCTGGCTTTGCTCTGCACCCTCGTATCGGCGCCTTCCTGGTCGGATGAACCGCCCGCCCTGATCGAAAATTCGCTGGGCATGACCTTTGTCCGCGTGCCGGCCGGCAGCTTCCAGATGGGCAGCGACGAGACGCCCGAGGCGCTGGCGCGCGACTATCCGCTTTACCCGCCGGACCGCTACGCCCAGCTGTTCGATGAAGCGCCGGTGCATACGGTGCGCATCACCCGTCCGTTCTACCTGGAACGCACGGAAGTCACCGTGGGCCAGTTCCGCCGCTTCATCGAGGCGTCCGGCTACGTGCCGGAGTCGGAGGCCGACGGCACCGGCGGCTATGGCTACAACCCGCAGTACGACCCCGACAAATCCGAGCGCGGCGACGCTTTCGAAGGCCGCGACCGCCGCTATTCCTGGCGCAATCCAGGCTTCGCGCAAGGCGATGACCATCCCGTGGTCAACATCAGCTGGAACGACGCCACGGCGCTGGCCCGCTGGCTGACCCAGACCGAAGGCAAGGTCTACCGCCTGCCCACCGAAGCCGAATGGGAATACGCCTGCCGCGCCGGCGCGCGCACCCGCTACCAGAACGGCGACGATCCCGCCGCCATGCCCGACGTCGGCAACGGCTTCGACGCCGACGCCGCGCCGCTCTGGCCCAAATGGCAGGCGCATGCCTCCGCCCGCGCCGACGGCAACGCCTTCACCGCCCCGGTCGCCAGCTATGCGCCCAATGCCTTCGGCCTGTACGACATGCACGGCAACGCCTGGGAATGGGTCTCGGACTGGTATGGCGAGGACTACTACGCGCATTCACCCGTGGACGACCCGCAAGGCCCCGCCAGCGGCAACGTGCGCGTACGGCGCGGCGGCTCCTGGCATACCTGGGCGTTGTACACGCGCGCCTCCTACCGCAACTGGAACACGCAGGAAACGCGCTATCCTCTGGTGGGATTGAGGCTGCTGCGGGAGGCGGATTGAAACAAGACTGGATATTGCGAGCCGCGCCCTCGGGCCAGCTGGAGCGCATCGAAGCCTATTTCGGCGGTCCAGGCTACGGCATGCACCGCCACGACACCTACGCCATCGGCCGCACGCTGTCAGGCGTGCAGAGCTTCCACTACCGCCGCGGGCTGCGGCACAGCCTGCCCGGCGGCACCATCGTGCTGCATCCCGACGAAGTCCACGACGGCCAGGCCGGCACCGAAGCCGGTTTCCACTACCGCATGATCTACGTCGAGCCGGCGCTCATCCAGCAGATCCTGGGCGGACGGCCGCTGCCATTCATCCCGGGCGGCATCTCGGCCGATCCACGCCTGTACGCCGCCAGCGCCAGCCTGCTGCAGGACACGCATGATCCGATCGACCCGCTGCAGGAAGACGACGCGCTGTACGAGCTGAGCCATGCCCTGTGCGCCGCGGCTGGCGGCAAGCCCGGCCGCCGCAGCGCCGACTACGCCGCGGCCGAGCGCGCCCGCCAATACATCCACGCCTCGCTCGAACGGTCCATCACCCTGGAACAGCTGTCAGCTGCCGCGGGCACGGACCGCTGGAGCCTGTCGCGCGACTTCCGCGCGCTGTTCGGCACCAGCCCCTACCGCTACGTAATGCTGCGCCGCCTGGACCAGGCCCGGCGCCTGATCGCCGCGGGCATGCCGCTGGCGCAAGCGGCCGCCGCGTCGGGCTTCACCGACCAGAGCCACCTGACGCGCCGCCACGTCCAGACCTACGGCATGGCGCCCGACCGCTGGCGGCGCATGCTGCGCCGCTGAACGCGGATTCGCGCAAAGCTGCTCGATCGTACAAGACGGCGTCGGCGCAGCCTTCTATGCTGGGGTTTGCTCAACCCTATGCGACAGTCCTCCCCATGCCCGAAATCCGCACCATCAACTTCGCCGACAAACTGGCGCTGATCTCCGAACACTGGATGCCCAAAGTCGTCGCCGAGATGAACGACTACCAGTTCAAGCTGGTGAAAATACAGGGCGAATTCGTGTGGCACAGCCATGCCGACACCGACGAGACCTTCATCGTCATCGAGGGCCGTCTGCGCATCCAGCTGCGCGACGGCCACATCGACCTGGGCCCTGGCGAAATGGCCGTGGTCCCCAAGGGCGTGGAGCACAAGCCCTGTGCGCCCGAGGAAGTCAAAATGCTGCTGATCGAGCCGCGCGGCGTGCGCAACACCGGCGACCAGGGCGGCGAGCGCAGCGCTCCCAACGACGTCTGGATCTGAGCCCGCCGCCATCTGCTAAGGTGTAATCCCATCAGGAGCAAGCCATGTCAAAGATCATGCTCGTCACCGGCGGCGGCCGCGGCATCGGCGCCGCCGTCGCCAGGCTGGCCGCCCGCCGCGGCTACGCGGTAGGCGTCAACTACCATTCCAACGCCGACGCCGCGCGCGCGGTGGTCGAGGAAATCGTGCGGGGCGGCGGCCGCGCCGTCGCGCTGCAGGCCGACGTCTCGCAAGAGGACCAGGTGCTGCGCATGTACGGCGAACTGGACCAGCAGCTGGGCCGCATCGACGCGCTGGTCAACAACGCCGGCATCCTGGAGCAGCAGATGCGCGTGGACCAGATGAGCGCCGACCGCCTGCTGCGCGTGCTGTCCACCAATGTGGTCGGCGCCTTCCTGTGCGCCCGCGAGGCAGTGCGCCGCATGTCGACGCGCCATGGCGGCCAGGGCGGCGCCATCGTCAACGTCTCGTCCGTGGCCGCCCGGCTGGGCTCGCCCAACGAGTATGTGGACTACGCCGCCTCCAAGGGCGCCATGGACACGATGACCATCGGCCTGTCCAAGGAAGTCGCGCCTGAAGGCATCCGCGTCAACGGCGTACGTCCCGGCACCATCTACACCGACATGCACGCCAGCGGCGGCGAACCCGGCCGCGTCGACCGCCTGAAGGGCGCGATTCCGCTGCGTCGCGGCGGCACGGTCGAAGAAGTCGCAGGCGCCGTGATGTGGCTGTTCTCGGATGAGGCCGGCTACACCAGCGGTTCGTTCATCGAGGTGTCCGGCGGCAATTGAAACGCCGCTACGGCTTGGCGTCGGAAGCAATGACCTTGTGCTCGTGCCTGGCGGCGATGCGCGCCTCGACGCGCCGCAGCACTGCCAGCACGAACAGCGCCATCACGGTGCTGACCACGGCAGTGGCTTCGCGTCCCATGCCCGCCGCCACCCCGATCGCCGCCGTCATCCAGATGCCTGCCGACGTGGTCAGCCCGCGGATCTCGCGCTCGTCGCTCAGCTTGATGATGGCGCCCGCCCCCAGGAAGCCGATGCCGGCGATCACGCCCTGCAGCACGCGGCTCAGGTCGCCGACTTCCATGCCGCCTTGCAGCGGCACCAGCACGAAGATCGCCGCCCCCAGCGCCACCAGCATATGGGTGCGCAAGCCGGCGTCCTTGCCGCTGCGCTCCCGCTCATAACCCAACAGGCCGCCCAGCAGCATGGCCATGCCCAGGCGCAGCACGATGCGGGTCGCCTCGCCCACATCGGGGATGTCGGCGAATTCGCTGCGCACGGTGGACCAGATTTCCAGCCAGATTTCCGTCATCGCCGCCCCCTCATGGGAAATGGTCGGACCAGCATAGCAGGCGCCGCGCGACGGCCGCCAAGCTGCGCACGCACTGGCACATGTGGGCACAACTGGTTTACAACCGACCTGGCGTCGCGCGGCATCGCGGACGGAAACGACCGGAGGGTTACATGGATTTGCAGCTAGACGGTAAACGCGTGCTCATCACGGGCGCATCCAAGGGCATAGGCCTGGCCTGCGCGCTGGCCTTCGCCCGCGAAGGCGCCGAACCGATACTGGTGGCGCGCGACGATGCGGCGCTGCGCACGGCGGCCGAGACCATACGCGATGCGACCGGGAAGCAGGCGCGGGCCGTCACGCTGGACCTGGCCCAATCCGGCGCGGCGCAACGCCTGAGCCAGGAAGCGGGCGATATCGACATCCTGGTGAACAACGCCGGCGCGGTGCCGGGCGGCGCGCTGGACCAGGTGCAGGACGAGCGCTGGCGCGCGGGCTGGGAACTGAAAGTCCACGGCTACATCGACCTGGCCCGCCACTACTACCCGCGCATGCGCGACGCCGGCGCGGGCGTCATCGCCAACATCATCGGCATGGCGGGCTCCGCGCCGCGCGCCGACTACATCTGCGGCGCGGCAGGCAATGCCTCGCTCATCGCCTTCACTCGCGCCCTGGGCGGGGATGCGCCGCGCCACGGCGTGCGCGTCTTCGGCGTGAATCCTTCGCGCACCCGCACCGACCGCGTGCTGACGCTGGCCAAGCAGCGCGCCCAGGCGCGCTGGGGCGACGAAAACCGCTGGCAGGAGACGCTGTCGGACCTGCCTTTCGGACGCCTGATGGAACCCGGTGAGGTGGCCGACATGATCGTCTTCGGCGCCTCGCCGCGCGCGGGCTACCTGAGCGGCACGGTGATAGACCTGGACGGCGGCGAGCAGTACGCGCGTTGAAGCCCGTCCCGCATGTCTGGCCCTAGGCGGCCTGGCGCCAGCCCGCCAGCAGACCGGGCAAGGCGGCCATGTCGGTGAACACGTGGGCCACGCCCACGCCGCGCAAGGCTTCGGCGCCGCTATGCCCATTGGCATCGGGGCTGTAGCCGAACACAGTAGCGCCGGCGGCCACCCCAGCCGTGGCGCCGGTCACCGTGTCTTCCACGATGGCGCAACGCCGAGGGTCCACGCCCAGCGCCTGCGCAGCGGCCAGGTACACGTCCGGATAGGGCTTGCTGCGCGGCATTTCGTGGCCGCTGAAGACCCGCTCGCGAAAGCAGTCGGCAATGCCGACCTTGGCCAGCTGCAGCTCCACCTTGCGGCGGTCCGCGCCCGAGGCCACGGCGATGCGGCCGTCCAAGGCCACGTGCAAGGCCCGCACCGCGTCCGGCGCGCCGGGGATCTCGACCAGGTCGCGGTCCAGCGCGGCATTGCGGCGCTGGCGGAACTGATCGAACCAGTCCGGCGTGATCGTGGCGCCCGTGCGCGACTCGATCAGCGGCAGTTCGTCCCTGACGGCCTTGCCCGTGAAGATCTGCATGGTTTCCGCATGCGTGATGCCCCAGCCCAACTCATTGAGCATGTCGGTCAGCACGCGGCTGGTGATGGGTTCGGAATCGACCAGGACGCCGTCGCAGTCGAACAGCACGGCATCGAAGGGAAAATCAGTCATTGCAGCAACGTCGGGAATGTCCATGAAGCCGGTAAGCATACTGCAGGCCTCCTGCGCAACGCAGGAGGCTCGCCTGGCATCAAATTCCGACAGACCTGATCCGCAACGGCGGGCCATGATGCCGCCGGCGCCGAGCGCACTGGACGCCGTCATGCGCTGAGCCCGCGACGGACGGGCTCCAGGCGACTTCGGCGCGGAACCTCGAGCCATCCGTCCCAGTTTTCTACAATTGCATTTTGACAATTCAATATGCAAAATGACGGTCATGCATATCCCTGCCGTCACGCCCCGCCACGCCGCCTTCACCCTCAATGACGCCCGCCATACCTGCCTGGACCTGCCCGGCATGTACGGCGCCCAGTACTTCCGCCTGCCCGTAGTGCTGCGGCTGCTGCTGGAAAACGCGCTGCGCAACATGCACGACGCGGAGCGCGACGCGGCCGCCGCGGCGCTGTTTGGCTGGCTGGAGCACGGCACCAGCGAAGCCGAGATCGCCTTCCAGCCCGGGCGCGTGCTGATGCACGACACCACCAGCACCCCGGCCCTGGTCGACATCGCCGCGATGCGCGACGCGCTGGCCGAGGCCGGCGTGGATCCTTCCGCGCTGAATCCCGTGCTGCCCGTGGACGTGTCGGTAGACCATTCGCTGGCGGTGCAGTCCTATGCGCGCGCCGACGCCGCGGAATTGAATCTGGACCTGGAGCTGCGCCGCAACGCCGAGCGCTACCGCTTCCTGCGCTGGGCCTCCAAAGCCCTGTCGAATGTGCGCATCCATCCGCCAGGCACCGGCATCATGCACACCATCAACCTGGAACAGCTGGCGACCGTGGTTTGCGGGCAGGAAGACGCCGACGGCATCGCGCTGCATCCGGACATGATGATAGGTACCGACAGCCACACGCCCATGGTCAACGGCATCGGCGTGCTGGGCTGGGGCGTGGGCGGCCTGGAGGCGCAGACGGTGATGTTCGGCATGCCCACGCTGCTGCGCATTCCGGACGTGATCGGCGTGCGGCTGACCGGCGCGCTGAGCGCGGGAGTCAGCGCGACCGACCTGGCGCTGACCGTGACGCAGCGCCTGCGCGAGATCCAGGTGTCCGGCGAATTCGTGGAGTTCTTCGGACCCGGCGTGGCCACGCTGCCGGCCGGCAGCCGCTGCGTGGTGGCCAACATGGCGCCCGAGTACGGCGCCACCACGGGCTACTTCCCCATCGACAGGCAGACGCTGGCCTATCTGCGCCAGACGGGCCGGCCCGAGACGCTGATCGCGCAGGTACAGGCCTACGCCGAGCGCGCCGGCATCGCCTATGACCCCGCTGCCGCGCCGCGCTACACCCGCGTCGTCGACATCGCGCTGGACCGCGTGCAGATGCATGTGGCCGGGCCGCGTCGGCCGCAGGATCTGCATCCCTACGGACACACCAAGGCCATCCTGGCCGGCTTGGCGGACGCGCCGGCGGTCCCTGCGCGCGGCCTGCCCCGCTACGCCGTGGCGATCGCAGCCATCACCAGCTGCACCAATACCTCGGATCCACGGCTGCTGTCCGCAGCTGGCCTGCTGGCCCGCAAGGCGCGCCAGGCCGGCCTGCGCGTGCCCGCCTGGGTGAAAACCTCATTGGCTCCCGGCTCGCCCGCGGCGGCGGCGTATCTCGCGCGCGCCGGGCTGCTGGAAGATCTGGCCGCCGTGGGCTTCGACATCGTGGGCTACGGCTGCACCACCTGCATCGGCAATTCCGGCCCCCTCCCCGAGCCCGTGCGCGCGGCCATGGCGGCGGGCGCGGTCCATCCCGTGGCGGTGCTGTCTGGCAACCGCAATTTCGCTGGCCGCATCCATCCGGACCTGGACCTGGGCTTTCTCATGTCGCCGGCGCTGGTCATCGCCTACGCGTTGGCGGGCGACGCCGAACGCGACCTGAGCTGCGAACCCGTGCAGACCGCCCCCGACGGCCGCGCCATCCATCTGCGCGAGCTCTGGCCTGACGACGCGGAGATAGACGCCGCGCTGGCCGCCGGCCAGCAGCCCGCCGATTACCGCCAGGCCTTCCGGATCGCCAGCGCCAACCCGGCCTGGCATGCGCTGCAATCGCCAGACTCGGCGCGCTTTCCCTGGGACCCCGCCTCCACCGCGCTGCGCCGCCCGCCGTTCGCCAGCACCGAAGCGGCCGGCCAGTTGGGCCGCTACACCGCGCATCCCCTGCTGGTGCTGGGCGACGACGTGACCACCGATCACCTGTCGCCCGCCAGCGCCATTCCGCCGGACAGCCTGATCGCCGACTTCCTGGTCGAACGCGGCGACGACCGCAACGACCTGAACGTCTTCGCATCGCGCCGCGGCAACTGGCAGGTCATGCTGCGCGCCGCGTTCTACAGCAAGAGCCTCGTCAATCTGCTCATACCCGAAGCGCCGGTTGGCCACACCCTGCATGCGCCCAGCGGCCGGGTGGAGCCGATCTGGGAGGCCGCCGGCCGTTACGCCCGGGCCGGCCAGCCCGTGGTCCTGGTGGCAGGCGAACGCTATGGCACGGGTTCCTCGCGCGACTGGGCCGCCAAAGGACAGCGCCTGCTGGGCATCCGCTGCGTGCTGGCGGTCAGCTTCGAACGCATCCACCGCTCCAACCTGATCGGCATGGGCATCCTGCCCTTGCGCCTGCCCGCCGGCGTCACGCCGGCAACACTGCGCATCCGGCCCGGCGACCGGATCGAGATCGATGCCCCGGCCGCCGCGCTGACGCCGCGCATGCCCGTGGCCGTGCGCCTCCTGCGCGCCGGCGGCGCCGCCGAGACGCTACAGGCGACGGCGGCGGTCGAGACCCGGCTGGAAGTCAGGCTGCTGCGCATGGGCGGCGTCATTCCCGCTATCCTCTCGGACACCATCCATTCCGCCGTCCGCAACGCATGAGCGCCCAATCCAATACCGCCGCGAAAATCCTGGCGCTGATCCAGGCAGACCGCCTGCCCGCGGGCGCGCACCTGACCGCGCAGAAGATCGCCGACCGGCTGCGCCTGTCGCGCTCGCCGGTCAACGACGCGCTGGGCATCCTGGAGCAACGCGGCGTCGTCTCGCGCAAGCCCAACCGCGGCTACTTCCTGGAACGGGATCACGCCGCGCTGGCGGACTTGCACGGGGACCTGGCGCCGCCCTCCGTCGACGACATCGTCACGCACAGCTACTTCAAGCTGGCCGATGAACTGCTGCGCGGCGAACTGCCCGTGCAATGCAGCGAAGCGCTGCTGCGCGCCCGCTATGGCCTGACGGCGGCGCAGACCCAAGCCCTGCTGGGCCGCATCGCGCAGGAAGGCTGGGCAGAGCGGCGGCCCGGCTATGGCTGGGAATTTTCATCCATGATGACCACCCCTGACAGCCTGCTGCAGTCCTACCGCCTGCGGCTGGCGCTGGAACCGGCCGCGCTGCTCGAACCGGGATTTCACATCGACAAACAGGTGCTGGCGCGTTGCCGCGCGGCCGAAAAGCACCTGCTGGACGGCGGCATCGCCACCGACACCGCCGACCAGCTGCACGAGCGCGGCGTACGCTTCCATGAATCTCTGGTGGAGGCCTCGGGCAATCCCTTCTTCATCGACGCGATCAAGCGGGTGAACCGCGTGCGCCGGCTACTTTCGTACCGATCCATGCAAGACCGCAGCCGCTACAAGCAGCATTGCGAACAGCACCTGGCCATCCTGGACCTGCTGGAACACGAACGCAACGAAGAGGCCGCGGCGCAGCTGGCGGAGCACCTGCGCAGCACGCTGGACAACCTGGCCCGCATCAGCGGGCTGCTGGCGTCCTAGCGCCGGTCAGAAGTCCATCGACGCGGATAGCATCAACGTGCGCGGCACCCCTTGGGAGATCGTGCCATACGAGGCCACTCCCGACCAGTAAGCCTTGTTGAACACGTTCACCACGTTGGCCCGCAGCGTGAGGTCCTTGCCATAGACCTTGGTGGCATAGCGTGCACCCAGATCGAAGGTGGTCCACGATGGCACCGACTGGGTATTGGCCTGATTGATGTATTCGCTGCCGGTGTGCATCACGCTGCCGGTCAGGGTCAGGCCCGCGACCCAAGGCGTATCCCATTCCGCGCCCAGGTTCACCGACACCTTGGGCACGCCCACCGGCCGGTTGCCGACCAAAGCACTATTGCCGGCGCGCGTCAGCTCCGCGTCCAGCCAGGTCACGCCGCCCAGCAGGCGCAGGCCGCGCCACGGTTCGCCGGCCAGGTTCAGTTCCAGGCCCCGATTGCGCTGCTCGCTGTCCGCGCCGTACACGCCGTTGGTCAACTGGCCGCTGGGCTTGGTGATCTCGAACGCGCTCAGGGTCAGCATGGCGCTGTCCAGGTCCACCTTCACGCCCACTTCCTTCTGCCGGGCCTTGTAGGGCTTGAACACCTGGCCGGCGTTGGAGGCGGTGGCCGGCGCCACGTCGCCCTTGCTCAGGCCTTCGATGTAGTTGGCATACAGCGAGACATTGCTCCAGGGCTTGATGACGATGCCCGCCAGCGGCGTGGTCGCGCTTTCGTCATAGCTGACGGTGCGCGCGCCGGTCGTGGCATTGAAATTGCGGGATTGGATGCGCTGCTGGCGCACGCCCAGCGTAAGCTGCGCGCGCTCGTCCAGGATGCTGAGCGTATCGGCCAGCGCCAGGCCGGAAAGATCGGACGAGGAAATCTTGGGCACGTTGGCCGGCGCCGGGATATCTTGCTGCGGCCGCGTGATCGGATGGTAGATGTTCGACGTGAGCGGCGTACCCATCACGCTGGCCTGCGAATTCCGGTCGCTGTACAGGCTGCCCATGAAGCTGATGGCATGGCGCACCGGGCCTGTGTCGAGCTTGGCGCGCAGGCCTGCGTTGTAGGTGCTGCGGTTGACCTCGAACCTGAAGTTGTTCGGCGTAACCACCGTGTCGCCCGCCGCGTTGACGATGGTGGGCGTCTGGTCCGACAGACGCGCCACGTTCGTGTCCGAGCCGCCCGCGTCGGCGAATACCGTCAGGCGGTCGCTGATGTCGTACTCGACCCGCAGCAGGGCCGATTGCCCGTCTGACTTCCACCAGCCCCAGGGCTGGGTGGCGTTGCGCCGTCCATCTGCCGCATGCGGCACGTCGATGCCGGCGGCCACCAGGAACGGCCGCGTGGGCGCGTCGATCTTTTCATTCTGCGTCAGCAGGTCCAGCGAGGCACGCAGCCGCTCGCCCTGGTAGTCCAGCGACAGCGCGCCGATGTCGGTGCGCGAATACAGATTGTCCAGCGGCGTATCGCCCTGGCGGTGCATGCCGTTGACGCGCACGCCCCATTCCCCGTCCTTGCCGAAGCGACGGCTCAGGTCCGCGCGCGCGCCGAATTGCGAGTCGCCCACATAGTCGGCGGACACGCGGCTCAGGTCCTGCGGCAGCGCCCGCTTGGGTACCATGTTGATCACGCCGCCCACGCCGCTGTTGGGCGACATGCCGTACAGCAGCGCGGCCGGCCCTTTCAGCACTTCGACCCGCTCGATGTAGTCGGTGAAGACGTGATAGTTGGGCGCCACGCCATAAACCCCGTCAAAGGCGATTTCGCCCAGGTTGCCTTCGCCGATGGGAAAGCCCCGGATGTAGAACGAGTCGGTCACGCCGCCGATCTGTCCGGTGAAACGCACCGAGGGTTCAACGTTCAGCGCGTCGGCCAGCGTGACCGCCTGACGGTTCGCCAACAGGTCCGAGGTGTAGTTGGTGACGTTGAACGGCGTATCCATCACGTCGCGGTTGCCCAGCAGGCCCAGGCGTCCGCCCCTGGCCACCTGGCCGCCCTCGTACTCCGCCGGCAGCGCGAAGGGAGCCGCAGCGGCGCCGGCGACGGTGACCGCGGGCAGCACGGTGGCCGACTCGTCGGACCCCGACGGCAGCTTGCGCAGCGAATAGGCGCCGCCGCCCTGCTCCGACAAGCCATAGCCCGACCCCGACAGCAAACGGGAAAAGCCTTCCTTCACGGTGTAGTCGCCGTCCAGTCCGTTGCTGTGCAGTCCCGCCACCATGGCCGGATCGAACGACAGCGGCACGCCCGCGACGGCGGCGAACCGGGCCAGCGCATCGCCCAGCGCGCCTGCCGGGATCGCGTAGGACTTGCGCGCCGCCGCGCTGACGGCGTCGGCGGCCAGCGCTGGCGGCGTGGTCCCCGCCCCAGCCAGCAGGGCCAAGCCCATGCCGGCGGCCCGCAGCAGCGCCGCCAGCGGCGGCAGGACAGCTGTTCCACGGGCCGGGCATGGCGGACGGGAGATTCGGGAAACCATGAAGCTATCCTTCGTAAGGGTCTGGGTGGCGCGCGATACGCGGCGGTTCACCCGGTACACCGGACGAAGCGGAAAAAAGGTTCAGCCCGACTGCGATTAATTTGTAACGCCGGCGCGGGCGGCAACCGTGGTCCAGTACGGCGTGATCCGGCTCACTCTCACGGGCAGGGTCTTTTCCAGCAACCGCAAGCTGGCATCGGTGTCGTTCAAGGGAAATGCCCCCGATACCCGCAGCCCTGCCACCGCCGGATCACAGCGCAACACGCCGCGGCGATACCGGCCCAGCTCATCCACCAGGTCCGCCAGGCGCCAGTCGCGCACGGCGAGCATGCCCTGCTCCCATGAGGCGGCCGTGGCGTCCACCGCCGCCTGGGGCCGCACCTCGCGCCCATTGAAGACGGTCTGCTGCCCGGCCGGCAGCACCGTGGCGCCGGCCCCCGCCGACTTGGGCCGGATCTCCACTGCGCCCTCGAACACCGCCACGCGCACGGCGTCGCCTTCGTCGCGCACCAGGAACCGCGTGCCCAGCGCGCGTATCGCGCCTTGCGCGGTCTGGACGACAAAGGGCCGCTGCAGCTGTGGCGAGTCGCGGCCCGTGGTCAACAGGATTTCGCCCGCCCGTAGCCACAACGTGCGCTGCCTGGCGGTGTATTCGATATCGACCGCGCTGGCCGTGTTGAGCACCAGCTGCGTGCCGTCGGTCAGGTTCATGCGGCGCTGTTCGCCCGTCGCAGTGCGCGCATCCGCGCTCCATTCGCGCCAGGGCAGCTCGCGTCCGGCCAGCCAGGCCGCCGGTCCCAGCACCAGCAGGCCAGCCAGCGCCCGCAGCGCCTGCCGGCGTCGCGGGCGATCCAGCCGCCGCAAGGTATCGGCGGCGACACGCGGCGGCACCTGGCCGAATCCGCGCAGCATTTCTTCGGCACGCTGCCAAGCCGCGGCGTGCGCGGCGCTACGGCCGCGCCAGCGGTCGAAGGACTCGCAGTCCGCCGGCGACAAGGTCTCGGATTGGAAGCGCACCAGCCAGCCGGCCGCTTCCTTCAGGATGGCGGGATCGATCACGCGTCGGCCTGGCTTGCGATCAGGCATGCGGCCAGCGCCGCCTGCACATGGCGCTTGACCGTGGACAGCGACACGCCCAGGCTTTGCGCGATCGCGTCGTAGCCCATGCCGTCGAACTGCGACATCAGGAAGATCTCGCGCGTTTTGGCGGACAGCGTCCGCAACGCCGTATCGATGGCGCGCAAGGTTTCCAAAATCAGGGCGCGCGCTTCGGGCGAAGGCGCCTGCTGCTCGGGCAATTGCGCCAGCGCGGCCAGATAGGCCTCTTCCAGCGCCCGCCGGCGCCAGTGGTCCACCACCAAGCCCTTCGCAATGTGGGTCAGCAACGCGCGCGGCTCGGCGCCCGCGTCCGTCCTGCGCCGCCCGGCCATCAGCCGCACGAAGGTATCGTGGGCCAGATCCGCCGCGTCGAAAGAATTGCCCAGCTTCCTGCGCAACCAGACCGACAGCCAGCCGTGGTGGTCACGATAGAGTTGCGCGACGGGATCGGCGGGCGGCGAGTCGGACGTAGGCAAGGCGCACCTGGCTATAGAATCTAAATAGGAACTATTTATATTCTAGCGTATCCCCCCGCCCGCCATGGACGCGCCCGCGGCTACAGCGGCATGCCAGGCGCCGCACGGGTAATGCTTGGTAGCGGACAGGCCTGCCTATCCCGTCAGTAATCCATGGGAACGTGGCTTTGCGCCTCTCGCAGTTCCTGGATGTGGCGCTCGGCTTCCTGTCTTTCGACGGCTGGCGGCAAAGGGCGCCAGCTCACCATGTTGCCGGGCGTTTTCACCGGCATCCAACCCAGCACGCTGTACAGCGTGATGGCCGTGCATCCTGTGTCGTATCGCGTTTCGTAGTACCCCTGCCGGTCCGGCTTGGTATCGCCGGACGTCCAATCCAACTGAGACATCCACGTCTCCTCTTTCTGAAGCTTGTAGTCCCGCCACCGGGCGAACGACGCTTGATCGTATAGCGTCCCCGTGTACCTGTGCTGCCACCTTGCGCCCGCTTTGCAATTCTTGATAGAGGGGAATCCCTGACATTCTGTTAGGCGTCGATTGCTAAACCGGGAAAAGCGGGGCTAGGATGTAGCAAAATATTCTTACAAACACGGGAGCGGGGGGGTCTTCGCTTGCACGGACTATTGGGCGAACCGCCATGCCGAAACTGGCCCTGATGCGTTATCCAAAAGATCGGCTGGCTGCGCTGGCGGGCGCGAGCGCGCTGCGCGCCATACGCGAGGGCCTGCTCTGGACCCTGCCGTGCCTGCTGGTCACGGCGCTGTTCCTGGTGCTGTCCGTCGTCGCCCGGCAACTGGGCCTGCCAGCCACCGTTGTGGAACTGCTGACCGCCGTCCACGACAAGCTGACGAACCTCATGCCTATCCTGGCCGGCACATCCATCGGCTACATGCTGTCGTTCCGCCACCGGGTGCCGCATCTGCCCACCGCGTTCCTGTGCCTGTCCTACGTGATGATCGCCGACGGCCTGATGGCGCCCTACCCCCAGGCCGCCGCCACCCTGGTTCTGTTCATCGCCATCGTTTCGCCCTTGTTGACCGTGCCATTGATGGCGTGGCTGCACCGCCGCCGCTGGACCCAGCTGGCGCCCGACGGCGTTATCAGCGAAAACGTCCGCGACACGCTGAACATGGTCGTGCCGGGCCTGCTTACGGCCACCCTGGTCGTGCTGGCGTTGTCCGCCGCGCTGCAGATTCCCGCCGTGGCGCAATTCAACATCCCCTTGAGCCTGGCCTCGCTGGACAGCCCCTTCACCTCGGGCGCGCTGGTCGCCGGCCTGAATTCCCTGCTGTGGTTCTTCGGCATACACGGCTACCACGCGCTGGCTCCCCTGATGAGCGTCATGGACCAGGCGGTCATGCTGAATGCCGCCACCCAGTCCGCCGGCTACGAAGGCATGTATGCCTTGAACAGCACCCTTCTGGGCGCTTTCGTCTTCATCGGCGGATCGGGCGCGACGCTGTCGCTGGCGGTGGCCATGCTGGTGTTTGCGCGCGGCGAATCGCTGCGCCTGCTGGCGCTGGCCAGCCTGCCAGTGGCGCTGCTGAACGTGAATGAAATCCTGCTGTTCGGGCTGCCCCTGATCCTGAATCCGCGCCTGCTGGCGCCGTTCATCCTGGCGCCGGTGACCAACGCCATCCTCGCTTTGGCCGTCGTGCAGCTGGGCTGGCTGCCTTCCGCGACGACGACCCTGCCGCTGACCTCGCCGGTGCTGTTCAACGCCTACATCGCGGCCGGCGGCAGCCTGGGCGGCGTGGCGCTGCAGCTGGTGCTGGTGGCGCTGGGCGCGTGTTTGTACGCGCCCTTTGTCGTCGCGCTGGAGCGACAGCGCCAGGAAAGCGCCACCGTCTACTTCAAATCGCTGGACACGACCTTCACCCGGTTGCAAGAAGAATCGCTGCTGTACGCGCACGATCCCGTGGTGCAGACCTACGCCGACCGCGCGCGCCGCAACGCCGAGAACACCCGCATCCGCGCCATCAGCCAATACGACTTCCATCTGGAGTTCCAGCCGCAGGTGTCATTGCGCAGTGGCCTGTGCACGGGCTGCGAAGCGCTGCTGCGCGCCACCGGCCCCGACGGCGCGCGGCAAACGCCGGTGGAATTCCTGCGCTGGCTGGCGCAGGCCGACCTGATGCGGGAGGTGGACCTGTGGGTGGCCAGGCAGGCCGTGCAGCAATGCCTGCAATGGCGCAAGCGCGACTTCGCCTTGCCGATGACCATCAACGTCACGGCCGGCACGCTGACGTCCGGCGACTACCTGGAGAAACTGATCAAGGTGCTGGCGCAGGCTGGCGGCCAGGTCTCGGTCGAGCTGACCGAGGACGCGCTGGTGGAGGACACGCAGGCGCTGCACACCGCCTTCGACCGCCTGCACGCAATAGGCGCCCGTATCTACATCGATGATTTCGGCACCGGCTATTCCGCCCTGAGCTATCTGCACCAGTTCGAAATCGACGCGGTCAAGATCGACCGCAGCTTCGTCGTGGCGCAAGACAGCGCCCGCGGCGCGCTGGTCCTGAACGGCCTGCTGCGCTTTTGCGAAGCGCTGAACCTGCAGATCGTGGTGGAAGGCGTGGAAACGGACCAGCAGCTGATGGCGCTGGAATCCCCCGCCGAGATCGTCGTGCAGGGGTGGTACTACAGCAAGGCATTGTCGGGCGACAGCCTCATGGACTACGCGCGGCAGCGTCAGGCTGCACCGCCGCTGCGGGCGCAGCCTGCGCCCGCGGCGCCTACTTGATGCCGATGAACGGCAGGGCCGCGTTCGGCACCTGCGTGGTCGGCAGCACGCCGTCCCACTTCTCCACCGCGTTCAAGCTCACAAGATTGGTGTTGGCGGCCAGGGCCTCGGCCTTGGCGCGGATCGCGGCCGCTTCGGCGTCGCCGCGCATGCGGATGCCGTCGGCCTCGGCCGTGAACTGCTGGCGGCGCGCGTCGGCTTCCGCCTTGGCCTTCACCACCTGGATTTCGGCGTTGATCATCGCCGTTTCCTTCTGCTGGCGGGTCGTCTCGATCTGCACCTGCGCCAGCATGCGCTGTTCGATCGAATGCTCATAGGCCTGCGAGAAGCCGACTTCCTCGATCTGCACGCCCACCACCTGCACCGGCGCGCCTTCCATCGTCTTGAGCACGGCAGTGTTCACGTCCTGGCCCAGCTTCTGACGTTCCTGGATGGCGCGCACCGCGGTGTACTGGCCGAACACGTTCTTCACCGAATCCGGCGTCTTGCGCTCCAGCACGCGCATCTGCAGATTGCTGATGGTGCCGTACTCCGAGTACAGCTCGGCCACGTGCTCGGGCGGCACGCGATAGGTCACCGACACGCGTAGCGTGGCCGGCTGTTGGTCATAGCTGTAGGCTTCCAGCTTTTCAAACACGAACGTGTGGTCGCGCACCGACACCGTCATCACGTTGTCGATGAACGGCGTCTTGAAGTCCAGGCCCGGCTCCGACACGCGCACCAGCTTGCCGTTGCGCAGCACCACGCCGCGCTCGCCCTGATCGACCTGGAACCAGGAATCGAAAGCCAGGAACAGGATCAGCAAAAACAACACCGCCGTGATCAACGCGATCTTGAAACTACGCGGCTTTACGGCACCAATCGTCTTGACCATCTGGATATCTGTCGGCTTCACTTCGAATCCCTTTCTGATTTTGAACGTTTACGGTCCGAGAGCACGGCGGCGATGCCGCGCGCCAGCAAATAAGCGACCACGGCCGCCCCAACCAAGATCAGGAAATACCTCATCGTGCGTTCCCCCCCGGAAAATAAGCAGGGGATTCTATCGCGAGTGGAACATCAAACGAATTGTGGCGATTGTTGCGATGGCGACGACAGCAGACAGTGGCGCGAGTCCAACGACAGCGCTACGCTAGGCACCTCTACACTGCAGGAGCCGCAACCATGCACCGCACACCCTCAATGATCATTGCCATCCTTGCCTGTGCCGCCGCGCTCGGCGCGCCAGCCCAGGCCGCGCCGCCCGAGGGCAAAGGCAAGCCGGATCACGCGGGCCAAGGCAATGGCAACGGTAACGGCAATAGCAATGGCAAGAACAAGGGCCAGCAGAGCCAGGACGGCGGGGTCAGCGTCACGCTCAGCACCGCGGGCATCACCGTTTCCACCGCGCGCGGCTATGCCGTGCAGGCCGGGGCGACGGGCTATGGCTCGCTGCCGCCGGGCATACGCAAGAACCTGGCGCGCGGCAAGCCCCTGCCTCCGGGCATCGCCAAGAAGATGGTGCCCGGCCCCATGCTGGCGCGCCTGCCCGTGCACCCGGGCTACGAATGGCGCGTCGCGGGCAGCGACCTGATCCTCGTGGCCATCGCCACCGCCGTCGTCGCGGACGTCCTCACGGGCGTGTTCAACTAGGCGCCGCGCGTCATGGACGCCGCCACGCGGCGTCCATAGTTCCTAGCATCAGGCCGCACACTGTTACGTCCCTGCCGCGGATCTATCTGCTACCGTTGAATCGCCTCGCGCCGCGGCCCTGGCCCGGCGCCCACGACGGAGACCGCGCATGCCACGTCCTTCCGAGTCCGCGCCGCTGATCGGCGTGATCCCCCCCTACATGCTCGATCGCCTGGCGCAACACGCCGACGCGCGGGTCAGCATGCCCGCGGTCAAGACGCTGATCATCGACCAGCAGCAGCGCAGCCTGCGCGAGATGGCGGTGCAGCCGCCGCGCGCCAAGCCAGCCCGCCCCAAGAAGGCGGCGCCCGCCGGCACACCCCAGCGCGCCGTGCACGACGCCGCCAACACCACCACGCTGCCTGGCAAGCTGGTGCGCGCCGAAGGCGCCCCCGCCAGCGGCGACGTGGCAGTGGACGAAGCCTATGAACATCTGGGCTCGACCTACAAGCTGTTCTGGGATGTCTACAAGCGCCACTCCATCGACGGCCAGGGCCTGCCGCTGGTGGGCACCGTGCATTACGGCGAAGACTACGACAACGCCTTCTGGAACGGCGCGCAGATGGTATTCGGCGATGGCGACGGCGAAGTGTTCAACCGCTTCACGGTGGCGGTGGACATCATCGGCCACGAGCTCACGCATGGCGTGATCGACGCCGAGGCCGCCCTGCTCTACCAGGGCCAGTCCGGCGCCCTGAACGAATCCCTGTGCGACGTCTTCGGCGCGCTGGTCAAGCAGCACACGCTGGGCCAGGACGCGCGCGACGCCGATTGGCTGGTGGGCGCCGGGCTGTTCAAGCCCAGGATCCGCGCTCGCGCGCTGCGCTCCATGGCGGAGCCCGGCAGCGCCTACGACGATCCCCTGCTGGGCAAGGATCCGCAGCCCGCGCACATGCGCGACTACGTGGACACGCCAAACGACAACGGCGGCGTGCACATCAATTCCGGCATTCCCAACCGCGCCTTCTATCTGGCGGCCACAGCGCTGGAAGGCCCCGCGTGGGCCGGCGCGGGCCGCGTCTGGTACGACGCGCTGTGCGACAAGCGCCTGCGCCACGACGCCGACTTCGTGCAGTTCGCGAAACTGACACTGGCCGTCGCGGCGGAACGCCATGAGGCCGCCGTGCGCGACGCCGTCGCCCGGGCGTGGGCCGGCGTGGGAGTCCAGACATGATCGAGCTGCCGTCCCTGGACCTTGCCATGCTGGTGCGCCTGACCCGCGAAGGCGGGCTGGCCTATGTGCCCGCATTGGCGCAGCATCGCAGCATCGACCTCGTCACCTGCCCGCCGGACCTGCGGCAGGAGGTCTGCGACGCCCTGCAACGCGCCGCGCCGGTGGCCGTTCCGCGCTGCGCACCGGCGGGCGGCGACCAGCGCTACTTCCACGTCGAGGTCGTGTACGAAGGCGACGGCGTCGCGGACGTCAGCTTCGACGTGCCGGAGACCGACGCGCCCGAGCCGCTGGTGCGCTTGTGGAAAAGCCGGGCCGGACAGCCTTGAGCGCGGCGTCCCGGTATTGCCCGATCTGGATGGCGCGGCCCGCGTAAAGACCGGTAGCCGCCATCGCCAGGCACAAGACCGCGCACAGGGCCAGCGCCAGGCTCCAGTCTCCCTGCGTGTCATGCAGCGTGCCCGCCAGCGCAGGGCCGCTTGCCGCGAACAGATAGCCCACGCATTGCGCCATGCCCGACAGCGCCGCTGCCTGCTGCGCATGGCTGGCGCGCAGGCCCACGAATGCAAGGCCGAGGATGATGCCGCCGCCCGTGCCCAGGCCCATCAGGACGATCCACAGCGTCGCCCAGCCAGGCGCGACGATCAGGCCGGCAAACGCGACAAACGAGGCCGCGGCCGAGCAGAACGCCGCGCCGCGCTGGTCCTTCAGGCGCCGCACCACCGGAGCCAGGAACAGGGCCGGGACGGCCGACATGAGCTGCAGCAGGCCATGCAGCGCGCCGGCGCGTTCCGCCGTGTAGCCGGCATCGCGCAAAATGGCCGGCAGCCAGCTTACGCCCACATAGAACACGAAGGAATTGATGCCCAGGAACAGCGTCACCTGCCACGCCAGCGCAGAACGCCACAAGCGGGGGCCGTGCGGCGCATGCGCCGTGGATGCCGCAGGCGCGGTGTGGTTGGCCAGTTGCGGCAGCCATAGCAAGGCGCTGAGCACGGGCACCACCAGCAGGCAGCCCGAGGAAAAGCGCCAAGTCGCGTCGGACAGGCCAGCCAGCGGGATGGCGATGGCGGACGCCAGCCCCGCGGCCAGGCTCATGGTCAGCACGTAGGCCGAGGTCAGGCCCGCGACCTGCTGCGGGAAATCGCGCTTCAAGAGGCTGGGCAACAGCACGTTGCCGATGGCGATGCCGGCGCCGATGACCACGGTGCCCAGGAACAGGCTCCAGGCCGGCCCCAGCGTGCGCACGACGATGCCCGCCGCGACCAGCAGCATGGCGGCAAACAAGCTGCGCTCCAGCCCGTGGCGGCGCGCCAGGCCCGCGGCGAACAGCGACACCACGGCAAAGGCCAGCAGGGGCAAGGTGATCAGCATGCCCGCGGCGGTGGCGCTCAGCCCCAGCTGCTCGCGGATCATGCCGGTCAGCGGCGGCACGCCGGTAATGGGCGCGCGCAGCGCCATGGACATGCAAAGAATGCCGGCGATCAGCAACACGGGATGGCCGGCGGGACGTTTGGAAGTAAGGGGATGCGAATTCATGCCATCAGCTTAAGCATCGCCGCCTTCGCCGAATTTCGACATAATGACAAATTATCCCTAAATTCGGTCAAGGTGATATTCAATGCACCGCCTGGACGATCCCGCCCCGTTCTTCAACCCCGATATCGACTCGCAATGGACCTATGCCATGCGCGTGCACGCGGACGAGAACGATCAGGAATCCCCGCCGCACCGGCACGCAATGGGACAGCTGGTGCTGTCCTTGCAGGGCGGGGTGACCTGCTCCGTGCCGCAAGGCCTGTGGATGGTGCCGCCGCAATGCGGCGTCTGGATTCCTGGCGGCGTGCCGCACAGCAACCGCGTCACGCAGAACGGCCGGGTGTGTTTCCTGTTCGTACCGCCAGACGCCGCGGGCCTGCCTGGACAGTGCTGCACGTTGGCGATCTCGCCGCTGGTGCGCGAACTGGTCGCTTATCTGGCCGACCTGGCTCCGCAGGACACCGCCACGCCTTCCAACCGGAAGCTGGCTGAAGTGCTGGTCGAGCAGTTGGCGCGCATGCCGGCCGAACAACTGCACCTGCCCATTTCGGAACACCCGCGCCTGCGTGAAATCGCCGATGCCCTGCACGCCGATCCCGCCGACCGCAGCACGGTGGCGCAATGGGGCAGGCGCGTTGCCATGAGCGAACGCACGCTGGCGCGCCTGGTGCAGCAGGAGCTCGGCATGAGCTTCGGCCGCTGGCGCCAGCAGATGCACATCATCCAGGCCTTGCAGCGCCTGTCCGCGGGCATCTCGGTGCAGCGCACGGCGGAAGACCTGGGCTACGAGTCCGTCAGCGCCTTCATCACCATGTTCCGCAAGACGCTGGGCAAGACGCCTGCCCGCTACTTCGCGGACAAGGCCGACGGTATCAATTGACGGCGGGCGGATAGTCCAGTTCGCCCGATTTCATCTGGCCGCGCAGGCGCGCCTCGCGCAGTTCCGCGACCGTCTGGTCCCGGGTCTGGTCCGATTGCGACGGCAGCGCGGGCGGATAATCCTGTTCGCCATACGTGACCAGGCCGGCCGCGCGCGCGGCGTCGAGTTCTTCGCGCACCTGCTGGCGGGTCTTGGTGCTGACATGAGGCAGATCCACCGGGTATTGCTGTTCGCCGTAAGTCACCAGGCCGGCGGCCTTGGCTTCCATCAGTTCTGCGCGCACCTGTTCACGGGTCTTGCCTTCGGCATGCGCGGCGGCGCCGACGAGCGCCATGCTCAGCGCCAGGACGGAGAGTCGAAATGTATTCATGAAATCCTCTGCGGTTAACGAGTGCTGCAATATTCGTTCGCCTGCCCGCCGGGATAAATCCCGCGCGGCGCAATCGAAGGTTGCCCGCCGCGCAAGCCTCGCCGCACACCCGCGCAGCACCCCACGCACCCTTGCGTCGGGCGCAAGGGTGGGTTGATCCAGGGATGGTTTTTCCGCCCCCCGCATCTACCTAGACTGAATAGCTCCTGTTATCCAAGGACGCTATTCCATGTTGTCTTCCTCATCTCCGGGCAGGGGCGGCCCACGATCATGACGGCCGCCGCTCCCCCCACCCCGCCCGCTGCTGCGGCCTTCGGCTGGCGCATCCTGACCGGATTGCTCGGCGTGCTGCTGGCAGTGATCCTCGCTGGGCTCAACGAAAACGTGACCAAGATGGCGCTGCCCGACATCCGCGGCGCGCTGGGCATCAGCTACGACCAGGGCACCTGGTTCGTCGCCGTCTACGCGGCGGCGTCGGTATGCGCCATGGCGTTCGCGCCCTGGTGCTCGGTCACGTTTTCATTGCGCCGCTTCACGGTCACGGCGCTGGCCGCCTTCGCGCTGTTCGGCGCGCTCTGCCCGTTTGCGCCCAACCTGCCCGTGCTGCTGTTCCTGCGCACGCTGCAAGGCCTCGCGGGCGGCGCGCTGCCGCCCATGCTCATGACGGTGGCGCTGCGCTTCCTGCCGCCAGGCATCAAGCTCTACGGCTTGGGCGGCTACGCCCTCACGGCCACCTTCGCGCCCAGCCTGGGCATACCGCTGGCGGCCTTCTGCACCGAGGTGCTGGGTTGGCGCTGGGCCTTCTGCCTGATCGTCGCTCCCGCGGCGCTCGCCGCATGGGCCGTCTGGCGCGGACTGCCCCAGGATCCGCTCAAGCTCGAGCGCTTGCGCCTGTTCGACTGGCGCGGCCTGCTGCTGGGCGCCCCGGCGCTGTCCATGCTGGTCATCGGCCTGTTGCAGGGCGACCGGCTGGACTGGCTCAACTCGCCGCTGATCTCCGTGCTGCTGGGCGGCGGCGGCGTGCTGATGGTGCTGTTCATGGTCAACGAATGGTCGCATCCCCTGCCGTTCTTCAAGATCCAGCTCCTGCGCCACCGCAATCTCAGCCATGCCTTGCTGACGCTGGGCGGCGTGCTGATCGTGCTGCTGGGCGTGATCTTGATTCCCTCGTCGTTCCTAGCGCAATTGCGCGGCTACCGGCCGCTGGAAACGGCGCCGGTGCTGCTCACCATGGGCCTGCCGCAGCTGATCGCGCTGCCGCTGGTCGCGGCGCTGTGCAACCTGCGCCAGGTGGATTGCCGCTGGGTGCTGGCCTCGGGCCTCGGGCTGCTGGCCGTGTCCTGCCTGCTGGGGTCGCAACTGACGCCCGTCTGGTCGCGCGAGCAGTTCTATCTGCTCGAAGCCGTGCAGATCTTCGCCCAGCCCATGGCCGTGATCCCGCTGCTGATGCTGGCCACGGGCGGCCTGGCGCCGCAGGACGGCCCCTGGGCCTCATCGTGGTTCAACACCATCAAGGGTTTTGCCGCGGTGGCCGCCACCGGCCTGCTGGACGCGCTGACCACCTCGCGCCGCAATTACCACTCCGGCATGCTGGCCGACCAGCTGGGCAACTTTCCGCTGAGCACGGCCGGCGAAAACGCTGCGGCGCTGTCCCGCCGCATCCAGGAGCAGGCCGCCGTGCTGACCTCCGCCGACCTCTATCTGTGCATGGCCGGCGTGGCCGTGCTCCTCATCCTGCTCATCCCCTTCGTCGCGACCCGGATCTACCCTCCGCGCGCCGCGGCCTGAAATCGAGTCCATATCATGCCATTCCCTCTTTTGACTTCTCCCCTTCCCCGCGCCGGCGCCCTCGGCGCCCTGGTCCTCCTGGCCTATGCGGGCTGGTCATGGTCCGCCACCGGCGCCGCTGAATCCACCGACGACGCCACCGTCGTCGCCGATCACACCATCGTCGCGCCGCAGGTGTCCGGCTTCATCGACGCCGTGCTGGTCGAAGACAACCAGGCCGTCAAGCAGGGCCAACTGCTTGCCCGCATCGACGACCGCGACCATCAGGCCGCGCTGGCTGCCGCAAGCGCCGAGCTCGCGGTGGCGGCGGCGCGCCTCTCGGACGCGGCCGCCACCCTGGAACGCCAGCAGGCCGTGATCGAGCAGGCCGTCGCCGTCACGCGCGCCGACCTGGCGGACATCCGCTATGCCGAAAGCGAGGCCCAACGCCACCGCAGGCTGGCCAGCGAGGGCGCGGGCACCCAGCAAGCCTATGAACAGGCGCGCAGCCGGCTGGACATGGCGCAGGCTCGGCAAGCCGAACACACAGCTACCTTGCAAGCCGCTCGCAAGCAGCGCGACGTGCTGGAAGCCAACCGCGAGGCGGCACAGGCCGGGCAGCTGCGCGCGCAGGCCCTGAAGGACCGCGCGGAACTCAATCTGTCGCATACCCAGGTCGTCTCCCCTATCGATGGCATCGTCGGCCGGCGCTCGCTGCGCGTGGGCGCCTACGTCAGCCCGGGCACGCCCATCCTCGCAGTGGTGCCGCTGCAGCAAGCCTATGTGGTGGCCAACTTCCGCGAAAAGCAGTTGACCCGCATGCGTCCGGGCCAGCTCGCGACCATCACGGTCGACGCCTATCCGGATACGCCGCTGCGCGGCCGCGTCCAGAGCATCGCGCCAGCCACGGGCCTGAGCTTTTCACCGGTAGTCCCCAGCAATGCCACCGGTAACTTCACCAAGGTCGCGCAGCGCCTGCCCGTCAAGATCGTGCTGGATGCGCCGGCCGAAGGCGCGCCGCCGCTGCGCGCCGGCATGTCCGTCGAAGCCGTGGTCGATACCGGCGCCGCGGCAGAGGAGTCCACGCAATGATCCCGCACCGCTTGCTCAATGCCATGCTGGCCTGCACACTTTCCGCCTTGGCAGGCTGCGCCGTGGGCCCCGACTTTCAGGCTCCCCAGGCGCAATTGCCCGCGCAGTGGCGAGTACCCGACGCCTCCGCCGCGGACAGCGTCCCCGTGCCGCAAGATGTGAACACGTCCTGGTGGGACAGCTTCGGCGATCCCACCCTGAGCGCCTTGATCGCCGAAGCGACCGAGGCCAACCTGGACATACGTATCGCCCACGAACGCCTGCTGCAAAGCCGCGCGGCCTTGCGCGTGACCGAAGCCGACGGCCTGCCCGCCGTCGGTGCGGGCGCAAGCTACAAGCGCGGCCAGAACAGCGAGGTCGGCCTGGCCGACCCGTCGGGCCACGGCGGCAAGTCCTCATTCAACCTGTGGCAGGCCGGCGTGGACGCCAGTTGGGAACTGGACCTGTGGGGCCGCGTGCGGCGCGAAGTCGAACAGGCCGGCGCCCAATCCCAGGCGGCGCTGGAGGCGCAGCGCGGCGTGGTCCTGGCCATCCGCGCCGAAACGGCGCGCAACTACATCCTGCTGCGCGGCACGCAGAACCAGCTGGACGTGCTGCGCCAAACGCTCGCCAATGCCGAACGCAACCTGGCGCTGACCCGCCTGCGCCAGCGCGAAGGCGTCGCCACCGAACTGGACGTTTCACAAGCCGATGCGCAGGCCGCCTCCATCGAAGCCGGCGTGCCGCCGCTCGTGCTGCGCATCGAACAGCTGATGAATGCGCTGGCGCTGCTGCTGGAGCAACCGCCCGGCGCGCTGCAACCGCGCCTGGCGGCGGTGGGCCCGATACCGGGCGGTCCGCTGCAAGTCCCCGTCGGGCTGCCGAGCGAACTGGCCGAACGCAGGCCCGACATCCGCCGCGCCCAGGCCAATCTGCATGCGGCCGTCGCAGCCATCGGCGTGGCCGAGGGCGATTTCTATCCGCGCATCACGCTATCGGGCAACCTCGGCCTGCAGGCCCTGCAGTTGCGAGACCTGGACTCCGACAATGCCGGCGTCTTCGGCGTCGGCCCCGCGTTGCAGATTCCCATTTTCCAGGGCGGCCGGCTGCGAGGCCGGCTGCGGCTGCGCGAATCGCAAGCTCAGGAAGCCGCGCTGCTGTACCAGAAGACCGTGTTGAATGCCTGGCATGAAGTCGACAACGCCATGACCGCCTACCAGGCGCAGCAACTGACCCGGGTGAGTCTGGAGCGCGCCTCCGAGAGCGCCCGCCAGGCGTTGCTCAACGCGCAACGCCAATATGCCGCGGGTGCGTCGGACTTCGTGAACGTGCTCAGCGCGCAGAACGCGGTGCTGGCCAGCGACCAGGCCCGCGTGTCGACCCAGGCCGCGGTGTCGCTGGTGCTGGTGGATCTGTACCGCTCGCTGGGCGGCGGCTGGGAACCGCCCGCTGCGGGTCTCAGCCCTGCTTCGGCCCCGCGATGATGAACAGCCGCGGGAACGGCAGCAGCACCGTGCCGTCGGCCAGCGCCGGATAGGCCTCTTCGATCAGCGACTGGTAGCGGGCCAGGAAACTGGCCTGCCCGGCGGCGTCCAACCGGTCCAGGTAGGGCCGCAGCGCCGTGCCCTTGAACCACTCCACGACCGCGGCCGCGCCTGCCAGCGGATGATGGTAGGTCGTTCGCCACACGTCCAGCAGGCCGCAATGCGGCTTGAGCAGTTCGTAGTACCAGCCCGCGCTGTGCCGCGGCGGATGCTTGAATCCGCCGATGGCGGCGGCCCAGGGCGCTTCGCCTGCCACCTGGCGCGCCAGGCGGTGGGCCGGCTCTTCCAGGTTATCCGGCGTCTGCACCGCCAGGCTGCCGCCCGGAGCCAGCTTGCCGACCAGGCGCGGATACAGCGTCGCGTGGTCCGGCACCCATTGCAGCGCGGCGTTCGCCAGGATCACGTCGTAGGTCTCGGGCGGATTCCACGTGGCGATGTCGGCCAGTTCAAATTGCAGCCCCGGCAGGCGCTTTCGCGCCGACTGCAGCATGTCCTCCGAGCTGTCCATGCCGCTGATTTCGGCGTCGGGGTAGCGGCTGGCGAGCACTTCGGTGGAGTTGCCGGGGCCGCAGCCCAGGTCCACGGCGCGCTTCACGTCCTGGTTGGGCAAGGCGGCGACCAGATCCCGCACCGGACGGGTGCGTTCGTTTTCAAAGGCGGAATACTGTTTGGCGGACCAGCTGGTCATGACGGCTCCTTGCGGCTTTTGGACTGTCCAGCACTCTACGCCCGCCGCACAGGCGCGACAAATCCCAAAAAATGCGCCCGCCATATCCGTTGGATATGGCGGGCGCTTTGCCTCTGGTCGCGGGATTATTCAGCCGCGAGTTCCTGCTTGGAGGCGTCCGAGCGGGTTTTCCACAGCGAGAACAACACGCCGCCAGCAATCAGGCCGAAGGTCACCGACAGGGACAAAGCAGCCGGCACCTTGCCGATGAAGCCGACCAGGAAGATCTTGCCGCCAATGAAGACCAGGACCAGAGCCAGGGCGTACTTCAGGTAATGGAAGCGGTGGATCATCGCAGCCAGCGCAAAGTACAGCGCACGCAGGCCCAGGATGGCGAAGATGTTGCTGGTGTAGACGATGAACGGGTCAGTGGTGATGGCGAAGATCGCCGGCACGGAGTCCACCGCGAACAACAGGTCCACAAACTCGATCAACACCAGCGCCAGCAACAGCGGCGTAGCCCAACGCACCTTCTTCGACGTGGCGGGATCGGTCTCCATCACCCAGAACGCGTTGCCGCGCAGCCCTTCCGTGACGCGCATGCGGCGCTTCAGGAACTTCAGGATCGGATTGGACGCGATATCCGGCGTCTGGTCCGCAATCATCCACATCTTGATGCCGGTGAACACCAGGAAGGCGCCGAACAGATACAGCAGCCAGCCAAAGTTGCTGACCAGCGCCGCGCCCAGGCCTATCATGATGGCGCGCAGCACGATCACGCCGAGGATGCCCCAGAACAGCACGCGGTGCTGGTACTGGCGCGGAATCGCGAAGAAACTGAAGATCAGCGCGATCACGAAGACGTTGTCCATCGACAGCGACTTCTCGATCATGAAGCCCGTGTAGTAGGCCATGCCGCTGGCGGAACCCATCTGCCACCAGACCCAGGCGCCGAACAGCAGCGCCGCGGTGATGTAGCCAGCCGAAAGCAGCAGGCTCTCGCGCACGCCGATCTCACGGTCTTCCTTGTGCAGCACGCCCAGGTCAAAGGCCAGCAAGGCGACCACGATGCCGATGAATAGCAGCCAGCTCCAGGCCGGGGTGCCGAAGAAATCGGCGGAGAGTAAGGTGAGCAAGGTGTCCATGATGTTCCCGCTTGTGTTCGAAGGGGCTCATGATCCGGATCCGGGGCCGATGGAGAAATCAGCCTGAAAGTGAGTTAAGGTTCGAAAAAACCGAAGTGATTCCTGCCATGCTCAATTATCGACACCTGTATTACTTCTGGATGGTTGCCAAGGAAGGCGGCTTTTCCCGCGCCGCCGAAAGGCTGGACATGGCCATCCAGACCATCAGCGCGCAAGTGCGCGAACTGGAAAAAAACCTGGGCCACCAGCTGCTCAAGCCGGCCGGACGCGGCGTGGCGCTGACCGACGCGGGCGAGGCCGCCTTCGCCCGCGCCGAAGAGATCTTCCAGATCGGCCAGATGCTGCCCCAGGAAGTCCGCGCGGCCGCCACCAAGCCCGTCATACGCCTGTCGGTGGGCCTGTCGGACGGCATTTCGAAGCTGGCCGCGCAGGCCCTGCTGGGCCCGGTGCTGCACACGCCGGACCTGCGCCTGACCTGCCACGAAGGCGAGGTCGAGGAACTGCTGGGCGAACTTGCCCAGCATCACCTGGACCTGGTGCTGGCCGGCCAGGGTGCGCCCGCCAACCCCAACCTGCGCCTCACCAGCGACCGCCTGGTCTCGTCGCCAGTGGACTGGTACGGCCCCGCCAAGCTGGTGCGCAAGGCCGACACCCTGGACTTTCCACGCTGCCTGGAACGCCTGCCGGTGCTGCTGCCCACCGGCCATTCCGTGCTGCGCCAGACGCTGGACCGCTGGTTTTCCGAACAAGGCATCTATCCCAACGTGGTCGGCGAATTCGAGGACAGCGCCCTGATGTCGGTATTCGCCGCCCGCGGCCTGGGCGTGTTTCCGCTCAGCCGCCTGGGCGGCGGCGATATCGGCGTGCTGCGGGGCTTGCGTCCCCTGGCCCGCTGCGACGACGTGCACGAGGAAATCCACGCCATCCGCAACCGCCGGGGGCAGCACCATCCGCTGGTCCAGATCGTGCTCGCCAAGGCAAAAACTTCGGTTTTTTCTTAATGTTTGTCACAACCACGCTGGTTTTTCAGAAATAGAATCCGCCTTATCGTGGACCCTCTTTTGAAACATCGGAGTACCACCTCAATGAAAAAGATCATCTGGCTCGCCTTCGCCGTGCTTGCAGCACTCTGGACCGGGCTGGTTGCGCTGACGCTGCAGCTGACCAACTGGGTCCTGTCGACCATCGCCACGACCCAGGTTCCCGGCACGGCGCTGGATACCTCGCAATGGGTTCCGCCCGCCTGGGCGGCGGCCTGGGTCGACCCCGCCTGGCTGCAGACGCTGCAGGGCGGCCTGGTCTGGGCCGCACAGGGCCTGAACCAGATGCTGCCCTTCGCCGGCAGCCTCGGCACGCTGATCTCCGTACTGGCCTGGATCTTCTGGGGCTTCATCATCGTCGGCCTGCTGGTGCTGGCGCTGATCCTCCACTGGCTGGCCGGCAAGCGCGAGCAAGCCGCGGCGCCCGGCCGCCAAGTGGTGTAATAGGGCAGGCAACGCGGCAACCCGGCGCGCTGCCCCTTACAAGAGGAGCGTGCCGTGCCCACCGTTCATTCCCCTGCCCCGAAGCTGTTGCTGGCGGCCCTGCTGGCCATGGCCGCCACGGCGGCGCAGGCGCACCCCGTGCGCTCCGCCTACGGCGTCGAGGTCTGCACGGTCACGGGCACTTCCGGGGAATACAGCGTGCGCGTGCGCAACACCGGCACGGCGCCCCTGGCCCGCGCCGAAGTCAACGGCGTCAGCCTGGATTCCAGCGGCCACGCGGCCGGTCCTCTCACCGTCAATCTGACCGACATCCCTGCCGGCAAGTACAAGACTGCCGTGCTGGGACGTCCCGGCAATGGCGCCGCGCTGGTCAGCATCGCCACTTATGTCACCGCCAATGGCGCGGAAACCCATCAGCAGGATCTTTTCGCCGGCAAGGTGGCGCACGTTTCGCCGGGCTCAGCCCTGCAATACACCCTGGCTCCGCTGGCCGTACGCGGCTGGACAGTGGCCTATGGCACCAAACAGGATCCCAAGCTGGAAGCCGGGAGCGCCGTGCTGCTGATCTACCCCGTCACCCTGGGCAAGAAGCGCGACGCGACGCGCCCGGATGCCGGCCGCACGCCGGCCGACGTGGTGCCGCTGGCGCCCTGCGGCGCGGCCGCCGGAGCAAAGAAATCCTGAACGCGTTCAGGTGCCGCTGAGCAGGTCGCGCTCGTTCAGGAGCGCATAGACGATCTCGGGCCGGTTATCGAAACCGCGGCGAATGGCGGCGGGAATCGCCGTGCGCGTCTTGCGGCACAACCCCAGCTGGTCCTCCAGCTGGATCGCAATGCCGCGCGAGGTGCGCACCTCGTTCTCGCTGGGCGTGATGTGGATCACGATGCCCAATTGCGCATGGATGCGTCCCTGCATGGCGCGCAGGTCCTCCAGGCTGGAGATGTTCTCCAACCGCGCCACAAGGCGCTTTTCCTCTTCCTTGGTCAGCCGCAACACGCGGACGTCGGCAGACGGATCGGCCAGCAGCCGGTCACGGTCACACATACAGGCGCCCGGCGGACATTCTTGGCGGATGGGAAACGGAAAATTCATGGCGGGCGGAGCGCGTCGCGGCAATCTTGCGTATCTTGGAATTCTACCCAGGATCCTGCGCCGCCCGCCGGGCGGCAAGTCCTGGTTTCCCCGCAAGCCGCTGCGGCATAATGCCTCACCGAGTTCACGGCGCGGAGGGCGCCCGCATGAAAGGATTCCTGTCGCTGGCGGCACTGGCCGCGCTCTTCATGCCCGGCCAGGATGCCGCCGCGCGCGACTACTCGTACGCTGTCCGGCCCGGCCTGCCTGCCGTGGTGACCATTACCGAGCTGCCGCAACAGCGCCTGAGCGTACGCGTGGGGGACGGGTCCGCTCAGCAAATCGCGGACATCTCCGGCGACGAGGAGGTGGACCAGTTCCAGGACGTGGACATTGACCATGACGGCTACCTCGACTTCGTCATCGGCCAGACTGGCGGCAGTACGCAAGCGATTTCGCGCATCTTCCTGTACCGCCCCCAGGACGGGCGCTACCAAGAGATCCCGTATCCCGATGCAGTGGCCAGCCCATGCCGCGGCTTCGTCAATCCCGAATTCGACGCGGCCAAGCCCATTATTTCCGTGGCGTGCCGCTACAGCGCCGACACCTATGGCTTCGAGCAGTACCGGGTGTGCCCGGACGGCTCGGCGCGGATCATTTCCTGGACCCGGCGCGAAGGCGAATCGGAGCGCAAGATTCCGCATCCCGGCGCCAAGGGCGCCACATGCGCCGCGCGGACTGGCCGCTAAGGCGCCAATCCCCCCGAAAATCCCCCCCTGCGCAATGGCGCCGCAAACGCCGCGGCCGCTATAGTTGCGCTTCCGCCCACCAGGCTCTACGTCCGAGGACACCCCCGCCGTGCTGATTTTCCACAACCCTGTCCACGAAAAACACGCTGGCCGACAGGAAATGTTCCGCGGCAAGCTGGTGCCCTGTCACGAAACCCCGGCGCGCCTGGAGTACGTGCTGCAAGCGCTGAACCAGCGCGGCATCGGCGCATTGCGCACGCCATCGGCGGCGGACCTGGGCTTGGTCAAGCGCGTGCACGCCCCGCGCTACGTGGACTTCCTGGAAACGGCCTGGCGCGACTGGGTGGCGCTGGATCCGGCCAATGCCGGCCTCGACATCCTGCCTTCGGTCTGGCCCGTGCGCGGATTCCGCCACGACATCGAACCGACCAACTTCGCCGCGCGGGTCGGCCTGTTCTCGTTCGACAGCGGCTGCCCGCTGACCGCGGGCACCTGGGAGGCCGCCACCGCAGGCGCCGCCTGCGCCATCGACGCCGCGCGCGCCGTTTCGGCGGCGAGCGGCCCTCGCGTCGCCATGGCGCTCACGCGCCCGCCCGGCCACCACGCGGGCCCTGACTTCTTTGGCGGCTACTGCTTCCTTAACAACGCGGCGCTGGCCGCGCAAGCGCTGCGGGAAGCCGGCGCCGAACGCGTTGCCATCGTGGACGTCGACTACCACCACGGCAACGGCACGCAGAGCATCTTCTATGAACGCGCCGACGTGCTGACCGTATCGGTGCACGGCGACCCGACCACCGAGTACCCCTTCTACCTGGGCTACGCCGATGAGCGCGGCGCAGGCGCTGGCCTGGACGCCAACCTGAACCTGCCGCTGCCCGCCGGCACCGGTTTCGCCGCCTGGACGCGGGCATTGGAACAAGGGCTGTCCGCCGTGCGCGCCTTCAAGGCTGACGCAGTGGTGATCGCGCTGGGCGTGGACACCTACGAAGGCGATCCCATCTCCAAGTTCCAGCTCAAGAGCGCCGACTACCTGCACGTGGGCCGCCTGCTGGCAGGCCTGGGCCTGCCGGCGGTGTTCACGATGGAAGGCGGCTACGCCGTGGCGGACGTGGGCGTCAACGTCGCCAACGTGCTGGAAGGCTACGCAGGCTGAACGGCAGACGCTTTCAGTCCCGCGTTTCGAGCACCTTGTTGATACGCAGCGCCAGCAGCGTGCAGGCAGCCCCCGACAACAGGTAGACGCTGACCGCCACCAGCCCGAAACGCGCGGACAGGCCCAACGCGACCAGCGGCGCAAATGCCGCGCCGATCAGCCATGCCATGTCGGAGGTCAGCGCAGCGCCGGTATAGCGGAAGCGCCGCGTGAAGTTCGCGGTGACAGTGCCCGAAGCCTGGCCATAGGACAGCCCCAGCAGCACGAAGCCCACCAGGATGAACGCATCCTGCGCCTTGGGCCCGCCGCCCAGCAGCCAGGGCGTGAACAGCGCGAACACGGCAATCAGCAGGGCCAGCAGGCCCAGCGTGGTGCGCCGTCCGATGCGGTCGGCCAGCCAGCCCGAGGCGATGGTGCCCAGTATGCCCAGCACCGCGCCGACGATCTGCACGATCAACACGTCCTGGATCTGCTGGGTGGCGCTGACCGCGATCCAGGACAGGGGAAACACCGTGACCAGATGGAACAAAGCATAACTGGCCAGCGCCGCGAATGCGCCGATGAAGAGGTTGTAGCCTTGCTCGCGCACCATCTGCGCAACGCTGATCGGTTCGAGTTCGCCCTCTTCCAGCAGCTGCGTGTATTCCTCGGTGACGACCAGGCGCAGCCGCGCGAACAGCGCCACCACATTGATGGCAAACGCCACGAAGAAGGGATAGCGCCAGCCCCATTCCAGGAAATCGGCTTCGGTCAGCGTCACGTGCAGGAACAGGAACAGCGCGCTGGCCACCATGAAGCCCACGGGCGCGCCAAGCTGCCCCAGCATGGCATACCAGCCGCGGCGGTTGGGCGGCGCATTCAGCGCCAGCAGCGACGGCAAGCCGTCCCATGACCCGCCCAGCGCCAGCCCCTGCAGGCAGCGGAACACCGCCAGCAGCGTGATCGCATGCGCGCCGATGACGTTGTAGCCCGGCAGGAAGGCCATGCCCACCGTAGCCGTTCCCAGCAGGAACAGGGCGATGGTGAGCTTGGTCGCACGCCCCCAGCGCCGCTGCGCCGCCATCGAGAGCGCCGTGCCGATGGGCCGCATGATGAAGGCGAACGAGAAGATGACAAAGGACCAGAGCGTGCCTTCCAGCCGCGGTTCGAAGGGGAAGAAGACCTGCGGAAAAACCAGCACGCAGGCGATGCCGAAGACGAAGAAATCGAAGTATTCGGAAGCGCGCCCCACCACCACGCCCACCGCGATTTCCCCTGGCGCCACCTTGGCGTGGCTACCGCCGCCGGCCGCGGGAAGTGAGGGAGCATGACCGGGATATTGCGTGGTGGTCGCCATGTGAATGCTCGCTGAAAGGAGGTTCGGAACAGATCCTGAAACACACCCGCGCGCCTGCAGCCCATATCGCGCAGAGCCGCTCCGTCATTGGGATGCAGCCCTGGTCTGCGCGCGTCGCCCTGCACATTTTTGTTCTTTTTACCCTAGATTTTTCGCGGCTTCCAGCGTAGTGTTGCGTTTACTTCCCACGGTTACGTTTCGGGGTATGGTCATGCCGTCCTTCCCAAGGTTCCGCGGATTGGTCCTGGTTGCCGCGCTGCCATTGCTCGCCGGATGCAATGCAGTCCTGCTCTCGCCCTCGGGCGACATCGCCTTGCAGCAGCGCAACCTGATCATCATTTCCACCGGCTTGATGCTGCTGATCATCGTGCCGGTGATCCTCCTGACTTTCGTGTTCGCGTGGCGCTACCGGGCCAGCAACAAGGAAGCGCACTATGACCCTGACTGGAATCACTCCACCATGCTGGAGCTCCTGATCTGGGCCGCGCCGCTGCTGATCATCATCGCGCTGGGCGCGCTCACCTGGGTCAGCACGCACCAATTGGATCCTTACCGCCCGCTTGTGCGCCTGTCCGAGGGCCGCGAAGTGCCCGCCGGCACCAAACCGCTGGTCGTGGAGGTCGTGGCGCTGGACTGGAAGTGGCTGTTCATCTATCCCGAACAGGGCATCGCCGCGGTGAACGAAATGGCGGCCCCGGTGGACCGTCCCATCCAGTTCAAGATCACTTCGTCCACCGTGATGAATTCCTTCTTCGTGCCCGCGCTCGCGGGCCAGATCTACGCCATGCCGGGCATGCAGACCACCCTGCACGCGGTGATCAACCATCCCGGCGAATACGAAGGCCTGTCCGCCAACTACAGCGGCTCGGGCTTTTCCGGCATGCGCTTCAAGTTCCACGGCGTGGATCAGCAGGGCTTTGACAAATGGGTGGCTGACGCCCGCGCCTCCAACGCCACGCTCAGCCGCGAAACCTACCTGAAGCTGGAGCAACCCAGCGAACGCAACCCGGTGCAACGCTATGCGTCCAGCGCGCCCGGCCTGTTCGAGGCGATCGTCAACCGCTGCGTGGAACCCAACCGCATGTGCATGCGCGACGCGATGGCGATCGACGCGCAAGGCGGCATGGGCATACCCGGCGCGCTCAATGTCACCACACTGGACGCCGGAACGCGCGAGCGCCTGGGCCTGACCGGCGCGCCGCGCAAGTATGTGGGCGCGATGTGCACCGCCACCGAAGGACTGGTCCTGTAGCGGATCGCTGGCGCACGGGGCTTCGTGAAATTGCGGTCTTTTTGCTGGAATCGAGATGCCTGATCAACCAGACCTCACCAAGCTGATCTTCGGTAAGTTGACCTGGGAAGCCATTCCCTACCACGAACCGATCCTGCTCTTCACCTTCATCGCGGTCGCCATCGGCGGCATCGCGGTGGTGGGCGCCATCACCTACTTCGGCAAATGGGGCTATCTGTGGCGCGAGTGGTTCACCAGCATCGACCACAAGAAGATCGGCATCATGTACGTCATCCTGGGCATCGTGATGCTGCTGCGCGGCTTCGCCGACGCCATCATGATGCGCCTGCAACAGGCGGTGGCGTTCGGCGATTCCATGGGCTACCTGCCGCCGCACCACTACGACCAGATCTTCACCGCGCACGGCGTGATCATGATCTTCTTCGTTGCCATGCCGCTGGTCACGGGCCTGATGAACTACATCGTGCCCTTGCAGATCGGCGCGCGCGACGTGGCCTTTCCGTTCCTGAACAACTTCAGCTTCTGGATGACCACGGGCGGCGTCATCCTGGTCATGATGTCGCTGTTCGTCGGTGAATTCGCGCGTACCGGCTGGCTGGCGTATCCGCCATTATCGGGGATCCTCCAGAGCCCCGACGTGGGCGTCGATTACTACATATGGGCCCTGCAGATAGCGGGGGTAGGCACACTGCTTTCCGGCGTCAACCTGCTGGTCACCATCGTCAAGATGCGCGCGCCGGGCATGACCATGATGCGCATGCCCATCTTCACCTGGACCGCGCTGTGCACCAATGTGCTGATCGTGGCGGCTTTCCCGGTGCTGACCGCGGTGCTGGCGCTGCTGTCCATGGACCGCTACGTGGGCACCAACTTCTTCACGGCGGACTTCGGCGGCAACGCCATGATGTACGTGAACCTGATCTGGATCTGGGGCCATCCCGAGGTCTACATCCTGATCCTGCCGGCCTTCGGCATCTTCTCCGAAGTGGTTTCCACCTTCTGCCGCAAGCGCCTCTTCGGCTATGCGTCCATGGTGTACGCCACGGTCGTGATCACGGTGCTGTCGTACCTGGTGTGGCTGCACCACTTCTTCACCATGGGATCAGGGGCAAGCGTGAACTCGTTCTTCGGGATCACCACCATGATCATCTCGATCCCCACGGGCGCCAAGATCTTCAACTGGCTGTTCACCATGTACCACGGCCGCATCCGCTTCGAGGTCCCCATGCTGTGGACCCTGGGGTTCATGGTGACCTTCGTGATCGGCGGCATGACGGGCGTGCTGCTGGCCGTGCCGCCCGCCGACTTCGTCCTGCACAACAGCCTGTTCCTGATCGCGCACTTCCACAACGTGATCATCGGCGGCGTGCTGTTCGGGCTGATGGCCGGCATCACGTACTGGTTTCCCAAGGCCTTTGGCTACAAGCTCGATCCGTTCTGGGGCAAGTGCTCGTTCTGGTTCTGGCTGGTGGGCTTCTACGTCGCCTTCATGCCGCTGTATGTGCTGGGGCTGATGGGCGTGACGCGGCGCGTGAATCACTTCGAGGACATGTCCCTGCAGATCTGGTTCCAGGTGGCGGCCTTCGGCGCGCTGCTGATAGCCTGCGGCATCGCCAGCTTCCTGATCCAGCTGGTGGTCAGCTATCGCCGCCGCGAGTCGCTGCGCGACGACACCGGCGACCCCTGGGACGGCCGCACGCTGGAATGGTCGACCTCGTCGCCCCCGCCCAACTACAACTTCGCCTTCACGCCGCGCGTGCATGACCAGGACGCCTGGTGGCAGATGAAGCAGCACGGCTACCTGCGGCCGCAGCAGGGCTTCATTCCCATCCACATGCCCAAGAACACCTGGGCGGGCATCGTCCTGGCGGGTATCAGCGTGGTTATGGGTTTCGCCTTGATCTGGCATATGTGGCCGCTGGCCGTGCTGTCGTTCGCGGCGCTGATACTGGTGTCCATCATTCACACCTTCAACTACAAGCGCGACTACTACGTGCCGGCCGAAGAGGTCGTGCGCGCCGAAGACGCCCGCACAAGGTTGCTAGCGAAAAATGTCTGATACCCTGGCCCCCAACCTGCCCGGCGGCGCCGCGCCGCCCGCGGAGCCCATGTTCCACGTCCCGGGCGAACACCACCCCAAGAACGGGACCCTGCTCGGGTTCTGGGTCTACCTGATGAGCGATTGCCTCATCTTCGCCTGCCTGTTCGCCACCTATGGCGTGCTGGGACGCAACTATGCGGCTGGCCCTTCCGGCGCGGACCTGTTCGACCTGCCGCTGGTAGCGGTGAATACCGCGCTGCTGCTGCTGTCTTCCATCACCTACGGTTTCGCGATGCTGGAAATGCGGCGCAACCGCGTCGGCGCCACCCAGCTCTGGCTGGCCGTGACCGGCATCCTGGGGCTGGGCTTTCTGTCGCTGGAACTGTACGAATTCGCGCACCTGATCCACCAGGGCGCCGGCCCGCAGCGCAGCGCCTTCCTGTCGTCCTTCTTCACCCTGGTCGGCACCCACGGGCTGCACGTCACCTTCGGCATCGTGTGGCTGGTGACGATGATGATCCAGGTCCAGATGCACGGCTTGATCCCCGAAAACCGCCGCCGCCTGATGTGCCTGTCCATGTTCTGGCACTTCCTGGACCTGATCTGGGTGGGCGTCTTCACCTTCGTGTACCTGATGGGAGTGCTGCCATGACCGCGCACCTGGATCATCCGGCCGATCACGGCCACGGCGGCCACGACCACCACGACGACGATGACGGCGCCGCCCATGGCACCTTCAAAAGCTACATGACCGGCTTCGTGCTGGCGACCATCCTGACCGCCATCCCGTTCTGGCTGGTCATGAACCAGGTCTTCTCTCAGTCCCGGACCACCGCGCTGGTGATCCTGGCGTTCGCCGCGGTGCAGATCGTGGTCCACATCATCTACTTCCTGCACATGGACACCAAGTCCGAAAGCGGCTGGAACATGTTGGCGTTAATATTCACGCTGGTGCTGGTCGTAATCACGCTCAGCGGATCCATCTGGATCATGTACCACCTCGACTCCAATATGATGCCCATGTCCACACACGACATGCGGAAAATGCCCTGATGGCCGCAGTAAACGACTCCACTTCCCGCGACACCTCCTCCCGTAATCCGCGCAGCAAAGTTACCCTGGTCATCCTGGGGGTGCTTGCTGTTGCCATTTTTGCGGGCCTCTGCGCCCTGGGCACCTGGCAGGTGCACCGGCTGGCCTGGAAACGCACCCTGATCGCGCAGGTCGAACAACGCGCCCATGCGGCGCCCACGCCGGCGCCGGCCCAGGCCGAATGGCCCGCGCTGACTTCCGACAACGCCGAATACCGCCGCGTCACCGCCAAGGGCACCTACCTGTACGACCGCCAGACCCTGGTGCAGGCCGCGACCGAGCTGGGCAGCGGCTACTGGGTCATGACTCCGCTGCAGTTGCCCGAAGGCGGCACGGTGCTGGTCAACCGCGGCTTCGTGCTGCCCGAATGGCGCAAAAGCAAGTCGGCCATACAACAAACGCCCGAAGAAGCCAGCGTCACCGGCCTGCTGCGCATGGGCGAGCCCGCTCATGGTTTCCTGCGCAACAACGATCCGGCGACCAACCTCTGGTACTCGCGCGATCTGCCCGCCATCGCTGCGGCGCGCGGCCTGACCGACGTGGCCCCCTACTTCATCGACGCCGATGCGACGGGCAAGGACGGCAGCGGGCGCACCGCTCCCGTCGGCGGCCTGACGGTGCTGAACTTCCCCAACAATCACCTGAGCTACGCCATCACCTGGTACGCCCTGGCAGCCATGGTGCTGGTCGGCGTTTTCATCTTCGTGCGCGAGGAAAAGCGCGCGCGCCGCAAGGGCTGAATCCGCCGGCTGCGGCCGGTGTCCTACAATGAGGGCTGGGAACAGCGCTGAGCTACATGCTCGCGTGCTGTTCCCTTTTGTTTTTTCCACCCCTCAACCAGGAGTCCCCAAGGATGAAAAAGACGCTGCTCGCCGCCGCAATATTCACGACTTTTGCAGGCGTTGCTCAGGCAGAATCGTCGGTAACTCTCTATGGTGTCATCGACACCGGCATCGGCTACAACAAGATCAAAGGCGATGGATACGACGGTAGCAAGATAGGCATGATCAACGGCATCCAGGCCGGCTCGCGCTGGGGCCTGCGCGGCGCCGAAGATCTGGGCGACGGCCTGCGCGCCACGTTCAAGCTGGAAAGCGGATTCGACTCGGCCAACGGCCAGCGCGGACAGTCCGGCCGCCTGTTCGGCCGCCAGGCCACCATCGGCCTGGCCAACGACGCCTGGGGCTCGCTGGAGTTCGGCCGCCAGGCCACGGTGGGCTCGAACTACCTTGCCGACATCGACCCCTTCTACACCAGCTACACCCAGTCCAACATGGGCCTGGGTTTCAGCGCCGCCAACACCATGCGCTGGGACAACATGGTGATGTACAAGACGCCTTCGGTGAACGGCTTCGAACTTGGCATCGGCTACTCGTTCAATGCGGACGACACGACCGCCGACCAGACGGGTTTTCGCACCGCCGACAATACCCGCGGCATCACCGCCGGCCTGCGCTACGTGCAAGGTCCGCTGAACGTCGCGCTGACCTACGACCAGCTCAACGGCTCCAACCGCGGCTCCATCGACCATGACGCCACGCCGCGCCAGTACGCGCTGGGCGTGTCCTACGACCTGGAGGTCGTGAAGCTCGCCGCCGCCTACGGCCGCACCACCGACGGCTGGTTCGTCGGCCAGGACCTGCCGGCAGGCACGCCCTTCAGCGATGAATTCGGCACCAACCGCTTCGTGGACGGCTTCAAGGCCAACTCCTACATGCTGGGCGCCACTCTGCCCCTGGGCAGCGCAAGCAGCCTGTTCGCGTCGTGGCAACACGTGTCGCCGAACAACGACAAGCTGACCGGCGGCGACACCAACATGAACGTCTGGAGCGTGGGCTACACCTACGACCTGTCCAAGCGCACCAACCTGTACGCCTATGGTTCGTACGGCAAGGACTATGCCTTCATCGACGGCCTGAAGAGCACGGCCGCCGGCGTCGGCGTGCGCCACACGTTCTAAGCAAGTCAGCGGAGCGGCTGCGGGGCCGCTCCGCTGTCGGCGAATCCGTCCGATTCGAAGCCCCCTGGTATCGGGCTTCTTTAATATCGCCCGAGAGCCTGACGTCATCCGCATGTACGTCCAGGAGGCTCTCATGCACAAACCGCTCCCCCATACTTCTGCTTTCCCCGCCGCGGGTACGCTCGCGGTATACGCCGCGCTGGCGCCGGATCACCGGCAACTGGTCAAGGACACCATGACCCAGGATCTCGATGCGCTGGAGCAAGCCGCCGAGAAACCCGACGCCCTTGCCACCGCCCAGATGCTGCACCGCATACAGGGCGCGCTGCTGGCCCTGCAGATGCGCGCGCCAGCCTCGCACTTCGAGGCGCTGGAAGAAGAACTGGCAGAAGGCCTGTCCGCCGCCGCAGCCGCCAGAATCCGCCGTCAGGCCACCGTCGTGCGCGGCCTGATGGACAGGCTGCATGCGTGGCAACCCGTTCCGGTGCAATCTGCAGGAAACACGCGTCCCTCATGATCGGCTATCTTTGAAACCAGATCCTGAAACGGACCATGCCCTCTACCTCTCTTCCCGCGCGTCGCGCTTTTCCCGCCCGCCGGCAACGTTTGTTGCATGCGTTGGCCGCGGCTTTGCTGCCGCTGGCCCTCGCAGCCTGCAACGGCGGCGGCGACGACCATGACGACGAACCCGTCACCGTCGCGCCGCCTCCCGTCGAAGAAACGCCCCCCGCAGAATCCCAGCCGCCGCGCAATACGGCCTATCTGCAGGCCAAGCCGGGCGACGTCATCCAGGTCCGCATCGAGGAACTGCATCCCACCCAGGCCGCGATCGGCTACGACCAGATCTACTACAAGCTCGGCCGCTGGCAAGGGGACTTCGAACGCCCGACCTGGGCGGACAAGCCGGCACTGCAGCTGGACTACCTGAACCGCACGGTCGGCAAGAAGTTCGACGACTACTGCGAAGACATGGGCGGCGCCGAGCGCGCGCAGGAATTCCAGAGCATCGCCGAGGCGCGCGCCGCCCGCCTGGACCAGCCGGCCACCTATGCCTGCAAGAACGCCCCGGGCACCAACGCGGCCAACCTCAAGACGGTGGTGGTCGGCTGGGACGGCAACCTGTATCTGACCGACGGCCACCATACCTTCTCGTCGCTGCGCGAAATCGCCGATGGCGGCCCCAAGCTGCCGGTCTGGGTCAAGGTCGACGCCAACTACAGCACCCTGCCCAATGCGGCGGCGTTCTGGCAGCGCATGGTCGACGAACGCCGCGCCTGGCTACGCGACGGCCAGAACCAACCCATCACCGTGGACCAGTTGCCCGCCCGCCTGGGGCTGGCCAGCGCCCAGGAAGCCGGCGGCATGCAAGAGGACCGCTACCGCTCGCTGGTGTACTTCACCCGCGACATCGCCTACAGCAATGGCAACCTGCCGGAGTTCGCGGAGTTCCTGTGGGGCGACTGGCTGCGCCGCCAGGCCGCGGGCGGCCAGCTGCCGGGCCTGGACCAGTACAAGATGATGGCGCCCGCCGCGCCGGCGCAGATCCTCGCTGTCAGCACGCTCGACAAGAGCCTGGCGCCTGCCGGCTCCAATGACAGCTATGCCGCCGCGGTGCGCGACGCCTCCCTGAAGATGAGCGCATTGAAGGACACCGACATCGTCTTCGATGACCGCGACGCTGCCGGCCTGGGACGTATCGCGCTGTCGCCCGACGCCGCCAGCGGCTCGCCCACCAAGAAGGCGCGCGACACCCTGGAAGAACTGCCGCGCAACGACGCCAAGAACGATGGCAGTCCGCGGGGCGCAGGCAAGCTGTGGTTCGCCGTGAACTACCGCAACTGCGGCAAGCCCGCGACCGGCACCTGCTGGGGCTGGTAAGCCGCGGCGCCCGCCCACGCGCGCTAAGCGTCGATCTGCATGGCGGGCCGGGCCTGGACCCGGTCCATCCATGCCCGCACATGCGGATGCGACGCCACTCTGGCGCCCAGATAGGCGCTGTAGCCGACCACCGAACCGACCACCAGGTCGGCCAATGAGTAGGCCGCGCCCAACATCCAGGGCTGCCGCGACAGATGGCCGTCCAGCACAGCCAGCAACGCGTCCACGTCATCCAATACGCGTTCCGCCTCGACGCCGCCGGGCGCGTCTGCGCCCTGCGTGGCGAGATACAGGCGCATCACCGCCGCGCCGTAGCTGACATAGGACCAGGCGCACCACGACATCGCCAGCAGGCGTTCGGGCGTGCCGGCGGCGGGCCACAGGCCGCGCTCCACGCCGTAGCGCTCTCCCAGCCATAGCTGTATCGCCAAGGTTTCGAACAAGGGAGCGCCGTCCACTGTCAGCGTGGGGACCTTCCCGTTGGGATTGAGCGCCAGGAATTCGGGGCGATGCTGTTCCCCCGTCCTGATGTCCACCTTGATGCGTTCATGCGGCACTTGCAGTTCAGCGAGCGCGCTGGCAACCGGGGTTGCGCTGGACATGGGGTGCCAATAGAAGACGATAGACATGGGCAAATCTCCAATTCGATCAAGGGATGTGCGTCGCGGCCCCTGCCGCTGACTACGGGGGCCACTGTAGAATCCATTGAGGACAGATTCCGCCCTCGATACGCGCTATCGTGCCGCCATGCTTACTTCCAGCAACCGCCTCCTGCGCCTGCTGTCGCTGCTGCAGACCCGCCGCCATTGGGCCGGGACCGAACTGGCCGCGACGCTGGCGATCCACCCCCGCACCCTGCGGCGCGACATCGACAAGCTGCGCGAACTGGGCTACCCCGTCCATGCCAGCAGCGGCGTGGCCGGCGGCTACGCCTTTCGCGCGGGAAAGGCGCTGCCACCCCTGTTGTTGGACGACGATGAAGCGCTGGCCGTGGCGCTCACGCTGCGCACGGCGGCCACGGGCACGGTGGGCGGCATCGAGGAAACCGCGCTGCGGGCGCTGGTGAAGCTGGAGCAGGTCATGCCGCAGCGCCTGCGCCACCGGGTCGACGCGCTGCGATCGGCCATCGTGCCGATCCCGCGCGACGGCGCGGCCGTCGACGCCACCCTGCTGGCCACGCTGGCAGCCGCCTGCCGCGACCAATTGCGGGTCGGCTTCGACTATGCGGACGGCAAGGGCCGGGCAAGCACCCGGCTGGTGGAGCCGCAAGGCTTGGCGCATACCGGATACCGCTGGTACCTGGTGGCCTGGGATCCCGCGCGCGAGGACTGGCGCACCTTCCGTATCGACCGCATCGCGGGCGCCCCGGAAGTCGGCGCGCATTTCGCGCCGCGCCCTCCGCCCGAAGGCGGCGATCTGCGCGCCTATGTCTCGCGCTCGGTCAACATGGCGCCCCACCAGGAACCCGCGCGCGTGGTCCTGCACGCGCCGCGCGCCGTCATGGCCACGCGCATCCCGCCGGGCGCCGGCCAGATCGAAGCGCTGGACGACGCACGCTGTGTACTGCAATGCGCCGTGCCCAGCCTGGACGCGCTGGTGTATTGGCTGATGGCGCTGGACGTCGAATTCGAGGTGCTGGCGCCTGCGGCGCTGCAGGACCGCCTGCGTCTGGCCAGCGAACGGCTGGGGCGCAGCCTGGAAAAAATGGCAGTTCCCAAAGCGCGCGGATAGCGGTCGGATTTGGCTGTTTTTCGGCCTATCCCATTCTGTGTATTTCGCCCGCGATTCGAGTATCTTGGCTGCTTTCCAAACATTTCCAGAAATCACGCCATGAGCAACGTTCCCGACGCCGACGCCTTCCTGCAATTCCTCGTCAACCTGGTGAACAACGGCAGCCAGATCGAGAGCATCGGCGTCACCCTGCAGATGGGCGGCATGCTGGTGTCGGGTTCCATCGTGTCCGGGGCAGAGTACTTCGACAGCTTCGCCGCCAGCTTCACGGGATCCCTGGACAAGGTGGACGACGCCACTCGCAAGGCCGTGCATGCCTCGCTGACGGAACTGGGCGACGTCTTCCGCGTGCCCCAACCCGCTGACCCGCTGCCGAACTACATCCATCTCGCCGACGCCCTGTTCTTCACTGCCGACGGCACCCCCATCGCCGGACAGCCCACGCTGTGGCGCGGCCGCACCAGCGCGGTCGACGGCTTCGTGCTGGGCCGCCTGCAGGAAGAAGCGGCCGGCTGAGGCCGCCGATATCCCTATTGCGCACAGGTCCCCGCCCCGGTTCTCGGGCGCGGGGCGCGCCGCTACGCAAAAACCACTACGCTATGGGTTTGCCTCCGCCCCCAACCCTGAGTCCGCCCGCCTTCTCTCCACTTGAAGCACGGGCTCGCTTGAAGTCACTCCCCCGCATGGAAAGACTCCGCATCGTCCTGGTCGACGACCATCCCCTGGTCTTGATGGGGATGCGCGACCTGCTGGAAAAGGACCTCAACTTCGAGGTCACGGCCACCCTGCCCGGGCCGACCGCGCTGATCCAGCACCTGCAACGCGATATGCCGCACGTGGTCATCACCGACTACTCCATGCCCGGCGACGACACCTATGGCGACGGCATCCGCCTGGTCAAATACCTGACGCGGCATTATCCGGACGTCCAGATCGTGGTGCTGACCATGGTGTCGAACTCCATGATCATCTCGGCGCTCTACGACGCCGGGGTGGCCGCCGTGGTGCTCAAGCGCGACAACCTCACCGAAATCATGACCGCGCTGGAAACGCTGCATGCCGGCCGCAAGTACTATCCGCCCGGCTTCCAGCGCGACGGCGCGGCCGATGAGCGCAGCAAGTTCATCGGCGAACTCATCAACAGCCTGTCGCCCAAGGAATTCGAAGTGCTGCGCCACTTCATCCGCGGCGAATCCATGATGCAGGTGGCCGAGGCCTTGAAGCGCAGCGTCAAGACGGTCAGCGGCCAGAAGATCTCGGCCATGCGCAAGCTCAACGTCCGCACCGACCAGGAACTGATCGCCTTCTGCGTCGAAAGCGAAATCTTCCAGTAGGCTGTCCGTTTTCCGGAAATTCAGGCAGGAACGCGCAGCATGACGCAAAAAGCAATCGAGACGGTGGCGGGCCAGGAAGTGGACCGCAAGCTGATGCAGGGCTTGATCGAACAGTCGGCCGGCCGTCCGCTGTCGTTCCATGACTGCGACTTCCAGGACGCGGATTTTTCGCGCCTGGATCTGCGCGGCGCGCAATTGACCGCGTGCGCGATCGCTGGCGCTTCCTTTCAGGGCGCCACGCTGGCGGACTCCGTCTGGCTGCGCTGCCGCGGCGGCCAGGTGGATTTCGCCTCATGCGACGCCAGCGATGCCGTCTTTGAAAACTGCGACCTCAACAATGCCAACTGGCGCCGCGCCCGGCTGGCCGCCGCCCGTTTCCAGGGCTGCAAGCTCACCGGCAGCGACTTCGACGGCATCGCCTGCCTGGGTTGGTCGCTGGAGGAATGCCTGCTGGTCGGCGCGCTGCTGCGCGGCGTGTCGTTTCGCAAGACCGACGTGCGGCACCTGGACTTCTCCGATGCCGACCTGACCGGCAGCGATTTCCGCGACACCGTGTTCCATGGCGGCAGCCTGCGCAACGCCATCCTGAAGAATGTCCGCTTCGAAGGCGCCGACCTGCGCGAAGCCGACCTGGGCGGCCTGGACCTGAATTCGGCCGCGCGCCTGGCAGGCGCCACCATATCCAAGACTCAGGCGGCAGCCCTACTGGCCGAATTGCGCATCAGCGTGATCTGAAGCGCGCCGGCTGCGGCGGACAAAGCGCTGCTCGACCACCACGCTGCCCCACTGCCGGCCTTCGGACTCCTCGGCCAGCGTGAAGCCGGCAGCCTCGTAGAGATGCCTGGCTGCATCCAGCCCCTTGAAGGTCCACAAGTACGTCTCGTCGTAGTGGGCGTCGACAAACGCCATGGCCCGCTCCAGCAGGACGCGGCCCACGCCCATGCCGCGCAGCGACTCGTCGACGATGAACCAGCGCAGGTGCGCTTCACGGGCGGCAAGATCGCCATCGATGACGATGGAAGCCAGCGTCCTGCCGTTGTCCACGTACAGCCAGATGTTCTTGCCGGTGGCGGGCAGGCCTTCTGCGAACTCGGCCAGCTCGCTCGCGACCTTGCGTTCGAAGTACACGCCGAATCCCGAGGCCTGCGCGTAATAGCGCGCATGCAGGCTGGCCACGTCGCCGATGCAGCCGGGCAGGTAGCCCGCGTGGATCTGCTCTGCGATGCCGCCCGTGACGGCGGGCGCGGTGTTGGGGTTTTCGTGCGACAGGGCGTCGGCGTAAAGGGAAAGAAAGCGGATCAGCGACTGCTGGTCCTCGGGCGCCAGTTGGCGCAATGCCCGCGAAACCTGGTCGGTGGCGAACTGGTCTATCTGCGTACGCAGCCGGGTGCCGGCTTCGCTCAGGTACAGCCGCGACGAGCGCGCATCGTCACTGTCGGCCTCGCGCGTCAGCAGCCCGGCTGACTCCAGCTTGGCGACCTGACGGCTGGTATTGGACTTGTCCAGCCTGAGGATGGCCGCCAGATCGCGCGCCTGGATGCCCGGCTGCAGGCCGATCTCGATGATGGCGTGGACGGCGGACGGGGCCAGCTCGCTGCCGGCCAGCGAGCTGCGCATGAAGCCCAGCTCGCGCACCAGTTTGCGTGAGAACTCCCGCAAATCCCGGATCGTCTGATCGCGGGACTGGATGGGGGTATCGATCAGATCCATGGCGCGCCCTTAAAGTTGCGATTCGCAACCAATATACTTGCGGATCGCAACCAATTCAACATTTTTCGCGTCAGTCGCTGCCGCGGCCTATTTCGGCCGCTTGAACCCCGCGCGCGCGGCCTCGACCGTCTGGCGGCAGACGCAGCCGCTCATGTGATCGTTGACCATGCCCACGGCCTGCATGAAGGCGTACATGGTTGTCGGGCCCACGAAGGTCCAGCCGCGCTTCTTCAGGTCACGCGACAGCGCCGCCGACGCCGGCGAGGTCGGATTGCCATTCCAGTAGTCCAGGTCCACGGTCGCGGGACGGTCCTGGGCCGGCGGCTCATGGCTCCAGAGCCAGGCCGACAATGAACCCGTCTCGTCGGCCAGGGCGCGTGCGCGCCTGGCATTGTTGATGGCGGACACGATCTTGCTACGGTTGCGCACGATGCCCGCGTCGCCCATCAGGCGCTCGACGTCGCGCTCCGTGTAGCGCGCCACCCGCTCGAAGTCGAAGTCATCGAAGGCCGCGCGGAACGCCTCGCGCTTGCGCAGGATCGTGATCCAGGCCATGCCGGCCTGAAAACCCTCCAGGCAGATCTTCTCGTACAGGCGACGGTCATCCGCCACCGGCCTGCCCCACTCATGGTCGTGATAGTCGGGCATGGACGGCTGCCAGAAGCAGCGCGCCACGCCCTGCTCGTCCGTGATCAGGCCCGGATCGTTCTTGTTCATCTCATCGGTCTTCATGCGGCGGCTTACTGCTTGCCCGGCACCGGGCAGCTCAGGTCGCCTTCCTCGCACTTCAGGTAGGCCTGCAGTTCCTTGGTGCGCGCCTGCGTCAGTTTGTCCAGGCACAGGCTCAGCGTCATGGGATAGGCGCTGCCGCCGGACGTGCTGCTGGACGCGAAGGCGCACTCCGCATCGCGAAAGAACAGCCAGGCCTTCTGGGCGGCATGCAGCTGGGTCGTCGCGTCCCGGTCGTTCTTCAGGCGCGCGGTCACTTCCTTGTAGGCGGCGTTCAAGGCGGCGTCGGACTTGCGGTACGCCTGGTCGGCGCACAGGCTCATGTCCGTCTGCGTGGCCGCGTTGCCGCAATCCAGCGGCTGCGCCTGCGCGCTTGCGGCCAGCGCAAGCGCGGCAGCGGCGGTCATGATGGCGATACGCATGGAATTCCTCCTGTGTGGCTGGTGAACCAGGAAAGTGTCGCATGGAACAATGGCCTCCCGCAGCGGCGGCTGCGCCGCCAGTGGCCTAAGATGGCGGCTATGAAGATCCAATTGCTCTCCGACCTGCATCTTGAAACCGACCCGGATTTCCTGGCCCGGCCCGCGCCCGGCGCCGATCTGCTCGTGCTGGCCGGGGACATAGGCTCATACCGCCGCGGTTCGCTCATGACCGGCGACGACTTCGGCCTGGGCAGCTATGCGCCGAGCAAGGGCTGGCCCACGCCCGTGGTGTATGTCCCCGGCAACCACGAATACGACAACGTCGATTTCGACGAGACCCACGCACGGCTGCGCCAGCTTTGCGGCGAACTCGGCATCCACTGGCTGGAACGCGAGACGCTGGTCATCGATGGCGTGCGCTTTGTCGGCACCACGCTGTGGACGGATTTCGACGCGCTGGCCGCGCCCGGCGACACCGTCGGCGCGGCCCTGAAGAAGCGCGAAAAAGCGTTTCGCGCGGCGGACTTCTATCTGGAAAAGGCCGAAATGCGCCGCAACGGCGCGCCCTTCATGGCCGAGCAGATGCGCGAGCAGGGGCTGCTATGCCAGCAATGGCTGCAAGACGCCCTGCGCGCCCCCTACGACGGGCCGACCGTGGCCATCACCCACTTCGCCCCCACCTTGGCGAGCGCGGATCCGCGTTACGGCGTCACCCCCGGCACAGCAGGGTTCTGCAATGCGCTGGACGCCCTGCTGCCCCTGGCCGACGTCTGGATGCACGGCCATCTGCACTGTCCGCAGGACTATGTGAAGAATGGCTGCCGCATCGTGGCCAATCCGCTGGGCTACGCCAAGAAGGGCGAACAGCAGGACTTTGCGCCTGACCGCCTGTGGGACGTGACGGCGTCTAGAACTTGAGGCTGGCGCTCAAGGCGTAGGTGCGCGGGTCGCCCGCCTTCACGTAGTCCGGCGACTGGTATAGCCAGTAACGCTTGTCGGCCAGATTGTTGATGCCCGCGCGGAACGTGGTTTCGTAGCCGTAGATGCGCGTGTCGTAGGTGGCGCCGATATTGACGATGGCGTAGTCGGACACCTGGACCGCATTCGAAGCGCCCAGCATGGTGCTGCCGGTGTACTTCACGTCGGCCCTGAGTTTCAGACCCGGCAGTTGCGGCACCGAATACGCAACCTGAGCCGCGGCGACGAACTTGGGCGCGCCCGCCACCCGGTTCCCGGTGAAGCTGGAACCCTTCTTGTATTCCGAATCCAGGAACATCAGGCTGCCGCCCACGTTCCAGTTCGTCGCAATGCGCGTGGAGGCTCCCAGCTCCAGCCCTTGGTAGATCGACTTGCCGTCCTGCACCAGCTCATTGGCGGCGTTGGTGTATTCCGCCTTCTTCTCGATGCGGAACAGCGCCGCCGTGGCAGCCCAGCCGTCCTGGTTGGTCTTGATGCCCAGTTCGTACTGCTTGCTCTTGAGCGGGTCCAGCAGCGCGCCGAAGTTGGCGTAGGTATTGCCCACCGACGCCCCCGGCTCCAGCGACTCGATGTAGCTGGCATAGGCCATGGTCTGCGGCGTGATGTTGTACATCAGCGCCACCGTCGGCGTCAGCACGCCGTTCTTGTCGTAGCGCGAATTGCGCACGCCCGCGGCGTCGAAACCGACCTGTTCGTAGTCGGTATAGCGCAGGCCGCCCAGCACGGACCAGCCGCCGGTCAGGTCGATGGTGTCGCTTGCGAACAGCGCCTTCTGCGTGATCTCCGCGGCGCGGTACAGGTCCAGGCTGCCCTCGCTGTAATAGGTGTTGGTGTTCTGCGTGCGCAGATTGCCCGTGCCTTGCAGCTGGTACACGCCGTTGGCGCTGTAGTCGTTCTTCTGCTTTTGCCAGGACGCGCCCGCCACCACCTGGTGTTTCAGCGGGCCGGTGCTGAACCTGCCTTCGAGCATGCCCTGCCATTGGTTGTAGGCATAGGCCTCACCGTAATCCGAGCGATAGTCCTGGTAGTCGCCCGCCTGGTTCTGCAGGAACAGCACCGATTCATTGCGGCGGGTGCGAGTGGAGCTGTAGCTGTAGTCGGTGCGCACTGACCAATCGGACGACAGCTGGTACTTCAGCCCGGTCGAATAGAAGCGGAATTTATTGTCGGCATACGGGCCCTGGCCCACCAGCCTGCCGTTGTCGTTGCGCACCGGCGACGGCAGCTCCGAGCCCGCCATCTGGCCAGCGTAGATGGTCGGCTCCTGCCCGATCGCCTTGCGGTTCTGGTAGATGGACTGGAAGTCCCAGGTCAGCTTGTCGGTCAGGCGCGCGTCCAGCGCCAGCGACACCGAATCCCGATACAGCGAGCCGCCGTTATAGGTATTGCCCTCTTCATGCGTGGCGTTCAGGCGATAGCCGAAGCGGCCGTCGCCGCCCACGCGCCCGCCCAGATCGACGTGTTCACGCAGGAGGCCCTTGGACACATAGCCCAGCTCGATGCTGCGCACCGGCTCGTCGGTCGGCTTCTTGGTGACATAGTTGATCAGTCCGCCCGGCGAACCGAAGCCGTACATGAAACCGGATGCGCCCTTGAGCAGGTCGATCTGTTCGAAGTGCTCGTAAGGCAAGGTGGTGACGTAGCTAAGGAAGGGCTTGCCGTCGATGCGGTAGGAATTCTGCCAATCCAGCGGCAGGCCGCGCACGCTCAGATAACTGGCCCAGGCGCCGTAGGAGGCGCTGTTGTCGGTGACGGATGCGTCCAGGGCGAACACGTCGCCCAGCTTGCGGACCTGCCGCTCCTCGATATCCGCGGCGGTGACCACGGCCGTGGAAAACGGCGTCTCCAGCTGGCTGCGGTTGCCCAGCGCCCCGCTGTTCACCGGCGCGGACAGATGCTCCAGCGTGTCGTCCAGCGAGGTCGCGTTGACGGTCACTGCCGGCAACTGGGCCACGCCTTGCGCATCCCCCCCGACCGTCGGCGGCGGCGTGCCGGCGGCCTGGGCCTGGACGCCCCCGGAATGAACGATGCCCAGGGTCAGGGCTAGGGCATAGGGTGCAACGGCATGCCGCGCGTGCTTGCGCGCGCGGCACTTCCTGGCGGAAGCGGGACGGACCACGTTGAATTCTCCAGAGCGGGAGGGGAAGAAATGTCGACTTCTTATAAATAAGACTGATTCGCAATTATATTAATAACTGCGAACTTCCCCATGCCGCTCTGGCCCTGCGGTCACTGCTTGGACGCTTTCTCCAACTGATCGCGCAGCCGCTCCTCCTGGGCGCGCAGCTCCGCCGTGAACTCCTCGCCGAAGTCGTCGGCCTCGTACAGCGGGCGGATCTCGATGTCAGACGGGCCGGGCATCGGATTCGGACAGCGCTTGACCCATTCGATGGCCTCCTGCAGCGAGGCGCACTCCCAGAGCCAGTAGCCGGCGATCAGCTCCTTGGTTTCCGCAAAGGGGCCGTCTATCACCTGCCGGCTGCTGCCGGAAAAGTGCACCCGTGCGCCCTTGGAGCTGGGTTTCAGGCCGTCGCCCGCCAGCATCACGCCCGCCTTGACCAGTTCCTCGTTGAACCGCCCCATGTCGGCCAGCAGTTGCTGGGTGGGCATCACCCCTGCTTCGCTATCGGCGGTGGCCCTGACTTGAACCATGAATCGCATCTCGGTCTCCTTGTGTGGATGGTGGAACTTGCATGCTCCATCCACACGACGAACCGCGCCAGTCGAAATCGACAGCCGCCAGGAAAAAAAGTGTATCCGTGGCCGGGTCGGCGTCCTCCATGAAAAAACCCATGACGCCCGGAAAGCGTCATGGGTTCTTGCCGCCATGGCTGACGGGGCGATCAGCGCATCACGGCGCCGGATTCGGCTGGCGGGCGTGGATCTTGTCGATCGCCTCCAGCACCTCGGCCGACAGGGTCACGTCCACGCTGTCGATGTTCTCCTTCAGCTGTTCCAGCGTGGTCGCGCCGATCAGGTTGCTGGTGACGAAGGGGCGCTGGTTGACCCAGGCCAGGGCCAGGTGCGTGGGCGAAATGCCGTGCGTGCGCGCCAGTTCGACGTAGGCGCGGGTGGCGGCCTCGGCCTGCTCATTGCTGTAGCGGGTGAAGCGCGTGTAGAGCGTCAGGCGGGCGCCGGCCGGGCGCGCTCCGTCCAGGTACTTGCCGCAAAGCATGCCCATCGCCAGCGGCGAATAGGCCAACAGGCCCACGCCTTCGTGGTGCGAGTACTCAGACAGGCCGATCTCGTAGACGCGGTTCAGCAGGCTGTAGGCGTTCTGGATGGTTGCGATGCGCGGCAAGCCCTTGTTCTCGGCATGCCGCAGGAACTGGCCGACACCCCAGGGCGTTTCATTGGACACGCCGATGTGGCGCACCTTGCCGGCGCGCACGAAGTCCTGCAGCACCTCCAGCGTTTCCTCGATCGGCACGGTGTACTCGTCCTGGACCCAGGGATAGGACAGCTTGCCGAAGGTGGCCGTCGTGCGGTCGGGCCAATGCAGCTGATACAGGTCCAGGTAGTCCGTTTGCAGGCGCTTCAGGCTGGCATCCAGGGCCGCGGTCAGATTCTTGCGGTCCAGGTGGGTCTTGCCGTCGCGGATGTGGCCCGGACGCTTCGCGTCGCGCACGGGGCCCGCCGCCTTGCTGGCCAGCACGATATCCTGGCGGCGCTTGCTGCGCGCCAGCCAGGTGCCGATATAGGTCTCGGTGAGGCCCTGCGTTTCGGGCTTGGGCGGCACCGGATACATTTCGGCGACGTCAACCAGATTGATGCCACGCTCCAGGGCGTAGTCCAGCTGCTGGTGCGCCTCGGCTTCGGTGTTCTGCTCGCCCCAGGTCATGGTGCCCAGTCCGATCAGGCTGACATCCAGGTCGGTACGGCCGAGTTTGCGGTATTTCAATTTCTGCTCCGTGCGGTGTCGCTTACTAGGGAAGCGACACCTTACTCCAAGAAGCTTTTCAAATACCTGGCAACGATCCGCGGCTGCGGGTTATTCGCCCCTTGCCCGCCGCGCCGCACTCGGCATACGCTCTATCCCCAAATAACCACCGGAAATCAACGTGCTGCGCGAAATTGATGAAACCTACGTGTTTTTCATCTGCGTCATCGCTTGCCTGGCCATCATCGAGCTGGGCTTCCGGTTGGGGCGCAGGCACCGCCGCGCTTCCGACGACGCCGCCAAGACCCATATCGGCGCGCTCCAGACCGCCTTGCTGGGCCTGCTGGCGCTGCTGCTGGGCTTTACCTTCGCGATGTCGGTGACGCGTTTCGAAACGCGCAAGAACCTGGTGCTGGAAGAGGCCAACGCCATCGGCAACGCCTATTGGCGCTCGCAGCTGCTGCCTCCTGCGGCCCGCGATCCCATCGCGAAGCTCCTGCTGGAATACACGACGACGGCGCTGGAGTTCAGCGACGCCGACAACGACAAGGAGCGCCTGGCCGCGGCCAGCGTGACGTCGCGGCGCATCGAGCGCCAGATCCGGAGCACGGCTGCGAGCGTCCTGGAGAACCCGCCGTCGATATCCACGGTCATGTTCATCCAGGCCATCAACGAAATGGCCCAGGTCAATGAAAAGCGCCGCGTCGCGCTGGAAAACCACGTACCCGAGCCCGTCTTCTATCTGCTCTTCATCGTCACCGGCGGCGCAATGGGCTTCATCGCCTACGGCACCGGGCTGCACAAGCGCAGGCGGCTGATCTCGACCGGCCTGTTCGCCACGCTTATTTCCCTGGTGCTGACCTTCATCCTGGACATCGACCAGCCAGCCAGCGGCGTGATCATGGTCAGCCAGGAGAGCATGGTGCGGATGAAGGCGACGCTGGAGCAGGAGCGCTAGGCGCGCGGCGCCTGCGCCCCCCCGTCCTGGCACGCGTCAGTACTGGTAGCGCATCGTCAGCATGGCGCTGCGTCCCGCCCCCCACGCGCCCTGGCTGTAGAACCCGATCTGGCTGTAGTACTTGCGATCGAACAGGTTGTTCACATTGAGCTGAGCGCTCAGGTTGCGATTGAAGCGGTAGCGAGCCATCAGATTGGTGATCGCATAGCTGCCCTGACCGACTCGCTCTTCTCCGTTCGGGCCGCTGGCCATCGTGTACACATGGCTTTGCCAGTTGACGCCGCCGCCCACCGTCAGACGGTTCCAATCGCCAGGCAGCGTATAAGTCGTGAACACGCGCACCAGGCTGCGCGGCTGGTCGGTCTGTATGGCATTGCCATCGCCGTCGCGCGCGGTCCAGTGCGACCAGCCCGCGGCAAGGTTCCATCCCGGCATCACTTCACCCGACACCTCCAGGTCAAAACCGCGGCTGCGCGTGCCCTGCGCAGCGGTGTAGGCCTGGTTGATGGTGCCCGGCACCATGTAGCCCGGATCGACCTGGGCCACATTGTCCTGCTCGATCTGGAACACCGCGGCGCTGGCGTTCAGCTTGCCGTCCAGGAACTCGCCCTTGATCCCCGCTTCGTAAGACTTGCCCTCGAGCGGATCGAGCCAGTTGCCGCTGCGGTCCTGATAGCTCTGCGGATTGAAGATGCCGGTGTAGCTGACGTAGGCCGTGTAGGTCTCGTTGATGTCGTAGAGCAGGCCGGCATAGGGCGTGAATTCGTTCTTCTTGAAAGACTGGCGGCTGCCGCCGCCAAAGCCGACCGAATCCGTTTCCCACGTGCTGTAGCGGCCGCCCACGATGAGCTTGAGCGGATCGGCAAGATTGAAGCGCAAGGCGCCGTACCAGCCCGTTTGCTTGGTGGTGTACCGATTGGCGGTGACCGAATCGCTGCTCCATTCCGGCTCCGGATACGAGCCGTCCCAGTCGAGGAAATTGCCCACGGCCGCGCTCGACAGGGCCGAGCGGTAGTCGAAGTCGCCGTGCTGGCGGTTGAAGCTGGCGCCCACGACAGCCTCGTGGCGGCGGCCGAACAGCGTGAACGGACCGGATGCCTTGACGTCCAGGCTGTTCTGCTTGCGGTCTCCCACGTACCACGCCGGCGATGCGTTCACACCCAGGCCGGTGTCGCGGTCGGGCCAGCCATAGAGATAGAGAAGCTTGGCATCCATCTCGTTCTTTGAATGCGATCCCACCGCGTTGACAGTCCAGCCATTGTCGAAGCGGTGTTCCAGGCTGGCGAAAGCGCCCTGGGTCGTGCTACCCCACGAACTCCAGTCCGCCCCGGTGTTCAGCGAACGGCTCCAGTCCGTGCGGCCGCCGTCGGCGTACCAGAGCGGGAAGCCGCCCCAGCTGCTGCGTTTCGGGTCGTTGTCCTGGTAATTGAAACCCACGCTCAGCGTCGTGCGGGAGGTGATGTCCGCGTCCACCACGCCATAGAACACCTTCTTGCGGTTCTGGTAGCCATCCAGGTAGGAGTGATTGTCCTGATAGGCCGAGACGATGCGTCCGCGCACACTGCCGGCGGAGTTTAGCGGCGTGGAAAGATCCACCGTGCCGCGATAGGTGTCCCAGTTGCCAGCGCTGACGCTCATGTCCGCCTTGAACTCGCGGCTGGTGGCATGCTTGCGTACCAGGTTGATCGACGCGGACGGATTCCCCGCGCCGGTCAGCAGGCCGGTGGCGCCCCGCACCACCTCGACCCGGTCATAGATGATGGGATCGAGCGATGACTCGCCCGCGGCATAGCCGGTGTCGAAGCTCGTCGGAATTCCGTCATACATGTAGTTGCTGACGCTGAAGCCGCGGGAATTGAACGAATACCGCTCGCTGTCATAGTTCTGCACCGAAATACCCGGCGTGCTCGCCATCACGTCAACCAGCGAAAGCATGTTCTCGTCGTCCATGCGTTGCCGCGTGACCACCGTGACCGACTGCGGCGTTTCACGCAATGTCAGCGGCAGCCCCGTACTGGCGGCGGTGGCGCGCGGCGTATACGAACCGGTGCCCTCGGTGGTGGTGCTGTCGGCGTTGCCGATCACCTGTACGGACTGCAAGGTGGCCACGCCCTCGTCCTGAGCCGTGGCAGTGCCGCAGGCCAGTGCCATCAGCACCAGGCAAGGCGTGCGCCGCAGGACGAGGCGTGGACGAACGGAACGAGTGCGGCCGGCGGGCCCGGGGTGTTGCATGTTGGCTTCCTTTCCCATGTTGAAACTTCTAATGAGAAGAAAGTGTAATGCAAACAATTCTCAGGTGCGTTATTGAATAACCAAGCATCACCTGCTGGACGTCCGTATCGTTTTGGGGACGCAACCTGGTTGCAGGCAGACCGCCCGGCCGGCCGGGTAGCTTGTCGAATGGCGCGTCAAAATGAAAACTGGCGCGGCCATCGTCGCGGCCGCGCCAGAAATTCCGGCTACCCGGTAGCGGCCAAGGCCGCTCGTGGCTGTGCCTCAGCCCGCCTTGCCCGCCGACGCCAACGCCTGCGCCGCAGGCTCGCCCGCGTCCGCACAGGCCGCCGGGCTGCGCTCGGCAAGCGCTTCCAGCAACTCGGACGACGGCACGAAGAACAGGCCGCCCGTGACCGCGTGGCTGAAGTCGAGCAGGCGGTCGTAATTGCCGGGCGGACGTCCGACGAACATGTTCTCCAGCATCAGCTCGATGGGACGCGGCGAACGCGCGTAGCCGATGAAGTACGTGCCGAATTCCCCGGATCCCGGCCGGCCGAACGGCATGTTGTCGCGCAGGATCTTCAGTTCCTGGCCGTTTTCCTCGATGGTCGTCAGGGCGCTGTGCGAGGACGAGGGCTTGATGTCGTCGTCGAGTTCCACGTTGGACCACTTGTGGCGGCCGATGACCCCTTCCTGGCCTTCGACCGTCAGCGCATTCCAGGCCTTCATGTCGTGCAGGTACTTCTGCACCAGCACGTAGCTGCCGCCGGCGAACTCGGCGTCCTCGTCGCCGATGACGGTGAAGTCGAATGCTTCCTGCCCTTCCGGATTCTCGGTCCCGTCGACGAAGCCGATGATGGCGCGGCGGTCGAAGTAGCGAAAGCCATGGACCTCATCCACGACCGTCACGGCATCGCCCAATCCGCCCAGCAACAAGGTGGCCAGTTCGAAGCAGAAATCCATCGAGTCCGCGCGGATGTGCAGCAGCAGGTCGCCCGGCGTCGCCATGGCCAGGCGCTCGCCGGAACCGAACTCGCGGAAAGGGTGCAGCGCGGCGGGACGCGGCGCGCCGAAAAGCGTGTCCCAGGCCGTGGAGCCGAAGGCGGTGACACAGGAAAGATTCTGCTCGGGCGCGCGCGTGCCCACCGTGCGGACAACGGCGGCGACATCGGCGCACCAGCCACGCACGGTTTCGGCGGCGGCGGCGCCTTCATTGAGGGTGGCCACGATGAAAATCGCGTGGCGGGTCGTCGTATTGTGGACGGCTTGGGATAGGGGCTGACGGTCAGACATCGGATCGGGGACCTCAAGAAAGCGAGCGCGGCGGCGCGAAAGGGCTAGTCCGATTCTAAGCGCGGACTGTGTACGTGCGCACCCGATTGGTTACGGCACCGCCCTCAACCACTCGCTCACCACATCCAGCACGATGCGGCTTTGTTCGCGGTGCGGCACATGCCCGCAGTTCTCCAGCAGCACAGGGCGGCCGCCGGCCAGCGCCGCGATCTTTTCCTGGTGTTTGGGGGAACCGTATTCGTCGATTTCGCCATGCAGGGCAAGCACGGGGCAACGCACCTGGCGCAATTGCTCGTCCAGGTTCCAGGCGGCAAACTCGGGCGACAGCCAGGTGTTGATCCACGCGCCCAGCACCCATTCGGCTTTCTCGCCGTGATACTTCTTCAGCCGGTCCAGCTGGCCGGGTTCTGCGAAATTCTGCTTGGCGGCCCGTATGCCTTCCAGCGTGCGGTCTTCGGCAAACATCTGTGCGGACTCGGTGATCAGCGCCCGGCAATCGTCGGCATACACGCCGGCGCAGCAGACAGCCATGCCACCGCCCACGCTATGGCCGAACCCCACGTAGGGGCCGATGCCCAGCGCTGCGCGCAGGCTGCGGAATCCGCCCTGCGCTTCTTCTTCCACAAAGCCGGGTTCGAACACGGCGGTATTGGGATCGGAGCGGCCAAAGCCCAGGCGGTCATAGGCGATGACGCTGCGCCCGGTGGCCTGCGCCAGTTGTTCAGGGAAATCGCGCCACAGCTCCACGCAACCCAGCGAATCATGGAACAGCACGATGGGCGCTGCGGCAGCGGTCTCACCGGCGGGATCCCAGCGCCGCGCGAAAAGGCGGCCCTGGCTGGTGTTCACGTAGACATCCTGGCTGGTAACGGCAAGCATGAAAAGTCCTGGGGAGAGTATGCGACGATGCGCCATCGCACCGCGCTCCGATTATAGGAAAGCCGGCGGCCTCACCGCAGTCCGGACACCACGCCTGCGGCGATGATGAGCAGGACCAGCGCGGAAATCGCCGTGTAGGCGTAGTCGCGCTCGCGCAGGAAAATGGCCAGCATCAGCGCCACCCGCGCCACTGGCAGCAGGATGAACAGGGCCACCCCGACCTTGACGAGTCCAAGGTCCCGCAGGCCGCCATGCGCGGGCAACAGGAAATCCACAGCCATGCCGGCGGCGATGAGGGCCGAGGCGAGCCAGGTTCCGTACCACAGCAAGCCGGCGATGGCGCGGTCGCGCCGCGCCTGTTTGTCCACCGTCTGCGTCATGCCGGGCCTCCCGGGATATGCACGCCCAACGCGCTCAGCAGCATCTGCACCGCCAGCAGGGACAGCACGATCACGAAGAACAGCCGCAGCTTGTCCGCCGGCAGGCCCATCAGCAGGCGGGCGCCGAGCAAAGCGCCCGCGACCGAACCCAGCGCGACCGGTCCGGCGATGCCTATGTCGATGTCGCCGCGCACGAAATAGGCGCCGGCGCTGGCGGCGGCGGTCACGCCGATCATGAAATTGGACGTCGCCGACGAGACCTTGATGGGCAGCTTCAGCGCAGCATCCATGGCCGGAATCTTGAGCACGCCCGAGCCTATTCCGAGCAAGGCCGAAATCAGCCCCGCGCCATACATCAGCGACAAGCCCAGCGGCACGCGATCCACCTGATAGTGCACCTCCCGGCCCAGCGCGCGGTCGGGGAAGCTTGCGTGCAGGCGCAACGCGGTGGCCCAGCTGGCGGCGCCGGGCGCAATCGCCACGGCCTCGCGCCGGCGCGCCAGCATCTGCTGCGCGGACAGCGCCAGGATCACTGCGAACAGGCCGTAGAGAAATCCGGTCGAGACGATGCCGATGAGGAACACGCCGGTCAGCGCGCCCAGCGTGGTGGCCGTCTCCAGGACGATGGCAAGCCTGACGTTGGTCAGCCGCCCTTTCAGGAAAGGCGCGGCGCTGCCGCAGGAACAGGCGATCACCGAGATGATGCTGGCCCCGATGGCGACATGGATGTCCACGCCGAACAGCAACGTCAGGATGGGCACGATGAAGATGCCGCTGGCCATCCCCAGCACCCCGCCCAGCGCGCTGGCGCCGAAGGCGGCGGCGAACAGCCAGAAGATCGTCGAGGTCTCCATGGCCGCCGCTTCAGGTCGGCTTGCGTGGCTGGCGCGCCAGGCGGGTACTGAAGCGGATCAGGTCGCCGCGGTAGTACAGCTTTTCGTAGTCGACGGGCCGCTGGCCCTCGGTGTAGGACGTGCGCTCGATGAGGAAGATCGGGCTTCCCGCGGCGACGCCCAGCGCCTGCGCGACGCGTTCGTCCGCCGTCACCGCTTCCAGCTGGTACTCGGCCTCGATCAGCGGCAGGTCGTAGCGCAGCTCCAGCAGGTCGAAGATGGGCTCGGCCTCCAGGTCGTTGCTGGCGACTTTTTCGCCCACGTCCAGCGGCAGATAGGTTTCATCAAACGACATGGCCACGCCGTCCGCCAGCCGCACGCGCTCGATCCGATAGACCAGCGCGCCGCGCGCCACGCCCAGTTGGCGGGCGACGTCTTCCGTGGCCGGCACCGGGCGCTTGTCCAGCAGGCGCGCGGTCGCCCGGCGGCCGAGCGCGGTCATATCCTCGACGAAACCGCTCAGGGCCGTCAGCGGCTGCATCAGCTTGGGCTCCGTGACGAACGTGCCTTTGCCGCGCCGGATTTCCGCCAGCCCGCGCGCGACCAGGTTTTCCACCGCCTTGCGCACGGTGCTGCGGCTGACGGCGAAGCGCTCGATCAGTTGGTCTTCCGTCGGCAACCGGTCGCCAGGCGACAGGCTGCCGGACGAGATTTCCGCAGCCAGGGCCATTTCCACCCGGGCATAAAGAGGAGCGTATTCGGTGTCGTTTTGCATGAAATCATCATAACATCATGATGTCATGATGACGCAAGGGCGAACATGCATTACGGATGACGACGCCGGCAACTGGTAGTCTTCGCAGGCCTGCCCGGCGCCTTCCGCGCCGGCGCCACTCTCAAGCGAGACACGATATGAGCAATTTCATGCACAGCGCCTCCGTTCCCGTCCTGACGCAAATGCTGTCGGCCCTGTCCGACGTGCTGAAGAAAGCGGAAGCCCACGCCACGGAAAAGAACATCGATCCGGACGCCTACCTGGGCGCCCGCCTGTTCCCCGATATGTTCCCGCTGTCGCGCCAGGTGCAGATCGCCGCGGATTTTGCCAAGGGCATCGCCTCGCGCCTGGCTGGCGCGGAAGTGCCTTCGTGGCCGGATAGCGAAGCCACCTTCGCGGGCCTGCAAGCCTTGATCGCCAAGACGCTGGAGCACCTGGCTTCGTTCGGCCCCGAACAGTTCGCGCAGAGCGAAGCGCGCGAAATCGTGCTGCGCCCCGGCACGCCCAAGGAAAAGAAACTGAGCGGCAGCGCCTATCTGCTGCACTATGGGCTGCCGCAGTTCTTCTTCCATGTGACCACGGCCTACGACCTCCTGCGCCACAACGGCGTGGAAATCGGCAAGCGCGATTACATGGGCAAGTACTGATCCGTGTCAGCGGGCCTCAAGCCATTGAGGCCCGCGCCCGGCGGCTACTCCGCGTAGCCCGGGTTGCGACGGTCCAGGCGGCGCAGCAATCCCGGCCAGGCCAGCATGGCCTTGTGCGCGCGGTCGGCCTGCGATTCCACCGTGGCGTTCTTCAGAATGTCAGGCGGAATGTAGGTCAGTTCGCCACCGGCCTGGGCCCGCACCTGCACCATGCAGGCGGCCTCCAGCCGGTGCATGGCCTGGAACGCTTCGGCCATGCTCTGCCCCACGGTCAACAGGCCATGGTTGCGCAGGATGAGATAGCTGTTGCTGCCCAGGTCCCGCACCAGGCGAGGCTGTTCCTCGGGATTGAGCGCCAGGCCTTCGTAGTCGTGGTAGCTGAGCGAACGCAGCACGATGAACGCGAACTGCGACAGCGGTAGCAGGCCGGCCTTCTGCGCCGACACCGCCACGCCGTTGATGGAGTGCGTATGCAGCACGCACATCGCGTCCTTGCGAGCCGCGTGGATACAGCTATGGATGGTGAAGCCGGCTGGATTGATGTCGTACTCCGACTCCATCACCTTGCGCCCGTCCAGATCGATCTTGACCAGGCTCGATGCCGTGATTTCGTCGAACATCATGCCGTAGGGGTTGATCAGGAAATGTTCGGTCCCCGGCACCTTGGCCGTGATGTGGGTGAAGATCAGATCGTCCCAGCCGAACAGCGCCACCAAACGGTATAGCGCCGCCAGATCCTTGCGGACCTCCCATTCCGTTGCGCTGACCTGTTCGCGCACGCTGGCGCCCTTGCCTGCCGTATCCATGTTGTCTCCGTGTCTTGATGATTGCCCGCCGCGATCGGGCGGACGCTGTCTGGCACTTTATTCGTTTTGGCGGCGGCCGGCACGGGGCGCGGCCAAGGAGCGGTCACCCCGTCTCATGGAAAATGGGCGCCCGTCGGACGCCCTGTTCGTTTCCCGCCGTTTATTGCGGTTCGATCTTCGCGTCGATCGCGCGCTGGGTCCAGACCTGGCGCTGCGACTGCGCGAAGGCCTGGTGTTCAGCCACGCTGTTGGGCGAGACCTGCATGCCCAGGGATTCGAAGCGCTGCAGCACGTCCGGCTCGCGCAGGATGGCGGCGACTTCCTGGTTCAGTTTCTGCACGATGGCGTCGGGCGTCTTGGCCGGCACGGCCACGCCGACCCACACGACCAGGTCGAACTTCTGGTAGCCCAGCTCGGCCAGCGTCGGCACGCTGGGAAACTCCTTGGCGCGTTCATGGCCCGTGTAGGCCAGGCCGCGCAGCTTGCCGGCCTGCATGAACGAGGTCACGACAGAGAGGTCGGCGAACAGGTAGTCGACGTGGCCGCCCAGCAGGTCGGTCACGGCCGGCGGCTGGCTCTTGTACGGCACGCCGTTGGCCGCGGCGCCCGCCACCGTGTTGAAGGTGGCGCCGGCGATCTGGCTGGTGGGCGAGCCATACGCGTAGTTCAGGGGCTTGGCCTGCGTGGCCTTGACCAGTTCCTGCAGCGACTTGTAGGGCACGTCCTCGCGCACCACCAGCATCATCGGGATGGTGGCGATGCGCACGACGTGCGTGAAGTCGCCGGTGGGATCGAACGGCAACTTACGGAACAACGCCGGCGTGGCCGAGTGCGTCGAACTGCTGGTGAGGATCAGCGTGTAGCCGTCGGGCTGCGCGCGCGCGACGAACGAGGCGCCGATGGTGCCGGACGCGCCGGGCTTGTTCTCGATGACGACGGGCACGTTCAGGCGCGGGCCGAGCTTCTCGGCAATGATGCGCGCGCTGGTGTCGGTGGCGCTGCCCGGAGAGAACGGCACGACGATGGTGATGGGCTTGTCAGGATAGGCGCCCTGCGCCAATGCCACGGACGGCAGTGCGCCAGCCAGCGCGGTCAGGACGGTGAGGCTGCCAGCGGCCAGCAGGCGGCGGCGGACGCCGAACGGTCGGATCATGCTTGTCTCCTGTGAGGGGCCGCGGGTCGGCCTCTTGAACTCTGACCGTATGATGCTTGCGACCCGTTTATCCCAACAAGGGACTAATTTTCATAGACTTATTCCAAACCGGGATTAATTCTCTGAAGCCTGGCGCTGCCGCAGATATTCCTCGGTCGCCTGCAGGAAGGCTGAAGCCGCCAGCGACAGCCGCGCGTTGCGGCGCTGGATGAGCCAGAGTTCGTGCCCGTGCTTGCGAGCGCCGTCTATGGCGAGGATGCGCAGGCCCAACTGCCGCGCCAGATCGCAGGCATAACCGGGCACGACCGTTATCCCCAGGCCCGCGCCGACCAGCTTCAACGCCGAGGTCAGCATGCCGGCCTCGATGCGGTAGCGGAATTCCAGGTTCAGGTCGGCCGCCACGCGGTCCAGGCTGCGCCGCACGCTATACACGTTGCGTAGCATGATGTGATCATGGGCGGCCACGTCGGCCCATGACACTGAACGCTTGCGCGTCAACGCATGGCGCGGTGCGCACACCGCGTACATGGTGTCGCGATAGATGACCCGGGTGGCCAGTTCTTCCGAAGGGATTTCGACCGAGACGATGCCGAAGTCGGCGCGGCCGTTGCGCACGTGCTCGATGGTGTCGTCGGTGGAAAGTTCGAACAAATCCAGCTTCACGCTGGGATGGGCGCGGTGATAGTCGGCCACCACCTCGCCCAGCAGGCCGACCATCATCAGCGGCGAAGTGGCCACGCCCACCGTGCCGCGCTCCAGCGTGCGCAGGCCCGACATGCTGCGTTCGGCGGCGCGCACGGTGCCCAGGATTTCCTGGGCATAGGCGTAGAAATCCGCCGCGCCGTCGCAGGGCGTGACGCTGCGGGTGGAGCGCTCGAACAGCGGCTGGCCGACCTCGGCCTCAAGTTCGGCGCAGAGCTTGCTGACGGCCGATTGCGTCACGAAGGCCGCGCGCGCGGCCGCCGTGAAACTGCGCAGTTCGTATAGCGCGCAAAACACGCGCAATTGCTTGAGAGTGATGTTCATGGTCGAAGTCGCCGCCAGGCGCCGCCGGCCATGCCGGCCTCAGCGCGCAGGCTCGAGCATATCGCGATCGGCATCCTGGCGCGGCGCCTGGCGCCTGATCTCGCCCGGCGTGCGCGAGAAGCGCACCGGGATGCCGGCGGCCACCAGCGGCCCTTCGGTCGGATGTTCCACGCGCTGGAAGAAGCCCGTCGCCTTCAGGTGCGGATCCTCGAACAGGGCTTCCGGCGTGTTCACCCGCGAGTGCGGAATGTCCGCGTCCGCCAGCAGCGCCAGCCATTCCTCGGTACCGCGCAAGGCGACGATGTCCGCCAGGTCCTGATAGAGCTCGTCGAAGTGCCGCGCGCGTGCGCTTGCGTCGACATAGCGCGCGTCCGCCGCCAGGTCCGCACGTTCGGCCAGGGCGAAGAAGCGCCGCCACTGCGCGTCGGTGTAGGGCAGCAGCGCCAGGTAGCCGTCGCGCGTACGGTAGGGACGCCGCTGCGGCGACAGCACGCGGCTGTAGCCCATGGGTCCCCGCGGCGGCACGAAGCTGTGGCCGCTCATGTGTTCGATCAACGTGAAGGAGACCAGGGTCTCGAACATGGGGACCTCAACCGCCTGCCCCTGACCCGAACGCTCGCGCTCGTACAGCGCCATGGGTATGGCGTAGGCCAGCGTCAGGCCCGCCACCTTGTCGGCAAGGATGGTGTTCACATAGGCCGGCGCGCCGCTGTTGCGCCCCTGCAAATCGGCCAGTCCGCTCATGGCCTGGATGATGTCATCGAAGGCCGGCCGCGCCGCATAGGGGCCGTCCTGGCCGAAGCCCACGGCCGAGCAATGGATCAGGCGCGGGTTGCGCGCGCGCAGCGTGCCCGCGTCCAGGCCCAGGCGCGCCAGGGCCGCCGGACGCACGTTGGACACGAACACGTCCGCGCCATCGATCAGGCGCAGCAGGCTTTCGCGATCGGCCGGCGTCTTGGCATCCAGCGTCACGCTGTACTTGTTGCGGTTGAGGTTCAGGTAAGCCGGCCCCATGCCCGGACTCGCGGCCGGAGCCGAGGTGCGGAACACGTCGCCTTCGGGCGCCTCGACCTTGATGACCTCCGCGCCCATGTCGGCGAGGATCTGCGTGCCGTACGGCCCCATGGCCACCGACGTCAGGTCGATGACGCGCACGCCTGCGAGCGGACCGGCCATTACTTGGCCTCCTGCTGCTTCTTGCGATTGACGAAGGGCGCCATGTAGCGGCGCGGCTCGTCGGTGGTGAAGGCCTCGCCGAACGCCGCCACGCTGCGATCCAGGCCGGCCTCGACAGTCGACTCGCTCCAGTAGCGCAGCAGGGCCTTCTGCGAACGCACGGCGATCGGACCGCTTTCGGCGATGGGCGCCACAGTGCGTTCGACCAGGGCGTCCAGCGCGCCGGCCTCGCTGACGAATTCCAGGAAGCCCCACTGCCGGGCCTGGGTCGCGTCCACGGTCTCGCCGGTCAGCAGCAGCCAGTTGGTGGGGCCGGGACCGATGATGGCCGGCAGCAGCACGGCGTGGATTACGGACGGAATGCCCACGCGCACCTCGGGCATGCCGAAAACCGCGTCCGCCGAGCCCAGGCGGATATCGCAGGCCGCGGCCAGCTCCATGCCGGCGCCGAGGCAGAAGCCGGGAATGCGGGCAATGGTGGGCACGGGAATCGCGGCCACGGCGTCGCACAGGTCGCGCAGCCGGGTAATGAACTCGCGCGCGCCCTGCGGGTCGAGTTCGGCCATTTCATAGATGTTGGCGCCGCCCACGAAGGCACGCTCGCCCGAGCCGCGGATGACGACGGCGCGGGCATCGTCCTGCGCGCCAATCCAGCGGGCGGCCTCGGTCAGGCTCAACGTGACCGCCGAGGCCAGGATGTTCAGGCTCTTGGCATCGTGGATCTGCAAGGTGTAGACGCCGCGCTCGTCGCGGGTCACGAGGGCATGGGAAAAGGCGGGAATAGGCGCGGTCATGGAAACTCCAGCTAGGGTTATCGTCACCGATGCTAAGGGCGAGGTTTCATCACAACAAGCGAGTAATTTTCATTAAATAAGTCTGGAATGGAATAAATACCGAAGCACGGGCGGCTTGGGTACGATAGCCGCCTCTTGCGGGAGTCGCACCATGGGTATCACGCTGCGCCAGCTCCGGGCCTTCTGCGCCGTGTACGAGCTGAAGAATTTCACCCGCGCCGCCGAGGCGCTCAACCTGACGCAATCCACCGTCAGCAAGCTCTGCTCCGAACTGGAGAAGGCGATAGGCATGGCGCTGTTCGAGCGCTCCGCGCGCGGCGTCGAGCTGCTGGAGGGCGCGGCCGAGCTGTATGCCTACGCGCAGGAAACCTTCGGATCGCTGCGCGCGGCCGAACGCAGCCTGAGCAGCCTGGCCGGGCTGGAGCGCGGCGAGGTCTCCGTCGCGGCCTCGCCCATCATGATGCACACGCTGATCGCGCCCGTGGTGGCGCAATTCCATGCGCGTCATCCCAACATCGTCTTCGACCTGCACGAGCTCACCGGCGACGAGGCCACCGAGCATGTCCTGCACGGCAAGGCCGATCTGGGGCTGGTGGCGCTGGAAAGCCAGGATCCGCGGCTGGACTGCCGCGTCGTCTACCGCGGCCCCATGTATGCCGTGGTGCCGGCCAACCACCCGCTGGCGCTGCACGAAGAGGCGCGTTGGCGCGAACTGGCGCGCTACCCGCACATCCTGCTGCGCGGCACCTACACCGTGCGCCGCAAGATGGACCAGATCCTGCGGGACCAGGGGCTGACGGTGCGCAGCGTGGCCCAGACCGGCAGCCTGACCACCGCCTTTGCCATGATCCGCGGCGGCATGGGCATCACGGTCATGCCAGGCTACGTGCGCCATGTCTGCCAGGAAATGGGGCTGAAGGCGCTGTGCATCGCCGACCGGCCCCAGGCGCTGCACGAACTGTCCGTCCTGCGCCGTGCCGACTACCGGCTGTCGCGCGCCGCTGCCGCATTTCTCGCTGCTTTCGAAGCCCATCTTGCAGAGCAGGGGCAGCCCGCTGCCGCCGGCCATTCATCTCTTTCTTGAATGCCTTCATGACAATTAATCAATTGTTTGCATGATGGGCCGCTTCCATCATTAGCGCGTCGAGGCACACCGCCCTACGCGCCATCCGGAAGGTCACCTCGACGCCATAACCAAGCAGGGCAAACCAGCCCGCAGGACGAGGAGACCTCCGACATGAAACTCAAGCCTGGCCTGAAGCAGCTGCTGACGCTGCTGGCCGCCCTTCCCGCCATTGCCGCCGCCGACACCTATCCGGCCAAGCCCGTCACCCTGGTGGTGGCCTATGCCCCGGGCGGCATGACCGACATCCTGACGCGCCGCATCGCGGCCGATCTGCAGACCCGCCTGGGCAAGCCCTTCGTGGTCGAGAACAAGCCGGGCGCAACCGGCCAGATCGCCACCGAGTACGTGTCGCGACAGAAGCCGGACGGCTACACCATCCTGGTAGGCGCGACCAGCCACGTGATCAACCCCGCCATGAAGAAGCTGCCGTACAACGCCCGCAAGGACTTCGCTCCCGTGGCATTGCTGGCCGTCAGCCCCAACTTCCTGCTGGTCAACGCCAACCAGGGCATCAAGACTTTCGCCGACTTCAAGGCCTATGCGCAGAAGCAGGCCTCGGTGCCCTATGGCACGGCCGGCGCTGGCGGCGCGCCGCACATCGTGGGCGAACTGCTGCGCGCGCAGAGCGGCCTGCCGCTGATGCACGTGTCCTATCGCGGCGCGGGTCCGGCGATGACCGATCTGGTGTCGGGCCAGGTGCCCTTCGGCATGGCCGAGTCCGTGACCGCCAACGCCTATCTGCAGTCCGGCAAGATCGTGCCCCTGGCCATCGCCTCGGCGCAGCGCCAGCCGCGCTACCCGGACGTGCCTACCCTCAACGAGCTGGGCTACAAAGGTTTCGACCTCAGCACCTGGGTGGGCGTCTATGCTCCGGCCGGCACACCCGCCGACATCGTGCAGACGTTGAACAGCGAGATCCGCAAGTCGGTGATGCAGCCCGCCACGCAGGACTACATCCGCTCCACCGGGTCGGAGCCCGGCGACATGGATCTGGCCCAGTACCAGAAGTTCGTCAGCGACGAGATGGACAAATGGCAGGCCGTCATCAACCAGGCCGGAGTCAAGGATGAGTGAGGTCCGCATCGGCTCACTGTCGCCGGAGGCCTATTTTGCCGAGGCGCTGCGCGCGGGACGCCTGGAGGTCCAGGTGTGCCGCAGCTGCGGGCTCTCGTTCTTCTTCCCGCGCACGCACTGCACCCACTGCCGCTCGCAGGAATACGCCTGGCGGCCCATGCGCGCCGGCGCCACGCTCTATTCCTATTCCGAGATTCCGGCCACGCCGCAGGCGCCCGCGCGCAACGTGATCCTGGCTGATATGGACGAAGGCTTCCGCATGATGTCCACGCTGCTGGACGAAGGCGAGCCGCGCATCGGCATGCGGTTGACGGCCCGACCCGACCCGCAGCGCGCCCGCGTAGTATTCGGCAAGGAAGCGCCATGACGGACTGGAACAAGAACCTGCGCGGCGCCATCGCCATCACCGGCTGCGCCACGGCCGGCATCGGCGACGCGGGCGGTCTGAACGACCTGGAGATCACCTCGCTGGCCGTGCACGCCGCCGTGCGCGACGCGGGTTTGCGCATGGAGGACATCGACGGCCTGATGAGCGCCAGCCTGTCTTCGTCGATGTGGCTGAACAAACTTTCCGAGTACCTGGGCCTGTACCCGCGCTTCATGGACAGCACCCAGATCGGCGGCGCGTCCTTCGTCGGCCACCTGCTGACCGCCGCGGGGGCGATCCAGGCCGGCCTGTGCCGCAACATCGTGATCGCATACGGCGCCGCCCCGCGCGGCGGCAACGGCGTCTCGGCGACCTCCGGCGCCCGCGCGCGGCTGGACCCGTTTCCCTACGAGGAACCGTTCCAGCCCTTCAACCCTCCGACGAGCTACGCGCTGGCGACGCGCCGCCACATGCATGAATACGGCACCACCCGCGAGCAACTGGCCGAGGTCGCCGTGGCCGCGCGCGCCTGGGCGCGGCTGAACCCGGAAGCCTATAAGCGCGAACCCTTGTCCATCGACGATGTGCTGGGCGCGCGCGTGATCTCCTCGCCGCTGACCGCGCGCGACTGCTGTCTGGTGACCGACGGCGCGGGCGCCATCGTGGTGACGGCGGCGGACCGCGCCGATGCCGCCCGGCCGGTGTATGTGCAAGGCACGGCCATGGCGCACTCGCACCGGCAGATCGCCTGCATGGCGGACCTGACACGCACCGTCGCCGGCCAAAGCGCCGACCTGGCGCGCGAACGCGCCGGCGTGGCGCTGGCCGACATCGACCTGGTGCAGCTCTACGACGCCTTCACCATCAATCCCATCCTGTTCCTGGAAGACATGGGGTTCTGCGCCAAGGGCGAAGGCGGCGCCTTCGTGTCCGGAGGACGCATCGCTCCCGGCGGCGAGCTGCCTGTCAATACCAACGGCGGCGGGCTGTCCTGCGTGCATCCCGGCATGTACAGCATGTTCGGCCTGGTGGAAGCGGTGCGCCAGCTGCGCGGCGAATGCGGCGAACGGCAAGTTAAACAGGCGCGCACGGCGCTCGTGCACGGCAATGGCGGGGTGTTGAGCGCCCAGGCCACCACCGTGCTGACCAATTGGATGGACTGAAGGAGATTCGACATGCTGGAAGGAAAAGTAGTGGTCGTCACCGGCGCGGCCAACGGCATCGGCCGCGCCGCGGCGGTGGCGCTGGCCGCGCAGGGCGCGCGGGTGGTGGTCAATGACCTGAATGTATCGCTGGACGGCACCAGCGCCTCGCAGAGCACGGCGGCGCACGTGGTCGAGGAAATCCGCGCCGCCGGCGGCGAGGCCGTCGCCAACGGCGACTCGGTGGCCGAATACGCCAGCGCGCAGCGCATCATCGAGGCCGCCGCGGACACCTACGGCCGCGTGGACGCGGTAGTGAACAACGCCGGCATCGTGCGCGACAAGATGTTCCACAAGCTCACGCCCGAGGACTTCGACGCCGTGGTCAAGGTGCATCTTTACGGCTGCTTCAACCTCAGCCATGCCGCTGCGCGGCACTTCCGCGAGCAGGGCAGTGGCAGCCTGATCAACATGACCTCCAACTCGGCGGTCATCGGCAACCGCGGCCAGGCCAACTATTGCGCGGCCAAGCTCGGCATCGTCGGCCTGTCCAAGGCCATGGCGCTGGACATGGCCGCCTTCAACGTACGCTCGAACTGCATCGCCCCGCTGGCCTGGAGCCGCATGACCGAAACCATCCCGGCCAAGACCGAGGAACAGGCGCGCCACGTCGAGAAAGTCCGCCGCATGGGACCCGAAACCATCGCGCCGCTGATCTGCTACCTGGCTTCGGATGCTTCCGCCGAGGTGTCGGGACAGGTGTTCGCGATCCGCCTGAACGAGATCTTCCTGATGAGCCAGTCGCGCCCGGTGCGCTCGGTGCATCGCTCGGACGGCTGGACCACCGAGAGCATCGCCGAACACGGCATGGCCGCGCTGCGCGCCTCCTTCATGCCGCTGGACACCTCCGCCCAGGTATTCGCCTGGGATCCGGTCTGAGGCTCCCATGGCGTTGGACTACCGCAGCCTGAAGGCCCATGCCTTCGCGCCGGAACGCCAGGCCTACGGCGAGGACGACTGCATCCTCTATGCCCTGGGCGTGGGCGCGGGCCTGGCCGTAGACGACCCTGTCGGCGACGAAACCCGGTTCATCTACGAACAGGGCCTGCGCGCCCTGCCCGCCATGGCCTGCGTGCTGGCCTATCCCGGCTTCTGGATGCGCGATCCGCGCCACGGCCTGGACTGGAGCCAGGTCGTGCATGGCGAACAGCGCATGCGCTTCCCGCGGCGCCTGCCGCCGCACGGCGAGGTTCTGTGCCAGATGGAAGTCGCGCGCATCGCCGACAAGAGTCCCGGCGCCTTCTTCGTGACGCGGCGCACGCTGTGCGACGCGGCCACCGGACAGGAATTCGCCGTCATCGAGCAACTGAACATCTGTCGCGGCGACGGCGGCTACTCGGGCGGCGACGCCGCGCTCAGCGACGCGCTGGCCGCTCCGATCCCCGCGCCTCCCGCGACGCCGCCGGACAGCATCATCGTCCTGCCCACCAGCCGCAACCAAGGCGCGCTGTACCGCCTGAACGCGGACCGCAATCCGCTGCACGTTGATCCGGCCAGCGCCCGGCGGGCGGGCTATGACCGCCCCATCCTGCACGGCGCGGCGCTGCTGGGCATGGTCAACCGCGCCCTGGAAGCCTGCCTGCGGCAGCTGCCCGGCCGGCGGCTGGGCGAGCTGGACCTGCGCTTCATGGCGCCGGTCTATCCCGGCCTGGACGTGGCGGTGTCGCTATGGCGCCAGTCAGATGAAATGGCCCTGGCCTGCCACCAGGCCGGCGCCCTGTGCGCCCAGGGCCGCGCGGCCTGGGCCAAGGAGGAACAATGAAAGACAAGACTTGCGCAAACGTGGAAGAAGCGCTGCGCGGCATCGAATCCGGCGCCGTGATCTTCGTCGGCGGCTTCGGCGGCTCGGGCATTCCCGCGCGCCTGCTGGCCGGCCTGCTGGCCAAGCAAGGCGTGGATAACCTGACCCTGATCAACAACAATGCCGGCGCGGGCGAAGCCAGCTTCCTGGCCCTGGTGGCCTCGGGACGTGTCAGCCGCATCGTCTGCTCCTATCCGCGCATGCCGGGCAATGACGTGATCCGTGAGCGGGCGCAGGCGGGCAGCCTGGCCGTGGAGGTCATGCCCCAAGGCACCCTGGTCGAACGTATCCGTGCGGGCGGCGCAGGCATGGGACCGTTCTACTCGCCCACGGGCTATGGCACGCCGCTGGCCGAGGGCCGCGAAACCCGTGTGTTCGGCGGCCGCGGCTACGTGCTGGAAGAGCCGCTCCGCGCGGACTACGCCTTCATCCGCGCCCATCGGGCTGATCAGTCGGGCAATCTGGTCTATCGCCGCGCACAGCGCAACTTCGGTCCCGTCATGTGCATGGCGGCCCGCCACACCATTGTCGAGGTCGAAGAGATCCTGCCCTGCGGCGCGCTCGATCCCGACGCCATCGTCACGCCCAGCCTGTTCGTGCACCGCCTGTTGGGGAGTCCGCAATGAAACGACTGTCACGCGAGCAACTGGCCGCCTTGGTGGCCGCCGACCTGCCCGCCGGCGCCGTGGTCAACCTGGGCATAGGCATGCCCACCATGGTCACCGACCGCCTCGACCCCGCGCGCGGCGTGCAGCTGCACAGCGAGAATGGCATCCTCGGCATGCGCCTGCTGCAAGACCACGAGACCGCCGACGGCGATCTCATCAACGCCAGCAAGCAGTCGATCGCCCTCACCGAAGGCGCGGCCATCTTCGATCATGTCTATTCTTTTTCCATCATGCGCGGCGGCCACATCGACATCACGGTGCTGGGTGCGTTTGAGGTCTCCTGCCAGGGCGACCTAGCCAACTGGTCGCTGGGCGTGGACGATCCCATGCCGTCCGTGGGCGGGGCCATGGACCTGGCCGTGGGCGCGCGCAACGTCTGGGTCATGATGGAAGCCTTGACCCGCGAGGGCGCGCCGCGCCTTCGCGGCCGCTGCGCCCTGCCCCTGACCGGCGCGGGCGTGGTCGGACGCGTCTATGCAGACATCGGCATCTTCGACGTGCGCGGCGGGGCCTTTGTGCCGCTCGCCCTGGTGGACGGCCTGGCGCCCTCCGAATTGAACCGCTGGATCGATGCGCCCGTCCGCATCGAGGACACGCCGCGCGTCCTCCATCCCAACTTCTGATTGTTCCCAACCATGATACGCACCGAACATTTTCTCGAAGACGCCGGGGCATGGCTGCGCACCGCGCTGGTCCAGCTGCGCGAGCGGTATCCGGTCACCGCCTCGCACACCCAGGAATGCCGCCAGGCCTGGAACCGCATGCTGTGCGAGGCCGACCTCATCGCGCTCACCTGGCCGCGCGAGTACGGCGGGCGCGAACTCAGCACCGCCACGCTGATCGCCTTCCACGAACTGAGCGCGCGCCTGCATGCGCCGCAGCCCATCAACAGCATCGCGCACGCCATCCTCGCCCCCACCCTGTTGCGCTTTGGCACGCCCGCGCAAAAGACGCAATTCCTGCCCGGCATCCGCGACGGCAGCGAGATCTGGTGCCAGGGATACTCCGAACCCCAGACCGGTTCCGATCTCTCGTCCGTGCGCACCCGCGCCAAGCCGGATGCCTCCGGCTGGCGCGTCAGCGGCCGCAAGATCTGGACCACGCAGGCGCACCTGGCCAAGTGGTGCTTCGCGCTGGTGCGCACCGATCCCGATAGCCAGGCTCACCGCGGCCTGAGCTTCATGCTCATCGACATGCAGGCCCAGGGCGTGCGAGTAGAGCCCATACGCCAGATGACGGGCGAGGCCGACTACAACGAAGTGCTGTTCGACGCGACGCCGGTGCCGGAAGGACGCATCCTGGGCGAGTGCGGCGAAGGCTGGCGCATCGCCATGGCCGCCGCCGAGTATGAGCGCGGTATCTACTTCCTGCCGCGCGTCGTCCAGCTGGAAGACGAACTGCGGCAACTGACTGAGGCGCTGGCGCAGACCCCGCTGGACGCAGACGAACGTGCCGTGCAAACGCGCCGCGTGCGCGACTTGGCGGACCAGTGCCAGGTCATACGCTGGCGCGTGGACCGCGTGCTGCGGCAGGTCGCCGCAGGCGACACGCCCGGTATCGACGGCGCCATGCTCAAGCTGCTGTGGAGCGAAACCCGCCAGCGCATCTGGGAACAGCGCCTGGAGCTGCTGGACGAAGCCGCCATCCTGGGCCCGCAAGCCGCGGCGCCGCATGCAGCCACGGCTTGCGTGCTGCGCGAATTTTTGTGGTCGCGCGCCGAGACCATCGTCGCGGGCACCTCGGAAATCCAACGCAATATCGTGGGCGAACGCCTGCTCGGCCTGCCCAAGGACAGGGGACAACATGCATAGCGAAATCAGGACACTGCTGTCCTCCACCTTCGGCCGCCTGCTGGAACAACAGCATCCCGCCGCCTACGCCCGCCGCGCGCTACCTGCGGACGACGCCGCCCAGCGCGCCCTGTGGAAGGAGCTGGCCGAGGGCGGCTGGCTGGAAGCGGGATCGGAAGCCTTCCAGGCCGAATACGGCCCAGGCACACAGCTCATGGGTGAATGGGCGGGACGCGCGCTGCTCACCCTACCCTATGGCGCGTCGGCATTCCTCGCCAGCGCGCTATTGGAAAAGGCGCCTGCCCTGTCGGAAGTCGTGCTGGACCTGGCGGCACATCCTGCCAGCCTCCGCTGCGACCGTGCCGGCGACGAACAAGGCTGGATAGACGCCTACGGGTCCACGGCCCAGTACCTGCGCCTCACCCGTCAGGACGAGGGCTGGCTGCTGGCGCGTTACGACCCGGCAATGCTCGAATCCGTACAGGGCCTGGATCCCACCACGGCATTGGCCCGCCTGTGCGGACCCGCGGTTGCGCAGGCCGCGCTGCCCTCGACGTTGGCTCTGCCCGCGCTGCAGAATCATCTGGCCTTCCTGCTGGCGCAGCTGGTCGGCACCGCCAGCGCCTCGCTGGACCTGGCTATCGCCTACGCCAAGGAACGCGAACAGTTCGGCCGGCCCATCGGGCAATTCCAGGCGATCAAGCACGCCCTGGTCGACGCCTGGACCGGGCTGGACAACAGCCGCTACGCCGTGGAGGCTTTGCTGGCCGCGCGCGGCTCGGCCGATGCCGAGCTGGCCGCATTGGCCGCCCGCCTGGCCGCCGGCGCGGCGCGGCGCGCGGTAAAGCTCTCCATTCAAGTGCACGGCGGCATCGGTTTCTCCTGGGAGCACGACGCTCAGCTTTACCTGAAGCGCGCCTACCGCCTGGCGGTCGAGGTCGAGCGGCTGGCCGCGCTGATGCGGGAATAGCGTCTCCGTCGTGCGCCCGCCGGACAGGGCGCCGACGATGGGCTGTTGGATACGGCGCCGTTAACATAGCGGCTTTCCACAGCCGCTCTCCTTGCCGGTCCCGGCACCGCACCCGCCTGCCAGGATCCTCCGGTCCGATGAATCACGTTTCGCACCCGCGCCACGCGCCCGGCCGCCTGACCTCCTTTTACTGGAGCGGCGACGCCATGCGCAGCCGCAGCGTCAGCAGCACGGTGCTGACCGCCACGCTGGACGTGCCCGCGCCGCCCGCGCGCGTGCAGTCGGATTGGGAGCGCGAGATGGCCACCCGCCTGTGCCTGGAGCCCGGGGACGTGGAGCAGATGCCGCTGGCGCGCACGCAGGCGCGCTGGCCCGAATACGGGCTATGCCTGCAGGCAATGCGCGGCTGGACGCGCGATCTGGGATTGCCCGGCGTGCTGGCGAACGCCGACATCGCCCTCATGGCCTGCCGCGGCGCCCGCTACCACCATGACGGCGGCCAATATGGCGGCGCCGCCTTCTGCAATCTGTTCCTGAGCGAAGACCGGGGCCTGGACGTGCATTTCCCGGCCGCCGGCCTGCGCATTCCGCTCCTGCGCGGCACCGCCATGATCTTCGATACCTGCCAGCCGCATGCCGTCATCCCGCGCGATGGCACGGGTTTTCGCGAAGCGGACTTCGCGGCCGGTTTGGAGTTGGCGCAATTGTTCCTGACGTGGGAACTGCCGATCGAGGACCCTCGCGTCGCAAGCGCGCTCGGCATCGCCTTCGATGTCGATCCGGCTACCGCCGCGCGGCTGGATGAGGAACAAGTGCGGATGGATGGAGCCCGGGCGGCGATCGATCCGGAATCCGGGCGGTGGCTCGCTGAGGACTGAAGCGGCAACGCACCACGCCGGCGATCAAGACCCTGGCAGCGCCGCCCCCATGGCGGCAAACAAACCGCCGCACACCTTGTTGAAACGCCGGCCGGCGCGCTCCAGCCAGGGGCGCACGCGATGCGCAAGACGCGCCAACACGTACTCGACCAGGAACTCCACCACCACGAAGGTGCCGGCCATGATCGCGAACTGCGTGTACAGACTGCGGGCCGGATCGATGAATTGCGGCAGGAAGGCGCCGTAGAACAGCAGTGCCTTGGGATTGGAGATCGCCGACAACAGGCCCTGACTGAACATGCGCATGCCGCGTATGCGCGGCATGTCGGGGGCCGGCTGCAACTGCACGCCCGGCGCACGCCAGAGTTGGATACCGAGCCAGATCAGATAGGCGCCGCCCGCCCACTTCAATACCGTCAGCGCAGGACCCCAGGCCTTGAGCAAGGCGCTGATGCCCAGCATGGACAAGGCGATGAGCGCGACAAAGCCCACCGCGCCGCCTGCGATGGTGCACAACGCCTTGCGGTGCCCATGCAGCGCGCCATGCGTGAGCGCAAGCAGCGTGTTCGGTCCGGGAGTTATCGACAGCCCAATGACCGCGACCAGGTAGATGAGCCAGCTATGCAGCGCCATGGCGGAGTGCGTGAAAGAAGGGAAAGCGGCCAGTCTAGACCGCGGCGCCAGGGCTGCGCAAATGCGGCCGGAATGGAAGGCGGGCCCGCAGGCGCGCCACGCCCTCTTTCCGTACCGCCCGGTCCGGCAGCCTGCCGTTCAGCGGCGGAAACCTCCGCCGTGGAATCCGCCAAAGCCACCGCCCCAGCCACCCCGGCCACCCCCGCCGCGGCCCTGCCAGCCGCCGCCTTCCGCGCCGCCCATGCCACGGTCGCGCCAGCCGCCGCCCTGCATGCCGCGGTCCTGCCAGCCGCCCTCCGTGCCGCCCATGCGGTCGTCGGAATAGTCGCGCGCCTGGCGCTGGCCGTTCAGGTAATTGCCGCCGGACTGCGCGCTAGGCTGCACCGGTTGCCAACCCGAACTGGTGTGCTGCTGCCAGCCGTTGTCGTTGTGCTCGTAGACATTGCCGTTATGGTCTGCGTACACGTTGCCGTTGTTCCACGCCATGCCGCTATTCGTGTTGCGGTCGTACGTGGCGCCGCGCCGGTCCACGCTGTTGACGCCGTCGCCCGCCGTGCCGGTCGCCGTGGCCGACGAGATGGTGCTGCGGCCGGTGTTGGTATTGGTGCGCACGTCCTGGCGGCCGGCAGCCCATTGGCCGTCGTCGTTGGCGACCACGCCCGCCCGGCCCGCGCCCGAGGCGCCGGTCGTCGGGTTGGTATAGGCGTCGCGCCGCCCGGCAGCCGCATTGCCGGTGTACTCGTTATAGGCCGCGCCGCGCGTGCCTTCGAAGGCTGCGCCGGTCTGCGGGTTGTAGCCCTCGGCGTGGGTGCCCTGCCATTCGGTGCCGGTCCAGCCGTTCCAGCCGGCCGCGTGCGTGACCACGCCGGAGCCGCCCCAGGCGCCATAGACGTCGACCTGGTTCACGTTGACGCCACCCCAATAGGGCGCGCCCCAATACGGCCCCCAATAGGGAGCGGCGCCCCCCCAGGTCTCGCCGGCGACGAAACCAAAGGCGAAACCGGTAGCGGTGGCGAAAGCCGCGTCGTAGCCATAGCTGGGCGGATAGCCGACCCAGGTGTCCTGCACGATGACCGGCGGATACGCGTAACCGGTGCCGTACACCACGGTGCCGTCAGGACTGGCCACCACGCCCATGTAGCCTGGCGTGTAGCCGAACACCACGCTCTGCGGGGTGGAGCCGTACACCTGCACATAGGTGACGTAGTGCAGCGGCGAGCTGACGGGTATGGCGTAGATGACCGCCGGCACATGGTCGGCCACGCGCCACGGCCCCAGGGGGGAATCCGACACGAACCAGACCGCGCGCGACAAGGCGTAGTAGCGGCCTTCGGCCTGTATCACCGGCACCTGCGAGTTGGCGGCGTAATACAGCGCCGTACCCTCGATGGGCCGCAGCGTCGGGGAGCCGCCGGCATATTCCACCTGCAGTTTCGCCGCGCTGCGCGACACCGTGGCGGTCTGCGGAATGGTGGAGGCGATCAGCGCCTCCTTGGCCTGCGGCGTGCCCGGCACCGAAGCCAGCACGCCCGACTGCGGATCCTTTGATGGAATCTTGGCGAAATCGCGCGGCAGCTGCTTGCCCGGCACGTAGTACCAGGGGCCGTCCAGGCTGGCGCCGCGGAACCAGCGGCCGGACACCAGCACGTAGTAGCGGTTGTCGCCCGGATTCATGAACAGGGCGTGATCGGCATTGGCCACCGACAGCAGCGAAGTCCCTGGCACCGGCCGCATTTCAGGCTGGCCGACGGTCACCAGCAACTCGGCCGGCGCGGTGGATACCGCGATGGCCGGCGCCCGGTGCGGCGCCTTGCCGCCATGCGGCAGCATCGGGTCCGGCTCGGCCTTGCGGCGCGCCGCGTCGGCGGCGGCCAACAGGGCGGCGGGCGGCTGCGGCAGATCCGTCCACGGCCCGGTGGCGGTGCGCGCTTCGTACCAATGGCCGGCCGCCTGCAGGAAATAGCGGCCCGCATTGTCCGCCAGCATCAGCGCGCGCGTGTTGACCACGCGGCGCCAGCCTGCCGCGTCGGGCACCTCAGCCAGCACGGGTCCGCCGTCGATCAGCACCAGCACGGTCGGCACGGTGCGGTAGATGATGCGCGGCGGCGCGTTGTCCACCGGGACGGTCTTCGTGGCCGGGTTGTTCTGGGACAGCGTATAACTCAGTTGCAGCGCATCAAGCCGCGTGACCACGCCCTTGGCGGGCAGGCGGGCTTCAAGCTGGCTGCGCAGTTTGGCGGCGGCTTCCGGCGCGGTGGGCACCTGCACGCGCTCGATCCGGATGTCCGACAGATGCACCAGGCCCGCCGGCTTGTTGACCTCGGCCCGGGCGGAAAAGTCGGCCACGCCGTAGGTGGGATTGCCCTTGGCTGCGCCGACCGCCACCGCCATGCGGCCCGTAATGCGGTCGGCAGTCCAGGTATCGATCTGGGGTTGATAGAGCTCCACCCGCGTGCCGTCGGCGGCTTCGAAGCTGCGCGGCCATTGCAGCGAACGCGCGGCCTCTTCCTGCGCATCGGATTGGGCAGGCGCCGTTTGCGCCGGGGTCTGTCCCTGGGCTTGCGCCGTGCCGGTCGGCGTCAGGCCCGCGCCGGCTGCCATGCCGGCCACGGCAAGCGCGAGAGCGAGGCGAGACAGGCGCCCGGGCGGACCCGCGGGCGCAGACGTCGTTGTCGGGAAAACATGCACGCGCCACAGTCGGGTCAGGCTACACATCTCGCGCTCCTCGTTGAGGGCCGCGGCCGCCAGTCGGGCCCCCGGCCACTCTGATTTCCCGCAGCGCCGCCGCTACGGGCCAAGCCTCGACCGGCCTGCCTGCAAGGCGTCCTGCAAGGGCCGGCTTCTGAATAAGCAACAGAACGTTAACACCGCTGAAAAGCTATTGCCCGCTTTTATCAGACCTTCTATAAAACATCTCATCAGGGCTGCTGCTTATGCCCGATTGCCTTTCCGCTGCAATCCAACTAGAAGCGCGGCGCAACGCCCGCCAGACGCCCGCGCTACGGCGTGTCGCGCCCACGCCCGGCCCTCTGTCCGCGGCGCTTCGGCCGTCCCGCGAAGACTCTCCTGCTGCAGGTTCACGCCATCAAGTCGCCGTGGAAAGGAGCAGTTCATGGTCCCTGCCCTGACTCATCCCGGGGTGTATGTCCAGGAAATTCCCGCAGGCGTGCGCACCATTGCAGGCGCGCCGACCTCGGTTGCCGCGTTCCTGGGCACGGCCATGCGCGGACCGCTCAACCATCCCGTCCACATCCAGGATTTCGCCGACTACGAACGCGAGTTCGGCGGGCTGGCCGAGGGCTGTGAACTCGGCTACGCGGTGCTTCAATTCTTCCTGAACGGCGGCGCTCAAGCCTGGGTCGTGCGCGTGGCGCAGCCTGCGCAGAACGATCCGCTGGAGGCGCATGCCGCTTTCATCGGCCAGCGCGCGCAGCGCCGGGGCCTCTACGCGCTGGACGATGCCCATGCCTTCAACCTGCTATGCCTGCCCGGCATCACGCACAGCATCGTGCTGGCCGATGCCGTGTCCTACTGCAAAGAGCTGCACGCCTTCATGATCATCGATGCGCCGCCCGCGGCGGCCGATGCGGCCTCCATGGCGGCCGCAGTCATGGGTGCGGCGCTGCCCAGGTCCGATCATGCCGCGCTGTATTTCCCTTGGACCCGCGCGGCCGACCCGCTGAAGAATGGCCTGCCGCGCCTGACCGCGCCTTGCGGCACGATCGCGGGCCTGTATGCGCGCACCGACGCCGACCTCGGCGTCTGGAAAGCGCCAGCCGGCATCGACGCGGGCCTCGCTGGCGTCCTGTCCCTGGCCGCGGCGGTCAGCGACGACGAGAGCCGCAACCTGAATACCCTGGGCGTCAATTGCCTGCGCACCTTTGCCGGACGCGGCGCGGTCTGCTGGGGCGCGCGGACCCTGCAAGGCACGGACCACTTCGCCTCGGAATACAAGTACGTGCCGGTGCGCCGTCTGGCGCTGCACCTGGAACAATCGCTCTTGCGCGGAACGCAGTGGGCCGCGTTCGAGCCCAACGACGAGCCGCTTTGGGCGCAGATCAGGCTGAACGTCAGCGCCTTCATGAATGCACTGTTCCGCCAGGGCGCCTTCCAGGGCGGCACGCCCCGCGATGCCTATCTGGTCAAGTGCGATGGCGAGACCACCACGCAACAGGACAGGGATCGCGGCATGGTCAACATCCTGGTGGGATTCGCTCCGCTCAAGCCGGCCGAGTTCGTGGTCATCCGGGTCCAGCAACGCGCCGGGCAAACGGAAGGAAGTCCGCCATGAACGCGCCCACGGAACCGCGCATCCTCGCGTTTTGGGACACCGGCGTCCAACATGACCCGCGCGCTCGGGCGCAGGCCTTCGAGGCTGCCGAGGAACTGGCGCGCGATACGGGGCTGGCGCTGCATCGCATCGACCTGTCCAGGATCGTCAGCAAATACATCGCCGAAACCGAGGAAAACCTGAGCCGCCTGTTCGAGTCGGTCGAGCAGCGCGGCGCGGTCCTGTACTTCGACGAAGCCGACGCTCTCTTCGGCAAGCGCGCGAACGTCAAGGACAGCCATGACCGCTACGCCAATATCGAGGTCAGCTACCTGTTGCAACCCATGCAGTCCTACCGCGGCCTGGCGTCGCGGGCCGCCAGCCTGAAGTCCAACCTGGACAGCGCATTCCTGAGGCGGCTGCGCTTCGTGGTCCAGTTTCCGGCGCCCGCGCCGGATCAGCGCGCGCGCCGCTGGAGCCGCGCGCTCTTTACCGCCGACACCGGCGCCGAAGTCACCATGGCGCGCCTGCTGCAAGCCGTCCGCGCCGATGCAAGCCAACACGCCCGGCCCCTGCCTGGCCTCAAGACGAGAGAACATCCATGAAACCCGTGATCAACGAATACGTACGCGAACTCAGCCACCCCGGTTACAACGCGGCCCAACGCAATGCCTTCGTCGCCGCCATGGTGAGCAAACGGCTGATGCGGCGCACGGAGCAACAGCCCGCAGCGGACGAGGCCGCCCCCGCGCTGGCCAGCTCATTGAACGACAGCGCCGGCGCCGCTGACGCGCGCGCCGGCAACGACCCGACTTGAGCGCCGCGCCGCCGCAGAATGGCGCTGCGTGCGATGCGGGCGCGGCGCGCGCAGGAAAACCTGGCCGGCCGCCACGGTATCATCAGACCTGTTGCGCCGGCTTGCCGCTTTCCCGCGGCAAGCCGGCCATGCCACTCCCGCCCACATTCTGCATGACGCGATGACCCCCTATATCTCGGCCGGCATACTGCTTCTAGGCGCTCTCGCCGCCATCGCTTACCGCCGCAGGCGGCAACACACAATGGGCACTGCCGGCCGGCGCCTGGGCAGCGATCTGGTCGCGGGCGGCGCACTCTACGGCGTGGCCGCGCCGCCCATCGGCGGCGCAGGCGTCATCATCGCGCTGACGGCCGTGACCCGGGATCCCGAGAACCTGCTCATGCTGGTCTACGCCCTGCCCTGGTTTTACATTTTCGGCTTCGTGCCCGCCCTGCTGTGCGGCATCGTGGCCGGCGCGTTGCGGCCGGCGCATCCGTCCTGGCGCGCCTATGCCGCGATGGCGCTGGTCGGCGCCGTCTATGGCTTCGTTTTCCTGACGGGTTTTATCTCCCAGGGCAGGCCCTGGCTGGAAGAGCTGGGCTTCCCCCTGACCATCGGCGCGGCGCCCGGCGCGCTCAGCGCGTTCCTGTGCGCGCGCCTGCTGTATGGCAAGCCTGGTCGCCGCGGCGAGCCGGGCACAAAGACGCCGCAAACGGCTTGAAGCCGCAACTGCCTGGAGCGGCCGCCAGCCTCACGGCTTGCGTCCGCTGACGCGCCCTGGCGGCTCGGCGTGCAGGTCGCGCGCAGCGCCGCCGCCGAACGCCGTCAAGGCGCGAGGCGTGGGTGGCGACGTGGAGATTTGCCTGGCCGTTTCCAGCATCATCGGAACGAAGCGCGACACCGCGCGCTTGACCGTCCACTTGGCCGCCGACACGGACAGCTGCAGGCCCGCCACCACACGCTGGTTCAGGTCGTAGACCGGCACCGCCAGCGCCAGATCCCCGCGGTAGTACTCCTCTTTGCAGCAGGCGTAACCCTGCTCGCGCGACAGGCGGATCTGCGCCATCAGTTCATCCAGGCCGGTCAGCGTGTTGGCCGTGTACTTCACGCGCTCGCTGGCCTCCAGGGCCTCGCAAGCTTGCTCGTCGCTCATGCCGGCGAGGTACACGCGCCCGGTGGAGGAGCAGTACATCGGGATGCGCCGGCCCACGGGCATGTGCACCAGTAACCGCAAGGGGCTGGGAAAGCGGCCGATGTAGATCATGTCCTGCCCGGCCGGCTCCGCCAGGTTCACGGTTTCGCCGGCATTGCGATTGAGTTCCAGCAGGAAGGGATTGGCGCGGTCCAGCAGCGGATGCGATTCCAGGTAGCGGCAACCTGCGTCCAGCGTGCGGGACGACAGCGAATAGCGCTTGCTGACAGGGTCCTTGTTGAGCAGCCCCAGCGCTTCCAGCGTGAACGCGAAGCGCTGCGCCGCGCTGCGGGTGATGCCCGCTGCGGCGGCAATGTCCGGCAGGCTCATGGAGGTGTGTTCGGCATCGAAGGCATCGAGCACGGCGATGCCCGTGGCCAGCGATTGGACGTACAGCGTGGAGGTTTCCGGATTCATGGCTGGGCTGGGCGGCGCAGGCCGCCCAGTCTATTAATGTTCGATACGCAGAGATTGCATTCCAATTCAAATGAATGCAAGAAAAAGCCGCGGTTCTTTTGATGCATTCTACCTTTTTCGCATCAGGTAATCTCGGGAAAACCCTTAAATAAAAAGCGCTTAGCTAAAACCGGAGTTGATTGACAGGCTTTCCTTGGCCGGATTATAAAATCTACATGCGATATAAGCTTATCGCTATTCGATACGATAATGCGCACCTGACAAGGACGAAATCGGACGTCCGGTACACCGTGCAGGCGCGCGATTCCAGCTTCCAAGGGGATTCCGATGCTGCACAAAGTGTTGAAAACGTTGGTGGCGACGGCGCTGTGCGCCGCCGCCCTGTCGGGCGCGCACGCCCAGACCGTCAAGGTAGGCGCCACGCCGACCGCGGTGCCGTTCAACTTCCTGGATCCGAAGACCAATACCCTGCAGGGCGTGATGATCGACATCGCCCACGCAGTGGGCAAGCAGGCCGGCTTCACTGCGGAAGTCATGCCCATCCCGTTCGCCTCGCTGGTGCCGGCCCTGCAGACCAACAAGATCGACATCATCGCCTCGGCCTTCGCCAAGACGCCGCAGCGCGCCGAAGTGGTCGATTTCACGCAGTTGGTGGTGGAGTACGGCGAGGCCCTGATCGTGCCGGAGAAGGACAAGACCGATTACAAGAGCATTGCCGACCTGAAGGGCAAGACCGTCGGCGTGCAAATCGGCACGCTCTACGTCGAGCCGTTGAAGGCCGCGCCCGGCCTCAAGGAAATCAAGATGTACGAAACCATGTCCGACCTGGTGCGCGACGTGGCGCTCGGACGCCTGGACGCGGCCTTCGGCGACGGACCGGTGATTTCCTACCAGGTCCGCACCCAGGGCGTGCGCAACGTGCGCTACGTCGAAAGCTATCAGCCTGCCATGCCCACCAACATCGCGCTTGCCGTGCGCAAGGGAGACGCCGAACGCGTCAAGCAGCTCAACGCGGCCATCGATGTGCTGCGCCAGGACGGCACCCTTGCCGCCATCATGAAGAAGTGGGGCGTCGCGCCCTGATCCCGAGCGCCGCGGCCCGATCCGCCGCGGCGCGCCGCCTAACAGGTATCCAAGATGTTCCAGTCATTTTTCAGTGACGCCGCGGAGTTCTTCCCGGTGCTGATGCAGGGGGTGCTGACGACCATCGCCATTACTGCGGCGGCGCTGGTCATCGCCACGGCGCTCGGCCTGTTCTGGGCTCTGCTGCGGGTCAGCGGCGTTGCGCCGCTATCGCACGCCAGCCGCATCCTCACCAACATCATCCGCGGCGTTCCCATCATCGTCGTGCTGTTCTACATGTACTTCGTGCTGCCCGAAATCGGTATCAGCCTGACCGCCTTCCAGGCCGGCGCGCTGGGCCTGGGCATCGCGTACTCCTCGTACATGTCGGAAGTGTTCCGCTCGGGCATCGACGCGGTCGATCCCGGCCAGTTCGAAGCTGCCCAGTCGCTGGGCATGTCGCGCGCCAAGCTGATGCGCCGCGTGGTGCTGCCGCAGGCCTTCAAGGTCGCGCTGCCGCCCTACGGCAACAACGTGGTCATGATGCTGAAGGATTCCTCGCAAACAGCGGTCATCACCGTGGTCGAGCTGTCCATGCAGAGCAAGCTGATTGCATCTTCCACCTTCAAGAGCGCCACCATCTTCACGCTGGTAGCCCTCATGTACCTGGCCATGAGCCTGCCCATGATGTACTTCATCGGCAAACTTGAACGCCGACTGGGGCGCCGCCAATGATCAAGATCGAAAACCTCAGCAAGTCGTTCGGCGCCCACCGCGTGCTGGAAGGCATCGACGCCGAAATCCAGCAGGGCGAAGTGGTCTGCCTGATCGGCCCGTCGGGCTCCGGCAAATCCACGCTCCTGCGCTGCATCAACGGCCTGGAACGCTACGACGGCGGCCGTATCACGATCGACGGCGTCACCGTGGACGCGCGCCGCAAGGACATCCAGAACATCCGCCAGCGCGTGGCCATGGTGTTCCAGCGCTTCAACCTGTTCCCGCACCGCACCGCGCTGGAGAACGTCATCGAAGGCCCGGTGCACGTCAAGGGCGAAAGCGTCGAGTCCGCCACCGCGCGCGGCCGCGAGATCCTGGCGTCGGTCGGCCTGGCCGAGAAGATGAACCACTATCCGCAGCAGCTCTCCGGCGGCCAGCAGCAGCGCGTGGCCATCGCCCGTGCGCTGGCGATGGAACCCGAGGCCATCCTGTTCGACGAGCCGACCTCGGCGCTGGATCCGGAACTCGTGGGCGAGGTGCTGTCCGTGATGCGCACGCTGGCCGAGAAGGGCATGACCATGGTCATCGTCACGCACGAAATGGACTTCGCGCGCAACGTCTCTGACCGCGTTCTGTTCCTGGAAAACGGCCGTATCGCCGAACAGGGCCCCTCGCGCGAAGTGCTGACCAATCCCCGCAACGAACGCATGCGCGATTTCCTCAAACGCGTCACCCACGCCCAGTAGCTCCGGCACCATGAACAACGATCTGTTTTCGCCCGCAGCCACGCTGTGGGCCGCGACCGCGCCTGCGCGCGCCGCCTCGCCGGCGCTGGCCGGTCCGCTGCATGTCGACGCCGCCGTGGTCGGCGGCGGCTTCACCGGCCTGTCGGCCGCCTTGCATCTGGCCGAGGCCGGCTTCAAGGTGGCGCTGTTCGAATCCCATGAAGTGGCCCACCGCGCCTCCGGACGCAACGGCGGCCAGGTGGTGCCGGGCTTCAAGCCCGGCCCTGCCGCGCTGATCCGCCGCTTCGGCGCGGACACGGCGACGCGCATGATGCGCTTTGCCTACGGCAATGCCGATTACCTTTTCGAACTGGCCGAACGCCTGCGCATCGATTGCTCGCCCACCCGCAACGGCTGGATCCAGGGCGCGTTCTCGGCGGCATCGGGCAGCTATCTCAAAAACCGCGCGCGGGAGCTGAACACCCATGGCGGCGACGTCGAATACCTGGACGCCGGCGCGATGCGCGCAGCCACCGGATCCTCGTTCTGGCCCGCGGGCCTGCGCGAAAAGCGCGCGGGCGCGGTGCAGCCGCTGGCCTTCGCGCGCGGACTGGCGCGCGCGGCGCAGGACGCAGGCGCGGCGGTGCACGACCACTCGCCGGTGTCCGCCATCGCGCCCACGCCTGACGGCGGCGCGACGCTGAGCGTCAACGGCTTTGCGGTCCAGGCGCGCCACGTCGTCCTGGCGACCGACGCCTACACCGACCGGCTGTGGCCGGCCGTCGCGCAGTCGTACGTCAACGTATCCAGCGCGCAGATCGCCACCGATCCCCTGCCGCAAGCGCTACAGGAGCAGTTGTTGCCGCTGCGCGCCGGCATCTCCGAGACGCGCAAGATCACCTACTACTGCCGGATCGACCCCGAGGGGCGCTTCGTCATCGGCGGCCGCGGGCACTCGTCCGAGCGCCTGGACCCGTCAACTGGCGAGCAGCTGCGCCGCGCTGCGGTCGCGCGCTTCCCGCAGTTGGCCGACGCCGCCTGGCGCCATGGCTGGGCTTGCCGCGTGGGCATGACCATGGACGACCTGCCTCGCGTGCATCGGCTGGCGCCGGGCATCTGGACCGCCTACGGCTACTGCGGACGCGGCGTGGCCATGGGCACGGCGCTGGGCCGCGTGCTGACCGACGCCATCCGCGGCGTGCCGGCAGGTGAACTCGACTTCCCCGTCACGCCCATCGAGCGCATGCCCTTCTACCCGGCGCGGCAATTCGGCGCCACGCTGGCCATCAACTGGTACCGCCTGCGCGACGCGCTGGGCTACCCCGCCTGACCCCCTGCCCTGGCGCTTTCACTTTGCCATGACGACACAAACGCAATTTCCTGCCACGGTGGACGTGGCCATCATCGGCGGCGGCATCATAGGCGTGAGCACGGCGCTCGCGCTGGCGCGCGGCGGCGTGCGCTGCGCGCTGTTCGAGAAAGGCACGCTGGCCTGCGAGCAGTCCTCGCGCAACTGGGGCTGGGTACGCACCTTGGGACGCGACCTGCCCGAAGTGCCGCTGGCGCTGCGCGCCAACCAGCTCTGGCGCGAGATCCAGGCCCAGGTCGAAGTCGGCTACCGCCGCAACGGGCTGGTCTACCTGCAAGAAAACGAGACGGACGCCGCCGAGCACGAAAGCTGGCTGGCCAAGGCGCGCGCCTATGGCGTAGAGGCCGACATGCTGGGCCGCGAAGCAGCCCTGCGCCTGCTGCCCAGTTCCGGACGCGCCTGGACGGGCGCGCTCTACAGCGCCGCCGACGGGGTGGCCGAGCCGCAGATCGCCACCCAGGGCGTCGCGGCGCTGGCGCGCCAAGCCGGCGCGCTGATATACGAAAACTGCGCCGTGCGCGGCGTGGAGACCAGCGCCGGCCGCGCCGACACCGTCATCACCGAACGCGGTACGCTGCGCGCGCAGGCGGTGCTGGTGGCCGCCGGCGGCTGGTCGCGCCTGTTCTGCGGCAATCTGGGCGTGGACTTTCCGCAGTTGAAGGTGCGCGGTTCGGTGTTGCGCACCGAACCTTTCGACGCCGGCGTTTCGCTGGCAATCAACGGCAAGGACTTCACCTGCCGCAAGCGCGCCGACGGCGGCTATACCGTCTCGCAGTTCTCGGCCTCGCTGGCCGAACTGGTGCCGGACAGTTTCCGCCTGATGGGCAAGTTCCTGCGCGCCTGGATCGCCAACAACTCGCTGGTCCGGATCCGCTTCAGCAAGCGCTTCTTCGAAGAACTGGCGACGCCGCGCCGCTTTCCGGCCGACCGCGAAACGCCTTACGAGCGCTGCCGCGTGCTCGATCCCGCGCCTTACAAACGCGGGATCGACCAGGCCTGGGAGCGCCTGCTGCGCGCCTTCCCCGTGTTCCAGCAGGCCCGCATCGCGCAATCCTGGGGCGGCTACATCGACGTGACGCCGGACGCCATGCCTGTCATCGCGCCGGTCGCCGCCGTGCCGGGGCTTTACTTGGCATCCGGCTTCTCCGGACACGGATTCGGCATCGGTCCCGCGGTGGGTGAAACCTTGGCCGCCCTTATCCAGGGGAACGAAACACCCGTCGATATCAGGCCGTTCCGGCTGGAGCGGTACGCCTGAGGCATGCGCGCTGCCCGGCCTTTCAGGACGGCGCACGCGCCGTCTACCCCCGCAGCGCCGCCGCCAGCCCCCGCACCTCGCCCAGCGCGCCCGCCACGCCCTGCTCCGCCAGCACTTGCGCAAGCCGCGAGCCGACCACCACCAGATCGGCATGCCGCGCGACGAGCCGGGCTTCATCAGGCGAACGCACGCCGAAGCCCGCAGCCACCGGCAGCCTGGTATGCGAGCGCAGCCGGTCCAGATCCTGCGCGATGCGGCGCTCGTCAGGCAAGTCCGCACCCGTCGTGCCGGCCAGCATGATGTGATAGACAAACCCGCTGGCGTCGCGCAGCAAGCCCGCCAGCCGCGCGTCCTCGGACGTGGGCGCGGACATCCGGATCAGATGCAGGCCATGCGCGCGCGCCGCGCGGCTGATCTCGTCGGCATGTTCGAGCGGCAGGTCAATGAGGATCAGGCCGTCCGCGCCCGCCGCGGCCGCGTCCTCGATGAAGCCTTCAACCCCATGCCGCAGGATGGGATTCAGATAGCCCATCAGCACCAAGGGCGTATGCGCGTCCGCCTCGCGGAAATCGCGCACCAGGGTCAGCGTGCGCTTCAGGGTCTGGCCGCCGGCCAGCGCACGCACGTTGGCCCGCTGCAGCACGGGACCGTCCGCGACCGGATCGCTGAACGGCATGCCGAGTTCGATCACGTCCGCACCCGCCGCGCGCAAGCCGCGCAGCAGCTCCAGGCATGCGGCAGGATCGGGATCGCCCGCCGCAAAATAGGTCACCAGCCCACTGCGTCCAGATTGGCGCAGCTCCGCCAAGGTTCGATCAAGCCGGGTCATGCCGCCACCTCGCCAAATTGAGTCACCGTGTCCATGTCCTTGTCGCCGCGTCCGCTCAGGCACACGACGAGAATCTCGTGGGGCGCCATCCGCGGCGCCAGCTTGCGCACATAGGCCAGCGCATGCGCGCTTTCCAGCGCGGGCAGGATGCCTTCCTTGCGCGTCAGCCAATGGAAGGCCGACACGGCCTCGGCATCCGTGACCGACACGTAGTCCACGCGCTTGCGGTCATGCAGCAAGGCGTGTTCGGGCCCGACGCCCGGATAGTCGAGGCCGGCCGATATCGAATGCGCGTTGACGATCTGGCCGTCTTCGTCCTGCAGGTAATAGCTGCGGCAGCCGTGCAGCACGCCCTCGTGGCCCGCGCTGATGCTGGCCGCATGCGCCCCGCTGGCCAGGCCCAGCCCGCCGGCTTCGACGCCGTACAGACGCACGTCTGCCAGTTCCAGAAAGGGGTAGAAAAACCCCATCGCGTTGGAGCCTCCGCCTACGCAGGCCACCATGGCGTCGGGCACGCGGCCGGTCTTGGCCGCGATCTGCTGGCGCGTCTCCTCCCCGATCACCTTCTGGAACTCGCGCACCAGCCAGGGATAAGGATGCGGTCCGGCGCCGGTGCCCAGCAGGTAGTACGTGTCGGCGGGATGGGCGATCCAGTCGCGCAAGGCCTCGTTCATCGCGTCCTTCAGGGTGGCGGTGCCGGCGTGCACCGCGCGCACCTCGGCGCCCAGCATCCGCATGCGGCGCACGTTGACGGACTGGCGCTCCATGTCTTCGGCGCCCATGTAAACCACGCACTGCAGGCCGAACAGGGCGCAGACGGTGGCAGTCGCCACGCCATGCTGGCCCGCGCCGGTTTCGGCAATGATGCGGCGCTTGCCCATGCGGCGCGCCAGCAGGATCTGCCCCAGGCAGTTGTTGATCTTGTGCGCGCCGGTGTGGTTGAGGTCTTCGCGCTTGAGGTAGACCTGCGCGCCGCCCAGCTCCCCGGAAACGCCGCGCGCCAGGAACAGCGGGCTCGGCCGGCCCACATAGTCGGCCAGCAGGCCGCGGTAGGTCTGCCAGAAGTCCTCGTCCGCCAGCGCCGCCTTGAACTGGCGTTCAAGTTCGTCCAGGGCGGGGACCAGCGTTTCGGGCATGTAGCGGCCGCCGTAGGGGCCGAATTGGCCTCGGCTGTCGGGCGCGGCCGGATGGATGGCGAGTGGCATGGATAGGTTTTCCGTGACGGGATGAGTAGGATTTTCCTTATGCTATCGTCACAAAATACTTATTTGAATCAATGATTTATTTCCCATATATGTAAGCTCAGCTAACAATCATGAGACGTCTGCCATCCCTCAATGCCCTGCGATTCTTCGACAGCGCGGCCCGCCAGGCGAGTTTCACGCTGGCCGCCAAGGAACTCTGCGTGACCCATAGCGCAGTCAGCCAGCAGATCCGGCAACTGGAAGAATGGCTGGGCTGCGCCTTGTTCGAGCGGCGCGCGGGGCGCGTCCACCTGACCGCGGCGGGCCTGGACCTGCAGCGCGCGGCGCATGACGCCTTCGACCTGCTGGAGCGCCGCTGCGACGAACTCAGGCGCGGCACGCAGCCGGCCGAATTGGCGGTGGGTGCGCCCGCCAGCTTTCTTTCCAACTGGTTGATCCCGCGGCTTGAACAATTCGAAGCCCTGCATCCGGACATCCGCATCAGGCTGCAGACAGCCGCAGATGCCGCCCTGTTGAACACGCAGCGCGTGGATGCGCTGATCCTGGCCGGGCGCGCCTGGCCGCAAGAATGGGGCGTCACCCCGCTCTTCGCCGAAACCATAGGCCCGGTCTGCACCCCGACCCTGGCCGCGCATATCCGCGATGCGGCCGACGTGCTGGATACGCCGCTGCTGCACACCAGTTCGCGGCCCGACGCCTGGAAGGATTGGGCGGCGCGCCAGGGCATCGCGCTGACGCCACGGCAAGCGGGGCGCGAGTTCGACCATCTGGGCCACATGCTGGAGGCCGCCGCGGCCGGGTTGGGCGTGGCCATCGCGCCGGCGGTGCTGGTGGAGGCCGAACTGCACCGAGGCAGGCTGGCCGCGCCGCTGGGCTTCATCGAAAGCGGCGCGGCCTTCAGCCTGTGCCTGCGCAAGGATGCGGTCCGCGCCGACGCCGCGCATGAACGCCTGCGCGACTGGCTGCTGGCCAGCGCCGGCGCGAACTGACGCCCTCCACGCTGCGCGCGCAAACCGGTTACCCTTGCGCGCCGAACCACACTGCCGCAACGTATCCATGAAAAAGCTCTGCGCGATGTTGGGCCTGCTGGTCCCCACGCTGGCCAGCGCCGCCTACAGTCTTTCCGCCACCGAGGCGGCCGTGCTGGAAGCCGTGCTGCGCGACGAGCTCGACACCTACCTGCAAGGCGGCAACAGCCTTATCGGCGCAAGGCTCGGCCTGCCCGCCGCGACCGCCGAAACCGTGTCCCGGGCTTATGCCAACGGCCCGACTGCGCGCTTTCCTGCGTCGCTGGATGTGACCATGCTGATCGCCGGCCCGGTCGATGCCGGCAAGCGCACGAACGGACGGATAGTGTCGTTCGCCACCTCGGGATCGCCGACTGTCCAGGCCCAGTTGCCGGCGGGCCTCCTGCCCGCTCCACGCCTGGCCTTGGCATGCAGCCGCATGGAATTGATCGACGAGTCACCCACCTTCATGGACTGCCGCGACGGCGCGCTTGCCGGCAAAGAGGAGACTGCCCGCCTCAAGCGCGACCTGGACGACTTCTACCTGGGCAAGCCGACCGCCGTCCAGGTGTCCCAGCTGGCCGTCAACATATCGGTGTACGCCAGCCTGCTGGCGCCCGGCCACGGCTGCCCGAAGGACATCGAAACATGCCGCCAGGCCATCCAGGCCGTCGACGGCGCAAGCCAAAGCAAGCAACTGCCGGCAATCGTGCGGCGCTTCCAGCAGGCGGGGCTGGATCTCAGCCCGTACCAGGGCGATAAGGCCATGGCCGCGCCCAACCGCTAGCGCGGGCGGACCGGCCGCGCCATGCCGGAATGAGGGCCACGGGGCCGTCTGTACCGCCCCCATTTACCGCCATCCCGCACCGCTATACTGGTCCCACCTCAATACCCCTTACGCGCCGCGCCTTTTCTGCTGCGCCCCGTTATGCACGTCTTGTTGGCCATGCTGCGCCCCCTTGGCCGGGCGCTACTCTGTACCGTCGCCACTCTGCTCTCCGCCCAAGCGTTCGCCGCTCCGCCGACGCTGGCGCAATGCCATGGCATCAAGGACATGGCTTTCGTCGCCCACCTGGACGACGACCTGCTGTTCATGAACCCGGACATCGCCTCCAACATCCAGGCAGGCGGCTGCGTGCGGCTGGTCTACCTGACCGCAAGCGATGCCGGCGAAGGCGATACCTACATGCTGGGACGCGAGCGCGGCGTGCGCTCCGCCTATGCCTATATGGCGCATCAACCGGACGAATGGAAGGAAGACGCCGGCATCGCGGGCGGACGGCACATCGCGCGCTTTACCCTCAAGGGCAATCCGCGCGTGCAGCTTTGGCACATGCGCCTGAAGGATCCCTGGCTGGGCAAGGGCTGGGGCAGCCTGACGCCGCTGAGCCGCACTGAATCCGTACCCGGCCAGAACGTCGACACGCTCGGCCCCTATGCCGAGTCCTACACGCGCGAACAGTTGATCGACACCCTGGCCGACCTGATCCGCCAGTACGCGCCGACCACGGTACGCCATCTCGACGATACGATCGCCGTGCCTTACACGCAGCTGTGCTGGCGCTGCGCCGGCCATGGCCATCCCGACCATATCGCCAGCGCGCGGCTGGCGCGCGAAGCCATGCTGCGCGCGCCCGGCAACTACGCCGAGATGGGCTACGTCGATTACCCCAGCCAGGAGCGCGCCACCAACCTGACTCAGGCCGAAATCGCCAGCAAGTCGCTGACCTTCCAGCACTACGCCTGGAACGACTACCACTATTGCGCCGGCCCCACCGGCTGCAAGGAGCCCGCCGGCCCCGCGGCCGCCTGGGTGCAGCGCGCCTATTACGTGTCGCGCCAGGACATCGCGCCGCAGCTCTACCCGGACGGGCGCGGCGGCCTGGTGGTGTTCGCTGCCGGCGAAACCAATGGCGCCGTCAACCGCTGGGACGCGGACCAGCGGCGTTGGCAAAGCCTGGGCGGGCGCACCAACGGCCCGCTGGTGTCGTACACCCATACCGACGGCACGGCCGGCCTGATGGCGCGCGACCCGCTGGGCGGCGTGTGGGCCAACAAACAGCGCCACGACGGCACCTGGCAAGGCTGGCAGGCCTTGGGCGGCCTGCGCGTGACCCAGATCCCGGCGGTTGCGCCGCGCGGCGAAGCCGCCGCCGTGGCGCTGGGCTACGACGGCCTGCTGCACTGGATCACGCCCTCCGGCGTCGACGGCAGCTGGGGCGCCTGGCAGGACCTGCCGCCGCTGGAGGGCGTGACCGGCGCCCCCGCTGCGGCGCTGGGCGGCGACGGACGCTACATCATCTTCGCGCTCACCGGGACCGGCGAGCTCCACTACACCCGCCAACTGCCGGCCGCCAAAGGCCAGCTCCCCGAATGGCAGGACTGGCGCCGCGTGCCCGCGCCCCAGGCCGCCGGCGGCCTGGCGGCGATCCGCAATCACCAGGACCGCGTCGAACTCTATTTCCGCCAGCGCGGCAACAACCATCTGACCCGCCTGATGGAGACCGGCGACACCACCGATCTCGACATGGAATGGAGCGCGCCGACCGACATGGGCGTGCCCTATATCGGCCGCCCAGCCATTAGCGCCGACGCCGGCGGCAACGTCATGATTGCCGTGCTGGAACGCGCCGGCGGACAACTGTGGCTGGTGGAACACGGCAGGCCGTCCAAGCTCGACGCCCAGGCCGCCTCGCCGCCTGCGCTCAATCTGGTCAATGGCACGCTCTACATCGTCGCCCGCGCCACCGGCGCCCCGCAGCGCTACGAGGTGCTGTCGCGCCACGATGGCAACTGGACCCGCGGCGTGACCCTGGAGGGTGTGCCATCGGCCGGCGGCGGCCCCTTCGAAACCGTGGCCGCGCGCCCCATCGACCTGCCCAAGCTCGGCGCCAACGACGCCAACAAGGCGGCGGTGGTGCGCCCCTCTGCAGAGGATCCCGGCACGCTCAGCGTGGGCCGCATGCCGACGCAGGCCTCCCAGGCGGCGACGCCGACCACGGTGCGATGATGATTTCAGATCTTGTCATCCCTCGTTACCAGAGGGAAAATCCAGCCTAGCCGCGGGGCCCGGCCCGCGAGCGCGCCAAGCGCCATGTCGCCGCAGGGGGGAACCGCAAGTGAAGGATGCAGTCCAGTACCAGACTCACCCCGCCACCCTGCTTGAACCCGATCCCTCGTCGGACTGGCTCTACCACTGCGCGATGAGCCTGCTCAAGCTCCCCGCCGACGACGCGATCTCCGAACAGCTGGCCTACATGGGCGAGACCTCGGACGTGGACCGGTCATGGATGATCGAGTACCGCCCGGACATGCTGCGCCTGCGCAATACCCATGAATGGTGCCGCGGAAAGACCGAACCCTTCGTCGCCGAACTCCAGGACGTGCCGACCACGCTGATCGCCTGGCTGCACAAATTCATGGTCAAAGGCCAGGCGGTCGCCATCCACGACGTCAACGACCTGCCCCGCACCGCGCGCGCCATCCAGGTCGAATTCCAGCGCCAGGGCAACAAGAGCGTGCTGAGCGTGCCGGTTTTCCATGACGGGAAGCTCTACGGCATCATCGGCTTCGACACCACCGTGCGGCACCGGGCCTGGTCCGCCGCCGAAGTCCGCGCCCTCTACCAATGCGCCAACCTGATAGGCCAGGCCAAATACGGCAACAGCCGCGAGCGCGGCCGCGCGCCGCGCTACGACAGCGCCACATCGGTGATCTATCTCAGCATGCGAGGCGTGGTCCGCGGCGTGCAGCCTGAAACCATCGTAGGCGTGCGCTCGGCGGGCAACTACAGCGAAATCTGGCTGGAAGACGGGTCGATGGTGCTGGACTCGCGCGCGCTGGGCATATGGTCGACCCTCCTGCCGGAACAAACCTTCTTCCGGGTGCACCGCACCGCCATTGCGAACGCGTTGCATGTCATGGACGTGGACCGCCGCAGCGTGGACAAGTGGCTGATCCGGATGCGGGCCGTGGACGAGACCTGGCCGGTGTCGCGCTCCTACCGCAAGCCGCTGCGCGAACGCATGGGCATCTGAACCCGGCGCGCCTCTGAAATATGCAGTTCGTCATGCCGGCATGTTGTTTCGTCCTGCCGCAAGTGGCCGCGCAACGAGTTTTTGGGATCATCGCAGGCGAAGGAACATCCGTTCCCGAAGTCCCGCAGAGAGAACCGCATGCTGACGTCCCGCATACTGCCGCGCATCACCTCCCTAGCCTTGAGCGCCGCCTGCGCACTGGGCGCCAGCCAGGTCCGCGCGGCCGACCTGGCGCTGCAGGATGCCGTCTCCATGGCCGGCATGCAGCTGTACCTGAACTCGGGTGCGCCAGGAATGATCATCGCGGCCGTGCGCGGCGACGAGGTCGTGATTCAGGGCTATGGCGAAACCGCGCCCGGCAGCGGCGTGGAGCCGGATGGCCGCTCCATTTTCAGGATCGCTTCAGTATCCAAGGTGTTCGCTGGCGACGTGTTGGCGGCGTTGGCAGCCAAGGACAAGCTCAAGCTGACGGATCCGCTGGCCAAATATGCGCCGGAAAACGCCAAGGTCGAAACCAACGGCCGCCCGCTGACGCTGCTGGACCTGGCCACGCATTCGGCCGGCCTGCCGCGTGAACTGCCCAATCCTGACGCCAAGCCCTCCGACAATCCGTTCGCCGCGTTCGACCGCGCCTATTACTGGAAATGGATCGGCAGCCACAAGCCGGCCTATGTGCCCGGCACCACCACGCTGTACTCCAACCTGGGCTTCGGCCTGCTGGGCGATGCGCTGGCCAAGGCCGGCGGCGCGGACTATTCCACCGTGCTGGCCAACGAGGTGCTGAAGCCCGCCGGCATGACCGACACCACCAATGCGCTTGACGACGCGCAGAAAAAGCGCCTGATGACCGGGCTGGATCCCTTCGACAAGCCCGATCCCAATGCCCCGGTGCCGGACGTGATGTACGCCAGCGCCGGCATCTACTCCACCGCCGACGACATGGCGCGCTGGATGCGCTGGCACCTGGACGGCGCCAAACAATCGAAGCAGGCGTCGTTGCTGGCGCACACGATGTGGCTGCCCTATGACGGACTGAAGTCCGTCGTAGGCACGGAAGTCACCGACGCCGACGGCATGGGCCTGGGCTGGGTCGTGACCCTGCCGCGCAATGGCGCGCCCTTGCTGCTGGGCAAGAGCGGCGGCCTGGGCGGCTTCATGTCCTACGCCGTGCTGTCGCCCAACCGCGGGCTGGGCGTGTTCGTCGTCGCCAGCCGCGTGAACTTCGCCATGTTCAACAACATCCATTCCCAGGTGCGTGAACTGGCGGCCGAGTTGGCGCGGTGAACGGATTCTGCCGGCCGCTGCGCCAGGCCGCAACGGCCGCGCTGCTGAGCATGGCCGCGCAAGGCGCATGCGCGCAGGAAGCCCGGGACATCTTCAAAACGGAGATCTTCCTCACGCCCTACAGCGAGCTGGGCGACGGCGGTGAAAGCTATCCACGGCTCAACGGCCGCTTCCTGCTGATGACCGGCTACACCGGCTTCTTTGGCGTGCAGGACGACAACGGCCAGCTTCCCCGCTCGCACTGGAGCAGCGTGCAACCCACGGCGGAGGCGGCCCTGGTGCTGCAACTGACGCGGCAGTTTTCGATCCGCACCAAGGCGACCTTCAACTCGTCCACCAACGACACCAAGGACAATGCGTTTTCCGATCTGGGCCTGGACCTGGACAACCTGTTCGCCGCCTATACCGCGGACAACTACGCGCTGTACGGCGGCAAGATGGATCTGGGCTTTGGCGACGCCTGGCACGTGGTCGACGGCTTGTACACAGGCTTCAACGAGAACTCGGAATTCCGCGGCTCGATCGGGGTGGGCGGACGCTACACCCTGGATACCGCGGGCCGCGGAACGCACTCCGTGGCCGCCATGCTGTTCAAGCGCGACAACACCGCGATGAACCGACGCTTCAGCCTGGACGGCGGCCTCATCGGGCCCGATCAGCCGCCGCTCTTCAGCGACCAATTGAAGTCCTTCATTCTCTCCTACGACTTCCGCGATCTGCCCGGACTGGAAGGATGGTCGGGCGGGGTGGACGCGGGCCGGCTGCATCTGGATCCGGATCAAGGAAAAAGCGCCAACACGGTATCGGCCCGCTTGCGCTACGACGCGCCGCTGGCCAACTCGTGGAACCTGAGCTGGTTCAACGAAGCCACCTATTCCAGCGCCTTTCGCGGCGCCCCCGTGTCCAACGGCAACGGCGTGACCTCGGTCTCGTTGTCGCGCGAACGCTGGCAGCTGACCGCGACAGCAGCCGTGCGCAAGCTTTCCGGCAGCGGCCAGAAGCTGGCGCAGTACGGCCTGCTGGACGATACGGATTGGGGCATTTCAGGCGCGGTTACCTACGTCACGCCCATGGGCTTCATCGTGCAGGCCGGGCTCACGCATCAGCGCGACCAGGCCCTGCGCATCAACCAGGGCGTTTTCCGCATCGCTTACCAAGCAGGATTCTGAGGCCATCATGAACCGCAAACACACGCTCGTCACCGGAGTCATCCTTCTTGCGCTGGGCGGCGCCACCGCAGCCTGGTCGCAGTCCGTGCCCATCGCCAGCGCGCCGAATCCGCCCGCGGACGCCGTCGCCATCCCTGCAGGCAGCAAGGAACGCGCGCTGCGGGAACTGCCGCAAATCATCGCGGACATCATGCAGCGCAGCCAGGTTCCGGGCATGGCCGTGGCCGTGGTCATCGACGGCAAGACCGTGCTGGCGCAGGGCTACGGCACGCGCGAGGCCGGCAAACAGGCGCCGGTGGATGCGCAGACCGTGTTCCAGATCGCATCGATCTCCAAGTCGCTGTCGGCGACGGTGGCGGCCATTGAAGTGTCCAAGGGCCGCGCAGCCTGGGACGATCCGGTCTCGCGCTACCTGCCGGACTTCAAGCTGAGCAATGCCTACGTGTCCGAACGCGCCACGATCGGCGATTTCTTCGCGCATCGCTCCGGCCTGCCGGGCACGGCGGGCGACGATCTCGAAGACCTGGGTTTCAGCCGCGACGACGTGATCGCCCGCCTGCGCCTGCTGCCGCTGGACGCCTTCCGCACGTCCTACCACTATGCCAACTTCAGCACCACCATCGGCGCCCAGGCTGTGGCCAAGGCGGCCGGACGCCCTTGGGAGCAGTTGGCCGACGAACAGCTTTTCAAACCATTGGGCATGAAGTCGACCAGCTACCGCTACGGCGACTTCGAGGCGCGCGGCAATCGCGCCGTGCTGCACGCCTACCAGAACGGCCGCTTCGTTCCCACGGGCCAGCGCGACGCCGACCAGCAGGCGCCCGCGGGCGGCGTGTCCTCCACCGTCGTCGACCTCGCGGAATGGCTGAAGCTGCTGCTCGCCGACGGGCAATACCAGGGCAAGACCCTGATCGCCCCAGGCGCCCTGCTGCCGGCCCTGTCGCCCCAGGCATACAGCGCCCGTGCGCATGACCTGGACTCGCGCTCCGGCTTCTACGGTTATGGTTTCAACGTCAACACCGAACTGGGCGGACGTCCTTCGATGGGACATTCCGGCGCCTTCCTGATGGGAACGGGAACAACCTTCCGCATCGTCCCTTCCGCCGGCATCGGCATCGTGGTGCTGACCAATGGCGCGCCAGTGGGCGCGGCCGAATCCGTCGCGGCATCGTTCACAGACACTGCGTTGTACGGCAAGCCCACGCGCGACTGGTTCGCGGCCTACAACGGCGCCATGAAGGCGTTCTTCGAACCCCAGGCCGATCTGTCCGGACAGGCCGATCCCGCCAAGCCGGCGGCGTCGAAAGCGCTGTCGCAGTACACCGGCAGGTTCGACAATCCCTACTACGGCCCGGCCGAGATCCAGGAGGCCAACGGCGCGCTGACCCTGGTGCTGGGGCCCAAGGGCATGCGCTTCCCCTTGCGGCACTGGGACGGCGATACCTACGCCTTCTCGCCCGCGGGCGAAGCCGAACTGGTCGCCTCGCTGGCGTCCATCGTGTTCAAGATGGGCCAGGGGCGGGCCCAGGGCTTCGACATCAAGTTCTACGACGACAACGGCCTGGGCCGCTGGGTCCGCAAGTAGCCTTCCACCCTGCCGCGCCGCTTGCTCAGAAGCGGTAGGCGGCGCGCAGGGTCAGGGACTGGTCGCGGTATTCCCCGTTGCCGCGCAAGGCATATTCCGTCTTCAATTCCACGCCCTTGGGCGTGACGTATTCCAGGCCGGCTGACAGGTTGCCGTAGGTCCTGGGCATGCCCGACCGCAACGTGAAGGGCGTCGCGCCCGGTCCATTGAGCTGCATCGTCGTGACCACGTCGCCGCCGCTCAGAAAGCTCATCCCGCCGGCCACGTATGAGCGCAAGGTCGCGCCGTTGGCCAGGTCCTTGCGCCCGCCCAGCTCGATCATGGGCGAAGCCATGACCGAGGTCGTGTCGTTGCCGCGCACCTTCAGGTTCAAGGCGCCCGCGCCCTGTTCGCTATAGCCGTCCTGCCGGATATGATTCACGTCCAGATCCACATAGGGCCGCAAGTACCAGGACGGCTGGCTGAACTCGTAGGCGGTGCGCAGCCTGGCCGCAAGAAAGGACGACTCCGGCTTGCTCCTGGCCGTGCCGTCCAGCGTGCCGCGCGACATCCTGCTCTTCTCCACACCGCCGTGCACGGCAAGCGAGACCTGCCACGGCGCATTGTTGTACTTCAAGGCCAGGCCGCCCGCGTAGGTATCGCTGTTGCCAGAGAAGTCGGCGGCCGACGTGGTCTTGCCATAGGCATAGCTCAACGAACCGCCCAGGAACCAATTGGTGGCGAACTCGCGTTGCGCGCCCAGCGTGAGCGTGCTCTGGCGAACGCGGTACCCCTCGTCGTCCGAGGTGGCCTTGCGCTCGGTCCAGTTCGTGTCCAGGCGGGTCCAGACGCAATCGCCCTCGCGCAGGATCGTGCTTTCGCCGACGAAGGCCGGGCAGCTCATCATCCGGTTCATCGACGCGTAGGAGGCATGCATCTGGTTGGCGGCGCGGGCGAACTGGCCGTCGTGGGCGATGCGGTTCAGGGCGTCGCGGTACTGGTCCGCGTTCTGGACGCCCGTGAACTTGTCGAAGGTGGACGCATCGTTCGCTTTCCCCTGGTCCCACAGCGTCTGCAGGGAATTCGCGATCCGCGCGCGATCCGCGGAAAGCGGCAACGCCGCGGGCGTGAAATTGGCATCCACGGAAACGAGCGGGTCGCGCAGGAAGCCCGCGCCATTGTTCTTCAGCGCGTAGCTGAACAAGGGACTGTCGCTGGCGGTCGCGGGCATGCTGGTTTGCGCAGCGGCGAAATGGCCTATTCCCAGCCATACATTCTTCACGGGATTGTGCAGCACCGGCTTGACGGTGCCTGCGAAGGTCGATGCGCCCGTCACCGAAATGAAGTCGCTGTTATGGCCGCCGAAATTCAGATCGGGCCGGTAGGTTCCCGTATGGTTCAGCGCGCCCGTGATGCGCGTGGTCGTGTACACGCCCGGTCCGCCCGGATTCAGGAGGCCGGCGCTGTCCAGGTCGCCCTGGAAGCGGGCGCCGCTGTACAAGGCGCCGCCCGCGTTGTTGTGGAAGAGGCTGCCGCCACCCATGAGCACGTCGCCCGCCACGGTTCCGTTGTTGTTGACGACGGCTGCGCCGGCCACGTCTATGGCGGTCTGCGCCTGGATGACGCCGGCGTTGGTGATGGTGGCGCTGGCCAGCGGCGCGATCGCCAGGATGCCCGTGCCGGATGTGCTGCTGGCGCTGACCAGGGCGTTCTGACCCAGGTTGATCGAGATGGCCCGGCCTCCGCCATAGGCGCCATTGCTGATGGCGACCACGGCCGGCGAATTGGCGCCGGTGGCGACCACCTGCGCCGCGTAGCCGATGTCCACGCTTACCGGCCCGCCATAGGCCGGTTCGTTGCCGGGAGTGCTGTACTGATAGAGGCTGCCGTCCTTGAACACGCCGCCCCCGCCCACGCTCATCGCCAGGATCGCAGGCGCGTTCGCGCCCGAGGTCTGGACCGTGCCTCCCGTGCCGATGGCCACGTTGACGGCCCCGCCATTGCCCATGCCGCCAATGAGGCCGGCGTTCTGTATGAGACCGGTCGTGTAGTGCGCGGCTGACTGGTCGCCCGCCAGCCCGCCGCCGCCGCCCACGCTCTGCGCCAGTATCCCGGCGGCGCCGCTGCCCGAGGTGACGATCCGGCCCGCGATCGACAAGCTGACGACGTTCCCGTCACCGCCTTGCGCGGGAGACGAGACGGGCTTCAAGGTCACCAGCCCGGGCCGCGTTGCCAGGCCGGCGATGCCGCCCCCGCCGCCTATGCTTTGCGCGACGATGCCGTGCGAATTTACGCCAGCGGTGACGATGCTTCCGCCCACGTCCTGCGTCACGCTGACCGTTCCCCCCGGGCCGGCCATCGGCGCGCTGGAACCGAACGTGATGTTCGCCACGCTCGAGGCGGGCCCCGAGCCGTTGTCCATCGTCACCAGGCCGCCGCCCCCACCCACGCTCTGCGCCAGCACGCCGAAGGAAAGCGCGCCGTGGGTCGCGATGCTGCCGCCCAGGTTCGACACGGCAACCGTGCCGCCCGCGCCGTTCACGCTGCTCGAAAAAGGGCCACCCGTATCGGTCGCCGCGCTTCCCACCCGGATATCGACGCCGCTAAGCGCCGCGCTGGACGACACCGCCGCCATGCCGCCCCCGCCGCCCACGCTTTGCGCCAGAATTCCCGGCGCAAACCACCCCTGCGTGGCGATGCGGCCGATGTTGTTGGCGACGCTGACCGTACCGCCGGCAACTTGGGCCAGGCCGAATCCGCTGCTGTTGTTCGACGGATAATCGCCGCCCAAGGTGATCGACAGGGACGCGTTCTGCTGGATCGCGGCGAGGCTGGCGTTGCGCAAGGCGAGCGTGCTGACGCCGCCCCCTCCCCCCACGCTCTGCGCCATGATCCCGGCGGAGCCGCCCGCGCCAGTCGCCAGCGTCCCGCCATGGCTGACGTTGACCGCGCCGCCCATACTCGTCGTCATGCTCTGCCACGAGTCGCCCGTGGCCCCCAATGCGACGGTGGCGGCGGTCTGGCTCCACAGGAACAAGGGCTGGTCGACCATCGATATGCCGCCGCCGCCGCCCACGCTCTGGGCCAGGATGCCGGGCGCCTGATAGCCCTGCGTGCTGATCCGGCTGGCCGAGGCGCCGGCGTCGACCGTGACCGCGCCGCCCGCGCCGCTGGCCCCGGCCACGCCGCCGTTGCGCACATTGATCAGGGATCCCAGCAGCGATCCCCCCTTGGTTCCCAGGATGCCGACGATGCGCGTGATCTTGTCGATGATCTCGGGCGCCTGGCTGCCGGCGCCCGCGGACACGACAGCCTGCAGGTCCTGTCCGCTGGCCGCGCTTCTGCCGCCGCCACCGCCTATGCTCTGGGCGACGATGCCTGCCGAGCCGCTGCCTTGCGTGGCGATCGTTCCCGTATTGGTCACGATGGCCGGATCGGACGCGCTGCCTCCGCCCACTCCCGCCGCGCCGCCGTTGCCGCCGGTCTGGTGGGTGATGCTGGTCTGCGGCAACGCGACCGTGAACAGGTCCTGCGCGCCGGACTCGGCGGCCTTGATCAGCGCATCGATGCTGGACAGCAGCGTGGACGCCCCAGCCGAATCTATCGCCCCGGCATTGCCGCCACCACCGCCGATGCTCTGCGCCAGGATGCCCGGCGCCTGGTCTCCCGCCGTCGCGATGGCGCCATCGTTGCGCACGTCGAATGCGCTGGCAGCGCTACCCGCGCCGCCGCTGCCGCCGGTCGTGACCCCGACGGACAGGCTGACGGCCTTGCTGAACGCCAACTGCGGCCCTTTTTCCAGCCAGTCCGCCGCCTTCTCCAACAGGCCGGCGAGACTACCCGGCGCGCCCAGGATGTCGTTGAAACTGGCAGCGTCGTGCATCTGGACGATGCCGCCATTGCCCCCGCCCCCGCCTATGCTTTGCGCGACGATGCCCGCCGACCCGGCCCCCGCCGTGGCAATGGCGCCGGTGCCGGCGTTCGCTGCCTGCACCCGGCCGCCGCTGCCGCCTTGCCCACCCTGCCCGCCATGCCGCACGGACAGTTGCAGATCGATCAGCGAATTGCCGATGACCGGCGTCTTGACCGGCGCCAGGACTCCCCCGCCATTGCCTCCGCCCCCGCCTATGCTCTGGGCCACCACGCCGTTGCTTTGCGCGGCCGAGGTGCGGATGCCGCCCTCATTCGTGACCAACGCCGAGCCGCCATCACCGCCCCCTTGTCCCGCGCCGCCGTTGGATACCGCGACCGTGACCGCGCCGCTCGGGTTGTCGCCCAATTGAGGCGCGATCGTGACGACGCGGGAATTCGCCAGTCCGCCGCTGCCGCCCCCGCCGCCTATGCTTTGCGCCAGCACGCCATTGCTGTGCGCGCCCATGGTCGTGATCGTGCCCTGGCGGGCTTGCGTGAATGACACGGTGCTGCCGGAGCCGCCGCTGCCGCCCTTGCCGCCCGTCGCCACCGTCACGTTCAGCCCCACGCCCACGCCGACCGCATTGGCCGAACCGCCGCTGCCGCCTCCGCCGCCTATGCTCTGGAGGATCACGCCCGAAGCATTGCCCGCGCGGGTCAGAATCCTGCCTTGCGAGGAAAACTGGATCAGGCCGCCGTTGCCCGCCGCGCCGCCCGTGCCGCCAATGGCGACCGACGCGATCACGCCGGTGCTGTTGGCGTCGCCGCCCACGCCGCCGCCTCCGCCTATGCTCTGCAGCAGCACCGCCGCGCTGTTGTCGCCCGAGGTGTCGATGCCGCCGCTGTTGGCCATGGCGATGCCGCCTCCCGCGCCGCCCGTGCCGCCATGCCCGCCGCCCACGGCGATGATGCCGTTGCTGGACGAAGCCAGCCCGCCGCCGCCGCCCGCACTGTTGGCAATGACGGCGGCCGCATCGTTGCCGTAGGTGCTGATGACGCCCGCATTGGTGATGGAGATCGCCTGGCCCGCAACCGCGCCCGCGCCGCCGTCCCCGCCCCGTCCAAAAGCGCCGCTGGCGCCCCCGGGGCCGCCTTCTCCGCCCAGCACGCTGGCCACGATGCCTTTCGCGCCGACGCTGCCGTTGCTGCCAGCCGTGATCTTCCCCGTATTGACGATCGAGATGGCGCCAGGCGATCCGCCCGCGCCGCCGTCGTGTCCGCCGGACCACGAACCGTTGCCGCCGTTGCCGCCATTGCCCCCCTGGGTCAGCGCATAGACGCCGATCCCCCGGTTGCCGTCGGTCCTGATGGCGCCGCCGTTGGTCACGCTGACCTGGCCGGCATTGCCGCCCGCCGCGGCCTTGGTGTCAACGCCATTGGACGTCGACGCATTGCCGCCGATGGAACGGGCGATCACGCCGTACACGCCGTCGCCGTGGCCGCTGACTGACGTTCCGGCCGAGGACGTGAACATGACCGTCGAGGCATCGCCGCCCCGGCCCGCATCGCTATGCCCGCCGAAATCGCCCGTGTGCTCGGCCGCGCCCGCGGGCCCGCCCGACGAGATCAGACCCACCGCGGCACTGACATCACCCGGCCCCGGTCCGCGCGCCGTCACCGAACTCGTCCCTTGCAGTATCACGGACGCGAGTCCGGCGCTGCCGCCGTGGCCGGACGTGTAAGCGCCGCTGAAGCCGTCGGCGATGGCGCTGTCAGTCCCCGCGCCGCCCCAGGATTGGACCGCGACGCCGAACCCCGTGCCCATTACCGTAGCGTTGTCGAGCGTGATGCGCGCCTGATGCCCGTCGCCGCCGATGCCGTAACCGCCATTGGGTCCGTCCGCATTGCCCCACAGGCCGCCATTGCCGCCCGCGGAATACAAGTCTATTCCGCGGCCAGCAGCGTTGACCGTGCTGGCCGACAAGATGTAGTCGATGATCCGCCCGCCGCCGCCATTGCCCCCCCAGTGATTTTGGTTGGCATCCCTGCCGTTGCCGCCATGGCCGCCGCTGACGTCGATCAGGATGCCGGTCTGGCCGGCCCCATTGGCGCTGATGCGCTGGTTGCGGTCCGTCTGCACGAAGTCGCGCTGGCCCCATTGGCCGTCATGGCCATTGTTGGGATGATTGCCGCTGGAACAACAGGCGCCGTCGGCGCCGCGCAGTTGATAGGACAGCGGCGCGGTCTGGGAGAATGCCGGCCGCCCGAAGACGTAGAGGGCGGAGATTCCCGCATGCAAAAGCAATGCCAGCCTGGAAAGCCGCAGGCCGTTGCGGCCGGGCTTTGGAATATCTTGCGGGGAGATCATGGCTGCAGCGGCGGAATTGGGCAAATTGAGAAATTCGCCGTTCACCGCGCGCCGTACAAGTCCAAGATGACGAATCAACCATCCCGGCTGACGAGTCGCCGCTTCCGGCCCCCCTATTTCGAATCGCGCACCGCCGCGACCACCTTGATCTCCACCGCCAGACCGGGTCGCGCCAGCGCGGCGACGCCGAGTATGGTCCAGGCCGGGAACTCGGACCGTATGTACTTTTCCTTCACCGCGCGGAACCCGGCAAGGTCCGCGCCGATGTCGACGTGATACGAGACCATTTCGACCACGTCGGTAAAATCGAGGCCCAGATGGCCGAGCACCGCGGCGATGCGCCGGAACGCCACGTCGGCTTGCTCCGCAGCCGATTCGGGCACGGAACCGTCAGCGCGCAATCCGATCTGCCCGGCGATGAAAACCAGCCCATTGGCCGTGACCGCAGGCGAGTACTGGAACAGGTCGAAGATCCGGTTGCCGCCAAAGGCGGGATCGTCATCGGGAAGGCGCAGGCGCTCGATCTTGCTCATGGAAGTCCTTGTGCAACGCGGGCGTTGCTCGCTTATCGGGATTTGCAACTCTACTAGGGAACGCCGCGATGTCCACCTCCCCCGCCGACAACGTGATCACGCTGTATCGCGAACATGCCGACGCCTTCGAGAAACTGCGCGGCACGCAGCTGGCCGAACGCGCCTGGCTGGACGCGTTCCTGGATCTGCTGCCCGGCCCCGCTCCCCAGGTGCTGGACATAGGCTGCGGCAACGGCGTCCCCATCGCCCGCCATCTGATCGAACGCGGCTGCAGGCTGACCGGCGTGGATGCCTCGGACGCGATGCTGGCGAGGGCAAGAGCCTCGTTCCCAGGACACAGCTGGATTGAAGCGGACATGCGCAGCCTGCCGCCCTTGCGGCCCTTCCAGGGGCTGATCGCCTGGCACAGCTTCTTTCACCTGCGGCCTGAAGACCAGCGGCCCATGTTCCAGACCTTCGCACGCCTTGCCGCGCCGGGCGCGGCGCTGATGTACACCAGCGGGACACATCTGGGGGAAGCCATCGGCCGGTTCGAAGGCCAACCGCTCTATCACGGCAGCCTGGACAGCGCGGAGTACCGCGAATTGCTGCGCCAGGCCGGCTTCGAAGTGGTGCGCCACGTGGAAGGCGATACGACCTGCGGCGGCGCCAACATCTGGCTGGCGCGGCGGCATACATAAAACCTTTGAGTTACATCAAGGTTTGACCGGCCGACAACGCCGGCAAACGCCGCCCCTGCGCCATAATCAGAATGCCGCGGCCCCATTGGGGCTGCGCGGGGCCCACCCGGCCTCTTCGGTTTCCCTTACCTCGATCAGGCGGACCCGGCATTCATGCAAAGACTTATCCTCCCGCTCCCCGGCAACGAAGGATTCGCCAAGCGCCTTGCCGCCCTGTGCCAAGGTGAACTCGGCGCCGTCGAGACCCGCCGTTTTCCTGACGGCGAAAGCTACGTACGGCTGCATGGCGACCCGCGCGGACGCGCCGTCGACATCGTCTGCACGCTGGCCCGGCCGGATCCCAGCTTTCTCGGCCTGATCTTCGCGGCCGACACTGCGCGCGACCTGGGCGCCACAGAGGTCAACCTGATCGCGCCCTATCTGGCCTATATGCGCCAGGACAAACGCTTCCAGGACGGAGAAAGCGTGAGTTCGCTGTCGTTCGCGCGCCTGGTGTCGTCGACCTTCGACCGCCTGCTGACGGTCGATCCGCATCTGCACCGGCATCCGTCGCTGGCGGCGCTGTACACCATCCCGACCACCACGCTGCATGCCGCGCCGCGGCTGGCCAGCTGGATCGCCGGCAATGTGCAAGCGCCGCTGATCGTCGGCCCCGACGAGGAAAGCGAGCAATGGGCCGGCTCCATCGCCGCGCGCATTGGCGCGCCACACGTGGTGCTGCGCAAGACCCGTCACGGCGACCGCCAGGTCGACATCGAAGCGCCCGACCTCTCCGCCTGGCGCGACTGCACGCCGGTGCTGGTGGACGACATCGCCTCGTCCGGCCGCACCCTGGTGACGGCCGCCGGCAAGCTGGCGGGCATGCGGCCGCCGCAATGCGTGGTGGTGCATGCGCTCTTCGCCGAGGACGCCTGGTCCCAGGTATCCGCCTGTTTTGAACGCGTCGTTTCCACCGACGCGGTGCCCCATCCCAGCAACCGCATCGAACTCGCGCCCTTGCTGGCCAATGCACTTCTGCGCGACCTGCGCGATTGATCACCCGATTTGAAAGGAACCCGCGATGACGCTACGCGAGCATTGGCTATCTGGCCACGGCCCCATCCAGCACCGCGCTGAAACCGTCGAGCGCATCGATGCGCTGGTGCAACGCCTGGCGGCCAGCGGCCGCATCGCCAGCGCGGACGATGCCTACGCCATGCTGGCCGCGGCCGACCGCCTCAGCTGTGCCGCCATGAACGTGGTGGCGCACATGACCTACGCGCGCCGCATCGACCTGAACGGCGCGCCGCTGGCCGCCGACGACTTCAAGCCCAACCCCGAGGGCCACACCGGCGGGTCGCTCAACATGGCGCCCGCCTTCGTCGCCTACCTGCTGGCCAATGCGTTAAGCGGCAAGACCCGCGGCTGGCTGATGGGCCAGGGCCACTGCGTCGCCGCGATCGAGGCCGTCAACGCCCTGACCGGCGACGTGTCGCCGGCGCAGCGCGGCCGCTATGACCGCAGCGAAGCCGGGCTGGGACGCCTGATCACGGACTTCTATTCCTACGCCATCGACGCCCGGGGTTTGGCAGCCGTGCCGCTGGGCAGCCACGCCGGCCCCAACACGGCGGGCGCCGTGTCGGAAGGCGGCTACCTGGGCTTCGCCGGCCTGCAATACGTGCACATGCCGCTGCCGGGCGAAAGCCTGGTGGCCTTTCTGAGCGACGGCGCGTTCGAAGAACAGCGCGGCTCCGACTGGGCCACGCGCTGGTGGCGCGCCGAGGATTGCGGCCAGGCCGTGCCGGTCATGATCCTCAATGGCCGCCGCATCGAGCAGCGCACGCAGATCGTGCAGGAAGGCGGCGCGCATTGGCTGGCCGAGGACCTGCGCCACAACGGCTTCGATCCGCTCATCGTCGACGGCCGTGATCCGGCGGCCATCGCCTGGGCCATCCTGGCGGCGGAAGACGCGCTGGCCGCAAGCCTCGCGGCGCCAGGCTTCCAGTACCCCGCCCGGCTACCCTACGTCATCGCCGAAACCGAAAAGGGATTCGGCTTTCCCGGCGCCGGCACCAACGCCGCGCACAACCTGCCGCTGGGCGGCAACCCTCATACTGACAGCGCGGCCCGCGAAGCTTTCAACGCCAGCGCGGCCCGGTTGTTCGTCCCGGGGCCGGAACTGGACGCGGCGCTGGCGGCGCTGGCCAATCACGGAGCGCAGCAACGCCCGCTGGAAAGCGGACACCCCATGGCGCACCGGCATCCCGATGCGCCTGCCCTGCCCGAACCCGCCTGGGAAACCGCAGGCGCCCAAGGCAGCGCCATGGCGGCGCTGGACCGCTGGTTCGTCGAACTGGTGCGGGCCAATCCGCGCCTGCGCGTGCGCATCGGCAATCCGGATGAACTGGCCAGCAACAAGATGGGCGGCACGCTGGCCTTGCTGAAGCACCGCGTCGACCATCCGGAGGCCGGCGTGGCCGAAGACCAGCACGGCGCCGTCATCACCGCCCTGAACGAGGAAGCGGTGGCAGCCGCCGCGCTGGCGAACAAGGGCGGCCTGAACCTCATCGTCAGCTACGAGGCCTTCGCGGTGAAGATGCTGGGCCTGCTGCGCCAGGAAATCATCTTCGCGCGCCGCCAGAAGGAACTGGGACAATCCCCGGGCTGGCTGTCAGTGCCGCTGGTGGTCACCTCCCATACGTGGGAGAACGCCAAGAACGAGCAATCGCACCAGGATCCCACCATAGGCGAAGCCCTGCTGGGTGAAATGTCCGATACCTCCCGCGTGCTCTTTCCGGTGGACGGCAACAGCGCCGCGGCGGCGCTGCGCGCGGTCTACGCGCAGCGCGCGCAGGTGGCCTGCATGGTCGTGTCCAAGCGCGAGGGCACGCAGCGCTTCGACGCCCAGGCCGCGCAGACGCTGATCGAACAGGGCGCCGCGCACGTCGCCGGCGACCCGAAGACCAGCGTGCTGCAGTTCGTCGCCATCGGCGCGTACCAGGTAGAAGAGGCGTTGAAAGCCCGTGCCCATCTGGCGCGGCAGGGACGCGAGTGCTGCGTATCCGTGGTGCTGGAACCTGGCCGACTGCGCACGCCGCGCGACGAGCTCGAATCCGCTTTTGTCCTGTCCGACGAAGCCGTCCACGCGCTTTTCCCGCCCGGCCTGCCGCGCGTGCTGCTGTGCCATACGCGCCCCGAACCCATGCTGGGCGTGCTGCGCCGGCTGGACGGCGGCCCGGCCCGCACCCGGGCGCTGGGCTACATCAGCCGCGGCGGCACGCTGGACGTGGCCGGCATGCTGTACGCCAACCGCTGCACCTGGGCGCATGCAGTAGATGCGGCCGCTGCCGTCGCGGGCTGGCGCCGCGTAGACATGCTGGACGCGCCGCGCCTGCAAGCCCTGGACGGCAAGGGCAATCCCGCCGACCTCGCCTGATCATTCTGATGCTGCACAAGGAAACCATGCTCACACTGACCTGCCTGGGCGGAGCCGGCACCGTTACCGGCTCCAAGCACCTCCTGAGCCACGCCGACACGCACCTGCTGATCGACTGCGGCCTGTTCCAGGGCCTGAAGAACCTGCGCGAACTCAATTGGCAGCGACTGCCGCTGTCGCCCGCCGACATCGATGCGGTGGTGCTTACGCACGCGCATCTGGATCATTGCGGCTATCTGCCGCGGCTGGTGGCCGAAGGCTTCAAAGGCAAGATCCACGCCACGCCCGCAACCCGCGACGTCGCCGAGCTGATCCTGCTGGACAGCGCCAATCTGCAGGAAAAGGACGCGGACTTCGCCAACCGCAAGGGCTTTTCCAAGCACAAACCCGCGCTGCCGCTCTATCGCGTGGTCGACGCCGAACGCGCGCTGACGCATTTTTCCGATGTAGCGCTGCACCAGGAAACCGCCTTGCCCGGCGGCGCGAAGCTGACCTTGCGCCGCGCCGGCCACATCCTGGGCGCAACGACCGCGCAGATCGATATCGGCGGCATGCGCGTGGTGTTCTCGGGCGACCTGGGCCGCTACAACGATCCGGTGATGCACGATCCCGAGCCCGTGCCACGGGCCGACTACATCGTCATCGAGTCCACCTACGGCAATCGGCGTCACGACCCGGCCGATCCCGTCGAAGCCCTGGGCGCCGTGATCGAACGCACGGTGCAGCGCGGCGGCACGGTCGTCATTCCAGCCTTCGCCGTCGGGCGGGCGCAGACCCTGATCCATGCGCTGTGGAAGCTGCGCCAGGCCGACCGGCTGCAGAACATCCCGGTCTACCTGGACAGCCCCATGGCCACCAGCGCCACCGAACTGCTGGACCGCCATGCCGGCGAGCACAAGCTCTCCCCGCGCGAATACGAGGCCGCCTGCTCGGCCGTGACCTATGTGCGCGACGTCGAAGAATCCAAGGCGCTGTCGGCCAACCGCTATCCCAAGGTCATCATCTCGGCCAGCGGCATGGCCACCGGCGGCCGGGTGCTGCACCATATCGCCGCCTTCGGCAGCGACCATCGCAATACCCTGCTTTTCTCCGGCTTCCAGGCCGCCGGCACGCGCGGCCGCAAGCTGCTCAATGGCGCGACTGAAACCAAGATCTACGGCCAGTGGACGCCCATCAATGCCGAGATCGCCGAACTGCCCATGCTGTCGGCGCATGCCGACAGCGACGAACTGATGCGCTGGCTGTCCGGCTTCCAGGAAGCGCCACGCCGGGTCTTCATCGTCCATGGCGAACCCGAGGCCTCCGAAGCGCTGCGCGAACGCATCGAGCGCGAACTCAGCTGGCATGTCACCGTCCCGCTGCAGGACCAGAGGTACGAGCTGTGAGCAGCGTGCCGGAACTGAAGCCGCCCGCGCTGCGCGCCACGCGCATGCGCCTGCACGCGCAGCATCAGCCGATAGCGCTGATGCGCGCGGACTGCCACGTCTGCCGTTCCGAAGGTTTGGCGTCGCGTTCGCAAGTGCTGATCACCTCGAACGGCCACGAAGTACAGGCCCAGCTCTACCAGATCGACAGCGACCTGCTCGCGCTCGACGAGGTGGCGCTGTCCGAGGAAGCCTGGGACGCGCTGGACATACGCGACGGCGACAGCGTGCAGGTCCGCCACCCGCCGGTGCTGGAGTCCCTGGCCGGCGTGCGCCAGCGCATCTATGGCCGCCGCCTGGGCGAAGAGGATCTTGCCGCCATTGTCCGCGACGTGGTGCGCGGCCGTTACACCGACGTGCACCTGTCGGCCTTTCTCACCGCCACGGCCACGCTGCCGCTGAGCGTCGACGAGACCATCTTCCTGACCAAAGCCATGGTCGAAGTCGGCGACCGCCTGAGCTGGCAGGCGCCGATCGTGGTGGACAAGCATTGCGTGGGAGGCCTGCCCGGCAACCGCACCACCCCGCTGGTGGTCGCCATCGCCGCGGCCAACGGCTTGGTCATGCCCAAGACCTCGTCGCGCGCGATCACTTCGCCGGCGGGCACGGCCGACACCATGGAAATGCTGGCGCCGGTGGACCTGGACATCGAGCAGCTGCAACGGGTGGTCCAGGCCGAGGGCGGCTGCATCGCCTGGGGCGGCGCCATGCACCTGAGCCCGGCCGACGACATCTTCGTGCGGGTGGAACGCGAACTGGACATCGACACCGAGGGCCAGCTGATCGCCTCGGTGCTATCCAAGAAGATCGCCGCCGGGGCGACGCATGTGGTGATCGACATCCCCGTCGGGCCCACCGCCAAGGTCCGCAGCCGCGAGGCTGCGGAACGCCTTGCCGGCCACCTGGTAGAAGCCGCCGCGCATTTCGGCCTGATCCTGCGCTGCCTGTATACCGACGGCAGCCAGCCCGTCGGCCGCGGCATCGGCCCCGCGCTGGAAGCCCGCGACGTGCTGGCCGTGCTGCGCAACGACGCCGATCAGCCGCAGGACCTGCGCGAACGCGCCGCTCTGGTTGCGGGCGCCGTGCTCGAAATCGGCGGCGCGGCGCCGCCCGGGCAAGGCATTGCGCTGGCGCTACGGACCCTGGACAGCGGCCAGGCCTGGGAGAAGTTCGCCCGCATCTGCGCCGCCCAGGGCGGCCTGCGCGAACCGCCGCAGGCCGCGCACGTCGAACCTCTGGTCGCGTTGCAAGCCGGCCGCGTGACCCATATCGACAACCGCAAGCTGTCGCGCCTGGCCAAGCTGGCCGGCGCGCCGGAACGGCCTGCAGCCGGCGTGTCGCTGCACGCGCGGTTGGGCGATGAAGTCGCGCGCGGGCAGCCCTGGCTCTATCTCCATGCGCAGACCCGCAGCGAAATGGCCTATGCGCTGGAGTATGCGCGGCACGCCGGGGATATCGTGACCATCGAAGCCTGAAGCGGGCGGCAGCGCCGCCCGCCATTCAGCCGCCCGCCTAGAACTCCATCGAGGCAGACAGCATGAAGGTGCGCGGCGCGCCCAGCGCCAGGCTCGACAACTGCGGCATGCCCCAATAGGCCTTGTTCGTCAGATTGTTGATGGCGGCTCGCAGCACGATCGGGCGCTCAGCCACCTTGGTGGCGTAGCGCGCGCCTACGTCGTAGGTGGTGCGTCCCGCCACCGATAGCGAATTGTCGGCGCTGATGTACTGTTTGGACACGGCGGTTGCATTGGCCGTCAACGTCAGTCCCTGCACCGCCGGCACATCCCATTCCACGCCCAGCTTGCCCTGGAGCTTGGGAACACCGGTCGCCTGCTTGCCCTCGTTGGCGGCGATGGCGGTCTTCGTGACCTTGGGGTCGATGTACGCCACACCGCCCATCAGGCGCACACCACGCATCGGTTCGCCGAAAAAGCCCCACTCCACGCCCTGGTTGCGCTGTTCGCCGCCGAACGAGAAGACGTTGGTGACGGGGTCCGTATAGCTGCTGGGCCGCTTTATCTCGAACAGGCTCACGGTATGGGTGAAATCCCCCAGATCGACCTTGACGCCGACTTCCGTCTGCTTGGTCTTGTAGGGCGGGAACACCTGTCCCGCGTTGGCGGCGGTGACCGGCGCGGTCTGGCCCTTGCTCAAGCCTTCGATGTAGTTGGCGTACACCGAAACGTTGTCGGTCGCCCTGATCAGCAGCGCGGCGGCGGGCGTCGTGGCGCTGGCGTCATAGCGGCTGGTCCGCGCCCCGGTCGTGACGCTGTAGCTGTCGGTGCGCACTTCCTGCCGCCGCGCGCCCAGCGTCAGCTGCACCCGGTCCTCTGCGAAGGACAAGGTATCCGCCAGGCCGTAGCTCACCAGGCGCGTCTTGCTGTGCAGGATCGGCGGCCAACTGGTATCGGGGGCCGGCCCCCACACAGGGTGGTAGATGTTGGTGACCCAGTCCGCCCCCGGCACCGTTCTGCGGCCGTAGTCCCGCTGGTTGTCCGAGTAGTACGTGGCATTCAACACCCACTGGTGCTTGATGCCGCCGGTCTGCAATTTGCCGCGCAAACCGGCTTCTCCGGACGTCTTTTTCACGTTCATGTTCAATTGGCCCATCGAGGTGCGATAGTCCCCCGCCTCATTGAACACCTGCGCCACCATGGCGCCGTTGTAGGTGTATTCGGACCGGCTGGTGCCGATGGCGGCGTAGGCCATCAGGTTATCGCTGACATCGAATTCGCCGCGGATCATGGCTGCCTTGTCCTGGTTCTTCACATAGGCCCAGTCCGGATTCAACAGGGTTTCAGGCTTGGGCGGCTTGGGCACGCCTATGCCAGGCGCCAGATTGATCCCTCGGGTCACGCCGTCCACACGCTCATCGCTGTCATACATGTCTATGGAAACGCGCGCGCGTTCGCCGCGCCAATCCAGGCCCAGCGCGGCCAGCTGCGCCTTTTTCTTCTGGTTGTCGACCGGGCCGTCGCCGTCCCTATACACACCATTGAAGCGCAGGCCGAACTGCTGGTTCTCGCCGAAGCGCCGTCCCAGGTCTATGTGCCCGCCGAACTGCGAGTCCGACATGTAGGTCGCCGTCAGGCGCGTCAGGGGATCAGCGCCCGCGCGCTTGGGCACCAGGTTGACGGTACCGCCGACGGAACCGCCTGGCGGCATGCCGTTGAGCAAGGCGGACGGACCTTTCAGGACTTCGATGCGCTCGAACATTTCCGGCGTGGTCCGGTAGTACGGCGCCATGCCGAACAGTCCGCCAAACGAAATATCGGTAGTGCTGGAGCTGAAGCCGCGGATCGAGTAGTTTTCGCTCCAGGCGCCGGTCACGCCGTTGCTGAACACCGAAGGATCGGTCCGGGCGATTACGTCGGTGATGTCCTGCGCCTGCAAGTCCTCGATGTACTTTTCCGTGTAGCTGATGACGGAAAATGGCGTCTCCATCGAATCCTTGTCGCCTAGAAAGCCCACGCGGCCGCCGTAGGTCACCTGTCCGCCGGCATAGGGCGCGGCGGGCGCTTCGGCCTGCCCCGTGACAGTCACTGCCGGCAGTGTTTTCACTCCTGCCTCGGCCGCCTGCTGGGCCCACGCCGGCGACGCCGCGCCGACGCTCAGTCCGAGCAGCGCCGCGGCGAGATGGTTGAGGGAAAAGCCTGAATGCGCGTACCGCACCCGCGATGGCAGGCGTGCGGCGCGGCCGTTATGGCGACGTTTGCTCATGAAGTGCTCCGTTCGGTTGAGCTTGGGGCCGCCTGCAAAATAAGGCGACTGGGAATCATTTACATATGGACCGGCAATTTCCCCCGATCCCCGGACTGCATCAGTTCTGATAGGCCTTGAGAACGTCGTCGATCATGAGCGCCAGCGACTGTGCGCTGGCAGCCATGACGTACCAGGCTTGCGCATCGGCGAAGACCACGCGGCCGTTCTGCCAGGCGGCGGTCTGGCGCAAGAGCGGATTGCTCAAGCTCTCGGCGTTCAGCGTTGGCCGGCGCTCCATCACGGCAGTGCGATCCACCACGTAGATGATGTCGGGGTTGGCCTGCTGGATGAATTCGCTGGATATCGGCTGGCCATGCAGGCCGGCCTCCGCGTCGGGACTCGCAGGCTTCACGCCCAGGGCCCTGAAGATGAAGCCGTAGCGCGACTGGACGCCGAAGGAACTGAAGGCGCCGTTGTTGTGCAGCACAATGAGCGCTCTTTCGGGGCGGTCCTGGATGAGGCGCTTCGCCTCCTGAACCTTGGCGTCCAGCGCGGCGGCCTTGTCGCGTGCCAGGCTTTCCTTCTCGAAGATCCGTCCCAGCGTGATGAGGTGATCCTTGATGATCTCGATGTGATTGGCTTCGCTGTCGCGGTAGTCCACGTCGAAGTGGATCGTCGGCGCGATCTCGCTCAGCTCCTTGTAGTGGTTCGCCTGCAGCGAGGTGATCAGGATCAGGTCAGGCTTGGCCGCGTGCACCCGTTCCAGATTGGGCTGGACGATCGCGCCCGTGTCCTGCACATCCGCGGCGTTCTTGTACTTCTCCAGAAAGTGAGGCACGAAGTCCTTCGGCATGCCGGCGACCGGAACGCCCAGCTGATCCAGGAAATCCACCTCGTTCATGTCCAGCGCGACCACGCGCTGCGGCAGCTTGCCGATCACCGTGGTTCCCAGCTTGTGCTGCACAGCGACGGGTTGGTATGCCCCTTGCGCCGCGGGACTGGTAGCGGCCGGCTGCGCCGCCTTGGACGATTCCGCCGCCTCCTGCCCGCAGCCCTGCATCACGGCCGTCGTGGCGGCCAGCAAGGCAAGCGCCCATGCCCTGCGCCCGTGCTTGAGGATCATTTCATTTCTCCTGATGGATTGAAGTAGTTGCACAGGCGTCCGCGCGCGCCTTGCGTGATCTCGAAGTCCAGCCCATAAAGTTCCCGCAACCGGTCCTCGGTCACGACTTCGGGCACGCTGCCGGCGCAATGCACCGCCCCGGCCTTCATTGCAACGATGTGGTCGGAATAGCTGGCCGCAAAGTTGATGTCGTGCACCACCAGGATCACGGTGCGGCCGTGCTCGTCACACAGGCGGCGCAACGCGCGCATGATCTGGACCGCATGCTTGATGTCGAGGTTGTTGAGCGGTTCATCCAGCAGCAGGCAGTCCGTCTGCTGGGCGATCGTCATGGCCAGGAACGCCATCTGGCGCTGCCCGCCGCTGAGTTCGTCGAGATAGGCCGCGCGTAGCGGTTCCAGCGAGAGGAACGCAATCGCCTCGTCGATCACGCGGTGGTCTTCCTGCGTCAACGCGCCGCGGCTATATGGGAACCGCCCGAAGGCGACGAGATCCTCCACCGTCAGGCGCAGATTGAAATCGGGCGATTGACGCAACGTGGCCACGCGCTTGGCGTAATCGCCGATACGGATACCCGATGCCCTGGCGCCCTCGATCAGGATCTCGCCCTCGCTCGGCTCCAGCAGCCGCCCTGCCATCATCAGCAAGGTGGTCTTGCCCGCGCCGTTGGGGCCGATGAGCGAGGTCATCCGCCCGGCGGGGAACTGCAAGCAGACATCGCGCAGCACCGTCTTCGGGCCATAGCTCTTCGAGAGATTCTTGATCGTGATCATGCGGTGCCTCGCGAGCGCGCCATCAGCGCCAGGAACCAGGCGCCGCAAACCAGGTTGACCAGGATGCCGACGCTGGTCCGGTAGTTGAAGAGATGTTCGACCGCAAGCTGCGCCAGGATGAAAATGCCAACCGCGATAGCGCAACCGGCCGACAGCGTGGCGCGGTGCCGGCGCGTGCGCGTCAGGGCATAGGCGGTGTTGGCGACGAAGATGCCCATGAAGGCGGTGGGTCCCAGCAGACTGGTCGACACCGCGACCAGCACCGCAATCAGCGCCAGATGCAGCCGCAAGACGCGCTGATAATCCACGCCCAGGGAGATGGCCTGATCGCGTCCCAGCGAGATCACGTCCAGCGCCGGCAACGTCTTGACTCCAGCCAGGCACACGCCCGCGACGACGATCGCGGAAACCAACAACTGGCCCGGCTCCGCCTTGTTGAAGGAAGCCTGGGTGAAGCCGAGCAGAATGGAGAATTCGCCAGGACTGGTCTTCAATTGCACGAATTGCGTGAAGGTGCCGATCACCATCGTCAGCACCAGCCCCACCAGCAGCAGGAAGTACACGTTCTGCCTGCCATCGCGGAACAGCCAGCGGTGGATGATCCACGAATAGCCCAGCATCAGCAGCACGGACAGGAAGAAGTTGCCGTTTGCGCCCAGCAGGACCAGGCTCTGCGCCCCCATGGCCAGGACCATCAGGGATTGCAGCAACAGGTAGACGGCTTCGTAGCCCATGATGGCCGGCGTCAGGATCCGGTTGCCGGTGATGGTCTGGAACACGATGGAAGACCACGCGATGCAGATCCCGCCGATGAGCATGGCCGCAAGCCGGGCAAGCCGCTTGGGAATGATGTAGTCGAAGTCCAGGTTGGAACGGAACAGCAGGAAAGCCAGGGCCAATGCGATGACCGTCACCCATGCCGCCTGCCGGGGAACCGCGCGCATCACCGGTGCCTCCAGAAGATCAGCATAAGGAACAGGATGCCGCCCACGCCGCCCGCGGTCAGTCCGATAGGCACTTCGAACGGATAGATCAGAAGGCGGCCCAGGATGTCGCAGGCCAGCAGCAGCGTCGCGCCTCCCAGCGCGACGACGGGCAAGGTGCGACCCAGGTTGTCGCCGTAGCGCAGCGCGACCAGATTGGGGATGACCAGCCCCACAAAGGGAATAGCCCCGACGGTAATGACCGTGGCGGACACGGTGACGGCCACCAGGATCAGCCCCAGCGCCACGGTGGCCCGATAGTTCAGGCCCAGGCTCGCCGCCATGCCTTCGCCCATGCCCAGGACGGTGAAGCGGTGCGCGTACAGATAGGTCAACACGACGATCGGCAGGATCAGGTAGATGATCTCGTAGTTGCCCTGCACGATCTTGGAAAAGTCGCCCAACATCCAGCCCTGCATGCTCTGCATGATGTTGTTGCGATACGCGTAGAACTCCGCCAGGGCGCTCAGCACGCCGCCATACATCAGGCCGATCACGGGCACGAGCACCGTATTCTTGAACTTGATGCGGCGGACGACTGCGACGAAGAGCAGGCTGGCCGCGAAGCAGAAGCCCAGCGCGAACAGCATCCGCGCCGCCGGCCCGGCGGCAGGCATCGACAGCATCGACACCAGGATGCCCAGCTTGGCGGCATCCAGTCCGCCCGACGTGGCGGGCTCGACGAACTTGTTGCGCACGATGTGCTGCAGGATCACGCCGCAGACGGCCAGCCCGATGCCCGTCAGCACCAGCGCCGCCAGGCGCGGCAGCCGGCTTGCGGTCAAGGTGAGCCAGGCATCACCCGACAGCGAGTACAGCTGCGGCCAGGCGATCTGGCGCGCGCCCACCAGCAGCGACGCGCCGCAAAGCACGATGAACAGGCCGACCAGGCTGGCACGCATCAGGCGTGCGCCCCTGCAATGCGCCAGCCGCGGGCAGCCTTGCGCTGATCCAGGAACTGCGCGTACCGCCCCTGGCTCTCACGCAAAGCTGCGGGCGTGCCTTGCTCGGCGATACGTCCGTCCTCGAGCACCACGATCTGGTCGGCCATCGCCACGGTGGAAAGCTGGTGCGCGATCACCACCAGCGTGCGCTTCCCGCGCAGCCGCGCCAGCGTCCCGGTGATAATGGCCTGGTTCTCCGCGTCCAGCGCCGCGGTCGCCTCGTCCACCAGCATGATGGGCGCAGGGTTGAGCAGCGCGCGGGCGACGGCGATGCGTTGGCGTTCGCCGCCGGACAGCCGCGCGCCGCCCTCGCCTACCGGCGTGTCCAGCCCTTGCGGCAGGCGCGCGGCGATGCCGTCCACGCCGGCCTGTTTGGCGACATCCATCAACTCGGCATCGCTGCAGCCCGGCCTGCCGGCGCGGATGTTTTCGGCGATGGATCCCGTGAACAGATAGTTGTCCTGGAAGACCTGGCTGATCTGGCCGGCCAGCCTCAAGCTGGAAATCTGCCGCACGTCCACGCCACCGACCAGCACGCCGCCCTGGTTCACGTCGAAGAAACGCGCAATCAGCCGCGCCAGCGTGGTCTTGCCGGAGCCGGACGCGCCAACCAGGGCAACCATGCTGCCCGGTTCGATACGCAGATTCACACCTTGCAGCACCTCGGGCGCGTGATCCGCGTAGCGGAAATGCACATTGCGCAATTCGATCGAAGCATCGCGCGGTTCCTGCGGCGCATCGGACTCCGGCAGCGGCGGGACGGCATACAGCGCTTCGATGGCGTCGAGTTGCCCGCGCGCGCCGCGCAGCACCTCCCCATAGCCGACCACCTCCAGCAATGCATCGATATAGCGGACCGCAAGCATCAGCGCGACGATCGCGGCCACGATCTGTCCGGTTGCCAGCGGGCTGCCCAGGATGCCGTCGAGCCACCAGGCTGAGGCGGCCAGCAGGACGGCAAAGACGGCCTGCACGGCCCAGACGTTGAGAACGGCCGCCCCGGCCGACAGCCAGATCACCCGCGCCCCGGACGCGCGCTGTTGTTCCACTGCCTGTTCGAGCAGTCGCGTGCCTCCGCCAGCTCCGTTGAACGCGCGCAGCACCGACTGGGCCTGCGCGAATTCGACCATGCGCTGGCTGGCATCGGCAAAGCGCTGCTGGAAAGCCTCATCCGCGCGCCGCGCCAGTCTTGCCGTGAGCGCCAGCAAGCCTGCCAGCAACGGCAGCGCCGCCAATGCGATCAGGCCCAACAGCCAGTGCTGCGCAAACAGTGCGACGACGAGCACCGCTGGCGTCACCACGCCGGCGATGACGGGCGTGAAGACATGCGCGGGGAGCTGGGCCACAGACATCATGCCTTGCGTGACGACGTGCCCGAGACGGGCCGTATTCTGCGGCGTGAACCAACCCACGGGCAGGCTGGCCACATGGTCGCCGAGGCGATGGCGGGCGTCTTGCAGGATGGCGACGCCCACGCGCACGCCGGCCCGCTCCACATGGCGCCGCAGGCCCCAGCAGACCGCTACCCCAGCCAGCAGCGCGGCCAGCCACGGGGCGGCAGCCTTCACGTCCGCTTCAAGCAGATGCGTGAGCAGCGGCGCCAGCGCGGTAATAGTCAGCCCGCAAAGCACTCCGTAGGCCACGGCCATCCAGCCGTAGCGGCGCAGGACAGGCGCGTCCTGCCCCAGCAACAGCATGAAGGTCTTCAGCATGCGGCCACCTCTTTGTCATCGGAGCTTTCGTAGCCGCCCTGCGCCCACAGCCGGGCATAACTGCCGCCTTGCGCCAGCAACTGCTCATGCCGGCCTTGTTCGACGACGGCGCCGTCCTCGACGACCAGAATGCGGTCGGCGTGCATCACCGTATCCAGCCGGTGCGCGATCACCATCACCGTGCGCCCCCGGGCGAAGCGCGACAACGCGCCCTGGACCGCCGCCTCGTTGCCGGCGTCGGCCGCCGCCGTGGCCTCGTCCAGCACCAGCACGGGAGGATCCAGCAGCACGGCGCGCGCAATGCTGGCGCGCTGGAGTTCGCCGCCGGAAAGCTGCGCGTCCTCGCCGATCACCGAATCGTAGCCGCGCGGCAGCGCCAGGATGCGCTCATGGATATTGGCGGTGCGGGCGGCGTCCTCGATCTCTTGCAGGGTCGCGGAGGGCCGGCCCAGCGCGATGTTGTCGCGCACGCTGGCATGGATCAGGCGCACTTCCTGCAATACGAAGCCCACGCGCCGGTAGAGCTGCGCGCTCGCGATCCGCCTGAGATCGGCGCCGCCCAGCGTGATGCGCCCTTCGTCGGGGTCGAAGAATCGCAGCAGCAGCCGCGCCAGCGTGGACTTGCCCGCGCCCGAGGGCCCGACGATGGCGGTGACCGTGCCGGGTTCCAGCGTGAAGCTGATGCCCGACAGCGTCCGGCGCTCCCCGCCATAGGAATAACCCACGCTCTCGAACCGGACTTCATGGCCCTCGGGGATTTGTTCCTGGCCGGGCGCCAGCGGTTCCAGCACCGGCGTCTCCAGCAGCGCCTGCACGCGCTGCGCGGCGCCCGCGGCGCTGCCCAGATCGTGCAGCAGCGTATGCAGCAACAGCACCGGCGCGCATATTCCCGGCGCCACCAGCGCGAACGGCAGCACATCCACCGGCGCCATCCAGTCCAGCCCGACGAACAAGGCGCCAAAACCCAGCACCACGCCCAGCACCGTGACCGGCGCGACCATTGCATGGGCATGCGCCATCGCCGCCACCAGCGGACGGGTAAAACTGGCAAACGCCTCGGCGAAGGCGTCGACGGCCTCGCGATAGCCGCGATGCGCCTTGCCTGCATCGCCGAATGCCTTGACCACGGGGATGCCGCCGACGAACTCGACCGTTGCGCCATTGAGGCGCCCAAGCCGCTCGACGAATTCCTGCATGTTCGCCCCGCCGGCCTTCATGGCCCGGCGCAGGAACAGGAAGAAGCCGGGGAACGGCAGCAACGCCGCCAACGCCATGCGCCAGTCCTGCGCGAACAGGTAGATGACCGAAATCGCAATAGCGCCCGCGGCGCGTCCCACCGCCGTGTAGAAATGCGCGGCCAGGCTGTGCAGCGTGCCGATGTCGTCCTGCATCGCCTGCTTGACCTCGCCCGACGCCCTGCTGGTGAACCAGCCCAGCGGCACCTGCGACAGCCGCTGCGCGGCGGCCAGGCGCAGTCGATGCGTAAGGCGGTTATCGGCCAGATGAGCCGTCAATTCGCCGGCCGAGATCAGCGCCATGCCGGCGAACATGCACGCCAGGCTGGCGACGACAGTCCACCAGATTCCTGGCCAGGCTTGAGCGGTCGCGGAAGGCTCGGCGCCAGCGAGGACGATACGGGCAATGTGCGCGATCCCCGCCAGCGGCACCAGGGTAAGCATGGTGCCCACCGCGGCCAGCGCTGCGGCGGCCATCAATTGCCCGCGTACGGGGGCCAGCACCAAGCCTAGCGGACCGGGTTTCCCAGGCTTGGCCGCGGCTGCTCCTGAACTGCTCATGAAATCGACTTACCCAGATGTTGGTGATAATTATTTGCATCACTATAAACTAAATTCTCGAATTAGTTTCATTGCAATAAACTAAATAAATCGGGCCGGGTTAAAGTGAAGGCTGAATGACGCCAAGGAACCAGGAACAGCCATGACACCGCCAGAGCGCCGACCAGCGCGGGGACGCCCTCCCACCATCACCCGGGAGCGGATTGCCGATGCCGGCATAGCGATGGGCCTGCCGAACATCACCTTCGTCGGGCTCGCGGCGGCACTGGGCGTCAGCCATATGGCGCTGTACAAGCACGTGCCCAGCCTGGAGGAACTCAAGCGCCTGGTCGCCGAGGAGATCTTCAAGCGCTGGCAGATACCGCAAGCCTGTAGCAACGACCGCGGCGAACTGAAGGAATACCTGACCACTTTCGCCGCGTCCGTGCGCGAGTTCGTCAAGGCGCACCCAGGCGTCACGCCCTACGTGATCCGCAGGCTGGCTGCGACGCCTTCCATGCTCGCCAAGATCGACGAACAACAGCGGCACATCGCCAAGGCCTACGGAATTTCCAGGGAACAGTCCCGCATCCTGCTGGCGACGGTGGCCTTTCACGGCATGGCGGTGGCCGACACGGTGTATTCGGTCGCCGGGCTGGAGCCGGTCGTGGAGGCGGAACGCGCGGCGGAAGAATCCGAGATGGAAGTGGAACTGGACCAAGGCATGCAGGCGCTGATCATCGGCCTGCTCGCCATGCTGGATAACGGCCCCCCGCGGTCCGACGCCGCCGCACCCAAGAAGCGCGTCCCCGGACAGGAAAGAAAGCCGTCCAAGGGCTGAGGGCCGGCCGCGCGGCCCATTGCCGGAATGGCAATCCCGCTACGCAATCGGCCATTTCGGCAGCCTGGCCTTGCGGTACGGCAAGCTGCTCCAGTCCGGGCTGGCGGAACCGGGCGCGGCCACGTACAACACCGCCTTGGCCAAGGGCGCATACCTGGCGTGGAAGTGGTGCGCGGACTTCACCACGATCAGGCGCTGCGCCGTCAGGTCGCAGCCCAGCTGGGTAAAGAGGTCCGTGTGATAGGCCTGTGTACGCAGCGAGACCAGGACGACCAGGATGCCGTCCACGTCGACCAGCGCGCAGTCGCCCAAGGCGATGCGGGTGTTGGAGTTACCCGTCATGTGCATGTCCGCATGCGTCGCCACGACCCGGCAGCGCGCGTCCACGGGGCTGCCGGACAACGGACCGACCTTGCCGCCGATACGCAGGTCCAGCACCGCGCCGGGGCCAGCGTCGAACGCAATGCGCGCCGCAACCGGATCCCACAACGGACCGATGGCGGCATTGCGTATGCCGCGCTCGCGCATCCTGGCCAGCAGATAAGTGGAGTCTCCGGCTGCGCCGCTGCCGGGATTGTCCGAACGGTCGGCCAATACGATCGGCCCGTCGCCATGGGCCAGCGCTTCATCCAGCGCCTGGTCCACGCTGCGGTAGGGCACCATGAGCTGCTCGCGCATGCCGATGAGTTCATCGGCCAGGCGGCGCGCCAGCGCTTGCGCGGCGCTAGCGTCGCCATCGGCGTAGACCAGCACCTTGGTGCCCATTTCCGGCACGTCTCCCGTGGCGAAGCCTTGCGCCGCCGAGATCGACAGGATGCCGTCGCGACCTTCCTGCGCCTTGATGCGGCTGACGAAGCCCTGCGCCGGTTCGCGGGTGGTGTGCATGGGCACGATCATGTCGCAGTCGATCAACGCCGCGACGGGTCGCGTGCGCCCGGCCTGCGCGTCCAGGCACAAGGCCAGCAGGTCCTCGGCGCGCTCCAGTACATCGGTGTGGGGATATTCCTTAAACAGGACCAGCACCGTGGCCTGCTCCACCATCAGCGGCGTGAGATGCGCGTGCGGATCCAGCTCCGCGCCCACCACCACGTCGGGGCCGACGATCTCGCGCACGCGGCGCAGGATGTCGCCCTCGCAGTCGTCGTAGCCGTCGGCCACCATGGCGCCATGCAGGCCCAGCAAGACCATGTCCACCGGCATCGCCGCGCGCAGGTCGGCCAGGATCTGGTCGCGCAGCGTCTCGTAGGCCGCGCGCGTGGTGGTGCCGCCCGGCTGGGCCGAAGCCACCAGCCCTTCGACCAGCGTCCAGCCTCCTGCGCTTGCGCCTTGGCGCGCAACCCATAGCGGTCCGGCGTAGAACGTCATATGGTCGGGATGCGTGCCGCCGGGAAGATACTCGCGCGACTTGAAGGCTGCGAGCCCGGTAGGCAAAGGCGAGAACGTATTGGTTTCGGTGGCGAGGGCGCCGGTGAATATGCGCATGGGGCGACTCCAGGGCGCGGCGCGCCGCTAGCGGTTGAAAGGCGACGGCCTTGCGGCTTGCCCGCCGGCCAGGAACAGCTCCAGATTCTGAGCGCCGCCAGACCCGCCCACAAATTCCAAATCATGAACTGTCCATAACCTTTCATATGCGCGCGGAAAGGCTTTCGGCCGGCCTATCGTTTTCCCTTAAAAGCAGCCGATCTGCGCGCTTTTCGCCGCGATTTTCCCCGAAAAAGCGCACACCATAACCTTGGGTTATCCATGGGAACACGTTAGCTATTTGTGCCTCGCTGGTGTGCCGCCGATCATCCGCGATACGGAACGCAGTGCCTCTCTCATGTGGCGGCAATGACGGACATCCGATCCATACAAGGGGAAAACTATGTCGTCGACCTGGACCGCCGCGCGCGCCGCGGCGCATGCAGCAACCTGTCCGGAGGCCCGGCCATGAAGATCTTCAGCGCCGGCCTGGGCACGGAAACCAACACCTTCGCGCCCATGCCCACCAGCCTCGCCTCCTTCCAGGACCGCGACTACTATCCGGCGGGCACGCATCCGGACTCGGTGACCTTTGCAGGCGCGCCGCTGTACGTGGCACGGCAGCGCGGCCGCGAGGCCGGCTGGACGCTGGCCGAAGGCCTGGTCACGTCCGCGCAGCCGGGCGGCACGACCACCCGCGCCGCCTACGAGACGCTGCGCGACCAGATCCTGGCCGACCTGCGCGCGGCGATGCCGGTGGACATGGTCTTGCTGGGCCTGCACGGCGCCATGGTGGCCGACGGCTACGACGACTGCGAGGGCGACATCCTGCGCCACGTGCGCGAGATCGTCGGCCCCGATGTGGTGGTGGGCGCCGAACTGGATCCCCATGCGCACCTGAGTCCGTTGATGGTGGAACAGGCCACGGTGCTGGTCCTGTTCAAGGAATATCCCCACACCGACATCCGTGAACGCGCGGAAGACCTGCTGGCCTTGTGCCTGGACGCGCAGGCCGGGCGCACGCGACCCGTCGCGGCGTTGGTCGACTGCGACATGATCGTGCCCATGCACACCACCCGCGAGCCGGCGCAGGGCTTCGTCAGCCGCATCAAGGCGCTGGAAGGCCGCGACGGCATCCTGTCGATCTCGACGGCGCAAGGCTTCGCCACCGGCGACGTGCCGGAAATGGGCACCAAGGTGCTGGTCTACGCCGATGGCGACGCTAGCGCCGCGCAAGCGCTGGCGCGCCGCCTGGCCGATGAACTCATCGGCATGCGCGAGCAGCTCATGGTGCCCTACCGCAGCGTGGACCAGGCGCTGGACGAAGCGCTGGCCTTCGGCGACGGTCCGGTGGTGCTGGCCGACCGGCCCGACAATCCCGGCAGCGGCGCGCCCGGCGACGCCACGTTTGTCCTGAGCCGCATGCTGGAACGCGGCGTGACGAACGCGGCGCTGGGTCCCATGTGGGATCCGGTTTCGGCGCGCATTGCGTTCGACGCCGGTCCCGGCGCGGTGCTGGACCTGCGCATCGGCGGCAAGGTCGGTCCCTTGTCCGGCGACCCTCTGGACCTGCGCTGCACGGTCAAGGCCATCCAGGCCGACATGATCATGACGGGCCTGTCCGGCGCGCCGGCAGCGATGGGGGACTGCGCGCTGGTCGAGACCCAGGGCATCGAGATCGTGCTGACCTCACTGCGCAACCAGGCCATCAACATGGACCTGTTCACGCAGCTGGGCTGCGATCTTTCTTCCAAGAAGATCGTGGTGGTCAAGTCCGCGCAGCACTTCCATGCATCGTTCTCGAAAGTCGCGCGCCACATCATCTATGTCGGCGGCAAGGGCGTCGCCACGCCCGACTGGAAAACGCTCACGTACCGCAATATCCGGCTGCCCAAGTGGCCGCTCTAAGAACCTGCCGGCGCGCGGACGCCGGCGCCTCCACCAACAAGATGGGAGCCTAGCGCGATGAAAAAACGCCTGCTTTGCCTGTTCTCGACGGCCACCCTCGGCCTGGCCTTCACCCTTGGCGCCGCGCCGGCGCACGCGCAGCAGGCCAAGACCCTGCGCATCGTGCCGCACGCCGACCTGAAGGTGCTGGATCCGACCTTCACCACCGCCTACATCACGCGCAACTTCGGCTACATGGTGTACGACACGCTGTTCGCGATGGACTCGCACAGCAAGCCGCAGCCGCAGATGGTGGAAAAGTATTCGGCCAGCGACGACAAGAAGACCTGGACCTTCACGCTGCTGCCTGGCCTGAAGTTCAGCGACGGCCAGGCGCTGACCACCGCCGACGTGATCGCGTCGCTGCAGCGCTGGTCCGCGCGCGACAACATCGGCCAGGCCATCACGCGCGCCGGCGGCAAGTGGGAAGCCGTGGACGCCAACACCTTCAAGCTGACGCTGGACCAGCCGTTTGACCTGGTGCTCGAAGGCCTGGCGAAGGTGTCCAGCTATCCCGCGTTCATCCTGCCCCAGCGCCTGGCCTCGCAGCCGGCCGACCGCCCGCTGACCGAGGTCGTAGGTTCCGGCCCTTACCTCTTCAAGCGCGCCGAATGGGTGCCTGGCAGCAAGATCGTGTTCGAGCAGAATCCGAACTACGTCGGCCCCAAGGCCCAGGCCGACGGCTTGGCCGGCAACAAGACCCCGCACATCCCGCGCGTGGAATGGCGCGTGCTGCCCGATTCCAACAGCGCCACGGCCGCGCTGACCAACGGCGAAGTCGACATGATCGAACAGGCGCCGGCGGACTACATCGACGCCTTGCGCGGCAACAAGAACGTCAAGATCGGCGTGATGGAGCGCGCCCAGGGCTACATCATCCTGAACCAGTCCATGCCGCCGTTCAACAACGAGAAGGCGCGCCAGGCCGTGGCCCACCTGGTGGACCAGGACAAGTTCACCGCCGCCATGGGCTACCCGGACGACCTGCGCATGAAGTACTGCGCCACGGTCTTCATCTGCGGCGGCCCCAACGACACCACTGCCGGCGCGGCGCCCTACGCCAAGCCCGATCCCGCCCTGGCCAAGAAGCTGCTGGCCGAAGCCGGATACAAGGGCGAGAAGGTCGCGATCCTGCTGCCCACCGACCTGGCCTACCTGAACTCCGCCACGCTGGTCGCCATCCAGGCGCTGCAGGACATCGGCGTCAACCTCGACATCCAGTCCATGGACTGGGCCACGCTGACCGCGCGCCGCGCCCGCAAGGAACCCATCGACAAGGGCGGCTGGAACATCTTCCTGTCGGCCGCTTCGGAGTTCAACGTCGACTCGCCCATCAGCAACACCTACCTGGGCGCGGTATGCGGCAACAGCCTGCCGGGCTGGCCCTGCGACAAGAAGCTGGACGAACTGCGCGCCCAGTGGATTGCAGCCACCAGCTCGGACGAGCGCAAGCGCGTGCTCGACCTGTTCCAGGAGCGCGCCTATGAAGCCTTCCCCGCGATCTCGGTGGGCCAGTATTCGCGGGCATTCGCGTCGCACAACAGCCTGAAGAACGCGGAAAAGATCTGGAGCCTGCCGAACCTGTGGGTGCTGGACAAGTAATCCGCAGCCAGCCTAATCGATACGCGAGACAACCATGGGTTACATCATCCGGCGAGTGCTTGCCATCGTGCCTGTCATGGCAGTGGTGGCGGTGATCGTCTTCCTGCTGATCCACCTGTCGCCGGGAGACCCGGCGGCGCTCATCGCCGGGGATTTCGCCTCCGCCGACGACATCGCCAAGCTGCGCGTGGCGCTGGGCCTGGACGAGCCGCTGTGGCGGCAGTTCGGGCTGTGGGCGGGCAAGCTGCTGCAAGGCGACCTGGGCACGTCCATCTTCACCCACGTGCCCGTGACGCAGCTGCTGGCGCAGCGGGTGGAACCTACGTTGTCCATTGCCGCGCTCACGATGCTGGTCTCCATCATCGTGGCCGTGCCGCTGGGCGTGCTGGCCGCCTACCGCGCCGGCACCTGGATCGACCGCCTGGTGATGCTGTTCGCCGTGCTGGCGTTCTCGGTGCCGGTGTTCCTGGTCGGCTACCTGCTGATCTACGGCTTCGCCATCAAGCTGCAATGGCTGCCGGTGCAGGGCTATGTCAGCCTGTCCGAGGGCGTGGGCCCCTGGCTGCGCAACCTGACCCTGCCCTGTATCAACCTGGCGCTGGTATACATCGCGCTGATCACCCGCATGACCCGCGCAACCGTGGTGGAAGTGCTGCACGAGGACTACATCCGCACGGCGCGCGCCAAGGGCCTGGCGGTGCTGCCCGTGCTGGAGCACGCGTTGCGCAATGCCGCCATCCCGATTGCCACCACGGTGGGCGTGGGCATCGCGCTGCTGATCGGCGGCGTGGTCGTGACCGAGACGGTGTTCGCCATTCCCGGCATCGGCCGGCTGGTCATCGACGCGGTCCAGCACCATGACTATCCGGTGATCCAGAGCGTGCTGCTGCTATCGGCCGGCACCTATGTGCTGATCAATCTGCTGATCGACCTCAGCTACCGGCTGTTCGATCCTCGCATCCGTTACTGAGCCGCCGCAGGAAAGAATCATGTCAGAAAGCTCGATTTCCACCAGCCCGCCCGTGGTGCTGCACGAGGCGCTCAGCGCCAGCGGCCGCCGCTGGCGCTGGATACGCAAGCACCCCACCCTGATCCTGGGCCTGGCGCTGCTGTTGATCGTGGCGGGCCTGGCCATCGCCGCGCCCTGGATCGCCACGCACAACCCTATCAGCATCAATCCGCTGCAACGCATGAAGCCGCCGTCGGCCGAACATTACTTCGGCACCGACGCGCTGGGCCGCGACGTGTTCAGCCGCGTGGTGTGGGGCGGCCGCGTGTCGCTCGTGGTGGCCATCGTGGTGGCGCTGATCGCGACCGCGGTCGGCGTGGTGCTGGGCCTGATGGCGGGCTTCGTGCGCTGGGCCGACGCGATCATCATGCGCATCATGGACGGCATGATGGCCATTCCCGACATCCTGCTGGCCATCGCCCTGATGGCGGTGATCCGCGCCAGCCTGACCACGGTGATCATCGCGATCGCCATTCCGCAGGTACCGCGCGTGGTGCGCCTGGTGCGTTCGCTGGCGCTGACGCTGCGCGAACAGCTTTACGTCGAAGCCGCCCACGCCGTGGGCACGCGCCTGCCGGTGATCCTGCGGCGCCACGTGCTGCCCAACATGGTCACGCCGCTGGTGGTGCAGGCCACGTTCATTGCCGCCACCGCGGTGCTGACCGAAGCGGTGCTGTCGTTCCTGGGCGTAGGCGTGCCAGCCCAGGTGCCCAGCTGGGGCAACATGATGGCCGACGCCCGCAACTACGTGGCGGTGGCGTTCTACACCATCCTGTATCCGGGCATCCTGCTGGCCGTCACCGTGCTGGCGATCAACCTGATGGGCGACGGCCTGCGCGACGCGCTCGACCCCCGCCTGACCAACCAACGCTAGGAGCACGCCATGGCAATCTCTCCCGCCGCCGTCGCCCCTGGCGATGTGCTGCTCGAAGTCGACAACCTGCGCACCTACTTCGATACCGTGTCCGGCACCGTGCGCTCGGTGGACGGCGTGTCCTACCAGGTGCGGGCAGGCCGCACGCTGGGCGTGGTCGGCGAGTCCGGCTGCGGCAAGAGCGTCACCGCGCTGTCCATCCTGCGGCTGATCCCGACGCCGCCCGGGCGCTATGCCGGCGGCCAGATCCGCTACCGCGGCACCGACCTGCTGGGCCTGACCGAAAAGCAGATGCGCCAGATCCGCGGCAACCGGATCTCGATGATCTTCCAGGAACCGATGACCTCGCTGAACCCCGTGCTGACAGTGGGCCGGCAGATCGCGGAAACGGTGATGCTGCATCAAAAGCTCGGCCGCCGCGAGGCCTACCGCCGCGCCGAGGAAATGCTGCGCCTGGTGCAGATCGCGGAACCCGAACGGCGCGTGCACGAGTACCCCTACCAGCTTTCCGGCGGCATGCGGCAGCGCGTGATGATTGCGCTGGCCCTGGCCTGTAATCCCGAAGTGCTGATCGCCGACGAACCGACCACGGCGCTGGACGTGACCATCCAGGCGCAGATCGTGGACCTGCTGCGCAGCCTGCAGCAGAGCTTGGGCATGGGCATCGTGCTGATCACCCACGACCTGGGCGTGGTGGCCGAATGCTGCGACCGCGTGGCCGTGATGTACGCAGGCCGCAAGGTGGAAGAAGCTCCCGTCACCGAACTGTTCGACCGCCCCCTGCATCCGTACACGCGGGCGCTGATGGCGTCGATGCCGTCGATGAACGCGTCGACGCAACGCCTGGCCGAGATCCCCGGCATGGTGCCCGCGCCCAGCGAGCTGGGCAAAGGCTGCAGCTTCGCGCCGCGCTGCGCCTACGCCACCGACCGCTGCCGGGCCGAAGCGCCGCAATTGCTGGAACATGGCAGCGACCACGTGGTCGCCTGCCACGAAGCGGCGCGCGTCGCCGCGCAACCGGCCCCGCAGGCGGCCGCTTCGACGCCCCCCGGCGCCGCCCTGACTGGAGTCCAAGCATGAGCGCCCGCAACCAGCCCGCCGCCCCGGCCACGCCCTTGCTGGAAGTGCGCGACCTGAAGATGCACTATCCCGGCGCGGGCGGCTGGTTCAAGCCGCGCCGCAAGGTCATCCAGGCCGTGGACGGCGTGTCGTTCTCTGTCGCCCGCGGCGAGACCCTGGCGCTGGTGGGCGAATCCGGCTGCGGCAAGACCACCACCGGCAAGTCCGTGCTGCGCCTGATCCAGCCGACCTCGGGATCCGTACGGCTGGAAGGCGAGGAAATCCTGGCGCTGTCGGCCGAGCAGATGCGCAGCCGCCGGCGCGACATGCAGATCATCTTCCAGGATCCGTACGCGTCGCTGAATCCACGGCTGACGGCAGGCGACATCGTCGGCGAACCGCTGCAGAACTTCCCGGCCTCGGGCGGCCGGTCACGCGCCGATGAGATCGCCTGGCTGTTCTCCAAGGTCGGCCTGCGTCCGGAGGCGATGAAGAAGTTCCCGCACGAGTTCTCCGGCGGCCAGCGGCAGCGCCTGGGCATCGCGCGGGCGCTGGCCCTGCGGCCCAAGCTGATCGTGTGCGACGAACCGGTCTCCGCGCTGGACGTGTCGGTGCAGGCGCAGGTGATCAACCTGCTGATGGACCTGCAGGAAGAGATGGGCATCGCCTACCTGTTCGTCGCGCATGACCTGGCGGTGGTGCGCCACATCAGCCATCGCGTGGCGGTGATGTACCTGGGCCGCATCGTCGAGGTCGCCGACCGCGACACGCTGTTCTCGCGCCCGCTGCACCCGTACACGGAAATCCTGCTGTCGGCCGTCCCGGTTCCCGATCCGCACAAGCCCGCGCAGCGCAAGCTGCTGCAGGGCGATCCGCCCAGCCCGGCGAATCCTCCCAGCGGCTGCCGCTTCCACACACGCTGCCCGCTGGCGCAGCCAGTGTGCAAAGAGAAGCAGCCGGTCCTGACCCAGCGGCCAGACGGCTCGGACGCCGGGCAGCACTGGGTGGCGTGCCACTTCCGATGAGCGCGCCGCGCCTGCTGGCGGGTCCTCTGCCGGGCAGCGACCCGGTCTTTGGCCGCGGCATCGCCGAGCTGCGGTCGGCCATGGCAGCGGGCGCGCTCAGCGCCATGGACCTGGTGCGCGCCTACCTGGCGCGCATCGCCGCGCACGACCAGGCCGGGCCAGCGCTCAACGCGGTCATCGCGCTGAACAGCCAGGCGCTGGCCGAGGCCGCCGATCGGGACAGGGAAAGACAGCGCGGGGCGGCGCTGGGGCCGCTGCACGGCATTCCCCTTCTGCTCAAGGACAACATCGATACCGTGGGCATGCCCGCCACCGCTGGCTCGCTCGCGCTGGCCGGCCGCCGCCCGCAGCGCGACGCCGACGTCGTGCGCCGGCTGCGCGAAGCCGGCGCCGTGGTGCTGGGCAAGACCACGATGCACGAACTGGCCTGCGGCATCACCAACGTTTCTTCACTATCCGGCCGCACGCGCAACGCCTACGACGCCGCCCGCGTTCCCGGCGGATCCAGCGGCGGTAGCGCCGTCGCGGTGGCGTCCAGCTTCGCGGCGGCCGCGATAGGCACCGACACCAGCGGCTCGATCCGCATCCCCGCGGCCTTCAACCAGGTCTGGGGCCTGCGGCCCACGGCCGGACGCTACAGCAACGCCGGCGTGGTGCCGCTGTCGCCGACGCTCGACACGGTCGGCCCGATGGCCCGCAGCCTTGCTGATATCTCAGCCCTGTGGTCGGTGATGGCGGGACAAGGCGAAGACGCGCGCGGCGCGGACCGGGCCTGGCGCATCGGCACGCTGGAAGCATTCTTCGGCCCAGCCGGCGCGGAACTGGAGGTGTCGCACCACGTCCGCGCGGCGCTCGCCGGTTGGCAAGCCGAGGGCGCACAGATCCAGCCTGTCGCGCTGGCGCTGGAAGACGCGCGCCTGACCGCCGCCAACGTCACCGGCCATGAATTCCGCGACGCGCTGGCCCTGTGCCTGCGCGATGCGGGTCTGCCCGTGCGCAGCCTGACCGACATCCTGGACGGCGGCTATCCCCACCCGGAAGTCGCGCCGCTGCTGCGCGAGCGCGATGCGCTGCGCGATCCCGACGGCAGCGCGCGCCTCGCGGTGCTGGCCCGCGCCCAGGCGCTGCGCGACGAATTGTTGACTGCCATGGACCAAGGCCAGCTGGACCTGCTGGCCTATCCCAGCGTGCGTGGCGCGCCGGCACTGCTGGGCCAGGCCCAGCGCGGCGGCAATGGGCTGCTCGCGGCGGTGACGGGACTGCCGGCCTTGAGCGTGCCCATCGGCTTCACGCCCAGCGGAATACCCGTCGGCCTGGAACTGCTGGGTCGCGCGGGCAGCGAGCGCCAGCTGTTTCAGGCTGCGCGGCGCTTCCAGGCTTGAAAACTCCTTGCCGCGTAAGCAGCCGTAGCGGTCACGCCCTGGCCTCCTCGACGATCCAGTCGATGAAGGCGCGGACTTCCGGACGCTGGACCGCGCCGGGCCTGCTGACGGCGTAGTAGGCGAACCTCGCGGGCCAGGGCTTGTCCAGCGCCTGGACCAGGCGTCCGGCCGCGATCTCTTCCTGCGCGTGCGCGGCGGGCACCAGCGCAAGTCCCTGGCCCGCTTCCGCCGCCCGGATCAGCAGGAAATCGTCATCGAACGCATTGCCGCGCTGCGCCCGGGCATCCTGGGCCACGCCATGCGCGCTTAGCCACAGCGGCCAATCGGCGCGGTCCGCATCGTGCAGCAGCGGGTAATCCAGGCAGTCCGCCGGTTCGGCCAGCGCCGCTGCGAAGCCTGGCGCGGCCACCGGCACGAGCACCGGCGCCATCAGCGGCACCACATCCAGTCCCGGATAGTCGCCCAGCCCGTGGCGCAGGGCGACATCGACGTGGTCGCGCCGCAGATCGACCAGGGCAGGCGTCGCCTCTACCCGGATTTCGATGTGCGGATGCCGTTCCTTGAACCGCCCCAGGCGTGGAACCAGCCAAGACGCCGCGAACGTCGCCACGGTGCTGACGGTCAGGCTTTGCCGCGCCTGCTTCGCGGCCAGCATGTCCACTGCCTTGTCGATCTGCGCGAACGCCGCGCTAAGCATCGGATACGCCTCGGCGCCCCCCTCCGTCATGCGCATGCCGTGGCGTTCGCGCACCAGCAGGGCGATGCCGAGCCGGTCCTCCAGCAGCCGGATCTGCTGGCTGACGGCGCCCGGCGTGACATGCAAGGCCTGCGCCGCCGCGGTGATGCCGCCGCGCTGGCTTACCTCGACAAAAGTGCGCAGCGCCTGCAGGGGAAGCGTTGCCGTCATTTTAGATTTCCTAAATTTAAAAGTGAGAAATGATCGCTGTACCGGATCCCGCTCAACAAAGAAAATTTCAATGCCGCCGCGGATCCTGAATATTTAGCTAATCTTAAATGAGCAAGCCCATGCTGAATCTATACACCGATAGTTCTCCCAATGGCTACAAGGCCACCATCGCGCTGGAAGAACTGGAACTGCCCTACCGCCTGCACCATGTGCGCATCGCGCAGGGCGAGCACCGCCAGCCGGATTTTCTGGCCCTGAATCCGCACGGCCGCATTCCGGTACTGACCGATGATGAAACCGGCGTGGCGCTGTTCGAATCGGCGGCCATACTGCTGTATCTCGCGGAAAAGACCGGGAGGCTGCTGCCCACGGACATCCAAGGCCGCTGGGAAGCGATCAAGTGGCTGCAATTCCATTCCAGCAGCGTCGGTCCCATCATCGGGCAACGCGTGAACTTCGAGGTGTTCGACAAGGCGCGCAACCCCGCCGCGCTCGAACGCTACCAGCGCCTGACCGAGGATGCGCTCGCGGTGCTGGACCGCAGGCTGGCCGATCAGCCCTACCTTGCCGGCGACGCCTACTCCATCGCCGATATCGCGCATTTCGGCTGGAGCCACATCGCACGGATCATCGATTTCGATTTCAGCCATCACCGGCACCTGAGCGCATGGCACGAACGCGTGGCAGCGCGGCCCGCGGTCGCCAAAGGCATCACCCTGCCCGCGCCGGCAACGGGCGCTTGAAGGAAACAAGGACAGTCGGAATGGACACCACCCTCTCTCTCCATGGCATGACGGGAGCGTCGTACTTCGCTTTTTCCGCGCACCCCGGCTATCGGCGGATGTTCGCGCCCGACCGCCTGACGCTGGGCATCTTCCTGCCGCTGCGCTTCTATGAAGGCAGCATGGCGGTCCTTGCGGGGCAGGCCGAACTTGTGCGGCAGATCGACCGGCAGGAGTTTGCCGCCGTCTGGGTGCGCGACGTACCCTTGTACTCCCCTTCGTTCGGCGATGCCGGCCAGGTCTTCGATCCGTTCACCTACCTGGCCTTTCTGGCGGCGCAAACGAAGAAGATTGCACTGGCCACGGGCAGCGCGATCTTTTCCCTGCGCCCCCCCATCGATCTGGCCAAGGCGGCGACAACCATCGACCAATTGTCGGGCGGCCGGCTGGTGCTGGGGATTGCGTCGGGAGACCGTCCGGTCGAGTTTCCTGCCTATGGGCTGAATCACGACGAACGCGCTGCGCGTTTCGCCGAGGCGGTTTCGTACTTCCGTCAGTTGATGCGCCCAGGACGCCTGGAGATCGATTCGCCGCTGGGGCGCTTCAGCAACGCGGAATTCCTGCCCAAGCCCGCCGCGGGCGTCATTCCGCTCATCGTCACGGGTTCGTCGGGGCAGTCGCTGCCGTGGATCGCCGAACACGCCGATGGCTGGCTGACCTATCCCGACGCCACCGATACGTCGACAGGACCCAAGCGCCTGGGGGCCAAGATCCGCGCCTGGCGCGCCCAGATTCCCGACGGCGGCTTCCGGCCGCACATGACCAATGAATGGCTGGACCTGGCCGAAGACCCCGACCATCCCCGCACGCCCTTGCATAACGGCTTCGTGCTGCGCACGGGCAGGAAAGGCTTGATCGCGTTGCTGGAAGAATGGCAGGAGGCCGGCGTCAATCACGCCGCGCTGGGCATCCAGTTCTCGCAACGGCCCGCGGCGGACGTGCTGCAGGAACTGGCGGAGGAAGTGCTGCCGCATTTCCCCACGCATGAAGGGCCTGGGACTTTGCCGGACGCTTGGTAGCTCACGCAGGCGGCTACGCTATCCTTGACGGTTTTCATCCTCCAACCCCGTCATGGCGCAGCCCTCCGCCCGCATACTCGAAGGAACCATCGACCAGATCCGCCTCGCGGTGCCGCTCGTGCGGCACGATGCGTTCCTGCGCGTAGGAACAGAAAGCGTGATCGCCGCCGGGCTGGAAGCGCCGCAGATCAATCAATTGCAGCGCCTGCATCAGCAGGGCATGCCGGCGCGCGTGGGTGTGATGGACGGCGAAGAGGGGCCGGCCGTCTTCTCCTGGGCGGTTCCGGCGCGTGGCGATCCCATCCCGCCGCGCTACTACCAAACCCTGAAACGGCGCGGCTGGCGCGAGGTCGTCATCGGCGGCGCGGTCTGCGCGGCGTTCGTGTGGCTGGCTTGGCTGCTCGGCATCGCCAGCCTCACACGCGTGTTCCTGATGGTCTTCTCGCTGGTCGTCGCCCTGGTGGCGCTGGTGGTGGCGGGTTCGGCCATGCACGGCCTCTGGCACAACCGCCGCCACCGCCCGCTGATCCTGGCCACCGAAGCGCTTTTCGATCCCAAGCAAAAGCCGGTTGCCGGCATACCTGCCCCGCCGCCCGAGCCGCCACGCCTGGAGCCGCTATCGACGCAGGACGAGGGCGAACCGCCCATCGGATACGTGCGGGGCCGCCTTACCGGCCTCACGCATGAGATGCGCCAGGTTCACAAAGGGCCGAACTATGGCATCTACCGCTACACGGTCAACGGCGTGGACTACGCGATGATCGCCCAGGAAGCGTTCGGCGACGCGCTGCCCTTCCTGGCCGAGGACGACCGCGTCGAATTGGCAGTGCGCACGGCCTCCGTCCACCAGGATGGCCGGCGCGCCGTCTATGCGCTGCGCAATCTGGAAGATGGCCGCTGCTATATGTGCCACCGCTACTACGGCGGCGAGCTAGGCAGGGACACGCCTATCCGCGTGGGCATGAGCCAGCGCGCGCGCCTGCTCAAGCTGATAGGCGCGTTGATGCTGACGGCCTGGCTGTTCGTGGTCGGCCTGCAGTTTTTCGCCGGACCGGACGACGGTTCGTTCCGGGACTTTCCCGAACTGGCCGTCTTCCTGCTGGCGCTCTTCTTCATCGTGTGGCTGGGCTTCGCCCTGCCCCTGCTATGGCTGGACACGCGCTGGCGCATGGGCAGGCCCACGCGGCGGCAGCGTTTCACGCAGCGGATCTACGCCATGCTGGACCTCGGTACGCCCCTTGCGCCCTCGCAGCGCATCGAAGACGTGTAGCGCGCGCAGGCCTCAGTTGCCCAGCAGCTTCACCGTCTGCGGGTTGTAGCCGGAATACGCGCCGCCGCAGCCCGTATAGGCTTGCGCGGCGGCGGGCAGGCCGGTAGCGCGGACGGAGAGTTCGCCGCGCGCGCGGATCTCCCTGTAGCGTTCGGCAGCCACCGTCTCATCCGGCAGGAAGTACAGCCGCACGCGCAGCAGGCCCTTGCCTGGGTCCTTGCCGCTCGCCGCGCTGAAGGCCGGCACGCTCACTATCGCCTCCCGCCAGGTCCCGGGTTCTTCCAGCGTCTGCCAACGCACCCGCAAGGGCTGCTCCAGATCGAGCAGGACCGGGCTACCGCCACGCACCGGATCGCAAGGCTGCCGCAGCACGCTGCGCGCCGCCTGCGAGCCCATGTCATAGGCCTGGCCGTTGATCTCCACCCGGGCGATGGTCTGCGGCGTCAGGTTCTGCAGGCCGAATATCGCCACCCCGGGCATCCCGGCCGCCTCCATCCGGTCGTCGGTGGTGCCAGCGAAGCGCGCGATGCCCGGCGCCACCTCGACGTGATCGGCATAGTGGTAATAGTGATAAACCACCAGCTCCGATTCGCCCTGCGCGGACGCCGAGGGCAGCTTGCCCATATCCGGATACGGCTGGCGTTTCAGCGGCACGGACGCGCCTGGCGTTCCGTCCTGGCTGGAGTACACGTAGCGATCCACGCCGTCCTTCAGGCGCGCGCCGTCGTAGGGGAAATTCTCGCTGGCCGCGGCCCCCTGGTTCGGATAGCGGCGAAAGCGCGAAAACATGTATTGAGCCACCGACCCGGGCTCCAGGTACGGCGACGAGCCCGACGACACGCTCCCGCCGCTCCGGTCCGTCCAGATCGTGCGCCCGCTCAGATTGACATGCGCTTCCTCGATCGCTGGGTGCGACGCCTGGAAACGGTCCCACCTGCCCTGCTCGATGGAGTCGCTGACGGGCACGATGGCAAGTGCCAACACCGTGGGCAGGAACATCAACGCGTGGACGCGCCCCGGCACCTGGCCTTTATCGCGCACCATATAGATGATCCAGCACAGCGCCAGCACCAGGGCCAGAGGCCCGCCGAACAACACGCCATAGCTCAACAGCGCCTGCGCGCCCCAGCCCAGATTGGGGCTGGAGACGAACACGATGCCCAGGAACGCCAGCAGTCCCGCCAGCAGGAGGGAGACGATGATGCCAAACAGGTAGTGCCGGATTTGCTTCAAGTGCGCAGTCCTCGCCGGTCGCGGCATCGGCGCCATCCCGGTAGGCATGGCAGCCGACGATCTAGTCTGGCGGCAGGATAACGCTAATTCCAGTTCCGCTCTGGATCGGGAAGCGGATTTTGCCTGTCAATCCGCCAGCGCCCGTCCTGTTCTCTACGATGACGGGCGGCCCTTCCAGCGCCCCCCCCGAGGCTCGTCGCCTACTTGCCCTTGCGCAGCGACAGCGGCACACCCCAGATCGGGTCTTCCATGCCCTGCTTGCCCAAGGGCGTGATCTGCATCGGTGTCATCTTGGCCAGAAGCTGACGGTGTTCCGCGCTTACGTTCTCAAGCCGCTCGATGTACTTCTGCGTGAACTCCATGGGCGCTGGACGCGTGTAGACGGTCAGATCTTCGAGCGGACATTCGATCATCTTCGGATCGACCGCGCGGCAGGCGGACTGCCGGTACTTGTAGCTCGGCGTCTTCAGGTGCATGCGCTGGCTCAGCACCAGTTGGCCGCCCTTGAGCGTGAAACTTGCCAGCGCCTGCTGCGGCGGGATGCGGGCCTGCACCTTGATCGCGGGGATATCGCGGGAATCGGTCTCTTCGCGATAGCCGGCCGCACCGAGCTGCGTGGTCTCGCTGTATTGCTGCTCGCCCCAGCTCACGCAGGCGCCCGAAGCCGCGTGCACGGCGGTGCAGACCGTGCGCGTCTTGGTCTCGGTGCCATAGGTAGCGTCGCGCCAGTTGGTTTCCCGGTAGAACTCGCGATAGAGCTCGGGCGACAGATAGGCGGTGCCGTTGGCGCCGCGGCCCGAACCCTCCTTGCCGCTCGCAGCGCCGACCTGGTCAAGCAAGGCATTCAGCTTGTAGTCGTCGCCACCGGTCAGCAGATATTTGCCCGGCGGCAGGATATGCACCTCGAAGGCCTGGAACAGATAGGTCGTCTTCTTGTCCCGTTGTAGCGAGTTGGTCTGAAAGCCGCGGCTGAAAGTTATGCGCGGATCCTTTTCGTACATCCAGATGACGCGCGAGGTCCATTTAGTCATTTCCAACGCGTCGCTCAGCGAACGATGCGGCATGATGTCGGCCACCAGCACCACGGCCATATCGTCCTTCAGCGCCGCGTCGATCAGGTCCAGCAGCTGGGCATAGCGCGGATCGTTCCTGGTGCCTTCGGCGCTCAGGAACGGATGAGGCGCGCAGCCGGACAGGGCCAGCGCGAGCGCCAGGGCGGACAGGGCAAGTCGCGGACGCGTCAGGGTCATGGATCAGTCCTTGGTATGAGCGGGATCGGTCGGTTGAGCGCGCATACTACTGGCTCGGGGCCAGATCGCAATCCTTGCATAGCGGCTGAAACACACGCCGGCCGGCTCCGATCCGGCGTTCATGCAGACCCGCGCAAGCGCCCGGCCATGCCTCGCAGCCGCAAGGCCAGTAACGGCGGGGGCCGCGGCTCCCCCGTACTGCCGCGCCGCCTCGCATGGGCGGTCGGATCGCTGACACAAAAGGTTTGAAATTATTTGTTGCGATTGTTTCTCGCCTCGGCGACGCTAGGCGTCGTCCATCGCGATTCCGCCCGGAGACCCCCGCCATGTCGCTCGCCCTTTACGGCCATCCCTTCTCCTCCTACACGCAGAAGGTGCTGATCGCGCTGTACGAAAACGGCACTCCATTCGAGTTCCGCTGCATCGGCCCCGACACGCCAGAGCACGCGGCCGAATGGCTGCGCCGCTGGCCCCTGCACAAGTTCCCGCTGCTGGAAGACGGCGGCCGCAACATCGCCGAGACCAGCATCATCATCGAGCATCTGCAGCTGGATCATCCCGGGCCGCAGCGCCTGCTGCCCTCCGATCCCAGGGCGGCGCTGCAGGTGCGCTTCCTGGATCGGTTCTTCGACCTGCACGTCATGAACTGGACGCAGCATGCGGTAGGTGGCGCGCTCTCGGGCGACGAGAACAAGCGGCGGGAAACGCTGGCCCTGGCGGTGGAAAAGCTGGAAGTCGCCTATGCATGGCTCGAAACGCATCTGGCCGGCAAGACCTGGGCGGCTGGCGAGGACTTTACCCTGGCGGACTGCGCCGCCGCGCCCTCGCTGTTCTATGGCGACTGGACGCACCGCATCGCCGAATCGTATCCGGTGCTGCGCGCTTATCGGGCGCGGCTGCTTGCGCGTCCATCGTTCGCGCGGGCCGTGGAAGAAGCGCGGCCGTACCGGCCGCTGTTCCCGCTGGGCGCGCCGGACCGGGATTGACCCCGGGCCGGCAGACGCGTCACTCGTTGCCGGCGGCCATGTCCCACACCTTCTGGGCGATGGGATTCTTCTGTTCCTCGATGATGTGCGCCATCAGGCCCACCGAACGGCCGATCATCGTCAAGGCCTTGCCCAACTCCGGCGTCAGGCCCATATCGAGCACGATGGCGCCCTTGGCCCCGGTGGCATTCAGCGGAATCTTGCGGCCCGACTGGCGGGCGGCCGCCGCGGCCAACTCGACGGCAAAGCGCGAGTAATTGCCGTAATAGCCGCAGTCCCTGGCGATCTCGAACATCTTTTCGCAACGGGGATCGCCGTCCACGTGTATGGGATGCCCCACGCCGGGAATCTTGCGCTTGGCCGCCTTGTTGGCCGCGACGCATTCCTCGGCATAGCGGCGCAGTTCCTCGTCCGTGTAGCTATCCTGCTTGGGCAGGGCGTCGCGCAGAAAGCGCGCGGCGTATTCGATCACGCCAAGAAAGCGGCTGCCTGCGCCCAGCAATCCCGCCGCCAGGGCGCCCTGCATGGCCTCGGGCGCGCCGTGCAGGGTCAGCCGCGCCGACAAGGCGCTGGGCGTGAGGCCATGGTCGGTCGCGCTCACCAGGAACAGGTTGAGCATGGTCTTGAGCTGCGGCGTGGGGAACTCGCCCAGCAGCTCCAGGGCCAGCACGTCGATGAAATCGCGCTGGAACAGGTCCTGCACCAGGTCATGGCCTCGCACCAGGATGGTATGGGCGTCGCCGCCTCCGATCTTGCTGTCGAACATCTGAAATCTCCGTGTTTTTTTCCGGGCAGCGGACGGCCGCTGCGCCTGCCTGCTATTCGATGACGGCATCCAGCGCCACCACGCCGCGCCCTTCGTCCAATACCACAAGCGGGTTGACCTCCAGCGATTGCACGTCGTCTCCCAGCGCCGTGAACAAGGCCGCGATGCGCAGCACGGCATCCACCAGGGCCGCCCTGTCGCGCGCCGGCAGGCCGCGATGGCTGGCCAGGCGGCGCGCGATGCGCGTTTGGTCCAGCGCGCGCTCGATCTGCTTGCGGCTGGCCGGCAGGTGGCAGCGCGCCACGTCGGCCTCGACCTCCACCCACACGCCGCCCGCGCCCACGCTCAGCACCGGGCCGAAGACCTCGTCGCGATGCAGGCCCACCAGCATTTCCACGCCGTCGACCACCATCTCCGACACCAGCACGCCGCGGATGGCCGCGACGGGCACCTGATGCCGCGCCGCGTTCGCGACAATGTTCTCGAAAGCCTGCCGCACTTCGGCTTCATCGCGCAGCCGCAGCTGCACGCCGCCGATCTCGCTCTTGTGCAGCACGCCGTCGGCCACCAGCTTGAGCGCCACCCGAAAACCGATGGCGCACGCGGCTGCCGCCGCCTCTTGCGCCGTGGCCGCCTGGGATTCGCGGGGCGCGCGCACGCCGTACTGCGCCAGCAGCGCCTTGGCCTGCGCTTCATTGCAGGGCAGCGTTACGACAGGCGCGGCCGCCGGCAGGCCTGCGGGCGGAGCGTCCGGCGCCTCGTCGGCCCCCAGGTCCGCGTACGCGCTGACGCGCTTGAGCGCCTGCATGGCGTTGCGCAGGCTGTAGACCGGCGCGAATCCTTCCTGGATCAGAAGGTCGTGCGCCGGCCCGCGGCGGCTGCTCATCCAGACGGGCACGAAGGCCTTGGCTCCGCCCTGTGCGACCGCCAGCATGTTGCGCACCAGCCCTTCGGTGCTGGCCGAATAATTGGAGGTGATGGGATAGAGCACGGCGTCCACGCCCGGGTCCGCAAACAGCGGCGCCAGGCAGCGCCGCGCCAGATCCGGGTCGGTCAGCGCCTTGGTGGTCAGGTCCACGGGATTGGTCAGGGCCGCGTAGGCGGGCGCGTGCCGCGCCATCTCGGCCACGGTTTCATCCGCCAGCGCGGCCATGGCCAGCCCGGCTTCGCCCACCTTGTCGGCCGATAGCACGCCCGCGCCGCCCGACGATGAATACACGCAGATGTTGCGCAGGCGGCGCACGCCCACGCGCGATATCAGGCTGGCGACGTCCAGCAGTTCGTCCAGGTCTTCGACGCGGATGACGCCGTACTGCGAGAACACCGCGTCGTTGACGGCATCCTCGCCCGCCAGCGAGGCAGTATGCGATTGCGCCGCCTTCTTGCCGAAATCCGAGCGGCCGATCTTCAGCGCGATCAGCGGCTTGCCCGCGCGGCGCGCGGCCGCCGCCGCCGCAATGAAACGCGGGCCGCTGCGTATGCCTTCCATCACGGTGCAGATCAGGTCGGTTCCCGGGTCATGCGCCAGCCAGTTGATGAAGTCCGCGCTGTCCAGGTCCAGTTCGTTGCCGGTGGAGAACCAGCGCGAAAAGCACACGCCGCGCTCGTTGCCCTGCATGAGCGAACGGCCCAGGCCTCCGCCCTGCGTCACCAGGCCGATGCGCGAAAGCTTTCCCGTCCTGCCGTCGTTGCGGAATTCGGTGGAAAAGGTCAGGCCCAGGCGCGGCGCCAGCATGGTCATGCCCGCGCAGTTGGGACCGTACAGGCGCATGCCGCTGCGCTGCGCCAGCGCCAGCATCTCGGCCTCGACCGTGCGCCCCGCTACGCCCAGCTCGGCGAAACCGCCCGTGAACACGATGACGTAGCGCACGCCCTTGGCGGCGCAGGCGCGCAGCGTGGCGACGGCGGATTCGGCCGGCACCAGCAGCAAGGCCACGTCGATGCCTTGCGCCGGCACCGCGTCCACGCTGGCATGCAAGGGTTTGCCGAAGAGTTCGCCGCCCTTGGGGTTGACCAGGTGCACCTCGCCGTCGAAATCCGAGTGCTCCAGCACGTTGACCACTGTGGTGTGGCCCAGCGTGCCAGGCTTGCTGGAGGCGCCCACGATCATGACCGAACGCGGCCGCGTCAGCTCCACCAGATCGTCGAAGCGGACGTTGGGATCAAACTGGGAAGGACTGGCGCTCATGCGGCCTCCGGTCGGCATTTCATCAGGGTGGTCCATTCCGACTCCACCACGATCTCGCCGTTCTGGTTCTTCACCGTGCGCAGCATGGTCACGCGGCCCGTGCCGGGGCGCTTCTGCGACAGCGTCTTCTCGCCTATGCTCAATTCGACATGGATGGTGTCACCGATGAGCACGGGCTTGCGCCACACGCAGCGCAGTTCGGTCAGCGCCAGCCGGGTGCCGTCCATCAGGCGGTACACCGGCATGCGGGTGGTCAGGCCCGACGCGATGGCCAAGGTCAGCATGCCGTGCGCGGCGCGCTGGCCGAAGGGATGGCTGGCGGCGAATACGGCATCCGTGTGCAGCGCGTTGTAGTCGCCGGACAGCCCGGCGAACTGCACCACATCCGCTTCGGTGACCGTGCGGCGCGGACTTTCCCAGGACTGCCCGGACGCCAGGTCCTCGAAGTACAGGCGGCGGCCCAGATGTTCGTCCAGATCGAATGGCGTGCTCATGCGTAACGCCCTCCCGTCACGTGCACGGTCTCGCCTGTGGTGAAGCCGGCCAGGCGCGATGCCAGGAAGGCTACCGTCGCGGCCACATCGGCCGGGTCGCCCAGCCGGCCGACCGGCGTGTTGGTCTTGGCGCGTTCGGTCAGCTCTTGGTAGTCGGGGCGCTTCTGCATGCGCGGCGTCGAAATGACGCCCGGGGCGACCGCGTTGGCGGTGATGCCGAACTTGCCGGACTCCAGCGCCAACGAACGGGTGAAGCCGATCAGCCCGGCCTTGGCGGCCGAGTAGTTGGTCTGCCCGGGATTTCCCAGATGGGCGCGCGAGGCGATGTTGATGACGCGGCCGAAGCGCTGTTCCATCATCAGCGGCAGCACTGCGCGCGAGCAATGGAATGCCCCTTGCAGCGTCACGTCCAGCACCGCGTGCCAATCTTCCTCGGACATCTTGGTCAGATAACGGTCGCGCGCGAAGCCCGCGTTGTTGACCAGGATGTCCACCTTCTTCCAGCGCTCGACCGCCTGCTGCACGGCGCGGCCGACCTCGTCCTTGTTGGTCACGTCGGCGCGCACGCCCAGGACGTTCCCGCCCAAGGCAGACAGTTCGGCGCAGGCGGATTCGATCGCCTCTTCATTGGCGTCGCACACCACCACATTGCAGCCTTCCTGCACGAAGCGCCTGGCCATTGCCATGCCCAGCGTGCCCGCGCCGCCCGTGATGAAAGCGGTGCAACCCTTCAGTTCCAGATCCATGATGCCATTCCATTCGAGTTTCAATGTTCCTGCCGCGCCGGGCCCGCCCGGGCCCGGCGTTCAATCGACCTGCAGCCGCGCCTTCTCCACCAGAGCCTGGGCGCCGGCCCTCTCCTTGGCCCAGAAGGCTGCGAAGGCTTCGGGCGTGCTGCCCACCAGCGGCGTGTAGATGCGCGCGAAGCGTTCCTGCACTTCGGGCATCTGCAGGGTGTCGCGCAAGGCCTTGGAGAACTTGTCGACGATGGGTTGGGGCGTGCCCGCCGGTATGACCACGGCCTGCCAGGTCGTCACTTTGAAGCCGGGCACGCCGGACTCGGCCACCGTGGGCACGTCGGGCATGTCCGCCACGCGCTGGTCGCCGCTGACGGCAAGGGCGCGCAGCGCGCCTTCCTTGATGAAGGGCGCGGTGGTGGAGCGGCTGTCCACCATGAAGGACAGGCGCCCGGCGATCAGGTCCTGCAGCGCGGGCGCGCTGCCCTTGTAAGGCACGTGCGTCATGGGCGCGTTCAGGGCCAGCGACAGCGCGGCGCCCGCCACGTGCATGGAACTGCCGTGCCCGGCGGACCCGTACGACAGCCCCGCGTCGGGCTTCTTCGCCGCCTGCACCAGGTCCTGCATGGTCTGGAATGGCGAAGACTTCGGCACCACCACAACCAGCGGCGAATCGGTCAATTGCGTGACCGGCACAAAGGCCTTGCCCGGATCGACCTGCACGCCCTTGTAGAGATAAGTGTTGATGGCCAGCGGCCCGACGTTGGCCCACAGCGCCGTGTAGCCGTCGGGTTCGGCCGTGGCCACGGCCTGGTTGGCGATGTTGCCGTTGGCGCCGGGCTTGTAGATCGGCACCACGGGCTGGCCGAGCTTTTTGGATAGCTCGTCCTGCACCATCTTGAACGCGATGTCCGAAGCGCCCCCGGGCGCGAAGCCGATGACCATGCGCAGCGGACGGTCGGGCCATTCCGCGTGCGCGCCGGCCGCCAGCATGCAGGCGGCCAGGCCCGAGGCCAGCTTGACGATGAACTTCATGTTGTCTCCTGTGGGCGCCACGCTAGATCGTGGTGTCGTACTTGACGTTCTTGAGCTGGGTGTTTTCGTAGATGGCTTCCAGCCCGCGTTCCTTGCCGATGCCAGACTGCTTGTAGCCGCCAAACGGCGCATCGAACGACGTCCGCAGGCCGGTGTTGATGGCCACGCTGCCCGACTGCAGGCCGCGCGCCATGCGCAGGGCGCGGCCGCCGTCGCGCGTGTACAGCACCGCGGCCAGCCCGTAGCGCGTGTCGTTGGCGATGCGCAAGGCGTCGGCTTCGTCGCGAAAGCCGATCACGGATTGCACCGGGCCGAAGATCTCGTCCTGCGCGCTCTGCATGCGCGCATGGGAGTTCAGCAGCAGCGTGGGCGGCACGAAGTAGCCCTTGGCCGTGTCGCCTTCCAGCTTCATGTTGCCGTAATGGACGGGCTGCGCGCCCTCTTCCCGCGCCAGCGCCACGTACTTCTCGACGCGCTGCTTCTGGGCCGAGCTGACCAGGGGGCCCATCTCGGTGGCTGGGTCCGCGGGCGAGCCAATGCGCACGGCGTCCAGGCGCTGCTGCAGCAGGCCAAGGAATTCCTCGCGCACGGAATCCTGCACCAGCAGGCGCGTGCAGGCGATGCAGACCTGGCCGGAATTCTTGATGATGTCGCCCGCGGCCACGGCCGCCGCCTTGTCCAGCGGCGCGTCCTCGAACACGATCAGCGGCGACTTGCCGCCCAGCTCCAGCGTGACGCGCTTGACGTCGGCGGCCGCGGACGCCTGGATACGCGCGCCGGTCACGGTGCCGCCGGTGAACGACACCCGTGATACCAGCGGATGAGTGACCAGCCGCTCGCCCACCGTGGCGCCGGGACCGTTGACCACGTTGATCACGCCGGGCGGAAAGCCGGCTTCCTCGAACAAGCGCGCCAGCGCCATGCTGGACAGCGGCGTCACTTCCGAGGGCTTGAGGATCACCGTATTGCCCGCGGCCAGCGCCGGACCGAGCTTGTTGACGGTCAGCGTCATCGGGTAATTCCACGGCATGATGAGCGCGCACACGCCCAGCGGCTCGCGTATCGTGAAATTGAGCACGTCGGCATTGCCCACCGGTATGGTCTCGCCGCGCAGGGCCGGAATGATGCCCGCGAAGTACTCCAGCGACGCCGGCATGCCCTTGAGCGAATCCAGCGAATGCGTAATGGGCTTGCCCACGTTCAGCGTTTCGATCCAGGCGAGCTTTTCGCGGTCGCGCTCGAACAGGTCGGCCAGGCGCCGCAGCAGCTTGCCGCGCTGCGCCGGCGTGGTCTTGCGCCAGTGCGTTTCAAAGGCGGTGTGCGCAGCCTGCACGGCGGCGTCCACATCTGCCGCCGAGGCTTCGTGCACGCTGGCGAGCACCTGCGCCGTGGCCGGGTTGCAGGTATCGAACGTGCGGCCTTCGGCGCCAGCGCGCCAGTTTTCCCCGATCAGCAGTTCATAGGGGCGGGAATCGATGACATCCATGCGGGCGCTCCTTACGCGGCCATTTGCAGGTATAGGGATTGGATTTCTTCCGGCGCGAGTACGCGCGGATTGATGGGCATGGACGCGCTCAGCATGGCCTGGCTGGCCAGCTGAGCGGCGTCCTGCTCAGACAGCGCCAAGCCGGAAAAGCGCAGGGGAATGCCCGCCAGCCGCGCCAGCGACTCGACCGCCTCGATCAGGGCCAGGGCGTCCTGTTGTTCGTCGCCCGTCGCGGCTATGCCCAGCGCGCGGGCGGCCTCGGCGTAAGGCGCGGCGGCGGTCTGCGCCGTGTGGCGCGCCACCACGCTGAAGATCGGACCCAGCACTTCCGCATGCGCCATGTGGACGCGCGACTCCAGCGGCGTGCACATGGCGTGCACGGCGTCCACCTTGCTCATGCCGATGGCCAGGCCCGCCATATATGCGCCCATCTGCATGTCGGCGCGCGCGCGCAGGCTGTCCGGGGCGCGCAGCACGTCGGGCAGCGCCCGCATGCACAGGCGCAGGGCCTGCAAGGCCATGGCCTTGCCGACAGGGGAAGGATCGGTATTGATCCAGGCGCCCAGCGCATGCAGCACGGCGTCGAAGCCGCCCTGCGCGGTGGGGCGCGGCGGCAGGCTGAGCGTAAGCTCGGGCTGCAGCGCCACCAGCGCCGGACGGGCGCGCAAGGAACGGTACAGGCGCTTGCGCCCGTCGTCGCCCTGGATCAGCGCGGCCGAGCTGCTTTCGCTGCCGGTGCCCGAAGTCGTGGGCACGGCGATGAAGAGCGGATCGGCGGGCTCGGCGGCGGCGTTCAGCCAGGCTTGCCCACACGGCGCCTGCAATTCGTCGGCATCGAACCCGCCCGCCAGGCAGGCGTAGACCGCCTTGGCCACGTCGATGGCGCTGCCCCCGCCCACCGCCAGCACGCTGGCGCAGCCCTGCTCGCGCGCCACGTGCAGCGCGGCCCGCACCTGGTCCATGGCGGGATTGGGCACCACGCCGTCATAGACATGCCATTGCAGTCCCGGCATGGCGGCAAGCGCCGCTTCGACAGCGGCGCCCGTAGCGCCCCAGGTGCCGGCATCGGTCACCACCAGCGGCAGGCGCAGGCGTGCGCCCGCGGCCGCCAAGGTTCTGGCCAGGGCCTTCCCGCCCCAATGGCAAACGCCAGGCCAGGACATCACGCCCTGGGCCTGTGGCGCACAATCCTGCTGACCGCTCATTCGTCCTCCTGATCTTGCATAATTTGCTATGCGAATTTATAATTCATTTAGTGAATTGATCATAGAAAAGGAGCTTGCCCATGTCAAGAGCCTCGCCTCGCGCGCCCAAGAACGACGCCACCGAAGATTCCGCGGAACCCGACCGCCAATTCGTCACCGCGCTGGCCCGCGGGCTGGACATCCTGCGCTGCTTCAGCGCCGAACGGCGCATGCTGGGCACGACGGAACTGGCCCATCTGACCGGCCTGGCCCAGCCCACGGTCTGGCGGCTGTGCCATACCCTGCAAAAGACGGGATTCCTGGCCGCCGTGCCAGGCAAGGACAAGCTGCAACTGGGCATCGCCGCCATCGCGCTGGGCGGCGCGGCGCTGGCGGGGCAGGAAGCGCTGGACATCATCCGGCCCATGTTGCAGGCGCTGGCCGACCGCTATCAGGTCGCGGTGGCGCTGGGACGGCGCGACGGCGACAGCATCGTCTACCTGCTGCGCTGCCAGGGAAATTCGCCGCTGCTGATGAATCTGCGCGTGGGTTCGCGCATACCGCTGTTCCATAGCGCGATCGGCTGGGCCTACCTGGCCTGCTGCTCGCCCGAGGAACGCGAGGCCCTGCTGCAAGAGGCCCGCGCATCCGGCAAGGCCGGCGATGCCACGGAGCAACAGGCCATTGCCGACGCCATCGCCCGGTATCCGGAGCGCGGCTTCGTCTATCACGAGCGCCCCGCCTATCAGATCAACACCGTCGCCGCCGCCATCGAGCTGCCCGCCGGCGAACGCTACGTGGTCAGCTGCGGCGGCCCGGCGGCGCTGCTGCCCCGGCAACTGATGCTCGATGAAGCCGGCCCCACGCTACGGCAGTTGGCGCATGAACTGCAGCCCATCCTGCTGATGGGGAGGCACGTGTGACCCAGCCTCTTGCTCCGGCCATTCCGCAACGCTGGCCCACCCGCATCACCGAACTGATGGGCATACGCTGGCCGTTGCTGCTGGGCGGCATGATGTGGCTGTCGGATGCGCGGCTGGTCGCCGCCATGGTGCGCGCAGGCGGCATGGGTTTCATGACCGCGCGCAGCTCACGCACGGACCTGGACTTCCGGCAGGCGCTGCGCGATTGCGGCGAACTGACGGGCGGCCTGCCGTTCGGCGTCAACCTCACGCTGTCGCGCCGCGCGGCCAATAACGAGTCCATGCTGACGCGGCTGCGCATCGCGCTCGACGCAGGCGTGCGCCTGTTCGAAACGGCGGGCCTGCCGCCCACGCCGCTGCTGCCCGCGCTGCGCGAGGCTGGCGCCATCGTCATCCACAAGTGCGCGCATGTGCGCCATGCCGTCGCGGCGCAGAACATGGGCGTGGACGCAGTCACGCTGGTCGGCATGGAAGAAGGCGGCCACCCCGGCAGCAACCAGCTGCCCACCTTCCTCAACGGCGCCTATGCCCTGGAACAGCTGCGCATTCCGCTGGCGCTGGGCGGCGGCATCGGCCACGGCCGGCAGATCGCCGCGGCGCTGGCCCTGGGCGCCGACGCCGTGGTGATGGGCAGCGTCTTCACGCCAGCGCAGGAGACCCCGGCGCACGCCGCGTACAAGCAGCGCGTGGTCGACACCAGCGAGCACGGCACCCGCGCCGTGCTCGGCAGCCTGGGCGACACCTGGCGCATTCTCGACAACGAAAACGCCCGCAAGGTCGCCGCGCTGGAACAGGCGGGCGCCAGCAGCTACGCGGACTTCGGCGAACTGATCAGCGGCGAACGCACCCAGGCCCTCGCCTATCAGGCGGGCCAGCATGAAGAAGGCATGCTGTCCATGGGCCCGGCGGTGGGCTTCGCCCGCGGCATAGAACCCGTGGAAAGCATCGTCCTGCGGCTGCAGCGGGAATGCGTGCAGGCCAGCGCGCGCTTCATGCGCATGGTCGATTCCGCCTGATTTCCCGCCCGTGCCAACGGGCCGTTCCACACCCCTCGCATCCCTGCCCCGCCCTGCGCGCGGCAGGGATTTTTCATGCGCCTGCGCGAACAGATCTGGCATCGGGCCGCAAGCCCGTTATTGCGGCGCTCCCGAGGCCGCAGTATCATCAATTCATTAAACGAATTATTAATTCGCAATGCGAATAACAAACGGATCACCCAAGAATCCGTCCGCGCAACGCAAGCGCGCTCAACCCAGAAAAACAGGAGACAGGAATGAAGTTCAGCAAGATGGTTGCGGCAGCCCTGCTGGCCGCGGGATTCGCGACGGCGGCCTCGGCCGCGGAATGGCCGGACAAGCCGATACGCGCGGTGATCGGTTTTGCGCCCGGGGGACCTTCCGACATCGCGTTCAAGATGATGCAGGACGAGCTGAGCAAGAAGCTCGGCCAGCCCGTCATCCCGGAATACAAGCCTGGCGCCAACGGCAATCTCTCGCTGCTGGCCGCGGCCAGCGCGCCCGCCGACGGCTACACCATCCTCTGGACCAATGCGGCCACCATCGCCGTCAACCAGTACCTGTACAAGGACCTGAAGATCGACCCGGCCCAGGCCTTCGCGCCCGTCGCGCAACTGACCGATTCGCCGCTGGTGGTGGTGGTGCCCAAGGATTCGCCCTACCAGACCATGGCGGACCTGATCAAGGCGATCAAGGCGGACAAGCAGGCGACGATCACCTACGGATCGCCGGGCTACGGCAGTTCGGCGCACACCGCGGCGTCCTCGCTCGCGCTGGCCTTGAACACCAAGCTCACGCACGTGCCGTACAAGGGCAGCGCGCCCGCGCTGCAGGACCTGGTCGCCGGACGGTTGACCTTCATGATCGACAGCCGCTCCAGTTCCCTGCCCTACATCAAGGACGGCATGCTGCGCCCCCTGGCGGTCAGCGGCGCCACCCGCGTCAAGGATCTGCCGGACCTGCCCACCATCGCCGAGTCCGGCGTCCCGGGCTTCAAGGTCACCACCTGGCAGGCCGTGGTCGTCCCCGCCGGCACGCCCAAGCCCATCATCGACAAGCTGGCCCGGGCGCTGGAAGAAACCGCCGCCATGCCCATCGTGCAGGAACGCTTCGAACGCATCGCCACCCCGCTGGTCAGCAGTTCGCCCGAAGCGTTCGCCAAATTCTGGGCGGAGCACCGCGAGGTCACCCGCGACCTGGTGGAACGCGCCAACCTGAAGCTGGAGTAAACGCATGAGCAACATCGACCTGACGCCCGAACAACAGGAGCTGCAGCACAGCATCCGCCGCTTCATGCTGGCGGAAGTGGCGCCCATCGTCGCGCAGCACGAAAAGGCGCGGACCTTTCCGTTCGAACTCATGCCCAAGCTGGCGGAGCTGGGCTACCTGGGCGGCAACCTGCCCGAAGACCAGGGCGGACACGGCATCGACATGCCCACCTGGGCCATGATGATGGAAGAGCTGGGCTACCACTGGCTGTCGCTGCGCACCATCGTCAACATCACCAACGGCTCCATCAAGCGCCTGGCCGCCCACGGTTCGCCGGCGCAGAAAGAGAAGTACCTCAAGCCGCTCATGGCCGGCCGCCTCAAGGCCTGCACCGGCCTGACGGAGCCGAACACCGGCTCCAACATCGCCGGCATCCAGACGCGGGCCGACCTGGTTGGCGACGAGTGGGTGCTGAACGGCCGCAAGCTGTGGATCACCAACGGCTGCGACGCGGACTTCGCCATGGTGGTGGCGCGCACCTACAGCCCCACCTGCGAAGGCAAGCTGTCGACCTTCATCGTCGAACGTGCGTTGGCCAACTATGACGTGCGCAAGCTCGACACCATGGTGCTGCGCTGCACCGGCACGGCCGAACTGGGCTTCGCCGACGTGCGCATCCCCAAGGAAAACCTGGTCGGCGTGGAAGGCGCGGCGCTCGCCGGCACGCTCAAGGGCCTGGACGCCGCGCGCCTGAACATAGCCATGGGAGCCGTCGGCGCCGCGCAGGCGGCCCTGGACATGTCCATCGACTACGCGAAACAGCGCGAACAGTTCGGCCGCCCCATCGGCAGCTTCCAGCTGGTGCAGAAGCACATCGTCGACATGACGGTCCGCGTCGAAGCGGCGCGCGCGCTGGGCATGCGCGCGGCCCATGCGCTGGAAGCGGGCAAGGACGTGCGCCAGGCCTGCTCCATCGCCAAGCTCTACGCCACCGAGGCCGCCCACGAAGTGGCCAACATGGCGCTGCAAGTGCATGGCGGGCTGGGCTACTCGGAGGAATATCCGATCGAGCGCATCTTCCGGGATACGCGTGGCGGCATGATTCCCGAAGGCACGACGGAGATCCAGACGCTGATCGCGGGGCGGGAGATCCTGGGGATGAACGCGATAGCCTGACGGGCGGAGCGCCAGCCCTCAGCCATCCCGCTCATGATTGGTGATGAAGTCCGGCGGCAACGCCGGGCCCCACACATACAGCGAATCCTCCGGCGGATAATCCCCCGACGGCCACTTCTGCCCTTCGGCGATAAAGTCGATGTCGTACGAATACTCGGCGTAACTGCCCCAGGGATCGCGCACGTAGCGGAAATAGTTTGAACCCAGCACATGCCGGCCCACGCCCCAGCCGTCCGCATACCCCGCCGCGCCCATCTGCTCCATGCCTTGCCCCACCGCATCGATGGACGGCACGCACCAGCTGCTGTGATGCAGGCCCAGGCCATGCGACTTGGCCAATGCGATCAGGTGATGGTCGCTGCCGTGCGGACTGTGGATGAAGGCGATGGCATCGCCCGAGGTATCCGACACGCGCAGTCCAAGCGCATCCACGTAGAAGCGCGTGGCCCGAACCACGTCGGCGCTGAACAACAGGATGTGCGACAGATACAGCGGCCGCACCTGCCGCACCTGGCTGCGCGCGGGCGCGCGGCCGGCGCCGCCGCTGGCCTGTGGCGGCTCTTGCGGCGCGGGGGCCGACGGTGAAGACTTGGCTGCAATCCGCAATTGCAGAGCCAGCCCGTCGGGCGCCTCAATCCAGAGCCCTGCGGGGTCGGCGTCCTGCGGCGCGTCGCGGCGGGCGATACCCAGGCGGTCCAGATTCACGGCGAACCGTTCCAGGTCGTCCGCGTGGACCCCCATGCTCACCCACAGCAGACGCTTGCGTACGCCCTTCAAGATGCGCGCCCAGCGGTGCGGATGGCCATGGGTGTACAACGCCAGGCAGCCGCCTTCATCCCGCACATCCAGGCCGAAACTCGAATAAAAGCGCCTGGCCTCTTCGAGATCGGGAACGCTGAACACGAACTCGTCCACCGAGTGCACGGCGAGCGGCGCTGTCTGCGCATTGGATTGCATGTCTGTCTCCAAGAATCTTGTTCTGGTTGCGGCAGGCTGCCCTGCGCTCATTGCTCGACGGCGACCTTCTGCGCCAGACCCTGGTACAGCGCCGTCTCCGTCTGGTAAAAGTCCCGCATGTCCGCCACCGAGTTCTGCGCCACCAGCTCCATACCCGTGGAAACAACATACTCGCGAAACGCGGCATCTTCCATGGCCTGGACGATCGCGCGGTTCAGGCTGGCAACGGTCGCGTCCGGCGTCTTGGCCGGCACCAGAAAGGCGATCCACGTGCCGTACACGAAATCCCGCAACTTTTCGCTGGATGCGGACAAGGGCGGCACTTGGGGCAGCCTGGGACTAGGTGCGGCGCCGGTCGTTGCGTAGGCCCGTATGCGGCCGGACTCGATCAGGTCCAGCGTCGACCCGCCCAGCGGCAGGAAGCTCAGTTCTATCTGACCGCCCATCAGGTCCTGCGTGACGGGCGGAACGCCCCGGTAGACGACGTGGTTGAGCTTGAACTGGCTTTGCCGCGCCCATTGCTCGCCCAATAGGTGGATCATCGAGCCCGGACCGATATGTCCGAAGTTCAGTCCCTTGTCTCCCTGGGCCTGCGCCAGTTGGGTCAGTTCGCCCAGGTTCTTGGCCGCGACCGCGTTGCCGCCGGTCAGGATGTAGGGCAGCCGCGCCACCACCGCCACCGCGCGCAGGTTCTCCGCCCGGTACTTCACATGCTGCATCGTGGCCGGGGTCAGGATGGGTTCGGTCTGGGACGCGATCAACAGCATGCGTCCGTCCGCTGGCGCATTCAGCACCCGTTGCGTGCCGATGGAACCGCCCGCCCCGGGTTGGTTCTCGACGATGATGGTCCTGCCCAGCGCGGCCTGCAGCAGCGGCTGCAGCTTGCGCGCCACGCCGTCGGTGGGATTGCCCACCGGCTGCGGAACGACGATGGAGACGGGCGGCGCGTCGGCCTGGGCTTGCGCGTTCGCGCACGCCAGGATGCCGATCAGGAACTGCAGACTCGCGGCCACGCCGCTACGCAGTGCTTTCATTGCAGGCCTTTCTGGTTGGACTCGTTGGAAAGCCAAAGCTGCCGGGGATCTGGAATCCCCGCCACGGCATCACTCAAGTTGCAGGCGCGACACCATGGGGCCGAACTGGACGAACTGACTTTTCAGCAAAGCGCTCATCTGCTCGGGACTGGAACCGCTGGCCTCGGCGCCCAGTTCGGCAAGGCGCTGGCGGATGGCGGGCTGCTGAACGGCCTTGGACACCGCCTGGCCGATACGCGCCACGACGGCGTCGGGCGTCTGCGCCGGGGCGAGCAAGCCGTTCCAGCCCTCGGTATCGATGCCGGTAAAACCCAGTTCGCTGACAGTGGGCGTGTCCGGCAGGGACGGCGAGCGTTGCGGCGAGGTGACCGCCAGCGCGGTCAAGGATCCGGCCCGGATGTCGCTCAGCGACGAAGACAATTGGTCGCCGCCCATCTGGATGCGGCCCGCCAGCATTTCGCCCTTCAAGGGCGCAGCACCCTTGAAGGGCACGTGCGTCATCGACGCGCCCGTCTGTTCCTGGAACCACATGCCGAACACGTGGATGTACGAACCGGGTCCCGTGGAGCCGTAGGCGTAGTGGGTCGAAGGATTCTTTTTGAGCAGTTCCGCGAATTCCTTCAGGTTGCGGGCCGGCACCGAAGGCGTGGAAGTGATGACCAGCGGCACGTTGGCCACCACGCTCACGCTGCGCAGGTCGGCCAAGGGATCGAAGTTCAGCCGCTTCGCGCCCTGCGCCACCAGGGCGGCCAACGGATAGGAGATGTTGGCCATCAATACGGTATAGCCGTCGGGCGCCGCCTTGGCGACGGCATCGGCGCCCAGCAGCCCGCCCACGCCCGGACGGTTCTCGACCACCACCGGCTGCCCCAGCTCTTGCGACATGGGCGTTGCGATCAGCCGCGCGATCAGGTCGGTGGTTCCTCCGGCGGCAAACGGCACCACGATCTTCACCGGCCGCGCCGGCCAATCCGCCGCGCTGGCCACGCCCAGGCTGGACGCCAGGCCTGCGGCCAGCAACAGCCTGGCCCAACGACGCCGGGCGGGATTGCTCACGGACGACTTCACAAAAGCAGTTGCGATTCGCATGTCTGGAGTTCCAAGAGTAGATCGTGGCCGTGCGCCCCGGCGCGCGGATGGCGCCGGGGCCGCTGGATGCGTGGTGAGAAACCTAGGCGGACGGCGCCTCGTCGCGGATGCGGTTGCGCAGCGTACCGATGCGCTCGATGTCCACCTCTACCGTGTCGCCGTCCTTCATGTAGAGCTTGGGCGTGCGCCCGAAGCCCACGCCGGCGGGGGTGCCGGAGAAAATGATGTCGCCGGCCTGCAAGGTAATGGCCTCGCTGACGGTCGAGATCACGGTAGCCACATCGAACAGCATGTCGCTGGTGTTGGACGATTGCATGGTTTCGCCATTGAGGCGGGTCTCGATCCGCAACCCGCTACCGCCCGCCGGCAGTTCGTCAGCCGTGACCACGTATGGCCCCCAGGTGCCCGTGCCGTCGAAGTTCTTGCCCACGGTCCACTGCGGCGACTTGAACTGGTATTCGCGCACCGAGATTTCGTTGCCCACGGCGTAGCCGAACACGTGGTCCAGCGCCTGTTCCTTGGCGATCCGGCGTCCGCCCTTGCCCAGCACCACGACCATTTCGCCCTCGTAGTCCAGCGTATCGCTGATGGCCGGACGCTCCACCACCGCGTCATGCGCGCCCAGGCTGGTCGACACGCGCAGGAACAGCGTCGGGTAATCGGGCTGGTCGTACGGGCTTTCCTTGGTGTGGTCGGCATAGTTCAGGCCGACGCACAGGATCTTGGGAGGTTCGATCGACGGCGACAGAAAGGTCGCGGCAGCCGGATCGATGAACTGCGTGGCCGCGGCTGCCATGCGCTCCAGATCGGCCAGCGTCTTGCCCTGGCGCAGCAGCGTACCCAGATCGACGCCTGGAGCGGACAGCAGCGCCAGGCGGCCCTGCACGAGTGCGGCGGCGCGAGGCGCGCCGTCGATTTGTAGGGTGGCCAGTTTCACGTGATCTCCTGATGGATTAGGGTTGAACGAAGAATATGTAATTCATAAAAATATATATATTCTGGTTTTCCCTGGATAACTTGAGCTTCATAGATAAAAACCTTATCGTTTCGCATGACCTCCGTTTCCACACCTTTCCGGACTGCGGCATCGGCCCTGGCCAATGACATCCGCGCAGACATCATCACGGGCAGCCTGCCCCCGGGGGCACGCCTGCGCATCAAGGATCTCTGCGAACGCTACGACAGCGGCGCAATCCCGCTGCGAGAGGCGCTTTCGCGCCTGGCCACCAGCGGATTCGTGGTCGCGGAAGACCAGCGCGGCTTCCGCGTGGCGGACGTGTCGGCGGAAGAACTGCTGGACATCACCGAAACCCGGATCCACATCGAATGCGAAGCGCTGCGCCGCGCTATCGCGCTCGGCAGTCTGGACTGGGAAGAGCGGCTGGCCGGCGCGCACTACCGCCTGAGCCGCCTGCCCCTGCACGCTGCGGACGGCTCCGGCTTGTCGGCTGAATGGGAACAAGCGCATTCCGCTTTCCATTCGGCGCTGATCAGCGGCAGCGATTCAAAGTCGCTCATCGCCATCGCCGAGCTGCTGCGTGACCAGACCGCGCGCTACCGCTACCTGTCGGTGCAGCTGAATTCCGGGACCAAAGCCGCCTCCGGCTCGAAAAAGGGCAAGGAACGCAACGTCGCCGACGAACACCGCAAGCTGCTGGAAGCCGCGCTTGCCCGCGACGCCGATACCGCCGCCAAATTGCTGGCCCAGCACCTGCGCCAGACCACGCAGCTGGTGCTGGCCCAAATTCCCAGCCATTAGAAATCTCCCCGCCTAGCGCCGGGCTGTCGGTCTTCCCAGGGAGCCGCCTCGCTACTCACGTCAAAATCACAACCTACCAAAAGTAAGTTACTATCGGTAGGTTAATTATTTTGATGGAGTGTGGACGCCATGCATGCGCTAATCGTTGTTGCACATCCCGATCCCGCGTCGCTGACCCACGCGGTGGCGCGACAGGTCGCTGAAGGAATTTCCGCTGCCGATGCCGGGCATACGTTCGAAGTCGCAGACCTGGCCGCCGAAGGTTTTGACCCTAGGTTCACCCAGCCGGACGTCGCGCTGGCCATGGGCAAGGGGGAGCCCCTGCCGGAAGTCGCCGCGGAACATGCGCGGCTTGAACGCGCCGATGCTCTGGTGCTGGTCTACCCCGTGTACTGGTGGTCCTTCCCGGGCTTGCTCAAGGGCTGGATCGACCGGGTGTTCACCCAAGGCTGGGCCTACGAAGATGCGGACGGCAAGCTGGTCAAGAAGCTGCAACGCCTCAACGTGCATCTGGTCGCTCTGGGCGGCGCCAACCAGCGCACCTATGCGCGGCACGGCTACTTCGGCGCCATGAAGACGCAGATCGACCACGGCATCTTCGGCTACTGCGGCGCCAACGTCGCCACCTCGGAATTGCTGCTGCCCTCCGACGCGGGCTTTCCCGCCGCCCATCTCGACGCCGCCCGGACGATAGGCCAGAAGATTTTCTCCTCGCGTGCTGTAATCCACGAGGAGGAAGTCCAACAATCATGACCGCAAAGATGCCAAGCCCCGCCAGAGCCAACCCGCAGCGCCGCCTGTCGCGCGACGATCGCCAACGCCAGTTGCTGGACGTCGCCTGGAAGCTGATCAGCGACGAAGGCACGGACGCCCTGACCCTGGGACGGCTGGCCACGGAAGCCGGCATCACCAAGCCCGTGGCCTATGACCACTTCGGCACGCGCAACGGGCTGCTGGTGGCGCTGTACCAGGACTTCGACGTCCGCCAGACCGCGCTCATCGACGCCGCGATCGCCGCCAGCAAGCCGGCCTTGAAGGAAAAGGCCCGGGTCATCGCAGCGGGCTACATCGAATGCGTCATGACGCAGGGCCGCGAGATTCCCGGCGTGCTGGCCGCGCTGGGCGGCTCCCCGGAACTGACAACAGTAAAGCATCAATACCAGCAGGCCTTCATCAAGAAATGCCAATCCATACTTGCGCCTTACGCCGGACCCACGGGAATATCGCCGGCCAGCATGTGGGCGATGCTGGGCGCGGCTGACGGCCTGGCGCACGCGGCCGTGGCTCAGGACATCAGCGTGGATCAGGCGCGCGACGAGTTGATGGATACCATCATGGCGATGGTCAAACGCAGCAAGTGAATCAGCGCAGCGGCATCGCCACCGGACGCAGCGGCGCCGCATCGCCGCCGCGGATCTTCAGCGGCCCGCCGATGAAGGCGAATTCATAGACCTGGTCGCGCGACAGCTCGTCCAGCGCCGCCAGCTCGATGATGGGCACGCCCTTCTGCGCCAGCAGATAGGTATGCAACGGCACATAGTCGTCGGACACCTCTGAAGGGAAGGTCTCGAAACTGAGGTTGTCCGCCCCCAGAATCATGGCGCCGCCCTCCTCGACCAGATAACGCGCCGCGTCCAGGCCCATGCCCGGCGGCTTGGCCATGTAGGCCGCCGGATCGTTGTACAGCTTCATGCGGCCAGTGCGGATCAGGACGATGTCGCCTTCGCGCAGCTCGGTCTTCTGGCGCGCCAGCGCGGCTTTCAGGTCCTGCCGGGTAATGCGGTACTGATCGGGAAGCATCTCCACGCCCTTGAGCGCGGCCACGTCGATCAGCACGCCACGCGCCACCAGCGGCGGGAATTTCTCGATGCCCGTGCGCTTCCAGCCGCGGTCGCCCAGATGCTCGTCGGCCCGGAAGCCGTTCCAGATCTTGCCATGGATGCCGAAGTGGTTGAGCGCATCGATATGCGTGCCGGTGTGGCTGTACATCGAGAACGCCGTGCCGGTGTAGCTGCGCATGGCGTTCATGTCGCGGCCCATGCCCATGGGATCGTCGACTTCGGTGCCGCGCGGCGTGTGCGTCATCCAGAACTGGTAGTGCGGATCGCCCGCGTCCTGCCAACTGGGCATGCCCACGTAGTATTCCGTGGCCAGGTCATAGACCTTGCCGCCAGCCACGCGCGACATTACCGCGGCGCGCGATTCGGGCGTGATCAGGTTGAGGCGGCCGATCTCATCGTCCGGTCCCCAGGGGCTGATGCCCACCTCCTGTCCGGAGGCCGGCGCCCGGGCGGGCGCGCCGTGCGCGAGCACGTTGAAGCTGAGGGCGGCGCCCAGCGCCAGGCCGAGCAATTTTTGGGTGTAACGGGTAGTCATGATGCACCTTGTGCGTTTGGCTTCCGTCCCGCGGACGGAAAAATGGAAAGAAGGAAGACGTGGGCGACGCGCCGATACCCGGCGATCAGGCCTCGACCGCGGCGGGCATCAGCGCCCGCAGCCTGTCCCGCAGATCGGCCGTGGACATGGTGTGCAGACGGGCCCGGTGCGGCCCGGCTATCAACGTGGGTATGGAGTCGATGGCCAGCCGCGCGGCGGCGGCGCGATCGGCCTGCACGCGTAGCAGGGCTTCGTCGCCCTGCATGAGGGCGGCGAATTCGGCCCGGTCATGGCCCAGCCCTGCTGCGATGTCCAACAGCACGGCGTGATCGCCGACATTACGGTGCTCGCTCAGGTGGGCATGCTGAATCGCGTCGAACATGTCCCAATGGCCCGCGTTGCCGGCCAGCAGATGCGCGGCCTGGCAAGCCAGCGCGCCGGCCATCCCGCTGGGGTAATCGAATGATTCGGCGCGCATGCCCTCGACGTCGATGCGGGGTTGGTCCTCATGGCGGGCGCAGGCTTCCCAATGGCCCAGGATCACCTGCTTGGCGCGCGGCATCGAGCCGAACACCTGGCACATCTGTTCAGGCGATTCCTGCAGCACGAAGCTGCGCTGGCGCACGGCAATGCCCAATTCGGCCGCGACCTGGCGCAGGCGGGGAGACATGACATAGCACCAGCCGCAAACCACGTCATGGAAGAAGTCCACGGTCAGCGGCGCGGCGGGTGCGTAATTGGAGGTCGAAGTCATGATGGCGTCCATCTCGTTTCAATGGACGCCAGCTTAAGGACGGGCCGGCGCGAGAATAAGGGGTCCGCCGGCAGGACTTTATTCGCTGCGCGTCAACAATCGCCGCGCATGGCCGCCGGCAGATGGTCCGCCATGAAATCCACAAAGGCCTTGACCTTGGGCTGCAAGTGGCGGCTGGTCGGATAGACCGCGTAGACATGGCGAGGCGCGGCGGGCTGTTGGGGTAAAACGCGCACCAGCCTGCCGCTGGCGATGGCGGGCGCGGCCAGGAACGACGGCAAGGCGCCTATGCCCAGCCCCTCTTCCAGCAGGTCCCGCAGCATCAGGCTGTTGTTGACCTGCACCAGCGCGGGTCCGGCCAACGGATCCGCCTGCTGGCCTGCATCCTCGTCCGCAACCGCGCCAGGGCTTTCGGCCAAGGTATAGCTGAGGATGTCATGCCCGCGCAGCGCGTCCACGCTTTCCGGAGTGCCGCGGCTGTCGAGGTAGGACGGCGCCGCGCACAGCACCTGCGTCAGCGACGCCAGCCGGCGCGCAATCAGCGAAGAATCGTCCAGTTGCGCGCGCAGCCGTATGGACACGTCAAAGCCCTGTCCCACCGCATCGACCAGCCGGTCTTCCATCGCCAGGTCCAGGCGCAGTTCCGGATATTGGCGCAGAAAGCGCGCCAGCAGCGGCGTCAGCACGCTCAAGGCAAACGAGACCGGCGCGTTCACGCGCAGCCGCCCCGACACCAGGCGGGACTCGCGCCTGACGGATTTTTCCAGGGCGTCCAGTTCGTCCAGCAGCCGGCAGCATTCGGCGTAATAGGCCGCGCCCGTGTCGGTCAGGCTCATCTTGCGGGTGGTCCGCTGGATGAGCACGGCCCCCAGGTGGGCTTCCAGCGCCCGCAACTGCTTGCTGAGCCCGGCGGACGACATATCCAGCGCCTCGGCCGCCTTGGCCAGGCTGCCCAGTTCGACGATGCGCCGGAAGGCGCGCATGTAGTTGAAGGTGTCCACCTGCGTTCAACCGCCGTCCGGCCGCGCCGCCTCGACCAGGTTGTCGCGCAGCGCGACAACCTGCTCCCTCAACGCCGCGAACTGATCGCCCGTGAGACCGCAAGCATCGCTCAGGTTGATGCTTGCGGTCTTCTCGCGCAAGCGCCGCCCTTCGTCGGTCACGCGCACCCGGACCAGCCGCTCGTCCACCGAGTCGCGCACGCGTTCCAGATAGCCCATGCCTTCGAGCTTCTTGAGTATCGGCGTGAGGGTGTTGGATTCAAGAAAGAGCTTTTCGCCCAGGCTGCCGACCGTCTGATCGTCCTCTTCGAAGAGGGCAATCATCGTCACGTACTGCGTGTAGGTGAGCCCGAGCGCGTCGAGGATGGGGCGGTACACGCGGCCGAACGCCAGGTTGGTCGAATAAACCGCGAAACAGAGGAATTCCGCCAGCTTTCTCTGGGATGGATCGTTTGGGGTCTTGGGCTTCATGTGCACCTCGGTATCTGGTCTGCCTGATGGCGCCACTTTACATCGCATGCGATGCAGTCGTAAACGATTTGATACGAATTTCCTCGCTTCAGCCTCTTGACGCCGGGACTCGCGCTTCTTACCATGCGCTTCAATCGCATTCGATTTAATCGAATCCGATTTAAATTCCAACTGACAAGGAAGTTCCCCATGCCCGCCCGTATCCAGAAAGTCCTTTTGACCGGCAAGACCCATACGACCCTCTCTCGCAACTATGTCTCGCAGGGCGGCGAGGAACGGCTCGATATCCGTCTTTCGACTCCCAACAACCCGGGCCTGGTCCAGGCTTTCGAAGACATCCAGCCGCATCCGACCGCCGAGCAGCTTTTCGCGGGCGCCTGGTCCGCCTGCTACACCAGTGCGCTGGACGTCATTGCCAAACAGATGAAGGTGCAACTGCCGAACGATCGCGCGGTGGACGTGGAAGTGGATCTGGGCATGGCGGGCAGCGCCTACCTGCTCCAAGCCCGCTTCAACGTGTTCCTGCCCGGACTGGACCAGGCGCTGGCCGAGCAGATTGCCCACGCGGCCGATGAAATCTGCCCGTACTCGAAAGCCACGCGGGGCAACATCGATGTGACCCTCAACGTCCATGCGGCCTGAAGGGGAACCGACATGCGCAAGCTCCTGCTCGTACTCATCCTGTTTGCCGGCGGGCTGGCGCATGAGCTGCGCAACCCGCTGAGCTGCCAGACCATCACGGCGCGCAACGACAGCGGCGCGCGCCGGCAAAAGCGCGAGTCCTGACTCTCGCTCCCCTCTCTCCTTGCGTCGCGGTGCCTACCCATGCTGATCATTCTTGTAGCTTTTCTTGGCGGCGTTCTCACCATCGTGAGCCCCTGCATCCTGCCCATCCTGCCCTTCGTGTTCGCACGCGGATCAGGTTCATTCCGGACCCATGCCTTGCCGCTGCTCGCGAGCATGGCCGTCGCATTCGCGGCGGTCGCCAGCCTGGCGGCGTTCGGCGGCGCCTGGGTCGTGACGCTCAATGAGGGCGCGCGCTACGCCGCGATGGCACTGTTGGCGCTCTTCGGACTTGCGCTGCTGCTGCCCGCCGTGGGCGACTGGATGAGCCGGCCGCTGGTTGCGCTGGGCAATCGCCTGGCAGGCGCGGCTCCCGGCTCGCCGCGCGCGGCCGGGCTGCTTTCCATCGGGCTGGGCCTGGGTACCGGCCTGCTATGGGCGCCGTGCGCCGGCCCCATCCTGGGACTGCTGCTTACCAGCGCGGCGCTCAACGGCGCGAACATCCAGACTTCCTTGCTGCTGCTGTCATTCGCCTGCGGCGCGGCGGTGGCGCTGGCCGCGGCGCTCTGGCTCGGACGCGGCATGGCCGCGACGTTGCACCGCTTCCTGCCTGCGGCCCAAGGCCTGCGCAGGGTGGCCGGCGCCGCCGTCATGGCCGCAGTTGCCGTGTCCGCGCTCGGATGGAACCCGGCGCTTCTCTCCAGCGCCTCTGCCTCGGGCGCAGCGCGGCTGGAGCAGCAATTGGTCGAACAGCTACGCCCGAACAATCCGGCCAAGACGTTCGCAGCCGCGAACGGTCCGCTGGCATCCCTGCAGGATGCCAACGGCTGGCTGAATTCCGGACCGTTGGGCGCCGCCGATCTCGATGGCAAGATCGTGCTGGTCGACTTCTGGACCTATTCCTGCATCAACTGCCTGCGCACGCTCCCCTATCTGAAGGCCTGGCACGACAAGTACAAGGATGCCGGGTTGGAAGTGATAGGCGTGCATTCGCCTGAATTCGCATTCGAGAAGAGCGCCTCCAATGTGCGCCGGGCGGTCGCGGACCTGGGCATTCAGTACCCCGTCGCCCTGGACAACGGGTTCCGGATTTGGCGAGCGTTCCGCAATCAGTCCTGGCCCGCCTTCTATCTGCTCGATGGCCAGGGCCGCGTGCGGTACACGGTCGCGGGCGAGCACGATTACCAGCAGACGGAACGCATGATCCAGCGCCTGCTTGCGGAAGCGGGCCGGACGCTGCCCGACGCCGATGCCGCCCGGCCCGCGGCGCGCGGCGTGGAAGCGCCGCCGCAGTGGTCGACGCTGCGTTCGGGCGAAAGCTACCTGGGCTATGGCAAGGCCACGAGCTACGCGCCGGGCGGCACGCCGATCAGGCAGCATAAGGACGCGGTCTACCAGCCCGCGGGCGAACTGGGCGCCAACCAATGGACGCTGGCCGGATCATGGCGGCTGGAGCCCGAACTTGCGGTGGCCACAGGCGCCAACGGCCGCGTCATCCAGCGCTTTCATGCGCGCGACCTGCACATGGTGCTGGGCCCTGCGGCGGACGGCCGGCCGGTGCGATTCCGCGTCACGCTGGACGGCCGGCCGCCGCTGGCGGATCACGGGGCCGACATCAATGAGCAGGGAGAGGGCGTCATCGAGGGGCACAAGCTTTATCAGCTCGTGCGGCAACAGACGCCGGACCGCGACCGCGTCTTCCAGATCGAGTTCCTGGAGCCCGGCGTTGAAGCCTACGCCTTTACTTTCGGCTGATGGCGATCTGGGGTTGCTTCGGAACGCCCTGCAGCAGCCCCTTGAACGTGTCCAGGAACGCCTGGGCGCGCGCGGAGACCACGCGCGTCTGAGAGAGCGCATACAGGGTCGTGGGAGGCAGTTCCCACTCCGGCAACACACGCTCCAGCGTGCGCCGCGTCCCCCTGTGGTCCAGCAGCAGATCACACGGCATCCATGCGATGCCCGCGCCTGCCATCGCCAGCTGCACATTGAGCAAGGCGCTCTCGGTCACCACCGTCGATGAAACCGGAATGCGGCAACTCTCGCCGTTTCGGCGCAGTTCCCAGTCCGTCTCGGTCGCGACCACAAGCAACTCATGGTTGTGCAAATCCGCCGGGTCCCTGGGGCGCCCCGCGGCGTTCAGGTAGGCGCGCGATGCGATCAGGACGCGCCTGAGCTCCAGCACCGGACGCTGGATAAGCAAAGAATCGCGCTGAGGACCGCCCCGGATCGACAATTCAAAAGGCATCGGATTGTGCCCCGTTTCCCCTCCCCCCACCACGATGTCGAGCCTGACCTTCGGATAATCCCGGCGCATCGCCGCGACCAGGATAGGCAGCAATGCAGTGAGACTGGAAGGAATCGAAACGCGCAGCGTTCCTTCGGGTCGGCCGACATACGATTGAATGACCTCGTGCGCATTGAGCGCGGCCTCGACGTGGCCGACGCATTCCTCGAAGTAGCGGACACCGGCCGTCGTGGTGGACACCTTGCGCGTCGTGCGTACCAATAGCTGAGCGCCCAGCTGGCTCTCCAGTATCGACAGCCGCCTGGACACCGTGGAAACAGGCATGTCCAGCATCGCAGCGGCGGATGTGAATCCGCCGTGCTTGACCACTTCCACGAAGATGAGAATGTCCTGCAGGGATATTCCGCGATTTTCCATGAGCGTCCTCGGCGGCCCTTGATTCGAACAGCCCGACGCGCTTCCCCGGTTCGATCCCGCCTGCCTTGCGCCGCAGCTCTTTGCAGCTGCTGTCATGCTGCGGGGCGAGTGAGCCAATTCTGGAAGCGCGTCGGTCCGATGTGCGCATGCGCGCCCGCGACCAGCGAACGGTCGTCCAGCTCGCTGCCGTAGTAGCGCGCATGCACGTCGGCAACAACGGTGCGGGCATCGCCGCGCGCGGCCAGGAACTTGCGGCCCAGCTCGTCAAGTGGAAAGCGGTCCGGCCCTCCCACTTCGACCGTGCCATTGACCGGAGTCGCGACGGCCAGGTCGGCCAGCACCGCCGATACGTCGTCGGCCGCGATGGGCTGGATCAGGGCGGGAGACAGCCGGATCATGCCATTTTGCGCACCCGCGCTCACGATGCCCTCTACGAACTGGAAGAACTGGGTTGCGCGCAGGATGGTGTAGGGAATCTTCGATTCCCGGATCAGCTTTTCCTGGGCCACCTTGGCGCGCATGTAGCCGCTGTCCGGCAATCGCTCAGCGCCGACCACGGATAGCGCCAGGTAATGTTCCACGCCAGCCCGGGTTGCCGCCGCCAACAGATTGCGCCCAGCGGTTTCGAAGAACGCCATCACTGCCTGATCCTCGAACGACGGAGAATTGGACACGTCCAGCACTGCCTGCGCCCCGGCCAGGGCCTCGGCCAATCCCGCGCCGGTCAAGGTGTCCACGCCCGTCCTGGGCGATGCCGCAACGGTTTCATGACCGTTTGCGCGCAGCCGTTGCACCACATTCGACCCGATCAGGCCGGTACCGCCGATAACCACGATTTTCATGTTCCGCTCCTTGCTTGATTGCCGTCCCGTCGCACATCCCGACCGGGTGCTTGCAGTATGCTTAGCACCCGGGCGGAAGGCTTTGCGGCCGCCTTGTTTTTCCCTTGGATTTGGCTTGCGCATTCGTCCAGCCGACTGACCTGAAGCCAGGCGCACAAGAACGGCACAAGGAGTACGGAATGCAATTCTCTTTTGACAACTGCGTGCTGGACCTGGACCGGCGCGAGCTGCTGCGCGCGTCCAGCGCCGTTGCCACGGCGCCCAAGGTTTTCGACGTACTCGCGTACCTGATGGAGCACCGCGACCGCGTCGTCAGCCGCGACGACCTGGTCAACGCCGTGTGGCAAGGCCGGATCGTGTCGGAGTCGACCTTGGCCACCCACATCAACGCGGTGCGCAAGGCTGTGGGCGACGACGGGCAACAACAGCGCGTGATTCGGACCGTCGCCCGCAAGGGCTTTCGCTTCGTCGCGGCAGTGACAAGCGAACAAGCGCCGCAGGCCGCAAGCCTTCCGACGGCTTCCGCCTCCGCGAGCCAGCCGGTAATGCACGCCACGCCTGCTGAAGTTTCCGTTTCCGCGCCGGCGGTTCTCGCCAAGCCCTCCATCGCCGTGCTGCCGTTCGTCAATCTCAGCGGCGACCCGGAACAGGACTATCTGTCGGACGGCGTGATCGAGGACATCATCTCGGCCTTGTCCCAATACCGCTGGCTTTTCGTCGTCGCCAGGAACTCGAGCTTCGCGTACAAGGGGCACGGCGTGGACGCCAAACAGGTGGGCCGCGAACTGGGGGTGCGCTATGTGCTGGAAGGCAGCTGGCGCAAGTCGGCAAACCGCGTGCGCACCTCGGCGCAACTGATCGACGCGACCACGGGAATACTGCACTGGGCGGGCCGCTTCGAGGGCGTGCTGGGGGACATCTTCGAACTGCAGGACCAGATCACCGAAAGCGTGGTGGGCGCCATCGCGCCGCAGCTGGAGCGGGCCGAGATCGACCGCGCCCAGCGCAAGCCTACCGGCAACCTGGACGCCTACGACTACTATCTGCGCGGCATGACCAAACTGCACCAGGGCACCCGCGAATCCGTCGACCAGGCGCTGCAACTCTTCCATACCGCTATCGCGACCGATCCGGATTACGCGTCGGCGTATGCAATGGCGGCGTGGTGCCACTGCTGGCGCAGGGTCAACAACTGGATGACGGATGTCGGGAAGGAGACCGCGGAGGGTATACGCCTGGGTCGCAAGGCCGTCGACCTGGGGCCGGACGACGCGGTTGCGCTGACTCGGGGCGGCCACGCGCTGGGCCAGCTGGGCGGGGACACCTCGGGCGCCATCGCGCTGCTCGACAAGGCGCTCAGCCTCAATCCGAATCTGGCCGCGGCGTGGTTCCTGGGTGCGTTCCTCAGGCTTTGGCGGGGAGAAGTCGAGGACGCCGTGGAGTTCTTGAAGCATGCGATGCGGCTCAGTCCCCGTGACCCGGAGCTCTACCGCATGCAGGCAGGCATGGCCACCGCGCATCTCTTCCTGAAGGATTTTGACGCGGCGGCGTCATGGGCGGAGAAGGCCTACCAGAACCTGCCGAGCTTCCAGATGGCGGTCGCGATAGGCGCGGCCAGCCACGCGTTGGCCGGACGGACGACGGACGCGCAACGCGGGCTGCAGAACCTGCGGCAGCTCAATCCCAGCCTGCGTCTGTCCACGCTTGCGGAATGGGTGCCCATCTGCGCGCCGCAGCATCTCGCAACGTTGACGGAAGGCCTGCGCGCGGCGGGCCTGCCGCAATAGCGGCGGCCGTCCCCCTCGATTCCATCAGTCATCGACCAGGATTTCTGGCGTGACCGACATGCCCACCTTCAGATTGGCGGCTGCAGGCTGATCCGCATTGATGCGAATCCGCACCGGCAGCCGCTGGACGATCTTGGTGAAGTTGCCGGTGGCATTGTGCGGCGCGACTGCGGAATAGCTCACGCCGCTGGCGGGCCCCAGGCTTTCCACCGTTCCCGCCAGCACCTCGCCCGCCAGCGCATCGACCTCGATAGCCACCGCCTGGCCCGGCCGCACGCGCGCCAGCTGCGTTTCCCGGAAGTTTGCCGACACATAGACAGCGTCCAGCGGGACTATCGCGAGCAAAGGCTTGCCGACAGTGACGAAGGCGCCGACACGCACCGATTTCTGCCCCACGGTGCCGTCCACGGGCGCGGTGATGCGGGTGTACGACAACTTGAGTTCCTCCGCGGCCTGCACCGCCTGCGCCTGGGCGAAGGCGGCGCGGGCCTTTTCCAGGTCCGCCTGCAGGACATCCACCTGCTGGCGGGCAGCCAGCAGGCTGGCCTGGGCCTTTTCCAGGCTGGCCTGTTGAACGCTGGCCTGCATTTCGGCTTGCTGGCGCGCCTGGACGGTTCCCGAGCCGTCCGTCGCCAGGTTCCGATAGCGCGTCTGGTTGGCACGGGCCAGCTTCAGCGCGGCCTCGTCCACCGCCACCGCCGCCTGCGCCTGGCGGATGGAGGACTCCTGCTGGACCAGCCGGGCTTGCAGGCCGGCGACGCTGGCCTGGGCGCTGGCCGCCTGGGCCCGGGCGGCATTGGCGGCGGCGACGAAATCACGGTCGTCCACGGTGGCGAGCAGTTGCCCCTGCCTGACGGGCTGGTTGTCCTCGACCAGCACCTTGTCGATCCGGCCCGCGACCTGCGGCGCCACCATCGTGAAATCCGCGTGCACGTAGGCGTCGTCGGTGGACTGGGTGGATGCCCGGGATTCGGAACGGTTGAGATACAGGCCGCCGCCGATCAGCAGCATGAGCAGCAGCGCCGTGGTCGTGATCTTTGCTTTCTTCGGTAATGCCATGATGGACTATCCCTGAATGGAAGATGGAACTGTGGAAGGACGCGAGACCGGGCGCAAATCGGGAGGGGGGATGTAGTTCAGCCTCAACACGATGGGAATCAGCAGCAACGCCAGGACACCCAATACGCGGTAGGCATCGGCGATCGACAGCACCAGCGACTGCTGGCTGACGATGCGCATGAGCTGCCCGGGTTCCAGGCTGTCCGGGACGTAGTTGCCGACCAGCGCCGCCTGGCCCAGCAGCATTTCCGCATGGAAGCGGCCGCGCACGGTCAACAGCTGCCCGACCACGGCAGCGCCCAGCACCGAGCCCAGCGCGCGCAGCGTATTGATTGCCCCCGAGACATAAGGCCCTTCGTGCGGTTGCACCACGCTGGTGATCAGGAACAGCATGGACACCACGGCCATGGGCTGCCCCATGGCTTGCAATGCCTGTGCCAGCACGAACTGCTCGCGGTTCCACGTGACCGTCAACTGCGCGCCTGCCAGGCAGGCGAACGCGATCAGGACCAGCCCCGCCGAAAACACCATCCGCGCATCCACCCATTTCCGATACAGCAGCAACGCCACCGCAAAGCCCAGGACCAACTGCGGCAGCGCCACGATCAGCCCGATGGATGCCATTTGCGCGGGTCTGTAGTCCTGGATCGGCGCCAGATAACCGGCCGGCAGCAATGAGCCGGACAACAGCACCACCAGCAGGAAAACGAACAGCGTGAAGCCCAACACCAGATTCCGGCGACCCAGAACCTGCAGCTTGATGAACGGCATGGGGTGGTACCACTCCGTCAGCAGATAGACGACCAAAAGAATCACGCCCGCTGCCAGCGCAAATGTGACCAGGGGCGAGTTGAACCAGTCCAGCCGGACGCCCTGGTCCAGCGCGACGGCGATCAATCCGAACGCCGGCACGCCGCAAGCCATGCCGAACCAATTGGCCTGACGAAAGCGCCCTGCGTCCACAGGCTCGCGGTGCAGCCCCCAGCCGACCAGCGCCGCGGCGATCACGGCCAGAGGGATGATCTGCCAATACACCCAACGCCAGTCGAAGAGCGCGTCGGTCCACAGGCCGGCCAGCCAGATGGAGAGATTGGGGGCAAAAGTGGCGGTCATCGCATACAACGCCAGGCCGTACAGCCTGGTGGGCGGCGGCAGGAACTTCAGCGCCGCCATCATCAACAGGGGAATCGTGGTGCCGCTGGCGAGACCCTGCAGGAATCGCAGGGCCAGCAGCAGATGCAGGTCCTGGACAGCAGGCAGGACCAAGGCCAGCGTCGTGCACGTGCCCAGCATCCAGAGTTCGAAGCGGCGCACCGACAGCGTGATGGCGAACCACGCCGCGAACGGCATGGCAATCAGTTCTCCCGCACTGTATGCCGTCGTGAGCCAGGAACCCCCGTCAAAGCCGGCGCCCAGCGCGCCGCGCAAGTCCGCCAGCGCCAATACGCCGACACGGTTGTTCAAGCCAGCCATCATGGCCGCGAGAAAGATGCCCAGAAGTCCGGCCATGGCGCGCATCGAAGGCTTGGGCTGACCGTGCGCCGCTTGAGCGGATGGCGTAGCGCTCATGGCGTGGCCTGCTCTTGCGAATTCCAGCCGCCGCCCAGCGACTTGTACAGATTGACCACCGTAAGCGTGCCGTCGGTGGCGCTGGCGTTCAGACGGGTCTGGCTGGCAAGCAGGTTGCGCTGCGCGGTGAGCACGGTGAGATAGTCGGACGCCCCCTGTTCATAGCCGCGCTCGGCGGCCCGCAGCGCCTGCTGGTTCTGCTCATACGACACCAGCAGTTCATCGTGTTCGCGTTGCTGCTCGGCCCAGGCATCCAGTGCATTGTCCACCTCATGCCAGGCCTGCAGGACCGTCTGCCTGTAGGCCAGCGCCGCCGCCTTCTGCCGCGCTTCGTTGAGCGCCAGGCGCTGCACCAGCCTGCCGCCCTGGAAAATGGGCAGGTAGACCGTCGGGCCGATCGAGAAAAAACGGGAGTCCCAGCTGGCCAGGTCGCTGCCATCGAACGCTTCCACTCCAAGTTGGCCGACCAGGGCGATGCGCGGATAGAAGTCGGCCTTGGCCACTCCTATCGCCGCCGTGGCGGCATGGAGCCGGGCCTCGGCGCGCTGGATGTCAGGCCGCCTGTGCGCCAGCTGCGAAGACACGCCGACTGGCACGCTGGCGGGCAAGGTGGGCAGCGGCATCGTGCCGCGCAACGTTTCGTCCAATGCGCGCGGCCGCTCACCCAGTAGCAGCGCCAACGCATTCAGCAGCGCGTTGCGGCGCTTGTTCAGCTCAGGCAACAAGGCCCGCACCGTCGCCAGCTGCGCGCGGGCCGTGGCGGTTTCGAAACGGGTGGCCACGCCATTGCGTTCCCGGCTCTGCGTCAAGCCCAGAACCCGCTCGGCGACCGCCAGGTTCTGCCGGGCGATGTCGAGCTGGGCCTGGGTGCCGCGCAGTTGCAGGTATGCGCGGGCCACCTCGGCCGCCAACGCCACCTTTGCGGCCTCGCGGTCGTACACGGTGGCTTCCAGGGAAGCCTCGGCGCCTTCGCGCAGGCGCCGGGCGCGGCCCCACAGGTCTATCTCCCACCTGGCGTTGAACCCCAGCCGCCAGAAGTCGTCGGGGGTGCTGGACGCGCCCAACGCGACGAACTTGCCGTTCTCGCTGAGCGCTTCGCGCGCATAACTGGCGCCCGCGTCCAAGCCGGGCAAGAGTTCCGACGAGGCGATCCCCAACTGCGCCCGGCTTTGTTCGATGCGCGCGGCGGCCATCTGCAGATCGAGGTTGCCGGCGGCGGCCTGGGCCTGAAGCCGGGCAAGCACGGGATCTTCGAACAGCAGCCACCATTGCACCGGCACCTCGGCGTCGGACAGCCGCGCGTGGCCGGCAGGCTCCTGCCTCGGCGCGAGATCCACCTCGGCCAGTCCATCGGCCGGCCGGACGAAGTCGGGCCCGACCGCGCAGCCCGCCAGCATCGCGGCGCACAACGCCGCGCTGGCGCAACGCCATAGCGGCGAACGGATCGGTGTCAACATCACGGCAGTTCCTTGTAGGTGAGCAACGCATTCGTCGGGACAAGCGACGAGGCCAGTATGCTCAGCCCCTTACGGGAACGCTTCGCGTACACCTTGGATTTCCATTGAGTTTGGCTTGGGGATTCGTCCAATCCACCCGTAATCCTGGACAACCGCTGTCAGCCCGAAGTTGTGTCTTTTCATTTCGGTTTTGGCTAGAGAACGGAACAAAGATCCGCTATGTCTCAGCAACGGCCCAAACCGGCTTGAGCTGGCGCCGAAAATTCGCGCCTGGGACAGCAACCGAAGAAGTTAGAAATAATGCGAAATAAATTGCACTGCCCCCTCCGCTAAGGTCGAGCTAGCCATTGACTTGGAGGAGAGCGAGCATGAAGGCCATCGGTTCTGCTGCGATTCTGTCCGCGACTATCGGCTTATCCCTGCCCGCCGCGGCCCCCGCTCAGGTCTACCAGAACGGGACCGCGACGGCGACTTTCAATGTTTCCCTGACGGTGCAGGCAAACTGCACGATTGCGGCCGATCCGCTGGTGTTTCCCTCTACCGGCCTCTTGAGCGCCGCGGTGAATCAGGAAACTACAGTCAGGGTCACCTGCACCAACACCACGCCCTACAACGTAGGCCTGGACGCCGGCACGGCGGCGGGCTCGACGATCGCGAATCGCCTGCTCGTGGGCACCGCGCCAGGCAACACCACCACCAGCGTGGGTTATCAGCTCTACCAGAATGCAGGCCGCACGACGATCTGGGGCAACACGCAAGGCACGGACACGGTGGGCGGCACCGGCACGGGCGCGGCCCAGACGCTGACCGTCTACGGCAGGGTGCCGCCCCAGGCCGCCCCCAAGCCGGATACGTACCAGTCGACGGTCACGGCCACCGTCTACTTCTGACCGCGGATCGACATGACGACGCTTGGGATCGTACGCCAGGCGGCGGGGGCCTGTTTGTTCGGCATGGCGCTGCAAGCGCATGCCGCCAGCCTGCAGATCTCGCCGGTAATCCTGAACCTGGACGGTGCGGAACGCGCCGCCAGCATGACCTTGCGCAACGAAGGCGCCGAACCGATCTATGGCCAGGTCCGCGTGTACGCATGGAGCCAGACCACGACCGAAGACGTGCTGCAGGAGACCTCGGACCTGGTGGCCAGCCCCCCGATGATCCAGATCGCGCCGGGCGGCACGCAAGTCGTGCGCCTCTTGCAGCCCGAGGCCGCCAAGCGGCCCGGCGAAGCGTCGTACCGCCTGATCATCGACGAAATCGCGCCGCCCGATCCTTTGCGCGCAACGGGCGTGCAAGTGCGGCTGCGCTATTCGGTGCCTGTGTTCGTGGGCGCGGCCCCGCAAACTCCCGCGCAGCGGCACCTGACCTGGACCCTGGTGCGCAACGGTCCCGACTGGGCCCTGCGCGTCGACAACAGCGGCACGCACCGCGCGCAGCTCAGCGACGTGGCACTGGTATTCAACGGCCAGCGCCGCAGCCTGCGGGACGGCCTGCTCGGCTACGTCCTGGGCGGCAGCGCGCGCCAGTGGCCCCTGCCCTTCCAGCCCGCCGTGCACGGGGCGGTCACGGTCAACGCGCGGGTGAACAGCGTTCCCGTCCAGGCCGACGTGCAAGCCGATACAGGGAAGTGAAACATTGCACGCGCGCCATGCAGTTGACTCTGATGCTCGCCGCCGCAGCGGTCCATGGCGGTGCGCGCGCGCAATCCGCCCCTGAGACGGCCGTGGGACTGGCGGCCATCGACGTCTATCTGAACGTCAGCATCGGCGGCCAGCCCAGCCATCGGATCGCGCGATTCGAAGACGAGCATGGCCGCCTGTCGGCTCGCGGCGCGGACTTGCGCAGCCTGGGGATCGATACCCATGCCTTGGGAATAGCAGACGATGCACGGATTCCCCTGGAAGAGATCCCCGGCCTGAAGTACCGCTACGACGCGGCCGCGCAAGACGTCGATCTCGACCTGCCGGACCGGTACCGCATCGCGAACCGTATCGATGCGCGGGGCTTGAATCCCGTCGCAGCGGCCACGGCGGATCGCGGCCTGCTCATCAATTACGATCTTTATGCGCGCACCGACCGCGACAATCCGCTGGCGATCTGGAGCGAACAACGCTATTTCGACCAATATGGGGTCTTCAGCAATACAGGCACGGCTTACCTGTATCGCGACCTGCGGCGCTATGTCCGCTTCGACTCCAGCTGGACCCACTCCGACCCCGCCACATTGACGGCCACCCAGGTGGGCGACACGATTTCCGGATCGCTGGCCTGGTCGCGCTCCATACGCATGGGCGGCCTGCAATGGCGGCGCAATTTCTCATTGCGGCCCGACCTGGTCACGTTCCCCATGCCGGACTTCGCCGGCAGCGCCGTGGTGCCGTCCTCCGTCGATGTCTATATCAACAACATCCGCCGCTATTCGGGTGACGTCCCCAGCGGCCCCTTCGTGGTCGACAACGTCGCGGGCATCACGGGTTTCGGGCAGGCAAACGTCATCACGCGCGACGCCCTGGGCCGGCCCGTGTCGCAGTCGGTGCCCATCTACATCGATACGCGGCTGCTGGCGCAAGGCATGTCCAGCTATTCGGTCGAAGCGGGCTTTCTGCGCCGCGCGTATGGCTGGCGCTCGTTCGACTACAAGGACGATCCCGCCCTCAGCGGCACCTGGCAATACGGCGTCTCGAACGCACTGACCGTTGAAGCGCATGGCGAAGCCAGCGCCGGCCTGTACAACGCGGGGGCCGGCATGCTGGCCAAGCTGGGCATGGCGGGCGTCGTCAACGCGTCGCTGGCCGGCAGCCTGGGCAGGAACAGCGGCCTGCAGGTGGGCCTGGGCTATCAGTACGTGGACGAGCGCTACTCCATCGACATACAGAGCCTGCGCGCGATTTCCGACTACGCCGATCTGGCGGCCAACGACGGCATCCCCGTATCGCGCGCCAGCGACAGGGCGACGCTGGCCGTGCCCCTGGGCGGCGGGCAGACCGTATCGCTGAGCTATATCGGCCAACGCTATCCGGGCGTCGACGCCGCCCACATCGGTTCAGTGGCCTACACCACGCGGCTGGGCAACCGCGCCACGTTGAGCGTGAGCGCCTACCAGGACTTCAACGACAGCGACAGCCGCGGCGCGTTCCTCAGCCTGGGCATCACCCTGGGCGAAACCTCGTTCAATGCCATGGCCGGACGCCAGGACGGCGGCTCATACACCAACGCCAGCGCAATCCGCAGCCCCGATTACGGCGGCGGATTCGGCTGGGGCGTGCAGGCCGGCACCTACGAGGCGGGCCGCTACGAGCAAGGCTGGGGCCGCTACCTGGGACGCTACGGCGAGATCACGCTGGGCGCGCAGCGCTACGACGGACGCACCACGGGAGAGCTCGACGTGAATGGCGCCTTCGTGTTCATGGATGGCGCGGCGCAAGCGTCCCGGCGCATCGACGACGGCTTCGCGCTGGTCTCCACCGGCGAACCCGGCCTGCCCATCCTGCATCAGAACCGGGTCATCGGCCATACGGGCTCGAACGGCCGCCTGGTGGTGCCGGACCTGAACAGCTACCAGACCAACACGCTGGAACTCGACGGCATGGACCTGCCACCCAACGCGCAGGTGTCGGCCTATGCGCTCGACGTCGTGCCCCAGTCCCGATCCGGCGTGCTGGCGGAGTTCGGCATCACCCACGAGGCCGCGGCCACCGTCGATCTCGTGGACGGCAACGGCAAGCCGCTGCCGGTGGGCGCGCGGGTCGTGCACAGGGAGAGCGGGTCCGAGGGCGTGGTGGGCTACGGCAGCCAGACCTTCGTGCGCAACCTGGGCAAGCGCAATCATCTGGACGTCCAAGGTCCGGATCTTGCCTGCACGGCGCGGTTCGACTTCCAGGCCCCCGCCGACGGCAGCCTGCCGCGCCTGGGGCCGGTGGCATGCGTGGAGGCCCGGCCATGAAAACACTGATGGCCGCATTGCTGCTGGCGGCCCTGTGGCTGGGCGGGAACGGCGCGCATGCGCAAACTTGCACCGTGTCCATGACACCCATCACGTTTCCGAACTTCAATCCGGTGCTCGGCGCATCGGTAACGCAGACCGGCACGCTGACGGCGACCTGCACCTGGGGCCTGCTTACCCCGGGATATGCCCGCGTGTGCGTGAATCTGGGCATCGGCGGCGGATCGACCGTGCAAGACCCGCGGCAGATGGCCAATGGCGTCAATCGCCTGCAATACCGGCTATCGCCGAACTCCTCCATGAGCCCGCTGTGGGGCTCGGCCGCCAACGGATCCACGCCCGTCATCATCGACCTCACCCAGCCCCTGCTGGGCAGCCAGGCCACCGTCAACCAGCCCATTACCGGACAGATCCTGTCAGGCCAATACACGGTACCCACAACCAACAACGCCACGACCGCGTACTCGGAAACTTTCACCGGCGTGGCAACCTTCGACTACGGATTCTCCATCCTGGTCCGGCCCGCCTGCTCGTCGCTGACCACTCGCGGCAGCTATAACTTCACGGTTCGCGCCAACGTGACCAACAACTGCACCATTTCCGCCTCCCCGTTGAATTTCGGGTCGATGGCTGACTTTCGCTCGGCGCGCCTGGCCAATACGACGCTGGCGGTGCGCTGCACGAACAACGACGCCTACCGAATACGCCTGAATGGCGGCCAGAACGGCACCGTAAGCCAGCGCTACCTGCGAGACGCCACCGGCACGCGGCTGGTAAGGTATGACCTGCACACGTCGGCGGACCGCACGATCCCCTGGGGCGACGGCACCGCGGGCACCGCCTTCGTCACCGGCACGGGAACCGGCAACATCCAGCAGGTGCAAGTCTATGGACGGGTGCCCGCGCAGACGGCGCCACCCCCCGGGCAATACAGCGACGTGGTGACCGCGACCATCGAATTCTGAGGGTCAGAACACCACTGTCCAGTATTGGTCGCCCCCCGCGCGCTGCGCATGCCAGGGCGTTCCCTGGGAACATCGCACCGCGGGACGAGCCGGTCCCTGGCTGACCGTGCAGAGGCTGGGAACCGTGAAGCGCACGAGCATCGGCGCAAGCGGCGCGGACTTTGCCTGCTGGGCCGCCAGCCCGATGCTGCCTGCAAGCAAGAGTCCCAACGCCGGGAAGACAAATTTGGAGGTCATGAAAAAGCTCCAGACCAGAGTTGAGCCATCTGCACTAACGGCGACGCGCCGGATTTCTTAAGCGCGGCACGACTTCGCCCCCAATTTTTTGCCCAGATCGCACAGGAGATTCACTAGTGGTTAGATCCGCAACGACAGCATCGGTTCATTTCCCGCCTGCCGTCCTGGCAGCCCCATTGCGGCGGCGCCGACGGCCCAGGCCCTGGCTGGCGGCCCTGCTGCTGGCGACAATGCTGTGTTGCCTTGCCCTTTCCTGGCAAGCCCAGGCCGCGGGGCTGCTACAGCCGCAAGCCGCGGCGGCGTCTTCCTCGGCGCTGACTCCGGCGGCCCTGGCGGACTTGCTGGAGAATCCCGAAGCGCGCAAGGCGCTGGTGGATGAGTTGCGCGCGCAGGCCACCGGCGCAAAGCCTGCCGCTTCCCGTCCCGCAGGCGCGGCCCCTGCGTCCGCGCAGCCCGCCGAACCCGGGTTGCAGGAACGCATGGCCGACAACGTCCAGCGCTTCCTGACCGGCCTTGCGACCGACATGGGCCAGGGCGTGGAAGACATGCGCGCACTGGCCTCGGGCAGCAGCCTGCGCATGGACGGCGACGCCGCGGGCCATGCCCTGAAGCCTCTCGCCCTGGCCGCGGCCGCCACCATCCTCGCCTTCATCCTGCTACGGATGATCGCCATGTACGTCTACGGACGCATCGACCGCTGGGTCGCCGAACAGCGCCACACTCCCGAAGCGCCGCCCAAACGCGGCGCGCCTGCCTCCATGCGGGTGCTGTACCGGCGCGCCGGAGCCATCGTGGGCGCGCTGGCCATCGATGCCGGCGTGGTGGTGCTTGCCGCCATGGCAGGCGGCGCCGCAGCCCTTTGGAGCACGCCTGGCCGCGGCACGCTGGACACGCTGGCCGCGGTATTCCTGCGCGCCTTCGTCTCGGTGGAAATCGTCAAGGTGCTGGTCCGCACGGTGTTCGCCGTCAAGCATCCGCACCTGCGCCTCTTGCCCATGACGGATGACAACGCCAGGTACTGGAATGCGTGGCTGCTGCGCATCGCCACCGCGGCCGGCTACGGCACGCTGCTGATCGATCCCGTGGTCTCGGCCTCGCTGTCGCCCGCGCTGGGGCGGCTGGCCAACCTGCTGATCATGCTGGCCGTGTACGTGTATGCGGTGCGCGTCATCTGGCGCAACCGCCAGACCGTGCGCGGGCACCTCGACCGGCGCGCCGCCAGCGCGACGACGTTCATGGGCTCGCGGCTGCACATTCTGGCGCGCGTGTGGCATGTGCTGGGCATAGGCTACTTCACCATCCTGCTGGTCGTCAGCCAGGTAGACCCGACCAACGCCCTGCCCTTCATGGCCCGCGCCACCGCGCAGACCCTGCTGGTCATCGGCGTGGGCAGCCTGCTGATCCTGCTGCTGAACACCGTGCTGGCCAAACCCATCAGACTGCCGGACGACCTGCGCAAGCGCCTGCCGCTGCTGGAGGCGCGCGTCAACGCCTATGTGCCCGCCACCTTGAAGCTGGTCGGCCTGATCATTCGCATCGTGCTGGTGCTGCTGGTCCTGGACGCGTGGCGCGCTTTCGACCTGTCGCGCTGGCTGGCCTCGGATGCCGGCGGCGCCGCCATCCGGATGACGGTGAACATCGTCATCGTGCTGCTGATCGCGGCGCTGGCCTGGACCGTGATCGCCAGCATCATCGAGCATCGCCTCAGCCAGAGCGAAGGTCGCGGCATGCCCAGCGCGCGCGAGCGCACCCTGCTGGCGCTGTTCCGCAACGCGGCGCTGATCGTCATCGTGACGATGACGTTGATGGTGCTGCTGTCGCAGATCGGCATCGACGTCGGACCGCTGATCGCCGGCGCCGGCGTGGTCGGCCTGGCCATCGGTTTCGGCGCGCAGAAGCTGGTCCAGGACATCATCACGGGCGTCTTCATCCAGCTTGAAAACGGCATGAACGAGAACGACGTGGTGCAGGTCGCGGGCGTATTCGGCACGGTGGAGAAGATGACGATACGCTCGGTGGGCATCCGCACGCTGGACGGGGGCTACCATCTGGTGCCATTCTCGTCCGTGGACGTCGTCGCCAACCACATGCGGGACTTCTCGTACCACCTGGGCGAATACACCATCGCGCATCGCGAGAGCGTGGACGACGCCATCGTGCATCTGCGCGCGGCCTTCGCCGAGCTGATGACCGACACGGTGCTTGGGCCCGAGATCCTGGAAGACATCACGGTCGCCGGGGTCACCGCGGTCAACGAGAAGGGCGTGACCATCCGGATCCTGATCAAGACCACGCCGGGCATGCAGTGGGCCGTGCAGCGCGGCTACAACCGCCTGCTGAAGAAGCACTTCGACGCCGCCGGCATCGAACTGCCCTACCCGCACACCGTGGTGTACTTCGGCCAGGACAAGCGGGGCTATGCGCCGCCGGCGAATGTCTTCGTGCAAGCCGAGCGGCCCGACGAAGGCGAGGACGCCCGCGCCGCCGGCCACACCCGGCGCCCGCTGGAACCCGCGCCGCGTGGCGAGGACTCGGCCGAGGTGCTGGGCAACGAGCTGGAGGCGCGCGAGGAAGGCGAAGCGCCGCGCACGTAGCCATACGCCAAGAGCATCCATGGGCCCGGCCAGGCAAGGAGCGTCCGCCCCTTGTCGCGGGCGCGCTTACGCATTGACCGCGACGTCATATTTTGATAATTTCTTAACAAATTATGTCATCGCCGAATTGCCCTGCGCAGGGTGCTCCGCGGCGCTCCGGAGCCAGCACCGCCCCCGCCGGCAGCTGGCCACCCTACCCGGAGATTCCCATGACGGCTGTGCTGATGGTCGACGACCACGCAATGTTTCGCGAGGGTCTGCAACTGACCATTGCACGGCTGGCGCCCTCCCTTGAAATCTGCCTGGCATCGAACGGCAACGAGGCCATCTCGATGCTTGCAGCCCGTGCGGATATCAGTTGCGTGATCATGGATTACTACCTGCCGGACATCGGCGGCAGCGCGCTGCTCAAGCGCCTGCGCCAATTGCGCCCCGGCATACGCATCCTGGTGATGTCCGCCTCCGAAGACCAGAACGACCGCGACCGCGCGCTGATGGCAGGCGCGCGCGGCTTCCTGCACAAGTCCGCAAGCAGCCAGATGCTGCTCGCAGCGCTGGAGGAAGTGCAATCGCCGCAAGGAACAGGCGCGCAGCCGCCCACCGCCGCGGCCATACCGTGCGCGGCCATGACCGATGAAATTGCCTTGCTCAGCGAATTGACTCCCAGGCAAAGCGACGTGCTGCGCCTGATATGCGCCGGCATAGGCAACCGCGAGATTGCGCTGCAACTGGACGTGGCCGAGAAAACGGTCAAAACTCACATCACCGCCATCCTGTCTGCGCTCGGCGTGCAAAACCGCACGCAGGCCACACTATTGGCGCGCCGGGGCGGCTTGCTGGGCAAACCCAAGTAACCGTTCCGCTATTCGTTCAACAGCGACAGGTACCGCGCCATTCCCCCCTCTTCCTGCGCGACTTCCTGCATCAGGTCCGCCAATGACATGCCGCCCCAGGCCACTGCCTTTCGCAACAGGTAGGGCGTGGGGCTGTGCGGTTCGATCGCCGCCAGGTAATCGGCGATGCGCGATAGCTGGCGGTAGGCTTGCGCGCGATTGGTCAGCGGACCCAACGACGCCACGACACCGGCGTCCACAGGATCATGAATGGCCGCGGCCTCCTGATCCGCATGCGCCCGGCCGGGCATTGTCAGCGCCGGCGCTTTCCTGGCATCGCCGGCGATGGTTTCGCCCTTTCCCCCTGACCGGATGCTGTGTTCGGCCAGCAGGCCGCCGGCCACGCGCGCCAGCCGGGCCAATACATCGGGAGTACGCCGCAGCCCCGGCGCGTCGCGCCCCAGCCGTTCGTCCAATCTGCGTTCCAGTCCTTCCCATGCGGCTGCGGCCGCGTCGACGAACCTCACCATGGACTGAAGTCCCGCACGGTTGGCCGGTAGCGCCGCATACGGCATCAAGGCATCCCGGCTGAGCGCAGGCTCGGCAGGTTCAGATTCAGATTCCGCATCCGTTTCGATGCCGGAAATCGCACGGGACGTATTGCAGGCGCGCTCCCAATCGTAGAGATTGATCTCGGGCGGCTCCCTGTCTTCGGCGCGCAGCAACGGCAGATGCAGCGTGCAGGCCAGCGACAGGGTGGTGTCCAGCCAGATGAACGGCGCACAACGCGCGTCGGCCGCGTCTTCGTCTTCCATCCGCGGCCAGGCGGTTTCCCAATAACGCTGCAGCAGGCCGTCCAGCACACGGATCCCCGCCGCCAGGCCTTCCAGGCCATGCAAGCGCGTCCAGGCTTCGCATAACCATGCCGCGACCTGCAGGTCCTTGCCCTGCGTTGCCAGAGCCTCCTGGCACAACGCGGCAACCAGCGGCCAATCCGCTTTTTGCAACGGACGGTCCCAGTCGCCCATCGGCAGACTGGCGTCGTCATGCCGGCGCGCATCCTGGATCTGCTGGTACACGGGTGCATAGCGCAGCGCGGCACCCGCGCCGCCTTCCAGCGGCAACGGCGCCAGCAGGGCTTCCAGTACCGCCCCCTCCAGCGGCATTGCTTCGTGCTTGCTCATTGCGCGCTCCATTCCGGCGCGCGCGCCGGAAAACTGTTCGGCCATTGCAGCGGCGTCTTCCTGCCTGCCGGCATCAGGGCGATGCGCAGGAACACCCGCCCCTCTTCCAGGTCCGGCACCCGCGCCATTCCAGCCGCGTTGGCCATTCCCAATGGAAAATCGAAGCGCAGCAGCGGGCCTGCTCCGCGTGGCCCGGCGTCGGCGGCCTGGTGGCGCTGCATCATGGAGATCAAGGCCCAAGGATCGCTGAATTGCCACGTCAGGATTCGCCCGTCGGTCGTCAGGGTGGGCTGCCGCGGGTCCGCCATCGCGATCAGCGGCGAATCCTTGGCGAACCGCAGCGTCAGCGTGACCGGCGTGCCGTAATTCCAGTGCAGGGTCCTGGACGCGTCGCCCAGAGCCAGGCTCTGCCCCCCTATGTTCAGCGTCCAGTCGATCAATTGGTTGGCGGCCAATTCATCGCTGCGGTTGGCCCGGAACTCCACATTCAGGTCATAGCCGGCCCCCCCGGCATCCTCGGACGGGTACAAGGGCGCGAACAGGGCGCGGACCTGCGCGAAATTGTCGATGAACCTCATGACCGATCCGGATGGAGTCGCGCCCCTGGCTTCGCCGTCCGCATCCCGGTATGTTCCGGCCACTCCGTCATAACGCTTCAAGGTCTGGCCAAGTTGCCCGTAATCCGCCGACGCCAGCCCCGCGGAGCCTTGTGCGGCAATGGCTCCCACGCTGGCATACCGCGCAACCGCACCCACCGCGCCCGGATTGAACGGCGCGCGGCCCGCCACCAGCACGTTGAAGGTCGCGGAGAAATCCTCCCACTGCTGGCGCAGGTCGGACACATACCGTTGATTGCAACGTCCCTGCAGCGCGCTGTACAGACGTGCATACACGGCGCCGAAGTAATCGTCGCCGCCGGCCGGCGGCGGACCCGCGGGGCGCGCCCTGCAGCCGCCCGAAGCCGGGTCCGCCACTGCCTGCACGAACTGTTCCAGGCGCAGCAAGCTGCTGTTTGGATTGCGCAACCGATACCGCTCCAGATCCTGATTGATGGCGCGCCACCGTTGAGCCAGCGGCGAGGCCGCGCTGATGGGATCCAGCGCCGCCAGGTACACCCCGGCCTCGGCGCCCAAGGTCAGGGCGCGCGCCGACTGATGGTCCAGATAGGGTCCGAGGCCGGCGGCGTCAGCGACGCCGAACATCGCCAGCACGGAAGTGCGCACGGCCGGCGCGGCGGCTTCCGCATCGAACCGGGTCGCGTACAGCTCCGAACGCTGCAGGCGCCGATCCACCTGGCGCAAATGCTCCATCGCGTCGCGGGACACCAGGGCATCCAGCGTGTCCGACTGCCGCGTCGCGCCCAACTCGGCCAACAAGGCGCGGATCCGCAGCAAGCGATTGCGTGCCGCCGTGAAAGCAGCGCTGTCTTCTCCCGCATCGGCCTGCGCCGGCGTGGCCGCTGCCATGGTCTGGTCGAACACCAGCCTGCCGAACTGCACGTCCAGCGTCCGTTCCACCACCGGTGACAAGGTGGGCGGCACGCTCTTCATCCCGTCCGCGAGAAAGCGCTTGCGCACCTCGCCCAACGCCAGGGCCTGATCCAGCTGCACGCGGTTCCAGACGATGACCGCGCCGCCGTCCAGAACGGGCGGCTGCAGGTCGCGTGGCGGGGCCATGAAAGGCTGCGCCAGCAGGCCCGCGAACGCGTCGCGCAACGCCAACCGGGAAGGAGACAACACATAGCGCGCCTCCTTGTCCTGCCACAGCAGGCCGCTGTCCGGTCCGTCCAGACCCAGGGCTCTTTCGCTCTTGAATCCCTCGAAGTCCGCGCGGTCGCGCTCGCGCGCCGCGGCTGCGGCCTCCGGCCCCAGCAGACGGTTCTGGGCAGCGCGAGCCATCGCGCGGTCATAGGCGGCGCCTGGCGTGAACGCGGCCTGACGCATCCATCCTCCCTTGCCGGCCGCCAGCAGATCCTGTTGAGCGGTGATCGCGGTAACCAGCCTGCGATAGCTGCCGCTCACCTGCGCCGCGTCTTCCGCGTTCATGGCGGCGTCCGTGATCTGGCGCGTGGACTGCGCCACGGCGCGCTCCGTGAGCAGCAGCGGATTATTCGCAAACAGGCGCCGGTTCAGCTGCGCCGACGCCTTCTCGAACGCGCAGCCGAATGCCTGCTGCAAGCTGGCCAAGCCCTGCTCTGCCGTCGGCGTCATGCCGTAGAGCACGTTTCGATCGTGGCCGCGGCTGAAGTACGGAAGCACGTTACCCAGATCGCCTTGCAGATCGGCGCCTAGCGCGTAGCGGACCACCTGCCGCAGCGCGTCGGCGTTGCCGCCGCCCGGCTGGCGCAGATGCTGAAAAGCCCGCAGCGCCGCATCGAACTGGTCGGCGCCGGCCACGTACCGTTGCAATGCACGCAGTTCGGGCTGTTCATCGATGCTCAGACTGCCGGCGCTGCTTTCATCGCCCTCCAGACTGGCGGACGGAGCGCATATGCCGTCCGACGCCAGCAAGCCGCTCACCGGGTCCAGTCCTACCCCCGTCAGCTGCGACGCGCGCGCGGCCAGCTCACGCTGGATAGCCGTCACGGCAATTTCGCCGAACTCTCGGGCAAAGCGCGCACGCACGCGGGGAGTCAGATCGTCGATGCGCGACCAGGATCCCGGCATGAAGACGGTCCACCCGGAATCCACCTGCAGCCCCTGATCCAGCGTCAGCAAGGCCAGGGCGCGCCGCCGGTACCATTCCGCCGGCAGCTCCTGGCCCTGTTGCAACGCCACGGCGCGCTCGCGCGCATCGCGCCGGGTATCTTCCAGCGCTGCGACCAGAGGCGCGTTGTGCCGTCCCAGTTCTACCGTGGCGATGATCAATCCCCCGCCCCACACCCCGAGCAAGGCGATGCCGCCCCAACGTACCGCCCGGTGCAGCACGGGCCGGGTCAGATGTTGCGAGCGCGAAGGCCGGGTCAGTCCGTACTCCTGGAAGATCTTGCGTTCGAAAAGGTCCCGCAGGAAGGCCGGTTGGCGCAACAGGTCCGCCAGCGCCGGATTCGCGGCCTCACGGCCGTCGCCCAGGTACGGTTCGGCATCACCGGCATCCACTCGCGGCCCCGACTCGGCTTGCCGCCCGATCGTACGCGCCGCCAGCTCTCCGCTGTCTCCGGTCAGATAAATGCCGCGAAAGAAAAAAGGCTCGTGATAAGCGCTGGGCCGCAACAGCTCGTCCACGTATAGCTGCAGCTGCGCCTGCATAGCCTGGATGCGCGCCGGCAGCAGCAGGAAGCCGCGCGCGTCCGCGACGCCCGCGTCGACCGCGAACAGTTCCGCGCTGGCGTCCGACACGGCGCCAGTGATGGAGCGCATCGCCGTCTCCACCCAATCCGATTGATATGTGGTGGACAGGTCGTAGGGGGAAGACCAGCCCAGCATGCTGGCCCGCAGCGGTTCCGGCAAAGCTCCCGCGAACTCGCTGAAGCCCTCCAGGGCTTCGCAGTCCGTCACCACCACATAAACGGCAAACCGCATGGCGAACCGGTTCTGCGCCAACCACAGCCGCCGATGCGCCAGCTTGGCCCGCCGGGCAAGTTCCAGCTGGGAGTCCGTATCGACGGAGAGCAGCATGCCAGCAGGCACCGTGATCACCACCGAATCAAAGGGCCGCTGCGGACGATAATTCCGGCACAAACCCAGGAATTCGTCCCAGGGCTTTTCGTTGCTGTCCTGCCCCGGCGCGTCCAGATAGGCCGCCTTGATATCAATGACAATGCCGCGGTCGAAGAAATTCCATGAAATCCCCTGCGTCGACGTCGGCCCCGCGGCTTCCGAGCCCAGCACGCTGGGTACGCCCGCCTGGGCTATCGGCAGTCCGCCGCTGCCGTCGCCCTCGTTGAGCACCATGATCCACGGTATGCGGTAGCGTTCGCCGCGCGCGGCGATGTTGGCCTCGATCAGCTCGACCGCCTGGCGGAAGGCATTGCGCAAGGAATCGGAGCGCAGCCGCACGACCTTGCGGTCCTGCTCGGGTTTCTTATGGGCGCCATGCCTGGCGAAGTACAGGACTATGCCCAGCACGGCAAACACAACCAGGGTCAGCACGACGACCGACAACAGGAACAGATTGCTCGTCAGCATGGCAAGGCTCCCTGGATCACGTCACGGATGATCTGCATGGCGTCAGTCCCGGGCAACATCGGCGTGCAGCGCCTGACGCACCGGCCATGACTGCCATAGCCAGGCGATCTCCGACACGGCCAGCAGCGACGCCATGCCCAGCAGAAAGATGAAGGTCCATCGGCTGACCGTCGGCAGCTTGCGCGGCGCGACGTGCGACAGGATGTTGGAGTACGCCGCCGGCGCCAGGACCCGGTCCCGGCCTCCCAGGTCCGCCCGCCGCTGATAGACGAATTCGTACAATTCCTCGCGATAGCCGCGCAGCCGTTGCGCCGCATCCGCACCGCGATAGCGGCCCTGAAACCCCACCGCCAGCGCAAACAGGTACAGGCGGGCGATGCTGCGGCGCGATGGCTCGCGCCCCGACAACAATTGCTCGATGCGCTGGAAAACCAGATCGCCCGCCACGTTGGTGCGAAACAAGTTGGATTCGAGCAGATAGGCGGTCCAGCGGTCACGGCCCGCCCACTCGGCATTCAACAGGATCTCATCGGCCAGGACCGCCTTCAGGTAGCGCGCGTCGGCCAGGTTCTCGGCGTCGAACCGGGTGCTGTCACGGCGTGCCTGCAATGTCTGGATCTCAAGCAGGCTCAGCATGTGCCGGCTGAGCTCCTGCGCCGCAGCCTCGGCCGATGGCGCCTCGCCTGCCGACACCCGCATCCGCACTCTCTCCAGTTCGTCCAGAAACCCGCGGAACTGGCTGGTCACCAAGTCGTCTTCGTCCCCATCGGGCCGATTGCGTGTCAGATTCGCCATGATCTCCCTTCCCTCAGCCCTTCACGAACAACAGCATTTCCTGGGGCCGCTGCGCACTTTCGCCCTCGTTGGAATTGGCGATCAGCAATGGCTCATCGCCCTGCACCAGGCCCGAGGCGGCCTGGATCTCGAACAACAGGTATCCCGAGCCCGAACGCAGGCCCAGTTCTTCGGCGTACTCGACATTGCGCCGTACAGCCCCCAGCACGCGACGGCTGCGCAACGATGGATAGACAGGCTGGGACCCGATGACCGCCCCTGCCATCCACGCCAGCAGGTCGCGGTCCGATTGGCCCCGCACGCCGATCACGAGCCGCTCCCCTATCCATTCCGGGCGCAGCTTCAGTGCGAAGGCGCCGTGGTCGAAGTCGAACTTGTACTGGCGGAAATCCTCGTTGATCTCGGAGCTTGCTTCCCGCAGAAAGCGCAGCATGGGCGTAAAGACGGAAAGCGGATCCGCATGGTCGTAGTCGGGTGGCGGCGGCGATATCGCGCCAGGCTTGAGCAGGCATAGCGATCCCGCCAGGCACGCCAGCGCCAGATACAAGGTCCAGGGGTGCAGATGCGGCGTGCGCAGGACGGCCTCGGCCATGGGCAAGCCTGCGAGCAGGCTGCGCAACCTGTCCCTGAGCTCCAATTGGGTCAGCCGGTCATCCACCCGGGACGATGGATTGGCCGTCTGCCGGGCGATGAAGGCAGCCTTGCCGCGCAACTGGCCCAGCAACGCCGAGGCCGCGACCCAGAGCGGGTTGTCGTGTTGCACTTCCAGCAGCGGCGGCAGGCGTTCGCCAACCCTGACGACCTCATTGTCCTTGTAGAGCGATCCCAGGCGCAGCGCCACGAACTGCGCGGCAGGCACGTCCCCGGCGGACAACGCCAGGTTGGGCAGCAGGCGCGAGATATCCGCCGCAGGGGCGTCGGACACCTGGTCTTCTACCGGCGCCCCGGCCACGGAACGGAATCGGCGGACTTGCCCTTCGCGTCGGGCCAGGGTCGCGACGGGCAAGGTCACGTAAAAGTCGATCGGACCGTCGGCCAATTGCGCCGCATGGGAATCCAGCGCCAGTTCCAGTCTTTCCGACGTGTCCGTTCGCGCGGCATAGGCAATGGCAGTGCCGTCCGGCATGATCGCTTCCAGCTCCAGAACCCGCACGATGCCGGCGGGCAACAGTCCGCTGTCCAGCACCAGCCGGCGCACGCCCCAGCTGAAGGGCGCCGCCGCCAGCGTCTGCCACGCCACCAGCGTGTCGACGCGCGAGGCCAGCAACTGGAAGTGCTGGGGCGCCAGCAGCATGCCTTCATGCCATTCCACGGCATCCGTCACCACAGTTTGAAGGCGGGTCATGCGGCGGCCCTCCTGGCATGCGCACCGGGCGCGCCGGGCAAGAATCGAAACCTATTCATCATTGGCCCGCCGTCACGGTAAATCCCTTGTTCTCCAGGCGGATCAGCAGCCGGCCGCTGAACGCGTCCACCCGCGCCCGATGAGCGCCCGGCGCCGCATAGCGCGCAAACACGAATGCCCCCGCCACGCGCGGGCCTTCGAGTTTGTCTCCGGGTACGCTCAGATGCTGGCCCGGAACCACCTCCCAACCTTCATATCGCAATCCCTGCGGATAGGTGTTGAGCAGGTCGTCCTTCCCGGCGAACCACTTGGCTGCCGTCAGTTCGGCAAAGCGCGCCAAGAGGGTTTCGTCCCTGACCAGCACCAGGTCGACCGCCACCGGACTATCGCCATTCGCGTCCGTGGCCGCGGATACCACCACCTGCTTCCACGCCGGCTTTTCGCCCTTGAAATAGTCCAACCCCAACGCGGAACATCCCGTCAGGGCCGCCATCAGCATCAATACCCCGCCTCGCGCAGCGCGCCATGCCCACCCCGTCGCTCTCATCACCTGGCTCCCAACCCGATACCCAACAATACGATCAGCAATCCCGCCAGCACCATGCAACTTCCCATCAGCATCAGCTGCATGCCGGAAAAGGCCAGTTGCAAAGGAGCGCGCCCCGCCGTCCCGTCGCGCCCGGCCGCCCGTTCGGACGAAAGGCCGTCCGACACCCAGGCCACGACCACGCACACGCATAGCAGGCTGAGCACCGTCCGCAATCCATCGCACAGCAGGTCAATGGCCACGAACAACACGCCTGCAGCTTCCACCGGCAACTCGAGCAGCCCCAGCGTCAAGCCCGCGAACGCCACGTTCGCCGCTCCGCCATGTCCTGCCGACACGAAGGCCGCCGCCATCGAACCCGCCGCGACCAGCACGAGTTCCGCGCCGCCCAAAGGCCTGCCGTAAAGATTCGCGACGAATAGCGTCACCAGCGCGAAATACAGCGCCGCCCCGCCCCTCAGGAATACCGCACCGAAGGGCAAGGCAAGCTCAGCCACGCCGCGGCTGAATCCCAGGCGCGCGCTCATGACTTCGATGGCATGCGGAACTGGCGCTGTCGCGCTGCCGGAGGCCAGCCCGACCAGCAGCGGTCCTTTCATCTCCGCCAACACGGACAGGAACGGCAGGCCTGCGCGGGCCGATATGACGGCCATCGCCGCGATCGACAGCACGATCGCCGACAACATGAAGCACAACAGGAAGCCGCCCATGGCGCCCAGCGTGGCCGCCTGCGCGTTCGACGTCAGATACGCGCTGGCGCCAAACGCCAGGACCGGAATCAGCAGATTTGCCCGGTCGATGATGATCCCCAACGCCCGGTACGAGCTTTCAAAGATTCCATCGAGCAACGCGGTACGCTCGCGCGACAACGAAGCGAAGGCCAACCCGAACAACAGCGTCGCCACCAGAATTCCCAGCGTGTTCCCCTGCGCCAGCACGCGAAAGAAGTTGTCGGGCAGCAGCCCACGCATCACGCTCTCCCGCCGCGATGCGCCATCGCCCATTGCCGCGCCGGCATCCGGCGATTCCATCAGGCTGACGCTGTTCTCGGACAGCGCATTGCCCTCGCTCCAGACCAGCTCGCCCAACTGGGCATGTTCCTGCGGGCTCAGGTGCTTGCCCGGCATGACGGCCGCGCCCAGCAGGGTGCCGCTCACGGCGCACGCGCCCACCAGCGCCACCGCCAGGGCCGCGGTCAGCGCAATCCGCCTGCCCGGGCGCGGCATATCCAGCACCTGACGCAAACCGAAGAAGATCGCCACCACCAGCAAGGGCATGGCGGCCATGTTCACCACCACCAGGTAGAGCTTGCCGACCAGGTAGGCGGCGTGCCCCAACGGCTGCGCCATGACGCCCGCCAACGCCCCGGTCGCCATGCAGAAGGCCAGCAATACGGTGCTTCCGGAGAGGCGGTTCAAGGCGCTCATGCGGACACGTTCCAACCACGCGTCAACGCATAGCGGACGGTTGCCGCCGCCAGCTCCTGCGTGCTGTCGATCAGCGGCATGGGCGCGTGCGCGATCGCCCCCGCAGCCAGCGGAATCTCGGTGCACCCCATCACGGCCGCCGTCGCCCCGCCGGCTTCGAGCTGCCGCAACGCCAGTTCCAGCTGGCTCGCAGCCGCCGCCAGGTCTCCCGCCTTGACCTGCGCGATGCAGGCGGTGATCCGCGCCTGCTCCACGGCGCCCGGCACCAGGAAATCGATACCTCGTTCGCGCAGGCTCGCCTGGTAGAAGCCCGACACCAGCGTGCCGCGCGTGGCCAGCACCGCGACCTTGCCGCCTTGCGGCACGGCGTCGGCGCAAACCTCGCCGATATGCAACATGGGCGCCGCGCTGCGCCGCTGCATTTGCTGGTACCAGTGGTGTGCCGAGTTGCACGGCACCACCAGCAATCCGACGCCGCTGCGATTGAGCAGGTCCACGCCCGCGTACAACGCCGGCAACGGATCCAGGCCATCCCCCAGGATCGCCGAAGAACGGTCTGGCGTATGCGGCAGGTTCGCCACCACCATGGGCAGATGATCCTGGTCGCGCGCGCCCTGTGTCAGGCGAACAATGCGTCCCATGAAGTCCACCGTCGCCAACGGCCCCATGCCCCCAAGCACTCCGATCATCGTCATCGCGGCCTCCTATACCCGCAGCGGCCGCGGGCAAATGACCGACACCGCCGCCGAGTTGCCGATCACCAGGATCAGGGTGCGCAACATGTCGCATAGCGGATCGATGGCCAGGAAGAGAATGAAGGCGGCCTCGAACGGCAACCCCAGATAGGCGCAGGTGATCCCGATGAGCGACACGGTCACCAAGCCCGTCATGCCGGCCGACGCAAAGCCGGCCAGCACCGACACCAGCAACACCGTGGCCACCTCGCCCACGCCCAGCGGGCGTCCATACAGCTGCGCAATGAACAGCGTCGCGCAGACGTAATAGACCATCGGCCCGACCCGCAGCAACGACACGGCCAGAGGCACAAGCAGTTCCACCCGCGCCCGGGCGAATCCGAGCTTGTCGGCCAGGCTTTCGATCATGCTCGGCATGCAGGCCGCGCTGTTGCGCGTCGCCAGCGCCAGCGCGAACGGCGCGCGCAGGGCTTCCAGCGTCACGGACAGCGGCTGGTTCGAACGCTTCCAGATGACTACCACCGCCAGCGACAACAGCAGCACGGCCACCGCAAAAAAGGCCAGAACGAACTGTGTCATCGCCTGCAGCGGCTCGATGCCAGACTTGGCCATCTGCGAGGCGCTCATGCAGAACAGGATCAGAGGCAGGGGCAGGCTGAGCCAGTGCATCAGCTTCTGGCAAGCGCAATACACGGTCTCGAGCACCTGGCTCAAGCCTACCGAAATGCGCTCAGGCACATAGCCCACCGCGATCCCGAACAGCAACGCGAACACCAGCGACTTCAAGGCGTCGCCGCTGGCCAGCGCGGCGAAGATATTGGTCGGCACCAGGCTGCCGAGCAGGTCGGCCAGGGTCAACGTCTTGGCGGGCACATCGGCGCCGTACAGATTCATCACAGTGACGCTGGAGGCGGAATCGCTGCCGACGATGAGGCCGAATGCCTGCAATGTCGCGCTGGACAGGTCGGCGCCGGGGTTCAGGATGAGCAGCACGGCCGCCCCGACCAAGGCCACCAGCGCGGCGGTGCCGGCGAAGACCGCCAGCACGCGCAGAAAAAGACGCGATGCGCCGCCGTCGCGAAACAGGCGCTGCAGGCTGAATATCACCGCCGAGATCATGAACGGCAAGGTCGTCATCTTCAGGAAATCGACGTACACCTCGCCGATCAGCGACAGGCTGCGGGAAAATGCCGGCAGGTAAAGCCCGGCGAGGCCGCCCAGCACCAGGCTGCCCAGCACCAGCCAGGGATTGAGGACGATCGCGTAGAGTCGTTTCAGAGTCATGATGGTCCAGCTTGCGCCTGCCTCAGTGATTGGTGGCCTGCAAGACCACGTTGACGTCGAACCGCTCGCTGCGGTCCGCCAGGTACAGGTTGATAAAGCCCAGCAGCGCTTGATCCGACGCATTGACGGCCATGCCGAGCGTGTCCTCCAGATCCTGCAGCGTCACGACCCGCAACCGCAGCGAAGCCGTGGGATCGATCTTCAGCACGCGCTTGACCTCGAATTCGTCACGGTAGGCGGCTGTGACCTCTCCGCTGTCCAGCGCGGCCAGCACGGCCTGCCAGGTGGGGTATTGCCGCACATCGGCCTGCGGAAAGTTGGCCGTCACGTAATCGGCATAAGAGGATTTGGCCACCACGCCGATCGTGCCGGTATAGGCGCGTATCACCTCCGGCACCGAGCGGCCCCGCGCCAGTTGCGCGAACTTGACGCGGTTGAGCAGCAGGGCGCGCTTGAGCGACAGGTATGGCGCGCTGAAGCTGACGACCCGCGCCCGCGATAGCGTGCGCGACAGCTTGCTGATGGCAAGGTCCGCCTGGCCTTCGGCCAGCAGGGTCACCACGCCGTCGAACGTCTGGGCCTGGCGGTTGAAGCGCACCCGCACTCCCAGCTTCTGCGCGATCTCCCGCGCGAAATCCACGTCAAAGCCACTCAGCTTTCCATTCCGTTCTTCGAAGAACGGCGGCTGGTCCACGCCCAGCAATGCGACCACCAGTTCCCCCCGGTTGATGATCCGGGCAAACTCAGGCGCCAGCAGGGCGCCGTTGTCCATCCGCACCACGCCGGTCTGCGCCTGAGCGGCCGCGCCCCAGGACATGGCCGATGCCGCGCAGAAGAACGTCGCCAGCACGGCGAGACGAACGGACCGGAACAGGGTTTTCAATAGGTGCAACATGCAAGGCTCCGGCCTGTCAGTAGCCAAAAGGAAGAAGCGGGGAACTCAGTCATGGCGGTCCGCCTTGGGCGCCGCGGCCTCTACCGTGGCGGGCGCGGCGGCGGCGATACCCGGCGGCGCGGCTGGCGGTTCCGACAGGCGGGCTCCGATCTGGAAGCCCAGCAGGAACAGCAGTACGCAGAGCAGGACGGCGCAGGCCAGCGTGACGGTCAACATGCGGGGAGTCAGGGAGAATACGTAAGACATGCGTTCACATCCTCAGGGAACCAAAGTCGTGACCTGCGCGGGCGCCGTGATCCGGATCAGTCCACCCCAGGTGCAGAGCAGCATCGACGCGTCCTGCAAGGCGGGCTTGCCACCGATCAGCACGGTGGGTGAACCGGGCAGCCAGGGGCCGGGCGTAGCGGGCATGCAGGGCATGGGCGTCAAGGCGCCCAAGGCCGCGGCGGTGGCCGCGGCAACCGCCGGATTGCCCAGGCAACTGCACATGCCGAAAGGCGCCACATTGGCGACTGGCGCATGGTCCATGATGGTGGCAGCTGGCAATGCCCCCGCCAGCACGCCCGCAGGCATTACATTCAGCACGGACGGCGCCGCGCCAAAGCTGCACATCAGGGCCGAACCCGTGGTCACTTGCAGGGCCATGGCTATCCTCTGATCCACTTTTCCAGGCGCGCGCCGAAAGTGGGAGATGACGGTTCGGAGTCTGCCGGCTCCAGGCGGCGCCAAGGCTGCTCCGGCGCACCATTCACGTAACGGCGCTCGGCCAGCGCAGCGCCATCAGGCGCGTAACGGCGGGCGATGCCGTGCAATACCCCCGCGCGGTACGGAGACGCTGCCAACAGCGTGCCGTCCGCAGCGTAGTCACGCGTTTCGCCATCAAGGAGGCCCAGGCGATAGCTTTCGCGGCGGACCACGACACCATCTTGCAGGTATTCGGCCATGCCATCGAGCCTGCCCATCAGGTAGGTCTGCCGCAACGTCTCCAGGCCCGACTGCGCATATGCCACGCAGGGCCCGTGCAATAGCCCGAGCTCATACTGCTGGCGCGACGCCAGCTTGCCATCGCGATAGGACAGCGCTTCGCCATGCAACCTGCCCTCGGCGTAAGACGCTACACGCAGCAACGCGCCAAATTCGTCGTGTATCCGCAGCGAGCCGGACAGGCGGCCCTGCCGGAACTCCGCCTGCAGCAACACTTCTCCGTCAGCGCCATATCGCGTCATCGGGCCTTGCGCCACGCCGGCCTGCCAGGAACTGCGCGCCGAGAGGCGGCCGGCCTCGTCCAGCTCTTCCATGATCTGGATCTCGGGCAAGGAGGTATCGGAGCTATGCATGGCGCGCCTCAGTTGATCTTGACCAGGCCGCCCTTGAGCGCCAGCAGGCCGCCGCCATCGACGGTCTGCGTCGCCGTCGCCTTGTGTTCGATCGTCAGCGCCTTGTTGCTCAGCGTGGTTGCGGCTTGCGCGGTCAGCGTCGACGCGCTTTTGATGCTGATGGAGCCTGTGACGTCGATGACAAGATTGCCGCTGACTTTCAGCGTGTAATTGCCGGCCACGTCCTGAGTAAATGCCGCCCGGTTGGCGTGCGTTTCCTCGCCATGGACCTCGACGCTGCGCACACCCTGCACCACATGCGATTCCTTACCCTTCTGTACCTCGATGTGGCGGTCTCCCCGCTTGACGATGCGGCTTTCATTACCGCCGACCTCCGTCTCAAGCGCGTCTTCGATGACGACCCGCATGTCCTTCTGCGCATGCAAGTACAGTTCTTCCGCATCGAGTTTGTCCTCCATGCGGATCTCATTGCCCGCCACGCCGCGCTTGGACGAGCGCGACCGCATGACGCTCTGCGTCTGCTCCGCCGGCAGCTGCACGGGCAAGGTCTGCTGCTTGTTGTAGACCGTACCCGTCACCAGCGGCCGGTCGGGGTCGCCGTCGACGTAACTCACCACCACCTCCTGGCCGACTCGGGGCAGGAACCAATGCCCCCACCCCTGCCCCGCCACACTCTGCGATACCCGTACCCAGCAGGAGCTGTCCTGGTCGCGCGCGGGGCCGTCATCCCAATGGAACTTCAGCTTCACCCGCCCATGCGCGTCGGTCCATATCTCTTCACCCGCCAGCCCCACCACCTGGGCGGTATGCGTCCCGGTGACCATGGGCCGGGGCGTCACAGGCCTGGGACGGAACGGCACGGCCTCCGGCAGCACGTCAAAGCGGTTCCGGTATCCCTCCTGGGTCGCGTCGTGCGTGACGGCCCGCAGAACGTAGGACACATTCAGAGCGCTGTCCGGGTGACCGGCCAGTTCAAAGCGGGAACCGGCCGACAGGCCATGGCATCCGCTGACGCCGCTGCCCACCTGCCCGTCGGCCTGTTGCGCGGCCAGCCTGATGGCGGCCTTGCGGTCGCCGTCCGCGGCGTCGGCGTACTTGCCGGGATAGACATAGTGCCGGGCGTCGGGCAGCAGCGCCGGCCTGCGCGATGCGGCAAGGGAAGTGCTCGCCGTGAGATAGTCATAGTCCGCCAGCACATGCCCCGGCGCCACGATGCCGTGCGCCATCTCGAACGCATGCACGCGGTCCGGGTCCGCCCCATCGTCCTTGTCCAGCGCGCACTGCAGGCGGGCGGCATGCGCATTCACGGAATGCGCGGCGGGGCTGTCGGCCAGCACCAGCGTATGCCTGCCATCGGCGCCGTCGAAGAAATAGAAGATTCCCTCTTCTTCCATCAGGCGGGAAATAAAGTCGAATGGGCTTTCGTCGTACTGCACGCAATAGGGACGCCGCGGATAGGCGCCCGCTCCCAGCCGGGTCTCGAATGCCACCTCGTAGCGTCCCAGCGTTTCCTTGACGATGTCCAACGCGGTCTTGTTCTGGTGTATGGCACGGTCCCGCCCCAGCGTCAGCAGCCACAGGCGCGGCTGCAGTTCTGCCAGGTAGTAGGCATGCCCGCGGTCCGCGCCCAGGTGCACGAAGCGCGTGACGATTCCGTTGAAGTGCCGAGGCCGCTGACGCGGGCGCTGCAATGTCACCGTGACGGCCTTGCCGACGATCGCTCTCGCATCCAGCGCCTTGTTGGCCGACCTCATCCTGAGATCGAACCGGAACAGCTCCGACATCGCCTCGCGCCCGCTGAAGGATTCCAGCAACAGGACGTCCTTGCCGAACGGCGTGGATACCGAGGCAAACCAGTGGGCTTGGGTCTGATCGGCGGCCATGGGCTTATCCGGTCTCCGCGTCGCGGAATCGGAAATCGATCGCACCCGCGGGCGTCAGGCCCAGATGGACGCCGCCGAACGGCGCGGCCACGGAAATGCGTTCCAGCACCTGGCGCGCCAGCTCCGGCAACACCGCCTGCGTCAGGATATGGTCCACATTGCGCGCCCCGCTGTCCACTTCCTTGCAACGCGCCGCGATCGACTGCGCCACGGCGTCGTCCCAGCTCAGGTTCGCGTGGTGGTTGCGCGCGAAACGCCGGGCCAGGCGTTCCAGCTTCAGATTGACGATGGCATTGATCTGGCTATCTCCCAACGGGTAGTAGGGAACCATCACCAGGCGGCCCAGGAACGCCGGGCTGAACTGCCGCAACAACGGGGCGCGCAAACGCTCGGCCAGGGCCTCTGGGGAGGGCCGCGCCCCGCCCCGGCAGGCATCGGTGATGACGTCCTGCGACGCATTCGACGTCAACAGGATCAGGGTGTTCTTGAAGTCGATGGAAACGCCCTCGCCGTCCTCCATGGTCCCTTTGTCGAACACCTGGAAAAAGAGCTCGAGCACGTCGGGATGCGCCTTCTCCATTTCGTCCAACAGCACGACGCTGTAGGGACGGCGCCGCACCGCTTCGGTCAGCACGCCCCCGCGGCCGTATCCCACATATCCTGGCGGCGCGCCTTTCAGGCCCGACACGCTATGCGCTTCCTGGAACTCCGACATATTGATGGTGATCATGTTGCGCTCGCCGCCGTACAAGGTATCGGCCAGCGCGCACGCGGTCTCGGTCTTGCCGACGCCGCTGGGACCCAGCAGCAGGAACACGCCCACCGGTTTGCCAGGATCGTCCAGGTCCGCGCGGAAAGTACGGATGCGCCGGGCGATGGCGTCCAGGGCTTCGTCCTGTCCCACGATGCGTCCGGACAGTTTCTCCTGCAGATACAGCACGGTGTGCAGCTCATCGGCCAGCATCCGGCCCACCGGAATGCCGGTCCAGCCGGAAATCACTTTCGCCACGACCGAAGAGTCCACGCACACCGGTACGATGGGCTCGTCGTTCTGCACTGCCTCAAGGCCTTTTTCCAGGCGGGTCAGATTGGCGGTCAACGCGTCCAGGTCCTCTTCGTCCGCCGCCTTGTCGCTGCCGGCCACGACGCGGTCGGCGATACGGCGGCGCCAAGTCAGGATTTCGGCCACCGCGCTGCGTTCGGCTGCCAACTTCTCTCCCAGTCGGCGGTGCTGTTCGCGTTGATCCTCTATCTGACGCTGCGTCGCGGCGATCGCGTCATGGCGGTCTATGCCCGTGGCGGCCTCGTGGCGCAGTATGCGCAGCTGGTTCTCGGCCGCCTCGATCGCGCGCCCAAGGGCCTCGATTTCTTCCGGCTCCGCGCTCTGGCCGATCGCCACCCTGGCGCAAGCCGTATCCAGCACGCTGATCGCCTTGTCCGGCAACTGCCGGCCGGAGATATAGCGGTGCGACAGCTTCACGGCGTCCCTGACCGCGGCATCCAGGATCTCGACGCCATGATGGGCCTCCAGCCGTTGCACCATGCCGCGCAGCATTTCGACGGCCGCCGCCTCGGTGGGTTCTTCCACCTTGACGACCTGAAAGCGCCTTGCCAACGCCGGATCCCGCTCGACGTAACGCTTGTATTCGGCCCAGGTCGTGGCGGCGATGGTGCGCAATTCGCCGCGCGCCAAGGCCGGCTTGAGCAGATTGGCGGCGTCGCCCTGCCCTTCGCTGCCGCCCGCGCCTATCAACTGGTGGGCCTCGTCGATGAACAGGATGACCGGCGTCGCCGACGCCTTCACTTCACTGATCACCGATTTCAGCCGGTTCTCGAATTCGCCGCGCACGCCCGCCCCGGCCTGCAGCAGCGCCAGGTCCAGGGAGCGGACCGATACATTGCACAAGGCCGGAGGCACGTCGCCTTGCACGATGCGCTGCGCAAAGCCCTCGACCACGGCGGTCTTGCCCACGCCGGCCTCGCCCGTAAGAATGGGATTGTTCTGCCGGCGGCGCAGCAGCACGTCGACCAACTGCCGGATTTCCGCATCCCTGCCACGCACCGGGTCGATCGCCCCTTCGCGCGCCAGAGCCGTCAGGTCGATCGTATACAGCTCCAGCGCCGATTGGCGCGTCCCGCCCTCGCCCGGCGTCGGCATGGCAGGCGCGCCGCCGGCGGGCAAGCCCGCGGCTCCCGGCCCGGACGGGGGAGACGAGGTTCCCGCGTCTTCCGCGCTGCCCGCCAGGATGGACGGCAATGCCGCTCGCAAGTCGGCCCGGGAGATGTTCAGCAATCCCGGCGCCGACTCCAGCAGCAATCCGCGCAGGCTGTCGACCTCCAGCAACGCCAGCAGCAGGGTGCCGGACCGGATCTGCTGCTGCCCCAGCAGCATCGAACTGAGCAGCCATGCCTCCTGGAACATGGGAGGGAAATTCGGCGACAAGGACGGAGTGCGGCCGTTGCCCCGCTTGAATTGCTCCTGCGCGCGCTGCAATTGCGCCGACACGTCTTCCGCCCGGATCTGGTAATGATCCAGCACCGCTTTCAGATCGGGAGCGGCGGTTTCCAGCAACGTCAGCAGCAGGTGCTCGACATCCACGTTGTAATGCGTCTGGCGCACGCACTGCTGCGCCGCCAGTTCCATCGCGTGCTTGCAGACCGGGTTGAGCCGGGCCAGCAGCGTGCGGATGTCGATATCCATGCCGGATTTGCCTTATGTACGGTTGGCCAATGGGGAAGCGGACGCCATGCGCGCCGTCAGGCGCACCGGCGCCGGAGCGAGGGTCTGCCGCGTAGCGGTGGCCCAGCTGGTCCACCCCAGCCGGGCTGCTGCCGCGCCGCCCAGCACGCACGCACCGGCGCGCGGCTGCGCGTGCAGCACGAAATCCACGTTCAGGTCTCTCCGGAGGTGACTGCGGATCAGCCACAGCGCCAGTTCGTGGTCCGCGCCCCCGGGTAACAGGCGCTCGAACCGGGCGGGACTCAAGTCCAGGAATTCGATACGGATCCCGGCCCCCTGGTCCCATACCCGGCGGCCCAGCGCCCGCGACGCATTCAACGCCAACCCCTTTCCGCCCAGGCGCGAATGATCCTTCGCGTCCAGCGTCCGCCATTGCCCGATGAATTGCCGGCCCAGCACCTTCAAGCCCAGACGGTCCGCCAGCAACGCCAGCAGCCCGGTCATCGATCGCGTCGCCACGCCCAGCAGACCCGCGTGCCTGACCCACAGGCGCTGGCCTTGCGGACCGGCCTCGTCGCGGGCATAGCCCAGGTCGCTCAGCGCATCCAGGCAGCCCACCAGCGCCGACGCATGCGGCGCGGACGCGTTCAGGCCCAGCGCGTGCTTCTTGCGGCTTCGGTAGAAGAAGGACAGGAAGCGGTGGTTGAAGATATCCAGGAAATCTGCGGTGGCGTGATCCCGCGACGCCCGCCGCTGCAGCACCAGTTCGGTGTACGCCAAGGGCAACGGACTGCTGGCGCCGGCAAGTGTCATCACCGGCGTAGTCAAGGCGTAGCGTGTCTGCATGGCCTGGCCCCAACGCCCCGCGTCCTGCTTCCGGGCGATGGCACGCACGTCGCTGGCCTCGAACGCGACCGACACATGCCCATGCAGGCGCACAGCCTCGCCGTCGCCATTTCCGCGGCCCAGCGGCGCGGCCGCTGGCGTCGCGCGCTCCAGCAGGGCGATCGCCTGGAACAGGTTGTAGCGTTGCGGGCGGGAGAGCAGCCGGGCGATCATAGCGATTGCTGGTAGCCCGTCATGGGCTGCCACTGCTTCCATATTTCGTCGCCCCGGCGCACCGCCAGCCCCACGAACGAATTGACCGATGTATACATCGCAAAGAACCGCGCCAGCACTGCGCCCAGCAGCAGCGGCGATCCTCCCACGAACGCATCGGCGTCGAACTCCACCGTGACTTCCATGCCGTGGCAGAAGCCGCGCCAGGCCTCCTTGCCCACATGCGCCGTGACTGGGCGCGCACTGACGCCCTTGAGGCCGCGGATCAGATCCTGCTCACGCGTGCTGCCGGACGCGAACAACTGCAGGATCTGCTGCAGGCGTTTGTGTCCGGTCGATGACTCCACCAGCGACTGCTGATTCAACGTCAGCAGCGACACCAGGCGCCACAGCGCGTCGCCGCCCGAGGGCGGGTTGCGCTGCGCGGTGGGCTCGTACAGGCATTGCACCGATACGTTCTGCGCCACACGTTCGAACACCATGCGGGCGCCCACTGGCACCTGCTCGGCAAGGCGCCGGTTGGTGCAAAGCAGATTGGCGTAGACCACGGGTTCAACGGGCCGGCGAATCTCGTTGCGGGCATCCACGAAGCTCAGGAACATGTCGGTGCCGCTTACGCGGTCACGCAGGCTGTGTTCCCTTCGGGCAGACCAGAACAACGTACCGCGAGCGGCGTCCGCGTGCTCGACCTCCGCATAGCTGGGCACGGGAATCGAGCGCTCGGCCGCCGGATCGGACAGGATCACGGACAGCACCGAATGCACTTCCGTCGTCTCGTCACGGCGCTTGTCGGCCACCAGGCGATATTCGTAATGGCTATCGTCGATCGTGACCGGTTCGCTGGTCTGCGCGTACAGGTTGATCACCGGCGTGCAACCCAGGCGGAAATGCTGGGCGCCTATCGCGCCCAGGCCACGAGCCTGCCTGTCCAGGTGCAGCGCGATCTGGCAACGGCGCCCCTTGAACGGCAGCCCCCGCGGCAAATCCAGGTCAAAGAAATGGAACTTGCGCGGAAATGCGAAGTACTCCTGCATCAGGCCGTGCGCCGGCAATCCATTCGGCGGCTGCGGCAATACGCTCTCTTCCGGCGCATATCCCACTTCCCGCCAGGCCGTCAACGGCAGCGGCACAACGCCGCCCCCTTCGGCATAGAGCGATATGCCGGCCACGCCCGCCGCCAGCAACTCGTACAGCGGCATCGTCACCATCCAGTCGCCCTGCAGGTGGATGCGCAGTGTGCGGATTTCCAGCTCCGACAGTTCCACGCCGGAATCGCTTTCCAGCTCCAGGCGCAAAGCCTGGTCTTCAGAGAAGCCGGCGCTTCCTATCCTCAAGGGCCACAGCGTGGCATCCCAGGCGGTGCGGAACCGGCAAAGTTCGCCGGCCTCGGTCCGCGCCGCCAGGCCGCTATGCCGCGGCACGGGCAGTCCGGCCGTCACTTTTCCCTGGCTGCCGTCCAGAGCCAGCTGCACCACGGTCATCGACGGGATGGGCTGCACCAGCGTCGGACAGACGTTGTCCAGCATCGCGGCGGCGATCTGGGGAAACTCCTGATCCAGGTCGCGGTGCACCCGGGCCGCCAGGAACGCAGTGGCTTCTATCAGGCGTTCGGTATGCGGATCTGGCGATTCCGTGCCGTGCAGCGCCAGCCGGGATGCCACCTTGGGATAGCGCAGCGCGAAGTCCGCCCCCTGATTACGCAGATAGGACAGCTCGCGCTTGTAGTACTGCAGGATGCCATCGGACGCCAGATCGGTCATGACCCGCCCCCCGTCCCGCTCTGCGCGCCTGCCAGCAGTTCGAATGCCACGTGGTTCACCGCGCCGCCGACCCGCATGTCGGCCCGGATCTCCAGCCGGCATGGGCCTATCCCGTTCGCGGCGGGCGCCATGTCCACCGACACATTGGACAGGCGGGGTTCATAAAGGGCAATGGCCTGCTTGACTACAGCAGCGACGGCCTCGCGATCCGAAGCCGACACCGGCGACCGCGCCGAGTAGTCGGGCACGCCGTAGTCGACCACCGTTGCCGCCGAGCGTGAAAAGGCCTCGAAATCCAGGCGCGAACGCGTGTTCAGCAAGCGCTCCAGGTCCCTGGCCACCGCCAGTCTCTGCGCGTCGGCCCCCGCCAGTTGCGACTCCGCATCAGCCGCCAGGCGGTCAAACAAGGGCACGGGCGAATAAAGGGTATCGGTCGGCATGTTGCGGGCGTTCCTGTACGTGCACCGGCGCCGCGCCCGCACATGCGGGAGCGGCGTCCGGCATTACTTCTTGGGCGCGGCGGTGGACTTGTTCGTCGCCAGGTCCCAGCCGAACGATGCCGTGCCAGCCTTGTTGCCGGCGGTGGCCTGCTGGGTGTATTCGATGGAGAGCTTGCTGAAGCACAACGTGAAGCTGTCGCTGCCGCCGCCCTCGCCCAGCGCGGAGTTGATGGACGAGACCATCGCATTGCCCAGTACGTACTTCACGTGCAACAGGAACGACCCGCTCTCGTTGCGGCCGATGAGTATGGTCGCGTCGTTCAGCTTGGCGCCGGACGCGCACGCGTTGTATAGCGCGGGCGTGGACTGGTCCATTACCTTGGTAAACGCCATTTCCGAGAAGCTGGGCCGGCCCAGGGCACGCTCGGTGTTGGCCATGTCCATCGACATCGGCAACATCACGCCATGCGAGGCGCCCAAGAGGATGATCGCGTCGGCATGGCCGTCCAGAGTGGAGTTGCCTTTGATGTTGTTGATCTTGAGCAGGATGGTATCCATGGAATTCCGTGTTCGAAGAGGATTCGGTTGGCGTGCGCCGCCGGCTGGCGGCGCGCGGTTCGAAAGTTCAGGCAGCCGCGGCCGGCAGGTCTGCCACCAGGCGGATGGACGCGGTCAGCTCTTCCATCTGGAAATGAGGCTTGATGAAGCAGGTGGCGCGGTACGCGCCGGGCTTTCCGGGCACCTCCGTGACGTCGACGCGCGCCTCGCCCAGCGGATAGCTGGCCTTCTGTTCCTGCGAGGCCGAGGGGTTGATCAGCACGTAGTCCGCAATCCAGTTGTTCAGATAGTTCTCGACGTCCGTACGCGACTGGAAGCTGCCCACCTTGTCGCGCATCATCACCTTGATGTAATGCGCAAACCGCGACGCGGCCAGCACGAACGGCAGGCGTGATGACAGCTGCGCATTGGCATTGGCGGCATCCTTGTTGTAGACCTTGGGCTTGTTTGCCGTCTGGCTGCCGAAGAACGTGGCCTGGTTCGAGCCCTTGGCGTTCACGAACGCAATGAACCCCAGGTCGCTGAGTTCCTTTTCGCGGCGGTCCGTGATCGTCACTTCCGTCGGGCACTTGAGCGCGATGTCGCCTTCATCGGTCTTGTAGGCATGCGCGGCGATGCTCTCCACCTTGCCGCCGCCTTCCACCCCGCGGATCGCGGTCGACCAGCTGTACTTGGCGAACGCGTCGGTGATGCGCAGACCCAGCTGGTAGGCGGAATTCGCCCACAGATACTTGCTGTGATCCGAGCCGTCGACATCCTCTTCGAAGTTGAACGTATCGACCGGCTTGGTCTTGGCGCCGTAGGGCAGGCGCGCCGCATAGGACGGCAGCACCAGCGCCACGTAGCGGGAATCTTCCGACTCGCGGAAGCTGCGCCACATGGCGAGCTCGGCGCTTTCGAAGACCTTGGAGAGATCGCGCGTGACGCCGAGGTCCGTGTACGATTTCAGGTCGAAGAGGCTGGGCGCGGCAGAGGCGATGAACGGCGCGTGCGCGGCGGCCGCGACCTTGGAGATGCGTTCCAGTAGCGCCAGATCCTGCGGATGCCGGCCAAATGCGTAATCGCCTATCAGCACGGAATACGGACTGCCGCCGAACGTGCCGTACTCGTCTTCATAGACCTTTTTGAAGAGCAGGCTCATGTCGTGATCGACGGCCGACTCCAGGTCTTTCAGCAATTCCTTCTTCTTGACGTTCAACAGCCGCAGCTTCAGCCGCGAGCTCGTCTCGGTGCCATGGACCATATCGTGCAAGCCGGTCCACGATGCTTCGAGCGCCTGGAAGTCCGGCGCATGCATGATGGCGTTCAGCTGATCCGTCAGGAGACGGTCGATTTCCGCCACGCGCTCATTGATCATCGCCACCACCGACTTGTCCGGGCTGGTGCGCATGCCTTCGTCCAGGATCTGGGACGCCAGCTGCCCGAGCAGTTTCTTCGCGTAGGAATTCTGCGACGGCTCCACCGCCATATTGCCTTCCTGCACGATGCGGTCCAGCAGGCTGAGTTCGCCCGCCTGCGCCGCTTCCTGCGTTGCGTTGCCTCCAACCGCCGCCGTATCGGCCGTCTGTTTGCTTGCCATGTTCGTCACCCTGAGAATTGAAATTGCCCGCGCGCGGCTTCGGCGCAAGGCCTGCCCTGCGCGCGCTGACGTTGCTGTCCGCGTTAGGCCGACGGCGCCGTTGCGGCCGGTTCGGCCACATCGCCGGCCGTCCCGCCAGCCTGCGCTTCGCTCTTGACGGCCTTGAGCTCCTCGGTGCTGCGCACGATGCGCTCAAGGATGGAGTCCAGCTCGTCATTGCCATCCAGCTTGGCCAGCAGGTCGCGCAGTTGATGCCGCGCCTCCAGCAGCTTGGACAGCCGCGGCACCTGCTCGACCAGGGATTCGGGATGGAAGTCGGCGAACTTCTCGAAGTTCAGCTCAATGCGCAGATTGCCTTCGCCCTTGGCGGTGTCGGGCACGGACAGGTCCAGGCGCGGGCGGATCTTGCCCAGGATTTCGTCGAAATTGTCGCGGTCGATCTCGACGAAGCGGCGCTCTTTCAGCTTGGGCAGCGGCGTGGCCGGCTGACCCGAAAGATCCGCCAGCACGCCCACCACCATCGGCAATTCACGCTTCTCGATCGCGTCGCCGGTTTCAACGTCATACGTGATCTGAACCCGCGGCGGGCGGTTGCGGCCCACCCATTTCTGCAAGCTATTGGACATGACCCTCTCCGAAGAAACCACTCGTACCGCACAGCGAGCGCTGCGCATTGCTGGTGCGAACAATAGCGCCGGCCTTCGGGGGCTACATCGGACTTTAGTCGTAGTATTTTGAAATTATCAGAAATTTCCATCCTGCTTTTGGATGAGAAATGACTTAGGCGCAACCTTGAAACTGCGGGCCCGACCCGCGTCAGCCCGGCTTCGCGGGGGAGCGCGTCCTTGCCAGAAAATTTCCCGAGGGCTGTGCTGACATCCACTGGATTTTCTCGACAATTTCTTTCGGGTTGCCCGTGGTGGAAACGAATTCATTGGCCTCTGGAGTGGCGGCTGCGGCATTGGCAACAGGTTCCCGCTTCGTCACGAGCAGGCAGGAGCGCGCCATGCCCATGTCCCTCGCAGGTCGTGCCTCGCGCAGAGCTCTCAAGTGGCTGGCCGGCAGAAACTCCCCACGGTGCACCAACTGGCGGCATTCGGCCACAAGCAGCCCGACGCTGGCGGCATAGCAGACTTTCGCCACGTTCTTCGCGCCATGCAGGGTCGCGTTCTCGGGCGCGCGCCGGTACTCGAAAAAGGTCGAAACGTAACGCTCTGTGCCCGGAACGGACCCCAGACTGCCGGGACCAGCACTATCCATCCAGACCATCAAGCCCTGGAGGTTGTACGACCAGAGCAAGAGAGACTGGCCTGGCCTCAGCTTGCCTATGCGCCAACCTACCGGCGGGGCGGGTTTGGAAAAGAACTGCCCCAGCGTCTCCGGCTTGCTCCGCACCCGATTTGTCTCCACCTTGTCCAGTATTGTCCTACCCAGAATCAGACTCATGAGCCACCCCTTCCTGTGCTCTGCCCTTGGCAGCAAGCCCGCAGGATAGCTACCGTCCGCGGGCCGCGCATGGGACTTTGGTCTTACTGGGGCAAAGACCCGAGGACGGCGCACGGGCAGCGGCGGGGCATTGCCGCCCGTGCGCCGGATGCGGCCGGCCGTCTACTTTCCATACGTCGCGATCAGCGTTTCCAGCGGCACATGGCCCTGGCACAGTCCCGGATAACCGGGGCTTGCTCCCTCTTCCAACGAGATCGCATATTTGACCGCCGGGTCGCTTTCCAGCCGCTGCCGCAGCGCCGCCAGCCTGGGCCAGCGGGACTGGGCAGCGACCTCATGGAAATCCAGCCAGCGCGCAACGCCCACCAGCACGGCGTCCGCCAGAGTCGGACGATCGCCCATCAGGAACGGAGTCTCGCCCAGCATCGCTTCGAGCTTGTCATGGCGTTCTATGACGCGTTGCGCCCCCCACTCCCGCAGCGTTTTCTGCAAGGCCGGATCAGGCGGATCCATTTCCAGGGCGACCCAATGCGGGGTGAAGGCGGCGGTGAAACCAGTGTTCAGAAAAGCCATGAACTGGTGCATGCGGTCGGATTCCGGCGACAGCGGGTCAAAGCTGATCCTGCGCTCGTCATCACGGTTTTCGATCCAGCGCGCAATCGCCATGGTTTCCGTGAAAACCGCGCCCTGTTCGCTGACGAATGCAGGCGTCTCGTGGCGCGCGTTGATCCGCGCATAGGAGGGCAGACGCATTTCGCTCAGCATGTCCACGCGGCACAGGCGATAGGGTTTGCCCAGCCACTCCAGCGCAGCGACGAGCCCCATGGAACTTCCCTGCGGAAAGCCATAAACAAGAATGGGTTCCAAGATTTCTTTCTCCGTAGATGAGGGTCACGCTGCGCAGCGGATTGAATTCTACGGATCTGCTAGGCTAAGTAAATTACGCACATTTTTGTCACCATGACCCGCCCATGAAAGACCTGGTTTCGCGTTGCCCCATCGAGGAAGTCATGCAGATACTGAGCGGCAGATGGCCGACGCTGCTGGTCTATTACCTCAAGGAAGGCACCAAGCGTTTCAGCGATCTGCGCCGCGACAATCCGACCATCTCGCATCGGATGCTGACGCTGGAGCTGCGCAAGCTGGAGTTGGCCGGGATCGTCCAGCGCACTGATTTCGATGGCTATCCGCGGCGCGTGGAGTACGCGCTCACGCCATCGGGAAAGACGCTGGTGCAGCTGCTGGATGCGCTGGGCGACTGGTGGGATGAGCACGGCGAGGCGTCCGAAGACGCCTCCTGAGCAGGCCTGCCAGCTTTCAAGCCGGGCTTATCCGCCCCCCTGCTTGCCAGTGCCGATCAGATCCAGCAGGCCATCCGACAAGGTCCCGCGCCAGACCAGGTAATCATGTCCGCCCGCCACCTCGCGGTGCGTCACCAGATAGCCCTTGGCACGCAGCACATCCCGCAGATGCCGGTTGGTCTCCAGGATGCCCGGCTGGCCGCCGCGTCCGGACTCGAACAGGCCGGCGCCAAGGAAGAAGCGCACCGGCAGCTTGCGCACCGCGACGAATTGCCGCGTCAGCCACTGGTCCTCCTCGCCCGCCGGCGACCACCAATAGGAACCTGATTGGCTGAGCACGTTGCCGAACACTTCGGGGTGGCGCAACGCCGCATAGGCCGATGCCAATCCGCCGTAGCTGGAACCGCCGATGACGGTGCGCGCGGCAGGCGCGCTGATGCCTTGCTTGCGCGCCCACGGCATCAGCTCTTTCGCCAGGAAGTCCGCAAAGTCCGGGTTGGGCGGCAATTCCTGGCTGCGGGATTCCGCCGTAGGGTTGTCGATGAGCAGCGCCGCCGTCGGAGGAATGACGCCGGCGGCGATCATGTTGTCCAGAATGGTGGGCGTGGGCACGCGGCCCAGATAGGCGCCGGCGTCGAACAGCACCAGCACGTGATTGTCCGCTGCGCCAGACTGCCAGCCAGCAGGACGGTACAGGTGGATCTTGCGCGTGTTGCGCATGAGATCGCTGCGCAGCTCCATGGTCTCCACCGTTCCCTGCCGCACGCCCGCGCGGGGTTCGACCCAGGGCTGCTGCGGCGCGTCCGCCAGTTCCAGCATGGAATAGGTCTGGTACGCGTCGACGCCGCGCACCGGGTATGCCTTGGGATTGTGCGGATCGGCCTGCGCCGTGGCCAGGATCGCGCGGCGCCGCGCCATGCCGGAGCCTGGAAGCTCGGGCACATCGGGCGCCAGGCGATATGACAGGCGCGTGGACCTGGGGACGACGAAGCTGGCATGCCAGACATCGGAGTTGCCCAGCCGCGCCAACTGAGCATGGTCCGACGACGGCCCGCCGAACAGGCGCACATTGCGTTCGGCGCCGCGCCACAGGAATGTGACGCGGTCATGTCCGGCGTCCACGGCCTCGACCAGCGGCGTGCCTTGCTGCGCCACCTCATCCCAAAAGGCATCCGTCGTGCCGCCCGCGGCCAGCGTCGCCGCCAGCTCGGTCAGGCGCGGGCTGTCGAGCGCCGCCGCGGGCGCACGTTGTTCCGCAAGGGGCAGGCGTTCCGTCACGGCCCAGCGGAACAGGCCCTGACCCTGCGCGCGAACGGTGTAGAGGCCATCTTCCGGCGCCACCAGCATCAGGGCTCCGGCCGGCTTTTCGCCGTCGCTCAGCCGGCGTACGTGCTGCCCGGCGCTGTCCAGAAGATCCAGGGTCACGCCGGATTCGGCGGCCCAGGTGCCCGCGAGGAACTCTCCCTTCTGTAGCGAAATTCGTTCGTCCACATGGGCCTCGGGTGTGACGGCGCCCTGCCTGGACTGCGCCGCGGCCATGCCCGGCGCCACGCCTATCATCGACACCGCCAGCGCAGCCGACGACATCCAATCCCGCCATTCCAATCTGTTCTTTTTACGCATGTTCATCCATTCGTTTGTTCACGGCCCGTTCGCGGCGGTCCGCTATCCCTCGCGCGCGGCGAGCCTTCTGGGCGCCCATACGCTGTCCGCGTCGCCCCGTCCGATCCTGCGCGCGCTGGCCTTTGCCATCCAGGCAAATCCCAGCCCTGCCGCCAGGGCCGTCGCGTCCACTGCCAGCGCCGCGGCCGACGTGTGCGCCCAAAGCCCGGAGGCAGGAAACAGCCCGCCCACGAGCGAGGCCGCGGGTATCGCCAGCGTCAATGCTGCCGCGACCCATAGCAGATGCACCCCTGCCGCCGCGCCTCCGCGCAGGAAGGCCCAGGCCAGGCTGGCGAAGAACGCCATGTAGTACAGCGCCCGCAGCCAGGCATTCAGATCGCCGACGTGCCCGCTCAACCCTTTGGACGCGACCATCATCAACGAAATGCCACACACGCATCCCAGGCAGACGCCCACTGTCGCCGACGCCATCAGCCGCGTGTCCAAGCGCTGCACTGGAATCTCGCCCGTCTGCCGGTCGGCGCGCTTGCGCCGGGTTTCTATCCACAGCAGGTTGCCGCTATAGAACAGCCATGCGCCCGCCAGTCCAAGCAGGAAATAAAGCCACTGCACTGCCGCGCCGCCGAAGGAAGCCATGTGCAGCGCGAAGAAACTGCTGACCCAGAGGTTGGGCGCGTCCTGTCCGCCCGGCAGATAGTCGCGGTTGAGCACCTTCCCGCTGTAGGGATCGAGCGCCACGAAGCCGCCTCGCGCCCGCGGCGATACCGCACTGTCGTCCTTGCCCCAGACGCGTACGATGGCGCGCGGGCTGACGACCTGTTGATACTGCAACCCATAAGGCTCGAAGCCCGGGGCGAGGGCGCGCGCCTGGGCCAGCAGTTCCGCCGGCGTCAGCATGTCTGCAGGATTCCGGACCTCTCCAGCCGGCGCGCCGCCGCCGGACCGCTGGAAGACGGATTCCAGCTTGCCTTCGTACATGAGCTTGTCCTGCAGATCGTAGATTCCGTCGTGGAACGCGAACACGACGGAACTCAGCGCCATGACGATGTGAAATGGCAGCGAAACAATGCCCACCACGTTATGCGCATCCAGCCACATGCGCTTCAGGTTCTTCCCGACCCGCAACGCGAAAAAGTCCTTGACCAGCGACGGCAGCAGCACGATCACTCCCGACACCAGGGCAATTGCATAGAGCGATGCGACGATGCCCATGAACCAGCGGTTGGGATCGCTGTCGACAGGCAGGCCCACCACGCGGTGAAGCACATCGATGAACGGCATCAGCCCGCTGGGCGCGGCCTCCTCCAACCGCAGCTCGCCGCGCGCATCCAGATAGGCGACATGGTGGCGGATCGACGATTCATCGTGATCGTCGGCCTGCCCGTCACGGACTTCCCAGGACATACGGGCCGGCACGTGCTCGGCGTCCTGCAGATGGATGCTGAACCCCTTGGCCACATCCGGCCGCGCTTGCAGGGTTCTGGCGATAAGGTCGGGCGCGTCTTCCAGCGCCACGGGCGCGACGGCTGCGGGCGGCGTAGCCCAACGGGTCAGCGGCTCTTTGAATACGGTCAGGGCACCGGCGTAGAAGGCGATGAACAGCGCCATGCCGGTCAGGATGCCCGTCCAGGTATGGACGGATTTGTAGATGCGTATGTAGTCGGCTCTCATGATCGCGGACTCCCTTCAGATCGCCTTGACGACAAGCAGTCCGCCATAGAGCAGCACGCAGGCTCCGCCCAGCCAGATCCACGCGCGCAGGCCGCTGGCGAAAAAGTAGACGGTACTCGCGACGCCGAGCCAGACGGGCGGCACCAGCCACATGGCCAGCTGCGAACGCGTCGCCAACGGAATGCCGGCAGTCAATGCGGCCAGCGTTGCGCTGGCGCCCATGGCCAGCGCGAAGCCGAGCAATGCGCCCGCCAGGCTCTTCGATATCCAGTCGCGCCGGATCGGCGCGGGCTTAACGGGCTTCATGCGTATCGCTACCGCGCAGGCCCGCCAGTACGCCCAGGTACGGCATGAGACTGAAGAACAACATCAAGGCGGTGCAGAAAACGAACACGGCCGCGACGGCAGAGAATGCGCGCAGGCAACCCCAGCCGCCCAGCGCGAGCAGCAGAATGCCAGCGACGCGGGCGGGCAGGACCGGCCAGGACGTGGCGCCCCATCGCTGGTTGGGCGAAGCGCGATAGATACAGAAGCTGCCCAGGAACAGGCTCGCCAGGCTGAAAAGAATCAGGACTTCCATGGTCACCCCAGGATGAATTGCCCGAGACCTGCCTGCCAATCCCTGCTCCGAATCGACTGTCCGGAACAGGGACCGGCAAAACATCCCGCATTCAGAAACTGATGCTGGCGGAGGCGGTTACGGTGCGCGCCGGCCCCAGCGTCACGATAGGCGTCGTGTCGCTGAAACTGCCGGCGTAATAGTGCTTGTCGAACACGTTGTTGACATTCAGCCGGTACACGACGTCCCGGCCGTTGATCTGCGTGGCGTAGCGGGCGCCCAGGTCCAGTTGGCCCCAGCCCGGAATCTGCAGTTTGTTGGCCGCATCCGCGTACTGGCTCGAAGTCGCCTGCACGCGCGCGCTCAGCGTCACGCCGGGCACCCACGGCGTGTCCCATTCCAGCCCGGCATTGGCCTGCCAGCGCGGCGCGCCCACCGCGGTATTGCCGTCATAGCGGCCATACGAGGTCTTGACCTGCGTGCCTTGCGTGTAAGTGACGCCGCCCAGCACGCGCACGCCCGCAGCCAACTCGCCGAAGGTATTCCACTCCACGCCGCGGACACGCTTCTCGCCGCCGTCCGCATACGTGGGCTTGGCCGTAGAGCCCTCCGTCACCAGCATGGGTTTGTCTATCTGGAAGAATGCCAGGGTATTGGTGAAAGTGCCGGCATTCCACTTGACGCCCAGCTCCTGCTGCTTGGTCTTGTAGGGCGCGAACACCTGGCCATAGTTGCTGGCGCTGGTGTCCGTGACGCTATCGCCCTTGCTCAGGCCCTGCACGTAGTTGGCATACAGCGAGACGTCCGGTCCCCAAGGTTTGACGACGATGGCGACAGCCGGTGTCACGGCGTCCTCGTCATAGCGGGCCGTCGTCTTGCCGGTCTTGTCGAAGTTCGTCGTCTTCACGCGCTGGTTGCGCAGGCCGCCGGTCAGGAGCAGCTTGTCGTCGAAGAAGGACATGGTATCCACCAGCGCCAGGCTGGACAGCGTGTTCTCCGCCGTCTTGGGCGCGCTGCCCGGCACCGCAGGCATGACCGGCGTGATCGGGTCGTAGATATTCGACTTGAAAGTCGATGCCGGCCCGGTGGCCGACCCGTCCTCCAGCTTCAGCAAGGAAGCCTGGAGCACCAGCTCGTGCCGTACGCTGCCCGTGTTGAACCGCGTGCGCAGCCCGCCCTCGGCCGAGGTGGCATCCGTGTAGGCGCGCTGGCCGATGATGGAGCCGGTGAAATTGCCATTGGCGTCGATCTGCCGCGCATGGGTGCCATTGATCAGGCCCGATTGATGGCTGTCGCGCCTGCCCACACCGGCAAAGGCCGATACGCTGTCATTGAAGCGGTATTCAGCCCGCGCCATGACGGCGTTGCTCTGGATGCTGCCATAGCCGGTGCTGAACTGGTTGATGCGAGGATCGGGCGCTTCGGGCACGACCGAACCGCCGAACCAGAACATGGCCGGCGTGCCGCCCGAAAACGACTCCTGGCTATGGTAGGCGTCTATCGACGCGCTCAGGGCGCTGCCGCGATAGTCCAGGCCGGCGGACAGGAACTCGCGTTTTCTGGATTGGCCGTCCAGCGTGGTGGCGCCGTCGCTGAAGGAACCGTTGACGCGCGCGCCCCATTCATTGGCGGAGCCGAAACGGCGGCCGGCATCGATGGTCGTGCCCAGCTGGCCGTCGGCCTGCCAGTTCACGCCGAAGGTGGCATTGGGCGTGTCTTCCGCCCGCTTGGGCACCAGGTTGATCGTGCCGCCCACCGCGCCGCTGGGCGCCATCCCGCTGAACAAGGCGTTCGGGCCTTTCAGCACCTCCACCCGCTCGACGAACTCCAGCGGCGTGCGCCCCATGGGCGCCAGGCCATACATGCCGTTGATCGCCACGTCGTTCTGGTTGACGTCGAAGCCGCGGATGCGGAAGTTCTCGTAGGCGTGTCCGCTCGACGTCGTGAACCGCACGGAAGGATCGTTGGCCATCACGTCCGCCAACGTGCGCGCCTGCTGGTTCTGGATCAGCTCGGAGGTATAGCTGGTGACGTTGAATGGCGTGTCCATCACGTCCTGATTGCCCATCAGGCCCAGGCGCGCGCCCTGCGCCACCTGCCCGCCGGCATAGGGCGCGGGCAAGTCTTCCTCCGAAACCGAACCCGCGGTCACGGTGACGGGCTGCAGCGTCGTGGTTTGCGCCGCGTTCTGGGCGGCGGCGCTGGCGGGAAGAATCAAGGACAGCGCGACTGCCGGGCTAAAGCACTGGACGCACAGCGAGATAGTCAACTGAGTTTTCTTGGCCACAATTCATCGTTCCGATATCTAAATGCGAATGCTTATCAGATGAATTATATATTTAAGAAAGCACCGTTCGCCAAGAAATCAGGAGTCCGCAGCCAGAATCCGCTCGAATTGGCACGCAATTCAATAAGAATCAAAGGCTTATATTTTTTTGATTGACATCCCAACGCAAAATTCTGCGGCCTCGGTTTGGAAGTCGCCAGCGCGGGCGCGCTTGGCAGAAGCGACAAGGCCATCCCGGCATCCTCAAGCACAGTCCCCGCCGGTAAACTGCGCAGTCCTCTCGGCGCCGACAGGCCCATCGAACGCTTATATAACCCTGGAGAGCTACACAAGATGATCCGTCATCTGGTCCTTGCAGCATCGTTGGCCGTGGCAGGCAGCGCCGTGGCAGCCCCCTCTTTCAACTGCGCCAAGGCCGCGACTCCGGTCGAAAAAGCCATTTGCGCCCACCCGGCGCTGGCCGACCAGGACGCGGCCATCGCGCAGCAGTACAAGGCGGTACGCGGCAAGCTCGACGCCGAGGCAGTCAAATCACTGACCGCCGACCAACGTTATTTCCTGGGCGTACGGGACAATATCTATGCCGAGCCCTTTTCGGGCAGCACGCCGGTCAAGGAGATCGGCACCAGCATGCGCTACCGCCTGAATTTTCTGAAGTCCATCGATCCGCAGCCGCCTGCCGGCTTTGTCGGCAAGTGGAAGAACGTCGAAGGTGAAATTGAAATCACCCGCGGCGCCGACGGCCAACTGCTCGTGGCCGCCAATTCGGCCCAGCCCTACAACGGCCGCTGGGTCTGCGATCTGAGCGGCAAGGCTGTCGCCGTAGGCGACAGCATCATCGTCACCTATCAGGACGGGCCGCCGTGGACGCTGGACCTGACGCGCCGCGGCGCTGTGCTGGTGGTGCGAGAAACGCCGCCCGCCGGGGTCGAGAAAGACGGCTTCGGTCCGCCGTTCTGCGGCATGAACGGCAGCCTGGAGGGAGACTGGTTCGCGGTGCGCTGATCAAAGGCATTCCGCAGCCGCACGCAAACTCGATGCGACTGCGTGCCGCCGGACACCACGATTACACCGATGACGCAGCCGTTCCGAGGGCTGCGGCCAGCAAATCGGCCAGGCCACGCCCGGCGCCGCCATCTTCATCAAGACGCGGATTGTAGATAGTGATCTCAAGGCCAACGGCCTTGCCGCTCGACAGGGCAATCCGCAGCGCGGCCGTCAGCTCTTCCCACGACAAGCCGCCAGGCACGCGGAAATCGACGGCCGGCATGATGGCGTCGTCAAGACAGTCTGCGTCGAGGTGGATAAAGAAACCATCCAGCTCTGCTCGCGTCAGATGATCGACTGCCTGCCGCGCAGCAGCCTCGATGCCCATCGAACGTACTGCGGGGAGATCAAGCGTCTTGAGCGCTTCAGGGAGCGGCTGGCTGCCGTACTCTTCCTGGTCCTCATGATCGCGATACGCGAACGCAACGGCGTCTTCAGGGCGGACCAACGGCCCGCGCCCTTCGATGTCGGCCAATAACGGCGGACCATGGCCGGTGACGAAGGCAAGATCCATCGAAGCGCCTTCGCCGTTGGGTTCCGCCTCCGGTTGGAAAAAGTCCGCGTTGCCGTCGATGAAGAGCAGACCGTAACGGCCGCGCCTGCGCAACGCGAGCATGGAACCCAGCAGGATTGTGCAATCGCCGCCTAGCAGCACCGGAAACTCGCGCGCATCAAGCAGCGCGCCCACCGCGTCGGCAAGCTTGGGCGACCACGCCGCAATGGCCTTGGCGTTCAGGGTGCCGGTCTCGGGATCCGGCGTCGGATTCTTGGGAGGCACGGCAAGTCGCCCGGCGCGGCGTGCATGGATGCGCTCAGCAAGGCCGTAGGCCAGGAGCTGATCAGGCAGGCATTCCACACCGTCGGTCGCCAAGCCTAGCGTGGAAGGGGCTTCGAGGATTGCATAGGAGAGAGTCGGCATCAGCGCCTCCGGGGCGGCCATTCCGCAAAAAATATGATGCCAGACTACAAATTGCGGCGCGAAAGCTCAATCCGACACCGTATCTTCCGTTTCCCTACGGAGACGCGGGCGGCTCCCATGACCCGTGCGAGCCCAGGAGCAAGGCCCTCAAGCCTGCGCGCGGCGCGGCAGCCAGCGCCAGAACACGCCGGCCGCCACCAGCCCCAGCGTGCCAACACCGAACGATGCGCCGCCGAGCGACACCAGGGCGGTCAGCACCGACAGCGCCACGGGTCCGCCGCTTGAGCCAAGGTCGGCCATGAAACGCCAGATGCCAAGGAACTGCGTGCGCGCGCCCGCTGGGGCGGCGTCGGCGCCCAACGTCATGACGATGCCCGATCCGATGCCGTTGCCGAAGCCCAGCAGCGCCGACACCAGGATGAAGCTCGCCACCCCGTCGGTAAGCGGGATCGCCATCAGGCTCAGCCCCATCAGCAGCGTGCAAGGCAATGCCACCCACAAGCGGCCGCGCTGGTCCATCACTTTGCCCGCCGGATAGAACACCGACATATCGACTGCGGCGACCAGCCCGTAGATGAGCGAAGTGGTGGCGGCGTCGAGGCCCAGGTGGTCTGCCCACAGGGGAATCACCACCTGGCGCGACGCGCGCACCGCGCTGATCAGCATCACGCCCACGCCGAGCGTGGCGTACACGCCGCGATGGTCGCGCGCAACCTCGCCCATGCGTGCGCGCGGCGCGCCCGCGCTCGCGCCCGCCGAAGGCTCGATGTCAGGCGCCTTGACGGCGATGAGTCCTGCGCCGAGCATGGCGCAGATGGCAATCCAATAGGCGCCATCCAGCCCCACGAAATGAATCAGGGCCGCACCCGCGAACGGGCCGAAGAAAGTACCGATCCGCGTCGTACCGCCGAGCGTGGACAGGGCGCGCGCCCTGTACGCCAGCGGCACGACCTCGATCATGTAGCTCTGGCGCGCCAGCTGAAACACCGACTGCGCGCACCCTTGCATCAGCATGGCCAACGCCAGCACCCAGAGGTTGGGCACGCCAATCACGAGCAGCAGGCCGACCACGCTCAACACCGCCGCGCCAGCCATGGCGCGCTTCTCGCCGAAGCGATGGGTGATCAACGCGGACGGAATATTGGAAAGCAGCGAGCCAACCCCGATGAGGGCGGCTATCAGGCCGGCGGTGGCTATCGACGCTCCTTGATCGCGGGCGGTGAGCGCGATCACGGGAAGAATGGCGCCGTTGCTGATGCCATAGAGCAGCGACGGGCCGAACGCCGGCACGGCGAGCTGCTTCAGATTGAACGAATCGGGTTGCGACATGGCGGGAGAATGGGAGACCGGCCGCCTGTCCGCCGCCTTGCCACATGGCACGGGACCGGTCCGGCGGACATTGGCGCGGGATGCCGGAAGTGTAGCTGGCGCCCCTCGCGCCCGCCTGTCGGCCAGCTGACAGCCGCCGCGTCTCTCGCCAGCTGTTCAACGTCCGGCAGATACCGCTTTCCCTTCCCGGCGAAGCTGGCCGCATCGCTTGACAATCCTTGACTGTTGAGTCCTGGCGATACATTGCAACACACTGTAATCTTTTTCCATACAAATTGTGTCGGCCGAGCATGCGCTCGACTGTGTACCGTTCCACGCATTCGCCTGTCCATGCCCGCAACCCTTCTTGAATGGTCCGTGCCTGCAGCGATCCTGATGTGCGCCATCGGACTCTGCGCTGCACGTTTCATCGGCTTCAATACGCTCCGGTGGGGCTGCGCCCTGGCCAGCCTGGGCGCAGGCTACGCCATCATGCTGGTGCAGGCCAGCGCACTTTCCCCATATAAACAGGTCGTCGAGGACGCTTTCATTCTGGGCGGCGTCATCCTCGCCTGTCGCGCCCTCCAGAGCCGCAGGCGCAGCCAGGTTCCCCCCTACTTCGATGCTGCGGTCCTGCTTGCCTCGACGGCGATGGTAGTTGTCTCGGTAGTGCTGTTTGCCAGTGCGAAGCTGGAAACGTTCTTCGTGCAAGCCTGTTGCGCGCTCGTGACCTGGCGGGCCACGCTGTCCTTCGCCAGGCATGCCGTGACCACGTCGGACAGGGTGCTCACCGCCGCGTTCCTCTTCATCTCCCTCGTGTTGACGGGCCAGTGCATCCTGTACATTGCCGCCCCGATTCCGCCGCTCTCAACGGGCGAATGGAGAACGTCGGTCTGGGGCATCCTGATCCAATACACCGGACTGCTCGGGAGCATAGTCCTGACCTTCGCGGTCTTCATCGCGACGAGCTACGACGCCATAGAGAAGTACCGTCGCCACGCCCATACCGACGCCTTGACGGGCCTGCTGAACCGCCAAGGACTCGATAGTCTGCTTGCCTCCGGGCGCGCATTCTCGGATGCGGCAACGCCGACCGCGCTGATCATGGCCGACATCGACAACTTCAAGCGCATCAACGATGTCTTCGGCCACGCGTTTGGCGACATGGTGCTTGCCCGATTCGGCGCCCTGCTCAGGCCGCTAACGGACACCCGCATCCATGCGGCCCGGCTGGGAGGAGAAGAATTCCTGTTGCTGCTGCCCACGGCAAGCCTGGAAAACGCCACCGCAATCGCCGAAGAGATCCGTGCCAGTTTCGTGGCGCAGCGCTGGACGCCACAGGTTCCAGATTCCTGTTTCACCGCAAGCATGGGAGTGACCGTCGTGCAGGCAGGAGAACCTTTCGCCAGCGCGTTGAAACGGGCAGACGACCTGCTTTACGAGGCGAAGCGACGAGGACGGAACTGCACGGTTGCGGGCATGGCGCCGGCCGAGGCCGGGCATGGCCGCCACGCGCCTGGCGACAACGCAAGCACTCAAGCGTGTTGCGCACAGGCATGAAGTCGCCGGCTCGGCCCGCGCCGCCCGCAGAGATCCCGGCAGGGTTCAATGCGGCGGGCAGCGCGCCGCGCTCATAGCGTCATGACCGGCTCGTCTTCAATCCGAAAGAACAAGGCGCTCGGCCCCATGATGCCCGTTCCGTCGAGATACTCGAAGGCAACGCGCTGGCCCGGCGCGGCAGCTTGCCCTAAATGCTCGACCCGGTACATCACGCCCCCGATGCGATAGTTGTGAACCAGCGTGGAAATGTTCGAGTTGGACGCGCGCACGCGATAGGTCACGACTTCCTCGACCAAGCCGCGTACCCCGTGCTTGTAGCGGGCCCGCTTCAGCCTGGGGCTGCGCATGCCCAGCACGAATCCCGTGAGAACGAAGAATGCGGCCAGCAGGATCAAGGGCCCCAGGAACAGGCTGCCGACCAGCGGCGCCAGGGCGAGCACGTAGAAGAACTTGCGCAGGCTCAATTCTTCCTTGCGCACGGCCTCGCGGTCGGCATTGCTGACTTCCTCGACCGAATTCCAGGCCTGCGCGCTCATCGGGTACTCGGCCAGCAACAGCACGGGTGGCGCATCGGGGTCCAGCGTCAGCAAGTGCAGGCGCACGGGTAGGTCCGTCAGCGCCACGGCCGTCACAGGCCGGAAACCTTCTCGAGTGTCCCTGGCGATCTCGTTCCAAAACGGCAGAGCTACGTCCACGCGCTGTTCGCCGAAGACGTAGCAGATGCCGGGACTCCCGGCCGGACCAAAACCGGTCAGGTGCCCGGAAACGATCTGCTTGGGTACACGCCCCTTCAACACCCGATTGAAGCGGCGCCAGGCTTGCGGCAGGCGCAGCAACCTGCGTCCAAGAAAGACCGCGAAGCAAGTCATCGCCACTGTGCACAACAGGATCACCACGCCGTCAGCGCCGCGGCGCAGGCTGCGATCGGACGCGCCAAGCACGACGAACATGATCGCGCTGCTCGCCAGCAGCAGGAACATCAGCCCCGCGAACACGGCCGTCAGGAATCTGCCGCGACGGCCACGGCGCAGCAGCACGATGTCCTCATCGGCCAGGGGTTCTTCCGTGACTTGCAGCATTGCGCTCATGCTACCCCGGCAGCTTGCGCTGCTTGCGCGCCGCGCGTTCGGCCAGCCGCTGCGCCATATCCTGCTGGCGCTGCAGCAGATCGGCTATCTGCTCGGCGTAGAGGTCGGTGAGGTCGCCGGCCAGCGGCTCCACATCGGTCAGGTCATCGATCGCCACGACCGTCCCCGCCTGATCCACGCCCCAGATCCGGCTGCCGTCACCCACGACCTTCAGCACGGGCAGGATGCCGGGCAAACCGGCCTCGGCGAGCTGGCGCTGCTGCGCCGAGATGCTGGCCCATTCGGGCAACTCCGGCGCATCGATGCCCAACAGCACCAGGCCGCGCCAGAAAGTCCAGGCGGGGCCGACTTCGAATTCCTTCGCATGCGGCCAGACTTCCTCGCGCGCCATCACGCACAGGCCGTTGGTACGCTGGCAGAAGGCCGCAAACGCCGAAGGCAGCGGGAAGCCTACAGCGGCTTCCAGCCCGGCGATCGCCTCCGCATCGGGCGCGGGCGCGGCCACGACCTCGAAATGCTCGGTGTCCACGGGATCCAGGATTTCCCACATGCGTTGATGAAACTGTTCGGCGGTCATGGTCATGCAAGCATCCTGAAGCTAAGAAAAGTCCTGGTTCGCCGCGAAAGCGGGAGCCTTGAAAGCGCACCACTATATCTTTGATTGCGGCGGCAAGCGCTTCCACGACCTGCGCACACACCTCGACCTGCCTGGCCGCCATGACCGTTCAGCCCCGCCGGCCAAACAGCATCGCCAATCCGAACAGCGCTCCCAGCCCGCCAACGATAGCCAGCGACATCGACGGTTCGCGCAAGCTCAGCGCCATGACAGCCACACCCGCCCCCAGCACGATGATCAACAGGCCCACCAGGCGTCCTGCCGTGGAACCATAGAAATGTGTGCGGCGCGCCGCCTGCGTACCGGCGGGCTGGCGCGTATGCCACGCCGCCAAGGCCTGCTCAAACTCGCGCAACAGACGTTCACGTGTGGGCCGGTCCACTGCACTGACCAGCAACGTCGGCAGGCCGGGACGGACCAGCTTGAGATAATCGTCGGTGCCCCAGCGGGACAATTGGGCGAAGGCGACGGCGGAGCGGCGCGAAAACTCCAGCCCTTCGGACGTCACCTTGACGGTATTGCGTGTGGGAAAGCCCTTGAACGCCACCAGCGGCGGCGCCAGCAACCCCAGCACCGCCAGCACAACCGCCAGAACAATCGGCCCACGGTTGAACACCACCAGCATGAAGCTGCCCGCCGCCAGGGCGAAGGCCAACGGCACCGACAACTGGTGCCAGCGGGTATAGACCGAGACCTGAATCCCGTCGTTGCTAGTCATGTTTGAGCCAATTGCATGTCGACTTCTCCGTGAATGACGCACGTGTCACGATCAGAGTGTAATCATGCGCCTGTGCGGAACCTGACGCGACATTGCCTCCAAGCGCCAAGAGGCCGCTTTGGATACGGTGGCTCGGATCAGGATTCGCAGATCCAGTCCGCAGGTCGGTCATCCGCCACGAAGCGTACGGCCGGCCAATAGCCATCCATGAACCAGGTCGCGTCGCGCGGCGCCAGGTGCAGCACGTAGCCCCCGTCGGCGGCGACGATCAGGTCGGATGGCGTGAAGTGTTCCAGGAACGTCACAGGGGGATCTTCGGGGTCGCCGGTGTCGCGTCCCGCCTGCCAGAGGAATTGCAACGCGGCGTCGCGGTGCGTCGCCAGCGCTTGAGCGATCGAGCGGGCCCGCTCCAGCAGCGGCGCCGCCGCCTGCTGATCGGCTGCGAGCAGCACCACGCGCAGCCGGCCTCCGTCGGCGGTCGCGCAGTCCAGCCAAGTTTCCTGGGCCGGCATGTTGTCGTGGGTATAGGGCTGCATGGAAGGTCCGCCTATCGGCGCTGTCGCGCCTCGGCGCGACGCCGGCCGACGTGCATGATGGCCATGCCCGAGATCGCAAGGGCGGCGCCGATGAACAGATTCGCGGGCGTGGCTTCGCCCAGCCAAAGGCTGGAGAACAGCACTCCGAAGACGGGCACCAGCGTGATGTAGCCCGACGCCGCGCCGGCGCCCAGCGCCTTCACGCCTTCGAAGTACCAGGCGTAGGCGATCGCGGTCGCCCCGAACGCCAAAGCCAGCAGGCTGCCCCAGGCGCTGGCCGGCGCCTGCCCCAGCTTCTGCCAGGCGGGAACGCCTTCCACGATCAGACTGGTGAGCAGCAGCATCAGCGCGCCAATCACGGTGGTCACCGTGGTGGTGGTCAGGGCGTCCACGCCTTTGAGCACCAGCCGGCCGATCAGGGTGTAGGCCACCCAGCAGGCCACGCAACCGAGCAGCAGCAGTTCGCCGATGCCTACGCCGGAGCCGGCGGCTGCTTGTGAAACCCCGCCGCCGATGGCGATATACGCACCGATGGCCGAAAGAACCATGCCGGCCAGGATGGCTGGATTGAGATGTTCGCGGAACAGGATCGCCGCCAGCAACAGCGTCGCGCCTGGATTCAGCGTCACCACGATCGCGGCCTTGCCGGCCGGCACCAGCTGCAGGCTCAACATGAAGAAGCTGGAGTAGCCAAAGACGCCCGCCAACGCGGCGGCGGCCAGGCCAAGCCATTGGTTGCGCGTCAGGGACTTCAGGCCGCGCAGCGCCGAGGCGCGATGCATCCACAGAACCAGCACCACGCTGGCGAACAGGAACCGCAGGCTGGCCGCGGCCAATGGAGCCATGGCCTGGGCGACGACCTTGCCCCAGGACCACGACGCGCCCCAGAGCGCGGCCATGCCGACCAGGCGCAGGTGCGTGGCCATCAGCGTATTTTTCATCTGTGCTTCGAAGGTGAGCTGCGGTGGTCGCGCGGGGCGACGGTGAAAAGCAATGCGTCGAGGTTGTCTATCCGTGACAGCCGTCAGCGCGCATGCGGGATTTTAGCTGGCGCAGTTTCAACGCGATATTGCAGTATGGCTTCTTCGCACGGTCAAAGGCTCCTCAGGAAATCGACGAGCGCCTTGTTGACTGCCTCGGGGGCTTCCTGTTGCAACCAATGCCCCGCGCCGGGAATGACTTCAGCAGCGCGCAGTTGGGGAACGAGGGCCGGCATGGCCGCGATGATCTGGTCCATGCCGGGAATCGCCAGGCCCGTATCCCTTTCCCCTACGAGATAAAGCGCAGGCACATCCACCGTCTTTCCCTCAAAGGCCCCCTGCAGCGCCCAATTGCGGTCCAGATTCCGGTAATAGTTGAGGCCGCCACGAAAACCGCTGGCGGTGTAGCTTTGGACAAAGGTCGCCAGATCCGATGGAGTAAGCCAGGCCGGCAACGTCTGGGGGACAGGCAGCGAATCGAGCAGGCCACGGCCAGCGGCTACCATGCCAAACGGATTGGGCGTGGCGGGGTCGTCACGCGTCCCGGCGTCGCCCGATGCCGCGAAGTAGATGGCGCGCAGGGTCGCGCTGATGTCGCGCTCGAACTCCTCTTCAGCAACTCCCGGCTCGTTGAAGTAATGCGTGTAAAACGCAGCGGACTCGGTTCTGGGGAAGAGGCGGCTGGGTGCAACCGGCGCTCTGCGCATCATGGGAACGCCCAGGGCGACGACGGCCCGAAAGCGGTCCGGACGCAGTTGGGCTGCCTGCCATGCGATGCTGGCGCCCCAATCGCCCCCCACGATCACCGCATCATCGGCCCCCTCGCTTTCGATAAGCGCGACCAGGTCGCCGATGACATCCAATGTTGTGAACGCCGCCACATCCGCCGGACTGTCGCTGGCGCCATAACCGCGCAAATCCGGGGCCACGGCGCGGAATCCCGCACGGGCCAGGGCGGGCAGCTGATGGCGCCAGGCATAAGCGGTCTCGGGAAAGCCGTGGCACAGCACGACGAATGGACCTTCGCCCTGGGCCGTGACATTGAGCGTGATACCGTTGACGGCCACATCGCGTGTTTCAAGGTCGATCATCGGGCAAGCTCTCAAGAAGTATCCGGTGCAGCTATAATACCGTAACACCTGTAGTTACGGTAATTGATCCCATGGCCAATGACACCCGCCTTGCCCGTCTGCTGCACGTCTTGATCCACATGCATTTGCGCGGCGGCACGACCACTTCTGGAACGCTGGCCCAGATGCTGCATACGAATGAGGTGGTGGTGCGCCGATCCATGGCGGCGCTGCGTACCGCCGGCATGGTGACCTCCACGGGCGGGCGCAACGGCGGCTGGGTACTGGCCAGGGGACTGGAAACCATCACCGCGCGCGATGTCCATGAAGCCATCGCCCATGGCACGGTCTTTACCATCGGGCCAGCCGACGACAATCCTGCCTGCCCCGTGGAACGAGCCGCGAACCAATTGGTGGTGGATTCCCTGCGCGAAGGCGAGCATGCCTTGCTGCAACGCTTGGGCGCGGTATCGCTTTCCGAGCTTGCCGCGGAGATTGCCTCGCGCGAGGAAGGATGAAGCCGTAGAGTCGAATGAGCTACGCAGGCAGAGCGTTTATCGTTGTTCTATCTACTGTTCCTTCAGCCCCAACGACTTCATCAACGGGGCGAACAATTTCTTTTCGTCCTGCACGCGCGCGGCATAGTCCGCCACACGCAGCGGTAGCGCCTCGGCGCCCGCATCGAGAAAGCGCGCCTGGATCTCCGGCCTCGCAAGCACTTTATTGATTTCGGCGTTCATGCGATCGACCACGTCATCGCGGGTGCCAGCGGCGGCATACACGCCAAACAGGCTGTCTGCGAAAACACCGTCGATGCCGACCTCGGAAAAGGTTCGTATGTCGGGCGCCACGGCAGCGCGTTGCCGGCTCGCCACCGCAAGTACCTTCAGTTTGCCCGCTTGCACCATGGGAAAGACCGTGGCGGGTCCAAACGCGAAGTCGATCTGGCCCGCTGCCAGGTCTTGTATCGCTGGCGCCACGCCGCGATAAGGCGCATGGGTAGCCTGCATGCCAGTAGCCTGCTTGAGCAGTTCGCCGGCCAGATGCGGCGTCGTGCCGTTTCCGGCCGAACCGTAATTGAGAGGAGCTGGCTGCTTGCGCGCGTATGCCACGAACTCTTCGAGCGTATTGACGCCAAGCGAGGACCGGACAAACAGGAACAACTGGCTATTGGCCAGCAAGGCAACCGGCCGCAGGTCCCGCTGCGGATCGAACGGCATGCTGGCGAACATCACTGGATTGACCGATTCGGTCGTCGATGGATTGAGCAGGAAGGTATGGTTGTCGCCACCGTTGCGCACAACCTCGGCGCCCGCCAAGTTGCCGCCCGCACCGCCCCGATTCTCCACGATAACGGTCTGCTTCAATGCTTCGGCCAAGTGCGGCTGCACCGTGCGTGCCAGCACGTCGACCAGCCCTCCGGGCGCCAGGCCCACGACCAGGCGCACGGGCTTGACGGGCCAGGCCTGAGACGGCGTTTGCGCATGGCTGCCCGTGGCCCAGCCAGTCAGCGCCAGCATCATCATGGCCAGACAACGTCTACGCAACAGCATGCGATTCTCCCTATGGGGGCTCACCCCGCGATCCCGCGTACGGTGCGTCACATGCCGCACCACGGAGAACCGCCTTGATGCCTCATGCGGCGGCGATCCCGCGTCTGCCGCTCATTCTTCACAAAAGTTTAGGCTTAAAGAATCCCGGATTACCCTAATTTTCCAGCGGCACGGGCGGCGTATCACGCTACCTCCCACAACGCCGCTGTCACACCCAGCAACAGCAGCATCGCCGACGTAATGAACCACCGCACGGTTTTCCGGTATTCATTCTCGGCTTCATCTTCCAGACGCAAGGCGCGGTAGAGAGCAATTATCTGCAGCAGGCTGGCGAGCAACAGGGACACGCCGGGCAGCACGGACAGCGCGCTCCAATCGCCCGGCGCGTCGAAGCCCCAGTAGCGCAGGAAACCCAGCGAAAAGCCCAGCAATACCGTGATGGCCGTAATCAATCCAGCCCGAAAACCCTGGGGCAGTGGCCCGTGGTTGCGGGTCCGTACCGCGTCGTCGCCTGGCGTTTCCGGTGTCATCATTGAGATATTCCGCACTGAGTACGCTACGGCCCACCCGCTACCGGTTTATGTGGGAGCCAAACCTGAACTCCTGCCTTCACTCGAGGCCAGGTTGAATTGATTATGGCTGCTATCACAGCGTACTGGGGCTGTTTCCCTCCCCGTGTTTGCACGCCTGTCCTTTGTCGCCGTGCTTGCCGGCTGCTCGTCTAACTTTGGCCTCAATGAAGTTAGACGCCATCCAGCTCCCCAATATGTAACAACCAGCCCCCTCCCCCTTGAACCCTAGAACATCATCCCTATAATTAGCACTCGACACCGGTGAGTGCTAACAAGCGTTCCCGGGCCTAACCGATCATTTCCTTCTCTTTTTTGCAACAGGAGTTCCTCATGGCCTTGCGTCCCCTGGGCGATCGCGTGATCGTCAAACGCCTCGAAAACGAGCGCAAGACTGCATCGGGCATCGTTATCCCCGACAGCGCCGCTGAAAAGCCCGACCAGGGTGAAGTCGTGGCCGTCGGCCCCGGCAAGAAGACCGAAGACGGCAAGATCCTGCCGGTCGACCTGAAGGCTGGCGACAAGGTGCTGTTCGGCAAGTACGCCGGCCAGTCCGTGAAGGTTGACGGCGAAGAGCTGCTCGTCATCCGCGAGGACGAAATCCTCGCCGTGGTCCAGTAAACCCCGCCTCAAACGAATTTTCGAAGGAAGCTAAGAAATGGCTGCCAAGCAAGTACTGTTCGGTGACGACGCCCGCGTGCGCATCGTCCGCGGCGTGAATGTTCTCGCCAACGCTGTCAAGACCACCCTGGGCCCCAAGGGTCGCAACGTCGTGCTGGAGCGCTCGTTCGGCGCCCCGACCGTGACCAAGGACGGCGTGTCCGTCGCCAAGGAAATCGAACTGAAGGACAAGTTCGAAAACATCGGCGCCCAGCTGGTCAAGGACGTTGCCTCCAAGACCTCCGACAACGCCGGTGACGGCACCACCACCGCCACCGTGCTGGCCCAGGCCATCGTCATGGAAGGCCTGAAGTACGTTGCCGCCGGTTTCAACCCGATCGACCTGAAGCGCGGCATCGACAAGGCTGTCGCCGCCGCCGTCGCTGAACTGAAGAAGCAATCCAAGCCGGTCACGACCAGCAAGGAAATCGCTCAGGTTGGCTCGATCTCCGCCAACAGCGACACCTCCATCGGCCAGATCATCGCTGACGCGATGGACAAGGTCGGCAAGGAAGGCGTCATCACCGTCGAAGACGGCAAGTCGCTGGAAAACGAGCTGGACGTCGTCGAAGGCATGCAATTCGACCGCGGCTACCTGTCGCCCTACTTCATCAACAACCCGGACAAGCAAGTTGCCGCTCTGGAAGATCCGTTTGTCCTGATTTTCGACAAGAAGATCAGCAACATCCGCGACCTGCTGCCCGTGCTGGAACAAGTTGCCAAGTCGAGCCGTCCGCTGCTGATCATCGCTGAAGACGTCGAAGGCGAAGCCCTGGCTACCCTGGTTGTGAACAACATCCGCGGCATCCTGAAGACGACCGCCGTCAAGGCTCCTGGCTTCGGCGACCGCCGCAAGGCCATGCTGGAAGACATCGCCATCCTGACGGGCGGCACGGTGATCTCCGAAGAAACCGGCATGTCGCTGGAAAAGGCCGGCCTGGCTGAACTGGGCCAAGCCAAGCGCATCGAAGTGGGCAAGGAAAACACGACCATCATCGACGGCGCTGGCGACAGCAAGTCGATCGAAGCTCGCGTCAAGCAAATCCGCGTCCAGATCGAAGAAGCCACGTCCGACTACGACCGTGAAAAGCTGCAAGAACGCGTGGCCAAGCTGGCCGGCGGCGTTGCCGTGATTCGCGTTGGCGCTGCCACCGAAGTCGAAATGAAGGAAAAGAAGGCTCGCGTCGAAGACGCCCTGCACGCCACCCGCGCTGCAGTGGAAGAAGGCGTTGTGGCTGGCGGCGGCGTTGCTCTGCTGCGCGCCAAGCAAGCCATCGCTGACCTGAAGGGCGACACGCCTGACCAGAACGCCGGCATCAAGCTGATCCTGCGTGCTGTGGAAGAGCCGCTGCGCACCATCGTCACCAACGCCGGCGAAGAAGCCAGCGTGGTCGTCAACACCGTGCTGAACGGCAAGGGCAACTACGGCTACAACGCCGCGACCGGCGAGTACACCGACCTGGTCGAGCAAGGCGTGCTGGATCCCACCAAGGTGACCCGCACCGCCCTGCAGAACGCCGCTTCCGTCGCCAGCCTGCTGCTGACCGCCGAAGCTGCCGTGGTCGAACTGGCCGAAGACAAGCCCGCTGCTCCGGCCATGCCCGGCGGCATGGGCGGCATGGGCGGCATGGACTTCTAAGTCCCGCCATCCTTGCAAGGCCTCCCCGGCTCCGGCCGGGGAATGCAGTATCCCGAAAAACCCCCGGTCCTTCGCCCCGGGGGTTTTTCTTTTTTCCGCAACGCGGCCTCGCCAAAGAACACGTTTGCGCACAATCTGCGGGTTTCGCCGCAGCGCATGCGTCCCTACAATGAAGGCTCCCCCAGAACGAGCCGAGTCCCATGCGTTTGCCCCCGACCCTGTTGCGCGCCCTGCGTCCGTCCGAAATCGGCGGGCTGTTGATGGACTCGGCCAAACAGTGGTCCACCCATCGCGCCTCCAGCAAGGGCGCGGCGCTGGCGCTGTACATGGTGTTTTCGCTTGCGCCCATGCTGATCCTGGTGATCGCGGTGGCGGGCGCGTTCTTCGGCGAAGACGCGGTGCGCTCGGAGTTGTTCTCACAACTGCGCGAGCTGACCGGCGAGCGCGGCGCTGAAGTCATCCAGACGGTGCTGGCCAGCGCCCATGAATCAGGCAAGGGCTGGATCGCGGCGCTGATATCGATCTTCGTGCTGATCTTCAGCGCCACCACGGCCTTCGCGGAACTGAAGGCCAGCCTGGACGAATTGTGGGAAGTCTCCGCGAACCAAAAAGGCGGGCTGCACGGCATGGTTCGCAGCCGCATGCTGTCGTTCGGCTTGGTGCTGGTGCTGGCGCTGTTCCTGTTGATATCGCTGACTGTGAACGCCGCGCTCGGAGCCGCGCGCGGCTATTACGGCGATCTATGGACGGCCTCGTCCTTCGCCCTGGTGGCGGAGTGGATTTCCAGCCTGTTTTCCTTCTCCATCGTGGTGGCGCTGTTCGCGGTCATCTACAAGCTGCTGCCGAGCGCGAAGATCTCGTGGCCGGACGTGATCCCGGGCGCCATCGTGACCGCGGCGCTGTTCCTGGTGGGCAAGTGGGGCATCGGCGTCTATCTCAGCCGGGGCGCGGCGGTGTCGGCCTACGGCGCAGCAGGATCGCTGATCGCGCTGCTGCTGTGGATCTACTATTCGGCGCAGATCTTCTTCTTCGGCGCGGTGTTCACGCGCCAGTTCGCGCTGCGCTTCGGCAGGAAGAGCGCGCCCGCGTCGGACTCGGCGCCTGCAGCGGACGCCTGAATCAGACGCGCTCAGGCATCGTCCTGCTGCTCCAGCCCCGCCATCAGGCGCAGGCATTTCAGGAACATGGGCCGCAAATCCTCAGGGATGGGCGCCAGGACCTCCGCCTCCACCGCGGCATCCTGCGGCAGGATGCGCGCCAACAGGGCTATGCCCTCTTCCGTGATCTCCAGCGCATAGGCGCGCCCGTCCTGGGCTGAGCGCTTGCGGCGCACGTAGCCCTTTTTGGTCATGCGCGCGATCATTTCAGCGAAGGAATTGCGGTCCAGCGCGATCAGTTCGGCGATGCGATTCTGGGTCGCGCCGGGATTCTGGTAGACGGTGATCAGCAGCGCCTTCTGCCGCGGGGTCAGGTCTTCGTCGGGAAAGGCCTGGGCGAACAGGGCCTCGGCCCGGAAGTGGGCCCGACGCAGCAGATGGGACGCGACCTGGGTCAGGTCGAACGCCTGCAGGGCCTGGGGAGCGGCCGGGTCGGGAGGGATACGTCGGGATCTAGCGGTCATCGGCCTTCCAAGGGATGGATGTCGGCGATCATGGCATTGCTGCGCGGGTCCATAAGATAGCTCACGCCCCTTTCAGACTTCATCATGCCCTGCCTTTCCGGTAGTCGGTCAAGCCCACGCCGGTATGGCGCTTGAAGAACTTGCCCAAATAGGAGGCGTCGGCGAAATGCAGTTCCTCGGCAATTTGCTGCACGGATTTCCTGGGCTGGGTAAGGCGCTTTTTTATCTCCAACACGACCTGCCTGTCGATCAGCGTTTTGGGCGCGTCGTTGAAGAACCTCCTGCTCAACTGCGACAGATAGTATGGAGTGATATGCAGCAGCCCTGCATAGAACGCCACCCCGCGCTGTTGTACGCAGTGCATCGAGATCAGCTCCCAGAATTTCCAGCAGACCGCTTCCGATCTGCTGAAGTCATTCCTCATGCCGGCCCCAAGGCCGTCTGTCTTTTCACAGATCCACAAGAACAGGTTCTGGACGTGGTTGACGATCATGGTCCGCTGGTAGGTGACGCACTGCTCATGGATCAGCGCCGCCTGGCCTTCCCAGGCCTGTGAATACCGCGGCGACAGCTTTTCGGCAGCGAAGAACGGCGAACGGCTCAAGAAGGAAAACAGGCTGCTGGGCAGGGCGTGCGCAATCTCCGCAGCGATGGACCGGTTCATCAAATAGCAGGCGCATGAATAGTCATCCGACTTGCGTTTGATGAGCGCGATGGAATCTTCCGCCAGGACCAGGAGATCATTTTTCTTCATCCGGTGCGGCTTGAAGTTCACTTCCCACTCGGCGCTGCCCTCGCGGCAGATCAACACCACCACATACGCCAACGCCAAGGGGTGCCCCACCTGTTCGTCAAAGCTGTTGAGGCCGATGGCCAGGTCTTCGATGCCTGTATCCGAGAGCTGAGAGAGCGTTTTCATTTACGCTGAAATTTTAAATCATCACCCATGAATTCCCGCAATCTTGTTTTCAAAATTACCTAATCTGCTCAACCCTGTCTATTATCAGTTGCGCCCTCGGATCCTAGAATTGCGGCTGCTGTTTTCATTGCTGAAAGGAAGGGAAATCATGCTGCGCACCGAACGCCTCATTTTGCGGCCCTGGCACACCGACGACGCGCCGAGCCTGTTTGCGTATGCAAGCGACGAACGGATCGGCCTCGCCGCGGGCTGGCCTGCTCATACAAGCGTCGAACATAGCCGGGAGATCATCCAGACGGTTTTTTCGCGGCCACTGGCCTATGCATTGACACAGAAGGGAGACAACACCGCCATAGGCCTGGTGGCGTTGCTCATGGGGAAGGACAGCAATTTCGACATTGCCGACGACGAAGCCGAAATCGCGTATTGGATCGGCGTACCGTTCTGGGGCCAGGGGTTGATTCCTGAAGCCGTCAGGGAACTGATGCGCCATGCGTTTGAAACGTTGAACTTCAACGCGCTATGGTGCGGCTATTTCGCTGACAACGAGAAATCGCGCAAAGCCCAGGAAAAGTGCGGCTTCAAGCACCATCACACCGAGGAGAACAAGTTCAATCAGTTCATGAACGACTACCGGACGGAGCATGTCAGCCGCATCGGCAAGGAAGAATGGCAGACGCTGACGGCTTCGGAATCGCATTGACTTGAGGCGGGGCGCTGTCTATGATCCAAAATATAGTACGTATACGTATTTATTTTGCATCCAGACCGAGCCCTGCACATGACGATCCGACAATTGCGCAACTACATCGACGGCCGCTTCGAAGACGGCGCGTCCACCTTCGACAAGCACAGCCCGGTGGACGGGCGCCTGGTCGCCCAGGTCCACGAAGCCAACCGCGACCAGATCGACCGCGCGGTGGCGGCGGCGCACCGAGCCCTGCCCGCCTGGGCGGCGCTGTCGGTGGCCGAGCGCACCGATCATCTGCTGGCCCTGGCCGACGGCATCACGCGGCGCTTCGACGACTTCCTGCAGGCCGAGATCGGCGACACCGGCAAGCCGGTGGGTTGGGCAGGCAAGATCGACATCCCGCGCGGCGCGGCCAATTTCCGCGCTTTCGCGGAACTGGCGCGCACGCTGGACATGGAAAGCTACATGACGGACACGCCCGATGGCCGCCAGGCGCTGAACTACGCCTACCGCAAGCCGCTGGGCGTGGTGGGCGTGATTTCGCCCTGGAACCTGCCGCTGCTGTTGCTGACCTGGAAAGTGGCGCCGGCGCTGGCATTCGGCAATACGGTGATCATGAAGCCGTCCGAAGTCACGCCCTCCACGGCCACGCTGCTGGCCGAGGTCGCGCATGAAGCCGGGCTGCCGGCCGGCGTGCTGAACCTGGCGCATGGCTTCGGACCTGGCTCGGCGGGCGAATTCATGACCACCCATCCGGACATCGACGGCATCACCTTCACGGGCGAGTCGGCCACGGGCGCGGCCATCATGCGAGCCGTGGCGCCGGGCGTGAAGCCGGTGTCGTTCGAGCTGGGCGGCAAGAACGCGGCGCTGGTGTTCGCCGATGCGGATTTCGATGCCGCGGTGGACGGCGTGACGCAATCGGTGTTCGCCAATTGCGGGCAGGTCTGCCTGTGCACCGAGCGCGTCTACGTCGAACGCCCGATCTATGAGCGCTTCGTCGCCGCGCTGGCGGCGCGCGCGGAAGCCCTGCGCATAGGCTGGCCCATGGATCCGGCCACCGAAATGGGACCGTTGGTGTCGCGCGAGCATCGCGAGAAGGTGCTGTCGTACTTCGCCCTGGCGCGCGAGGAAGGCGCGACGGTGGTGGCCGGCGGCGGCGTGCCGGTGTTCGGCGACGCGCGCGACGAAGGCGCCTACGTGCAACCCACGATCTGGACCGGCCTGCCCGAGACCGCCCGCTGCATCAAGGAGGAAGTCTTCGGTCCGGTCTGCCACGTGACGCCCTTCGACACCGAAGAAGAAGCCATCAGACTGGCCAACGACACGCGCTACGGCCTGGCTGCGGCCGTCTGGACGCAGAACCTTACGCGCGGCCACCGCGTGGCGCAGGCCATGAAGGTCGGCCTGGCCTGGGTCAACTGCTGGTTCCTGCGCGACCTGCGCACGCCGTTCGGCGGCAGCGGCCTTTCGGGCATCGGCCGTGAAGGCGGACGCCATTCGCTACATTTCTATACCGAACCCACCAATGTCTGCATTAAGCTCTGACCACCCCACGCAAAGGAAGACGCGATGAACCAACCCCAGCCCGGCGTCAGCGCCACCGTCGTCGCCGGCAAGGCCACGCCCCGCGGCAAGTATCCGCACATCAAGCGCGCCGGCGATTTCCTGTATGTCTCCGGCACCAGCTCCCGCTTGCCCGACAACCGCATCGCGGGCGCCGAGGTCGACGCCATGGGCACCGCCATGCTGGACATCCGGGTGCAGACGCGCGCCGTCATCGAGAACATCCGCGACATCCTGGCCACGGCCGATGCGACGCTGGCCGACGTGGTCGAGATCAGCACCTTCCTCGTCAACATGAATGATTTCGGCGGCTACAACCAGGTGTACGGCGAGTACTTCGACTCCGACGGTCCGGCCCGTACCACCGTCGCCGTGCATCAGCTGCCGCACCCGCAGCTGCTGATCGAGATCAAGGCGGTCGCCTACAAGCCGCAAGTGCGCTAGCGGCGCATGTCGGACTTCCGCATCACGCCCAACGCGCTCAGCCGCAAGCTGAAGCTGCACCAATTGCAGGTGTTCGAGCGCGTGCTGGCATGCCGTTCGCTGTCGCGCGCCGCCAGCGAGCTGCATCTGACCCAGCCCACCGTCACCAAGGCCATCCACGAACTGGAGTCCTTCTTCGGCGCGTCGTTGTTCGACCGTTCCAACCGCGGCGTGACGCCGACGGAGCTGGCCGTGGTGCTGGGCCGCCGGGTCCAGGCCATGATGGCCGAGATCCGCTACATGGCCGACGACATCGACGCGGTGCTGGGCGGGGCCAGCGGCCATGTGGTGGTGGGTACGCTCATCGCTGCGTCGGCCAAGCTGCTGCCCGAGGCGATTGCGCGCCTGATGACCGCGCACCCCGGCATCCAGGTCAGCGTGCGCGAAGGGCCGACCTCCCAGTTGCTGCCGGCGCTGGCCACGGGCGACCTGGACATCGTGGTCGGCCGCCTGCCCGGCGCCGACATGGCATCGATCTCCGGCGTGGCGGTGGACCATCACAAGCTGTACCGCGAGGAGCTGTGCCTGGTGGCGCGCGCCGCCCATCCCCTGGCCGGCGCGCCGTCCGCACCGCTGGCCGCGCTGACCGATCACATCTGGATCCTGCCCGCCGCCAGCTCGCCGCTGCGCGCTTCGATCGAGCGCAGCTTCCTGGACGCCGGCCTGCGCCTGCCGGCCCGGCATGTCGAATCGCTATCGCTCCTGACCAATATCGGCGTGCTCATGCACAGCGACGCGCTGGCGCTGCTGCCTTACGACGCGGCAGCGCCGTTCCTGGCCACGGGCATGCTCGCGCGCCTGCCCACCGACGCCTTCGGCGCATTCGGCGACGTGGGCTACTCGGTGCGCGCGGACCGCCCGCTGACGCCGGCCTGCCAGCGCCTGGTGGACCATCTGAAGCAGATCGCGGCGCAGCGCGCTGAAGCTGTCGGTTGACAGACAGGTCAGGGTTATCCCGCCATAGACAAGCCGCATACCCGGCGGCGTAATTTCTATTGTGCAGGCCCGCAAGGTCCCGCCTAGACTGCGGGCTATGGGGCAGCCCCGGTCCGCCCCCCAGACTTCCGGAGATCCGCATGCCTGCCTATGGCCCGCCGTTGAACTTCCAGCGCTGGATAGACGACCACGCGCACCTGCTCAAGCCACCGGTCGGCAACCAGCAGATCTGGCAGGACGCCGACTTCATCGTCACCGTGGTCGGCGGCCCGAACCACCGCACCGACTACCACGACGACCCGCTGGAAGAGTTCTTCTACCAATTGCGCGGCAACGCCTGGCTGTCGCTGTGGGTGGACGGCAAGCCCGAGCGCGTGGATCTGAAGGAAGGCGATATTTTCCTTCTGCCGCCGCACGTGCGGCATTCGCCGCAACGACCCGAGACCGACAGCGCCTGCCTGGTCATCGAACGCCAGCGCCCTGAAGGCCTGCTGGACGGCTTCGAATGGTATTGCCCGCAATGCCGCAGCCTGGTGCACCGCGTGGAGGTACAGCTCAAGAGCATCGTGACCGACCTGCCGCCGCTGTTCCAGGCCTTTTATTCCAGCACCGAGAAACGCACCTGTCCCAGCTGCGGCGAGATCCATCCGGGCAAGGGGCATGCGCCCTCCGCGCAGGCGGCCCCGGCCTAGGGGCGTTTCCTTTTGCCAAATCTTGCGCCACACCGCCACGCGCCCGACCGACTTCTTTTCCTTTGCACATGACCCAGAAAATCGACATGCACGCGCACTTCTTCCCGCCGATCACCCGGCAGGAAGCGGCGGCGCTGGACCCCGTCAACGCGCCCTGGCTGCGGCTGGACGGCGACGGTTCGAGCGGCCAGATCATGGCGGGTGACCGCCCGTTCCGCCCAGTGGACGCCACCTTGTGGGACCCGGCCCTGCGCCTGGAACAGATGGACCGCAACGGCGTAGACCTGCAGATCCTCTGCGCGACGCCCATCATGTTCGGCTACTCCTATCCGGCCCGGGCCGCCGCCGACTGGGCGGCGCGCATGAACGACCTGGCGCTGGAACACTGCGCCCATGCGCCAGCGCGCCTGAAGGCGCTGGCGCAGGTGCCGCTGCAGGATCTGGAGCTGGCCTGCAAGGAAGCGTCGCGCGCCTGCGCCGCCGGCCACCTGGGCGTGCAAATCGGCAACCACGTCGGCCCGCGCGACCTGGACGACGAGACCCTGGTGCAGTTCCTGATCCACTGCGCCAACGATCACATCCCGGTGCTGGTGCATCCCTGGGACATGATGACCGACGGCCGCATGAAGAAATGGATGTTGCCGTGGCTGGTCTCCATGCCCGCTGAAACCCAGCTGGGCATCCTGTCGCTGATCCTGTCCGGCGCGTTCGAGCGCATCCCGCGCAGCCTGAAGCTCTGTTTCGCGCACGGCGGCGGCAGCTTCGCCTTCCTGCTGGGCCGCGTGGACAATGCCTGGCGCCATCGCGACATCATCCGCCAGGACTGTCCGCAGCTGCCCTCTTCGTACACCGACCGCTTCTACACCGACAGCGCGGTGTTCGACCCGCGCGCGCTGCGCCTGCTAATCGACGTAATGGGCGAAGACCGGGTGCTGCTGGGTTCCGACTACCCCTATCCCCTGGGCGAACAGGAAGTGGGCAAGCTGGTGACCCACGCTGGCCTGCTGCCGGACGTGCAGCAGAAGATTCTGAGCCGCAACACGATGGAGTTCTTCGGCCTGGTCCGCTGACGCTTCCTGCGTAGCGGGACGGCTGCGCTCAGGCCTGGCCGTCCAGCGGTGTGAACGGCGGCAGCGCAAGCCCCAACCTGGCGCTCCATTCGGCCATTTCGGCCTTCAACGCCGGCGGCACCGGAATCCCCGCGGCCTGGCGCTGCGCCTGCGAGGCCAGTTCGGGATCGCCCGGCATGCGTGGCGAACCGGGCTGCGCCGCCAGCTCGGCCGCCATGCCCGCCACCACGGCGGCCAACGTCGCGCCGCCCGCGAACCGGGCGGGATCGATGACGATGAAGAACGCCCCGAGTTCGCGTGGACGATCCAGCTGCTCGTACATGGGACCGATGTGCGGTCCATGGGGATTGCCGTTGAGCGGCCCGCACAAGAGTTCGACCATCATCGCCAGGCCGTAGCCCTTGTGGCCGTAGTCGCCGCCCAAGGGCGTCAAGGCGCGGACACGCCGCGCGTCGGTCACGCTACGTCCCTCGGCGTCCAGCGCCACGCCTCCGGGCAGTTCTGCGCCGTCGCGGCGCGCGTTCATGACGCGATTCCATGGGATTGAGGTCGTCGCCATGTCCAGGCACAGCGGCTCGCCATCCTGTCTGGGGAAAGCGAAGGAAATGGGGTTGGTGCCGAAATACGGTTGCCGGCCGCCGAACGGCGCGGCAATGGAATCGGAATGCGTGTAGGCCATGCCGATCAGCCCTTGCCGAGCGGCCGCGCGCGTGTACAGGCCGATGGCTCCGCAATGCGAAGAGTCGCTGACGCCGACGGCGCCCACGCCCGCCTCGCGCGCCAGCGCCATGGCCGTCTCGTTGGCCCGGTGCGCCACCACGATGCCATGGCCCCTGCCGCCATGCACCTGCGCACAAGCCGCCCCGCTCTGCTCGATACGGATTTGTGGCCGCGCCAGGATGGAGCCATGGACGACCCGGTTCAGGTAGTGCGGCAGCCGCGCGATGCCATGCGAGTCAATGCCCCACAGGCTGGTCTGCGCCAGGCTGGATGCCAGGCAGTGGCCGTCGTCTTCATTGAAATCCAGGACCCGCAAGCACGCTTCGCCCCATTCCTGCCAATGCGCCGCGCCCACGCCTTCCGACCTTGCCATGCTGCGCTCCTCTTATGGATGCTGGCGGCGCGCCGCCAGCGGTCAAGCGGCTGGCACGGGCTGCGCCGAGTCTTCCCTGGCCGCGTCCTGCTCCAGGGCCTCCAGCGCGCCCAGCACGCCCAGCGTGCGCAGGCGTTCCAGCTGCAGGGCCAGCGCCTCGACAAAAGCGGGCTTGCTGCCCAGATCGCCGAACACAGGCCGGAATCCCGCCATCACAGTGGCTCGCCGATGCGCTGCCTGGGAGGGGGCCGAAGCCGTTGCCGCCACCTCGGCGCGCGCCAGCAGTTTGGCAAGCGCGCCGGCCAGCGGATCCTGGATGGCATAAGTGTTGCCCTGCTCGTCATATCCGCGCAGGTAATGCAGCCAGGCGGCTACGGACATGGCCAGCCGGCTGAAATCGTCGCCCCGTTGCTTGCGGTCGCGGATGGCGGCCAGCAGGCGCTGCGGCACCTTCTGCGAACCATCCATCGCGACCTGCCGGGTGAGGTGAGGCAGCGCCGGATTGGACACGCGCGCCAGGAAGCGCTGGCGATACTCATCCAGCCCTGATCCCGGAACGCCGCGCAGCGTGGGCGCAAGCTCCAGCCGCATCATGTCGTCGACATAGCGGCGCAGCGCCGGCGTCGCGGCGGCTTCGCTATTGGTGCGCAGACCCAGCATCGAGCCCAGGTACGCGAACGCGGAATGCGGCGCGTTGACCATGCGCAGCTTCAGGCGTTCGTATGGCGCCGCGTTGCGCACGAAGTTCGCGCCGGCCGCGTCCCAGGCAGGCCTGCCGGCCGCGAACTTGTCCTCGATGACCCAGTTGAGGAAGGGTTCACCCACCACCGGCCAGGCGTCCTCGAATCCCAGGCGCTCTGCCACGCGCGCGCGGTCTTCGTCCTGCGTGCCGGGCACGATGCGGTCCACCATGGAATTCGGAAAAGTGCAGTTGTTGTCGATCCATGCGGTCAGGCCCACGTCGACCCGCAAGGCGAAGGCCAGCACCAGGCTGCGCAGCGTGTCACCGTTGGCGTGCAGGTTGTCGCAGGACAGCAGCGTGACGGGGGGCAAGCTGCGTTCGCGCCGCAGCGCCAGGCCGTACACCAGGATGCCGATGGTGCTGCGCGGCCTGACCGGATGCGCAAGGTCGTGCACGATGTCCGGGTCATCCCAGCGCAGGTGGCCGGTGGACGGTTCGTGGCTGTAGCCCTTCTCGGTGACGGTCAGGCTGACGATGCGCGTCTGGGCGGACGCGATGCGCTCCAGCACCGCCTGGGGATCTTCCTCGGCCACCACGACCCGCAACACCGACCCGACCACCCGCAACTGTTCCCGCAACTGCCCATCCGGGCCGGCGTCGCGCAGCGCCAGGGTGTACAGGCCGTCCTGCGGCGTCAGCGCGTCGCGCGTGGCGGGGCTGCGCAGCGAAACGCCCACGATGCCCCAACTCAGGTCCCCGCTGGCGGCCATGGCCAGGTCCGTCACCACCGCCTGGTGGGCGCGGTGGAAGGCGCCTATGCCCAGATGCACAATGCCGGGCGTGACCCGGCTGCGGTCATAGGCGGGAGATTCCACGTCCTCGGGCAGATGCGCCAGGGACTCCGAATTCAAACGTTCGAGCATGGATTACCAGTGCCATAGTGCGCCATCATGCGCCTGCCGGTTGACCGGCAGGTAGGCGCGTTGGTAGGGATATCTGGCGGCGAGCTTTTCGTCGATGTCGACACCATGGCCCGGCGCGTCGCCAGGGTATAGCATGCCCTGATTGAAGCTGTAAGCATGGGGAAACACTGCGTCCGTTTCGTCCGTGTGCCGCATGTACTCCTGGATGCCGAAATTCGGCACCCACAGGTCGAAATGCAGAGCGGCTCCCATGCAGGCTGGCGACAGGTCGGTGGCGCCATGGCAGCCGGTCCGCACCTGATAGAGCGCGGCCAGGTCGGCAATGCGGCGCAGATGCGTGATGCCGCCCGCATGCACCACCGTGGCGCGGATGTAGTCGATCAGCTGGTTTTCGATCAGGTCCTTGCAGTCCCAGATAGTGTTGAAAACTTCGCCCACGGCCAGCGGCGTGACCGTGTGCTGGCGGATCAGCCGGAAGGCTTCCTGGTTTTCCGCGGGCGTGGCGTCCTCCATCCAGAACAGGCGGTAGGGCTCCAGCGACTTGCCCAGGCGGCCGGCCTCGATGGGCGTGAGCCGGTGATGCACATCGTGCAGCAGATGGGTGTCCCAGCCCACTGCGTCGCGCACCCGCTGGAACAGGCGCGGCGCGTGGTCCAGATACTTTTCCGTGGACCAATCGTGCTCGGACGGCAGGGACCCGTCGGCGGGTTCGTAGAACATGCGGCCGCGCCCCACGCCATAGACCGAGTTCAGGCCCGGCACCCCGCTTTGCGCGCGGATGGCCAGATAGCCCATCTCGCGGTAGCGCAGCACCTCGTCCACGGTTTCGTCGATGTCGCGGCCATTGGCGTGGCCGTAGACCATGACGCCCGAACGGCTCTTGCCGCCCAGCAACTGGTACAGCGGCATGCCTGCGGCCTTGGCCTTGATGTCCCACAAGGCCGTGTCCACGGCGGCGATCGCGGACATGGTGACCGGACCGCGCCGCCAATATGCGCCGCGGTACAAGTACTGCCAGATATCCTCGATCTGCTGCGGATCGCGGCCGATGAGGCAGGGAATCACGTGCTCGGTCAGGTAGGCCGCCACGGCCAGCTCACGGCCATTGAGCGTGGCATCGCCGATGCCGTACAGGCCTTCATCGGTTTCGATCTTCAAGGTAACGAAATTGCGGCCGGGGCTGCAGACGATGACGCGCGCTTGGGTAATCTTCATGGATGGTCCTGTGGAATGCTGGAAACCCCTGGCCGACGCCGGGCGCCTACATCACCGCGCCCAACTGCCAAGGCACGAACTCGTTCTGGCCGTAGCCATGTTCCTCGCTGCGCGTGCGCCGGCCCGAAGCCGTTTCCAGCATCAGACGGAATATGCGCTCGCCCATCCCGGCCACGCTTTGCGCGCCGTCAACCACTTCGCCGCAATTGATGTCGATATCGTCGGACTGCCGCTGCCACAGCGCCGTGTTGGTCGACAGCTTCAAGGACGGCGCGGGCGCACAGCCGTAGGCCGAGCCGCGGCCGGTGGTGAAGCAGATCAGGTTGGCGCCGCCCGCGACCTGGCCGGTGGCGGACACCGGGTCGTAGCCCGGCGTATCCATGAACACCAGCCCGCGCGCCCTCACCGTCTCGGCGTATTCGTACACGTCGGCCAGGCGGGTCGTGCCGCTCTTGGCGATGGCGCCCAGGGATTTCTCCAGGATGGTGGTCAGCCCGCCCGCCTTGTTGCCGGCCGAGGGGTTGTTGTCCATTTCCGCGTCGTTGCGGGCGCAGTACTCCTCCCACCAGCGCAGCCGGGCCAGCAGTTTGGCCGCGACCTCGGGCGTGGCGGCGCGCCGGGTCAGCAGGTGCTCGCCGCCATAGATCTCCGGCGTCTCCGACAGGATGGCGCTGCCGCCATGGCGTACCAGCAGGTCCACTGCGGCGCCCAGCGCCGGATTGGCGCTGATGCCCGAATAGCCGTCGGACCCGCCGCATTGCAGGCCCACGGTCAACATGCTTGCAGGCACTGGCTGGCGCTGGACGCGGTCGGCCTGCGCCAGCATGGCGCGCACCAGTTCAATGCCATGCTCCACGGTCTTGCGCGTGCCGCCGGTCTCCTGGATGTTGAAGGTATGCAGCAAGCCGCTCTCGCGCAGCCCCTCCTGCTCCATCAGGCCGCCGATCTGGTTGGTTTCGCAGCCCAGGCCCAGCACCAGCAGCCCCGCGAAATTGGGATGGCGGGCGTAGCCGCCCAGCGTGCGGCGCAAGAGGCGCAGCGGTTCGCCCTCGCTGCCCGTGGCGCAGCCGGCGCCATGCGTCAGCGCCACCACTCCGTCCACGTTGGGATAGGCCGCCAGCGCGTCCGGATGGATATCGCGACGGAAATGGTCGGCGATCGCGCGCGCGGCGGTGGCCGAACAGTTCACGCTGGTGAGAATGCCGATGTAGTTGCGCGTGGCGACGCGGCCGTCGGCGCGCACGATGCCGTCGAACTGCGCGGGCGCGTCGACGTAATCGGTGGCGCGCGCGTCGACGCCCACGGCGTAATCGCGTTCGAATTCGGAGAACTCCAGGTTGTGCGTGTGGACATGCGCGCCGGGCGCGATGTCGCAGCGCGCGACACCGATGATCTGGTTGTAGCGGCGCACCGGCTCGCCCGCGGCGATGGCGCGCGTTGCCACCTTGTGCCCTGGCGGCACCAGGCCGCGCACGACGACGTCTTCGCCAGCCAGGCGCGTGCCGCCGGCCAGCTGGCGCCTGGCGATCACCACATTGTCCGCCGGGTGGATGCGTATGACGGCGGTATCGGTTTCAGACATGAATGCCTCCTGGCGTTCTCGCGCCGCTAACCGTCGATCAGCGCAGGATCCCAGGCGTGGACGCGCTGCTGCTGTTCGCCCAGGCCGGCAATGCCCAGCCGCATCTCGTCGCCGGCCTTCAGGTACACGGGCGCCGGCTTCTGGCCCATGCCCACGCCCGGCGGCGTGCCGGTGCTGATCAGGTCTCCCGGGTACAGGGTCATGAAGCGGCTGACGTAGGACACCAGTTGCGCCACGCCGAACACCATGGTGCGGGTGCTGCCGTTCTGATAGCGCTTGCCATTGACGTCCAGCCACATGTCCAGCGCCTGCGGGTCGGCGATCTCGTCGGCGGTGACCAGCCACGGGCCGACCGGGCCGAAGGTATCGCAGCCCTTGCCCTTGTCCCAGGTACCGCCGCGCTCGATCTGGTATTCACGCTCGGACACGTCGTTGACCACGCAATAACCGGCCACGTGCTTCATGGCGTCCGCCTCGCTGACGTAGCGGGCCCGCTCGCCGATCACCACGCCCAGCTCGACTTCCCAGTCGGTCTTGACGGAGTCCTGCGGCAGCACCACAGGATCGTTGCAGCCGACCACGGCCGAGGTGGGCTTCATGAAGACCACAGGCTCGGCCGGCACCGGCAGGCCCGACTCCGCTGCGTGGTCGGCGTAGTTCAGACCGATGCAGATGAACTTGCCCATGCCGCTCCAGGGTGGAGCCAGGCGGCCCGGGCGATCCACCAGCGGCAGGCTGGCCGGGTCCAGCGCGCGCAGCGGCGCAAGGCCGGCGCGCGTGAGCGTGGCGGCGCCTATGTCCGGCAGGACCGCCGACAGGTCCCGCACCTGCCCGCGGGCGTCCAGCATTCCGGGCTTCTCCGCGCCTTTCGCACCATAGCGCAACAGTTTCATCGCATGTTCCTCATGTGTGTAGTAAATGTTCAGTTCGACCAGCCGCCGTCGATGACCTGGGCGGTGCCGGTGGTGAAGGCGGACTCGTCGCTGGCAAGGTACACCGCCAGCAGGGCGATTTCCTCGGCGCTGCCTATGCGGCCCATGGGCTGGCGGGCGACGAAGGCGGCCTCCACCGCAGCCAGCGTCTGCCCGCCGGCGCTGGCCTGCGCCTCGATGCGCTGGCGCAGCGAAGGCGATTCCACCGTGCCCGGGCAGATGGCGTTGCAGCGTATGCCCTGCCCCACGTAGTCCGCGGCCACGGACTTGGTCAGCCCGATCACCGCCGCCTTGGTGGCGCCGTAGACGCAGCGGTTGGGCGCGCCCTTGATGCTGGACGCCACCGAGGCCATGTTGACGATGGAGCCGCCGCCCCGCGCCAGCATGCCGGGCAGGCAGGCGCGGATCATGCGGTACATGGATTTCACATTCAGTTCGAACGAGAAGTCCCAGGCCTTTTCGTCGCAGTCCAGGATGGTTCCGGCATGCACGAAACCGGCGCCGTTGAACAGCACGTCCACCGGCCCCGCCTCGGCGACCAGCGCGCCGATGGCGGCTGCGTCGGTCACGTCCAGCGTGCGGCGCCGGCATCCCGCCAGCGTCTCCAGCGCCCCGCCGTTGATGTCCAGCGCCAGCACGTCGGCGCCTTCGCGGACGTAGGCCTCGGCCACGGCGCGGCCTATGCCTTGCCCCGCGGCGGTGACGATGGCGGTCTTGCCTTGCAGCCTTCCAGTCATGACGTTTTCCTCTTTACTTGGCCATGCCCATGGCGGTGGGCAGCCAGAGCGTGATCTGGGGGATATAGGTAATGGCGATCAGCGCCACGAACAGGGGCACCAGCCATGGCAGGATCGCGACCGTGGTCCGTTCCACCGACAGCTTGGACACGCGCGCCAGCACGAACAGCACCATGCCCATGGGCGGGTGCAGCAGACCGATCATCAAGTTCAGCGTCATGATCAGGCCGAAATGGATCGGATCGATGCCGAGCTTGAGCACGATGGGCAGCAGGATAGGCACCAGGATGGTGATGGCGGCGATAGTGTCGATGAAGCAGCCCACGATCAGGATCAGGACGTTGGCCATCAGCAGGAACACCCATTTGTTCTGGGTCACGCTGAGGATGCCGTCGGTCAGCGCCTGGGCCGCCTGGGTGGTGGTCAGCAACCAGGCGAACACCGAGGCGGCGGTGACGATGAACAGCACCGAGGCCGTGGTCTCGATGGTGTCGAACGTGGCTTTGGCCAGGGTCCGCAAGGTCATGGAGCGATAGCGCACCAGCCCCAGGAACAACGCCCATATCACCGCGGCCACGGCGGCCTCCGTGGGCGTGAACCAGCCCAGCGTCATGCCGCCGATCAGGATGACGGGCGCCATCAGTGCCATCACCGCCGAGAAGTTGTAGCGCCAGTCCAGCGCCAGCAACACGGCGAAGGCGATACCCGCCGCCAGGTTGGCCGACATGCCGGCCTCGGTCATAAGCCAGATCGCCAGCGGGAAGGCCAGCACGATGCCGACTTCCAACCCGGCGGCGCCCAGCCGCTTCCAGTCGAAGGACACGTCGCCGCCCCAGTTGTTGCGGCGCGCGTAGTAGGCCACAGTCAGCATCATCAACACGGTCAGGACCGCGCCGGGAATCAGGCCGGCCAGGAACAGCGATCCGATCGACACGTTAGCCATCATGCCGTAGATGACGAAGGGCAGCGACGGCGGGATGATGGGGCCCAGCGTGGCCGAGGCGGCTGTCACGCCCACCGCGAACTCGGTCTCGTAGCCGTGGTCCTTCATGGCCTTGATTTCGATGGTGCCCAGGCCCGCGGCGTCGGCAATGGCCGTACCCGACATGCCCGCAAACACCACCGAGCCGATGATGTTCACCTGCCCCAGGCCGCCGCGCATCCAGCCCACCAGCGCCACGGCGAAGTTGTAGATGCGGCCGGTAATGCCGGCGATGTTCATCAGGTTGCCGGCCAGGATGAAGAACGGCACGGCCAGCAGAGGGAAGGACTCCACCCCCGCGATCATGCGCTGCGCCACCACCACGTCGGGCACGCTGCCCGAAATCAGCACGAACAGCAGCGATGCGCCTGCCATGGCCACCGCCACCGGCAGGCCGAAGATCATCAACAGCAGAAAGGTTCCGATCAGTATGCCCATGTCTCGCTTCCGGTTGTCGTTGTCGGATTCCGGGGCCGCCCCGGCTAGTCCTGCGACTCGTAGGCCGCGGGGTTTTCCAGGATGGAGTAGCCCTGGCGCCAATTGCAGATCGACACCTGCACCGAGCGCAGGAACATCAGGACGAATCCCGCCAGCGCCATCCAGTAGACATAGGCCTTGTTCCAGAACAGCGTGGTCATGGGCTCGTCGCCCACCAGCGCGATGTAGCGGTAGGTGAGCCACACCGCATAACCGAAGAACGCCGTGCGCAGCAGGTCGATGACGGTGGCCAGCGTGCGACCGACAGGGCGCGGCAGGTAGCGGTACAGGAAATCCACCTGGATGTGGCGGCAGGCGCGCACGCACATGGCCGAGCCGATGAACACCACGCCGATCAGGCAATAGACGGCCAGTTCCTCGGTCCAGGCGTAGGAGTCGTTAAGCACATAGCGCGAAAAGAACTGCAGGAAGACCAGCAGCGCCATGGTCCAGAAAATACCCAGGCAGATCCAGTCCTCGGGCTGGTAGCCCGCCAGGCTGACCTCGTGATGATCGGCTTCCTCGAAACTCTGGACGATCTCCTGCGCCGTGGCGGGCGGCTGGTGCCCCGTGGGATGGACAGGGTTGTTGCTGGCGGCCGCCATCACGGCGGCCTTGGCATCGGAATGCATGGCGTTCCCCTTGTGCGGAGTCGGACGGGTCGATGCGGGGCCGCGGGGCGGCCCCGGGCGCGCTTACTTCACGGCCTGAATCCGTTCCCAATCCGATTTTTCGTAGCCGTACTGCTTGAACGGCACTTTCTCCAGCACGGTGTCGCGGAAGTCCTGGACGTTCACCTCCGCCACGTTCAGGCCGCGCTTGCGAAACACCTCGACCATCTTCTTCTCGCTTTCGGCGACCTCGGCGGAAGCCTTCTCAGCCGCCTGCTGCGCCACTTCGGCAAAGATCTTCTTGTCTTCGTCGGACAGGCTCTTCCACAGCTTGCCCGAGATCACCGTGTTCAGGTGATCGACGATATGGCCGGTGAGGATGATGTTCTTCTGCACTTCGTAGAACTTCTTGGCCTCGATGGTGGTGAGCGGGTTCTCCTGCGCCTCAACGGTGCCGTTCTGCAAAGCCAGGTAGACCTCGGCGAAGGCGATCGGCGCGGTGTTGGCCCCGCAGGCGCGCGGCATGGCCAGATAGGCGGCCACGTCAGGCACGCGGATCTTCAGGCCCTTCATTTCGGAACACTTGGTGAATGGTCGGTTGGACGTGGTCTGGCGCGTGCCGTAGTAGGTGGTGGCGACGATGTGGTTGCCGCTTTTCTCGTCGTAGCCGCGCGTGAGTTCCTTGTAGATATCGCTCTTCGTGTAGGCGATCAGGTGCTCGGGATTGCGGAAGATGTAGGGGTAGTAGGTGACGCCGATACGGGGAAAGCTCTTGGCCGCGAAGCTGGAGCCGGAGATGATCATGTCCACCGTACCGAGGGTCAGGCCCTGGTTGATGTCGTTTTCCTTGCCCAGCTGCGAGGCCGGGTATACGTCGATCTGGTAACGGCCGTTGGTGCGCTTGCCGATTTCCTGCGCCGCCCAGACGGAGGCGGTATGGAAGGGTTCGGATGTTTCGTACACGTGGGCCCACTTGAGCTTGGTTTGCGCCACTACGCTGCCGCTGGCGGCGAGCGCCAGGGCGGCAACCAGCGCCTTGACGGCGTTGCCTAGGTTCATGTCGTCTCCTCGTTGTTTTTTGAATGCCCGGCGTGGCGGCCCATGGTGAGCCGCCAGCGGGGTCACGCTTCAACTACAAGTTGCACCTTGGTACTGCGACTGCGATCCGCCGCCAGCTCGAAGGCCTCGAACGCCTGCGACAACGGCAACTGCGCGCTCATCAGGGGCCGCACGTCCACCTTGCGCGCACGCAGGTAGGAGACGGCCCAATCGAACTCCACGCCCGCGCGGAACGCGCCGACGTAGTCGAGCTCCCGCGCCATGATGTTGTTGGCAGGAAACGAGATGCCCTCGGCGGGCAGCGTTCCCACTTGCACGATGCGGCCGCCGCGCCGCGTCGCCGTCAAGCAGGTCGCCAGCGCCGCGGGGCTGCCGGCGGCCTCGATGCTGATGTCGGCGATATCGGCCAGATCGGCGGGCGCGAGCTGGTCGCTGCGCACGGCCTCGGCGGCGCCGACCTGGCGCGCCATGTCCAGCGGTCGGTCGGCCACGTCCACCACCGTCACGTGGGCCGCGCCCGCCAGCCTGGCGGCCAGCACGGTCATGCAGCCTATGGTGCCGCCGCCCGTGACCAGCACGCGCTTGCCCATCATGGGACCCGCCCGGTTGACGCCATGCAGGCCGATGGACAGCGGCTCGGCACAGGCGATCTCGCCCAGCGTAACGTCTGCTTCCGGCACCGGCGTGAGTTGGCGTTCGCCCATGACGAAGCGCTCGCGGAACATGCCTTGCACGTGCGGATAGATGCTGGCGCTGCCGAGAAAGCGCATGTTGCGGCAAAGATTGTCGCGGCCGGCGCGGCAGTAATCGCAGCCGCCGCAAGGATGGGAAGGATTGATGGCGACCTTCATGCCCGGCGCCACCGACCGCACGGCATCGCCCGTGCGCAGCACGACGCCCGACGCCTCATGACCGGGGATGAGGGGTTCGCGGATGACGAAGGCCCCCACGCGGCCATGCAGGAAATAGTGCAGGTCGGATCCGCAGATGCCCGCGGCGCCCAGCCTCAGCTCCACCTCGTGCGGCGCCAGCGGCGCGACTTCGTCCGGTTCCAGGCGCAGGTCGCGCGCCCCGTGGATGCGACAGGCCAGCGTCATGGCGACTTGCTCCTTGGCGTTCCGAACATCGGGCATCTGCGTGCGATGCTCATGATTCCGTCTGCTCCCGGCTATCCAAGAGCTGACCTGACGCGTCCGCGCCGGGCCAGCTTGCGGTGAGGCGGTCGTGCGAGCAGGCCAGATGGTGGTGCATGGCGGCGCGCGCGCCGCGGTCGTCGCCGGCGCGGATGGCGTCGATCACCTTGCGGTGCTCGGCGATGGCGGCCGCCCAGCTGGAAGGATTCTCGAAGTAGTCGCCCAGCTTCACGGACAGCGGATTGTGGCGCTCGTCGAACAGTTCGCTCACCACGCGCACCAGCACGGCGTTGTTCGCCATCTCGGCCACGCGCAGATGGAACAGCCGGTCTCCGCGGATCGGCACGTTGCCGGCCAGCGCCTCGTCTTCCATGGTGCCGACGGCTTCGGCCAGGCCATCCACCAGCGCGGGCGTATTGCGCAACGCGGCCTGCGCGGCCAGCTCGCCTTCGATCACCTGGCGGGCGCGTATGGTTTCCAGCGGGCTCTCTGCCGTCAGGCTGGCGCGCGGCCCGCCGGCCAGGCTTTGCACATAGACGCCCGAACCCATGCGGACTTCCACCCAGCCTTCGACCTCCAGCGCGATCAGCGCCTCGCGCACGGACGGACGCGACACGCCCAGCTTGAGCGCGAGATCGCGCTCGGGCGGCAGGCGCGCCCCAACCGGAAATTCGCCCGACTCGATCAGCAGGCGCAGCTGGTCGGCGATCTGGCGATACAGGCGGCGGGGTTCGATGGTCTGGATGGGCATGGACTGCGGGTGTACCGGTGGATAAGTCAGGCCAAAAGGTAAAGTGGCCTTACCAATTGACCAAATCTTGCGCCGGTGCGGGATACGTCACAATTAGGGTTTGCCCAAAGATGCGTGCGATGGCTTCGCGGGCAATGCATATCTGTTAAAAAGCCGCCACACCCAGCCCATTTTCCGCACCCATGTCACAGAATCCGCATCATTCGCCCTACAAAAGCACCGGGGGCCTGCGCCGCATCCTGAATGCGCTGCGCTACTCCCTGCAGGGTCTGCAGGCCGCGATCAAGTACGAGGCGGCGTTCCGCCAGGAGTTGGCGCTGGCCGTCCTGATGATCCCGGCTGCGTTCTTCCTCGGCCGCACGACGGTTGAAGTGTTTTTCCTGGTGGGCACGGTCATCATGGTGCTGGCGGCGGAGCTGCTGAACTCCGCCATCGAGGCGCTGGCCGACGCGCTTTCCGTCGAATCGCACCCGCTCCTGGGGCGGGCCAAGGACCTGGGCAGCGCCGCCGTGATGCTGCTGCTGATCTTCGCCGGGACGGTCTGGGTAGGCGTGGCCATCAGCCGTTTCGTCATGCATTGACACCGCTAGTCATCTCCCGGGAGATGCGCCGCTATTTATACTGGAAGCCATGATGCCTAGATCGACGCCCGACTCCTCTGAGCGCATTGTCATCGTCGGCGGCGGCGCCGGCGGCCTGGAATTGGCGGCCAAGCTGGGCCGCGTGCATGGCCGGCAGCACATCACGCTGGTCGACAGCCGCCCCTTCCATATCTGGAAGCCCTCGCTGCACGAAGCGGCCGCCGGCACGCTGGACATCCACCAGGAAGGCCTGTCCTACCTGATGCTGGCCCACATGAACGGGTTTTCGTTCGCGCAGGGCCGCCTGGAACACATCGACCGCGAGCAGCGCCGCATCACCGTGGACGCGGTGAACGACGCGCAAGGCCAGGAAGTCCTGCCACGCCGCGAGCTCGCCTACGACACGCTGGTCCTGGCTCTGGGCAGCACGTCCAACTTCTTCAATACGCCCGGCGCGGCCGAACATGCGGTCACGCTGGATTCCACCGAAAACGCGGAGCAGTTCCGCCTGACCATGCTCAAGGCCATGGCCCTGGTGGATCAGGCCAAGGTGCGCAATCCCTCGGCCCGCCTGGATCTGGTGATCGTGGGCGGCGGGGCCACCGGCGTCGAGCTGGCCGTGGAGCTGGTCGAGGCCAGCCACGTGGTCAGCGCCTACGGCCTGCCGAATTTCCGCGCCGAACGCGATCTGGCCATCACCCTGGTGGAAGGCGCCCCGCGCATCCTGTCGGCCCTGCCCGAGAAGATCTCGGTCGCGGCCACCAACCGCCTGACGGAACTGGGCATCCGGGTGGAAGCGTCCTGCCGGGTCTCGGAAGTCACCGCCGACAGCGTCAAGACGGCCGACGGCCGCGAGTTCCCGGCCCAGCTCTGCATGTGGGCGGCAGGCATCCAGGGCCCGGCCCTGCTGGCCGGCCTGGACCTGCCGCTGAACAGGGTGGGCCAGGTGGAGGTGAACGAACGGCTGGAAACCGCCGATCCGCACATCCTGGCGCTGGGCGACTGCTGCGCCGCGCCGTGGCGCGACGGCCGCAGCGTGCCCGCCCGCGCGCAAGCCGCGCACCAGCAGGCCGACTATCTGGCCAAGAAACTCACCGCGCGCCTGCGCCATACGCCCGAGCCCACCACGCCCTATGTCTACGAGGACCATGGCTCGCTGGTGTCGCTGGGCCAGGACGCTGGCGTCGGCAGCCTGATGGGCAAGCTGGCCGGACGGGGACTGTTCGTAAGCGGTACACTGGCACGCCTGATGTACATGAGCCTGCACCTGATGCACCACAAAGCGGTGCTCGGCATCTCGCGTACCGCCTCCCTTGCCCTGGCCCGCCTGCTCATGCGGCGCACGCGCCCGCGGGTCAAACTGCACTGAACTCCCATGAATTTCCTGCAAAAACTCGAACACGCCTGGACCACCAGCAACTCGCTCCTGCAAGTCGGGCTGGATCCCGACCCGCAGCGCTTCCCCCGCGAACTGCAGGACAAGCCCGACGCCATCTTCCAGTTCTGCCGCGACATCGTGGACGCCACCGCGCCCTATGCCTGCAGCTTCAAGCCGCAGATCGCCTACTTCGCCGCCCATCGCGCCGAAGACCAGCTGGAAGCGCTGTGCCAGCACATCCGCGAAAAACACCCTGATCTGCCCATCGTGCTGGACGCCAAGCGCGGCGACATCGGCTCCACCGCCGAGAACTACGCCCGCGAAGCCTACGAACGCTACCAGGCGCACGCGCTGACGGTCAGCCCGTACATGGGCCTGGACTCGGTCGAGCCCTATCTGGCGTGGCGCGACCGCGGCGTGATCGTGCTGTGCCGCACCTCCAACCCCGGCGGTTCGGACCTGCAATTCCTGAAGATGGACAATGGCGAGCCGCTGTACCTGCACGTCGCAGGCCTGGTCGCCGACAAGTGGAACGCCAATGGCCAGTGCGGCCTGGTGGTGGGCGCGACCTTCCCGAATGAGCTGGCCGCGGTGCGCGCACGCATCGGCGACGCGGTGCCCCTGCTGGTGCCAGGTATCGGCGCCCAGGGCGGCGACATCACCGCCACCGTGAACGCCGGCGCCAACGCGGCCCGCAGCGGCATGATGATCAACTCGTCCCGCGCCATCATCTACGCCAGCGGCGGCGACGACTGGCGCGAGGCCGCCGGCACGGCGGCCAAGGGCCTGCGCGACGCGATCAACGCAGTGCGCTGATCCGGGGCATGGGGGCCGGCAGCCCCCTGCCGCGCAATCCGTTTCTCAGCGCCGGTTGACCGGCGCGCCCAACAATTCCAGCAACCCGCGCAGCGCGTAGTCCACCGCCGCCTGGCGCACCTGCGCACGGTCGCCGGGGAACACGTGCGTGACGGCGCGACTGCTGATGCCTTCGCCCGAACGCTGCGCAAAGCCGAAGCACACCATGCCCACCGGCTTGCCCGGCGTCGCGCCGCCCGGCCCGGCGATGCCGGTCGTGGACACCGCCACATGCGCGGCGGGAGACGCCAGCAGCACGCCGTTGGCCATCTCCAGCGCCACCGGTTCGCTGACGGCGCCGAAGTGGTGCAAGGCGTCGGGCGATACGTCCAGTTCAGCAACCTTGGCCTCGTTGCTGTAGGTCACGAAGCCGCGCTCGAACCAGTCGCTGGAACCGGCCACCGCCGTCATCGCGCCGGCCAGGAGGCCTCCGGTGCAGGATTCGGCCGTGCCCAGCATCCAGCCCTTGCGCCGCAGCGTTTCGCCCAGCCGTTCAACCAGCGCCAGCGAAGTGGCTTGCGCCAGTTGTTCGGCCGACAGATTGGGCCGGGTGCTTTCTTGTTGTCCGCTCATCCCAAGACTCCTGTGCGCACGACCAGCGCCATGACCAGCAGGGCGTATCCAGCCGCCACGATATCGTCCCACATCACGCCGAAACCGCCTTTGATATGGGCGTCAAAGAACTTGATGGGAGGCGGCTTGACGATGTCGAACGTGCGGAACAGCACGAACGCCAGCGCCTGCGGCAACCAGCCCGCGGGCGTCAGCCAGAGCACCAGCCAGAACGCCACCATCTCGTCCCAGACCATTCCGACATGATCCGACTGCTGGAGTTCACGCCCGACGCGATGGCAGGCCCAGCAGCCATACAAAAAAGCCAGCGCCAGGAATGCGCCGATCGCCCAATCCGAGGCTGCGGGCGCGGCGGCGACCCAGATCGCCCAGGCCAGCAGCGTGCCCCAGGTACCGGAGGCCGGCCGGATCAGGCCGCTGCCAAAGCCAAAGGCGATGAGCCGGCCCGGATCGCGGCAGACCCAGGACAGCGGCGGGTATGCGGTCCGGGCTCGGTCGCGCATGGAGGTGGGACGGTTGTCGGTCGACGGCATGGGTATGCGGGTTGGGACGCGGCGGATCAGGCCGCGGGAAAGTGATCGAAACCGGCCGGCAGCTCGGCGAGAGGCTGGCCCTGGCCGTCCAGCACGGACAGGCCCGGCTGCGCCTGGATCTGCCCCACGCGGGTCACGCGCGCGCCGGCCGCAGCCGCCGCCGCAAGCACGGCCTCGCGCCGGGAGGCGGGCGCGGTGAAGCATAGCTGGTAGACGTCGCCGCCGCCCAGCACCGCGCGGCGCAGCGGCGCTTCTTGCAAGCCAGCCAGGGCGGGCGACACAGGCATCGCGGCGTAATGCAGCATGGCGCCCACGCTGCTGGCAGCCAGGATATGACCCAGGTCCTGCAGCAGTCCGTCGGAAATGTCGATGGCGGCATGGGCGATGCCGCGCAAGGCCAGGCCCAGCGCGACCTGAGGCTCCGGCCATTCCAGCGCGCCGCGCGTCGCCGCCAGCAGCGCCGCGTCAGAGGGGTATTGCCCGTCCAGCAGGCGGTAGGCCACGTCGGCCGCCCCCAGCTCGCCGGACACCCAAATGTCGTCGCCAGCCCGGGCGCCATCGCGGCGCAAGGCCTGCCCGGCCGGCACGGCGCCGAACACAGTGACGCTGATGGCAAGGTCATGCGCGCTGCGCGTCGTGTCGCCGCCGATCAGCGGGCAACCGTGAGCCGCAGCCAGCGCATGGAAGCCTGCGGCAAAAGCCGCAAGCCAGGGCTCGTCCAGCCGCGGCAAGGCCAGGCCCAGCACGCAGCCGATGGGGCGTGCGCCCATTGCAGCAAGGTCGGAAAGGTTCACCGCCAGGGCCTTATGCCCCAGCGCTTGCGGATCCACATCGGGAAAGAAATGGCGGCCTTCCAGCAGCAGGTCCGTGCTGGTGGCCACCTGTTCGCCGGGCGGGACCGGGAACAGGGCGCAATCATCGCCCACGCCCAGCAGGCCGGCAGGGGCCGCGCGGGTGAAATAGCGCGCGATCAGATCAAATTCGGACGCCAAGGCAACTCCGCAGTCCGGCACGGCAGGCCGGCATTGAAACCTACGGGGGCTTGCCGCCCCCACAAATCATGCGGCGCCCCGCACAACCAGGAAGAAACCCCAACCCACTCCTCACGCGGCAAGAAACAGGTGCCCCCCAAATCCGGGCCGCGCGGATCCGGCTCTGCCGGTCCGCAGCGGCGCCCCCCTGGGGGGGAAGCGCGCAGCGCTTCGGGGGGGAGAGGAAGCTACCTCTTGTTGACTTCGTGGGCGCGGACGTCGGCCGCCAGCTTGTCGAGCACGCCGTTGACGAACTTGAAGCCGTCGGTGCCGCCGAACGACTTGGCCAGTTCGACGGCTTCATTGATGGCGACCTTGTACGGCACTTCGACGTGATGAATCAGTTCGAAGCTGCCGATCAGCAGGATGCCATGCTCGACAGGCGACAGTTCGGCCAGCGGACGGTCGACGTAGGGCGTGAAACGCTCACGCAGCGCGGGCGCTTCGCGCAGCACGCCATGCAGCAAGGTCTTGAACCACTGCGCGTCGGCCTCGGAAAAATCCTCGGTGTCGCGCAGATGGGCGTCGATCTCGCCGGCGTCCTGCGTGCCTTCGCCGCCGCGCAGCAGCCACGCGTACACGCCCTGCAGGGCGAATTCGCGTGCGCGGCGGCGCGCGCTGCGCGCGTTGGCGCGGGCCTGCGCCGCGCTATCAGCGCTGGTCGTCGTCTTCTTCGTCGTCAAAATCTTCGTCCTCGTCTTCGTCGTCTTCGTCTTCTTCCTCGGGTTCCAGGGCCGCCACCAGGTTGGCCATTTCAACGGCCACCTGGGCGCAATCGCGGCCCTTGCCGGCCGCGCGCGCCTGCGCCTGCTCGTCGGTGTCGACGGTCAGCACGCCGTTGGCGACGGGGATGCCGGTTTCCAGGGAAATACGGGTGATTGCAGTGGCCATTTCATTGCTGACCACTTCAAAGTGATAGGTCTCGCCGCGGATGACCGCGCCCAGCGCGATCAGGGCGTCGAATTCAAACGTTTCGGCCATATGGGACAGGGCCACGCCCAGTTCCAGGGCGCCGGGAACGGTGGCGACCATCACGTCGCGCTCGTCCACGCCCAGTTCGGCCAGTTCCTTCAGGCACGCTTCGAGTTCGGCCTGGCCGATTTCTTCATTGAAGCGGGCGCGTACGATGCCGATGTGCAGCCCTTCGCCGTTCAGGTCGGGGGTAAGGATGTAAGGGTTCATAGGTCGGCCTTCAGTGTGTTGCGGGAGTATTCGGAGGGTCGCAATCGTAACCCGTAATGGTGAGCGAGAAGCCCGCCATGCTGGGCATCTTGCGCGGCCGGGCCAGCAGCTTCATCTGGCCCACGTTCAGGTCACGCAGAATCTGGGCGCCAATCCCGTAGGTACGCAGGCCGTAGCGGTCGGCGTTGCCGGGGTTGGCCTGGGCCTTGGAGTCTTTCCAACCGGCGATCTGGCCAAACAGGTGTTCCGTGGACGACTGGCAGTTCATCAGCACCAGCACGCCGGCGGGCGAGGCCGCGATGGCCTGCAAGGCCTGCGCCACGCCCCAGCTGTGCGGGCTGGCGCCGGTGTCCAGCACGTCCAGCACGGAGGCCGGCTCGTGCACACGCACCAGCGTCTCGGCGTCGGGAGTCACGTTACCATGCACCAGCGCCAAATGGGCGGAGCCGGTGGCGGCGTCTTCATAGGCCACGGCTTCGAATTCGCCCCAGGCGGTCTGCATGGTGCGCTTGCCCACGCGCTTGACGATGGATTCGTGTTCGCTGCGGTACTGGATCAGGTCGGCGATGGTGCCGATCTTCAGGCCGTGTTCGCGGGCGAACTGCACCAGGTCCGGCAGGCGGGCCATGGTGCCGTCCGGCTTGAGGATTTCACAGATCACGGCGGCGGGCGTCAGGCCGGCCATGGCGGTCAGGTCGCAGCCCGCCTCGGTGTGGCCGGCACGGACCAGCACGCCACCGGGCACGGCGCGCACCGGGAAGATGTGGCCGGGTTGGACCAGGTCCGCGGGCTTGGCGTCGCGCGCCACCGCCACTTGGATGGTGCGGGCGCGGTCGGCGGCCGAAATGCCGGTCTCGACGCCTTCGGCGGCCTCGATCGACTGGGTGAAGTTGGTGCCGTAGCGCGTGCCGTTGCGGGCCGCCATCAGGGGCAGGTCCAGTTGGCGGCAGCGCTCTTCGGTCAAGGTCAGGCACACCAGGCCGCGGCCGTGCGTCACCATGAAGTTGATGGCTTCGGGCGTGACGAATTCGGCGGCCATGACGAGGTCGCCCTCGTTTTCACGGTCTTCTTCGTCAACCAGGATGACGATGCGGCCGGCGCGCAGCTCGGCGATGATTTCGGCAACAGAGGCGATGCCGAAGGATTCCGGCTCGGAGCCGGGCAAAGGGGACAACTGGACGGACATGGCGGGCACGTAAACCAGGCGGGAAAGCCCGGATTTTACCGCCCCTGGAGGCGGAACCCCTATCCGGCCCTGCCAGCCCCGCCGGCCGGGGGTGTCCGGTAAACTTTCGCCCGGAGACCACCCCTAAAAAACCGAGCCAAGGAAACCCCACATGCAAGCCCTTGCGGCCATGCCTTTGACCGTCGCGGCGGCCGTCCGCGTCGTGCTGACCGACATCGACGACACGCTGACCACCGAGGGCCGCCTGCCGGCGGACGCCTATGCGGCGCTGGAGCGCCTGGAACAGGCCGGCATCCAGGTCGTGCCCATTACCGGCCGCCCCGCCGGCTGGTGCGACCACATCGCCCGCATGTGGCCGGTGCGCGCCGTGGTCGGCGAAAACGGCGCCTTCTATTACGCCTATGACCGCCAGGCCCGCCGCATGACCACCCACTACTGGACCGACGCCGCCTCGCGCCAGGCCAGCCGCCGGAAGCTGGACGCCATCCGCGACCGCGTCCTGGCCGAAGTGCCCGGCGCCGCCGTGGCCAGCGACCAGGACTACCGCGTGGCCGACCTGGCCATCGATTTCTGCGAGGACGTGCCCGCCCTGCCCGATACGGCGATCACCCGGATTGTCCAGATCTTCGAGGAAGCCGGCGCCCAGGCCAAGGTCAGTTCCATCCACGTCAACGGCTGGTTCGGCGACTACGACAAACTCACCATGACGCGCACCATGTTCCAGCGCGAGTTCGGCGCGGACGTGGCCGGCGCCCTGGACAGCACCCTGTTCATCGGCGACTCGCCCAACGACGAACCCATGTTCGCCTACTTCCCGATTTCGGTCGGCGTGGCCAACATCCAGGCCCAGCTGCACCGCCTGACGCACCGCCCCGCCTTCGTCGCCGCCTACCATGGCGGCGCGGGCTTCGTGGAAATGGCCGACCGGCTGCTGGCCGCGCGGTCCCCCCAAGCACAGCCGGCCTGAGGTCCGCATACCGTGGCGACATCCCCTTCCGCTTCCTCTCCGGCCGCCAACGACGGCCGCCGCAGCATCCAGTCGATCGAGGTGGGCGTGCCGCTGCTGGCCGCCCTGGTCGACGCCGGCAAGCCCCTGACCCTGCGCGACCTGGCCGCGGGCGCCGGCATGACCTCGGCCAAGGCGCACCCCTACCTGGTCAGCTTCATCCGCGTCGGCCTGGTGCAGCAGGACGCCATCACCGGCCAGTACGAACTGGGCCCCTTCGCTCTGCAGATGGGCCTGGTCAGCCTGCAGCGCCTGGACCCCGTGCGCGTCGCCATGCCGGAAATCGCCAAGCTGCAATCGGAAATCGGCCACACGCTGGGCATTGCCGTGCTCGGTTCGCACGGCCCCACCATGATCCACATGACCGAAGCCAGCTACCCGGTCCACGTGAACATGCGCAAGGGCACGGTGATGTCCATGCTGCACACGGCCACTGGCCTGGTGTTCGCGGCCTGGCTGCCGCCCAAGGTCAGCGAGCACTACATCGCGCGCGAGGAAGGCGACACGGCCGTCATCGCCAGCATGCCGCCGCCGCGCAAGGCGTCCCGCGCCAACATCGAGGCGCAACTGGCCGACATCCGCGTGCACGGCATGGCGCGCGCCCTGGGCAACCCGCTGCCAGGCGTGGACGCGCTGTCGGTGCCGGTCTTCGACAACACCGGCAATATCGCCCTGGCCCTGACCAGCCTGGGCCCCACGGGACTGTTCGATGTGGCCTGGGACGGCGCCATCGCCCGGCCGCTGCTGGCCTGCGCGCAGGAAATCTCGCGCAAGCTCGGTTACCGGAGCTGAGCCAAACGGCGAATTTCGCGCAAAAACGAACATAAATCGAACAAAGCGAACAAAAGCCGAAAAGAAACACAGGGACTTTCCCGAGTGCGTCCCCTCCTCTTCCATGTTTGAATTCAGGTTGAATTAAGTGACACGTCACACAAACAAAGAAAGAGGAGACACAAGATGCAAGCTCTGCGCCTGCTTCAAGCGGCCACGCTGGCCGCCTTCGCCCTGGGCACGTCCGCCGCGCAAGCCGCCGACGCCTGCACCAACCGCGGCGACCTGGACCAGATGTACTGCGACGCCAACAAGGACCTGGTGGCCGACACGCCCACCGATCCGGCCAAGCTGAAGACCCCGTCCACCCTGGTGTTCACCTACACCCCGGTGGAAGACCCGGCGGTCTACGAAGACATCTTCAAGCCCTTCACCAAGCACCTGTCCGAATGCACGGGCAAGCGCGTGGTGTTCTATCAGGTGCAGAGCAATGCCGCGGAAATCGAGGCCATGCGCTCGGGCCGCCTGCACGTGGGCGGCTTCTCGACCGGCCCCACCGCCTTCGCCGTGAACATCGCGGGCGCCGTGCCCTTCGCGGTCAAGGGCTATGCCGACGGCTTCCAGGGCTACAACCTGATCGTCATCGTCAAGAAGGACAGCCCCTACCAGAAGCTGACCGACCTGAAGGGCAAGAAGCTCGCGCACACCGCCCCCTCGTCGAACTCGGGCCACATGGCGCCGGTCGCGCTGTTCCCCAAGGAAGGCCTGACTCCCGACAAGGACTACAAGGTCATCTTCTCCGGCAAGCACGACCAGTCCGTCATGGGCGTGAACTCCGGCGACTACGACGCCGCTGCCGTGGCCTCGGACGTGTTCAAGCGCATGGTCGAGCGCGGCCAGGTCAAGGAAGCCGACTTCCGCGTGATCTACAAGAGCGAGAAATTCCCGACCTCGTCGTTCGCCTACGCGCATGACCTGGAGCCCAAGTTCCGCGACCAGATGCTCAAGTGCTTCTACGACTACCGCTTCCCCGCGGAAATGTCCAAGGCCTTCGACGGCGCCGACCGCTTCTACCCGGTGACCTACGAGAAGGACTGGGCCATCGTGCGCCAGGTCGCCGAATCCGGCGGCGAGAGTTTCAACCGCGCTGCCTACGACCGCGAATCCGCCAAGAGCAAGAAGTAATTCCGTATGACGACGTCGCTACGCATTTCCGGCCTGGTGAAGGAATACCGGGCCGGCCGGCCGGTACTCAACGGCATCGACCTGCAGATCGCGGGACAGGGGCTTACAGCCATCATCGGCCCCTCGGGCACCGGTAAAAGCACGCTACTGCGTTGCATCAACCGGCTGATCGAACCCACCAAGGGCGAGATCGTGCTGCAGTCGAAGGACGGGTCCGTGGACCTGGCCCGCGTGCGCGGCGCGTCGCTGCGCCGCGCACGCCGCCACATCGGCATGGTGTTCCAGGAATACAACCTGGTCGAACGCCTGACGGTCATGGAAAACCTCCTGACCGGACGGTTGGGCTACACCTCCGCCGTGAAGGCCTGGATGCGCCGCTTCGAGCCCGAGGACATCCAGCACGCCTACAAGCTGCTGGACACCGTGGGCCTGGCGGGTTTCGCCGACCAGCGCGCCGATGCGCTGTCGGGTGGCCAGCGCCAGCGCGTGGGCATTGCCCGCGCGCTGATGCAGCGCCCGCAGCTGCTGCTGGCCGACGAGCCCACGTCCTCGCTCGACCCCAAGACCTCCGTCGAGATCATGGAACTGCTGTCCGAACAGGGCAGCGCCACGGGCATTCCCGTTATCGTCAACATCCACGACGTCGAACTCGCCCGCCGCTACGCCACGCGCATCGTCGGCATGTCCGGCGGCCATGTGGTCTATGACGGCGACGGCCAGGGGCTGGACGCCGCCATGCTCAAGACCATCTACGGAGGCGAGTCTTGGCTGGAATGATCCCACCCAAGGGCGCCCGCCCCTTCGCCATGTCCGGGCGCGCCAAGGCCGGCGTGCTGCTGCTGCTGGCCTACACGCTGTATGCCGGCGCGCAGCTGGACTTCAGCTGGGCGCGTTTCGAAACCGGCATGGGGCACGCGTCCACGTTCCTGGCGCGCATGTTTCCGCCCAACTTCGAAAAGCCCGCCACCTTGTGGAAGGGCATCGCGGAAAGCCTGGAGATCGCGGTGCTGGCCTCGGTGCTTGGCATCATCATCGCGCTGCCCATCGGTTTGCTGGGCGCGCGCAACATGATGCCCACCTGGGTATCGTGGCCCGCCCGCGCCATCGTGGCCCTGTGCCGCGCGCTGCATCCCGTCATCGTCGCCATCCTGTTCGTCAAGGCCGTGGGCTTTGGCGCGCTGGCCGGCATCCTGGCGCTGACGGTCGCCTCGGTCGGCTTCATCGGCAAGCTGTTCACCGAGGCCATCGAAGAGATTTCGTTAAAGCAGGTGGAAGCCGTGCGCGCCACGGGCGCCTCGTTCGCCAACGTCATCATCTTCGGCGTGCTGCCGCAGGTATTCGCCCGCTTCATCGGCTTTGCCACCTACCAGTTCGACTCCAACCTGCGCAACTCCACCATGGTGGGGATCGTGGGTGCGGGCGGCGTGGGCGGCACGCTGTTCTCGGCGTTCCAGCGCTTTGACTACGATTTCGTCAGCGCCATCCTGCTGACCCTGATCGCCATCATCATGCTGGGTGAAATCCTGGCCGGCTTCGTGCGCGCCGTGTTCCTGGACAACCTGGGATTCGAACGCATCCTGCAAGGCCGCTTCGCGGGAGCGCGCGGCATCGGCAGCGGCGCAACTCCGGTCAAGCGCCGTGCGGAGGTGGACGAATGAACGCCCACGCATCCACCTTCAATCCACCGGGTTCGCCGCGCGTCTGGCAACGCTACAGCATGGGCCAGCGCCTGCTGCGCTTCGCGCTCTACCTGCTGGTGGTCGCGGCCATCGTGCAGGCGATCCGCGGCGTCGAGATCATTCCGGAGTTCCTGTACGACGCGCCCGAGCAGATGGCCGATCTGTTCCAGCGCATGTGGCCGATAGACTGGGCCTACTACCCGGAAGGCGTGCACGGCGCGCTGATCGAAACGCTGCACATCGCCACGCTGGGCACCATCCTGTCCGTGGTGATGGCGGTGCCGGTGGGCCTGCTGGCGGCCAACAACCTCACGCCCAGCAAGACCGTCAACATGCTGGCCAGGCTGATCCTGGTGTCCAGCCGTTCGGTCAATTCGCTCGTGTGGGCGCTGCTGTTCATCGCCATCTTCGGGCCCGGCGCGCTGGCCGGCACGCTGGCCATTGCGTTCCGCTCCATCGGCTTCGTCGGCAAGCTGGTGGGCGAAGCCATCGAGGAAGCGCAGCGCGGCCCGATCGAGGCCGTCACCGCCACCGGCGCCAGCAAGGCATCCGTGATCTGGTACGCCTACTGGCCGCAGATCCGCCCCGCCTTCTGGTCCATCGTGCTGCTGCGCTGGGACATCAACGTGCGCGAATCGGCGGTACTTGGCCTGGTGGGCGCCGGCGGCATCGGCATGGCACTGGACACGGCTCTGAACCTGTTCCAGTGGGACCGCGTGGCGCTGGTGCTGGCTGCCATCTTCGCGGTGGTGGTCGTGGCCGAAATCATCATCACCCAGGTCCGCAAACGCATCCTCTGACGCGTCCGCGGATCCCTACAGCGTTCCTTTGCTCCGCCCGGAAACGGGCGGTTTTTTTTGGGGGGCTGATGAATCAGAACCGCACGCTCACCCCTGCCCTGACGCCGTGATCTTGCGCCCCGCTGGCGAGCTGTCCTTGGTAGGACAGATCGAACGACACCTTGCGCGAAACCTGCACATCCAGCCCCGCCTCCAGCACCGCGCTGTTCTTCGCGATGGGCACGCCGGCCACGGTAAAGGCATCGCCCGCCGCGAAAGCCTGGGTGGCGGCGGGCTTCAAGTCGCCGAAGGCGTAGCGCCAGCCCAGCGATCCGCGAGCCGTGGCTTGCGCGCCGCCCAGTTCGAAGCTGGACATGAGCCGCGAACCCAGTGTCGTGTACGTGGTCTCGGTGGTCTGGCTGTTTGCGCGCAGCGCCGCCGCGCCGCCGCTCTCGCTGTAGCCGTCGGTCTTGAGGTTGACGTAGGCCAGGTTGGCGAACGGCTCCAGCGCAGCGACGCGCGTGTCGATGCGATAGCTGAGGTCGGCAAACGCCTGGACGGTGCGGCCGTCGTAGTTGGCCTTGAGGCTGTCGGAGTAGCCGGGCATGGATACCGAGCGCCGAGTCGCGATGTCGTGCCAGCTGTAGGCCAGCCCGCCGCGCAGGCCCACCGCGCCCCACTGGCCGCCGCCGTAGGCCCCGAGATGGTAGTTGTCGCTGTCGCCCGATGACGCGCGATCGCGCACGTCGAAATCCGTGCGGGTGTAGCCCGCCATCAGGCCCAGCCGCCAGGCATCGGACACCGACGCATCCACGCCCAGCAGAAAGCCGCCGGTCGAGCTCTTGACCTGGGCAGCATTGCCGTCGCCGTCGGTCTGGCGCCAGGAACCCAGGCCCTGTATCCAGCTGGCGGGCCCCGTCGCCGTTGCCGGAGCCAGGCGGGCGCCGCCCCCTGCGGACGCCAGCACCGGCGTCGCCGACGCGCCGACCGCGCCCGCGGCCGAGCGCAGGCGCTCGCTGGCGGCGTCGCGCACATAGCGGCTGTCTTCGAGCAGCACGGTCTTGGCCGACGCGTGGATTTCGCCGGATAGCTGGTCGAAGCTGGAACGCAGCAAGCCCTTGTCGTCCGGTAGCACGGCGAACGCGTCGTAAAGCCCATTGCCCGCCGCCATGCCGATGCTGTCGATGGCGCCCGCCGCCGCGCGCTGGTTGCGCGTGTCGGCGGCCGTGGCCATCGCGGTGCCGTTGCGCGCCAATTCCAGCGACACTCGGCCCGCGCCGTAGTCGTAGCCGAGTTTCGGCGTCAGGAAGGCATAGTCGGACGTCACCGTATCGAACCGGCCGGACAAGGCGCCGTCGGCCGCCAGTATCGTGTAGACGGAACGCAGCCCGTAGTCGCCGCCGATGCCGATATGCGCGACCGAGCCGCCATTGATCGTGGCATTGCCCGTGACATGGATGAGGTCGGCATCGGCGCCCTGCGGATTGGTTTCCACGGCGTAGCGCGCGCCGCTCTCGATGACGAGATCGCCGTCGACGGTCAGCGTGCCGATGGAATTCCCTGGCGCCAGCGTGCCGCCGGCCGCCACGGTCACCACCGAGCCAGCGCCCGAGCCCACTGTGCCGCGGCCTCCGAGCACGCCGCCCTGGCCGATATTGAGCGCGCCGCCAAGTTTGCCGTTCAAGGCCAGCCGGCCGCCCTGAATCGTGGTGCTGCCGGTAAAGCCCGAGCTGTCGCCGCTCAGCGCCAGCGTCCCCGCGCCGCTCTTGACCAGCGCGCCGCCACCGGAGATGGCGCCGCCGAACGTTGCGTTCGCGCCTTGTTCGAACACCAAGGAGCCATTGTTGTCGACATTGCCCCGGATCGACCCGACATCGCCGATCAGCATGCCTTCCTGGATGACGGTATTGCCGTAGGCGTTGCCCGCGTTGTCCAGTCGCAGCGTGCCGGCTCCGGTCTTGATCAGGTCGGCGTTGCCCAAGACTGTGCCGACCAGCCCCAGCGTTGCGCCGCCAGCCACCTCGAAGCGCCCGGCCTGGGTCAGCGTCATGGCACGCGCGGTATCGAAGGACGCCGATGCCGCCAGTGTGCCGCCACCGAATGCCACGCCGCCAGAAGCCGCGCCCAGGTTCGCATCGCTTGCAACCTGCAACGTGCCCCCGGCGATCGTGGTGCCGCCGCTATAGGTGTTGCTGCCGCTCAGGACCAACGTGCCGGCGCCGGCCTTGAGCAGCGATCGTCCGCTCCAGCCCGTCGCGGCGTTGGCCGCCTGGTCTGCCAGATCCGCACCGACTACGAACCGGTTGGCGGCATCGCTCAACGTGAACGTGCCGTGCGCCAGATTGTTGTTGGCGGTCCAGCTCAGGTCGTAGCTGGCGAGGTATTGCAGGCCATCGGCCGACTTGCGCGTGTTGACCGTGAGGTAATCCACCGCGCCGCTGAAGCCGCCCACGCGCACCGACCCGAAGTCGCCGCGAATGCCGCCACGGGTGTCGATCAGCACCTTGTCGAGCTGGCTGGCGCTGCCTATGCCGCTGAGGGCGAAGGCGACGCCCTCGCCCAGCGTCAGCCCGCCCGCCTGCAAGGACGGGCCGCCCGCGCCGGCTGCGATATCCAGGGCTGTGCCATCCGCCAGATTGACATTGCCCGCCACCGCCAGCGACGCCGGCCCCTGCACCGACAAGGCGCTGCCCGCTGCGCCGACGTTCAAGTCCCCTGTCAGACTATTGGCTGCGCCGGCTACGCCGTCGCCATATTGCAGGACGCCGCCCGTGACTTCGGCCGAGCCGCCCAGCGAACCTTGCACCACGAGCCTTCCGCCGGACACCGTGGTCTTGCCGAAGTAGGAGGAACTGTTGCCAGCCAGGCTCAGCGTGCCCGCGCCCTTCTTTACGAGCGCGCCGTCGCCCGAGATGGCGCCGGCAAAGCGCGCATCGGCGGTCTGCTCGAACACCAGCCTGCCGATGCTGTTGATGTCGACGTTGCCCGAGATCGAACCGGCATGGCCGACCAGGGTGCCAGCGCGCACCCAGGTATTGCCGTAGGCGTTGGCCCCGTTGTCCAGGCGCAGCGTGCCGGCGCCGGACATGAACAGATCGCCGCTGCCCGTGACGGCGCCGAGCAACCCCAGCGTCGTGCCGGCGGCCACGTCAAAACTGCTTGCCTGCGTCAGCGCGACCGCCCGCGCGGTATCGAAACTGCCCATGGTCGCCAAGGTGCCCCCGTCGAAACGCAAGCCGCCGGACGCAGCGCCAAGGCTCGCATCGCTCGACACCTGCAACCGGCCACCTGCAATCAACGTACCGCCGCCATAGCTGTTGTTACCGCTGAGAACCAGCGTGCCGCCGCCGCTCTTGGCCAGCGCGCCCGCGCCCGAGACCGCGCTGGTCAGGCCCAGCGTGGCGCCCGCGGCCACATCGAATCGCCCCGACTGCGCCAAGGCGACCGTGCGCGCGATGTCGAAGGTGGCCGTGGCCGCAAGCGTGCCGTCACCGAAGGCCAGGCCGCCGGCCGTCGCCCCCAGGTTGGCATCGCGGTCGATCTGCAGCGTGCCGCTGGCGATCATCGTCCCCCCGCCGTGGCTATTGCTGCCGCTCAACACCATCGTGCCCGCGCCGCTCTTGACCAGGGCTCCCGCGCCCGCCACCGCGCCGCTCAGGCCCAGCGTGGTGTCCGCCGTCACGTCGAAACGTCCGCTCTGCGCCAGCGTGACGGCGCGCGCGGTGTCGAAGCTGGCGGTGGTCGCCAGCGTACCGTCGCCAAACCGCAGTCCCCCGGCGGCAGCGCCCAGGTTGGCATCGCTATCGACCTGCAACGTGCCGCCCAGGATGGCCGTGCCGCCGCTGTACGTGTTGGCGCCTTGCAGCACCAGCGTGCCCGCGCCGGCCTTGGTCAAGCTCTTGCCGTCCCAACCGGCGGCGGCATTGGCTGCCTGGTCGGAAAGCGGCACCCCCAGCGTGAACCGGTTCGACGCATCGGCCAGCGTGAAAGTGCCATGGGCCAGGTTGTTGTTGGCGGTCCAGCTCAGGCCGTAGGTGGCGAGGTACTGCTTGTTGTCCGCGGACTTGCGTGTGTTGACGGTGAGATAGTCGACCTCTCCGGTAAAGCCGCCCACGTTGACGGCGCCGAAATCACCGTCGATGCCGCCTGTGGGCGCCTCGATCAACACGGTATCGAGCGCGTTCTTGTCGGCGATGCCGCTCAGCCTGAACACCACGCCATCGCCCAACGTGACCTTGTTTGCCTGCAACAGCGGGCTGCCCGTGCCGGCCATCAAGTCCAGCACGGTGCCATCGGCCATTTCCATGTCGCCCGTGACCGCCAGCGTGGCGCCCCGATGCACCGCCAGCGTGCTGCCGGTGCCTGAGACATTCAGGTTGCCGCTCAGGGTGTTGGCCGCGCCCGTGGCGCCGTCTCCGTACTGCAAGACCCCGCCCGTGACGGCGGCCGAACCTCCCAACTGGCCCAGCACCACCAGCTTGCCGCCCGACACCGTGGTCCTGCCCCGGAATGAGCTATTGGCGCCCGTCAGCAACGTGGTGCCGGCGATCTGGTTCAGACTATGTGAACCGGCGCCTGTGCTCAACAGCGGCGTCGAAAACGTGTAGGCGGACTCGGTATGGTTGAAGTTCACGGTGGCAATGCCGGCGCCGAACTGGATTGCGCTGGCGTTGAGCGTGCCGGCGCCTACGGCCGGCTGCCCCGCCGCCGCGCCGATATTGATCGTGCCGGTGGTGGGAAAGAAAAGAAACCGGTCCTGCGCCAGGGACACGGCCCCTCCGCCGCTCGCGCCAACGCTCACTGTGCCGCCTTGCGCGATCGTCAGGCTGCCCGCCCCCGTTCCCACGCCAAATCCCAGGGTCATCGCGCCGCTGTTGTCCCAGATGGAGCCGGCGCCGCGGACAACAACGTTGCCGCTACCGCTCATGCTGCCCACATAGCTGTCTTTGTTCGAGACGAAGCCCCCCGATTCGATGGTCAGTGTGCCCTGACCGGACACATCGCCCACCCTGAGCTCGCCGTTATTGATCCAGGTTGAACCGCGCCCCGACACCAGGAAGGCGCCATTGCCGTTCTGGATGCGCCCGACAACGCCATCGACGCTGGTCGCATATCCCCCCGCCAGGATCGACACGCTGCCCCTCCCGCCTTCCGAACCAACCAGCAGCACCGCGCGATTGCTCCAGAGCGACCCGACATCGGAAACCGTCACTTTCGCCGCGTCATTCTGCCGGGCATCCACCGTCGCAAACTGGTTCGAGACCGTGCCGCTACTGAAGATGCTCAGCTCTCCGGGTCCGGCGCCGCCGACAAAAAGGTTGTCCGTCAGCGCCCAGGTCGAGCCGGGGCTGAACACGCTGACCCGGGCCGTGGCGCCGGGAGCTTGCCCGGCATCGATACGTCCTTCCGCGGTACCCAGAACGTTGAGGATCTGCAGGTTCCCGCCCGTGACGGTGGTGTTGCCGACGAAGCCTGAACTATTACCGGACAGCCGCGTGGAGCCGGCATAGTGATTGAGCTGGTGCGTGCCCGCCGCGCTGCTGACCAGCGCCGCGCCGAAGTCGTAGAGGTTGTTGGTGTTGAAATTCAGCGTGCCGGTACCCGCGCCGAACGCGAGTCGCTGCGTTACCAGGAAACCAGCGCCCGCGGGCGCGGCGCCGGGAGCCGCGCCGATGTTGATCGTGCCGTCCGCCGAGGCCGAGTCGGCCAGAGACACTGTGTTGCCGAGCGACATCAACAGCTCGCCGCCATCGGCGATAGTCACTGTTCCCACGCCGAATATACCCACGGAGAGCGGGACGAAGACCGTAATCTTCGGGCTTGACATGGATCCGACCGTGGTATCGCCCGTGAAGGAGACCAGCGGCCCCGCTTGTGTTTCGCTGGCCGTGCCCAGGGCAACCAGCAACATCGCCATCAACGGCAGGCTTCCGCGCGCGGATCGCCCCCTGCGGCAACCGCCCTTGCCCTGCCCGCGAGCATTTTCACTTACCACTTTCCACAAGCCTGCGCTGCGGTTGAAGACGATGCGATACGTATGATTCATTGGGCTCTTATGTAATCGGGGCCCGCACGAACAGTTGCCGGGCAGACGCGGGTAGAAGCCGGGGCCGCGAAGCGCGTTACCCGCCAATTACAATTAGAAAAGCGATTCGTAACATTGCATATCACTGAAACTTGGTAATTGAACGAAGCCGGCCAACGCTTCGGCATGCGGCTGCCAGCGTCTCCCCCTGGCTTGCGGGCAAGGCTGCTCACCCGGTTGTTGATGCGCCGCAAACACGTTTATGCTCCATGTGAAATAAATATGACCGGTCATCAAATCGCCCGCCCCGTTTGATTAAGATCTCGGCTTTTGCCGTTGGACGCCCGCCGCCATGTCGGAACAGGAATTGAAACTGCACGTGCCTGCGGCCTCGCGCCAGGCGGTGCTCCGAGAGGTCAAGCAGCGCGAGGCGACCCGCATCCGCCTGCACGCCATGTATTTCGATACGCCGGAACGCGAACTTGCGCGGGCGCGCATCGCCATCCGGCTGCGCCAGGAAGGCCGCGACTGGGTGCAGACGCTGAAGATGCCTGGCATCAATGCCATCACGCGCATCGAACTCAATCACCCGCGGCCGGGCCCGGTGCTGGACCTGTCGGTGTATGCCGGCACCGAGGTCGAAGCCGCGCTGGCAGCCATCAAGGGCGAACTGGGCCTGCGTTATGAAACCGATGTGCAGCGGCTCCTGCGCAAGGTCCGCACGCGCTACGGCACGGTGGAACTGGCCTATGACACCGGCATCCTGCGCGCCGGCGCGCTGGAGCTGCCCATCTCCGAACTGGAATTCGAACTGGTGTCGGGCCGCCCCGCCGCTATCTTCGCGGCGGCTCGCGGCTGGCAGCAGCGCCACAGCCTGGTGCTGGACCCGCGCAGCAAGTCCGAACGCGGCGATGCGCTGGCCCAGTTGGCTCAGCGCCTGGCAGATGCAGACGCCATTCCGGGCGATGACCTCGAAGCCCGCCGCGCCCAAGCCATCGCCCAGTTCTGGGCGCCGCGCGGCGCCGCATCGGTCAAGCTGCGCGAAGACATGACGGCGCCCCAGGCCATGGCGCGCATCGCGGCGGAATGCCTGGACCAGATCGCGCGCAACGCCTCGGTGCTGGCCGAGGTCGACACCGAGGGCGTCTACCGCGCCGGCAACTCCGAACACGTGCATCAGCTGCGCGTGGGCGTGCGCCGGCTGCGTTCGGCCTGGAAGCTGTTCGACGGCTGGATCGCACCGATTCCAGACACTCTGCTGCAAGGCGTGCGCACGCACTTCGCCGCCTTCGGCGCCAACCGCGACCAGGACGTGCTGAACGAAACCGTGGCGCCCGCGCTGATGCGCGCAGGCATGCCGGTCATCCCCATGGAAGCCGCGCCCCCGGAACAGGACGCGCGCAGCATCGCCGGCGGCAAGGCCTTCCAGGCCTGGATGCTGGAGCTGCTGGAATGGAGCCTGGACGTGCCGCCGGCCCTGCCGTCCGCGGAAGGCCAGACGATAGCCAACGGCACCCCCAGCGACGCCGCGCCCGAGCCCGCCATCCGGCTGGAAGGCGGCGTGGCGGCGCCCAGCGTCAAACCCACCATCATTCCGATGCTGGCGCCCGAACCCGATCCGCAGCGCCTGCACAAGCAGCTTGCGCGGCGCCTGCACCGCTGGCACAGCAAGGTGGCCGACCAGGGCACGCAATTCGCGACGCTCGACATTCCCACGCGCCACGAACTGCGCAAGCGCGGCAAACGGCTGCGGTACAGCCTGGCATTCGCCGAGTCGCTGCTGCCCGCGGGCAAACTGCGCGGCTATCGCAAGCTGCTGTCGCGCGTGCAGGACGTGCTGGGCGAAATCAACGACCTGGCAGTGGCCAAGGACTACTACGAGTCGTGTACCGCCACCCATCCGCAAGCCTGGTTCGCCCTGGGCTGGATCAGCGCGCGCCTGGAAGAACTGGCGGACGACGCGCAGCAAGCGTTCGACGATCTGGCCGCCAGCAAGCCATTCTGGAAGTGACGCGGGCTTGAACGCAAAAGGGACGGCATGCGCCGTCCCTTTGTTTTTTCCGGCGCATGCGCGCCGGACCCACGGACCTCAATCCGCCAGCAAAGCCCCGGCGAACTCGTCGGCCACGAAGGGCTGCAGGTCTTCCAGGCTTTCGCCCACGCCGATCCAGTACACCGGGATCGGGCGCACGCCCTGGCTGCCCGCGGCCACGGCTGCCAGCGTGCCGCCCTTGGCGGTGCCGTCCAGCTTGGTCACGACCAGGCCGGTCAGATTGATGGCGGCATCGAAGGCGCGGATCTGCGCCAGGGCGTTCTGGCCGGTATTGCCGTCCACCACCAGCAGCACTTCGTGCGGCGCGGCGGCGTCCGCCTTGCCGATGACGCGGCGGATCTTCTTCAGCTCTTCCATCAGGTGCAGCTGCGTGGGCAGGCGGCCCGCGGTATCCACCATCACCACGCCCATGCCGCGCGCGCGGCCGGCGTTGACCGCATCGAACGCCACAGCTGCCGGATCGCCGCCGTCCTGCGAGATCACCGTCACGTTGTTGCGGCTGCCCCATTCGATGAGCTGCTCGCGCGCGGCGGCGCGGAACGTGTCGCCCGCGGCCAGCAGCACGCTGGCGCCCTGGCGCTGGAAGGTGTGGGCCAGCTTGCCGATGGAAGTGGTCTTGCCGGCGCCGTTGACGCCGGCGATCATGACGACCAGGGGTTGCGTGCGCTTCAGGTCGAAGGCGCGCTCCAGCGGGCGCAGGTGGTCGGCCAGCAGTTGGCGCAAGGCCGCCTTGACCTTGGCGGGGTCCTCGATGCGTTCCTTCTTGACCCGCGCGCGCAGCGCCGTCAGGAGCTTTTCCGTGGCCTCCAGGCCCGCATCGGCCATAATGAGCGCCGATTCGAGTTCCTCGAACAGGTTCTCGTCGACCTTCACGCCGATGAAGATCCCGCCGATGCTCTGGCCCGTACGCGACAGGCCTTGCTTCAAGCGGGACAGCCAGGAAGCCTTCTTGGGGGCTTCGGCGGCGGGCTCGGGGGCTGGGGCCGGCGCCGCAGCCGGAGCCACCGGAGCCGCAACCGGCGCGGGAGCGGCGATCGGAGCTTGCGTTGCCACCACCGGCGCGGGCGCCGCGACAGGAGCGGGGGCCAATGCCGGGGCCGGCGCTGGCGCCGGAACAGGCGCTGGCGCCGATACCGTAGCGGGTGTCGGCGCAACCGGCGCGGGCGTCACGGCCGGCGCCTCATGCGGCGCAGCAACAGGCGCCACAACGGGCGGTGCCGCCGGTGCGGCGACGCCCGGGTCAATGCTCGGTTCGCGGCGCGGTTCGGCGGCCACAGGCGCCGGCGGCGCGGGAGTGACCGGGACGGCGGCGGGCTCGGCAGGCGCGGCTACGGCGTCTGCAGCCTCCGGCGGCGGCGCGGGTTGAACCGGCGCGGCGGGCGGAGGGGATTTTTTCTTGAAGAAGCGGCTAAACATGGGTAACAAGTATATTCGTATCGTCGGGGGCCAATACAGACGCACCCCCATTGCCGTGCCCGACGTGGAGACGCTGCGCCCCACGCCCGACCGGGTGCGCGAGACGCTGTTCAACTGGCTCAATCACCTGTGGGGCGGCGAGTTCGCCGACAAGCAGGTGCTGGATCTATTCGCCGGCAGCGGCGCCTTGGGCTTCGAGGCGGCCTCGCGCGGCGTGGCGCATGTACAGATGGTCGAGCGGGACAAGACCGCCGCGTCCGCGCTGCGGACACTGCGCGACAAGCTCAAAGCCGACATGATACGCATCCACGTGGGCGACGCCATGCAGGTCGCCGAGCGCATGGATGCGTCCCGATTTGACCTGATCCTGCTGGATCCGCCTTTCGGCCAAGGCTGGCTGCCGCGCCTGTGGCCGATTCTGCCAGGCATTCTGACCGAGCATGGGCTAGTCTACGTAGAGGCGGAAAGCCCCATCGAAGCCCCCGAAGGATTCACGATCTTGCGGCAGGACAAGGCAGGCGCGGTCCACTACCACCTGCTGGAATTTGCTGCATTGCGCAAATAGGTCAATAATCCGAGCTTCGGAGGATGGTGTAAACCACAAATAACGGTACGGAGCTCGTATGATCACCGCTGTATATCCCGGCACTTTCGACCCGCTGACCAGAGGCCACGAGGATCTGGTCCGCCGTGCCGCCACGCTTTTCGACAAAGTCGTGGTCGGGATCGCCATTAGCCGCAACAAGAAGCCCTTCTTCAGCATCGACGAGCGCGTGGAAATCGCGCGCGAAGTGCTGGGACACTATCCCAACGTGGAAGTGCAAAGCTTCGGCGGCCTGCTCAAGGACTTTGTGCGCGACCAGGGCGGGCGCGTGATCGTGCGCGGCCTGCGAGCCGTGTCCGACTTCGAGTACGAATTCCAGATGGCCGGCATGAACCGCCATCTGCTGCCCGATGTCGAAACGCTGTTCATGACGCCCTCGGACCAGTACCAATTCATCTCCGGCACCATCGTGCGCGAGATCGCGCAGTTGGGCGGCGACGTGAGCAAGTTCGTGTTCCCATCCGTCGAGCGCTGGCTCCAGGAAAAAGCCAAGGAACGCCGCGAACAGTCCTGGCCGGGCTGAGCCCCGCCGCAGGTATTGCTCCACCCTCGAAGGGCGCGCAAAGCGCCCTTCTTGCGCTGCGCGGCCCGGGCGCGCGGCGGCGGTACAATGCGCTTAGCCCTACCCGCCCCATACCGCAGCCCGCCATGGCCCTGACCATCACCGAAGAATGCATCAATTGCGACGTTTGCGAGCCCCAGTGCCCGAACGAAGCAATCTCCATGGGCGAGGACTATTACGTCATCGACCCTGACCGGTGCACCGAATGCGTGGGCCATCACGACGAGCCGCAATGCAAGGTCGTGTGCCCCGTGGAGTGCATCGAGCTGCACCCGCAATGGAATGAAGGCCAGGAACAGCTCATGGCCAAATACCGTCGCCTGACCGGTGCCGCATGAGCGACGCCGCGCAGTCCAGCATCAACCTCCCTCCTTCCCGCCACCACGCCCGCCGCGACCTGTCCGCATCGGCCATCGCCGCCGGCCTCGTCGCCGTGCTGGTCAGCTTCGGCGGCACTGCCGTGCTGATGGTGCAGGCAGGCCATACCGCGGGCCTGGATTCGGCGCACATCGGCTCCTGGATCGGCTCGCTCAGCCTGGCGTTCGGTCTGGGCGGCGCCTTGTACAGCCTGCGCACGGGCCTGCCCATCGTCATGGCCTGGTCCACGCCTGGCGCGGCGCTGCTGGTCACCGCGCTGGCCGGCGTTCCCTTCAATGAGGCAATCGGCGCCTTCATCCTGGCCGCCGCGCTGACGTTGGCCTGCGGCCTGTTCGGCTGGATCGATCCCATCCTGCGCCGCATCCCCGGCGAAATCGCCGCGGCCATGCTGGCGGGCGTGCTGCTCAACTTCGGCATGGGCGTCTTCAGCAACATCAAGCAGCAGCCCGCGCTGGTGCTGGCGATGTGCGTCGCCTATCTGCTGTGCCGGCGCTGGGCGCCGCGCTACGCGGTGCTGGTCGTCATGCTGGTGGCCATCGCCATCGCCTTCGGCCTGAACCTGATCCAGCTGGACCTGCTGGACTGGCGCCTCACCGAATTCGTCTGGACCACGCCCGCCTTCAGCGCGCAGGCCGCGGTCAGCCTGGGCATTCCGCTTTTCGTGGTCGCGATGGCCTCGCAGAACCTTCCCGGCCTGGCCATCCTGCAAGCGGCGGGCTACCAGCCGCCCGCCTCGCGCCTGGTGGCGGCCACCGGCCTGCTGGGCCTGCTGGCCGCGCCCTTCGGCGCGCACAGCGTCACGATGGGCGCCATCAGCGCGGCCATCTGCACCGGTCCCGAAGCGCATCCGGACCCGTCCAAGCGCTACATCGCCGCGGCCACCTACGGCCTGGGCTACGTCGTGCTGAGCGTCGTAGCCGGCGCCGTGGCCGTGTTCTTCCAGGCCTTGCCCGCCGCCCTGCTGGCCGCGCTGGCCGGGCTGGCGCTGCTGGGCACCATCATGGGCGGCATGGCCGCGGCCATGGCCAACCCGCAACGCCGCGAAGCCGCGCTCATCACGCTGCTGGCCACGGCATCTGGCTTCAGTTTCTGGGGTATCGGATCGGCCTTCTGGGGCCTTCTGGCAGGCCTGCTGGCCCACGCGGCTTTCGAATTCAAGCGCTCTGGCGCTCAGGCTTGAACGGCCCTTGCGCCCGGCCCGCTCAGGCCGGCCAGGCGGCCACGGGCGTATCGGGATGCACCTTCATGATGCGGCAAGGCACCTGGACGAAGTTGGAAATCCAGGCCGCGGCCAGTTCCCCTTCGTCGATCACGTCCACCACCTGCTCGCCCACCTTCATGCTGTAGCGCACGCTGTCGTCGTCTTCGATGACGTCCAGCGGAATGTCCATGCGCAGCATGCCAGGCGCCTTCAGCACCAGGTAGCCCAGCCGCAGCTCGACCGAAACGTCGGCCAGCCGCGGACACAGGCTGCGGTTCAGCCACTGCCCGGAATCGTTGGCGACCAGCCATTGCCGGTGATAGCCCGCGGCCTCGGCCTGCGTGGTGACGCCGCACTCGGCCACGGGTTGGAAGTTCTCGGCGTTCATTTGCCCAGCAGTCCCTTCAAAGCCTTGTCGACGGCAGCGCCGCCCTTGCCCTTGCCCGTCACCGCTTCGCGAAGCTTGTTTTCCAGGCTGCGCTGGAGAATGCCGCCGATGGCGTCCTTCCAGAGCACGGTATAGGTCGGCTTGTCGAACGGTCCCTTGACGTGCACGGGGATGGTCACGTCCTTCAGGTCTAGCAGTTCCTTGCCTTCCGGATCGGCTGCCGGATTGACGACGCGGGCTCGCGCCACCAGGTCCAATTCGCTCTTGACGAAGTCAATGGTGGCCGGATCGCCCTGCGTCACGCGCAACAGGGGCGACACCACGTTCAGGCGCTTGACCGCGGCCACGCCCTTGGTGAAGGCCAGGTCGGCGTCCATCTCGGAGAATTCCGTCTGCTTGCTGGTGTCGGACGCGACGGTTTCATTCTGCGATTCCGGTTTGAAGGCGGCCTTCAGTTCGCGCAGCGTCTGCGTCAGGTTGATGCCCTTGACCGCGCCATCGCGCAGGCGCAATTGCATGGTGCCGCCCAGGCCGCTCTTCATGGCGTAGGCATTGGCGCCGGCTGTCTTCAGGTCCAGCGCAAGGCTGCCCGTACCGCTCAGCACGTTCTGGCGCGCCAGGTCCATCAGGAACGGTTCGATGGCGATACCGGCCAGCGACATCTTGGTGGCCAGCTGGTTACCCTGCGCGGCGTCCACCGACAAAGTGCCCGCCAGCTTGCCGCCGTACAGGCCGGCAGTCAGGCTGGAGATATCCAGCTTGCCCTTGTCCAGCTTGACCGCGGCGCCGACGTCGTCGGCCTTCAGGCCGCGCACGACCAGCTTGCCAACCTTGATCGTGCCATTGACGCTGGGACCGATCAGCGCAGACAGGTCGATCGTGTCGTCGGCAGGTTTGGCAGGCGCCGCAGGGGCTGCAGGCTGCGCGGGCTTGCCGTCTTCCTTCTTGGCTTCGGCCGGCTGCTTGGGCGCCGGCTGCGCGGGCGTTGCCGCAACCGGCGGCACCAGCTTGTCCAGGTCCAGCGTATCCACCACCAGCGCGAAATTCACCTTGGGCGCATCGCTCAGCTTGGTAATGTCCGCGCTCAGATCGAACTTGCCGCCTTCCAGCACGGCGTTGATCTTGCTCGTGGCCTGATCCTTCAGCAGATCCGCGGTCACGCTGCCGATCACGGGAATCTGCAGGCTGCCCTTGGGCAGTCCGGGATCGGTGATGTTGACGTCGCCACGCAAACCGGACAGGCCGCCGCTGCGCTGCAACAGGTTCAAGGACAGCGGCGAGGCGAAGTTCAGCTTGACGATCCGTTCGCCATTCTTGGACGTGCTGTCCAGCTTGGCTTCCTTGATCTCCAGCTCACCGGCGTTGCCGCTGATGCCGTTCAAGCCGAAACTCGCGTCCAGGCCGCTGATGCGCACGCGGCCCGTCAGCGCCTCACCCGTGGCCGACGCCGGAGAGATATTGAGCGCGGGCGCGTCCACGGCGAATTCGAAGGGACCATCGGCCACGCCGCCCTTGGCGCGTATCGCCAGTTTCTCGATCTGCAGCTGGCTCTTATGCGGGTCGATCGCCAGCTTGGGAATGGCCACGCTGGCATCCACATTGGTCGCGCGCGCAGCGGGATCGGTGACGTCGCCCTGGAACACGACTTCCAGGCCGGCGATGTCCAACGCCGACTTCTGGCCGTTGAAGGCCAGATTGCCGCGCATGGCCAGGCTCTTGGCTTCGGCCCCCGGCAGCTTGCCGTCCATGCGCAGGTCCAGCTTCTGCGCGGCGTAGCGCTTGGCCGACGGATCCAGCGTAAGCAGGGCCTGGCCGGTCAAATTGGCGTCCACGCGCGGATCGCCACCCTCGACGCGTGCGGTCATGCGCACATCGAACGGTTGATTGAAGGTGACGCGGCCGGTGTTGGCGTTGATCTTGGTGACCGCCACCGCCATGCCCGTGATCTCGTCCTGCAGCTGCACCTGGCCGTCCTTCAGGTCCAGCCCGGCGATGTCGATCTGCATGTTGTTGCGCGGCTGCGGCAGGTTGCCGTTGGCGATGGCCTGCACCGCGCTCTGCGCCGCGCCCGCCAAGGCTTCAGCCGGATTGGCCGGCGCCGCCGTGATCGGCGCGGTGCCGCCCACGAGATTGCTGAAATTGAAATGGCCCTGCTTGTCCCGCACCACACGGGCCTTGAAACCGGTGATCGCGACGTGGTCCACCACGAAGCTGTTGGACAGCAGCGGCCACACCGCGACCGCCAGACGGGTGCTATCGATGGAGGCGAAGGTTTCGGAGCTGTCCGGCTCGGACAGCGACACGCCCTGCACCGACAGCCCGATGCGCGGGAAGAGCGACAACTCGATCTCGCCGTCTATCGTCAGCGTGCGTTGGTAGCGTTGCTGGACAAGCTCTTCCAGCTTGTACTTGTACGCGTTGGGGTCGAATGTCAGCAAGAAGATGGCCAGGCCAACGACGGCCACGACAACCAACACTACCAGGCCTATCAAAATGCGCTTGAACCACGTTTTCATTGCTGCCCCGTCGGTACCTCGACTGGAAATCCTTGAATGCCGTCCGCTGCGCCGGGCGCGCGGAAGGTGCTTTAGCTGCGGAAAAACCGCCAGGCCCATGTAGCCACGGCCTTTCAGGGCGTGCCCGCTCTCTTGCCGAGCCTGGGGCTGCGGCGCCGAAAATGGAATCTGCCAAGGAAAGCCTGATGAAGACGCCAGCCGAGCCAGCGTACAGATAGCGCTATCGTAACAAATCGGGCCGACTTCGCGCGGATGGCCGGGCGCGGCCGCGCAAAATCAACACTATCGGTATCGATGCGGCGTCTCGAAATCCGGCCTCGGACCTGACAACTTTCTGTCTCGCGGATTGTAGGGCTAGAATGATTGATACATCAATCATTGATAGATCCAACAATGTCCGCCCCCGCTACAGGCACCCCGCACTCGCCCGGCCAAGTGCTTCCTTTCCGCCAAACCCTGCTTGCCATGCTGGGCATGTGCTTCGTCATGATGATGGTCGCCATCGATCAGACCGTGGTCGGCACCGCGCTGCCGACCATTGTGGCCGAACTCAAGGGCTTCGAACTGTATGCATGGGTAGCGACGTCTTACCTGCTTACCTCCGTCATCACCGTGCCTATCTTCGGCCGCCTGGGCGACTACTACGGCCGCAAGCCGTTCGTAGTGGCAGCCATCGTATTGTTCACCCTGGCCTCGGCGCTATGCGGCGCGGCCGACAGCATGTTCACGCTGGTCCTGGCGCGGGCGCTGCAAGGCATAGGCGGCGGCATGCTGGTAGGCACGGCGTTCGCGTCCATCCCCGACCTGTTTCCCGATCCCCACGTGCGATTGCGGTGGCAAGTCATGCTCAGTTCCGCCTTCGGCATCGCCAACGCCATCGGCCCGACCCTGGGCGGCGCGCTGACCGAGCACTATGGCTGGCGCTCGGTGTTCTACGTCAACCTGCCCATTGGCCTCCTCGGGCTCTGGTTCGTCGCCCGCTATCTGCCGCATCTGCGCAACCACACGACCGGCCGCGTGCGGCTGGACTGGCAGGGTGCGCTGCTCATCGCCGTGGCGCTGGGCAGCCTGCAACTGCTGGTCGAACTGTTGCCCAAGGAAGGGCTTAGCGCATCCATCCTGCTGCTGGGCGCGGGCAGCGCGGTAGCCTTCGCCCTGCTGTTCTGGTGGGAACGGCGCTGCCCCCACCCGCTGCTGCCGCTGGACATGTTCCGCAACCGCGGCCTCGCCATGCTCTTCACGCTGGCCCTGCTGGTGGGCGTGACCATGTACTCGCTGCTGTTCTACGCACCGCTGCTGCTGCAAGGCGGCTTCGGGCTGTCGCCCCAGGACGCCGGCCTGCTGATCACGCCAATGGTGGTTTTCATCACGGTGGGCAGCATCGTCAACGGCCGCATCATCACCCGCATCCGCAATCCCAACCGCATGCTGTATGCGGGCTTCATCCTGATGGCGCTCTCGTGCCTGGGCATTGTTACCACCCATAGCTATACGTCACATGCGCTCATCGCTGCATACATGCTGATGGCCGGGCTGGGCATGGGTTTCATCATGCCCAACCTGACGGTCTTCGCGCAGCAGACCGCCGGCCGCAGCCACCTGGGCATCGCCACGGCGCTGCTGCAATCCCTGCGCATGATCGGCGGCATGTTGGGCACGGCGATCGTCGGCACCATGATCAACCACAGCTATTTCAGCGGCGTCGAATCCACGCTGCGCGGCGCTTCCGCCCGCTGGCTGCCAGAGCTGAATGATCCCCAGATGCTCGTCAATCCCGAGGCCCAGACGCAGTTCCTGGCACAATTGGCGCATCAAGGCCAGGACGGAACCTCGCTGATCGAGATCGCTCGCGTCGCGCTCGTCGGCGCCATCCACGAAGGGCAACTCATAGCCCTGGCGGTTGCGGTGTTCGCGCTCTGGTGCGTGCGGCGCGTGCCGCCGGTCCAGTTGATCCGCCCTTCCACACCAGAGCCGGCCGGCGTCGGAGAATAGCTTTTGCCCAAACAACAACAAGGCTTGCAGGTCATCCAGCACATGGGACAGGCCTACCGCGGCATGCAGAGCGCGTTCAGTAGCACCGTCGGCCACGCCCTGCCCCGTTGGCGCATTTTGCTGGCGCTGCATGAGTGCGGCCAATGTTCGCAGAAGCATCTGGCCGAACGCTGCCGGCTCGATCCCGCGTCGCTCACACGGCAGCTGCAGGCCATGGAAAAAATGGGCTGGATCGCGCGCGCAGTGGATCCGCAGGACAACCGCCTGACCAACGCCAGTCTCACGCCCGTCGGCCAGGCCGTGGTGGATGAAGCCCTGCCCAAGCGGGCGGCGTTCTTCGAGGAGTCGCTCAAGGGCTTGTCGGCCGCGGATATCGACACTTTGAATCGCGTGCTAAGCGTGCTGGAAGCGAATTTCCTGCGGGCGGCGGACAAGGCGCCAAGCTAGCACAGGCTCCGCCGCCATAAGAAGTACGGTATCGGCCCATAGCAAAACACGATTCGCGAGCCATAAGGATCATCCAGAATACAAACCGACTCCCCCACATAAGAACAAAGAGGCGGCAATGGATTCGGTGTATTTGGTGGTGACGCTGGGCGCGGTCATCGCGGGCTTCGTGCAGGGCCTGTCAGGCTTTGCCTTCGGCCTGGTGGCGATGTCGTTCTGGGCCTGGGTGCTGGACCCGCGCCTGGCCGCGACGCTCGCGGTCTTCGGCGCCCTGGTCGGGCAGATCCTCGCCGCCATCACCGTGCGCCGCGGCTTCGATCTGCGGCGATTGCTGCCCTTCGTGATCGGCGGCCTGTTCGGCATTCCGCTGGGCGTGGCGCTGCTGCCGCGCCTGGACATGGACTGGTTCAAGACCATACTCGGCATCCTGCTTGTGATCTGGTGTCCCGCCATGTTGTTGGCCAAGAACCTGCCGAAGATCGCCGCAGGCGGGCGCGCCGCCGATGCGGCCGTCGGCATGGCCGGCGGCGTGCTGGGCGGCATAGGCGGCTTCACAGGCACGCTGCCCACCTTGTGGTGCACCCTGCGCGGATTCGACAAGGACGCGCAACGCGCCATCATCCAGAACTTCAACCTGTCCATGCTGCTGGTGACCATGGGCACATATCTGGCCAGCGGCATCGTCACCCGCGCCATGCTGCCCATGTTCGCCATCGTCGCCGCCGCCATGCTGGTGCCGGTATTGCTGGGCGCGAAGCTTTACATAGGCATCAGCGAGGCGCGCTTCCGGCAGATCGTGCTGGGGCTACTGACGGCTTCCGGAGTCGCGTTGCTGGCCTCGGCGGTGCCGCGGCTGCTGGAACGCATGGCATAGTTCCGTCCGTGACCGCAATACGGACAATCAATGCCCATGAATCCCGACCGCCGCTACCTCGTCATCCAGGCCCACGCCAGCGAGTTCCCCGAACCCATGCTGGTGCGCAAGGGAGATCGCGTCACCGTCGGCGAACGGTACGATGGCCCCGAGGGCTGGCCCGACTGGTATCTGTGCACGCCAGCAGGCCAACAAGCCGGCTTCGTGCCGGCGCAATTCCTGGACCGCCACGCCGACGGCAGCGCCACGATGCTGGAGGATTTCACCAACAAGGAGCTGGATGTCGCGCAAGGCGAAATGCTGCGCGGAGAGCGCGAACTGAATGGGTGGGTGTGGGCGGTCAGGCTTGGGGATGGAGAGACGGGCTGGGTGCCGCTTGAAAACCTGCGTCTGTGCGATCACACCATCTGCTGATGCGGTCCAACCCGGCCGCTGCCAGTCATCCCGCTATTCGCCGCAACCGATTGTTTCTCATCCCTCATACCGTTCTCGCAAAGCCCTTCCTGGAGCGGCGCGCATCGCTGTTGACGCCTCACCAAAAAAAACACCCCAAAGATCGGACACAGGTCTGATCTTTGGGGTGCTTCGGGGGATATGCTGTTTCGCTTAGACGTTGAACAAGAAGTTCATCACGTCCCCATCCTGCACGATGTATTCCTTGCCTTCCGCGCGCATCTTGCCCGCTTCCTTGGCGCCCTGCTCACCCTTGTAGGTGATGTAGTCGTCATAGGAGATGGTCTGGGCGCGGATGAAGCCGCGTTCGAAGTCGGTGTGGATGACGCCGGCGGCCTGGGGCGCGGTGGCGCCGATCGGCACGGTCCAGGCGCGCACTTCCTTAACGCCGGCGGTGAAGTAGGTCTGCAGGCCCAGCAGCTTGAAGGCGGCGCGGATCAGGCGGTTCAGGCCGGGCTCTTCCATGCCCATGTCCGACAGGAAAGCCTGGCGGTCGGCGTCGTCGAGGTCGACGATCTCGGATTCAATGGCGGCGCAGATGGCGACCACGGGCGCGTTGCGCGCGGCGGCGAATTCGGTCAGGCGGTCGAGCAGCGGATTGTTGGTGAAGCCGTCGTCCGCCACGTTGCCCACGTACATCGCGCGCTTGGCGGTGATGAAGCAGAGCTGGGCGATGTCGGCCTTTTCCTCGGTTGAGAGGTCCAGCGCACGGATCGGCTTGGCTTCGTTCAGCTGGGCCACGCACTTTTCCAGCACAGCCACGATGCGCTGCGATTCCTTGTCGCCCGAACGCGCGGTCTTCTGGTGGCGTTGCAGGGCCTTTTCAGCGGTCTGCAGGTCGGCCAGAGCCAGTTCGGTTTCGATGACTTCGATGTCGGCGATGGGATCGACCTTGCCGGCCACGTGGATCACGTTGGGATCTTCGAAGCAGCGCACCACGTTGACGATGGCGTCGGTTTCGCGGATGTGCGAGAGGAACTGGTTGCCCAGGCCTTCGCCCTTGCTCGCGCCGGCGACCAGGCCCGCGATGTCGACGAATTCGACGGTGGCGGAAAGGATGCGTTCGGGCTTGACGATTTCAGCCAGCTTCTGCAGACGCTGATCCGGCACTTCGACCACACCGACGTTGGGTTCGATGGTGCAGAACGGATAGTTCTCGGCGGCGATGCCGGCGCGGGTCAGAGCGTTGAAGAGGGTCGATTTGCCTACGTTGGGCAGGCCGACGATGCCGCATTGCAGAGCCATGGGAATCCTGTGTAAGTACGGTATTGATCGTTAACGTTCTAGTTTACCCCGGCTGGGCGCTCAGGCCCCGCCGGCCGGGCCGCCGTTGCGGCCCCGGTCAGGCTGCGGCGGCGGGAACCCAGCGCATGATGATCCAGATCATCAAAATGGGGCCAGCGTTGAAAGCGGAATGCAGCAATATGGCTGCGCCGATTCCGCGACGCACGCGCATCCAGCCCAGCACGAGGCCCGTGAGCCATTGCGGCAGCACCAGCAGGGGCAGCAGCCAGTATGGCGTCTTGCCGTAGACGAAGTTGGTCAGGTGCACCGCGGCAAAGGTCAGCGCGACCAGGTGGAACACCAGGCCGAAATGCTGCAAGTAATAGCGCCGCCAGGTGGTGTCCCAGCCTCGTAGCAGTTCGGGACGCTGGCGCACGCCCCAGCAGGCCAGGATGACGAATGCAGCCAGCAGCAGGCCGGTCCAGACCTTGGGCCCCCACAGCACCACGGGCACCATCGCCGGGATCAGCCATAGCGCCTGTCTTGGACGGCGCAGGCCATAGCGGAACAGTATCTCTTCCACCAGCGGCGCCCAGATGACGGCGGTCAGCCAGGGGATGTTGGCGGGATCGAGCCGATGCGTAACGCCGCCGAGCCCGGCGGCGGCCACCGCCACCGGCCCCAGTGCGAACAGGTTCACGGCCCACAGCAGCGCGGCCCAGGCCAGCAGGCGTCCAGGCCCCAGGCCCGGCCACCAGTCGGCCACCAGCCCGCTCGCGGACGCGCGGCCCGGCAGGCGCGAAGCCGGATGCGGGTGCCGGATGAAGCGCCAGAAATCCGCAACTTCGCTGCGAAAGCGAAGTTTTCCGCCAGATAGCGAAGCCGATTGCCGCTGGTCCGTCATCAGGCCTCGTTGCCGCTGTGGAGTTGGCGTGTCGCCAGGGGAAAATCTCCGGCCAGCATCGCCGGCACGACCGCGCGACACCGGTCGATCACCGCTTCGATCTCTTTCTGTTCCTCGCGGCGCGGCGGATGCAGCACGAAGTCCGCCACCTGCTGGGCCAGGCCCAGCGTGCGGGGATGGCCGATGCCGATGCGCAGGCGCCAGAAGTTGGGGCTGCCCAAGGCCGCCTGGATGTCCTTCAAGCCATTGTGGCCGGCGTGCCCGCCGCCCTGCTTCAGTTTCACCTGACCGGGCATCAGGTCCAACTCGTCATGCAGCACCAGCACCTGCTCAGGCACAAGCTTGTAGAAACGAGCCAACGCGCCCACCGCCTGGCCGGAACGATTCATGTAGGTATTGGGCTTCAACAGCAGCACGTTGTCGGCGCCCAGACGGGACTTGGCCACCATGCCGAAAAAGGACTTCTCCAGCGCAAAAGAAGCGCGCAAGTCGTCCGCCAGATGGTCGGCCAGCCAGAAGCCGGCGTTATGCCGGGTCGTTTCGTAGTCAGGGCCGGGATTACCCAGTCCGACGATGAGGCGTATAGGAGTAGACATGATGGGGGGTGTTTAAACCAAAAAACCCTGCGCATGCAAATGCACACGCAGGGTTTCGGGTACCAGCCGTGGAAAGCCCGCGGGCTTTCCGGCGGAACTTAGGCGGCCGGAGCTTCGGCAGCGCCTTCGTCGGCGGCAGCGCCGCCCTTGACCACGGCCGTGGCGGCCAGCAGCGGGTTGGCGTCACCGCCGTGGGGCACGTACGTCACGCCCTTGGGCAGCTTGATGTCGGCCAGGTGGACCGAAGCGCCAGGCAGCAGATCCTTCAGGTCCACTTCGATGAACTGGGGCAGCGCTGCCGGCAGGCAGGTGATTTCCAGTTCGGTCAGGACGTGGCTGATGATGGCGCCGCCCAGCTTCACGGCCGGCGAGACTTCAGCGTTGATGAAGTGGAACGGGACCTTGGTATGCAGGGCCTGGTTGGCGTCCACGCGCTGAAAGTCCACGTGCAGGACTTGCGGCTTGTAGGCGTGCCATTGAACCGAACGCAGCAGGACTTGCTCTTCCTTGGCTGCGCCTTCCAGCGCCATTTGCAGGATCGACGCGTGGAATTCTTCCTTGCGCAGGGCGTGGTAGATCTCGTTGTGGTCGAGTTCGATGTTCAGGGGGGCAGCCGTACCGCCATAAACGATGGCGGGAACGCGGCCCGCGCGGCGCAGGCGGCGGCTCGCACTCGAACCCTGGACGCTACGCGCAGTGGCATTGAATTTCATGGAAAACTCCAAAAACAATAAATGGCGAAGAGACTTCGCCGATTAGTGCACGGCACGCGAAATGCGCGCCGTGTTTGTTGCGCCTTGCCGCGACCAGCAAGGCGCAAAACTCTGTATCCGGACTACCCGTCCGAGGGCCGCTACGTCTTAATCGACGAACAGCGAGCTGACCGATTCCGCGTTCGAGATACGCAGGATGGTCTCGCCCAGCAGCGCGGCGCACGACAACTGGCGGATCTTGCCGCTGGCCTGGCCTTGCTCGGAGAGCGGAATGGTGTCGGTGACGACCAGTTCGTCCAGTTCCGACGCTTCGATGCGGTCGATGGCGCCGCCCGACAGCACGGGGTGCGTGCAATAGGCGTAAACGGCGCCGGCGCCGCGGTCCTTCAGGGCCTGGGCCGCCTTGCACAGCGTGCCGGCGGTGTCGACCATGTCGTCCATGATGATGCAGGTGCGGCCGTCGACTTCACCGATGATGTTCATCACTTCCGACACGTTGGCGCGCGGACGGCGCTTGTCGATGATGGCCAGATCGGCTTCCAGCTGTTTGGCCAGCGCGCGGGCCCGCACCACGCCGCCGATGTCCGGGGACACGACGACCAGGTTCGAGAAATTGCGGCGCCAGATGTCGCCCAGCAGGATCGGACCCGCGTAGATGTTGTCCACGGGGATATCGAAGAAACCCTGGATCTGGTCGGCGTGCAGGTCCATCGTCAGGACGCGGTCGACGCCAGCCACTTGCAGCATGTTGGCCACGACCTTCGCCGAGATGGCCACGCGCGCCGAGCGCGGGCGGCGGTCCTGGCGGGCATAGCCGAAATAGGGAATGGCGGCGGTGATGCGGCCAGCGGAAGCGCGGCGCAAGGCATCGACCATCACCATGATTTCCATCAGGTTGTCGTTGGTGGGGGCACAGGTGGGCTGCAGGACGAAGACGTCCTTGCCGCGCACATTCTCGTTGATCTCGACCATCACTTCGCCGTCCGAGAAGCGACCGACGGTCATCTTGCCCAGGGACATATCGAGGTGGTTGACTACGTCCACGGCCAGCCGAGTATTGGCGGTGCCCGTGAAAATCATGAAGCTATCGTTTGCCATGATGGATGATGCGATGGTCGTTTTAAGACACTAACGAGATGATGCGAGGTAATGCACCAGCGGACCCGGAAAATAAAAAAGCTGCTGAACCCGGGCCAGTGTCTTACAGGCGTGTTCAACAGCTTTTTTATGTATTCGGTTGGCTGGGGAGGAAGGATTCGAACCTTCGCATGCCGGAATCAAAATCCGGTGCCTTAACCAGCTTGGCGACTCCCCAACTATCTTGCAATCCAATTCCGCAACGGATGTTCAGCTAACCCAGTACATGCCTGCACTAACCGAAACCGTGGATGCGTTTGGCTGAATGTTTTATCAGCGCCGCGCATTATAGCGGATATTTCTGCTTCTGCCAAAACGGCTTCGGAGAGTTCGGAAAATTCGGCGAATAAACACGCACCAGATCCCGACATGCGAACTGGAGTTCCACGAAGGACCTCCTGCTCAGCAAGCCACCGCGATGCCCCAAGCACTTCTGGGTAAAGGCGGTAGACCACCGGCTCCAAATCATTCCTGCCGAAGCGGGAAGTAGGCGAAGCAAGAAAGACCGCTATTGTGATGGAAGAAGAATCTCTTGTCAAATCAGGTGCGGAAAATATTTGTGGCGTGGGCACGCTGGCGTCCGGCTGCGCCACCAGATATGCACGATCCGGCAGCGTCACCGCCGTCAGGTCTTCGCCTACACCCTGGGCGAATGCGGATTGACCGAAGACAAACACGGGCACATCGGCGCCCAGAGGCAAGGCCAGCTCCATGAGTTCGCGCCGCGACAGCCCGGTATTCCACAACTTGTTCAGCGCGATCAGCACGGATGCCGCATCGCTGGAGCCGCCGCCCAGGCCGCCGCCTTGCGGGATGCGCTTTTCCAGGCCGATCTGCACGCCCTGCTTCGTACCCGTGGCCCGCTGCAGCGCATGCGCCGCGCGCAGGGTCAGGTCCTGCTCTTCGGGCACGCCAGGCAGCTCCGTGGCGCGGCTGATGACGCCGTCGGCGCGCACATCGAAATGCAAGGTGTCGCACAGATCGATAAAGCGGAAGGCGGTTTGCAGCAGGTGATAGCCGTCGGCGCGCCGGCCTACGACGTGCAGGAACAGATTGAGCTTCGCGGGAGCGGGTACGTCGTAGAGAGTCACGGCTGAACAAACAAAAAAAAGCGGTCGCCCGATTTTACCGGGCGACCGCTGATTCCGGGCCAAGACGGCCCGCCATTCAAGGCTGATTGACGACCAGACGCAACATGATGCGCCGGCCCGGCTCCTGGCGTTCCAACACCAGCAATTGGGGACCTAGCGTGTCGTAACGTGAGAGCCGCGCGCGCCAGCCGCCCTGCTCAAAAGCCGCCAGGCGACCCAGTTCGTCGCGCGACACTTCGGTCGCTTCGGGCGTGGCCGCCAGCTTGCCCCGCAGCCAGTCACGCAGCCCGGACACGGGCATGCTGCTGCCCAGCGCTTCCGCGGCCAGGGCATCGGGATTGTCGGCGACCAGGCGGGTGCCGTCGGCCTTGGTCAGGCTGGCCGCGCCGGGCCGTCCTTCCACCCGAGCCTCGGTCGAACCCAGCGGGTTGGTCAGGTCCAGCACATACTGGCGGCCATCGTCCGACCACGAGAAGCCGCCCTGCACGGCGTTCTGCTTGCCGCTTTCCTCGTTGACGGTAATGGCGAAGCGGCCGATGCGCGAAAACGCGTCGGCGCTGGCGCCTTCGATCGGTTTGGGCGTGGTGCAGGCCGCCAGCGTCGCCGCCAGCATTGCCATCAGGAACCAGCGCAGCGGCGCGGCGGCGCCGAGCGCACGTTGAAACACTGCGGTCACAGGCTGATCCCCAGGCGCTTGGCCACGTCCTGAACAGTCTTGTTCTTGGGATCCTTGGCCACCGCGGCGCGCAGCAACTCGACGGCCTGGTCGCGCTTGCCCTGGGTCCAGAGAACCTCGGCCAGGTGGGCTGCGATATCTGCTTCCGGACGCACGCTGTAGGCGCGCCGCAGGTAGTCGGCGGCAGCTGCGGAATCGCCCATGCGGTACTTGACCCAGCCCATGCTGTCGAGGATGAACGGATCGTTGGGCGCGAGCTCCAGCGCTTGCGTGATCAGATCCAGGGCCTCGGGCAGGCGCTGGTTGTGATCGGCCAGCGTGTAGCCCAGCGCGTTGTAGGCATGCGCATGATCAGGGTCCAGCGCGATGACCTGGCGCAGCATGCGTTCGAGGTCGGCCAGACGGTTCTGGCGTTCGTACAGCATGGCCAGTTCGTACTTGATCTCGACCGTGTCGGGCAGCGCCTGATCGGCCGCTTCCAATACCGACACCGCCTGCTGCACGCGGTCGGCGTCGCGCAGGATCTGGGCCTTGGTCAATACGCCGAGCGTACGCTCTTCCTCGTCCTGCGGGCCGGCGGCGTCGATCATGGCCAGCGCGTCGTCAATGCGACCGCTCTTGGCGCGCAAGGCGGCCTGGCGCATGCGCACCGAGTAGCGCAGCGTCGGATCGTCGATACGGCCCAGTTCAGCAATGGCGTCGTCGTAATGGCCCTGGTCTTCGGCGATGCGGGCCAGCAAGACATGGGCGTCGGCCGCGGCGGCGCCGGCATCGGTTGCGCCCGGGACGGTCGCGCGCTGGCGTTGCTGCTGCACGTCCAGATACTGTTGCAACAGGCTCTTGGCCTGCGGCAATTGCCCGGCCTTGTAGGCCAGTTGCGCCTGCATGAACAGGAGGTCGAAATCTTCCGGCGAACGGCGCGACATGGCCTGCAATTCAGCCAGCGCGCCGTTGTAGTCGCCGCTGTCGGCCAACTGGCCGGCCAGCATCAGGCGCACCTTGCGGGCGTTGGGATTGCGGGCGATATAGGCGCGCGCCTCGGCCTGCGCGCGCTGCGGGTCCACTTTGTAGCCGTATTCCAGCACGCGCAGGGCCGCGGGTTCCGACTTGGGATCCGCCGCCAGGGCCGCGCGCGACTCCTGCGCGGCACGGGTGTAGTCGCCCGAGGCGGAAGCCACGTCAGCCAGCGCCAGGTGCGCTGCCGGCAGCTTGCGCACGCTGTCGCTCAGGGATTCGTCGAGGATGCGCAGGGCGAGGCGGCGGTCGTTCAGGCGGCTCAGCACGGCCAGGGCCTGGCCGATGGCGGCCGGCTTGTCGCGCGAGGAATCGATGCGGTTGCGCAGGGCCTGCGACAGGCCCTTGGTCTGGCCGTTGGCGGCGGCCAGCGCCAGCTCGGTGGAACTGGCCTCGACGTCGTTGGGAGACAGGCGCGCCCAGACCCGCGCGGCGTCCAGGGCGCCGGGCAGGTTGCCGCCGGCCAGTTGGAATTCGAGGGCGCGGCGAGCCAGGCGTGGATCGCCGGTATCCCGCGCCAGGCCCAGCATGGTGGTAGCCGCGGAACCGTACATGCCGCGCTGCGCGGCGATCTCGGAGGCGAGCACGCGATAAAAAATGTCCGCGGTCAGCGAGACATAGGGCAACTGCCCGGGGCGCAGCCGTATGACTTCGGTTTCAGGGTGGCGGCTCTGGGGCGCCATCCTGGGCCCGGTCGCATCGCGCGTCCGGCTGTCGGCGGCCTGGGCCGGCGGGGTCAGTATTGCTGCCAGCGCAAGCGCTAGCGCGGCGATCCCGATGTTTATAGGTTTGAAAGACGACTTCACGCGGCCCGTCCGGTTGATGGCACAATCTTCGTACACGCAATTAATGATCTTACACTGGCTCATGCCGGAACTGCCTGAAGTCGAAACCACGCGTCGGGGAATCGACGCCGTCATCACCGGCCGGACGCTCACGCGCCTGGTCATCCACGAATCCCGCATGCGCTGGCCGATCCCGCAGGATCTGCCGTCGCTGGTCGCTGGCCGCGCCGTGCTGGAATGCGCGCGCCGCGGCAAGTACCTGCTGCTGCGATTCGAACACGGCACCCAGATCGTGCATCTGGGCATGTCGGGGTCGCTGCGCAGCGTCGCGCCTGGTGAATTCCTGCGCAAGCACGACCATGTCGAATGGATCTTCGAACAGGCCGTGCTGCGCCTGCATGACCCGCGGCGCTTTGGCGCGGTGCTGTGGCACCCCGAATCCGACGGCCCCATCGAAGCCCACCCCCTGCTGGCCAAGCTGGGCATCGAACCCTTCGATCCACGGTTCGACGGCGCCTGGCTGCACCGCCATTTCAAGAACCACAGCGCCGCCATCAAGCAGGTGCTGCTGGCCGGCATGGCGGTGGTGGGCGTGGGCAATATCTATGCGTCGGAAAGCCTGTTCCGCGCCCGAATCAATCCCAAGACGCCAGCCAACAAACTGTCGCCCGCCCGCTGCGAGCGCCTGGCCGACATGGTGCGCGCCACCCTGGCCGATGCCCTGACCTCCGGCGGCAGCACACTGCGGGACTACGTCGGAGCCACCGGCGAACCAGGCGCCTACTTCGAGATCCACGCCGCCGTCTACGAACGCGAGGGTCTGCCCTGCCGCGTCTGCGCCACCCCGATACGGCGCATCGTCCAAGGCCAGCGCGCCACCTACTATTGCCCGAAATGCCAAAGGAATTGACCGCTGCCGCCCCGGAAATCCACGGGAAATCCCTGTAAAAACAAGACTATTTGTTTATAGCAAACGTATTGCACGAAAACTAACGTCAAGCTATATTCCTTCCACACACCGTATTCCTATAAAAGTGGAAGGAGCCTCCATGAGCAAGCAATTCGCCTCGCACGCCGACCTGGACGACAAGGTCGTCTCGTTCGAAAAACTGTCCGACAACGCCTATGCCTACACGGCCGAAGGCGATCCCAACACGGGCGTGATCATCGGCGACGAGGCCGTCATGGTGGTCGACACCCAGGCCACCCCTGTCATGGCACAGGACGTGATCCGCCGCATCCGCGAAGTCACGGACAAGCCCATCAAGTACATCCTGCTGTCGCATTACCACGCCGTGCGCGTGTTCGGCGCGTCGGCCTACAACGCCCAGGAAATCCTGGCCAGCCGCGACACCTACGACCTGATCGCCGAACGCGGCGAACAGGACAAGGCCAGCGAAATCGGCCGCTTCCCCCGCCTGTTCCGCAACGCCGAATCGATTCCGCCGGGCCTGGTCTGGCCGACGATGACGTTCAAGGGCGAAATGACGGTCAACCTGGGCAACCTGGAAGTCAAGCTGCTGCAAGTGGGCCGCGGCCACACCAAGGGCGACACCATCGCCTGGTTGCCCGAGCAGAAGATCCTGTTCGCTGGCGACCTGGTCGAATACCAGTCCACCCCCTACTGCGGCGACGCCTACTTCCGCGACTGGCCCAGCACGCTGGACGCGCTGTCTGGCTTCGAAGCCGAGAAAATGGTCCCGGGCCGCGGCCCCGCGCTGAAGAACGCCACCGAAGTCCGCCAGGGCCTGGCCGGCACGCGCGCCTTCCTGACCGACCTGTACGGCGCGGTGAACCGCGGCGTGGCCGAGGGCAAGGACCTGAAGACCATCTACCGCGAGGTCTACGACTTCATGAAGCCGCGCTACAGCGACTGGGTGATCTTCGACCACTGCATGCCGTTCGACGTGTCGCGCGCCTATGACGAGGCCACCGGCTACACCCACCCGCGCATCTGGACCGACAAGCGCGATCTGGAGATGTGGGCGCAGCTGGAAGGCTGATCCCGGCGGGCCGCCAATGGCCCATCCGAGCACCAACCGGAATCGCGCGCCGCAAGGCGGCGCGCGGCTTCGCGACATAAAAACAATATGACCCACACAGGAGACAACCGTGGGAGACATCGACTTTCAGGCGATGGAATTCGCCTATGAAAAACACGCCGACCAGGCCGCCAGCGAGCTGGCGCGCCATCAGGTGGTGGTGGTGGGAGCCGGCCCGGTCGGTCTGACCACGGCGCTGGACCTGGCGCGCCAGGGCGTGCGCGTGGTGGTGCTGGACGACGACTTCCGCCTGTCGACCGGCTCCCGCGCCATCTGTTTCTCCAAGCGCACGCTGGAGATCTGGGACCGCCTGGGCGTGGGTCAACGCATGATCGACAAGGGCGTGTCCTGGAACGTGGGCAAGGTCTTCTTCCGTGAGCAGGAAGTCTGGCGCTTCGACCTGCTGCCCGAACCCGGCCATCGCCGCCCGGCCTTCATCAACCTGCAGCAGTACTACGCCGAAGGCTATCTGTACGAGCAGGCGCGCCAGGAACCCAACATCGATCTGCGCTGGAAGAACAAAGTTGTCGGCCTGGAGCAGCGCGATGACGGCGTGGTCCTGAACGTGGAAACCCCGGACGGCGCGTATGCCTTGCATGCCGACTGGCTGATCGCCTGCGACGGCGCGCGTTCGCCGGTGCGCAAGCTGATCGGCCAGGAAAGCCACGGCCGCATCTTCCGCGACCGCTTCCTCATCGCCGACGTCAAGATGCAGGCGGACTTCCCGACCGAGCGCTGGTTCTGGTTCGACCCGCCCTTCCATCCCAACCAGTCCGTGCTCTTGCACCGCCAGCCCGACAATGTCTGGCGCATCGACTTCCAGCTGGGCTGGAACGCCGACCCGGTCGAGGCCGTCAAGCCTGAAAACGTGCTGCCGCGCATCCGCGCACTGCTGGGCCCCGACGCTCGCTTCGAGCTGGAATGGGTCAGCGTCTATACCTTCGCGTGCGAACGCATGGACAAGTTCCGCCACGGCCGCGTCGTCTTCGCCGGCGACTCCGCGCACCGCGTATCGCCGTTCGGCGCCCGCGGCGCCAACAGCGGCGTGCAGGACGCGGAGAACCTGGCCTGGAAACTGAAGCTGGTGCTGGCCGGCCAGGCGCCCGAGACACTGATCGACAGCTACGCCGTCGAACGCGAATACGCCGCCGACGAGAACATCCTGAATTCGTCGCGCGCCACCGATTTCATCACGCCCAAGAGCGACATCAGCCGCAATTTCCGCAACGCGGTGCTGAACCTGGCCAAGACCCATCCGTTCGCGCGCTCGCTGGTCAACAGCGGCCGCCTGTCGCTGCCCGCGACCTACACCGGTTCGCCGCTGAACACGCCGGACACCGACGCCTTCAGCGGCCGCATGGTGCCGGGCGCGGTGGCGCTGGACGCGCCGGTGAACGCGCAGGATTGGTGGCTGGCGCAATTGGACGGTGAATTCGTGCTGGCGTTCTTCTGTGGCGACGCCCTGCCCGACCGCAACACGCTGCTTGCCCTCCAGGCGCTGCGCATGGCGCCTGTGCCGGTCAAGGCCGTGCTGGTCGCCAGCCCGCAATGCGATCTGTCCGCGCTGCCCAAGGAGCTGGCGTCCGTCACGGACCGCGAAGGCTGCCTGGGCAAGCGCTATGACGCGCAAGCCGGCACGGCCTACCTGATCCGCCCCGACCAGCACATCACCGCCCGCTGGCGCGCCTTCGACGCCGGCGCCGTCACCGCGGCCGTCAGCCGCGCCACGGGCCGGGCCTGAACTTCGAGATCACTCCATCATGCTGATTACCGAAACCAACCTGGTCTCGCCTGACGACTTCTACGAAGCGCTGATCGAGACCCACCGCGACCTCACCAACGAGCAAAGCCAGGAGCTCAACGCGGCGCTGATCCTGTTGCTGGCCAACCACTTGGGCGACATGGAAGTGCTGCGCGAGGCGCTGCGGCAAGCGCGGGCGTCCGTGGCGCCGTAGTTCCCTTCACGCCCCGACCGCGAACGCATTGACGATCAACGCGCGCAGCCATTGGTTGCCGCTGTCGCGGTCCACCCGGCGCTGCCAGTACATGTTGGTCTGCAGCGCCGGCACTCTTATCGGCGGCGTCATGTAGCGCAGGCCGAATGGCGGCGCGGCGCTGGCGGCAAGTTTTTCGGGCACGGTGGCCAGCAGGTCGGTCGCGCTGACGATGTAGGGCACGGCCGAAAAATGCGGCACGCTGAAATGCTCGGCCAGATCGACGCCGGCGCGTTCCATGGACTGGTTGACCTGCCCGTAGGGCGCCGCGCGCGACACGATGAGGTGGCGCTCGGCCCGGAAGGCCTTGAGGCTCATGCCGGCGTGCGCCGTCGGATGCGCCTGCCGGAACAGGGTCGCATAGCCCTGGCGGAACAGCATGCGCTGTAGCGTACCCGCCCCCATTTCATCGAATGCGCCGATCGCCAGATCCACCCGCCCCGCCTCCATTTCCCGCGGCAGATCCGGTCCCTGCACCCGCACCGAATCGATGCGCACCTGCGGCGCCACCTGCACGCAGACTTCCATCAGGCGCGGCATGAAGTGGATCTCGCCCACGTCCGTCATCGCCACCCGGAAGCGGCGGGTGCTGGTGGCGGCATCGAAGACGTCCTGGTCTTTCAGGGCCTGCGACAACATGGTCAACGCCTCGCTGACTGGGCCCGCCAGGCGCTGCGCGCGCGGCGTGGGCAGCATGCCCTGCGCCGTGCGCACGAACAGATCGTCGCCGAATGCTTCGCGCAGGCGGCGCAGCGCGTTGCTGACCGCGGGTTGCGACAGGTCCATGCGCCGCGCCACGGCCGACAGATTGCGGTCCTCCAGCAGATGCTGGAACAACAGCAGCAGATTCAGATCGACATCGCGCAGCTCGGCCATACGCCCCCCTACTATTCACAAAATTTATAGTCTCTATTTTTGCATTCCCATAGCCGTAGCGGGGATTTTTTCCGACAATGCCATATGGGCTCCGGAAACCTTCCGCACGAGCCACCCGCACCAGGCCGCGCGGCCAAGCACCGCGCCGCCGCTCAGGAGGAATCCATGGAACTGCAATACCAGACCGGCTTCGGCAACAGTTGCGCTACCGAAGCCCTGCCCGGCGCGCTGCCGCTGGGCCGCAACTCGCCGCAGCAATGCCCCTACGGCCTGTACGCCGAGCAGTTGTCCGGCACCGCCTTCACCGCGCCGCGCAGCGAAAACCGCCGCTCCTGGCTCTACCGCATCCGTCCCGGCGCGCAGCACAAGCCGTTCGAGGCCTTTGACGGCGCCGCCGGCTGGCAAAGCACCTTCGGCCAAGGTCCCGTCACGCCCAATCAGTTGCGCTGGAGCCCGTTGCCCATCCCCGCCGCCCCCACCGACTTCCTGGAAGGCGTGAAGACCTGGGGCGGCAACGGCGGCCCCGACGAACTCAGCGGCGTTGGCATCCACCTGTATGCGGCCAACCGTTCGATGCAAGGGCGCTACTTCTACAACGCCGACGGCGAACTGCTGCTGGTGCCGCAGGAAGGCCGCCTGCGCCTGGCCACGGAGCTGGGCCTGATCGACCTGGAACCGCTGGAAATCGCCGTCATCCCGCGCGGTGTGCGCTTCCGCGTTGAACTGCTGGACGGCAACGCGCGCGGCTACATGCTGGAAAATTTCGGCGCGGCCATGCGCCTGCCGGAGCTGGGCCCCATCGGCTCGAACTGCCTGGCCAATGCCCGCGACTTCAAGACCCCGGTGGCCTGGTACGAAGACCTCGAAGGCGACTTCGAACTCATCGCCAAGTTCACGGGCGGCTTCTGGCGCGCTTCCATCGACCATTCGCCGTTGAACGTGGTGGCCTGGCACGGCACGCATGCGCCGTACAAGTACGACCTGCGCAACTTCAACACCGTCGGCTCCATCAGCTACGACCATCCGGATCCCTCGATCTTCACGGTGCTGACCGCGCCGTCGGACACCCCGGGAACGGCCAACATGGATTTCGCGATCTTCCCGCCGCGCATCCTGGCCATGGAGAACACCTTCCGTCCGCCCTGGTTCCACCGCAACATCGCCAGCGAATTCATGGGTCTGATCCAGGGCGTCTACGACGCCAAGGCCGACGGTTTCGCGCCGGGCGGCGCCAGCCTGCACAACTGCATGAGCGGCCACGGCCCCGACGCCGAGACTTTCGAAAAGGCCTCGCACGCCGATACCAGCAAGGCCCACTACATCCGCGACACGATGGCCTTCATGTTCGAGACGCGGCGCGTCATCCGCCCCACGGAGCAGGCGCTGGCCTCGGTAGAATTGCAAGGCGACTACTACCGGTGCTGGCAGGGCATCGCCAAGCATTTCGACCCCAGCAAGGCGTGACGCGCAGGCCTTCTGCCATCCACGCCCGCGGCGATGAGCGCAAGCTCATCGCCGTTTGGCATTTGTAATTTCCGGCGCCTGACGCCCGGCCACCGCATAACCACACTGAAAGAGACACGCAGCCATGACCACCATCAACGAAACCCACGACCCGTCCCTGAAGAGCTGGATCGCCAGCGCCAACACCGGCGAGTCGGATTTCCCGGTGCAGAACCTGCCCTATGCCACCTTCCGCCGCAAGGGTTCGACGGAGTCGTTCCGCCCCGGCGTGGCCATCGGCGACCAGATCCTGGACCTGGCCGCGCTGGCCGCCAAACAGCCCTTCGAGGGCCTGGCAGCGGAAGCCCTGGCCGCGTGCGCCACGGACAGCCTGAACGCCCTGATGGCCCTGGGCCAGGCCCACTGGAGCGCCCTGCGCCTGGCGCTGTCGCGCGCACTGCGCGAAGGCGCTGCCCTGCGCGGCACGGTCGAGCCCCTGCTCGTCGCGCAAGCCGACGCCGAATACACCACGGCCGCCCGCATCGGCGACTACACCGACTTCTACATCTCGGTGCACCACGCCACCGCCGTGGGCAAGCAATTCCGCCCCGACAATCCCCTGTTGCCGAACTACAAGTGGGTGCCCATCGGCTACCACGGCCGCGCCTCCAGCATCGGCGTGGACCAGAAGTTCCCCCGCCCCGTCGGCCAGACCCGTCCCGCCAATGAAGGCGAAGCGCCGCAGTTCGGCCCCTGCGCCCGCCTGGACTACGAACTGGAACTGGGCATCTTCGTCGGCACCGGCAACGCCCAGGGCGACCGCATCCCCCTGGCCGACGCCGAATCGCACGTGTTCGGCCTGTGCATCCTGAACGACTGGTCGGCGCGCGACATCCAGGCCTGGGAATACCAGCCCCTGGGCCCCTTCCTGGCCAAGAACTTCGCCTCCACGATCTCGCCCTGGGTCGTCACCATGGAAGCGCTGGAACCGTTCCGCACGCAGTGGATGCGCGGCCCGTCCGAACCGCAGCCCCTGCCCTACCTGGCATCCGATGCGAACCGCGCCAAGGGCGCCTTCGACGTGCAGATGGAAGTCCTGCTGACCACCGAAAAATCGCGCGCCGACAAGCAGCCGCCGGCCTTCCTGTCGCGCAGCAACTTCCGCGATGCCTACTGGAACGTGGCGCAGCTGATCACCCACCACACCGTCAACGGCTGCAACCTGCAACCCGGCGACATGCTGGGCACCGGCACCCTGTCCGGCCCGCAACCCTCGGAAGCCGGCTCGCTGCTGGAACTGTGCAACGGCGGCAAGAACCCCATCGACCTGCCCTGGGGCGAAAAGCGCACCTTCCTGCAGGATGGCGACCAGGTCATCATCCGCGCCGAATGCGTGAAGGCAGGCTATCCGCGCATCGGCTTCGGCGCCTGCTCCGGCACCGTGCTGCCCGCCCGCGCCTGATCCGCGCCTAGTCCGCGCCGGCGCCCGCCCTGGCGGGCGCCGTCAACGCCTCGATCTCATCGTCCTTGGCCTGCCACTGCTGGCCCAGCCAGTGATGAAAGGTCGTACGGAACGCCTTGTCGCCGGAGTAGTTGCCTTCGCAAAACTCCGGCGGCACCGGCAACTGCCGCATGCGCACCAGCACCTGCCCCGCACGACCGCAGGCCAGATCCCAGAAGCTGGGCGCACCATCCGGATAGACGATCGTCACGTCTATCATCGAACGAAATCGCTTGCCCATCGCATTCAACGCCACCGCCAGTCCGCCCGCCTTGGGCTTGAGCAGATGCCGATACGGCGATCCTTGCGCATCGCGCTTGGCAGGACTGAAACGCGTCCCTTCAGCAAATACCATCACGCTGGTCGGCACCAGCGAGAACTTCGCGCAGGCCCGCCGCGCGGTCTCCTGGTCCTGCCGCCCCAAATCCGGATTGCGGCGCAACGCCGCCTTGCCGTGGCGCTTCATGAACGGAAAATCCAGCGCCCACCACGCCAGCCCGATCACCGGCACATAGATCAGCTGCTGCTTCAGGAAGAACTTCAGCAACGGAATACGCCGGTTCAGCGACTGCTGCAACACGAAGATATCCACCCAGGACTGGTGATTGCAGTTCACCAGATACCAGTCCGCATAGCGCAGGCCGTCATTGCCCTGTACATCCCAGGGCACATCCTGGATCCGCGCCAGCCATCCGGCGTTGCAGGACACCCAGGCCGTGGCAATGCCGTTGAGCACGGGATCGACACCCCGCCTGACCGCCGCGAATGGCAGCAGCAGCTTCAACAAGGCCAGCGGGAACAGCAGCAGGCACCAGAACACCGTGTTGAGCGCCAGCCAGACGGTGCTGATAACGCCCGTCACCCAGGCGAAACGTCCACGCGGCAATGGCAACACGCGACGGCGCGCAGGCGCGCGAGCACTGGATTTGTTTGATTGGGCAGGCGCAGCGCGGCCAGCCCCGGAAGACGATTCAGGAAAAGTCATGCGCCAGTTTCCTACCTTCAGCAAAAACTCGACTTGCGCAGAATCAAGCCACGATCAGCGCACAGCGCACAGCGCCACCACCAACGGCAACACAGCGCAAGACACCGCGTATGCTCGATCAGGCCGCCCGGGCGGCCTGATCGAGCGGGCACCGCAAAATCTTCCACCGCCCCGTCGCCCGCGGCAAGCACGCCAAGCAAACCACCCACCCCCGCGACGGTAAAGTTTCAAAAACCGAAGCTTGGGGCGTTGGGGGCCTGGGGCGTGCGGGGCGTCGATAAGCCCGAGGGAATCTGAAGGAAAGGCCGAAGGCCTTGACGAAGATGACGACGGGGAAGTCCGGAGCGAAGGCTCCGGACCGCAATCGTTGCCCCGCGCGCCCCAGGCCCCCAACGCCCCAAGCGTCTTAAGAACCAGCAGCATCCCGCACAAACCACGCCGCCATCAAGGCAACCGATACCGCTCTTCCCGATAAGCCCAACTAGCCCACAAAGCATGCGCCAAAGCCTCTTCCGAGAGCCGAGGATCCAAAGGTTCCACCGGCGCATAAACCTCATCCCGCCCCACAGGCGCAGCCTCATACCTGAACTGCCGCGGCGCCTTCGAAGGCTCCAGCACCAGCAGCTGATCCCCCCGCAAATACCCGAAATTATCCGCGTACTGCATCATCGCCCGATCAGGATCCCGCTGCGTCAGGTCCACGCCCAGCATCGGATTCACGTTGTCCAGGCCCATCAAGGACAGCATGGTAGGCGCCATATCGATCTGGCTGACCAACCGTTCATCCTGCCGAGGCGCAATCCCCGCCCCCAGAATCAGCGCAGGAATCTGGAAATGCCGCACCGGCACCGGAATGGAACCGTAAACACGCGAATCGTGATCTGCAATCACCAGGAACACCGTGTTGTCCCAGTACGGCGCCTTGCGCGCCTTGTCGAAGAACTGCCCCAGCGCCCAGTCCGCATAGCGCACAGTGTTATCCACCGTCGCCGGATCGCCCACCGGCTTGATGCGCCCTTCCGGATACTCCCACGGCGAATGGTTCGTCACCGAGAATGCCAGCGTGAACACCGGCTTGTCGCCATCCGCGCGCAGCAGCCGGTCCACCTGATTGAACATGTCCTCGTCCGACGCTCCCCACGACCCCTCGAACACCGGATTCACGAACTTGGGACGATCCACTATTTCATCGAAACCGTTGCCCAGGAAAAAGGCCCGCATATTGTCAAAGTGCGACTCGCCCCCGTACACGAAACGCGAATGGTAGCCATGCTTGCCCAACACCTGCGCCAGCGTGAAGAAACCCGTCTGCGAACGCGGCAGCTTCACCACCGCGTCGGCCACGCTGGGCAGGAACCCCGCCGTCACCGCCTCGATGCCCCGCACCGAACGCGTGCCCGTCGCATAGGCACGGTGGAACATCCAGCCTTCCTTGCCCAGCCGGTCGATATTGGGCGTCAGGTCACGCCCGCCCAGGCTGCCCACATACTGCGCGCCCAGGCTTTCCTGCAGGATGATGACCAGATTCAGCGGCTTGTCCCGGCGCACCGTCGCCTTCTGCTCATGCAGGCTGGGATAGCGCGCATCCAGCGGCGCCCCCGTCAGTCCCGCCTTCTCACGCACAATGGCATTCATTTCGTCCACAGCCATCCTGGGATACATCGCGGCCGAGGAACGCTCATCGCGCATGCGGTAGGCGGCATCGAACACGCTATACAGCGAATTCAGCGCCAGCGCGTTGACCATGGCGTCCGAACTGTAGGCAACCTTGGCCGGATTGATCGGACGATGCTCCAGCGTGCCGCGCGCGCCCAGGAACACCAGCGCCAGGATCACGAATGAAGCCACCGGCCGTTTCCACCACGACATGAAGGGATCGCGCGTGCGGGTCGGAAACAGGCGGACCGACAGCCAGGCCGCCAGCACCAGCACCACAAAGGCCGCCAGCAGCACGCCCTTGTAGCCCTGCCACAGCATCGAACCGACTTCCTTCGGATTGAGCAGATAGATGAAATAAAGCCGGTTTGGCCGCGTATCGTATTCCGCGATGAACTGCGGCGTGGAAACCTCCAGCAGCACGAACAGCATCCACCAGGCGCGGAACCACCAGGCGGTGATGCGGGCGGCCAGCGGCCGATGCCCGAACCAGGGCGAAAACACCGCCGGCAGCGCAATCACCATGGACATCAGGCAGACGTCGATGCGCAGGCCGCCCAGCAGCAGCGGCCCCAGCCCCCCTGCCGCCTCCACCCGGTCCCACATCCAGAAGGCCAGCCCCAGCCGCGACAGCGTCAGCAGCGCCAGGACCGCAATGATGAACCGCAGAGTCAGACGGCGCATGCGAGCACCTCCCCCTGGCGCCGCAACGCCTGCCCAGATGAAAGAATGCCGCTGTATATGCCGAGCAGAGCCATGCCGCCTCGTGGTTCGAAATTGGAAAACGCGCAAAGGTTAACGCGGTTTGGGACGATCCCGCGGCCGCTCTTACTGGGCGCGCCGCAGCCGCTCGCGGCTGTTGCTCAGATGCGTGCGCATGGCTGCGCGCGCGGCCTCCGCGTCCTGGCGCTGGATCGCACTGTAGATGTCTTCGTGCTCGAGGTTCACACGCGCCAGGTAGGCGGCGCGGTCCTCGTGTGCGAACTTCGCCGAATTGATCCGCGTGCGTGGAATGATGGCCGAACCCAGATGCGACATCAGATCCGCGAAATAGCGGTTGTCCGTGGCTTGCGCGACCAGCAGATGGAACTGGAAGTCCGGCGTGACGGTGTCCCCGTCGTTTTCCAGCGCGCTCTTGAAGGCCTCCAGCGCGCGCCGCATCTCATGCAACTGCTCCGGGCTGCGCCTGGCCGCAGCCAGGCCGGCAGCCTCGCTTTCCAGGCAGATGCGCAGCTCCAACAGCACCAGCACATCGCGCACCGTGGCGATGTCGGCAGGATCCACGCGGAAATCCCCGCCGCCGCTGGGCTCCAGCGCATATGTCCCCACGCCGTGATGCGTCTCTACCAGGCCCGAAGCCTGCAGTCGCGACAGGGCTTCGCGCACCACCGTACGGCTGACGCCGAACTGGCGCATGATCTCGGATTCCGTCGGCAATTTTTCACCGGGCCGGATGTCCCCGCCACGGATGCGTTCCGTGATGCTCTCGACCAGCCCCTGAGCCAGGTTCCGGGGACGACGCCGCGGCGTGACGGGAGTATCGGCGGGAACATTCATTGGCTAGGATCCGAAAACAGTTGAGCGCGGCCGGGGACCGAGCGTCGCCGCTCATTGTACTTTGGGCTGGTATCGAGTCCGCGCTCCAGAATAGCGCTGGCGACGCGCAGCATGCCGCCGTTTCGCCCGGAGCAACCGTCCCGGGAGTCCCACGGCTAATGGTTCAAGCCCGAGACGGCCGGACGCGCAACGATGAGGGGATAGAAAAACAGGGCCGCCAGGAACCACATCAAGGTAGCGGACCAGAGCGTCTGACTGAGAAAATGGGCGCCCTGCAAGATACGCACCGTGGAAAAACCAACTCCTCCCGCGATACCCGCTGCCAGCCCCCACCAGCGCCATGCCGGACGCCCCAGCGCCCAGCCCAGGAAATACAGGGTCAACATCGAATAGCCCGCGCCCGCATGACCGCTGGGCAAAGCGCCGCCCCCTCCTGCCCGCACCCAGGTCCACCAGTACGACGGATAAGGGGTGTAGCCGCCCAGGGAGTCCAGATCATAGGGACGGGGCAGCGTCGTGTAGTGCTTCAGTTGGTTCACCAGCACCTGCCCGGTCAGGCAAGTTGCCGCCAGCGCCAGCGCCGGCCCGCGCCACGGCCGCCAGGCCGGAATGCGATAGCTTGCCGCCGCCACGCCCACCGCGGCCAGTCCTATCCCGATAGGCAGGGCCAACACCATGCGATGCCCGATCAGATCCAGCCAACGGTTCAGACGCAGCGGAAAATCGTCCAGCGCCGGATCGAACAGCGCTCGGGCGATGCGCATATCCAATCCTGAGACATTGGCCCACCAAGCCAGGCAGGCCAGCGCAAGCGTGATCGCAAAAACATGGATCGACAGATACGATGCCGGCGTCGGCTTGCGCAACGCGGGCGGCGATAAAGGCGGCATGGTGGCGACAGAATGTCCGTCAGGCAAACGGGCAGCTTAGGCCGCCGACAGTCAAACTTTCGTCAAATTTGACCTTGCGCCCCGCCGGCCGCCGCCATCGCATGCCCCTCAGCGGCCTCAAAACGCAGCGTGAAGCAGGTGCCGCGCTGCTCGCCCTGGCGCGAAGAATCGACCGTCAGCGACCAGCCCTGCATATCGCAGACGCGCTTGGCGATCGCCAGTCCCAGACCGCGCGCCGTCTCGTCGGGGCCGCCCGCGCCCGAATCCCGCATGCGGCCGCTGTAATAGCGGCGGAACAGGAAGGGCAGATCGTCGGCGGCAATGCCTTTGCCATCGTCGCGCAGCTCCAGCGCGCCGTCGGCCGCCATGCTGGCGGTCAGCGTCGCGGGCGCGGCGTGTTCCACCGCGTTGCGGATCAGGTTGCGCAACACGGTCAACAAGGCATAGCGATCCAGCATGCGAACCTGACCGGCGGCGATCCGGTTTTCGAAACCGAGCCCGGTCAACCCCGCCTGGGTTTCGTACCCGCGCCAGGCGTTGTCCATGCATTCGCCGAGATCGACGGACTCCGCCGGGCGCAGTTCGTCCCGCGCCATGGAGCGTGCGCTCTCCAGCGACACGATCACATCGTCCACGTTGTCCACCACGCGAGTCAGCCGCTGGCGTTGGTCCGGAGTCAATACCTGGGTCAGCAGCATCAACTCGCTGTCCGAGCGGATCGCGGCCAAGGGCGTGCGCACCTCGTGGCTGAGATTGCCCGCGAATTCGCGCTCGCGCGCAATCGACCTGTCCACCTGGTTCTGCACCCGGTTGAAGGCCTCTATCAGCCGGCCCGCCTCGTCGTCGCGCGTCACTGCCATATCGGGCGACCCCGGCGCCCAGGTGGCCAGCCGGTCGGTCAGGTCCAGCAACGGACCGACCGCGATGGCCGCCACGCGCCGTGACAACGCATAGGCGCCCACCACGCAAATGGCGCCCACGCCCAGCACGATCAGGCCGAAGTCATGCACCCGCCCTTCGTTCTCGGTGGCGTCGTACAGCAGGTACACCTTGGCCCGTCCTGTTTCGGCCACCATCACATGCCAGGTGTAGGCGCCCGGCTCCACCAGATGCAGGCCGCTATCCAGAGACTCGATTTCCGGCGGCATGTCGGCGGGCCGATTGCCGTCCAAGCTGACCCAGGCGCGCATCGAACCGCCCAGTTCGCGTACACCTTCGCGCGGCAGGAAACCGTCGCTGACCCGGGCGTGCTGCACCAGCCGGTCCATTTCGGTGTTGAGGATGTCGTTGACCAGATCGTCTTCCATCTGATCGAAGGTCAGGTAGGCCAGCAGAGCCAGCGCCGTCACGAACAACGCCACGGTTCCGGTCAACGCCCAGACCACGCGCTGGGTCAGCGTACCCCCCGCGGACGCCGACGAAATGCCGCTCATCTTGTCGCCCCGGCTTCCAGCGTCAGGCGCCAGCCGGTGCCGTGGATGGTTTCGATACCGTCGAAACCGGCATCGGCCAGCGCACGCCGCAACAAGTGGACCTGGCTGCGCAAAGCATCGGACGAAGGCGGCTCGTTGCCCCACAGCGTGGACTCCAGCTCCTCGCGCGACACCACCCTGCCGGGATCGCGCAGCAGCGCCTCGATGATGAGGCTGGCCTTGCGTGTGAGGTGCACGGGGCTGCCGTTGACCGACACCGCACGGTTGCGGGTATCGTAGGACAGGGGGCCAAAGGCCCGCACCGAGTCCACTGTCGCGCCCTTGGCGCGCTGGATAAGCGCCACCAGGCGCGCTTCCACTTCCAGCAGCGCGAAAGGCTTGGTCAGGTAGTCGTCCGCGCCATGCGAGAACCCGGCCAGCTTGTCTTCCAGGCTGTCGCGCGCCGTCAGCATCAGCACCGGAACATCCGCGCGCATGTCGTTTCGCAGCGTGTGCAGCACTGCGTTTCCGTCCATGCCCGGCAGGCCGATATCCAGGATCAGGGCGTCGAAGCGCTGCTCCTTCAGCCGCTCCAGCGCGGCCGGCCCCGAATAGGCGGCATCGGGCAGAAAGCCGCGCGCTTCCAGGAAGGTGTACAGATTGCCCGAGATGACCGGATCATCCTCGACGATCAACACCCTGTAATTCGCGCCCGCCGCGGGACTGGTTGCCATGGTTGCGATTCCCTTTCGTGCGCGCCACCTCAGGCCCGCAGTACCTTGCCCGGATTCATCAGACCTTGCGGGTCCAACGCTCGCTTTATTCTGCGCATCAGATCCAGTTCGATGGCGCTCTTGTAGCGCGGCAGTTCGTCGATCTTGAGCTGCCCGACGCCATGTTCCGCGCTGATCGAACCATGGTGCGCGTGCACGCTGTCGTGCACCACGCCGTAGATGTCGCCTTGCAGCGCCAGCAGTTCGGTCTCGGTCTGCCCCGGCGCATGGGCCACGTTGTAGTGCAGATTGCCGTCGCCCAGGTGCCCGAAGATCACATGGCGCACGCCAGGAAATCGCGCCTGCAGCAAGGCGTTGGTCTTGTGCACGAAGCCGGCGATGGCCGAGATCGGGATCGACACGTCATGCTTGACCGACTTGCCCAGCTCTGCTTCGGCCAGCGGAATACTTTCACGCAAGTGCCACAGCGCCTTGCTTTGCGCCACATTCGCGGCAATGGCTGCATCGTTCACGAGCCCGCTTTCGATGGCCTCGCCTAATACGGTCTCGAAGCGTTCGCGCGCGTGCGCCTCGCTTTCGCTGTCGGACAGCTCAAGCAGGGCGAACCATGGCGATGCGGCGGAATCTCCCTCGAAGGGCAGGCGCTGCTGCGGGAATAGTCGAACGACCGACTGCAGGCAGGCACCGCTCATCAGTTCAAAGCCGGTCAGCGCCGCGCCAAAGCCCGCCCGGGCGCGCGACAGCAGCTCGACGGCCTGATCGATGCCGTCCAGGGTCAGCAATGCCGTGCATGAAGCCACGGGCCTGGGAAACAGTTTCAGCGTGGCGGCGGTGATGATGCCCAGCGTGCCTTCGCTGCCGATGTACAGGTCGCGCAAATCGTAGCCGGTGTTGTCCTTGCGCAGGCCGCGCAGGCCGTGCCAGATCTCGCCTTCGGCGGTCACGACCTCCAGGCCAAGAGTCAGTTCACGCGTGTTGCCGTAGCGCAGCACCTGGGTGCCGCCGGCGTTGGTCGCCAGGTTGCCGCCTATGGTGCAGCTGCCTTCGGCGGCCAGGCTCAGCGGAAACAGCCGGCCCGCCGCGGCTGCGGCCTCCTGTACGGCCTGCAGCACGCAGCCCGCTTCCACGGTGATCGTGTCGTTGTCGGTATCCAGTGCGCGCACCGCTGTCAGGCGGGTAGTGGACAGGATCACCGCGCTGCCGGACAGGTCAGGCGTGGCGCCTCCGCACAGGCCCGTGTTGCCGCCCTGCGGCACCAACGGCACCCCATGGGTAGCGCACAGTTTGACGGCCGCCGCCACTTCCCCGGTCGAGCCGGGACGGATGACCGCCAGCGCGGCGCCTCGATAACGGCGGCGCCAATCCAGCACATACGTGTCGGCGTCCGTGCCCGTCAGCACGTGGGATGCGCCCAGAAGGGACTGTAGATCGCTCAGCAAGGTCATAGCGCGGCACAAGTAGCGCCTGGGGCGAGCCCAGGCTGGGAGTGTGCGGTCTATTGTAGGGGGTGAGCGCCCGGGTCACAGCACGGCGGGCATGCCGCACCCGCCGGCAGAGCCTTTCAGCCGACGGCCTGATCCAGCCGCGTACCGGTCAGGCCCGAACAATAGGCCCGCGAGGCGATGCGGTTCATCAGGAAGGCCCGGTCCACGCCCGCGGGGCCGGGCATTTCCGACAGCGCGCGGTAGGCGCGGCGCAGCACCTCGCCCCGGGTCGCGCCGCACACCAGCAGCCGCGTGCACGGCAGGCGGCGGTCCACGCAACCATCGATGCGCAGTTCCAGCGCATGGGCAGCGACCGGTTCGCAGTCATGCACGGCCGTGCCCGCATGTGCCTGCGCCTGGGCGTCAATCACGCGGAACACGCCGCTGCGATCGTCCAGCGCGAAAGCGACAGTGCCCATGCCCTGCCAGCCGCGATCCCGCGCCACGTCGGCGGCGACGGCGCGCAACGCGCTTTCCACGGAAACCGGCAGATGAGGCGCCGGACACTCGGCGATCAGCACGCGGGCGTCGCGCCATACGCAGCGTTCCCAGGCGCGGCCCGTGGCCAGGCCGCCCGCCTCGGAAACGAACACGTGAATGTCGAGCCGGCGCTCGCGGCCTGCGGCCGGTCCGGCGTGATCCGTGGGCGGGCCCCGCCGGTTTGAGGCGCCCCTGGATGACATGACAGTAGAAACTTTGGCGCCCATGGCCCCTCCCGGTCTTTCTGCTTGCATAGCAAGCGTATCACCTTCGGAGGACGAGCAAGTTTTGTGCCATGCCCAGCCACCAGGGCGAGCACCTGGAATGCGGCCGACCGCCGCACCGGAACAAGGCGCCAGCGCCCGAGTACGCACCAGATCAGGGCAGGCGTACTGCCACGGCGCAACGGGGAAAAAAGCCCTACTCCGTCTGCCGGATGAAGGGGGAGCGCCAATGGGGGATAATTCCGGTTTAATCTCCTGCCAGCCGCCTTTTAGATACGAGGGTTTACCAGCAGACCCCGGCAGAATGCGCGCTGCAACTCTCATCAAGGAATCGCTGTGGGCGACAACACGCAATTTCCGGGCTCGGTGTTCAAAGCCTATGACATCCGCGGCACCGTGCCCGATCTGATCGACGCACGCTTTGCCCGGGCCTTGGGCGTAGCACTGGCCGCCCGTGCGCGCGACCAGGGCGTACAGACCCTGGTCGTCGGCCGTGATGGCCGCCTGAGCAGCGAAATGCTGTCAATAGCGTTGCAGGAAGGCATGCTGGAAGGCGGCGTGGATACCCTGGACATCGGCATGGTGCCCACCCCGCTGGTCTATTTCGCCGCCAACGTCATGCAAACGGGATCGGGCGTCGCCATCACCGGCAGCCACAACCCGCCCAAGTACAACGGCTTCAAGATGATGATGGGTGGCCGCGCGCTCTACGGCGAGGACGTTCAGGCGCTGGCTGCCAGCATGAACGGCCCAGCCAGCGCCCCGGCGGCCCGGCCCGGCGTGCGCCGCCAGCTGGACCTGGTGGCGTCCTACATCGCGCGCGTCGCGTCCGGCATCAAGCTGGCGCGGCCCATGAAAATCGCCATCGACTGCGGCAACGGCGTGGCCGGCGCGGTCGCCCCGGCGCTGTTCCGCGCCCTGGGCTGCGAGGTCACCGAGCTGTTCTGCGAAGTGGACGGCACCTTCCCCAACCACCATCCCGATCCCGCCGAACCCAAGAACCTGCAGGACCTGATCAAGTGCGTGGCCGAGACCGACTGCGAACTGGGCCTGGCTTTTGACGGCGACGGCGACCGCCTGGGCGTGGTGACGAAATCGGGCCAGATTGTCTGGCCGGACCGCCAACTGGTGCTGTTCGCCCGCGACGTGCTGGACCGCAATCCGGGCGCCACCATCATCTATGACGTGAAGTGCAGCCGCCACGTGGGCCTGTCGGTCGAAACCGCCGGCGGCGTGCCGCTGATGTGGAAGACCGGCCATTCGCTGGTGAAGGCGAAGCTGGCCGAGACCGGCGCCCCGCTGGCCGGCGAGATGAGCGGCCACATCTTCTTCAAGGAGCGCTGGTACGGCTTCGATGACGGGCTCTATACTGGCGCGCGCCTCCTCGAGATCGTGTCGCGCGACGCCGATCCCTGCGCCGTGCTGGAAGCCCTGCCACAAGACGTTTCCACTCCTGAGTTGAAGCTGGAGATGGAAGAAGGCCAGCCCTTCACCCTGGTCCAGGCCTTGCAAGACCAAGGCCAATTCCCAGATGCGAACCGCGTGATCACCATTGATGGCGTACGTGCGGAGTATCCCGACGGGTTCGGCTTGGCCCGCCCCTCGAATACCACCCCGGTCGTCGTGCTGCGGTTCGAAGCGCAAACGACTGCGGCGCTGGAGCGCATCCAAGCCGACTTTCGACGTGAGCTGAGCAAGCTCGCCCCGCAAGCCAAACTGCCTTTCTGAATTCCATGTCTCTGTCGAACAGCCCCGCCTGGCAAGCGTTCATCACGGCCACGCGCGCCGCGCCCAAGACCGGCGCCCAATTGCGCATCATCAATGCTCCCGGGCTACGCCTGGACTTGAGCGCGCAGGCGTATTCGCCGGAGCTGGAAAATGCAGAGGCCGCGCTGCTGACACAACAAGGCTTCGAGGCGGCCCGGGCTTGCCTGTTCGACGGCGGCAACGCCAACTGGACAGAGGAGCGCCCCGCCTGGCACACCGCCCTGCGCGCGGCCCAACCACCCGCCAGGGTGGCCAAGGCCGTCCTGACCGAGCGTGAGCGGATGCGCGAATTCGTGCGTCAGGCCGATGCGGCCGGACGCTATGGCTGCGTGTTGCATCTGGGCATAGGTGGCAGCGACTGGGGCCCGCGCCTGGTCACGCGCGCCCTGCGCCACGGCGGCGCGCGGCGTGAAGTGCGTTTCGCGTCCAACGTGGACTCGCATTCGGTCGCGGACGCGATGAGCCGGCTGGACCCGCACGACACCCTGGTCATCGTCGCCTCCAAGTCGTTCACCACCACTGAACCGCTGGCCAATGCCGAGGTCGCCATGAACTGGCTGCGCGATGCCGGCGTGTCGGACCCGATCAAGCAGGTCGTGGCGGTCACCGCCAATGTCGAGGCGGCATTGAACCTGGGCATCCTGCCCGATCACATCTTCCAGATCTGGGATTGGGTGGGCGGACGCTATTCGCTATGGTCCGCGATCAGCCTGCCAGTCGCGCTGGCGCTGGGTAACGACTGCTTTGACCAACTACTAGCGGGCGCCGCCGCCATGGACGAGCATTTCCGTACCGCGCCCATCGAGGAAAACGCACCCGTCCAACTGGCCCTGGCCGGTGTCGTAAATCGCAGCGTGCTGGGCTATGACTCCCTGACAATCACGCCCTACGATTCACGGCTGTATCACATTGTGCCCTGGGCCCAGCAGCTGGAAATGGAGTCGCTGGGCAAGGTCGCCACCGCCGATGGCAGCCCGGCCGGCGTGCCCACCGGTCCGGCCGTCTGGGGCATGTCGGGCACCGATTGCCAGCACACCTTCTTCCAGTGGCTGCACCAGGACACCCGGGGCGCTCCCGTCGACTTCATCCTGTGCGAAAAACCCGACCACGCCTACGCGCGCCACCACGAGCTGCTGATAGCAAACTGCCTGGCGCAGCGTTCCGCGCTGCTGCGTGGCAAGACCTTCGAGGAAGCGCTGGCCGAAACCTCGGCGATTGAAAGCGATCCCGACCGCGCCCGGCTGCTGGCGCAGCACCGTGTGCATCCGGGCGGACGGCCCTCCTCGCTCATCGTGCTGCCGCGCCTGGAAGCCTATACGCTGGGCGCGCTGCTGGCGCTGTACGAACACAAGGTGTTCACCCAGGGCGTGGTATGGGGCATCAATCCCTTCGACCAATGGGGCGTTGAATTCGGCAAGGCCTTGGCCAAGGGCATCATGCACGAGTTGAATTCGCAGCAAGCCAGCCAGCAGGATCCCTCCACCCGCTACTGGATCGACGCGATCACGCGCCGTCCTTAAGCGCGAACCGGCGCCTTGCCGGCGCCGGCGCTTCCATTTCAGGCGCTGAGCGCGTCGTAGATTTCCACGTGGATGCGCGCCACGCGATCGATGTTGAACTCGCGCTCGGCCAGCGCCCTGCCGGCGGCGCCCATGGACTGCCGCAAGGCCGGATCCTCGGCCAGACGGGCAATGGCGTCCACCAGCGCCTGCGCATCGCGCACCGGCACCAGCAGTCCGGTTTCGCCCGGTTCGATCGCATCGCGGCAACCCGGCACGTCGGTGGTCACGACCGCGCGCGCGCAGGCCGCGGCCTCGATCAGCGACTTGGGCAGGCCTTCGCGATAGGAAGGCAGCACGGCGATATGCGAGGCTGCGTACAACGCGGCCACGTCGGAACGTTCGCCTAATGCGCGCACGCAGCCTTCCTGCTGCCAGGCGTCCACGTCGTCCTGCGTCGCCGAGGCCGGATTGCCTGCGTCCACGCCGCCGACCAGTTGCATCGTGACAGGCAAGCCGCGCTCGCGCAGCAGCCTTGCCGCCTGCACGAATTCCTGCACGCCCTTGTCGCGCAGCAATCGGGCCACCATGGTGACCACGACCGGCGGCGCCGGCGGTTCGGGTTGGGCCCGATACTCATTCAGGTCCACGCCCGCGCCCCGGATCATGACGACCTGGGCGTCGCGCACCGCTCCCAGCGACTTGAGCAAATCGCGGTCGCTGGCGTTCTGGAAGATCACGCGGCTATTGGGATGGCCCAGCGCCAGCCGATACAGGCGCGCCACCACGGCGCGCACCAGCTTCATCTTCAGCGAATTGGAAAGGAACACGAAGCCCAGGCCGGAAATCGCCGCGACCATGCCCGGCACGCGCGTCAGACGGGCAGCGATGCCGCCATAGAGCACGGGCTTGATCGTGACCAGATGCACGATCTGCGGCCGCAGATGCCGGAACAGCCGTATCAGGGCCAGCAGCGTACCCAACTCCTGCAAGGGATGCTTGCCGCTGCGCGTCATCGGTATGGCGTGATGCGTCATGCCCAACGCCTGGATGTCGGCCACGGCCGGACCGTCCATGGTGGCGACATGCACCTCGTAGCCCGCCTGTTGCGCGGCCAGCGCCACGGGCACGCGGTGCGACATGAAGAAGGCCGGATTGTTGACGACAAACAGCAGGCGGCGCCCTGCGCTCATGCTTTGACTCCCGAGATGCGGCGCCACACCGCGATATAGCTTTGCACCATGCGAGCCAGGTCGAAATTTTCCAGCACGCGGGCGCGGCCCGCTTCGCCCGCGCGCATGCGGCCGCGCGAGGCCACTTCGCACAGGGCCGTCTCAATGCCGCGGGCCAGCGCCTCGGGCTGCTCCGGCGGCACAACCACGCCCGCGTCGCCCACGATAAAGGCCGCGTCGCCCACGTCCGTCACGACGCAGTAGACGCCGCAGGCCATGGCTTCGGCCACCACGTTGGGAAAGCCTTCCGCGCAGCTGGACAGGACATGCAGGTCCAGCCCGTTCATTGCGGCGGGCACATCATCGCTGGGTCCCGCCAGCACCAGCCGGTCCCGCAGGCCCAACCTGTCGATCAAGGACGCCAGCTCGGTGTTTGCGGGATCCATGCCGCGGCCGATCAGCACGCAGCGCAGTCCCGCATCGCGTCCGTCGCGCACCAGCGCGGCGACGGCGCGCAGCAGGTTGGCGTGGTCCTTGAGCGGATCCCAGCGGGCCACGCAACCAATGGCCGGCAGGTCCTGCGGCAAACCCCATTGCGCGCGCACCCGCTGCCGGGCTTCATCATTCGGCGCATAGCGCGATAAGTCATAGCCATTGGCGATGACCACCATGCGTTCGCGGTCATAGCCTTTGTCGGCATGGCGCTGCGCCGACTTCTGGGCGGCGCACACGATGGCCTTCGGTATGCGGCCCGACAGCAGCGCGCAGGCCCGCAGCACCAGGCGAGCCGAGCGGCTGCTGCGCTCCAGGTGTTCGCCCGAATTGCGGATGCCCCAGGCGATGGCGCGCACGCCCGCCAGGCGCGCCGCCAGGCCGCCGATCAAATCGGCGTGGTACATCCAGGTCTGCACCGCATCGGGACGCGTCGTCGCGATCAGCGAGCGCAGCGCCAGGAAGCCGCCCAGGCTGACTCGTCCGCGCTTCATGGCCAGCGTATGCACGGCGACGCCTGCCGCGCGCAGACGCTCGCCATAGATGCCTTCGTCCGTCAGCGACACGACGACATGCTCCACGTCAGCCCCGGGATAGGTCGCCAGGCGGAACAGCACGGATTCGGCCCCGCCCTGCCCCAGGCCGGTGATGATGTGCAGGACACGCAGCCGCCGGGCGTTCATCGTCCCTCCCGCACGGCATCGAATAATTCATCCCATTCCGCCAGGACGCTGGCCAGCGCATAACGCTGGCGCACCGCGGCAGCGCCGCGCATGCCCAGTTGCTGACGCAGGGAGGCATCGCCCAACAAGCGGCGCAAGGCTTCGCGCAGGGCATCGCGATTGCCGGCGGGCACCAACAGGGCGTCCTCGCCGTTGCGCGTCATCTCGCGCGGTCCGCTGGGACAATCGAACGCCACGCAGGGCAGGCCCAACGACATGGCTTCCAGCAGCACATTGGGGAAGCCTTCCACCAGCGAGCTCAGCACGAATGCCTGACCGCGCGCAAGTTCCTCCCAAGGCGCCTCGGTGCGGCCGGGCAGGCTGATGCGCGACTGCAGGCCCAGGCGTGCGACCTGCTCTTCCAGCGCGCCGCGTTCAGGGCCTTCGCCCCAGATGCGCAGATTCCAATCCGGAAAGTCCGGCGCCAATTGTGCGAACACGTCGATCAACAGGTCGAATTGCTTATCAGTGACCAGGCGTCCCATTGCCAACAGTTCGCGTGGACCACCGTCTTCTCGTTGCGGCACCAGCGGCGCATCCAGCAAGGGTGCGGGCAGAGGATTGGGAATCACGGCCAGACGCTTGATGCCCGGCACCTGCCGCGCGAACGGGCCGGCGGTATCCTCCGCCTGCACCGTCACCATGTCGGCGCGGGGATACAGGATGCGGCGCAGCTTGCGCCACACCGTTCCCGTCGTGGTTTCGGCCACCGGATTGGTGCGCTCGCAAACGATGAGCGGCGCCTTCAATCCCAGGGAAGCCAGTATGGCGGCCACATTGACGTTGGTCAGGAAGGACACCACCACGTCCGGCTTTGAATCGCGGATGTGTTTGCGCAGCGCGAGCAGACGCTTGAATGCGGCCATGGCTCCCGACGCACGCGTGCCTGCCAGATCCGCCAGCCAGGCCAGTTCGACCTTGTCCGACAGCGGATAGAAGCAGCTGCCCTTGGACGAGTAGGTGGGCGTCAGAATGACGGAATCCCCGCGTTCGGCCCATGCGTTGACCAGCGTGGCGGCGACCCGTTCGGCGCCGCCCGCGTGCATGGAACTGACCAGCATCAAGATTTTCATGCGTCAAAGACTCCCAACCGATCCTCCCTGTTCCTTGCCGCCGCGGTAGCGGTCAAGCCAGGCCTGCATCATCAACACGCCCCACAGATGGCTGTCCCAATTGCGATGGCCCGAACTGTGCTCGCGCCATTTGCGCAGGATGGGCTCGGGCTCGAACCAGCCCTCCTGGCGCAGGCGCGCCGGGTCCAGCAGCGCATCGGCCCATTCACGCAGCGGGCCGCGCAACCACGCGGCCAGCGGCACGGCGAAGCCGCGCTTGGGACGGTCCACCAGAGCTTGCGGCACATGACGGTGCAGCACCTGGCGCAGCAGCCACTTGCCCGTGTTGCCGCGCACCTTGTATTGGTGCGGCAGGCTCCAGGCGAACTCATACACCCGGTGATCGATCAGCGGCACGCGCGTTTCCAGGCTGACGGCCATGGCGGCGCGGTCCACCTTGACCAGGATATCGTCCGGCAGGTAGGTCACCGTGTCCAGCTTCATCATGGCTTCGAAAGTGGAACCCTGCATCGCCCGGGCGAATTCGGACACCGGCTCCACCCCGCCCTTCACCACGCTGGAAGGATCGGCCCAGTACGACACGAAATGGCGGTAGAACTCGCCGCGCGTATCGGTGCGCAGCAGCTCGCCCAGCTTGCCGACCTTGCCGCGCCAGGCGCCGCGCCCGGGCAGATGGGTGGACGCACTCAACAACGCGCCGGCGGGCTTGCGCAGCAGCGCCGGGACGCGTTCGCATTGCTGCCACCAGTTGTTCACACGGAAATAGCGCGAATAGCCGCCGAAGAGTTCATCGCCGCCATCGCCGGACAGCGCCACGGTGACGTGCTGGCGCGCCATGCGGGTGACCAGCGAGGTCGGGATCTGCGACGAATCCGCGAACGGCTCGTCGTACATGTCGGCCAGCGTGGGCACCACGGCCAGCGCGTCCTCTGCCGTCACGTACAGTTCGGTGTGGTCGGTGCCGAGATGCGTGGCCACCGCCTTGGCATGCTGCGCCTCGTCGTAGCCTTTCTCGTGGAAGCCGATGGCGAAAGTGCGCACGGGCTGCGAGCTCTGCGCCTGCATCAAGGCCACGATGGTGGACGAGTCGATGCCGCCGGACAGGAAGGCGCCCAGGCTCACGTCCGACAGCATCTGGCCGCCGACCGCCTTGGACAGCACGCCTTCCAGCGCATCGGTCGCCTGCGCATCGGACTCGAACGACAGCAGCGATTGCGCCGAGGTGTCGGCGGCCTCGCGGGCCGACCAGTACACGCGCGGCTCGGGCATGCGGCGGCTGCGGGTATCGTCGGCCGTGAATTCGACCCAGGTGCCCGGCGGCAGCTTGGCGATGCCCTGGTAAATCGACTGCGGCGCCGGAATGTAGTTGTGCCGCATGAACGACGCCAGCGCGTTGCGGTTGAGCTCGCGGCCGAAGCCCGGAATCGGCATCAGGCCCTTGAGTTCGGACGCGAACACCAGCTCGGCGCCTGAATAGCCGTAGTACAGCGGCTTTTCACCCATGCGGTCGCGCGCCAGCATCAGCTTGCGCGAGGCGCGGTCCCACAACGCGATGGCGAACATGCCCACCGCGGCCTGCAAGGTGGCCTCGATGCCCAGGGCGGTAAAGCCCGCCAGCAGCGTTTCCGTATCGGAATGGCCGCGCCACGACGGCGCCAGCGCAGATTGTTCGAGCTGCTTGCGGATGTCGAGGTGGTTGTAGATTTCGCCGTTGAACACCATGACATAGCGGCCGCAGGCCGACGTCATGGGTTGGTGGCCGGCCTCGGTCAGGTCGAGGATCGCCAGGCGCACATGCGCCAGCGCCAGCTCGGCCTCGGGATCCTCCCAGAAACCATTGCTGTCCGGCCCGCGGTGGCGGATGCGGCGGCAGCTTTCCGCCAACACCCGCTCCTTGTTCCCGACAGGGCCCCAAATCCCGACTATTCCGCACATGATGAAGTTCTCGTTGTCACTGTAGCAACGGCGCGACGCGCGGCCTCAACGGCCGGTTCCGCGCACACCGTCAAAAAGATCTTGCCATTTCTGCAGCACGCACGCGGCCGAAAAACGGTCGCGCACGTCGGTCGCGGCCTGCGCCATGCGTACACGGTCCGCGTCATTGCGCATGACGGCGTCCAGCGCCTTGCATAGCGCGGGCACGTCGCCATTGGGGCGCACCAGCACGCCGTCCACGCCCTCGCGGATGATCTCGCGCGGCCCCGTGTCGCAATCGAACGACACGGCGGCCAGCCCGCTTGCCATGGATTCGAGCAGGGTATTGGACAGCCCTTCGAAGCGCGACGTCAGTACGTACAGATCGGCGCTGTCATACCAGTCGCCGACGTTGCCTGCGCGCCCCGGCATGAAAATCCGCGACGCCAGGCCGGCCTCTCGGGCCTGCGCCTCCAAGGCGCGGCGCTCGTCGCCCTCGCCCAGGATAACCAGATCCCAGCCAGGATGCGACGCCGCCAATTTCGCGTAGGCCTGGATCAGCAGGTCGAAACCCTTGTCGGCGTGCAGGCGCCCCACCGCCAGCAGGCGCTTGCGGCCGTCGCCCGACACCGGCGTCAAGACCGGTTCAGCGCGAGGCAGGGGAAAGTGTACAGGGTTGGGAATGACGGCCAGCTTGCTGCCCGGCACGTGCTGCGCCAGCCAGTCGGCGGTGCCGCGGGTCAGCGCCACCACGCTGGCTGCGCGCGGATATGTGAGGCGGCGCAGGCGCTGCCAGAAGCCCGACAGGGTCTGCGAAGGCGGATGGGTATGCTCGGTGGCGATCACCCGGCAGGACAGGCCCGCGCAGGCCAGTACCGACAGTACCGACGCCGTCGTCATCATGCCCAGCACGATGTCCGGGCGGAACGACTTGACCACGCGGCGCAAGGCGCGCACCCGTTGCACATTGCTCCAGATGCCGCGCAGGCCACCGCCTTCGCCCGCCGTATGCAGGACCTCGCGGCGCACCTTGGGGTGCAGCGTGTAGACGTCGCCCTCTGCGCTGGCCTGCGTCACGACCATGACCTCGCGGCCCATGCCCGCCCAGTGCGCGCTCAGGTCCGCGGCCACGCGCTCCGCGCCGCCGCCATGCAGGGAGTGGATGAACAGCAGGACGCGCGGCGCCGGGCCGGTATCGGTCACGGGCATTCAATCGGCCTCTTTGGGTTCAGGCTTGCGCATTGCCACCAGCAGGTAGCACGCGAAGGACAACAGATACATCAGGCTGGTCGCCAGCATGATGCCGGCAGCTCCCATCCTGGGCGCCAGCACGGTATTCAACACCGCCTTCAGGGCGAAATTGGCGACGGCAATGGCCGCCATCACGCGGTAGCGGTTCTGGCTGGCCAGCAATTGCACCAGGATCAGCACGCCGAAGTAGAACGGCAGTTGCAGCAGCCCCCAGCGAAACACATGCGCCACGGCCTGGGTATTCTCGGCGGTGAAGGCGCCACGCTGGAAAAGCACGGAAACGCCCCACGGCGCCAGTATCCAACCCACGGCGACGGCGACGGCGCCTGCGGCCACCATCAGCACCGACCATTTAAGCGCCATGCCTCGCGCACGAGCGGTGTCGCCGCGCGCCTGCACATCGGCCAGCACCGGCAAGGCCGCGCGCCCCACCGACACGGCGCCAATCCCCAGCACCAGCGACAGCAGCCGGCTGGCATAGCCCAGCGTGGCGTTGGCGTTCGCGCCCAGATTGGCGGCGGCGTACTGGTCCAGCGGACCGACGAAACTCATGGCCACCTGGCCGATCAGCATCACGCCCGCGGCGCCCAGCAGTTCGGGCCAGTGCGGCGATTGCAGCGTCAGCCGGGGCGCGCCCCAGAAGCCGCCATCGGCGCGCGCAGCCAGCCACGCGAGCCAGACGGTCTGGATCGCGTAACCCACCAGCGTGCCCCACAGCAGCGGCCCGACGCCGTCGGCGCTGGCGGCCAGCATCACCCAGGCCAGCGTCGCCACGGCCGGCACGCTGTCCAGCAGGGTATTGACGTGTCTTTCCTGCGCCCGCAGCCGCGCGGCGCTGATGCCGGCAACCAGCAGCAGCGCCGACACCGGCGCGAAGGCGACAAGCAGCTGGCCCGTCATGTCGCCCACGCGGGCCGACAAACCCTGGCCCAGCACGCCGACGACCTGCGGCCAGGCGAACCAGGTCAGCAGCGCCAGCGCAATGCCCGCGGCGGCCACCCAGCCCTGCAGCTCGCGGATGAACAGATTTCTTTCGGCGACATCGGCGCGGCGCAGCCGCACCAGCACCGGGATCAGGACCACCGACAGCACGCCCACGATGGTGACCGGCAGCCAGGTGGCCATGGTCATCGTGAACTGGTAGGCGTCCACGGCGTCGCTGACGCCGTAGCGGTACGCCACCGCCATCTCCTTGATGGCGCCGGCGGCCTTGCCCAGCAGCAGGAACACCGCCACCCGGAAGGCGCCCTTGAAGATGCGCTGGTGGTCCGGGTGGATGCTGCCGAGTTTTCTGACGAGTGCTTTCAAATCAACGCAGGAATTGCGTGTACCAGGGCATGGCCACTTCCAGGCCTTGCAGCACAGTGTGCGTAGGCTCGTAGCCCAGCAACCGGCCAGCCTTGCTGACATCCGCCTGCGAATGACGCACGTCGCCCGCGCGGAAGTCGGCGTAGACCGGCTTCTTGCCATAAACCACGTTTTGGTTGCCCAGGGCTTGCACCAGGAAGCCGAACAGCTGGTTCAAGGTGCTGCGGCCGCTGACCGCCACGTTGTAGACCTGGTTGCGGCCTTCCGGCGCGGCCATGGCCGCGAGGATGTTGGCCTGCACGGCATTTTCCACGAAGCAGAAATCGCGGCTGGTCTCGCCGTCGCCGTTGATGGTGACGTCCTCGTTCTGGATCATCGCGGCCGTCCACTTGGGGATCACGGCCGCATAGGCGCCGTTGGGATCCTGCCGCTTGCCGAACACGTTGAAGTAGCGCAGGCCGACCGACTCGAAGCCGTAGGAACGCGCGAAGACGTCCGCGTAAAGCTCATTGACGTACTTGGTGACCGCATACGGCGACAGGGGGTTGCCGATGTTTTCCTCGACCTTGGGCAACGCCGGGTGGTCGCCGTAGGTCGAGCTGGAGGCCGCGTAGACGAAGGATTTGACTTCGGCGTCGCGCGCCGCCACCAGCATGTTCAGGAAGCCGCCGATGTTCACCTCGTTGGTGGTGATCGGATCCTTCAGCGAGCGGGGTACCGAGCCCAGCGCGGCCTGGTGCAACACGAAATCCACGCCCTGAGCCGCGCGGCGGCAGGCTTCCAGGTCACGGATGTCGCCTTCGATGAAGGTAAAGCGCGCCCACTGCTCGGGCGTGACCGAGTCGCGCACTTCATCCAGATTGTGCTGATGGCCGGTGGCGAAGTTGTCCAGGCCGGTCACGGTCTGGCCCAGCTTCAGCAGGGTTTCCAGCAGGTTCGAACCGATGAAGCCGGCGCAGCCGGTCACCAGCCACTTGCGCGGCGCGGCCGACAGTTCCTTCTTGATGGTCTCAAAGCGGGTGGTCATGGGCAGTCCTTACAGGCGCAGATCGGATTCGGAAGGCGAAAGCACGTACTTCAGGTCATACAGGATGTGCTGCGGCTTGCCGAGCTTGCGGATGCCTTCCGCACCCAACGCCTTGAACTGATTGTGCGCCACGCCCAGGATCACGGCGTCATACTTGCCTTCCTCGGGCTTGGCCACCGGGGTCAGGCCGTATTCGTGCATGGCTTCTTCAGAATCGACCCACGGGTCGTACACGTCGACATCGACGTTGTAGTCGCCCAGTTCCTTCACGATGTCCACGATGCGGGTGTTGCGCAGGTCGGGGCAGTTTTCCTTGAAGGCCAGGCCCATGACCAGCACACGGGCGCCCTGCACGTGGATGCGGCGCTTGGTCATGGCCTTGACCAGTTGCGACACCACGTAGCTGCCCATCGAGTCGTTCAGGCGGCGGCCCGCCAGGATGATCTCGGGGTGATAGCCGATGGATTGCGCCTTGTGAGTCAGGTAATAGGGATCAACGCCGATGCAGTGGCCGCCGACCAGGCCCGGACGGAACGGCAGGAAGTTCCACTTGGTGCCGGCCGCCTGCAGCACGGCTTCGGTGTCGATGCCCATCTTGTTGAAGATCAGGGCCAGCTCGTTGATCAACGCGATGTTCACGTCGCGCTGCGTGTTTTCGATGACCTTGGCGGCCTCGGCCACGCGGATGCTGGAGGCCTTGTGGGTGCCAGCGGTGATGATCTGCTTGTAAAGCTGGTCGACCAGTTCGGCCACTTCGGGCGTCGAACCGGAGGTCACCTTCTTGATCGTGCTGACACGGTGGTCCTTGTCGCCCGGATTGATGCGCTCGGGGCTGTAGCCGGCAAAGAAGTCCACGTTGAACTTCAGGCCCGACACGCGCTCCAGCACCGGCACGCAGTCTTCTTCGGTGGCGCCAGGGTAGACGGTGGATTCGTAGATGACGATGTCGCCACGCTTGAGCACGGCGCCGATGGTCTCGCTGGCCTTGACCAGCGGGGTCAGGTCCGGCTGCTTGTACTCGTCGATGGGGGTCGGCACGGTCACGATGAACACGTTGGCCTGGCCAAGCACGGCGCGGTCCGCCGTGTAGCTCAACTGGGTTGCTTCCTTCAGCTCTTCATCGCTGACTTCCAGCGTATGGTCGTGGCCCGCCTTGAGCGCGTCGATGCGGCGCGTATTGATATCGAACCCGATGACCGAACGCTTCTTGCCGAACTCCACAGCCAGCGGCAGGCCGACATAGCCCAGGCCGACAACAGCGAGTTTCACATCCTGAATTCGCAACATAACTCTCCCTTCACCGTAGAACGATTACGGCATTTCAAATATGGTCGGGTAATTAGAAAAAGATTACCGAGCCCCCGGCGGCAGCCGCCGGGGCGCCCAAAACTAATCGGAAGTCCGCAAAACGGATGGCAGCAGCAGCCAGCCTGGACGACGCCAGGACACAAGCCGCGAATACAGCCAGATATAGACGGCGGCGAACACCACCAGGCTGGCGCACAGCGCCCAGGCGTTGTCCCACCAGATGGTCGCGGGCACCAGGCCGATCAGGGCCAGCACCCACATATAAGGCGAGGCCAGCGCATTGCACAGCGCCGGCACCGCATGCCGCCGGCCGCGGCTGAACGTGACACGCACCAGACGGCGGAACACCAGCTGGTGCAGGTGCAGCGCATCCGGCTGGTCCACCGGCACGCCGCGCTTGAAGCGGCGGCGCCAGATCGAAAAACCGGTTTCGAAGACGGGATAGAACAACACCGCCAGCGCGTAGAACGGCGACACCGAAGGATTGCGCACTACCAGCAGCACGGCCAACTCGGCCAGCATGAAGCCCAGGAAGTACGCGCCGCCATCGCCCAGGAACACGCGCCCAAACGGGAAGTTCCAGACCAGGAAGCCCAGCGTGGCCGAGGCCAGCGCCGCCGCCACCAGGAAAATCGGCACGTCGCCCACTTGCAGCGCCACCAGGCTGATCGAGACGGCCATCAGCGTGGCCACCATGCCGGCCAGGCCGTTCATGCCGTCAACGATATTAAGCGCGTGCGTACAGCCGCCCACCGCGAACATGGTGAACAGCAGCGACACCGGCCAGAAGGAAAGCACGTAATCCACCGGCGCCATGCCCACGCGGCTGACGCCGCCCAGCAGCCACCAGGCGATCGCGGCCGACAGGAAGGCCGCCAGCAGGCGCTTGCTGGCGCCGATGTCCTTGGTGATGTCTTCCAGCAGGCCGGCCACGAACACGGGCAGCGCCGCGACGAATAGCGCGGGCCACAGCCAGGTCAGCGTCATGTTGCTGGGTCCAAGAACCAGCAGGCCCGCCAGCGTGCCCGCGAGCACTGCCAGCCCGCCGACGCGGGGCGTGGCGCGGGAATGGTTGGCTTGGGGCTTGTTGAGGTCGCTGTCGCCGGTGAAGGCGCCATGCCAGCGCTCCGACGCCACGATGAGTCCCCCCACCATGAATGCGACCACGCAAATGTACAGCCAGGTCACCGAGTCACCTCTGGTTGGTCTATCGAGACAGGCCCGCCATTATCGGAGGCAGGTGTAACGCCCATATATGGGAGGAATAAGGAAGTGCAATTCACCGGCACAGAACGTAACGCATTGCGCCATGCCGGCAGCACCAGCTTGGAACTGCCATTTGGCTCGATCGCCAAGGCGAAACCGCGCAGGCGCGGAAATAGGGATTTCATGGAACGATTGTAGAACTTTCCGCCCTGGCGCACGCGAAATATCCAAGGGAAAACGCGCAGACCGCCCCCTGGCATAAGTGCCATGAAGGGCTACGGTCGATGCTCTGTTCCAGTTAAATGGGGACACATTTAAAACATCGAAAAAAAAGCCCGAGATCGTGAGATCTCGGGCTAAATCCACCAAAGGAGGAGGGTGGAGGAGACAACCGTGGCATGTTGGGAGCTGGCCTTCTGCTCGCTACGCTTTCGGGGTTTTGCACCGCGCCGACTGCGTTTCAACATCCGATGAATGAATAGTACCGAGGTTTTTTGTGCGATGCAAGAATTTTTTTAGTCTGCCGCACAAGAGATTTTTTGCGTTGCAAATTTGCCGCAACACCCCAGGCATCCCTCTGGAAACCCGCGCCAATCAATGCCTGTTCCAAAAACAGGGTTTTTGCCGAATGGGTAAACCCACCCGGGGCTTACCCTAGCCATCATCGGGTTATCCCGCTCTGGATTTCGCACCAGAACGGTGCGCCTGGCACCAAGTTGCAGCTATTTTTGCGCATTGCAACATTTCGCTTTCCAACTGCTTCAGACCCAGTAAGCGGTAGTCGTCATGACCTTGGACATCGCCCGCATCGCGGCCTTCACTGGCGCCGGCAAGGGCACGCCGCCCGCCGCTTCCGCGCTGGCGCGATGCTGCGCCTCGTCCTCTTTCATCTTCTGCACGATCTGGCGCGACCGCTCGTCTTGCACCGGCAAGGTGCGCAGATGTTCTTCCAGATGCGCTTCGACCTGTTTTTCGGTTTCCGCCATGAAACCCAGATTGCGCGGCACGCCGGCGTAGCTGGCCAGCACGCCGAGCGCAAACGAACCCGCGTACCAAACCGGATTCAGCAGGCTGGGGCGGCTGCCCAGTTCCGTCAGCCTTTGATTGCACCAGGCCAGATGATCCACTTCCTCGGAAGCCGCGTTCAGCAGCAATGCCCGCGGCGCGGGTTCGCGGCATACCGAAGCCTGGCCCCGGTACAGCGCCTGGGCGCAGACCTCGCCGACATGATTCACCCGCATCAAGCCGGCCGCGTGGCGCTTTTCCTGGGCCGACAGGGCTTGCGGCGCCTCATCGGCGGTGGCCGGATACGGACGGCCAGCAGTGGCGCTGCCGGACAGCACCCGCAACGCGCGGTCGGCCTCGGCCAGCAGGGCATCCACGGGGCTGATGCGGCGCAGGAAGGAAACGGGGCTGGGGCGTGACAGAGCGGTGGACATAGGGCAACTCCTCGGCAAGGCTGGCGCACACACCCCTGATGCGGGGCGGGGCTCTCATGCCCGGAATTGTACGCAACAGGTATCATCAGCCATTGACAGCGCTCAAGCTCAAGGACACGACAATATGGAATGCACGATCGACTGGGGCGGCCCGAACGGCATGCTCTTCACCGCCAGCACCGGCAGCGGCCACGTGGCCGTGATGGACGGCGCCGTGGACGGCGGCGGGCACAATCTGGCCCCCCGTCCCATGGAAATGCTGCTGGCCGGCACCGGCGGCTGCACCGCCTATGACGTGGTGCTGATCCTCAAGCGCGGGCGCCATGCCGTCAGCGGCTGCAGCGTCAAGCTCCAGGCCGACCGCGCCGATACCGACCCCAAGGTCTTCACCCGCATCCATTTCGCCTTCACCGTTACCGGCCACAACCTGCCGCGCGCCGCGGTCGAGCGCGCGGTGCAGCTGTCGCACGAAAAATACTGCTCGGCCTCGGCCATGCTGGAGAAGACTGCGGCGCTGACCTTCTCGGTCGAGATCGTCGACACGCAGGAAACGCCGGCCGCCGCCTGAACCGCGCCCGCGTGGTGTAATTCATCTATTCCTAACTTATAAGAGCCGCCGCGATCCGTTCGCGGCGGCTGTCTGCGTCACCCGCCGGGCGAGCGTGCGCAAGGACCGCCATGAAACAATACCTGGACCTCGTTCAATCCATCCTGGACACCGGCGCGTGGCAGGAGAACCGCACGGGCATACGCACCCTGAGCATGCCGGGCGCATCGCTGCGCTTCGACCTGCAAAAAGGGTTCCCCGCAGTGACCACGAAGAAGCTGGCCTTCAAGTCCGCCATCGGCGAAATGGTGGGTTTTCTGCGCGCCTCGCGCAGCGCAGCAGAATTCCGCGAGCTTGGCTGCAAGGTCTGGGACCAGAATGCCAACGAGAACAGCCAGTGGCTGGCCAACCCGTACCGTGAAGGACCCGACGACCTGGGCCCGGTCTACGGCGTGCAATGGCGCCAGTGGCCGGCCTACAAGATGCTGGACGCCAGCCGCTCGGCGCAGATCGCCGACGCCCTGTCGCGCGGCTACGCCAAGGTCTCCGATCTGGAGGAAGGCGGCGTGCCCAAGGTGCTGCTCTACAAGGCGGTGGACCAGCTGCGGCAATGCCTGGACACCATCCATGAGCGGCCCGGCGACCGCCGCATCCTGTTCCACGGCTGGAACTGGGCGCAGATCGAGGAAATGGCGCTGCCCCCGTGTCACCTGCTCTACCAATTCCTGCCGAACGCGACGACCCGCGAGATATCGCTGTGCCTGTACATCCGTTCCAACGACGTCGGTTTGGGCACGCCATTCAATCTCACCGAAGGTGCGGCCCTGCTGCATCTGGTCGGCCGACTGACTGGCTACACGCCGCGCTGGTTCACCTATTTCATCGGCGACGCGCACATTTACGAAAACCACCTGCCGATGCTGCGTGAGCAACTCACGCGCGAGCCCTACGAAGCGCCCACGCTGGTGCTGTCGGACCGCATTCCCGATTTCGCGGTCACCGGACGCTATGAGCCCGAATGGCTGGAGAAGGTGGAACCCAGCGACTTTTCATTGTCGGGCTACACCCACCACGCCCCCCTCACCGCCGCCATGGCCGTATAGACCGTGGCAGCCTGCGTGCTCATGGCCGCAGGTGAAGATTGGTGAGCATCTGGAAGCGTGTTTTCGGTATAACCCATCCCTTAGCCATGGACGCGCGTCCAGAAATGCCCGCGCGCCATTGCTTCCGACCGGCACCTGCCGCGCCGTGCCTGTCGCTCGCCGCGACCCGGGCAGTCCGCCCGGCAGCGCCGTCCGCAGGCGTTGCTCAGCCGCACTCCCCTTCCCAAAAAGAGAGCACGTGTATCACCAGCGTCGACCGCCGAATTCTGTCTTGCGACCGACTTGCAACCATAGACTACCAATTGAATTGATATGAAGCCCGCGCGGCGGCAGCATGCGCCAAGGACAGGACCCTACAAATGCTCGTCGGAACTTATAACCCTTCGCTCGTCCTCGTATCTCTAGGAGTCGCCATCCTGGCGTCGTACACGGCGTTGGGCATGGCCAACCGCGTCAGGGCCTCGCACGGGTTGCCCAGCGCGCGCTACTGGTTGGCGGGCGGCGCGTTCGCGATGGGCGTGGGCATCTGGTCCATGCACTTCGTGGGCATGCTGGCCTTCAGCCTGCCCATTGCCATGGGTTACGACCTGCCCCTGACCGTCCTGTCGCTGGTCATTGCCATCGGCTGCTCCGCCTTCGCGCTATGGACTGTAAGCAAGGATGAGCTGCCGCGGCGACGGCTGATGATCGGCGCCCTGCTCATGGGAGCCGGCATCGCGGCGATGCACTACCTCGGCATGGCCGCCATGCTCATGGAACCCGGCATCGTCTACGACGCCAAATGGTTCGCGCTGTCCATCGTGATTGCCGTGGCCGCCTCCGGCGCGGCGCTGTGGATCACCTACCGGCTGCGCCACGGCGGCCCCCGCGTGGTCTGGTCGCGGCCGCTGGCGGCAGTGATCATGGGCATCGCCATCGTCGGCATGCACTACACCGGCATGGCCGCCGCCGGATTCCCCGCGGGTAGTATCTGCATGGCGGCCAATAGCGGCATTTCGGCCGGCTGGCTGGCCATCGCCGTGACCGCGGTGACCCTGAGCGTGCTGGCCATCGCCCTGCTGGTCGCGGTGCTGGACAACCGGCTGGAGGCGCGCACCTCGGCCCTGGCTTCTTCGTTGGCCGAGGCCAACGAAGAACTGGTGCAACTGGCGTTGCACGACACGCTGACCAAGCTGCCCAACCGCATCCTGCTGGAAGACCGGCTGGAGCAGGCGATCGAAAGCGCCAGCCGCCGCAAGGGCTACTTCGCGGTCCTGTTCTTCGACCTGGACGGCTTCAAGGCGGTCAATGACGCCTACGGACACCACACCGGCGACGCTTTGCTGATCGACCTGGCGCAGCGCATCCGCCAGGCCCTGCGCACGCAGGACACCGTGGCGCGCCTGGGCGGCGACGAGTTCATCGTGCTGAGCGAAGTGATCGAACCCACCGACGCAGCCAACGTCGCTGACCGCCTCATCGACGCCATCGCACGACCCGTCACTGTCTACGGGCATGAGGTGATGGTGACCTCGAGCGTGGGCATCGCCATCTATCCCAACGACGGCCAGGACACCCACGCCCTGCTGACCAACGCCGATGCGGCGATGTACCACGCCAAGCGCCTGGGCGGCACTGGCTACAGCTTCTTCGAACCGTCCATGAATGCGGACGCGCACGAGCAGATCGAACTGCTGCACGACCTGCGCCTGGCGCAGGAGCGCAACCAGCTCGTCCTGCACTACCAACCCAAGTACGAAGCGCCCGCCGGCCCCATCATCGGCGCCGAGGCGCTGCTGCGCTGGAACCACCCGACCCGCGGCCTGGTGGGCCCGGACCAGTTCATCCCCACGGCGGAAAAGACCGGCCTGATCCTGTCCATCGGCGAATGGGTGATCAACGAGGCCTGCCGCCAGATGCGGGAATGGATCAACGCCGGCCAGGGCCACTGGACCGTCGCCGTCAATATCTCGGCCCTGCAGTTCGCCCACGCCAGCCTGGTGGAAACGGTACGCTCGGCCCTGGACCGCCATGGCGTGCCGCCGGCCTGCCTGACCCTGGAAGTGACCGAGTCCACCGCCATGCGCGACGCCGAGGCCAGCCTGGCGGTGCTCAAGCGCCTGTCGAACCTGGGCGTGACGATTTCGATCGACGACTTCGGCACCGGCTATTCCAGCCTGCTCTATCTGAAGCGGCTCCCGGCCACCGAGCTGAAGATCGACCGCGGCTTCGTCAACCAGTTGGAGAACGACAACGAGGACGCCGCCATCGTCTCGGCCATCGTCGCGCTGGCGCAGCAACTCAACCTGCGCATCGTCGCCGAGGGCGTGGAAACGCCGGCGCAACAGAAGTTCCTGACGGGCCTGGGCTGCGATTCGCTGCAGGGCTTCCTGCTGGGCAAACCCATGCCCGCCACCGAATTCCTGGAACACGCGGTCGACTGAGCGGCCCGCGCGGCGCAAGCCGCCGCGCAAATTTGCTACGCTTGCCGTAGCCAACCGGCCGAACCCCTACCGTCCCGACCCCGCATGCCCGCCAGCCTTACCCTCATCGTCGCCTACTCCACCAATCGCGCCATCGGACGCGACAATGCCCTGCCCTGGAAACTGCCGGGCGATCTGGCGCATTTCAAGCGCAGCACCCTGGGCTACCCCATCATCATGGGCCGCAAGACCTGGGACTCGCTGGGTCGGCCGTTGCCCGGCCGCAGCAACATCGTGATCAGCCGCAACCCCGATTTCAGCGCTGCGGGCGCCATCGTGGTGCCGTCGCTCGAAGCAGCGATCCAGGCCTGCGGCGACATCGATGCGGCCTATGTGATCGGCGGCGCGCAGATCTACGCGCAAGCCCTGCCGCTGGCCCAGCGCGTGCTGGCCACTGAAGTCCGCGCCGAGGTTGAAGGCGACGCCTTCTTCCCCCTGCTGCCCGCCTTCCAATGGAAGGAAACGGCGCGCGAAGCGCAGCCGGCCGAAAACGGCTACGAATACGATTTCGTGACTTACGAGCGCCAGTGACTCAGGCCGCCGCCCCGGCATTTCGCATGAAGCGCCAGAGCGCTGGCGCCTCCGAGTAAGCGACGTTGAAACGCACCCAGGGCGTATCGGCCTCGTCCGCCTCGAAATAGGAACCGGGCGCCAGCCAGATCCCGTCCTTCAGCGCCAGTTCCGCGAGTCCGTTGGCGCCGCGTTCGCGCCACTGCCCGGCCACCTTGGCCCACAGGAAGAGGCCGCCTTGCGGCCTCCCATATATCTCGAAGCCATGCTGCGCCATCAGCTCGCCCACGCCGGCATGGGCCTCTGCCAGCCGTTCGCGGGTGCGGGCGATGTGGGCACGGTAGCGGCCTTCGCGGATGACCTGGTGGACGATGCGCTCCATGATCTCCGGCGAGGTCAGGCCCACCGCCATCTTGGTGCGCGCGATGTCGCGCGCCAGATCGCGATGCGCCACCACGTAGCCCACCCGCACCGATGGACTGATAACCTTGGAGTAGCCGCCCAGGTAAACCACGCGCCGCGCCCCATCCAGGGCGGCCAGCATGGGCGTTACGCCGGGCGCAAGTTCGCGCGAGATATCGTCTTCCACCACCCACAGGCCATGCCGCTCGGCCGCCTGCAGGATGCGGAAGGCATTGGCCATGCTGATGCTGGCGCCCGACGGGTTCTGCAAGGCGGTGTTGACGACCAGCGCTCTCGGCCGGTGGCGAGCCACCACCGCTTCCAGCGCCTCGCAGTCCAGCCCGTCCGGCGTGCGGGGCACGGACACCGCCCGCAAGCCAGCCAGACGCAGCATCTGCAGCAGGTTGGCGTAGGCGGGCTGTTCCACCACCACCGTGTCGCCCGGCCGCAGCAGGGTGCGTATCACCATGTCCAGCCCGTGCGTCACGCCCTGGGTCAGCACGACCTGCGAGGCCTCGACCTCCATGCCCTGCGCGCTCAGGCTGGCCGCGATGGTCTCGCGCAGCGGCGCGTAGCCGTAGGGATGGCCGTAGTTCGCGATACGCATGGCCGGCACCCGCCCCATATGGCGCAGGGCCATGTGCAGCCCCTCTTCGTTCAACCATTCGCCCGGCAGCCAGCCGCAGCCCGATTTGATGGGGATGGAATGGTCCGCGAAGATATCCGACAGCAGCCAGCCGGCGTTCAGGCGCGGCGGCTCCCAGGATGGCGGCTGGGCGGGGCGCGCCGGCGCGTCCGGCGTCGCGACCCGATAGCCCGCGCCCGGCCGCGCCGCCAGCCAGCCCAGCGATACCAGCCGGCTGTAGGCGCTGGCCACCGTGAAGGTGCTGACGTCATACAGGCGAGCAAACTCCCGCACCGAGGGTAGGGACATACCCGGACGCAGTGTCTGTTCTTCGATGGCGCGCAGGATGGCGGCGACCAGCTGCTCGACCAGGGTCGGCGCCTGGCCGCGAGCGCGGTTGGGCTGGAAATCGATCACGGAGATAACTGTACAGTTGTGTCGTTCATAACTATACAGTTAGCCGCATTTGCGCGGATCGTATATTTTCATTCCTATCCGGACGCACCAGAATCGTTTCAATCCCGCTGGCTGCACAACCGTCGCCCAAGTCCAGCGCTTGTCCGTCCCCTGGAGCCGCCATGAACGCCCCCGACAAACTGCCCGACCTGTCCCACCTCTGGATGCCCTTCACTGCCAACAAGCAGTTCAAGGCACACCCGCGCATGCTGGCGACCGCCAAGGGCATGTATTACACCTCGACCGACGGCCGCCAGATCCTGGACGGCACGGCCGGCCTATGGTGCGTCAACGCCGGCCACGGCCGCGAGGAAATCGTCGCCGCGATCTCCAAGCAGGCAGGCGTGATGGACTACGCGCCGGGCTTCCAGCTGGGCCACCCGCTGGCCTTCGAGGCCGCGACCGCCGTCGCCAGCATGATGCCGCAGGGCCTGGACCGGGTTTTCTTCACGAACTCGGGCTCCGAATCCGTCGACACCTGCCTGAAGATCGCCCTGGCCTATCACCGCGCCCGCGGCGAAGGCCAGCGCACCCGCCTGATCGGCCGCGAGCGCGGCTACCACGGCGTAGGCTTCGGCGGCATCTCGGTCGGCGGCATCTCGACCAACCGCAAGACCTTCTCCGGCGCGCTGCTGCCCGCCGTGGATCATCTGCCGCACACCCACAACATCGAGCAGAACGCCTATTCCAAGGGCCAGCCGGCCTGGGGCGCGCACCTTGCCGACGAACTGGAGCGCATCGTCGCCCTGCACGACCCGTCCACCATCGCCGCGGTCATCGTCGAACCCATGGCGGGTTCGACCGGCGTGCTGATCCCGCCCAAGGGCTATCTGGAAAAGTTGCGCGAGATCACCTCCAAGCACGGCATCCTGCTGATATTCGACGAAGTCATCACCGCGTACGGCCGCCTGGGCGCCGCCACGGCCTCCGAGTTCTTCGGCGTCACGCCGGACATCATCGCCATGGCCAAGGGCGTGAGCAACGCCGCCGTGCCGGCTGGCGCGGTCGCGGTCAAGCGCGAAGTGCATGACGCCATCGTCAACGGCCCGGCCGGCGGCATCGAGTTCTTCCACGGCTACACCTATTCGGCGCACCCGCTGGCCGCCGCCGCCATCCTGGCCACGCTGGACATCTACCGCCGCGAAGACCTGTTCGGCCGCGCCCGCAAGCTGTCCGGCGCCTTCCAGGAAGCCGCCCACAGCCTGAAGGGCGCGCCGCACGTCATCGACGTGCGCAACCTGGGTCTGGTCTGCGGCATTGAGCTCGCGCCGCGCGCGGGCGCTCCCGGCGCGCGCGCCGCCGAAGTCTTCCAGAAGTGCTTCGACAGCGGCCTGATGGTGCGGTACACCGGCGACATCATCGCGATCTCGCCCCCGCTCATCATCGAAGAGGCGCAGATCGGCCAGATCTTCGAACAGATCGGCCGCATCCTGAAAGAAGTCGCCTGATCGTCCGCCGCCCCGCGAGGGGCGGTTTTTCGCCTGGGCGGCCGACGGCCGCCCTGTGGCATTTTTCAAAGCCCCAGATTCGAGCGTTCCCATGAAGAAGATCCCGCATTTCATCAATGGCCAGCACTACGACGGCCGCAGCAACCGCTACGCCGACGGCTTCAACCCCGCCACCGGCGAAGTCACCGCGTCCATTCCGCTGGCGTCGAATGACGAAGTCGCGCTGGCCGTGGCCGCTGCCAAGGCCGCGTTTCCGGCCTGGTCCGAAACGCCCGCGCTCAAGCGCGCACGCATCCTGTTCAATTTCAAGGCGCTGCTGGACAAGCATCAGGACGAACTGGCAGAACTGATCACCCGCGAACATGGCAAGGTCTTCTCCGACGCCAAGGGCGAGGTCACGCGCGGCATCGAAATCGTCGAATTCGCCTGCGGCATTCCGCAGTTGATGAAGGGCCAATACTCCGACCAGATCGGCGGCGGCATCGACAACTGGAGCATGCGCCAGGCCCTGGGCGTAGTGGCCGGCATCACGCCGTTCAACTTCCCCATGATGGTGCCGTGCTGGATGTTCCCGGTGGCCATCGCCTGCGGCAACACTTTCGTGCTCAAGCCTTCCGAGCGCGACCCGTCGGCGTCCGTGCGCCTGGCCGAACTGCTGGCCGAAGCCGGCCTGCCCGAAGGCGTGTTCAACGTCGTGCACGGCGACAAGCAGGCGGTGGACGCGCTGATCGCGCATCCCGACGTCGAGGCCCTGTCCTTCGTCGGCTCGACGCCGATTGCCGAATACATCTACGCCGAAGGCACCCGCCGCGGCAAGCGCGTGCAGGCGCTGGGCGGCGCGAAGAACCACATGGTGGTCATGCCCGATGCCGACCTGGACCAGGTCACCGACGCGCTGATGGGCGCGGCCTATGGCTCGGCCGGCGAACGCTGCATGGCCATCTCGGTGGCGGTGGCGGTGGGCGACGTGGCCGACAAGGTGGTCGAACGCCTGACGCCGCGCGTCAAGGCGCTGGTGGTCAAGGACGGCATGCAAGGCGATGCAGAGATGGGCCCGCTCGTCACCTCGCAGCATCGCGGCAAGGTCGTGGGCTATATCGAAGACGGCATCGCCGCCGGCGCCACGCTGGTGGTCGACGGCCGCGGTTTGAAGGTACCTGGCAACGAAAAGGGCTTCTTCCTCGGCGGCACGCTGTTCGACAACGTCAAGCCTGCCATGAACATCTACCGCGAAGAAATCTTCGGGCCTGTGCTGTGCGTGGTGCGCGTGCCGGACTTCGCCTCGGCAGTCGAACTGATCAACGCCCATGAATTCGGCAATGGCGTGGCCTGCTTCACGTCCGACGGCGGCGTGGCGCGCGCCTTCGCGCGCCAGATCAAGGTCGGCATGGTCGGCATCAACGTGCCGATCCCGGTACCCATGGCCTGGCATTCGTTCGGCGGCTGGAAGCGCTCGCTGTTCGGCGACCATCACGCCTACGGCGAAGAAGGCATCCGCTTCTATTCGCGCTACAAGAGCGTGATGCAGCGCTGGCCCGACAGCATCGCCAAGGGCGCCGAGTTCACCATGCCTGTAGCGAAGTGAGCCCACCCCCGAAGCGCTGCGCGCTTCCCCCTCAGGCGGGCCCCCCTCAAGGGGGCGTCGCTGCGGACCGGCAAAGCCGGATCCGCGCGACCCCGCTTGGGACGATCTTGCCAGTTAGTTGCGTTGTGCCCGTTTGCAGCGGGAACTGAAACGGGCGCGGCGTAGCCGCGCCTTCCTCATATCAAAAACGACAAGGGGAATCCTGATGCGCATCGGGATAGGCGGCTTTCAGCATGAGACCAATACGTTCGCGCCTTCGCGCGCGGCGTGGGAAGATTTTGCCGAGAAAGGCGGGGGCTGGCCCAAGCTGGTCAGCGGGCCCGCCATGTTCCAGGCGGTGGCGGGCGCCAACATACCGGTGGCGGGCTTCATCGAAGCCATGGGACGGCACACCTTGGTACCTGCTACCTGGGCGGCGGCCAGCCCCTCGGGTCCGGTCACCAAGGATGCGTTCGAACGCATCAGCGCGATGATCCTGCAGGGGCTGTCGCAGGCGCTGCCGCTGGATGGCGTCTATCTGGACCTGCACGGCGCCATGGTCACGGAACACCTGGACGACGGCGAAGGCGAACTGCTCAAGCGCGTGCGCGAGCTGGTGGGTCCGGACGTGCCTGTCGTGGCCAGCCTGGACCTGCATGCCAACGTCACCCGCGCCATGGTGCGCCACGCGGACGCGCTGGTCTGCTATCGCACCTATCCTCACATCGACATGGCCGAAACCGGGCAGCGCGCAGCCGAACTGCTGGCCGCGCGGCTGGCGGGCGCGCCGCGTCCCTGCGTGGCCCTGCGTGCGCTGCCCTACCTGATTTCGCTGTGCTGGCAGTCCACCGACATCGAACCCTCGCGCAGCCTGTACCAGATGGTGGGCGACATCGAAGCGCGCGGCGCCCTCAGCCTGTCGTTCGCCACGGGTTTTCCCGCAGCCGACTTCCCCGAGTGCGCGCCCACCGTTTGGGCCTATGGCGCCACCCAAGCCGACGCCGACGCCGCTGCCGACGAAATGGCGCGCGCCGTGCTCAACGCCGAACGCGACTTCGGCGGCAGGCTCTACACGCCCGACGAAGCCGTGCAGGAAGCCATGCGCCTGGCGCGCGACGCGCACAAACCCGTGGTCATCGCCGACGCGCAGGACAACCCGGGCGCGGGCGGCAGCTCGGACACCACCGGCGTCTTGCGCGCCCTGATCCGGCACGATGCGCGCGACACCGCCATCGGCCTCATCGTCGACCCCGCGGCCGCGCTGGCGGCCCATCGCGCGGGCGCTGGAAACAAGGTACGTATTGCATTGGGTGGACACTCGGGTATTCCCGACGATGAACCGCTGGACACCGAGTTCATCGTCGAGAAAACTTCAGATGGACGCTTCGATACGCACGGCGCCTTCTATCGCGGCTTCCATATGGACCTGGGCCCCAGCGCCTGCCTCCGCGTAGGCGGCGTACGCATCATCGTCGCCTCCAACAAAGTGCAGATGGCCGACCAGGAGATGTTCCGCTTCGCCGGCGTGGAACCGCAACGCGCAGCGATCCTGGTGGTCAAGAGCTCCGCCCACTTCCGCGCGGATTTCACCGGCATCGCAGAAAAGATCCTGGTATGCGCGGCCCCGGGTTCCATGCTGATGGATGCGGCAAAACAACCATGGACACGGTTGCGTCCCGGCATCAGAATGGCGCCTTGCGGACCTGTCTTTTCGGGCGGGCCCGCTACCGCCTGAAGCTCGCACGCCGCCACCGCGCGGCGGACCAACGACGCAGCGGCGCGATGGCGCCGCTCACCACGCATCAAGGGGAACATTCATGCTGAAGTACGTCCGAGCGGCCGCGCTGGCCGGCGCCACCATGATGATGGCTCACGGCGCCTACGCCGAGACCGTCATCAAGTCGGTGATGCACTCGCCTCTGCGCCTGACCGACCCGCATGCCACCACCGCGTACATCACGACGTGGCACGGCTACATGATTTACGACACCCTGCTGGCCACCGACGCCGACAACAAGATCCAGCCGCAGATGCTGGAAAAGTGGGAAGTCTCCCCCGACGGCAAGACCTACACCATGACCTTGCGCGACGGCCAGAAATGGCATGACGGCAAGCCGGTGACGTCCGAGGATTGCGTCGCTTCGATCAAGCGCTGGGCCGCCGGCGACGGCATGGGCCGCACGCTGCTGAAGTTCACCGACAAGATCGAAGTCATCGACGACAAGAATTTCCGCATCGTCATGAAGGAACCCACGGACCTGGCGCTGCGCGCCCTGTCCAAGCCCACCGGCACCGCGCCGTTCATGATGCCCAAGCGCATCGCCGAACAGGCCATCGGCCAGCCCATCACCGACATGACCGGCTCGGGTCCGTTCAAGGTCATCGAATTCAAGCCGGGCGTGAAAACCGTCTACGCCAAGAACGCCGACTACGTGCCGCGCAAGGAACCCGCAAGCGGCCTGGCCGGCGGCAAGGTCGTCAACGTCGACAAGGTCGAATGGGACGTCATGCCGGATGCGCTGACCACCGCCAACGCGCTGCTGGGCGGCGAGATCGACTTCGTCGAACAGTTCCCCTACGACCTGCTGCCGATGATCGAAGGCAACAAGGATCTGAAGGAAGAGTCGCTCAGCCCGGTCGGCTACTTCACGATGTACCGCTTCAACTTCAAGTACCCGCCCTTCAACAACAAGAAGGTGCGCCAGGCCGCGATGTACGCCATCGGCCAGGAAGACGTGATGAAGGCGCTGGTCGGCAATCCGAAGTACTGGAAGACCTGCGCCTCGCTGTGGGGTTGCGGCACGCCGCTGGAAAGCGACATCGGCAAGGACATGGTGGTGCCGTCCAACATCGAGAAGGCCAAGGCGCTGCTGAAGGAAGCGGGCTACGACAACACGCCCATCCTGGTCATGCACGCGACCGACGTCGGTACGCTGTCGGCGCAGCCGGTGGTGATGGCGCAGGCGCTGCGCAAGGCCGGCTTCAACGTCAACCTGGCCGCGATGGACTGGCAAAGCGTCGCAACGCGCCGCGCCTCGAAGGCTGCGCCCGCGGAAGGCGGCTGGAACATCCACAACACCAACTGGTACGCCACCGACGTGATGGACCCGGTCCGTTCCGCCCCGGCCGCGGCCAACGGCGACAACGCCTGGTTCGGCTGGCCCGACTTCCCCCAGATCGAAGAGCTGCGCACCAAGATGGCGCTGACCTCCGACCCCGCGGAACAGAAGAAGATCGCCGAGGAAGTGCAGCGCATCGGCATCGATGAAGGCCTGTACGTGCCGCTGGGCCAGATGTCCGTGCCCACCGTCTACTCGACCAAGCTCTCGGGCCTGGTGCACGCGCCGGTGTTCGCGTTCTGGAACGTCAAGAAAGCCCCTTGATGGGCAAGTAGTTCAGGGGGAAATACATGCTGGCATTTGTCTCACGCCGGCTCCTCGCGACCATCCCCGTTCTGGTGATGGTCGCGGTGGTGGTCTTCGCGATATTGCGTTTCAGCCCGGGAGATCCGGCCATCATCATGGCGGGCGACGGCGCCACGCCCGAGCGCATCGTCCAGATACGCCAGACGATGGGCCTGGACCAGCCGGTCATCAAGCAGTTCTTCATCTGGGGCGGCAAGCTCCTGCAAGGCGACCTGGGCACTTCGCTCATGTCGGGCGTGCCGGTCACCAAGCTGATCGGCCAGCGCCTGGAACCGTCGCTCAGCCTGGCGGTGCTGACCCTGGTGTTCACCCTGCTCGTCGCCATTCCGCTGGGCGTGCTGGCTGCATGGCGCCAAGGCAAGCTGCTGGACCGCGCCGTGATGGGCTTCTCGGTGCTGGGATTCTCGGTGCCGGTCTTCGTCACGGGCTACCTGCTGATCTGGCTCTTCGCCATCAAGCTGGGCTGGTTCAACGTGCAGGGCTACGCGCCGCTGGCCAAGGGCTTCTGGCCGTACCTGCACCGCCTCATCCTGCCGTCGCTGGCCCTGTCCACGGTCTACGTGGCGCTGATCGCGCGCATCACGCGCACCAGCGTCATCGAGGTCATGGGCGAGGACTTCATCCGCACGGCGCGCTCCAAGGGCCTGGGCGAAACCGGCGTGCTGCTGGGCCACGCCCTGCGCAACGCCGCCGTGCCCATCGCCACGGTGGTGGGCCTGGGCATCGCGCTGCTGATCAGCGGCGTGGTCGTGACCGAATCGGTGTTCAACATCCCCGGCCTGGGCCGGCTGGTGGTGGAAGCCGTGCTCGCGCGCGATTACCCCGTCATCCAGGGCCTGACGCTCTTCTTCGCGTTCGTCTACGTGTTCATCAATCTTGTTGTCGATTGCGCCTACACGGTGTTCGACCCTCGGATCAGGTACTAACACCATGCAAACGCCAATCGATGCCGCCGCGCAAGCGGCCGCAGATCTCCCCGGCGGCGGCACACCCCAAGCCACCGCCTGGCGCCAGATCCGCCTGGGCCTCAAAAGCTGGCCCGTGATGCTGGCGCTGATCGTGCTGGTGGCCGTCGTCGCCATCGCGCTGTTCGCGCCGCTGCTGGGTACCGTCGACCCCACCTCGATCAACCCCGGCGCGCGCCTGAAGCCGCCCTTCTCCGATTACCTGCTGGGCACCGACGCCTTCGGCCGCGACGTCTGGTCGCGCGTGGCCTACGGCGCGCGCGTCTCGCTGATCGCGGGCCTGGGCGCGGCGCTGGTCAGCGTCGCCATCGGCCTGGTCATCGGCGTGATCGCGGGCTGGTTCCGTTCACTGGACGGGCTGATCATGCGCACCATGGACGCCATCATGGCCATCCCCGGCATCCTGCTGGCGATCGCCCTGGTATCGGTCACTGGCGCCAGCATCACCACCGTTCTGGTCGCCATCACCATCCCCGAAATTCCACGCGTGGTGCGGCTGGTGCGCGGCCAGATCCTGACCGTGCGCGGCGAACCCTATGTCGAAGCCGCACTGGCCCTGGGCACGCCGCTGCCGCTGCTGCTGTGGCGCCACATGGTGCCCAGCACCATCGCGCCGCTGACGGTACAGGGCACCTATGTGTTCGCGTCCGCCATGCTCACCGAAGCCATCCTGAGCTTCCTGGGCGCGGGCATCCCGCCCGAGATCGCCTCCTGGGGCAACATCATGTCCGAAGGACGCATGTACTTCCGCATGCTGCCCGGCCTGATCCTGTTCCCCGGCCTGTTCCTGTCGCTGACCGTGCTCAGCGTGAACATCCTGGGCGACGCCTTGCGCGACGCGCTGGACCCGAAAATGGTGCGCAGGATCTGATGCCGATGACCTATTCCCCCACTCCTCCCGCGGGCGATACTTCGACCGCCATCCTGGCCATCCGCAACCTCTCGGTGGAAGTCGCCGGCGCCGGCAACCGCGTCGTGCGCAACCTGAGCCTGGACGTGCATGCCGGCGAAACCGTGTGCGTGGTCGGCGAATCCGGCTCCGGCAAATCCGTCACCTCGCTGGCCGTCATGGGCCTGCTGCCTCCCGGCGTGCTGGGCGTCAGCGCGGGTTCGATCCGCGTGGAAGGCGAAGACGTGGTCACGGCCACGCAGCGCCGCCTGCGCGAGATGCGCGCCACGCGCATGGCCATGGTGTTCCAGGAACCCATGACCGCGCTGAACCCCGTGCACACCGTGGGCAAGCAGGTCGACGAAGTGCTGCGCCTGCACCGCAAGCAGATGTCGGCCGCGGAACGCCGCGCCAAGGTGCTGGACATGTTCCGATCGGTGCACCTGCCAGACGTCGAACGCATCTTCGAAGCCTATCCGCACCAGTTGTCGGGCGGCCAGCGCCAGCGCATCGTGATCGCCATGGCGCTGATCCTGGAGCCCAAGCTGCTGATCGCGGACGAGCCGACCACGGCGCTGGACGTCACCACGCAGAAGCAGATTCTGGCGCTCATCAAGGAACTGCAGGTCAAGCACCAGACCGCGGTGCTGTTCATCACCCACGACTTCGGCGTGGTGGCCGAGATCTCCGACCGCATCGTGGTGATGAACCGCGGCGACCTGATCGAAAGCGGCACGCGCAACGAGATCCTGGCCGAGCCCAAGCAGTCCTATACCCGTCGCCTGGTGTCGTCCGTACCCAGCCTGGTGCCCTCGCGCCGCGAGGCGCCGGCCGGCATGCCGGTGCTGCACGTCAAGGGTCTGGGCCGCACCTACGGCACCAAGAGTTCGCTGTTCTCGCGCCAGGCCGCGCGCAACGTGATCGCGGCCGCCGACGTCAACCTGACGCTGCGCAAGGGCGAGATCCTGGGCATCGTGGGCGAGTCCGGTTCAGGCAAGTCGACCGTGGCGCGCTGCATCGTGCGCCTGATCGAACCCACCGCCGGCCACATGATGATGGGCGGCGAAGACCTCAGCACCCTGTCCGGCTCGGCGCTGCGTCCTGTGCGCCGCCGCATCCAGATCGTGTTCCAGGATCCGTACCGTTCGCTGAATCCGCGCCGCACCGTCGGTGAGTCCATCATCGAGGGCCTCTTGAACTTCGGCGTGGCCCGCGAGCAGGCATTGAAGCGCGCCGGCGAAACGCTGAGCGTGGTGGGCCTGAGTCCGGACGCAATGAACCGCTACCCGCACCAGTTCTCCGGCGGCCAGCGCCAGCGCATCTGCATCGCGCGCGCCCTGGTCATGGACCCCGAGGTCCTGGTGGCCGACGAAGCCGTGTCCGCATTGGACGTGTCGGTGCAGGCGCAGGTGCTGGAACTGCTGGAACAGGTGCGCCAGCGCACCGGCGTGGGCGTGCTGTTCATCACCCACGACCTGCGCGTGGCGGCACAGATCTGCGACACCATCATGGTCATGCAGCGAGGCAAGGTCGTCGAAACCGGCTCCGCCGAAACCGTGCTGACCGAACCGCGCCACGAATACACGCGGGCCCTGATCGACGCCGCCCCCGGACGCGACTGGGACTTCCGCAACTTCCGGCCTGTCGCCGCCGGCCTGGGCCACGCGGCCGCGCCCTGAAACTCGCAGCCTGTACACACACTGGAACCGAAATGCCGCAACCGCATGAACTGTCCGCCGTGGAGCTGCTCCAGGCCTACCGCGACAAGACGCTCTCGCCCGTCGAAGTCACCCGCTCGGTGCTGGAGCATATCGCCCGCTGGGAACCCCAGCTGAAGGCCACCTACGCGCTGGATGCGGATGGCGCGCTGGCGCAGGCCCGCGCCTCCGAGGCTCGCTGGATGAAGGGCGAACCGCTGGCGACCGGCGGGCACACGCTGGACGGCGTGCCCGCCACCATCAAGGAAAACATCGCCACGCGCGGCGTGCCGGTGCCGCTGGGCACGGCAGCAACGGAATTGAAGCCTGCCGCCGCCGATGCACCGCCGGCCGCCCGCATGCGCGAGGCGGGCGCCGTGCTGCTGGGCAAGACCACCATGCCCGACTTCGGCATGCTGTCCTCGGGACTGTCCAGCTTCCATGAACTGACCCGCAATCCCTGGGACCTTTCCAAGAACCCCGGAGGCTCCAGCGCCGGCGCGGGCGCCGCGGCTGCCGCAGGCTACGGCCCGCTGCATATCGGCACCGACATCGGCGGTTCCGTGCGTCTGCCAGCGGCCTGGTGCGGCATTGCCACGCTCAAGCCCAGCCTGGGCCGCATTCCCATCGACCCGCCGTTCATGGGCCGCTGCGCCGGCCCCATGACGCGCACCGTCGCCGACTCGGCGCTCATGATGGGCGTGCTGTCGCAGCCCGACGCGCGCGACCACATGAGCCTGCCCTACCAGGACTTCGACTGGCTGGACCTGGAACTCGACCTGCGCGGCCTGCGCATCGGCTTGCTGATGGATGCGGGCTGCGGCCTGCCCCTGGACCCGGAAATCCGCGCCGCGGTCGAGGCCGCTGCCCGCGCCTTCGAGGCCGCCGGCGCCATCGTGACGCCGATGCAGCCCTGGATGACGCCCGACATGCTGGAGGGCGTGGACCGCTTCTGGCGCACGCGCTCGGCCATCGATCTGTCGGCCTTGCCGCAGGCCCGCCGCGACAAGATCCTGCCCTTCATCCGCACCTGGGCGGAAAGCGGCGGCGGCCAGTCCGGCGAAGCCGTATTCCGCAGCTACTACGAGACCATGAACGTGCGCGCCAAGACGGTCGCGGCCTGCGCGCCCTACGACTACGTGCTCTCGCCCGTGGCCCCGGTGGTCGCCTACAACGCCGAATGGCCGTCGCCCACCAACGAGGTCGCGACCACCATGCACCACATCGGATTCACGCTCCCGTACAACATGAGCGAACAGCCGGCGGCGTCCGTCAATTGCGGCTACACCAAGGCCGGCCTGCCCATCGGCCTGCAGATCGCCGGCGCGCGCTTTGACGACCTGGGCGTGCTGCGCATGGCGCGCGCCTGGGAAGCCATGCGACCCGAACAACACCCCTGGCCGCAGCCGCCCCGGGCGGCCTGACCGATCCTCAACAGCAAACCCACAGGAATTCCCATGCGTTGGCTTTTGGCAATGATCAAGCACGAGACGAATACGTTTTCGCCCGTGCCTACCCCGCTTGAGCGCTTCTTTCGCGGCAACCCCGAGGTCCTGGCCGGCGACCGCGCCATCAAGGCCTACGAGAACACCGACAGCGGGCTGGGCGGCTATATCGAAGTGGCGCGCCGCGAAGGCGCCGAGATGGTCGTGCCCGTGGCGGCCGAATCCTGGCCCAGCGGCCCCGCCAGCGCCGAAACCCATGAACGGCTATGCAAGCTGGTCCTGGACGAGGTCCAGCGCGGCGGCTACGACGCCATCCTGCTCGACCTGCACGGCGCCATGGTCGCCGAAGGCGTGGAGGACGCCGAGGGCGACCTGCTGCGCCGCCTGCGCGAGATCGATCCGCACACGCCCGTGGCGGTGACGCTGGACATGCACGCCAATATCTACGACGACATCGTCAAGCATGCCACGGTCATCACCGGCTTCCATACCTATCCGCACGTGGACATCCGCGCGGCCGGCCTGCGCGCCGCGAACGTGATCGCGCGCACCCTGAAGGGCGAGATCAAGCCTGTCATGTCCTGGGCCAACAAGCCCATGCTGCCGCACATCATGTGCCAAGGCACCCACGCGGCGCCCAACAGGCCGCTGCAGGAACGCTGCAAGGAACTGGAAGCCGGCGGCGTCCTGGCCGCCTCCGTCTTCGTGGGATTCCCCCACGCCGACATCCGCGAAGCCGGCCTGAGCGCCGTGGTCTGTACCGACGGCAACCTGGCCCAGGCGCAGCGCCACCGCGACGAACTGCTGGACCAGGCCTGGAACGGCCGCGCCGACTGGGTATTCCACCCGGAGCCGCTGGCGCCTACCATAGCCCGCGCCAAGGCCATCGAACAAGGCCCGGTCGTGCTGCTGGACCATTACGACAATACCGGTTCCGGCGGCACCATGGACACCACCGCCGTGCTGGCCGAGGTGCTGCGCCAGGAACTGGAGAACGTGGTCTTCTATGCCATTTGCGACCCGCAGGCCGCACTCGACGCGGCCGCGGCAGGCGTGGGCCAGACGATCACGATCCAGCTCGGCGGCAAGCTCGCCATGCCCGCCATCAAGGAGCCCAGCGAGCCGCTGGAGGTTACCGGCCGCGTCAAGCTGGTGTTCGACGGCGTCTACCTGAACCGCGGCCCCATGTACCGCGGCGTGCGCAACGACACCGGCCTGACAGTCGTGATCGACACAGGCCGCGTGGAAATCGTGGTGGTGTCCCGTCACCAGGAGCCGTTCGACATCAACTGCCTGCTGTCGGCCGGCATCGATCCGCTGCAAAAACGCTATGTCGTGCTCAAGAGCCGCGTGCATTGGCGCGCGGGCTTTTCCGACATGGCAACGCAGGTCATCGAATGCACCGGCGTGGGGGTGACCACCTCGGACTACGGCCAGCTTGATTTCAAGCACGTGCGCCGCCCCATCTATCCCCTCGATCCGATGTAAACCGGACCGCCGTCGCTGTACCCCGGAAAGCCGGCGCAACTGCGCCGGCTTTCATTTTGAAATCTTCTGTAACGGCGAGCGCCCTCAGATGACCATCGGCCTCGGTATACTCGCCGCGGGCCTTACAGGCCGATGAATACGCGTATTCCGATGGCGGGCGTCAGTAACGGCGTCCGGCGGCCAGAAGCAGCCGCCGTTCACCGGATATGACTCGATAATCAACGATACAAGCAGAACGATGAAAAAGAGCGTAGCGATCACCCTGGGCGTGGTCATAGTGGGAGCGGGAAGCTGGGTCGGGGCCACGTGGTACACCGGCAAGCGCATCGAGGAAAGCTCGCAGCGCCACCTGGCGGAAGCCAATGAAAAGCTGGCCAAGATCACGCCCCTGTTCGGTCTGCGCATCGATCAGCTGAAGTACGAGCGTGGCCTGTTCTCGACGCAGGCGCGCTACGGCGTGTCGCTGGTCAAGGGCGACAAGGTCGCCGAAGACATGCCCAAGGGCATGATCGAGTTCGATGCGTCCATCGAACACGGCCCCTTCCCCAAGAGCGCCCTGGCGCGCGGCGCCATCGCGCCCAAGCTGGCGTTCACGCACGCCGAGCTCGCCAAGACCGACAACATCAAGGAACTGTTCGAGCTGACCAAGGGCGTCGCGCCCCTGAGCGCCGACACGGTCATCAGTTTCGGCGGCTTCGCCACCTCCACCGCCAATATTGCCCCCGTGCAGATCACGCACGAAGGCAACGCCGTCAATTTCAGCGGCATGGCGATCAACGGCACCTTCGACCGCGCGCTGCAGGCCGTCACGGCGCACGCCCTGGTCGAAACGCTGTCGGTGGACGGCGAAAAGTCGGATGATCCCGTCAAGATGCTGATGTCCGGCCTGACCATGGACGTAGACAGCCGCATGGGCAAGTTCGGCCTCTCCATCGGAGATTCCAGCGTCAAGCTCAAGCGCCTCGACGTGACCCGCGCCGGCGACGACATCAAGGTCTCGGTGGACAATCTGGGCTACGGCGTCAAGCTGGCCGAAGACGACAAGAACGTCAACGTCGAAGCCACCTACCAGACCGGCACCATCACGCTCAACGACGTGGCGCTGGGCAACGGCCAGGCCGTGATCAAGCTCGCCAAGCTGGACGGCGCCGCCATCAAGCAGCTGTCGGACACCTACAACCAGATCGTGCGCCAGTACATGCTGGGCGCCAGCGACGAAGGCCTGAAGGACGAGCAGTTCGACGCCGTGCTGGAAAACGCCGGCAAGCTGCTCAACGGCAACCCCACGTTCAGCATCGACCCGATCAGCTGGAAGACCGACAAGGGCGAAAGCAAGCTGACCTTCGCGCTGGACCTGACCAATCCGCCCAACGTCAAGGACCTGACGCCGCAGGAGATCATGGTCAAGGCCATCAAGCAGATCGATGCGACGCTGGTCATCTCCAAGCCCATGGTGCGCGAACTGATCGTCCAGTACGCCGTCAAGAAGCAAGGCTTGACCGCGGAAAAGGCGGCCGAGGAAGCCGACGACCAGATGCGCTCGATGTCCGGCATGGCTGAAATGCTCAACGTCGGCAAGAACGACGGCGACAACATCATCGGCAAGTTCCACTACGCCGATGGCATGGGCGACCTGAACGGCCAGAAGATCCCCGCCGACGAACTGTTCTCGGGCCTGCTGGGCGCGACCGGAATGGACGACGACATGGATGACATGGACGGCATGGAAGAGGAAGGCGAACCGGCCGAAGGCGCGGAACTTGCCGCGCCCTCCGACACCGCGTCCGTGGCCGGCTACATGCAGGACTTCGACCTGGACACCGTGACGACCATGCTGGACGACATGGTCTACAACCCCCGCAAGCAAGACGGCGACGAAGGTCCCGTCCTGATCCTGGATCCCCGCGACACCGGCGCCAGCGAGCTGCGCGTCGACTTCCTGTGCAACGACTTCACCGAGAAGTGCCATGACCTCGTCGTGACCGCGACCTACAGCAGCAAGAAGCCGGTCTCGCTCAAGGCCATCAACGCCTGGAACCAGGAATACCGCTGGACCCGCGCCTACCTGGACGACAAGAACCGGGCCGTGCTGCAGATGGACATGAACTCGGAAGGCGGCATCGGCAAGGAAAACCTGCAGATCATGCTCAACACATTCTTCAGCATCGCGGAAGACTTCTCGGTGGCCAGCAAGGCCGCGCCGGCGAAGTAAACCTCGGCTGACGCAAGACAAAAAAATCCCCCATCTTTCGGATGGGGGATTTTTTTTGCCTTGGGCCCGGCTCGCGCCGGGCCTCCCGGCCCGCATTTATGCGTAGGCTTCGATCGGCAAGCAGGCGCACACCAGGTTGCGGTCGCCATAGGCGTTGTCCACGCGGGCAACCGGCGGCCAGTACTTGGCGTCGCGCAGCGAGGCCACCGGGTAGGCGGCCTGCTGGCGCGGGTACGCGTGCAGCCATTCCTCGGCCAGCAGCATCTGCGCGGTGTGCGGCGCGTTCTTCAGGACGTTGTCCTCGGCATCGCGCTCGCCGCGCTCGACCTGGGCGATTTCTTCGCGGATCGAGATCATCGCGTCGATGAAGCGGTCCAGTTCGGCAACGCCTTCCGATTCGGTCGGCTCGACCATCAGCGTGCCGGCCACCGGGAAGCTCATGGTGGGCGCATGGAAGCCGTAGTCCATCAGGCGCTTGGCGATGTCTTCGGCGCTGATGCCGCTGGTTTCCTTGAGCGGACGCACATCGAGGATGCACTCGTGCGCCACGCGGCCGTTGCGGCCCGCGTACAGGACCGGATAGTGGTCACGCAGGCGGGTGGCGATGTAATTGGCGTTCAGGATGGCGACTTCGGTGGCGCGGCGCAGGCCGTCGGCGCCCATCAGCGAGATGTACACGAACGGAATCGGCAGGATGCCCGCGGAACCGAACGGCGCGGCCGACACCGGGCCGACCTTGGCGTCGCCAGGCAGCTTGCCCTGCTCGTTCACCACGCCCGGCAGGTACGGAGCCAGGTGCGCGCGCACCGCCACGGGGCCCACGCCGGGGCCGCCGCCGCCGTGCGGAATGCAGAAGGTCTTGTGCAGGTTCAGGTGGGACACGTCCGAACCGAACTTGCCCGGCTGGGCCACGCCCACCATCGCGTTCATGTTGGCGCCGTCCAGGTAGACCTGGCCGCCGGCCTGGTGCACCAGATCGCAGATCTCGGTGACGGCTTCCTCGAACACGCCGTGGGTCGACGGATACGTGATCATCAAAGCGGCCAGCTTGTCGCCGACCTGTTCGATCTTGGCGCGCAGGTCGGCCAGATCGACGTTGCCGTTGGCATCCGACGCCACCACCACCACGTCCATGCCGGCCAGTTGCGCCGAGGCCGGGTTGGTGCCGTGCGCCGACGACGGGATCAGGCAGATGTTGCGCTGATGCTGGCCGTTGGCCTGATGGTAGCCGCGGATGGCCAGGAGGCCTGCGTACTCGCCCTGCGCGCCCGAGTTGGGCTGCAGGCTGATGTTGTCGTAGCCGGTGATCTCGCACAGCGCGGCCGACAGGCGGTCGATCAGTTCGTTGTAGCCCTGGCTTTGCGAAGCCGGCGCGAACGGGTGGATCAGCGCGAACTCGGGCCAGGTGATGGGGATCATCTCGGCGGTCGCGTTGAGCTTCATGGTGCACGAGCCCAGCGGAATCATGGTGCGGTCCAGCGCCAGATCCTTGTCGGCCAGCTTGCGCAGGTAGCGCAGCATGTCGGTTTCCGACTGCACGCTGGAGAACACCGGGTGCGTCAGGATCGCGCTTTCGCGCGCCACGCCGGCGGGAATGCCGCTGGCGGCGGCCGCGTCCAGCGCGTCGATGTCGAGTTCGACGTCATCGCGTTCCAGGCCGGCGGCGAAGACGTTGACCAGCGCCTGCAGGTCAGCCGCGGTCACGGTCTCGTCCAGCGACACCGCCAGGCGGGCGCCATCGACGCGGCGCAGGTTGATGTGCGCGCAATCGGCGGCGGTCAGGATGGCGGGCGTGGCCGCCCCGGTTTCCAGCAGCAGCGTGTCGAAGAAGGTGTCGTTGACGACCTTCACGCCCAGCTTGACCAGCTCGGCGCGCAGGATGGCGGTGCTGCGCTGCACGCGCTCGGCGATGCGGCGGATGCCGGCCGGACCGTGCCACACGGCATACATGCCAGCCATCACGGCCAGCAGCACTTGCGCGGTGCAAATGTTGGAAGTGGCCTTTTCGCGGCGGATGTGCTGTTCGCGCGTCTGCAGCGCCAGGCGCATGGCCGGGTTGCCCTGCGCGTCCTTGGACACGCCGACCAGGCGGCCAGCCATGTTGCGCTTGAAGGCGTCCTTGCAGGCCATGAAGCCGGCATGCGGGCCGCCGAAACCGAACGGCACGCCGAAGCGCTGGGCCGAACCGATGGCGATATCCGCGCCCCATTCGCCGGGCGCGGCCAGCAGGGCCAGCGCCAGCAGGTCAGTCGCGACGGCCACGATGGCGCCTTGCGCATGCGCGGCTTCGGCCAGCTTGCGGTAGTCGGCGACGGAGCCGGTGCTGTGCGGGTACTGCAGCAGCATGCCGAAGCACTCGGGCAGGCCTTCGGCCTCGTCGCCGATGGTGATCTCGATGTCCAGGCCTTCGGCGCGCGTGCGCACGACTTCGATGGTCTGGGGATGCACGTGGCGCGAAATGAAGAACACCGGGCTCTTCGACTTGGCGCTGCGACGCGCCAGCGTCATGGCTTCGGCGGCGGCGGTGCTTTCGTCCAGCAGCGAGGCGTTGGAGATGTCCAGCCCGGTCAGGTCCGCGACCATGGTCTGGTAGTTCAGCAGGGCTTCGAGGCGGCCCTGCGAGATCTCGGGCTGGTAAGGCGTGTAGGCCGTGTACCAGGCGGGATTCTCAAGAATGTTGCGCAACACCACGTTGGGCGTCTGCGTGCCGTAGTACCCCTGGCCGATGTAGCTGCGGTAGACCTTGTTGCGGCCGGCGATCTGCTTCAGTTCGGCCAGCACGTCGGTTTCGCTGCGCGAGGCGGGCAGCGCCAGCGGGGCCTGGCTGCGGATCTTGGGCGGCACGACTTCTTCGATCAGGGCGTCCAGGCTGGCGCTGCCGATGACGGCAAGCATGGCGGCCTGGTCGGCGTCGGAAGGGCCGATGTGGCGGGGAATGAAGTCGGTGTGGGTGTCTAGGGCGCGCGACATGGAGAGGTCTCGGGATAGCGGGTGTCGTCGGAGGACGGACGGTATTGCATCTTGCGGAACAGGCGCGTGGCGGGTGCCCTGCGCCCGTTCCAGCCAGGCTGGCTTAGCCGTTGGCGACGGCTTCGTAGCCGGCGGCGTCGAGCAGCTTGTCGGCGTCGGCGGCGTTGACCGGCTTGATCTTGAAGATCCAGGCGGTGAAGGCCGATTCGTTGATCAGGTTGGGATTGTTTTCCAGCTCTTCGTTGAACGCGACGATCTCGCCGGCCACGGGAGCGTAGATGTCCGAAGCGGCCTTGACCGATTCGACCACGCCAGCGGTTTCACCGGCGTTCAGCTTGGCGCCGACCTTCACGTCGCCAACGAAGACCAGGTCGCCCAATTGATCCTGGGCGGTATCGGTGATGCCGACGACGAACACATCGCCTTCGGCTTTGACCCATTCATGGGACTCGGTGTACTTGCGATCGGTGGGCAGACTCATGGGAACTCCTGAGGGAATGCGGGTAGATGAATGGTGTTGCGCGCCTCGCGCGGGCGGCCGTCACCCCAGGGGCCGGCGGCTCGCGCGAAGCTTCGAGTTTACGAGTGTTCGACCGCTTTGCCGTTACGCACGAACGGCAATTTGCAGGCCAGGGCGGGCACCCACTTACCGCGGATGTCGACCTCGACCGTGTCGCCGGGCTTGACGCCTTGAGGCAGACGGGCAAAGCCGATCGATACGCCCAGCGTGGGCGACATGGTGCCGCTGGTGAGCTCGCCCGTGCCTTCCTTGGTGCGCACGGCCATGTGCGCGCGCATCACGCCGCGTTCTTGCAGCTTCAGGCCGATGAAGGTGGCGGGGGTAGCGAATTGTTCCAGCGCGTCGCGGCCGATGAAGCGGCGCTCGGCGTTCTTCAGGGACACGGTCCAGGTCAGGCCGGCCTGGTCGGGCTGGGTCAGCTCGTCCATGTCCTGGCCGTACAGATTCATGCCGGCTTCCAGGCGCAGCGTGTCGCGCGCGCCCAGGCCGCAGGGCCGCACGCCCTGGGCAACCAGGTCGCGCCACAGCTGCACGACTTCGGCGGCCGGCAGCACGATTTCAAAGCCGTCCTCGCCGGTGTAGCCGGTACGGGCCACCAGGGTGTCGTCGCCCACGCGGGCGGCCACGAAGGGGGTCAGCGGCTCGCTGGCGGCCTGCCAGGCCGGGCGCGCGGCCCAGACCTTGGCGCGGGCGTTGGGGCCTTGCACGGCCACCATGGCCAGATCGCGGCGCGGCGTGATGGCAACGTCGAACTGGCCAGCCTGCTTGACGCGCTGCATCCAGGCGACGTCCTTGTCGGCCGTGCCTGCGTTGACCACGACGCGCCATTCGTCGGCGGCGAAGAAATAGATGATCAGGTCGTCGATCACGCCGCCTTGCGGGTTCAGCATGCAGCTGTACAACGCCTTGCCGGGCACGGTCAGCTTGGACACGTCGTTGGCGACCAGGCGCTGCAGGAAGGCGAACGCGTCGGGACCGGCCACGTCGACGTTCAGCATGTGCGACACGTCGAACATGCCGGCGTCCTGGCGCACGGCGTGGTGCTCTTCCAGCTGCGAACCGTAGGCCAGCGGCATGTCCCAGCCGCCGAAGTCGACCATGCGGGCGCCAGAGGCGATGTGTTCTTCGGCCAGCGGGGTGCGTTTGAGGGTTGCGGACATGCGCGGAAACTCCGGGGCGGCAGTGTTGCCAGGGTTACGGAATGCCAGTGGTGCCAAGCGGGGTGCGCTTGTACAACGGCTGAATCTTCCGCCCCTCTGTCCTTTTGCCTGAGAGTTGCCCCGCATGGCGGGTTTGCACCTTCGGCGCCTGGGCTGCTCGCTATGTCCCTAGTTCAGGGCCGGCGCCAGGTCTCTCCAGAGTACTGTTTTGCCGCGTCCGCACGGTGAGAAAACCGGGACAGGGCAAGCATGGGCGGTATGGGTTACCTGAGCGATTCCGGGCGAATTGCGCCTTCGGCGGCGGCCGGACGTACAGGCCGCTCTCTCCCGCAACATGCGTGACAGCGGCGCAAGCATACAACGAAAGCCGCGGCCAGGGAATGCCCGCGGCGGCTCAGCCCAGCGCCGTGTCCAGCAGCATCATCAGCACGAAACCCAGCATCAGGCCGCAGGTCGCGTAGACCTCATGCCCCTTGCGGTGCGATTCGGGGATGATCTCGTGGCTGATCACGAACAGCATGGCGCCTGCGGCAAAACCCAGGCCCCAGGGCAGAAGCGGCTCGGACCAGCCGACCACTGCGGCTCCGAGCACCGCGCCCAGCGGCTCGACCAGGCCGGACAGCATGCCCAGCGCCACCGCGAAGGCGCGCTGATAGCCCGCCGCCAGCAGCGCCACCGCCACCACCAGCCCTTCGGGAATGTCCTGGATCGCAATGCCCGTGGCCAGCGCGGTGCCGCGCATGGCGTCGTTGCCCGCGTAGCCCACGCCGATGGCCAGGCCTTCCGGCAGGTTATGCAGGGTGATGGCGAAGACGAACAGCCAAGTGCGGCGCAGGCGGTGCGCCTCGATGCCTTCCCGGCCCTTGATGAAATGTTCGTGCGGCAGGGTACGGTCCATGAGCAGCAGCACCGCCGCCCCCAGCAGTACGGCCGCGCCCACCGTCAAGCCGGCGCCCCAGGGGCCATAGCCCAGGTCGCGGCCCGCGGCGATGCCCGGCGCCACCAGCGAGAAGGCGCTGGCGGCCAGCATCACGCCGGCGCCGAAGCCGAACATGCTGTCCTGCATTTTCTGGGGGATCGTCCGAGCAAACAGGATGGGCAAAGTACCCAGGGCAGTAGCGCCCGCGGCCACCAGCCCGCCCAGGAGGGCATCGGCCACGTGCGGCGCGCGCACGTCCAGATAGGCCCACAACTGGTGCAGGCCCAGGCATGCCACCAATACGGCCAGGGTCCACACGCTGATGCTGGTGGCCGCCGGCCGCACGCGATGACGGCTGAAGGTATTCATGTGCCGCTGCCCTCCTTGCGAGAGATGCGCTCAGCGCTGGGCTGCCGCGTAGCGGCGCGCCACTTCAGGCCAATTCACGACATTGTAAAAGGCGCCGATGTACTCGGGCCTGCGGTTCTGGTACTTCAGGTAATAGGCGTGCTCCCACACGTCCAGTCCCAGGATGGGCGTGTTGCCGTGCATCAGGGGGCTGTCCTGGTTGGCGCTGCTTTCCACCGCAAGCTTGCCGGCCGGCGTGACCGAGAGCCAGGCCCAACCGCTGCCGAAGCGGGTCAGCGCAGCCTTGGTGAACGCGTCGCGGAAGGCGGCCTGCCCGCCCAGTTCGGACTCGATGGCCGCTGCCAATACGCCGTCCGGCTCACCCCCGCCCTCGGGCGACATGACCGACCAGAACAGGCTGTGGTTGGCGTGGCCGCCGCCATGGTTGCGCACGGCGCCGCGGATGGCTTCGGGCAACTGCTCCAGCCGCGCCACCAGGGACTCGACCGGCTCGTTGGTGACGATGCCCGCGCCTTCCAGCGCGGCGTTCAGGCTGTTGACGTAGGTCTGATGGTGCTTGCTGTAGTGGATCTCCATCGTCATCGCGTCGATGTGAGGTTCCAGGGCGTCGTAGGCATACGGTAGGGGCGGAAGGGTGTAGGCCATGCATGTCTCCGTTGGATCCGCCCCCCGATTCAGGGTTTGGATCAATATCGAAAACATAAATGATAAGTATTTTTATTTGATATAACAATGGCAGGCTTCCAATACCTGCCATAGCGCCGGCCTATCGGCGCCCTGTCCCGCCAGAGGACGCTACAGCGCCTTGCCGCAGGCCACGCCCGAAGCCCAGGCCCACTGGAAGTTGTAGCCGCCCAGCCAACCCGTGACGTCCACGGCTTCGCCGATGAAATAGAGGCCGGCGACGGTCTTGGCCTGCATGGACTTCTGGTCCAGCCCGCGCGTGTCCACGCCGCCGCGCATGACTTCGGCCTTCTTGTAGCCAGCCGTGCCGCTGGGCACCAGGCTCCATTGATGGATGTCCTGGGCCAGTGTGCGCAGGGTCTTGTCCGGCGCGTCGGCCAGGCGCAGCGCCGCCAGGCCCGGCTTGCCGCCCTGCTCCGCCAGGTGCAGCCAGCGGTCGGCCAGGCGCTTGGGCCAGAGGCCCGCCAGGACGGTATGCAGCTGCTGCCGGTTGCCCGACTTCGACGCCAGCAGTTCTTCCGCCAGATCGCGGCCAGGCGCCAGATCGATCACGATGGGCTCGCCAGGTTTCCAGTAGCTGGAGATCTGCAGAATGGCAGGTCCGGACAGGCCGCGATGGGTAAAGAGCAGGTCCTCGAGGAACTCGCCGCGCGCCTTGCCCTGCCCCGTGTGCAGATTGACCTCCAGCGCCACGCCGGACAATTCGGAAAGGGACCGCCACTGCTCGGCATCGAAGGTCAGCGGCACCAGGGCGGGACGCGGTTCCACGACCTTCAGGCCGAACTGCCGCGCGATCTTCAGGCCAAAATCGGTGGCGCCCAGTTGGGGAATGGCCATGCCGCCGGTCGCGATCACCAGTTTCGCGGCGCGGATCGTGCCCTGGCTGGTGTGCAGCTCGTAACCCTGCTCGCCATGGCCGATCTCGGCCACCGAGCATCCCATGCGCCACTGCACCCTGCCCGCGTCGCACTCCGCGCGCAGCATTTCGATGATGGATTCGCTGGAATCGTCGCAGAACAGCTGGCCGCGATGCTTCTCATGCCAGGCGATGTGGTGGCGTTTCATCAGCGCCAGGAAATCCTGCGGCGTGTAACCGGCCAAGGCCGAACGGCAGAAATGCGGATTGTCGGAGAGGAAGTTGGCGGGGCCGGCGCCGATATTGGTGAAGTTGCAGCGGCCGCCGCCGGAAATGCGGATCTTCTCCGCCAGGCGCTCGGCGTGGTCGACCAGCACCACGCGCAAGCCGCGCTGGCCGGCGACCGCGGCACACATCATGCCCGCGGCGCCGGCGCCGAGTACTGCTACATCGAACATCAGTCTTCGATCAGGCAGTCGACGTAGTAGCGCTTTTCGCCATCCGGACCCACTTCGTCGGCCAGGCCGTGGATGTAGGTTTCGAAGCCCGGGAAGCGCTGGTTGAACTCGCGCGCGAACTGCAGGTACTGGACGATGGTGCGGTTGAAGCGTTCGCCCGGGATCAAGAGCGGGATGCCCGGAGGATACGGGGTCAGCAGCACGCCAGTGACGCGGCCTTCGAGCTTGTCGATGTCGACGCGCTCGACCTCGCGGTGCGCCATGCGGGCGAAGGCATCCGACGGCTTGAGGGCCGGCACCATGTCGCTCAGGTACATCTCGGTAGTCAGGCGGGCCACGTCACGCGCGCGATAGGCTTCGTGGATCTCCTGGCACAGGTCGCGCAGGCCCATGCGCTCGTAGCGGCGATGGTCGCGGCAGAATTCCGGCAGGATGCGCCAAAGCGGCTGGTTGCGGTCGTAGTCGTCCTTGAATTGCTGCAAGGCGGTCAGCAGCGTGTTCCAGCGGCCCTTGGTGATGCCGATGGTGAACAGGATGAAGAACGAATACAGGCCGGTCTTCTCGACCACCACGCCGTGCTCGGTCAGGTACTTGGAGACCAGCGCGGCGGGAATGCCGGTTTCGCCGAAGCTGCCCGACATGTCCAGGCCCGGGGTGATGATGGTGGCCTTGATCGGGTCCAGCATGTTGAAGCCTTCGGCCATTTCGCCGAAGCCATGCCAGTGGTCGTTGGACTCCAGGATCCATTCGTCGCGGTTGCCGATGCCTTCCGAAACCAGGCGGTTCGGCCCCCAAACCTTGAACCACCAGTCGTTCTTGCCGAATTCGGATTCCACCTTGCGCATGGCGCGACGGAAGTCCAGGGCTTCGCGGATGCTTTCCTCGACCAGCGCGGTGCCTCCCGGCGGCTCCATCATGGCGGCGGCCACGTCGCAGGACGCGATGATCGCGTACTGGGGCGAGGTGGACGTGTGCATCAGGTAGGCTTCGTTGAAGACGTTGCGGTCCAGCTTGCGGGTCTCGGACTCCTGCACGATGATCTGCGAGGCCTGCGAAATGCCGGCCAGCAGCTTGTGCGTGGAGTGGGTGGCGAACACCATCGCGTCCTGGCTGCGCGGACGGTCCTGGCCGATGGCGTGCATGTCCTGGTAGTACTCGTGGAACGACGCGTGCGGCAGCCAGGCTTCGTCGAAGTGCAGCGTGTCGACGTAGCTCCCCAGCTGCTTCTTGATCATTTCGACGTTGTAGATGACGCCGTCGTAGGTGCTCTGCGTCAGCGTCAGGATGCGCGGGTTCTTGTTCACCGCTTCGCGCGCGAAGGGATTGGCCTCGATCTTCTTGCGGATGTTGTCCGGGTGGAATTCTTCCAGCGGAATCGGACCGATGATGCCCAGGTGGTTGCGCGTGGGGCGCAGGAACACCGGAATCGCGCCCGTCATCGTGATGGCGTGCAGGATCGACTTGTGGCAGTTGCGGTCCACCACCACCACGTCGCCCGCGGCCACGTTGGCATGCCACACCACCTTGTTGGAGGTGGAGGTGCCGTTGGTCACGAAGAAACAGTGGTCGGCGTGGAAGATGCGCGCGGCGTTCAGTTCGGATTCGGCCACGGGACCGGTGTGGTCCAGCAGCTGGCCCAGTTCGTCCACGGCGTTGCAGACGTCTGCGCGCAGCATGTTCTCGCCGAAGAACTGGTGGAACATCTGGCCCACCGGGCTCTTCAGGAACGCCACGCCGCCGGAGTGGCCGGGGCAGTGCCAGGAGTACGAGCCGTCCTGCGCGTACTTGACCAGTTCACGAAAGAACGGCGGCGGCAGGCTGTCGACGTAGCTGCGGGCTTCGCGGATGATGTGGCGCGCCACGAATTCGGGGGTGTCCTCGAACATGTGGATGAAGCCGTGCAGCTCGCGCAGGATGTCGTTGGGGATGTGCTCGGACGTGCGCGTCTCGCCGTACAGGTAGATGGGGATGTCGGCATTGCGGAAACGCAGCTCGCCGATGAAGGCGCGCAGGTTCTTGATGGCGCTGGCCACGTCCTCGGGCGAATCCACGTCGAATTCTTCGTCGTCGATCGACAGGATGAAGGCGCTGGCCCGGCTCTGCTGCTGGGCGAACGAGCTCAGGTCGCCGTAACTGGTCACCCCGATCACCTCGACGCCCTCGGCCTCGATCGCCGCGGACAAGGCGCGGATACCCAGACCGGACGCGTTCTCGGAACGGTAGTCTTCGTCGATGATGAAAATGGGGAAGCGGAATTTCATGCAGGCGCTCCTGGGGGCAAGGCGGGTTCGGACGCGTAACGCGGCGCGAGTGTACTTCTAGTAAAAATCCGCCTGATGACAGACGGCGCGAGCACCCGCCAGGGCGGCGGGAATGGCCGAATTGTAGGGCTGTTTTTCTTACAGCCCTAAGGGAAATCCCGGAATGGCCCGGACGGCCGTTGTCATCGCGCCAAAAGCGGACGTTTTCAGCACAGAGAGCCGGGCCGCACGGGGAAGCAAACCGGGCGCCCGAAGCGCCGGGACGCTAGCGGATGGTGCGGGCCTCGCCCGCCTGCAAGGCCATCAGGAACTGTTCGAAATAAGGTGGGATGGCCTCGGCGGAGCCGTAACGGATGCGCCTTTCGACCTTGGCGATGGCGCCGAAGCAGACCTCGGAATCGGGCTCGCCGCAGACCAGCACCACTGGGTCCTCGTCATCGCACACTTCGTAGAGGCCGCCATACGCGCGGCGTCCCACCTCGTAGAGGTAGGCGGCGGCGCCGACGGTCTGCATGGGAGTGAGAGGCAAGGTCCCGAGATGGGCGGCCTCCAGCGCTTCGTCCAGCGCATGGACGCTGGATGGCGTGTAATCCAGCACGGCGCCAGCCGAGCCGGCTGCCTGGACGAAGTCCTGCGCAGCACCCGCCACGCGCGCCACGAACTCTTCCTGGACTTCGTCGCGCTTGGCGTCCTGGTTTGTCTTGAGGAAACCGAACATCATTGGCTCCTTTGTGAAAACCGCAAGCGGCGTTAGGACCATTATAGGCAGCGCGTCCCCCTATACTGGCGAATCCACCGCCGAACGTTCCCTATTCCCAACACTTGCCGACCATGTCCCCGATCACCGTCCGACGCCTTGTTCCCGCCGACGCGGCGCCGCTGCGCCAATTGCGCCTGGACGCCCTGGTGGAAACCCCTGAATCGTTCGGATCGAGTTACGAAGAGGAACACACGCTGACATTGGAGGATATCCGCGGCTGGATCCAGCCTTCGGACGACAGCGCAATGTTTGGCGCGTTCTGCGGCGGGGTCCTGGCCGGCATGGTCGGCGTGGGCCGACAGCGCAAACTGAAGATGCGCCACAAAGCGCACATCTGGAGCATGTACGTGGCGCCGGCGCAGCGCGGTCAGGGCCTGGCCCGGCAACTGATGCAGGCGGCGATCGCCCATGCCTCGGGCATGCGCGGCATCCGCCAGGTGCAGCTGAGCGTGACCGCCAACAATCAGGCGGCCACCGCGCTGTATCTAAGCCTGGGCTTTGCCGAATACGGGCGCGAGCGCGAAGCGCTATGCGTGAACGGCGAACTCTACGACGAAGCGCTGATGGCGCTGCCGCTGGCCGGCAAGTAGCGGCGCGGCATCAGGCCGCGCCAGTCCGGCGCCGCGTGCTGAACGCCCGCACCAGATTGCGGCCTTCGTCCTTGGCTTTGTAGAGCGCCTGATCCGCCGCCTTGATCACCGCGTCGGGCGCGCGCAGGGAGTCGCTGCGTTCGGCTACGCCTATGCTGACCGTCACCCGCAGCGGCCGCGCATTGCGCGCGTCGCGCCCGCCGCGGCGGCGCAGGCCGATCTGGTCGGCCTTGGGGCGCACCGGCTTGTCGCGCAGGCGCATCTGGTAGGCCTCGATGGAGCGCCTGACGCTTTCCAGGTGCGGCATGCTTTCCGCCGCGGTCTTGCCCGGGAACACCAGCGTGAATTCCTCGCCGCCGTAGCGGTAGGCCCGGCCGCCGCCCGGCACGCGCCGCAACTGCGCCGCCACCATGCGCAGGACCTGGTCGCCTACGTCATGCCCGTGGGTGTCGTTGAAAGCCTTGAAGTTGTCGACGTCGGCCATCGCCAGCGTATAGACGCGCCCCATGCGCTGCAGACGCTCGTTCAGCGCGCGCCGGCCCGGCAGGCCGGTCAGCTCGTCGCGAAACGCCATGTGGAAACCTTCGTGGGCCAGCGAGATGCACAGGGCCGTCAGCGCGGCGGTAGACATCAGCGCCAGTTCGACGGGATGCTCCGCCCCGCGCGGCAAGGCCCACGCCATGCACACGAATCCTAGCCACTGCCCCGCCTGCTGCGGACGCCCATAGCGCAGCAACAGCAGGGTCAGCGTCAGGCCCGTGGCCAGCAAGGCGATCAATCCTTCGATCGGCACGCTCAGGTGGGCCAACCTGCCCTGCACGGAGAGCATGCCAAGCAGATCGTTCACGCCGTCCTTGCCGGCCAGCGCAATCGCCGCCGCGCCGGCGGCGATCATGCCGATGCGCGCGGCCAGGTCCAGCAACATGCTGGAGCGCTCGGACCACAGGGCGTTGATGGTGTAGGCCAGGGACCACCACGCCAGCGCCGGTCCGACGGCCCAGGGCGCTTCCGTGGCCAGCGCCGGCCAGGCCGCCGTGGCGGCCAGCACGCTGAGCATCAGCACCATGGTCTGTGCGCGCTGGTACATCAGGCACACGGCAACGCCGATCAGCGCCATCACCCAAGGCACGAACGGCACGATCTGCGTCAAGGCCGGCGGCCATTCGCGCCACAGCAGCAGCCCCACCGCAGCGGCCACCGGCAGCGCAGGATAGAACAACAAAGGCAGCCAGGGGATATGGGGGTAACGCACGGGTCGGGGCTTTTTTACGCTTGCGGAGATGACGTCGCCAAATCGGCAAACACATGTACTGTCATTTACGGACGCGGCGGCGATGTTCTTTAGCGGATTTGCAAGTAACACCGCGCGCCGCGGCCATGATATGTTTTTTTCTTCACTCAGCAGACGGCCCCCCAATGCGCATCCTGGTCAACATCGACGTGCCCGATCTCGAACACGCCATCGACTTCTATCAACGCGCGTTCGGCCTGACACTGCGACGCCGGATAGGACCGACGGTGGCCGAGATGGCAGGGGCCGAGGCGCCCATCTATCTGCTGGAAAAGGCGGCGGGTACGCCCGCCGCCGGCGCCACGCGCCAGCCGCGCGACTATGCGCGGCACTGGACGCCGGTGCATCTGGACGTGGTGGTGGAGGACGCGGACCGCGCGGTCGCACAGGCGGTGGCCGCTGGCGCGCGCCTGGAAGACCCGGCCGTCTCGCACACCTGGGGCCGCATCGCCCACCTGAGCGATCCCTACGGTCACGGTATCTGCATCCTGCAGTTCCTGGGCCGGGGCTACGATGAGCTGTCCACGGCGCAGCTGCAATACGCCCCGATCTCGGAAGCGGATTTCGAAGACCTGCTGGCGCTGCGCATCGAAGCCATGCGCGAAAGCCTGGAGCGCCTGGGGCGCTTCGATCCTGAACGCGCGCGCTCGCGGCTGCGCAGCACATTCCGGCCGGAACACACCTGGTCCATCGAGCAAGATGGCCAGCGGATCGGGTTTTACGCGCTGCGCCCGGAGGGTGACGGCTTGCGCCTGGATCATCTGTACATCCGCCCCGCCGCGCAGGGTTCGGGGCTGGGCGGACAGGTCATGCGCAAGATCCTGCAGGAGGCCGACCGCCTGGGGCTGGCGGTAAGCCTGGGCGCGCTGCGCGACAGCGATTCCAACCGCTTCTACCGCCGGCACGGGTTCGTGCAGACGGGCGAAAGCGAGTGGGATATCGACTACCTGCGTCCGGCGCCGCGGCGCGCGGACTGAGACTTCAGGTGCGCGGCAGGGTCACGCCGCGCTGGCCCTGGTACTTGCCGCCGCGATCGCGGTAAGAGGTCTCGCAGACTTCGTCGCTTTCCAGGAACAGCATCTGCGCGCAGCCTTCGCCCGCGTAGATCTTGGCCGGCAGCGGCGTGGTGTTCGAGAACTCCAGCGTCACGTGGCCTTCCCATTCGGGTTCCAGCGGCGTGACGTTGACGATGATGCCGCAGCGCGCATAGGTGCTCTTGCCCAGGCAAACCGTCAGGACGCTGCGCGGGATGCGGAAGTACTCGACCGTGCGGGCCAGCGCGAAGGAATTGGGCGGGATGATGCAGACGTCGCCCTTGAAATCCACGAACGAGCCTTCGTCGAAGTTCTTCGGATCGACGATGGTGGAATTGATGTTGGTGAAGATCTTGAACTCGTCCGCGCAGCGCACGTCGTAGCCGTAGCTGCTGGTGCCGTAGCTGACGATACGCCCGCCATTGGCCGTGCGGACCTGCCCTGCTTCGAAGGGTTCGATCATGCCGGCTTCGGCCTGGCGGCGGATCCAGCGGTCGCTTTTGATGCTCATGGTGGGAATGGTGCTAGGGAATGGAATGGACGCCATTTTATCCCGAGTGCGGATGCGCCACCGGCGAGGGGCCGGGCGGGACCGTGCCGCCCGGTTCCGCCTCAGTTCCCCCAGAAGGTCCGGTAGACCAGCGCGATGCCATTGACCGCCCCGCCCTTCAGGTCCACCGACAAGCCGCGCGCCAGCCTGTAGCTGGCGCGGCCGACGGTATCGCTTCCCGCCAGCGCCTGTTCCACGCTCAGGGTGATGCCGTTGGCGAAGGTCTTGCTGGCCACCAGGAATTGCGTCGCCAGCTGGCTGTCGCTGTCCCGGTTGACGTCGCCAGCCACCGTGCGGTCCGGCAGGATGCTGCCGGAGCTGCCGATGTTGCCCGTCTTGATGCTGACGTCGTCCAGGCCGAACTGCTTGTAGAACGGCTGCCCGCCGCCCAGCAGCGCGGTACCCACCGACATCAGCAGCGCCGCGTCGCCGCCGCTTTCGTCGGGGCCGCGGCCGAGCAGCAGCCAGGACAGCTTTTCCACGTCGCTGACGTCCGGGTACGACACCAGGTCGATGCGCGGCCGCTGCGCCGTGCCGACCACCTTGACGCCCGCCTCGACCTGTTCGCCCGTGCGCAGCGCCTCGATATCCAGCAAGGGGTTGTCCAGACGGCCCTGGAAGGTCAGCGTGCCGCGGCTCAGGCGCAGCTTCTGGCCGTAGGCTTCGATGCCGCCGCCACGGGTGCGCAGCGCGCCCACGCCGGTCAGGCGTCCATCGTTCAGCATGATCTGAATGGAGCCCAGCAGGCCGGCGTCCAGTCCCATGCCGGTGATGTAGAAGCGCGGCCCCATGTCGAACTTCAGGTTCATGCTGGTCTGCAGCGGCGTGGAGACGGTGCCAGGGTCATCGCCGGGCCGGCGCACCTTGACGTCATCGTCCAGCGACGGCACGCCCTGCAGAATTTCCAGGCTGAACCAGCCGGCGTCCGCCTTCAGGTCGCCCACGATGTCGATGCGCGGCATGGCCGCCTTCACGTCGATGACCCCGGACACCATGGCGTAGCGGTCCGAACGCTGCAGCGCCGGGAAGCGGTACAGGGTCAGCCGGATATCGCCGCCGCCATCGATGAAATTCCACTGCCCCTTGGCTTCGGCGTAGCCGCCCTTTGCCTCGGGATTGGTGGTGATCCATTCCTTGGTGCGCCATTCGGCCGGCATCACCCGCAACGAGGCCGGGAAGCGCAGGCTTTCCAGCACCACCCGGTCGCCGTCCAGGCGCGCGGACAAGGTGCCGTCGATCAGCCGCACGCCGTCGTCGATGCGCACCACGCGCAGCTTGTCGCCGCGGATGCTGCCGCTGGCCGACCATTTGCCCGCCAGGGTGCCCTGGGCTTCCAGATTGGCCTTGACCGTGCCGCCGACTTCCATCGAGTCGCCCACGAACAGGCCAACCCAGGCCAGGTCGGCGATATCCGCGTCCAGCTTGGCGCGCAGCGGCTGGCGCGGGTCCAGCGCCATGCCGCCCTTGGCGTCCACCACCAACACGGCGGTGCCGGTGCCGTTGATGAGGCCCATCTTGTCGGTGGCCAGATTGACCTTGGCGTCCAGGCGGCTGGCGTTGGCGGAGGTCGGCGTGGCGGTCAGGTCCAGCACCAGCGCCTTCAGTCCCAGCGGGATGGGAGGATCGCCCGGTATCAGCAGGTCGCCCTCGCGGCGCGCGATGCGCGCGCGGCCGCCCAGCCGGCCGTCGAACTTCAGGTCCCACAAGACGTCCAGCGCGATGCGGCGCTGGCCCTCGGGCACCATCGCGTTCACGCGGCCGGGCCGCTTGCCCAGCTTGGCCGCGGCCTCGGGATCGAAGGCGCCTATCACCTGGCGCGCCATGGCGGCCGTGATCACCAGGTTGTCGGCCTTGCCCGCCGTTTCCCAACGCTTGCCGCCCCCCCGCGAACCCTGGTGCGCCAGGACCACGCGCTCCTTGCCAGGCAGGGTCAGGCTCAGCGCCGTCTGCCCCACCTGCCACTGCCATTGCGGTTCCACGGCGGAAGGCACGAAAGCCAGCGTGACCGGACGGTCCACGGCCACGGTGAAGCCGGCGGTCTCTGCCGTCAGCCTCGAGAACGTGCCGCGCCATCCCGGCAGGGCTGCGTCGGGCGTGCCGGCTGGCCCCTTGCCCCAGGAACCGGCAAAGACGATGTTGGCCTTGGCGGGCGCCTCGCCCAGCACGCCCGCGCGCGGCTTGGGCGGCGTGTAGCCGGCAGCAAGCTCGCCGCGGTGCGCAGCCAGCGTGCCCGCCAGCTTGCCTTTCAACTCCGCGCCGCCGGGGATGCCCGGCCAGAACGCGTCGAGCTGGGGCGCTTGGGCGTCCAGCGACAGCGCGCCGTCCTTGGCGTCCAGCTCGCCCCTGGCCTGGACCCGGTTGCGGCCCAGCTTCAGGTCCACGTCCAGGCCGTGGATGCGCAGCCCGGCCAGAGGATCGGCCTCGGGCGAGGCGGCACCGTTCGGCACGGCGGCGGATTCCGCGCTATTGGTCGCTGCGGCGATATCCACCTGGGCCTTGAGCGCGCCAGTCAGGGGCTGCTTGTTCCAGCGCGTGCCCTCTTCGAAGCGCAGATCGACCGCGGCGTGGCGTAGCTGGCTCAGGTTCTCGATGTCGGCTTGCACGTCGCCGCGCACGGTCAGGACCGCAGGCGGAACATCCTTGCCCAGCCAGGGCGACAAATCCAGGCGCTGGGCGCTTATCGTGCCCGCGATGCGGTCGCGGCCCGTCCCTTGCGTACTATCGGATTGCAGGTCTAGCTGCGCGGCCAGGGTCGATTTGTCAGGCAGTTGCGCCTGCGCCCGGGCGCTGCGCAGCACCAGCGCCGTGCGCGGCGCAAGGTCGGCGGTCAGGTCCAGCAGCAGGCCGGAGCCCTCGCCCTCCAGCTTGGCCTGGATACCATCCAGGGAACCGGCGACATCGGCGCGCAGCACCACCTGGCAGGCGGGCCGGGGCGGCTCGGAAGGCGTCGCCTTGGGATCTGTCCTGGCCCCGGCTTTGGATTCATCCTTGGGGTCGGCCTTGGCGCCAGGCTTGGGCTCGGGCTTCTTGGCAGCGCCCGCCTGACGCTCATACACGCCACTCAGCTTGTCGGCTTCGCACAGCGGGGAATCGGAGCCGGTCCCGCGCGCGGTCACGTCCAGGCGAGCGGCGAACGGCCAGGGATCGGCCATGCCTTGCAGTTCGGCCTGCCCGGAGATGTCCGCCTGCGCAGCCTCGTGGCCCACCCGCAGGCTGGCGATGCGCAACTGCGCGCCCTGCTTGCCCGCGGCGAAGGTGGCGTCCAGATTGCCCAGGGTCACGGGCAAGGGTTCGCCGTCCTGGTCCAACTGGAAGTCGCCCAGCGCCACCCGGTCGATAGCGATGTCCACCGGCAGTTCGGGCAAGGAGAAAGGCTCGCCGTCGTCCTCGGCAGGCGCCGTCTCGGGCGTTGCGGTCAGGCCGATGTAAACCGAGCCCGCCGATACATCGCGCACGTGCAGCAGACGGTCGCCCAGGGCGCGCCAGTTCACGTCCAGGTGCAGGTCCGTGATGTCGACGCGGGTGCCGCTGACGTCCAGGTCCAGCTTGCCCACGGAGACGCCGCGCAACAGCGAGCCGCTCACGTCCAGCGCCTGGCCATTCAATTGCTGGGCGGCGGTGGTCAGGAGCAGCCGCGTGCCGTTCTGCGAACCGACCAGCCAGAACAGGAAGCCGCCCGCCAGCACGGCCAGCATGGCCAGGCCCGGCAACCACCACACCAGCACATGGCGCAGGAATTTGCGCAAGGCCTTCAAAACGCGATCCCCAAGGAAAAGTGCAGGCGCAGGTCGCGGTCGCGCTGGCCATAGGCCACGTCCAGGAACAAGGGTCCGGCCGGCGTGCGCACGCGGGCGCCTACGCCGTAGCCCACCGCCATCGACATGTCGCCGAACGATTCCGCGGCGTCGCCCGCGTCCACGAACACGCCCATGCCCCAGCGCTCATTGAAATAGTGGTCGTACTCGATGCTGCCGACCAGCAGCGTGGGCGCGCCCACCACAGCGTCGTCTTGCTTCACGCCTATGCTCTGGTACTTGTAGCCGCGGATCGAACGCGCGCCGCCGGTGCGGAAACCGAAATCGTCCGGCACGCGCACCTTGCTGTTGGACCAGACCCGGCCGACTTCGCCGCGCACGGTCAGCACGTCCAGCTTGCCGATGGGCCACCATTTCTGGGCCCGCAGCCGGGCGCGGGTGTAGGGTTCGCCGGAGTCCAGCGTCACGCCCACGCCGCCGCCCACCGCGATCAGGTTGCCTTCGCGCGGGTCGTACTTGTTATCGACATCGCGGCGCAGCCATTCGGCCGTGGCGGTCAGGGTCGGCAGTTTGTACTGGTCGCCGCCGTCGATCTTCACGTGATCCTCCGCCAGCAGCAGGCCCCAGCGGGTCTCGTATTCGACCCGGCTATCGCCCGCGCCCTTGCGCTCCTGCAGGCGCGTAGCGCCCAGCGCGTAACGCGTCACGTCCAGCCCCTGAATGTCGGAGTGGTCGTACAGGACTCCGAAGGAATCCTTGTAGCCGCGCTGGTTCGGCGGCAACAGGAAGTCCGCGTAGGCGCGCTGCTGCAGCCGGTCCACGCTGAAGCCCGTCTCCAGGGTGACCGGCTGGCCAAAGACCACGTTCTGCCGGTACAGCGACTCCACGCGCAGGCCGGCCTCGTCGTCCACGCCTATCGATCCGGTGAACCGCTTGGGCGGCGCTTCCACCACCCGTACCTGCACCGGCAAGGTCACTTCGCCGTTCGAGTCGTAGGCGGGCGCAGGCGGCGGCATGCCGCCGGACACGGAAGGATCTCCCGCCGGCGTGGCAGCCGCCAGATCGGTCGAGCCCGGCGCGCGTGCCCGGTCGGCATTGGGCGCAGGAGTCGGCTGCGCCTGGCCCGGCTGCTCCAGCGACACGAACGCGCCGCGGAAGAACGCAGTGGATTGCAGGTCCTGCTGCCAGGTGTCCAGCTTGTTCTGGTCATAGGCGGCGCCCGGCGAGTAGCGCACATAGCGCTCCACCAGCTTCTCGGGCACCCGTTTCAGGCCTTCCGTGGTGAGCTCGCCCATGCGCACCTGGGGGCCGCTGTCTATTGTGACGCGCAGGGCGGCCGATGCCGTATCGGCCTCGATTTCCGCCTGCGACGCGGTCATGCGCGCCAGCATGAAGTCACGCGAGGACACCGCGTCCAGCAGGTTCGACTTGGCCTTGTTCCAGTCGCTGTTGATGAAGGGCTGGCCCGTCTTGAGCTGCCAGTCGTCGCGCAGTTTCTGCACCCGCGCCTCGAACTCGGGCCGGGTGATGCGGCCGGTGAAGCTCAGGTCCACGGACGTAACGGTGGTGCGCTCGCCCGAAACGATACTGATGTCCCAGGTTTCTCCGCCGATATCGGTGCCGGCTTCGAGCTTCACCGTGGGCGAGAAATAGCCCTGGGTGGCCAGGGCCGCCAGCGTCGCGTCGCGCGCGCGCCGACGCAGGCGGTTGATTTCACCGCCGTCCTGGTCTTCCGCCAGCCGCGCGATCGCATCGACGGCTTCGGTAATCGCCTGCAGGGCGGCCGGCGGCACGCCGCCGGGGTCCACAATGATTTCCGGGCGCTTGGCCAACGCCTCGCCCGTCATCACAACAAGTCCTGCCAAGAAGGCGCGGGCTGCCCACCGCATGCGTCAGGTCGGTTGCTGCACGACGATGGACGGGAACTTCCCGGCCATGTCGCGGGGAAGCGCCGCCACGCCAGCTGCCAGCTTGCGGGCGATGCCGCGATACAGCGCCGCGGCTTCGCTGCCCGGATCCGACACCACGGTCGGCGAACCGGCATCGGTCTGCTCGCGGATCGCCAGCGTCAGCGGCAGGCTGCCCAGCCAGGGCGTCTGGTATTGCTCCGCCATGCGCTGGCCGCCGCCCTCGCCGAAGATATGCTCGGCATGGCCGCATTGCGAGCAGATGTGGATGGCCATGTTCTCGACCACGCCCAGGATCGGCACATCGACCTTCTGGAACATGCGCAAGCCTTTGCGCGCGTCCAGCAGCGCCACGTCCTGCGGCGTGGTGACGATGACGGCGCCCACCACCGGCACCTTCTGCGCCAGGGTCAGCGCCACGTCGCCCGTGCCGGGAGGCATGTCGACGATGAGGTAATCAAGATCGCGCCAATTGGTCTGGCGCAGCAGTTGCTCCAGCGCCTGCGTCACCATTGGGCCGCGCCAGATGGCGGGCGAGTCGGCGTCGATCAGGAAGCCGATGGAGTTGGCCTGCAGGCCGTGGCCCGTGAGCGGCTCCATGCTCTTGTTGTCCAGGCTTTCGGGACGGCCCGAGATGCCCAGCATGGTCGGCACGCTGGGGCCGTAGATGTCGGCGTCCAGCACGCCCACCTTGGCGCCTTCCGCCGCCAGGGCCAGGGCCAGGTTCACGGCCGTGGTGCTCTTGCCCACGCCGCCCTTGCCGGACGCTACCGCAATAATGTTGCGCACATTGGGCAAGGGCTTCAGCCCTTTCTGCACGGCATGGGCGGCGACCTTCCAGCTCACCTCGACCTGGGCGTCGGCCACGCCGGCCGCGGCCAGCGCCGCCACGGCGATATCGCGGACCTGGGTGCGCGCGGCATCGGCCGGATACCCCAGCTCGAGCGCCAGCGAAACCCGTCCGCCTTCCAGCTTGATGTCACGATCTTTTACAGAAACGCCCAAATCCATACCGGTATTCGGGTCCTGCGCGGCGCGCAGCGCGGCGCGAATTTGTTCTATCGTTATACTCATGTCACTATGGTTCCGTAGGCAGCGCGGCTTCTGCGGCCCGCCATCCCCTAAAGGATAGCGGATACCCGGGAACCTTTCCCTGCGTTTTGCATCCGATCTTCATGACCAACACACTTATCCGCTTCTTTCGTGCCGTCCTATTCGCCGCCCTGGCCTTGATCGGCATGGCGATGGCGCTGGTGTTCATGCTTTCCACGGCGATCGCCGTGGCGATCCTGTACGTGGTCGCCAAGGTGCGCGGCAAACCTTTCGGCGTACGCGCCTATTGGAGCCAGCGCCAGGGCGCCCGCCCGGGACCGTTCCAGTCCGCCACCGCCCCCTTCGCCACGCAGCCGCGCGGCGACGTGATCGACGTCGAAGCCCGCGAAATCCGCTGACGGCGGCTTTCCAGCATGCTTGCGCCGCCCGCGGCGCAAGCGGACCGTGGGCTTGTGCGTCCGCGCGGCGGAATTGCCGTGTATTCGCGCCCATCCCCGCATTCTTTCGCAACCCGCCTGATTCGCCTGCCGCGAAGGGCGGGTTGAGCCATTGACGGGCCGCTGTCCGGCAAGTCTGCGCGCTTGCCCTAAAATGGCCGGCCTACCCCTTTTTTCCCTCAACCTCCAAAGACAACCATGTCTCGCACCCTTTTTGTCACCACAGCGCTGCCCTACGCCAACGGATCTTTCCACATCGGCCACATCATGGAGTACATCCAGGCCGATATCTGGGTTCGTTCGATGCGAATGGCGGGCCACACGGTGCACTTCGTGGGTGCGGACGACGCGCACGGCGCGCCGATCATGCTGAAGGCGGAAAAGGAAGGCATCACGCCGCAGGCCCTGGTGGCGCGCTACGCCGCCGAGCGCCCGCAGTACCTGAACGGCTTCCACATCCGCTTCGACCACTGGCACTCGACCGATTCAGCCGAGAACGTCGCGCTATCGCAGGACATCTACCGCGCGCTCAAGGCACAGGACCTGATCGAAACCCGCTCCATCGAGCAGTTCTACGATCCGGTCAAAGGCATGTTCCTGGCCGACCGCTACATCAAGGGCGAATGCCCCAAGTGCCACGCCAAGGACCAGTACGGCGATTCCTGCGAAGTCTGCGGCGCGGTCTACGCGCCCACCGAGCTGATCAACCCGTACTCGGCCCTGACCGGCGCCACGCCGGTGCTGAAGTCCTCGGACCACTTCTTCTTCAAGCTGTCCGATCCGCGCTGCGTGGAATTCCTGCAGCAATGGACCACCGGCTCCAACGCCGCCGGCGGCAAGCATCTGCAGCCTGAAATGCTGGCCAAGACGCGCGAGTGGCTGGGTTCGGACGATGGCGAGGCCAAGCTGGGCGACTGGGACATCTCCCGCGACGCGCCCTACTTCGGCATCGAGATCCCGGACGCGCCGGGCAAGTATTTCTACGTCTGGCTGGACGCGCCCGTCGGCTACCTGGCCTCGCTGAAGTCGTATTGCGCGGTCAAGGGCATGGACTTCGATGCGCTGCTCGATCCTGCCGGCCCCACCGAACAGGTCCACTTCATCGGCAAGGACATCGTGTATTTCCACGCGCTGTTCTGGCCCGCGATGCTGAAGTTCGCCGGCCGCAAGACGCCTGACGCCGTGAATGTGCACGGCTTCATCACCGTCAGCGGCGAAAAGATGTCCAAGAGCCGCGGCACCGGCATTTCGCCGCTGCGTTACCTGGAACTCGGCATGAACGCCGAATGGATGCGCTACTACATCGCCGCCAAGCTGAACGCCCGGGTCGAAGACATGGACTTCAACCCCGAGGACTTCATCGCCCGCGTCAACAGCGACCTGATCGGCAAGTACGTCAACATCGCCAGCCGCGCCGCCAGCTTCATCACCAAGCATTTCGATGGCGTCCTCGGCTATTCGGGCGACACCTCGGCGCTGGCCGCGGAGTACGCCGAACAGGCGGAGTCCATCCGCGCCGCGTTCGAGGCGCGCGAATATAACCGCGCCATCCGCGAAATCATGGCCTACGCCGATCGCATCAACCAGGCGTTCGACACGGCCCAGCCCTGGGTGCTGGCCAAGGGCATCGCCACCGCCGATGACGCTCAGAAGGCCGCCCTGCAGGACATCTGCTCGCGCTCGCTGGCCGGCTTCAAGGCCTTGTCCGTGATGCTGGCGCCGGTGCTGCCGGCGCTGTCCGAACGCGTGGCGCTGGAACTGTTCGGCGCGCAGGCGCCTTTCACCTGGGCCGATGCCTCGGTGCTGCCGCAGCGTGTGGCGCCCTTCAAGCACCTGATGCAGCGCGTCGAACCGCAGATGCTGGAAGACCTGTTCGAGCCGCCGGCCGCCCCCGTGGTGGTGCCTGGCGGCGAGCCCATCGCCGAGACCATCTCCATCGACGACTTCGCGCGCGTCGATCTGCGCATTGCGCAGATCGTCAACTGCGAACACGTGGAAGGCTCGACCAAGCTGCTGCGCCTGACGCTGGACGCGGGCGAAGGCCGTCACCGCAACGTGTTCTCGGGCATCAAGTCGGCCTACAAGCCGGAAGACCTGATCGGCAAGCTGACCGTCCTGGTGGCCAACCTGGCTCCGCGCAAGATGAAGTTCGGCGTATCCGAAGGAATGGTGCTGGCCGCCAGCCATGCGGATGAGTCCGTGGACGCCGGCATCTACGTGCTGGAACCCTTCCCCGGCGCCAAGCCCGGCATGCGCGTGCGCTGATCCCGCGCCCCCGCTGAATGCAAAAAGCCCGCCAGTTCAAATCGGCGGGCTTTTTGTTATTGAGCGCGGTACATCAGGCCTTGCTGGGCGCCAGCGCCGGGTCCAGCGAAATGCGTTCGTCGAAGACGAAGCATTTGCCGTCATAGCCGGGACCGCCGGTTTCCTCGAAGTACTTGAGGATGCCGCCATCGAGTTGGTAGACGTGCTCGATGCCGGCCTCGTTCATGTAGATCGCGGCCTTTTCGCAGCGGATCCCGCCGGTGCAGAAACTGACCACGGTCTTGCCTTCCAGTTCGGCCCGGTGCGCCTGCACCGCCGCAGGAAATTGCGTGAAGCGTTCAATGCGCCAATCGATGGCGTTCCTGAAGGTGCCTTCGTCGACCTCGAAGGCGTTGCGCGTGTCCAGCATGACCACGGGCCGTCCGGCGTCGTCCATGCCGGCCTCGAGCCAGCGCGCCAGCGTCTTCGCATCCACGCCGGGCGCGCGTCCCGCTTCCGGGCGGATCGCCGGATGATTCATGCGGATGATCTCGCGCTTGATCTTCACCAACAGCTTGCGGAACGGCACCGCCGCGCTATGGCTGAACTTCACTTCCAGGTCGGCGAAGCGCGGATCGGCGCGCAGGGTGCGCAGAAACGCGTCGATGCCATCCGCCGAACCCGCCAGGAACAGGTTGATCCCCTCTTCGGCCAACAGGATGGTGCCCTTGAGCGCGGCCAGGCCTGCCTCGTCCAGAAGGCGGGCGCGCAACTCGGGCAGAGCATCCAGCGAAACGAATTTGTAAGCGGCGATATTGACGACGGAAGTCATGGAAAAGCGGAAAAAAGCGGGCGGCGAAAGGCGTAATAGTAATCGCTGGGCGGTTTTCCCCGCCCGCCGCCCCGTTTGATCCGGCTCAACGATTGACGATTTCCTGCTCGACCACCGCGTCCAGCACCCACTGCAACGTCGACGCGTCGGCCGGCGGATTCGGGTTGCGGACCTCGACCACGCGCAAGCGGTAACGCACGCCAGGCTGGAAGTTGAACCCCGTGATTTCGCCGTACCAGAGCTGCCAGGGCTGTCCGGCGCTGTCGCGCACCTGGTAGCACATGGCGCGGCCCGCGCCGGCGGTGCAAGGCACGCGCTCCGAATTCACGTAGACCAGCTTGGTCGGTCCCTGCTGGCCGCCTGCGATGGGATCGGTGCGGCGTCCGAAGTCCAGCCTGTCGCCCGAGCTGAGCACCCAGGTCATACGCTGCGGATTGTTGGCGTTGTCCACCGACGTGGCGGTGATGCTGGTCAGCGCAGCCAGGAAATCCTGCTCCAGCTTCATGTTCTGCGGCGCGCAGGCCATCATGGTCGACACCGGGCGCCCCTGCACGATCAGCAGGCCGTTGGCAACGGTATAGGAGCCGTTGTACTGGTTGCAGCCGGAGAAACCGGAAATGCGCGGCGCCCCCTGGTCATGGACGAAGCTCGCCGTAAGCGGGCGCGAATTGGAAGAGGGATGCGGAATCTGCCGCAAGCCGCCGCCGGGCAAGGTCCAGCGCGCCAGATCCCAGCTGGTCTGCGCCAGCATGTCGGAAGCGGAAGCGGGCTGAAAGCGCGGATCCTGGCCATCCGCGGCACGCTTGGGCGGCGCCGAGCAGGCGGCCAGGCCGATGGACAACAGGCAAGGCGCCAGCCAGCGCAAAGACGCGGGAAGGGGCATGAGGGTCTCCGAAAAAGCGAGGAATGCAGCGCCCGCGCAAGGCGGCGGGCCGGACCACGCCATTGTAGGCGCGGCCTGGCGCCGTTATTCGCGGCTTAACACTCTTTGATACGCGGTCCGCTGGCTACGTCAGGGGGTGGGCGGATCCTGGCGCCGCGCGAACTCCAGCACGTCGCCGCCGCGCAGATTGAAGGTCAGGTGCCGCGGCGCGCCGCCGTTGTCCAGCGTGAACGTGTCGATGGACGCCAGGCCGCGCAGATAGTCCGCTTCGAGGCGGGCGCGTTCCGGCGCGGGGCAGGCCATGCGCGTGGCGGCGGGCGCGTCGATGTAGAGCTTGCCGCCTTCGAGCTTGTAGGTGCCCATGTAGCGGTTGCAGCCGGAAAAGCCATTGACGCGATATTGCTTGCCTTGCGCCAGGAAGGTCAGGCGTACCGGTTCGCCGTTGTCGCCATGGGGAATGTCGCGTAGCGCGCCGCCCGCCTGCGTCCAGCGCACCAGTTCCCAACTGGTCTGGGCCAGCGAATCCGCGCTGCTGGCGGCGTTGGCCGCAGCTGCGCCTTGCGGGCGCGCGCCGCCAGTCGATCCGGCGCAACCGGCCAGGGCCGCGGCCAGCAGAGCCGGAGCAATCAAGCGGCAACGCGTGGACAAGAGCTTGGACATGTACGGGACTCCATCAATTACACATCCCTCGACTGTAACCGCCCTTTCGGTCCAGCACGCGTGTTCTAAGCCCATAAGCGGTATCCAAAAGCAGCACGGCAAATGCATGGCCACGCTCCAATTGCATGGCCTTGCTGCATCGAACGCCCCATGGCGGCGGCACACATCGACGCGCAGAATCAGTACAGATCGTCACCCGTGCCTGGCCGGCATGCAAGGCGCGGCAGCCGATCGCAACGACCGCAGGCGCAGGTGTCCGGCTCCTCACGGGGGCCAAAAATAAGATCAATCCGGGGGAGACACGGCGATGGGCTTTTTGAGAACCTTGTTGGCATTGTCGGTGGTGCTGGACCATCTGGGCGCAGGCGCCACCGATCATCTGGTGGGCGGCCGTCTCGCGGTACAGCTGTTCTACGTCATTTCGGGCTTCCTGATTTCCTATGTGCTCACCGCCACCGACCACTATCAAGGCGCGGTGGGCAAGTTCTATGCAAACCGCTTCCTGCGGCTGTTCCCGATCTATCTGGCCGTTGCGGCGCTGACGCTGGCCGCGCACGTGATGAGCGGCGGCGCATTCTTCCGCATCTACGACGCGCTGCCCTTCAGCGCCGAACTGTTCCTGGTGCTCTCCAACATTTTCATCATGGGCCAGGACTGGCTGATGTTCTTCGGCATCGAACATTCCGCGCTCAAGTTCACTGGCAACTTCGCGCACAGCGAAGTCCCGCTTTACGAAGGGCTGCTGGTGCCGCAGGCCTGGACCCTGGGCGTGGAGATGAGCTTCTACCTGGTCGCTCCCTTCATCCTGCATTCGCCGCGCCGGCTGCTCGCATTGCTGGCCGCATCGCTGGCGTTGCGCGGCGTGCTGATCGCCACCGGCATAGGCTTGGGCGATCCCTGGACGTATCGGTTCTTTCCGACCGAACTCGCCCTGTTCCTGCTCGGTTCGCTGTCGCACCAGGTGCTTTTGCCGCGCTATAAGGCCTGGACGCAACGGATCAAGCGCCTGCCGGAAATCGGCACGGCCGTGCTGGCGGTCTACTGTGTGCTGCATTTCTCGATCGCCATGAACCAGACCGTGCGCGACGGCCTGGCCGTGCTGCTGTTCGGGGCGCTGCTGCCGCTGGCCTTCCTGTTCCAGTCGCGCCACAGGCTCGACAAGGCGATCGGCGAGTTGAGCTACCCGATCTACATCTGCCATTCGCTGGTGATCATGTTCTTCAAGTGGCTGCTTGAAGAAGCGCATCTGGACCAGCCGCTGCTCTTCATGGCGCTGGTGATCACGAGCACCATCGCATTCTCGGCCCTGCTCAACAGCGTGATTGCGGATCCCATCGAGCGTCTGCGCAGCCGCCTGCGCACCGACGACCGCGATCCCGCGCCCGCGTCCGACACCCGGCGGCGCCCCGCTGGCGCGCCCGCGCAGCCCCTCGGGTCTATTCGCCGCGTGCCTTGATGTAGGCGGCCAGCACTTGTTCGATCTGCCGTTTTTCCTGGGAGCTCAGGCGCGCATAGGTGGCATAGGAGATGGATTCGAACGGCCAGGCGGCGGGGAGCGCCACACGCTCCGCGCCCGCCTGGATGACGCCCGGCTCCGGGTTCAGCATCGGCCCCTCGCCGGTGCTGAGCCACATGGGATTGACGCATAGCGCGCGGGTCAGCTTGATGAGCGCGTCGCTGGATGGCCGCCGGCGCTGCCCGCTCTCGTAGTTGCCGATAGCGCTTTGCGACAGGTTGCTTGCGACCGCCAAGTCCTTTTGAGTCCATCCCTGAAGCATTCTTGCGTTGCGCAGACGATGGCTAAACGTGTCCAATCGATCAACCTGAGACATTAATAAGAATTTATTTATTTGATTAAAACATCTCAATACTGGCGCCAAATAAACGGATTACACCCGAATTGCGGGGCTAATCCGTAAATCGCGCCACGTAGCCGACTGCGCGCGCTTCAAGCCTGTTCCAGGCGCCTCGAAGCGCGTCGATGCGCCATCAAAAAGACCATATCTATCATTGGCTTGCATTTTCCACATCGGTATTGCCGCGCAGCTGCATCCCCTGTCATGCAAGCGTGCCGCGGCGGCAAGAGCGTGGCGAGTTTAGGGCGTTTCACGTATTCAAAATCGAAAATAATGTATCGGCGATACATAATGCGTTAACACCCGCTTCCCAAAACAAACAGTATTTCAAGCGTTTCCATAGCGCTGCCCCTGCGCTTTCTGTTACTGTCAGAAACTACAGAAACGTATCTTCACAAAAAAACACGCCCGTGTTTAAATGAAACACGGGCGTGACTTCCAAGCAGCATCGAAGCATGGGCGGCCATCGGCGTAAGCACGAAACCAGGGGCAATCCCCCCCGGCCTCGCGCCCATCCGAACAACACCGCCCGGCGCTCTCGCGCCTCGGCGCGCAGCACAGGGAGACGGGTATGACACGCAGCGCCCCGCCTAGGCATCAGGCACAGCCGCCCAGGCCTGTCTCCTCATTGGAAGCATCAATGAACAACACGCTGGATGTCATATTTCTGGGCCACGACGACGCCAGGCATGCCGGACTCATCGAAGCCCTTTCGCACCTGGGTTTCAATGTGCGCCGCTGCCATGACCTGGCCGACGTCTACGACAGATACTCGCGCCGCCCCTGCCCGCTGGTGGTGCTGAAAGCGCCCCTGCCCGACATCCACAATGCCGCCGTCCGGCTGCGCGCCGTGGACCGAGGCCTGGGCATTGTCGCCATTGCCGCATTCGCCGATGCCGAAAGCCGCATCCGTACGCTGCTCTGCGGCGCGGATGCCTGCCTGCCGCCGGACGTATCCGGGCTGGAGCTGGCGGCGGCGCTGCAGGCGCTGGTGCGCCGCGCCGTGGGCCTGGACGGCGCGGACGCCGCATCCGACGGACACACGCTGGATGAATCCATGCACGACACCTGGCGCCTTGCGAACAAGGGTTGGACCCTGATCAGCCCCACGGGCCGCACGCTGGGGCTGACCACCGGCGAGCGCGACTTCCTGTCACGGCTGGTCAACGCGCCCGACCGCAAGGTCAGCCGCGACGCCTTCTACGCGGACGGCGCGGACGAGGCCGACAGCGGCATCTCGCGGCGCCGCTTCGTGGACGTCATGATCAGCCGCTTGCGGCGCAAGGCGGCGGCCAACGAGATGACGCTGCCGATCCGCGCCGTGCATGGCTGGGGCTACATGTTCGCAGCGGACATCACGCTGGACCTGGAATTTCGGGTATCTGGGGAAGAAAGCCGCCTGGAGGCCCAGGGCGACTGGCGCCGAGAAACGGCGGACGCGAACGCGTCCATCTGAGGTCCGGCCCGCAACGGGCCAGGACGAAAAAAACGCGGCGCTGCCTCGAAAGGTAAGACGCCGCGCTAAAACAACACGTGAGCCTGGAGTCATCAGCCGGCACTGATGCCTACTACCTGGATCACGCGATTCCAACATTCGTGCCTCATACTGCTCACGTACGGTCAGACCGTGAACCTGGGCGGGGTCTCTAGTCCCTGCACAGGCTGCAACGTGATCAACGCCAGGCGATTCGTCCGTTTGCTAAAACAGCGGCCGTCCCGCCCTTATCAGCGGCGTTCCTCATGGATAGCCGCTTGATGCACGAAGTTTAGGACCTCGGGCAGGTTTGCAGTAATTCTTTGTTGATAGCCTTCCATACATATCTGGTATAGCGCGGCACGCCCCCTACAATGCCGCCAAAGGACTTGGGATCCGTTCCCGCCAAAGCCATGCCCACACTACCCGTTCCCCTCAAGCACCGCTTGCGCAAGCTGCTGGCGCTGTTTCCGCCCAACTGGTGCCTGGCCATCCTGGTGGCGCTGGACGGGTACGCCTTCATGCATCCGGTGCTGCGCGAGGTGCGGGCGCGCGAATACGGATTCTGGCTCGCCATCGACAACTGGCATGAGGTCATGCGCGTGGTGGGCCTGCTGGAGATACCGCGCCTGGTGTTAGGCGTGGGGCTGCAGGTCATCGCGCTGGGACTGATCCTCAAGGCGCGCATCGCCTGGGCGTTCTCACTGGTGCTGCTGATCGGCGTGGGCACCTTCGCCATCATGGGAGACAGCGGCCGCGCCGGCCTGGGCATCTATACGCTGGTCCTGGTCATCGCGCTGATCGCCTACTGGCGCCGTTTCGACCGCGCCAGCGTGACCGCCGGCTCGCTGTTCGCCCTGGTCAGCATGCTGTCGCTGCTGATCTACGCGGTCTTCGGCACGCTCTATCTGGGCAATGAATTCAATCCGCCCATCACAGACGCCACCACCGCGCTCTACTTCTCCATCGTATCCATGTCCACGGTCGGTTATGGCGACATCACGCCGCACACCGGAACCGCGCGGCTGTTCACCGCGTCGATTATCATCCTGGGCATCACCATCTTCGCCACCTCCATCAGCGCGATCGCCGGGCCGGTGATCGGCGGCAATCTGAAACGGCTGGTCAAAGGCAGGTTCTCCACCGCCATGCGCAAAAATCACATCATCATCGCGGGCGCGACGCCCCTGGCCATGAGCGTTTACGACGGCCTGCGGCGCCGCGGCGACGAAGTCACCGTCATCGTGCCTCCTGGCGTGCCGCAGGAATATCCGGCGGCCACGGACCTGATCGAAGGCGACCCGTCCAGCGTGGATGTGCTGCACAACGCGGGCGTGACCCGCGCGCGCTACGTGCTGGCGCTGCGCGACGACGACGCCGAGAACGCCTTCATCGTGCTGGCCGCGAAGGAAGCTTGCGGCGAAAACGGCGCCAAGACGGTCGCGCTGGTCAACACCAGCAAGCATCTGGAGAAGATCCGCCGGGTGAATCCCGACCTGGTGTTCTCCGTGCAACTGCTGGGCGCCGAGCTGCTGGCCCGCGCCATCAACGGCGAGCCCATGGACAGCCAGAGCATCACCGACCTGTTCTTCGCCAAGGCCGCCCCCAACGGCAAAGCCGCCTGAAGACTACGCGTCGCCGGGCGGTTCATGCCCGGCGTACCAGCGCACGAACTCGGCCGACGGCATCGGCCGCGCAAACAGATAGCCCTGGATGAACGCCACGCCGCGCGCCTTCAGATAGTCGAACTGATATGGCGTTTCCACGCCTTCCGCCACGACCGACAGCCCCAGACGGTGCGCCAGCGTGATGATGGCGTCCAGCACTGGCGCTTCCTCGCCCGCGGGCCCGATGGCCTGCACGAAGCCCTGGTCGACTTTCAGGTAGTCCACCGGAAATTTCTGCAGGTACGACAACGAACAGTGGCCGGTGCCGAAGTCGTCGATCGCCACGCGCAGGCCCTGGGCGCGCAAGGCATCGATGTTGCGCCGTGCCTGCCCGTTGTCCATGATCAGGCTGCGCTCGGTGATCTCCAGCACCACCAGCGGATGCCGCGCCGCGATCTTGGCCGCGAAGGCCTGGACGTCGGGCAGCAGTTCCACGCTGGATAAGTGTTCGGCCGCGATGTTCACGCCGATGTGGAAATCCGGCGGCGTGGGCCAGGTCCGCATGTCACGTTCGATCAGCGTGAGCAGATGCTGGGTCAGCGGAATGATCATGCCTTCGGCCTCGGCCTCGGCGATGAAGACGTCCGGGCGCACCGGCCCGATGCCCGGCCTCTCCCAGCGCATCAGCGCCTCCACGCCCTCGCAGCGGCCCGTGGCCTGCCCGTACACGGGCTGGTAGTGCACCAGGAACTCGCCAGCCCGCATGGCGCGGCGCAGGCGTTCCTTGAACGAACGCCTGCTGACCTGCAGCCGGTGCGTGGCCACGGCCAGGCCCAGCCCGAGCAGCAGCGCCACCGGCAGATACGTCGCCATGGACCGGGACCACGCGCGCACCAGGGTCTCTGGCGGCGCCAGGACGTTGACTCTCAGGCCCGTCGCGGTGGCATCGTCCTCGTCGCGCAGCGGCACCGCGCGCGCCGCCGCGCCGCCCCAGGAATCGCTGCGTATCGGCGCGCCGTTCCTGCCGACGACCAATTCCAGCTGCAGGTCGTCCATGGTGGCCACGGCATTCACCAGGTCCTGCACGTAGCGGCCATCCACCACCACGATGCCGCCATGGCCGTCGGCGCCGGACTTGCCTATGAGGATGGCCGGCCGCTCCGGCGCCAAGGGCGTGCCGGCCACCGAGATCTGCCAGTGGTCCGACACGATGTTGATTTTCCACTTGCTGAAATCGTCGAGCGAGGCGTCCACGGCGCCTACCGCCGATGAGCAGTAGACGCGCTGGTTACGTACCAGGACCAGGGAACGAAAATACGGATTCAAGGTGCCCCAGCGCTGCAGCATGGGCAGCACCTCGTCACAAGGCTTGCCCGCCTGTTCCGCCACCCGCCCCAGCATGTCCTGGGATTGGATGAGGATGCTCTCGGCCTGGGCGCGCACGATGCGCGCGGCGGTCTCGCCTTCGAGCCGCTGTGCGTTGTGCGCTTGCAGCCATGTCCAGCCAACACAGGCCAGGATGGGAAGCACCAAAGCCAGGGCCACTGGCAGATAACGCCAGGACGGTGTGTGGCCAGTCACTCCCGATGTCGCCATGTCACCTCGCCGCGTAGGTCGTGCATGGCCGCCGCGCGACCAACTCTGGATAGGACACCAAGCCGGGCGCAGCGTCAAGGAACTCCGGGGCCCTCCGTCACGCAGGGCTCTGGCGCAGAAGCTCGCAGATCAGCGCCACATGCGCCTGCCGCCGCTCGGGCAGGTCGATGCGCTCGTCAGGTCCCATCAGCGCAGACATGACCAGGGTATGAACGATGGGCGACAGCAGCAGCCAGGGATGCTTGAGCGCGACGCAATCGGCGCACAGGCCGCGGTCGCGCGCGCGCTCCAGCAGCCGCGCGATGTCGGTTTGATGCGCCTGCGCGGTCTCCTGCCGCCAGCGCGCGGCCAGGTGGGGCACGCGCCCGCTTTCGGCCAGCAGCAGCCGCATGGTGCTGATCATGGCCGCGTTTCCGAGGCTGACGTAGAGATGATTGACGATGCGTTCGGCCAGATGGCGCGGCGACTGGGCGCCATCCACCACCGCCTCGATGTCGAGCCGCGAGGGGCTGAGGTGGCGCGTCAGCAGGGCTTCGAAGACCGCTTCCTTGCTGTCGAAATGCGCATAGAGCCCACCCTTGGACAGGCCAGCCCGCAGCGCGATGTCATCCATCCTGGCGCCGGCATAGCCCGCCTGCGAGAACTCCTGGAGCGCGGCATCGAGAATCTGCCCGATCCGCACCACCGGAGGAAGACGACGGCGCTGCATGACCATCCTTCTGCTCCCTGTATATGTGCAATTCATTAAAAACCGACCAGTCAGTCGCTACTTTGATTCTGATCAAGGAATGCGTAGCCGCCGCACTGCACAATATCTGCAAGCATGAACCCGGTATCGGGTCCGCCCCGAAGGCGGCGTCACAAGCCTGCCCTGGGACGCGCCCGGCCCCCGCGCTGGAGAGACCCCGCATGACACTCCGCCCGTTTCCGGCCACGATCGCCACGCGCCTCGTTCCCGCAGCCCTGCTGACGCTGCTGGCCAGCGGTTGCGTGTCCATGGCGCCCGACTACGAACGCCCCGCGCTGCCCGTGCCTGCCGCCTATACAGCCCCAGGGCCCGAAGCGACCGCGGCCAACGCCGCAGCCGCCGCCGAAATCGGCTGGCGGACCTACTTCCCCGATCCAGCGCTGCAGACGCTGATATCCACCGCTCTGGACAACAACCGCGACCTGCGCCGCGCCCTGCTGCGCGTGGAAGAAGCGCGCGCGTTGTATGGCATCCAGCGCGCCGACCAGTTCCCCACCATAGGCGTGCAAGCGGACGGCTCCCGCGCCCGTGTACCGGGCGACCTGAACCTCACGGGACAGCCGCTGGTCTCCAGCCAATACCAGGTGGGCCTGGGCATGGCCAGCTGGGAGCTGGACTTCTGGGGCCGCGTGCGCAGCCTGAAGGACGCCGCCTTGCAGAATTACCTGGCCTCGGATGCGGCCGCGCGGGCCGCGACGCTGAGCCTGGTCGCCGAAGTGGCGGACAGCTACCTGTCCTTGCGCGAACTGGACGAGCGCCTGGCGCTGACCCGCGAGACCATCGCCTCGCGCGAAGAGTCGCTGCGCATCTTCCGCCGCCGCTTCGAGGAAGGCGCAATCTCCAAACTGGACCTGACCCAGGTCGAAACGCTGTGGCAGCAGGCCAAGGCGCTGGGCGCGGACCTGGAACAGACCCGCGCCGCCCAGGCCAGCGCGCTGGAGCTGCTGGCGGGCGCGCCGCTGAACCTGCCCAAGCTGCCCACGCGCCTGGACGACAACGCCGTCATGCGCGAGTTGCCGGCGGGCCTGCCCTCGGACCTGCTGGTCAACCGTCCCGACATCGTCGCCGCCGAACATCAGCTCCAGGCCGCCAATGCCAACATCGGCGCGGCCCGCGCCGCCTTCCTGCCGACCATCACCCTGACCGGCGCGTTCGGCACCGCCAGCAGCGAGTTGGACGGCCTGTTCTCGGGCGGCAGCCGCGCCTGGAACTTCGCGCCCAGCATCAGCCTGCCGATCTTCGACGGCGGCCGGCGCTCGGCCAACCTGGACCTGACCGAAGCGCGCCGCGACCAGGCCGTGGCCGCCTACGAACAGACCATACAGACCGCCTTCAAGGACGTGTCCGACGCGCTGTCCGCGCGCTACTGGCTGGCGGAACAGGTGGACGTGCTGCGCGCCACCGTGGCGGCGCAGAACGAACGCGCCCGCCTCGCCCAACTGCGCTACGACCATGGCGCCTCGCCCTATCTGGAGGTGCTGGACGCGCAGCGCGATCTGCTGGCGGCCCAGCAGAAGCTCGCGCAGACGCGCCGCGCCCTGCTGTCCAGCCGCGTGCGGCTGTATGCGGCGCTGGGCGGCGGCACGCAAGCGCCGCCCGCGGCGCAGACCGCCTCCGCGCCAACCGCCAGCCCCCGATAAACCAATAATCAAGGATCCCCGATGCGCCTGCCCACCCGAAAACTGGTCCCTGTCCTGATCGCCCTGGCGGTTGCCGCCGGCGGCTACTACGGCTGGCGGTTGCTGTCCGACAGCGGCCCGGGCGAGGGATTCATCAGCGGCAACGGCCGCATCGAAGCCACCGAAATCGACGTGGCTGCCAAGCTGGCCGGCCGGGTGCAGGAAGTGCTGGCGGTCGAAGGCGACTTCGTCGCCGCCGGCCAGCCGCTGGCGCGCATGCAGATCGACACTTTGCAGGCGCAGCGCGAGGAAGCGCGCGCCCAGCATCAGCAGGCCGTCAACGGCGCGGCCAGCGCCAGCGCGCAGGTCGCGCAACGCGAGAGCGACAAGCTGGCTGCAGAGGCCGTGGTGGTGCAACGCGAAAGCGAACTGGACGCCGCGCGCCGCCGCCTGGCCCGCTCTGAGACGCTGTCCAAGGAAGGCGCCTCGTCCATCCAGGAACTGGACGACGACCGCGCCCGCGTGCGCAGCGCACAGGCCTCGGTGCATGCCGCGCGTGCGCAGGTGAAGGCCGCGCAGGCCGCCATCGACGCCGCGCGCGCCGCCGAGGTCGGCGCGCAATCCGCCGTCACCGCCGCACAGGCCACCATCGCCCGCATCGAGGCCGACATCGCCGACAGCGAGCTGCGCGCCCCGCGCGACGGCCGTGTGCAGTACCGCGTGGCACAGCCTGGCGAAGTGCTGGGCGCTGGCGGCAAGGTGCTGAACATGGTGGACCTGGCCGATGTCTACATGACGTTCTTCCTGCCCGAGCAGGCGGCCGGCCGCGTGGCGCTGGGTCAGGACGTACGCATCATCCTCGACGCCGCGCCGCAATACGTCATCCCCGCCAAGGTCTCCTTCGTGGCCAGCACCGCGCAGTTCACGCCCAAGACGGTGGAGACCGCCAGCGAACGGCAGAAGCTGATGTTCCGCGTCAAGGCCCAGATCAGCCCCGAGCTGCTGCAGCGGCACTTGAAGCAGGTCAAGACGGGCCTGCCGGGCGTGGCCTGGCTGAAGCTCGATGCCGACGCGCAATGGCCCGCCAATCTTGAAGTCAAGGTGCCCTGATGACCTCCCCGGACACCGCGCCCGTGGTGACGCTGTCCGGCGTCAGCCTGCGCTACGGCAAGACGGTGGCGCTGGACGGCATCACCCTGGACATTCCCGCCGGCCGCATGGTCGGGCTGATCGGCCCGGACGGCGTCGGCAAGTCCAGCCTGCTGGCCCTGATCGCGGGTTCGCGCGCGGTGCAGGAAGGCAAGGTGGACGTGCTGGATGGCGACATGGCCAGCCGCGGGCACCGCGACGACGTGTGCCCGCGCATCGCCTATATGCCGCAGGGCCTGGGCAAGAATCTCTATCCCACCCTGTCGGTCGAAGAGAACCTGCAGTTCTTCGGCCGCCTGTTCGGCCATGACGAAGCCGAGCGCCGCCGCCGCATCGACAGCCTGACTCGCAGCACCGGCATGTCGGCCTTCCTGTCGCGCCCGGCCGGCAAGCTGTCCGGCGGCATGAAGCAGAAGCTGGGTCTGTGCTGCGCCCTGATCCACGACCCCGACTTGCTGATCCTGGACGAGCCCACCACCGGCGTGGATCCGCTGGCGCGCGCGCAGTTCTGGGACCTGATCAACGAGATCCGCCGCGAGCGCAGCGGCATGAGCGTGATCGTGGCCACGGCCTACATGGACGAGGCGCAGCGCTTCGACTGGCTGATCGCCATGGACGAAGGCCGTGTGCTGGCCACCGGCACGCCCGCCGAACTGCAGCAGCGCACCGGCGCGGACTCGCTGGAAGCCGCCTTCATCTCCTTGCTGCCGGAAGAAAAGAAGCGCGGCCACAAGCCGGTGGAGATCGTGCCGCTGGCCATCGACCAAGACGCCGAGATCGCCATCGAGGCGCGCGACCTGACCATGCGCTTCGGCGATTTCGTCGCCGTGGACCACGTCAACTTCCGCATCCGCAAGGGCGAGATCTTCGGTTTCCTGGGTTCCAACGGCTGCGGCAAGTCCACCACCATGAAAATGCTGACCGGCCTGCTGCCGGCAAGCGAAGGACAGGCCTGGCTGTTCGGCGCCGAGGTCGATCCGCGCAACATCGATACCCGCCGCCGCGTGGGCTACATGTCGCAGGCGTTCTCGCTGTATGGCGAACTGACCGTAATGCAGAACCTGGTGCTGCACGCGCGCCTGTTCCACGTTCCGGAGGCCGAGATTCCGGCGCGCGTGGACGAGATGGTGCAGCGCTTCGACCTGGGCGAAGTGCTGGACACCTTGCCCGAGAATCTGCCCATGGGCGTGCGCCAGCGCCTGTCGCTGGCGGTGGCCATGGTGCACAAGCCCGAACTGCTGATCCTGGATGAACCGACCTCGGGCGTGGACCCCGTCGCGCGAGACAACTTCTGGCGCCTGCTGATCGCGCTGGCGCGCCAGGACCAGGTCACCATCTTCATTTCCACGCACTTCATGAACGAGGCCCAGCGCTGCGACCGCATGTCGCTGATGCATGCGGGCAAGGTGCTGGTCAGCGCGTCGCCCGACGAGATCACGCGCATGCGCGGCGCGCAGACGCTGGAGGAAGCCTTCATCGCCTACCTGATCGACGCGGGCGCCGGCACCAAACCAGAAGACGCCGACGCGCAAGCCGCTCCCCCCTTGGCGTCCGCCTCCGCCGAAACGCCGGAACACCGCGGCTTCAGCCTGCAGCGCATGCTGAGCTACATGTGGCGCGAATCGCTGGAACTGCGCCGCGACCCGGTGCGCGCCACGCTGGCCCTGGCCGGTTCGCTCTTGCTGATGTTCGTGATGGGCTTTGGCATCAGCATGGACGTGGAGGACCTGCGCTATGCGGTCATGGACCGCGACCAGACCGGCCTGAGCCACAACTACAGTCTGAACCTGGCGGGCTCGCGCTACTTCATCGAACATCCGCCCATTTCCAGCTACGAGGAGATGGACGCGCGCATGCGCAGCGGCGAGCTGTCGCTGGCCATCGAGATACCGCAAGGCTTTGCGCGCGACGCGGAGCGCGGCAACGGCGCACAGATCGGCGTCTGGATCGACGGCGCCATGCCGCAGCGCGCCGAGACCATCCGCGGCTATGTGCTGGGCATGCACCAGGGCTGGCTGATGCAGCAGGCGCGCGAACGCCTGGGCTCGGACGCGACCCTGCCGGTCAGCATAGAGACGCGCTTTCGCTACAACCCGGATGTGCGCAGCCTCCCCGCCATGGTGCCCGCCGTGATCCCGCTGCTGCTCCTGATGATGCCGGCGATGCTGACGGCGCTGGCGGTGGTGCGCGAAAAGGAGCTGGGTTCCATCATCAATCTGTACGTCACGCCCGTGACACGGCTGGAATTCCTGCTGGGCAAGCAGGCGCCCTACGTGGCGCTGGCCATGCTGAATTTCCTGCTGATGACGCTGCTGGCCGTGACGCTGTTCGGCGTGCCCATCACCGGCAGCTTCCTGACCCTGCTTGCCGCCGCGCTGATCTACAACGTGGTGGCCACCGCCATCGGCCTGTTGGCCTCCACGTTCACCCGCAGTCAGATCGCGGCGCTGTTCTTCACCATGATAGGCACCCTGGTGCCCGCGGTGCAGTTCGCCGGCCTGCTCAACCCGGTGTCGTCGCTGGAAGGCGCCGGCCGCCTGATCGGACAGGTCTACCCCGCCACGCACATGCTGACCATCAGCCGCGGCGTCTTCAGCAAGGCCCTGGACTTCTCCAACCTGCAAGGCTCGTTCTGGCCGCTGCTGATCGCCATTCCCGTCATCCTGGGCGCCTCGGCGCTGCTGTTGAAGAAACAGGAGACCTGAGATGCGGCACCTGGCCAATATCTACCGCCTGGGCGTGAAGGAGCTGTGGAGCCTGGCGCGCGACCCGATGATGCTGATCCTGATCCTCGTGTCGTTCACGCTGATGATCTACACCGCCGCCACGGCCGTGCCGGAAACCTTGCACAACGCCCCCATCGCCGTGGTCGACGAGGACGTCTCGCCCCTGTCCGCGCGCATCACGTCGGCCTTCTATCCCCCGCACTTCACACCGCCGGAAGTAACGACTTCGGCCGAGGCCGATGCCGGCATGGACGCGGGGCGCTACACCTTCTCGGTCAACATCCCGCCCAATTTCCAGCGCGACGTGCTGGCCGGCCGGCCCGCTGAAATCCAGCTCAACGTGGACGCGACCCGCATGAGCCAGGCGTTCACGGGCAGCAGCTACATCCAGCAGATCATCAGCGACGAGATCAACGAGTTCGTCAAACGCTACCGCGCGCCCACCGAACTGCCGGTGGAGCTGGCGGTGCGCATGCGCTTCAACCCCAATCTGACCCAGGCCTGGTTCGGCGCGCTGATGGAGATCATCAACAACGTCACCATGCTGTCCATCATCCTGACCGGCGCCGCGCTGATCCGCGAACGCGAGCACGGCACCATCGAGCACCTGCTGGTCATGCCGGTGACGCCGACCGAGATCATGGTCGCGAAGGTCTGGTCGATGGGGCTGGTGGTGTTGGCATCTGCTGGGCTATCGTTGACTTTCGTGGTACGCGGCTTGCTGCAAGTGCCGATCGAAGGATCGGTGGCGCTGTTCCTGGTCGGGGCGGCGCTGCACCTGTTCGCGACGACCTCTATGGGCATATTCATGGCCACGCTTGCGCGCAGCATGCCGCAGTTCGGCATGTTGCTTGTACTAGTGCTGCTGCCCCTGCAAATGCTGTCGGGCGGCACCACGCCGCGCGAAAGCATGCCGCAGTTCGTACAGGACATCATGCTGGCCGCTCCCACCACTCACTTCGTGGAACTCGGCCAGGCCATTCTCTACCGCGGCGCGGGCTTGAGCGTCGTGTGGCAACCCTTCCTGGCGCTGGCGCTCATAGGCTCGGTCCTGTTCGCGTTCTCGCTGGCGCGCTTTCGCAAGACCCTCAGCCAGATGGCTTGAGGCCTGTGTGTTCGTTACCCCTTACCACTCTCTTAAAAGGACGGATGATGAAGAAAACCACTGCCTCCACGCCTCAGGGCCTTGCCAGCGCCAATGCCGCCTATTGCCAGCGCATGGCGCAGCTTGCGCAGGAAAGCCAGCAGCGCTGGGTTGAACTGGGCCGCCGCCTGGCCGGCGGCAACGCGGAACAATACCTGGCCGCACTGGCGCCCTTGCAACAATCCGGCAACTGGCAAGAGATCGCGCCCGCGCTGGGCGAAATGACGCGCAAGCAATGGCAAAGCCAGCTTGAAGCCAGCCAGGCCATCACCCACGCGCTGCTCGAAGAACAGGCCACCCTGGCCGCCGGCATGAGCGAAGCAATGCGAGGCTGGCTGAAGCAGGCCACCGGCGGCGCCATGGGCATCGAAGACACCCCCATGGCGCAGATCTGGAAGACGCTGTCGAACCAGATGGCGTCGGCGTGCTCGGCCATGCGCGACGCAAGCCAACCGGGATCCCATCATGACGGCTGAACGCACTGCGCTCGTCACAGGCGGGGCCGGCTGCCTCGGGCAAGCCATCGCGCGCGCCCTGCACGATGCCGGCCACCAGGTCATCATCACCTACCACTCCAGCGAAGACGCCGCGCGGGCGTGGGTGGACGCGGAGGCGGCCCAGGGCCGCCGCTACGCCATGTACAGGGTGGACGTGGCCGATTACGACTCGTGCCAGGCGCTGGCGCGGCGCCTGGAGGAAGACGGCCGCCAGATCGACATCCTGATCAACAACGCCGGCCTTACCCGCGATGCCAGCCTGCGCAAGATGAGTCACGAAAACTGGACGGACGTGCTGCGCGGCAACCTGGACTCCATGTTCAACATGACGCAGCCGCTATGCGGCGCCATGGCCGACCGGGGCTGGGGCCGCATCGTCAACATCTCGTCCGTCAACGGCACCAAGGGGTCGTTTGGCCAGACCAACTATGCGGCCTCCAAGGCCGGCATCCACGGCTTCACCAAATCCCTGGCGCTGGAGCTGGCCAGGAAAGGCGTGACGGTGAACACCGTATCGCCGGGCTACCTGGCGACGCGCATGGTGGAGGCCGTGCCCGAAGAGGTGTTGAAGGAGAAGATCCTGCCGCAGATCCCGCTGGGCCGGCTCGGCCGCCCGGAAGAGATCGGCGCGCTGGTCGCCTTCATCTGCAGCGATGCCGCGGCGTTCATGACCGGTAGCAATGTCGCCATGAACGGCGGCCAGCACATGTATTGATGCGGCTACGGGCCGCCGCGGCTCATTCCCGCGGCGCGCCCAGTTCTTCCAGCAGGAAGTCGACGAAGGCGCGCACCTTGGCCACCATGTGGCGGCGCGAGGGATACACCGCATACACGTAGGTCTCGTCGGGTTTCCAATCCTGCAGCACCGCCTGCAGCGCGCCGCTGTCCAGGTCCTGCTGCACGTACACGCGCGGCACCAGGCTGACGCCAAAACCGGCGCGCAGCGCATCGCGCACCGCCAGGCTGGAACTCACCCTGTAGCGGCCCCGCACCGGCACGCGTTCGGTCTCGCCCGCGCGCTTGAAGGTCCATTCGTCCGCGTGGCCAGACAAGGTGAACTGCACGCGCTCCATGTTGCGCAGCGCCAGCGGCGAGGCCGGCACGCCATGGCGCTCGAAGTAGGCCGGCGCGCCGCAGAGCACGTGGTCCAGCGTCATCAGCTTGCGCGCCACCAGGCTGGAATCCTCCAGCCGGTCGGTGCCGCGGATAGCCAGGTCGTAGCCTTCCTTGACGATGTCGATGCGGCGGTCCTCCAGGTTGAGGTCCAGCGATACCTGCGGATAGCGCTCCAGGAAGCGCGGCATGGCGGCGGACAGCCGGACCAGGCTCAGCGACATGGGCGCGCTGACCCGCAAGGTGCCCGACGGCGCCTGCTGCAAGGGCCCCAGCGATTGCTCGGCTTCGCTCAGGTCGTCCAGGATGCGCGCCACCTGTTCGTAGTAGCGCGCGCCGGCTTCGGTCAGGCTCATGCGGCGGGTGGTGCGGTTGAGCAGGCGCGCCGCCAGGTGGGTTTCCAGTTCGGCGATGTTCTTGCTGACCGCGGCGGGCGACAGGCCCATCTGCCGCGACGCGGCTGCGAAGCCGCCCCGCTCCACCACTTGCCTGAACACCCTCAGCGCCGTCAGATGATCCATAGATTATTCACTATTGGTGAATGATATTGCCATTGAATTGGATATTATCGCCAAACAAGGATTCAATTAGCCTGTGGACATGGAGACGGCGCGCATATGGCGAGCCGGCAATCTCAGCAAATCCCAAGGATGGCAGCCATGAACCACGCCCTGACCGACGCAATCGCGCAACGCGTTTCCGCCAACTTCTTCGATCCCGCCCGCGGCGTGGACGACGACATCATCCGTACCCTGGTCTCCTGGGCCACCCGCGCGCCCACCGCCTTCAATCTGCAGAACTGGCGCTTCATCGCCGTGCGCAGCCAGGAGGGCAAGCGCCGGCTGCGCGAGTTGGCGTGGAACCAGCCCAAGGTGAGCGAATCGGCGGTGACCTTCATCGTGCTGGGCGTGCTGCCCCAGGCCGCCTGGATGGCCGACCGCCTGCAACCGTCCGTGGACGCGGGCTTCATGCCCGCGGCCATGGTGCCATCCTGGGAAGCCGCGGCCAGCCGCCTCTATGCCGACTCGCCGCAGACGCAGCGCGACGAGGCCGTGCGCAGCGCCACCTTCGGCGCCTCCACCCTGATGCTGGCAGGACAGGCCCAAGGCCTGGCCGCCAGCCCGATGACCGGCTTTGACGCCGCCGGCGTGGCCCAGGCCTTCGGCTTGCGCCAGGAGGAGGTGCCGGTCATGCTGGTCGCCATGGGCTACGCGCAGGAAGGCAATTGGCCGCAGAAGCCGCGCCGCCCCGTCCACGACGTGCTTGAACTTGCCTGAGCTAGCCGGAGCATGACCATGAACCGCGGTTCCGATCTGCTGTTGACTGCCCTGGCGCCCGCCATCTGGGGCAGCACCTACGTCGTCACCACCCTGATGCTGCCGCAGGACTATCCGCTGACGGTCGCCATGCTGCGCGCGCTGCCGGCCGGCTTCCTGCTGCTGCTGATCGTGCGCCAACTGCCGCAAGGCATCTGGTGGCTGCGCGCCTTCATCCTGGGCGCGCTGAACTTTTCCGTTTTCTGGGCTCTGCTGTTCGTGGCGGCCTACCGCCTGCCGGGCGGCGTGGCCGCCACGCTGGGGGCGGTCCAGCCGCTGGTGGTGATACTGCTGGCACGCAGCCTGCTGGGCACACCCGTACGCGGCCTGTCGGTGCTGGCGGCGCTGGGCGGCCTGGGCGGAGTGGCGCTGCTGGTGCTGACGCCCAAGGCCGCGCTGGACCCGGTAGGCATTGCGGCCGGATTGATCAGCGCCGCCTCGATGGCCCTGGGCACGGTACTCAGCCGGCGCTGGCAGCCGCCGGTATCCGCGCTCACCTTCACATCGTGGCAGCTGACGGCGGGCGGCATCCTGCTGGCGCCGCTGGCCTTCGCCGCCGAGCCCGCCCTGCCGCCGCTCACGGCGCTTAACGTGGCCGGCATCGCCTACCTGGGTTTGATTGGCGCGGCGCTGACCTATGTGCTCTGGTTCCGGGGCGTAGCGCGGCTGGAGCCCGCGGTGGTCTCCTCGCTGGGCTTTCTCAGCCCCATTACCGCCGTGCTGCTGGGCTGGGGCATGCTGGGCCAGCAGCTGAGCGCCGCGCAGATCGCCGGCATGGTGATCGTGGTCGCCAGCGTGTGGCTGAGCCAGCGCGCCCAGCGTGCGGCCGCCGTCGCGCCAGCCCCGCGTCCGCTGTAACGGCACTGGCGCCGCCGCAAATAGTTGTGGCGGCGCCGTCCTGGCCGGCGCATGATCGTTGCTCCATCCCGAGGAAGGAGCCGCATCATGAGCAGCAAACCCAGCATCATTCTTGTGCACGGTTTCTGGGGCGGCGCCGCCCACTGGAGCCGCGTCATCCTGGAACTGGCGCGCAAGGGCTATCAAGACCTGCACGCCGTCGACATGCCGCTGGCCTCCCTGGCCGGCGACGCCGAACGCACGCGCAAAATGATCGCGCAGCAGAAGGGCCCCGTGCTGCTGGTGGGCCATTCGTACGGCGGCGCGGTCATTACCGAAGCCGGCAACCAGCCCAACGTGGCCGGCCTGGTGTACATCGCCGCCTTCGCCCCGGACGCGGGAGAAAGCCCGGGCGGCATCACACAAGAAATGCTGCCCGCGGCCGCGCCCAACCTGGCGCCCGACAGCGACGGCTACCTCTGGCTGCGCGCCGACAAGTTCCATGAGAGCTTCTGCCAGGACCTGTCCGCCGACGAGGGCCTGGTCATGGCCGTCACGCAAAAGGCGCCCCTGGCCAGCGCCTTCGGCGAAACGGTGTCCGTCCCCGCATGGCGCAGCAAGCCGTCCTGGTACCAGATATCCAGCCAGGACCGGATGATCGCCCCCGAAAACCAGACGCGCATGGCCGCGCGCCTGAACACCCGCAAGACCATCACGCTGGACGCCAGCCACGCATCGCTTGCGTCGCGCGCCGCCGAGGTGGCCGGCCTGATCGACGAAGCGGCGCGCGCCTGCGCATCCTAGGCGCCGGCCTGGCGGGCTGCGCACTCAAAACCAGCGTATCAGGGGACGCACCCGCCTTTTCTGTGCTGCTTTTTTTGTAACTTCATCGTCTTCGCAAGACTTGCAGCACAGATGTTCTCCCTATGAAAAGCCCATTTTCTTCCAGCAATCCATCCAAACTGATCCGCTTTTTTATTCATGCTCTGAATCTGTACTGATCCAGGCTGCGGCTCTAACTTCACGGTGTAGGTCAAACACCCGTCAGCGCACGCCGTCTTGTGGCGGTTGAGGCGCGCTGGCGAAGAAGTCAGGAATACCGCCATGGATAGCGACGCGCTATTGCTTGCCCGAATACAGTTCGGCTTCACCATCTCGTTTCACATCATCTTCCCCGCCATCACCATCGGCCTGGCCAGCTATCTCGCCGTGCTGGAAGGCCTGTGGCTGCGCACGCGCAACACCGTCTACCGCGACCTCTACCATTTCTGGACCAAGATCTTTGCCGTCAACTTCGGGATGGGCGTGGTGTCCGGCCTCGTGATGGCGTATCAGTTCGGCACCAACTGGAGCTTCTTCTCCGATTTCGCCGGCAGCGTGACCGGGCCCTTGCTGGCCTATGAAGTGCTGACCGCCTTCTTCCTGGAAGCCGGCTTCCTGGGCGTGATGCTGTTCGGCTGGTCGCGCGTCGGGCCGGGCCTGCATTTCTTCTCGACCGTGATGGTGGCGCTGGGCACGCTGGTGTCGGCCACCTGGATCCTGGCCTCCAACAGCTGGATGCAGACGCCCGCCGGCTATGAAATCCTGGACGGCCGCGTGGTGCCCACGGACTGGCTGGCCGTGATCTTCAATCCGTCCTTCCCCTACCGCCTAGCGCACATGGGCATCGCCGCGTTCCTGGCGACCGCGCTGATGGTGGGCGCATCCGGCGCCTGGCACATGTTGCGCGGCGACCGCAGCCCCGCCGTGAAGAAGATGTTCGCGATGGCCATGGGCATGCTGCTGCTGGTGGCCCCGCTGCAAGCCGTGGTGGGCGACTTCCATGGCCTGAACACGCTCAAGCACCAGCCCGCCAAGATCGCGGCCATCGAAGGCCATTGGGAAAACGAGCCTGGCGCTGGCGTGCCGCTGACACTGTTCGGCATCCCCGACATGGAGCGCGAGGAAACGCGCTACGCGGTCAACATTCCGCGCCTGGGCAGCCTGATCCTCACGCATAGCTGGGACGGCCAGTTCCCGGGCCTGAAGTCCTATCCACCCGAAGACCGTCCCAATGCCACGGCCGTGTTCTGGTCGTTCCGCGTGATGGCGGGCCTGGGCATGCTGATGATCGCGCTCGCCCTCTGGGCCGCGTGGTCGCGCTGGCGTGGCCGGCTGTACGAATCGCGCTGGTTGCACCGGTTTGCGCTGTGGATGGGACCTTCCGGGCTGATCGCCATCCTGGCCGGCTGGTACGTGACGGAAATCGGCCGCCAGCCCTGGGTGGTGTACGGCGTCATGCGCACCGCCGACGCGGCCACGCCGCACGGACTGGGCGAACTGACGCTGACGCTGGCGCTGTTCGTGGTGGTGTACCTGCTGGTGTTCGGCGCCGGCGTCTCGTACATGCTGCGCCTGATCCGCATGGGCCCCAGCCCCGCCCCCGGCCACGCGCCGCTGTCGGGCGGCCCGGGGGAACCGCGCCAGCCCTCGCGGCCGCTGTCGGCCGCCTCCACCCTGGCGGGCATCGAGCCCGCGCAACGCAAGCATTCGGGAGTCTGAGGCCATGGGCATCGACCTTGCACTGGTATGGGCCGTCATCATCCTGTTCGGCGTGATGATGTACGTGATCATGGATGGCTTCGATCTGGGCATCGGCATCCTCTTTCCGCTGATCTCCGATCGCGAGGAACGCGACGTCATGGTCAACACCGTGGCGCCCGTGTGGGACGGCAACGAGACCTGGCTGGTACTGGGCGGCGCCGGCCTGATGGCCGCGTTCCCGCTGGCCTACTCGGTGATCCTGAGCGCGCTGCACCTGCCGCTGGTATTCATGCTGCTGGGCCTGATCTTCCGCGGCGTGGCGTTCGAATTCCGCTTCAAGGCGGACGAGCATCACCGCCCGCTGTGGGACCGCGCCTTTGTGCTCGGTTCCGTGTGCGCCACGTTCTTCCAGGGCGTGACGCTGGGCGCCTACATCGAAGGCATCCCGGTCGTGGACCGCGCCTATCAAGGCGGCGCCTGGGACTGGATCAGCCCGTTCTCGCTCTTCACCGGGGCGGGGCTGGTGGTGGCTTACGCGCTGCTCGGCTGCACCTGGCTCATCATGAAGACCGAAGGCCGCCTGCACCGCCACATGTGCGACATCGCCCGTCCGCTCACGCTGCTGCTGCTGGCCGTGATCGCGGCGCTCAGCGTCTGGACGCCGCTGGCGCAGCCGCAGATCGCACAGCGCTGGTTCAGCCTGCCCAATATGTTCTGGTTCCTGCCGGTGCCGTTGCTGGTCGCCGTGACCGGCTTCGATCTCATTCGCCGCGTCAAGGGCATGCCCAACGCCGGCCCCTTCGTGCTGTCGCTGGCGCTGCTGTTCCTGGGGTACAGCGGCCTGGGCATCAGCATCTGGCCCGCCATCATCCCGCCTGACGTGTCCATCTGGACCGCATCCGCGCCGCCGCAAAGCCTGGGCTTCGCGCTGGTGGGAGCGCTGGCGATCATTCCGATTATTCTCATGTACACCGCCTGGTCGTACTACGTGTTCCGGGGCAAGGTGCGCCTTGGCGAGGAGTTCCACTGATGAACGGCTCCCAATCCTCCCTGCCCTCATGGCGCAGCCGCCTGCTCTGGCTGGCGATGATCTGGGCATGCAGTGTCGCGGCCCTGGGCGTGGCGGCCTATGCGCTGCGCCTGGTGATGAGATCCATCGGCATGTCGACCTGAATACGACCCACGCAAACGGACCCGCCCCATGAAGCGCTATGAACGGCTGACAGAAGAAATCACCGCCTCGATCCGATCGGGCCTGCTGCAGGCGGGCGACCGCCTGCCCTCGGTACGGCAGACCAGCGCCAGCCGCGGGGTCAGCCCGTCGACGGTGTTCAAGGCCTACTACCTGCTGGAAGCCCGCGGCCTGATCCGGGCGCGCGACCGCTCCGGCTATTACGTGCTGCGCGCGCCGCACGCCACGCTGCCGGAGCTGGACGGATTGTCCAGCGCCAGCGCCGGACGCCATCCGGTGGACGTCAGCGACAACGTGCTGCAGGTGCTCAACGCCACCCTGCGCCGCGACATGCTGCCCTTTGGCTCGGCCTTTCCCAACCCGTCGCTGCTGCCCTACGGACGCCTGGCGAAGTTCATGGCGGCCACGGTGCAGCGCCTGGACCCCTGGGGCTCGATCGACGACCTCAGTCCGGGCGACGCGGCGCTGCGCCGCGCCATCGCGCTGCGCTACCTGGCCGACGGCATGTCGGTGCCGGTGGACGACATCATCATCACCAACGGCGCGCTGGACGCGCTGAACCTGAGCCTGGCGGCGGTCACCGAGCCCGGCGACGCGGTCATCGTGGAATCCCCCACCTTCTACGCCGCGCTGCAATCGCTGGAGCGCAACCACCTGCACGCCATCGAAGTGGCCACGCATCCGCGCGAAGGCATAGACCTGCGGGCGCTGGAGCAGGCCATCCTGCGCCACCGCCCCAAAGCCTGCTGGCTCATGACCACCTTCCAGAACCCGCTGGGCAGCCTGATGCCCGACGACAAGAAGGAAGCGCTGGTGCGGTTGCTTGCGAGCCACGACGTGGCGTTGATCGAAGACGACGTCTACGGCGAGCTGTACTTCGGCGAGCAGCGTCCGCGCCCCGCCAAGGCCTACGATCGCGATGGCATCGTCATGCACTGCTCTTCGTTCTCCAAGACCCTGGCGCCGGGCTACCGCGTGGGCTGGGTGGCCGCCGGCCGCTACACGCGGCGCATCATGCGCAACAAGCTCACCACCAGCCTGGCCACCGCCGCGCCCACCCAGGCGGCCATCGCAGCCTATCTGGAAAAAGGCGGTTTCGACCGTCACCTGCGGCAATTCCGCCAGGCGCTGGCCCAGCAGCAAGGGGAACTGCTGCAAGCTATCGCCCGCTACTTCCCCAAGGGCACGCGCGCCACGCGACCGCTGGGCGGCTACTTCGTGTGGGTGGAGCTGCCGGCCCATATCGACACGCTCAAGGTGCACCGCGCCGCGCTGGGACACGGCATCAGCATCGCCCCGGGTCCGCTGTTTTCAGCGTCAGGCGCCTTCGGCAACTTCCTGAGGCTGAACGGCGGCCATCCCTGGAATCCCGAAATGGAGCAAGGCATGGCGACGCTGGGCAAGCTGCTGGCGGGCGGCTGATCCGCGAGCGTCGTTCAGCGGCGCTTTCTCGCGGCCTCCAGATCGCTGCGCAAGGACGCAGCGTCCGGCCGCAGGGGCAGCGCCAGGACGCCCTTGCGGTCGATGGCGCCCCAATCGCCGCCGACCATCACGGAATGCTCGCCATCCTGCACGCTGACGCAATGGCTGCACACTGCGGCCAGACCGCCGCTGAAAGGCTCAGCCCACGCATAGGAGGTGGCCAGCGCCAGGTCCAGCTGCTTGTCGTAGTAGGCCATGCCTTCCGGCCTGCGCCCGCGCGCCAGCCCTTCCTCGAACTCGTCCGGGCCGTTGTCGTAGGTAATCACGGACACCGACCGGCCATCCGGCCGCACCCAACGCCAGCCAGCGACGGCCGCGGGCGCCAGACCATCGGCGCCGAACTGCATGCGGCGCAAGATTTCGGGGTTGAAGACGATGCCGCCGCCGTCCTCGCGGGCGCACTGTTCCGCGTGGCCGAATGCGCCTTCGTCGGTCTTGTCCGCATAGAAGCAGGAAAGTTCGAAGGCAGCCGCGTTGCCCGTTGCCAGGGCCAGCGTGGTGAGCAGGGCAATAAGCATGCGTCATTCTAGGACACTGCCCCGCTCTACGCCCCCGGTATCAGTTCGCCGTGGCGCCCGAATCCTTGATGGCCTTGGCCCAGGCCGCGATCTCGCTCTGGATGAAGGCGCCAAACGCCGCCGTGTTCAGGCTGGAGGCCTGCGCGCCCTCTTCCATCAGGCGCTGCTTGACCGCCGGCGCGGCCAGCGCGCCGCTCAACGCCTGGTTCAGCGTGGCGACCACCGCGTCCGGCGTGCCCGCCGGCGCAACGATGCCGTGCCACGACACGGCCTGAAAGCCCGGCAGGCCCGATTCCGCCATGGTGGGGATATCCGTCATGGCGGGCGAACGCTGCGGCGAGGTAACCGCCAGCGCGCGCAGCGTGCCGGCCTTTACGTGCGGCAGCACGCCGGGAATGGTCGTGAACATGAAGTCGATCTGGCCGCCGATCAGGTCGGTGATGGCCGGACTGCCGCCCTTGTAGGGGATGTGCGTGAACTGGAGCTTCGCGGCGCTCTTGAACATCTCGCCGGCCAGATGGCCGGGCGTGCCCGCGCCGGCCGAGCCCATGTTGATCTTGTCGCCCTGCGAACGGATGTAGGCGACCAGCTCCTGCACATTGGCAGCCTGCACCTGCTTGCCCACCACCAGCACATTGGGCACGGTGGCCAGCAGCGTCACGGGCGTGAAGTCCTTCACCGCATCGTACGAAATCCGCGAGTACAAGGACGGATTGATGCCGTGCGTGCTGGCAGTTGCCAAGAGCAGCGTGTAGCCGTCCGGCGCGGACATCGCCACCTGCTTGGCGGCGATGGTGCCGTTGGCACCGCCCTTGTTGTCGATGACGATGGTTTGCCCCAGCGTCTTCGCCGCCTCCGCCGCAACGGTGCGCGCCAGGATGTCCGAAGTGCCGCCCGCGGAATGCGGCACCACCAGCGTGATCGGCTTCGAGGGGAAGGACTGGGCTTGCGCCGGCAAGGCCGGCAGCAGACAGGCGGCCAGCGCGGCACGCGCCAGCAAGGAAGTGCGGAACATTGAAGTCTCCTGGTTTGTTGTCGGTCGCGGCGCCGTCGACGGACGCCGTCATGGCCGCGCGGCTGCGCGGTGCTTCAATCCGAGCCCAGTTGCAGCTTGTTGGGCTGGCGTTTCTCGATGGCCCACTTCAACAACGCGGCCGAACGATAGATGCCGTGGGCGAACTTGCCGTAGGGCAGCGTCAGGAATAGCGCCATCACCACGCCCAGGTGAATCGCCAGCAGCAGCGCCATCGCGCCGCCGTCGCGGCCGGCCAGCAAGGCCAGGCCCGTGGCGCTGGTCAGGAACAGCAGCGCAATGAAGCCGCGGTCCATGGGCTTTTGCGCCGCGTCGCCCTGCTGTGGATGACGCTTGAGGTTCAACCACAGCAGTCCCGCGGGTCCGATCAACAGGCCGACGCCGCCTGCCGTACCCAGCAGCACAGGCGCGCTCCAGAAGGGATACGGCGCCTGCTGGTCCAGCAGATAGTGATACAGCGTCGCCACGCTGGTGGCGGCGAAACACAGCATGAAGCCGTAGAACGTGAAGTGATGGAAGCGGCGGCGCCACAAGGTGAAGGCGTCGTCCGCGTTGTTGCAGCCCTTGCCATGCCCCCCATCCAGGTAGCGCAGGCGCAGGGCGTCATGCGCCGCTTCCGCCACTGCAGCGCCTGTGGCCGCGCCCGGACTGACATTGCGCCAGAAGCGCGTCACGCCCACGCCCAGCGCCAGCATCGCAAAGCCGAACACCGCGCCGAACATCAGCGCCAGCGTGTTGTGCGGGAACACCGCGTAGAAATTGCCGGCCATGGGCTCATGGAACAAGCCGCCCGCCATCAGCACGGCCATCGCCAGGAACAGTGCCAAGCCCGCAGCGGCGGCCAGCGACACGGTCAGGCCATTGCGCTTATACAGGGCGCCCAGCGCTGCGGGCCAGGCATAATCGGTGTACGTCTGCATCCGCACCCGCGCCATGGATTGCGGCACGTTCACCGCGAACTCGTGCGGCGGCGCGTACTGGCAGGCATGCAGACAGGCGCCGCAGTTGTGGCACAGGTTGGCCAGGTAGTTCAAGTCGGCCTTGCCGAATTCCAGGCGACGGGTCATGGCGGGAAACACCGCACAGAATCCTTCGCAATAGCGGCAGGCGTTGCAGATCTGCATGACGCGGGCGACTTCGGTTTCATCGCCCGTCAGCAGATCCGCCCGGCGTTCGGCCTGTTTGCCATGCCAGCGCACCGGCTGCTCTGCCATGACGGGCGCTGCCTCGCCATGCTGCGTGGAAAAGGACTGGGCCTCGCGGGCCAGGGCTTCAAGCTGCTTCATGTCGTGCTTCCGCGTTATGCCGGCCGCGCGCGGCGGCGGCGGCCCGGGTGCCGGCGATGCGGCCGAAGGCCGTGCCGATGGACATCCCCACCCCGGCCGTATAGCCCTTGCCCAGCACATTGCCTGCCATCATTTCGCCCGCGACGAACAGGTTGTCGCTGGGCACGTCGCTGAACCGGACCGCGGCGGTGTCGTCCACCTTCAGGCCCAGGTAGGTAAAGGTGATGCCGGGCCGCAAGGCATAGCCATAGAACGGCGCCGTGTCGATGGGCCGCGCCCAGTGCGTCTTCGCCGGCGCCAGGCCTTCGGTATGGCAGTCGTCCAGCGCCGTATGGTCGAACTTGCCGACGCGGCAGGCCGCGTTGTAGTCGCGCACGGTCTGCTCGAAGACCGCCGGGTCCAGCCCCAGCTTCACCGCCAGTTCCGGCAAGGTGTCGGCCTGCACGCCCGGGAACACCGGCGGCATGAAGCGGCCCACGGCCTTGGCGTCAATGATGGAATAGGCGATCTGGCCCGGCTGCATGGCTGTCAGGCGGCCCCAGATCGCGTAGCGCTTGGGCCAGAAGTCCTCGCCCTCGTCGTAGAAGCGCCTGGCCTCCCGGTTGACCACCACGCCCAGCGACACGCAATCGATGCGCGTGCAGATGCCGCCGTCGTACAGCGGCGCGCGCGCATCGATTGCCACGCAATGCGACTGCGACGGATCGCCGATGCTGTCCGCGCCGGCGTCCAGCATGAACTTCAGCAGCACGCCCATGTTGTAGCGCGTGCCGCGGATCAGGAAATTGTCGGCCGGCCATTCGCCGCGCTCGTTCTGGCCCCAGGCTTCGCGCAGCCATTCGCGGTTGGATTCGAAGCCGCCGGCCGCCAGCACGCAGGCGCGCGCCTCGATGCGCTCATGGCCGATGCGCGCCGCCACGAAGCGCCCTTCCTCCAGCTCCAGCGAGTCGACCGGCGCGTCGTAGCGGATCTGCACGCCCAGCGCTTCGGCGCTGCGATAGTAGGCGTTGACCAGGGCCTTGCCGCCGCCCATGAAGAAGGCGTTGGTGCGCGCCACGTGCAGCGCGCCGGACAAGGGCGGCTGGAAGTTCACGCCATGGCGGCGCATCCAGTCGCGACAGGTGGAGGACTCGCGGATGACCAGCCGCGCCAGATGCTCGTTGGTCAGCCCGCCCGTCACCTTGAGCAGATCCTGCCAGTATTCTTCCTCGGGATAGGCCTCGACCAGCACGTCCTGCGGCGCGTCGTGCATGCAGCGCAGATTGCGCGTGTGCTGCGAATTGCCGCCGCGCCATTCGCGCGGCGCCGCTTCCAGCAGCAGCACGCTGGCGCCGGCCTCGCGCGCCATCAGGGCCGCGCACAGCGCCGCGTTGCCCCCTCCCACCACCAAGACGTCGACCATGCCATCGTTCCTCTTCCAAGGAACGGACTGTAGCGAGCGGCAGCGCCCGCCGATATCAGCCAGCCGTCAACAGGTCTTCATGAATCGTGAAGAGCCACCACCGGCCATTTGCCCTCGCGCGTCAGCGTGCGCGACACGTCGGCCAGCACCAGGCGGGCGGCCAGCGCCGCGGGCGACAGCTCGTCCTCGGACAGGCTGGCCAGCAGATTGGGGCGGTACAGGTGCGCGTCGTCGATGCGCGCCATGTGCAGCTGGCCCGGCGCGATCCGGGCCATGGCGGAACTGGGCTGGATGGTGGCCACGTGGCCCAGTTGCACCACGTCCATCAGCACCGGCAGGCCGTCCACCTCCACCGCCACCAGCGGCGTGCGGCCCGACTGCTGATACGCGTTGTTGACCAGCGCCCGCAGCCCGTGGCGTCCACTGGGCAGGACCAGAGGCAGATGCGCAATGGCCTCGATGCGCGTGGTCTCGCCGGCAGGCAAACCCGCCATGTCCGGCCGCGCCAGCAGGAACAGCGGCTCGTCCAGCAAGGGCGTCACGCTCCAGCGGCGCGCGGATTCGGCCTGGAACACGATGGCCAGGTCCAGCATGCGGCCGTTGAGCATGTCGCTCAGATGGCCCGACAGCGCCTCCACCAGATGCAGGCGGATGTCGGGATAGCGCTCGTTCATGGCCTGCACGAAGGGCGCGCCCAGGATGGCGGCGGTGGTGGAAGGCAGGCCCACGCTGACGTGGCCCGCCAGCCTGGCCTGCTGCGCGGCATGTACCGCATCGTCGGCGTGGCGCAACGCCAATTGCGCCTGACGGAAGAACGCCAAGCCCGCGTCGGTGGGCTCCACGCCGCTGGCGCTGCGCCGCAGCAGCCGCGTGGACAGCTCGCCCTCCAGCCGGCTGATCTGTTGGCTGAGCGCCGAGGTCACCATGCCTATGGACTGCGCGGCGCGGCCGATGCTGCCCGCCTCCACGACGCGGACGAAGTAACGCAGTTGGCGCAGTTCCATGGGCGGCCCCGGCTTTCCAGAAGGAATGACAGGGCCGATTGTAGAGGCAGGGTACGCGCGGCGTTATCCGGGGATCGTCAGGCCCCTGGCCACCGCAGGACGCGCCACGAAGGCTTCCAGCACCCGGGCGACATTCTTGAAGCGCGAGAACTCCACCAGCTCGCCCGCGCCGTAGAAACCCACCAGGTTGCGCACCCAGGGCAGGATGGCGATATCGGCGATGGTGTACTCGTCGCCCATCACCCAGTCGCGGCCTTCCAGGCGCTGGTCCAGCACGTTCAAGAGGCGCTTGGATTCTTCCGCGTAGCGGTCGCGCGGGCGCTTGTCTTCATAGTCCTTGCCCGCAAACTTGTGGAAGAAGCCCAGCTGGCCGAACATCGGGCCGATGCCGCCCATCTGGAACATGACCCATTGCAGGGTCTCATAGCGCCCCGCCGTGTCCGCCGGCAGGAACTTGCCCGCCTTGCTGGCCAGGTAGATCAGGATGGCGCCCGACTCGAACAGGCCCAGCGGCTTGCCCTCGGGACCATTGGGATCGAGGATGGCCGGGATCTTGTTGTTCGGGCTGAGCGACAGGAATTCGGGCGAAAACTGGTCTTTGGCGTCGAAGCTGACCCGGTGGACCTCGTAGGGCAGCCCGGTTTCCTCCAGCAGGATCGACACCTTCACGCCATTGGGCGTGGGCAGCGAATACAGCTGGATGCGGTCGGGGTGCCGGGCGGGCCACTTCTTGGTGATGGGAAAGGCGCTGAGGTCGGTCATGCGGGGGCTCCAGGGAGGGGCGGAAAGGTCGGGGTAATCCTAGCGCAAATCCGGTCCGCCGCGCCGCCGGATGAAATCCCCTAGCGCAGGTCTTCGGGATTCATCGACGCATCGCGCACGTACTTGTCGCCCGGCTCAGGTTGCAGCGTGGCCTCGATCTCCGGCGGAAACGCCGGGATCTTGCTGGTCTGCATCACCGCCCAGCGCATGATGGCATGCAGGTAGTTGAAGGGCACCATGACCAAATACATGAGGCCAGGGCTCTGCGCATCATTGGCGAAGATGCGTTCCTTGCTGAAGGCGAAACTCTCGCGCTTGCCGTCGACGGGCATGCAGTACAGGACCGCATCCAGCACCGCCTGAGGACCCTCTTCCATGTACCGGCGCAGGAACTCCCAGTGGGAATAGGCATTTTCGACGCGGCTGGTGGCGATGCAAAAGGCGAAGGTGTCCTGCACCGTGGCGCCGTCCTCGGCCAGGATCAGGCCGCGTATGTCCCAGTTGAGCCAGCCGAACGTGCCCTTGCCCCGGCCCAGCGTGAAGTAAATCTTGTCCCAGGGCGCCGTCAAGACGGTGCCATTCAGCCGGAACACGTGTACCAGCCGGCGCTTGCGGTCCAGCGCGATGGGATAGTAGGTCCAACGGAACATCTCCTTGCACGCAATCCAGACGCCAGCCAAGCCCAGCATGGCGAACATCGCCATTCCGATGAAGATCGCTTCCCAGAGACCGTTCTCATTGGGCAGATCGCCCACTACCAGAATCCAGGCCAGCATCAGGATGCCACCCACACCAAAGGCGATTCCTATGGCGCCGATCAGTGCAATAAAGCCTCGCCAGCCATACCAGCGATCCACCGACAGCAGGCTGTTGGAATTCATCTTCACGACGCAGAGCTGCGCCAGCAGCGGCACATCGAGACGCTTCTTTTGCAGCAAGCGATGCTCGCGGTCGAACTCCGAAAGCGGACGATCGTTAGGGAACCTGGACATCAGTCCCGTAAAGTCCATCACGACCCTCCCAAGGCCACGCGCAGGCTGTTCATCTCTTGCTGCACCCCATAGTAGTAATCGGCCCCGGCCTGTCCCTGCAGTTTCCCCCACAGACAGCGCTTCAGCCATTCATCGATCTTGTTGCCCTTGAACTTCTCTATCAATATCGCCACGATGATCAGGAGCACCGCCGCGATCAGGCCCACGACCGTGGCCGACAGGGCGAACGCTCCGATGACAACCAGGCTGAGGATACCCGAGGCAAGGTAAAGCCCGCCCATCAAGCCGTTCTTTTCAATCGTGAATTGGTCCGCGGCAGATTTGAAATCGAACACGGCCATGATGACGCCAGTGACGACGCCTATGCGGCCGCCCCATCGCACCAGCAGAGAACCGGTGGTTTCAAGTCCCACCCCAATCCCCAGCCGCATACCCGCGGCCTGCCGGCTCTTGAGCGCCACGCCCAGTACGTCTGCCACCGAGCCGCCCGCCGACGCGATGCCGACCACGAACTTCCAGCTCGCGTCGCTGCGTTCGTGAGGCATGGCCGATTCCAGGTCGCTCCAGAGCTTGTACACCGCCACAGTCTGGAACAGGCAGCCGACGACGCCGACACGGACGTCCGTGTTGATCGCGGTGCGCCAGCGCGACAGTTCCCGGGCTTCGTATTCCTCGACCGTCATGGTGGTCTGCGCCAAGGCCCTGGCCCTATCCGCGGCCCGCAGGTCCGTTGACACATTGGCGGCAGCGTCCCTGTCCACCAGCATGAACCAGCGCTTCTTGTCGGTGCCCTCCAGCTGTTCGCCGCGCACCTCCAACCGCCGCAGCTCGTCCGCCACCGCCTGCTCCATCTGGCGCATGCTCACCTGGCTGCCATGCTGGCGCAGTACCTCGCGGATCAGCGCGGCGCGGAAAGCCTTCTTGCCGCCCTCGACTTCCACGATCGCCACGTTCTGCCGCGCCAGCAGGCCCACGTACATCGCCAGCTTGCGCGCGATGCCGCTATCCACGCCCAGCCTGAGCACATGCACAACCGGCCCCATGACCTGCTCCAGCAGGCGCGCGGTCTTGTCCATCTGACCTTCGCTCAGCACCTTGAGCCCGGTCTTGTAGGCCTCGTGCAGATTGCCCCAGGGGATGGCCTTCCAGTCGAGCGCCGCTTCGTGCGCCTCGACCACCTTCTTGACCACGAAATCCTGGTTGTGGAACATGGCGCGCAGCAACAGGTTGCGCGTGTCGTCCGGTTCCCCCTGTAGCCAGTCCGCATACTGCTTGAAGCAAATGCGCTTGTCCTGGGTTCCGTCGATGCACAACGCAAGGACCGTCTGGTAAACCGCACCGCTATCCGCGTTATTGGAGTCGTAGTTGCATTCGAACGAATCGAGCGTTTTCTGGCAGGTGATCCACGCCACGTGCGCCTTCGCCAAGGGCACGATGGTCGCCGCGTCGAATTGCGCCAAGCGCTCGTCGAATCCCTTCTGCCATGCCCTGCGCGCGTTCTCGTCGTAATTGTCGAAGTACTTCGACCAGGCTTCCCAGCGCACCTTGCCGCGCTCGGCCTCGGTCGGATGGCGATAGTCCTCCGCCTCGGCCATGCGCTGCTTCTTGTTCTCCGGCATCAGCCAGTCCGCCAGCATCTGGCCTACCGCCAGCCCCCCGGCCCCCGACCCTCCCGGGCCGGCTCCCATACTCGGAGTCGTGGTCCCATAGACCGTATGGTTGGTGGCATCCCGGCCTCTTTGCTCCAGGAACTCGCTCTCGGCCGACTGCATGATGATTTCGCTAAGAGACTCGATGGACTTCGACACGGTCAGGGGACGCAGGTCCTCCTTGTTCGATACGAAGTCGTCGAAGCGTATGCGCATCAGCCGCGCGAGATCCTGCAGGATTCCGGTGCTGTCCGGCAGCGCCAGCATCAGGCCCTTGCCGGGCAGGAAGGCCTCCGCGGCGTTCTCGATCATTTCCCCCATCCAGCCCTTCACGTCGTAATAGCCGACGGTGCTCCAACCCAGCAACTGCTGCTTCTGATGTTGATCCAGGTCGCGCTTGCGATGCACCTGGTAGTCCGCGGCCGTATCCTTCAGGGTGTTGATGCTCTTGGCATTGGCGTGCTTGCCGCTGCTGAGCCAGGCCTGCACATCGAACTTGAACATGTGCCGCTCGCGCATATCGGCGCCCTTCTTGCCCTTGTGCGCCTTGCACACGTCCTTGGTCCACTGCACGTCCGAAAACGCCAACCATACGAATGTCGCTTTTTTGGCGTTCGGAATGGTCAGCAGCGAAGCCTTGGCTTCGTGGTCCATCGTGCAAGTAAAGGTCCGGTCGCAGTCCTGCACCGGCTTGTCGAGATCAAAGTTGTACAGCGTGGCGTTTTCGTTGACGTAGTAGCCCTTCAGCTCAGAGCGCGCCTCGTCATAGACGTACAGATAGCCCGGACGCAGCAGCCGCACGCCATAGCGCGCGCTGTCACCCAGGGGCCGCTCTGCCAGCTGCGGCGTGTTCAGGTCGCCGTCCAGCGCCGCAAAGGCACCGTCGTTCTTCAGCACCGCGTAGCGCAGCGGCATGATGGGCAGGCCGATCCGGTGAAACGGGCAATCCTCTCCGCAATCCAGCGACGAGCGCTTCTTCCCGCAGTTCTTTGCATCATCGGCCATCGGGCTCTCCAGTTCGTTCCATATCCGCGCGCACGCTGGACCAGTCCTCATCGGACAGGTCCTGGACCGCAGCAAGGTAGGGGTAATCATCTTCGGGCTGCATTGCTGCCAGGCAGGCGCGGACCCGCTCGTGGCGGTGGAAGGCGGGGTGCACGTCCAGGGCATGCCGTGCAAACGCCTTGCGTTCCTGCGCGGTCGCCAGGCCCAGTTCGCGGGCCGTGCGGAAATGCGCCATCACCTTCTGGCCCAAGGCGACGCGCCCTTCGGGCTCCAGCGTATCCAGGTCCGACAGCACTTCATTCAGGGCCTGCACCTGGGTCAAGGCGAAGGACTGATCCACGCTCAGCTTCGGACGCGCCGCCCCCTCGGCGTCGGGGCGCGCCACCGCACGCCATGCGCCATCCAGGTGGAACACGAAGCGCTGCACCGGCCCGCAAAGCCAGACCAGCTGCGCCGGGTCCAACATCCATGGCAGCTGGACCAAAACGCGCGGATCAAAAAAGCGGAAAAAGCACGGCCCCTGTCCCGCGATGTCGACGATCATCCGCGAGCGCAGATGCGCGGCGACGGCATCGGCGGGCTGATCGGACTGCAACAGCAGCCCCAGCCAGAGATCCTCGCCATCGAGCAAGGCCTGGTTCAGGCTAGCCAGCGCCTGCGCCTTGTCCGCCGCTGGCATTGCGGTCAGGTCCACCAACCGGGGCATGAGTCCCGGCATTTTCCGTAGCGCCGGCGGCACCAGGGCTTCGGCCTGGACGCAGGCCGGCACGCCGGCCGTCCGCTCGTCCTGGATGAGGCCAAAGCCATGGGCGCTGAAAGCCTGGTAATCGAGCATGCCGCCTTCCTCCCGCCTCAACCCAGCGGCACCACGGCGCCGCCGCGCTGGGCCGCGCCGCGCACGCGCGCTTCGCACAAGGGGCTGGCTTCGTTGAAGACCAGGTTCGCCTGGCTGCTTTCCGGGCCGACCCAGTTATGCACGCCGGCCTTCAGCTCGACCTTCCCCGGCGCATGGAGCTGAATGCCGCCGCCTTCCACCCGCACATAGGCGCCGCCGGCCGTCGCCAGCACGCGCTTGGCCGCCTGCACCGTCACGCCGGCCTGCGCCGACGCGAAGGTCACCGCCTTTTCCGCGGACAGAGTCATCTTGGCATCCTGACTGTGCAGGCGCAGCTTGCCGCCCGCCGCATGCAGCAGCAGCCCCTGGCCCTGCACCGGGCTGCCGCCGGACGCCTTGCGGCCAAGCGTGAACAACACCGCGCCGCCGGCCACGCCCACCGCCAGGTTGGCGCTGCTGACCCAGTTCACGTCCGGCGCCACCTGCGCCAACGACGCCCCGGCCGCCAGGAAGGCGTCGGCCGGCGTGTATTGGCCGATGCCGCTGGGCGCGCTCACCTGCAACTGTGGTTCGCTATAGGCGGCAACGGGCTCGCCCTCGGGCGCGTCCTGCTTCGCGTCGATCACCTCCAGGACGTGCTTCAATGCATCCTGCGCCGGCAGTGTTTCCGGACCGTCTTCCAGCACCGCCTTCTGTCGCGCTGCCGCCTGCGCCAACTCCTCCGCTGAACGCGCCGCCCGCTCGATCTGCTTGGCCGCTTCCGAGCTGTCCAGCAACGCACCCTCGGCGTTCCCGCGCAGGTCCGCGCTGATCAGCAGACCGGAGCCGCCGCGCAGCGCCACCGCCTCTCGGGTCGACAGTTCCGCGCCGTGGCCCAGGTCCTGCAGTCTTTCGTTGTCGCGCTGCTGCTTGATATGACCGAGGTTCAAGCGGCTCTCTGCCTGCGTGGTCGACGCCGTCAGGCGCGACTGTCCGGGCGTGTCATCGTGCACCAGCTGGTTGTAGCCGCCAGTGCCCTGCCCGCTGCTGGCAAGCGCCTGTGTCTTGAAGCCTGACATCACCACATTGTGCGCATGGCCGTCGGCGCCGCCCGCGAACCAGGCGGGCGCGTTGCCGGTGGCGTTGGCGGCGCCGCCTTGCACCTGGTTGTGCGCGGCGTCCTCGGCGCCTGCGCCGTTGTAGAGCGCGCCCACCACCACGGGGCGGTCGATGTCGCCGTGCAGGAACTCGACCAGCACTTCCTGGCCGACGCGCGGCACGAAATTCCCGCCCCAGTCGCCGCCCGCCACGGACTCCGCCACCCGCACCCACGTGCCAAGTTCGTCCTTGGCCGGCGCGTTCTCGTCGCCCGAAGGATGCTCCAGGCGGCTGCTGGAAGCCTTGCCGCGTTGCCAATGGAACTGCACCTTGACGCGGTGATCGCGGTCGGTGTGCACCGGCGCCTCGGCGCCCACCACCAGCGCGGTCTGCGCGCCGTACACGGTGGGCCGCGGATGCAGGCGTTCGCCGTGCCCGTCGCGCGTGGCCTTGCGGAATTCCGTATCGATGCCGATGCAGGTAAAGGTATTGCGGTAGAAGTCGGCCTCGGCTGCCTGCGGACCGGTCTCGCCCAGCGCCTCGCGCACGGCGCGGCCCAGGTCCTCGTCGAAGTTGTTGCGGGCCTCGTGCCGCACGGCGATCGCCACATAGGCGGCCCCGCCCTGCTGATAATGCCCGGTCAGCTCAAAGCGCTGGCCCGGCGCCAGCGTGCGCACCGTGCCCGCGCCTTCGCAGCTTTCCTGGCCCACGCGCAGCGCGGCCAGCGCGATGTGCGCCAGGCGTTCGCCCTGCGCACTGTCCTCGTAGGCGTACTGGCCGGGATAGTCATTGACGACCAGATCCATCGCGCCCTTCGCGCCGCCGCCATCGACCTGGGCCGCCACCGGCCTGGCCTGGGCGCTGCGGTAGTCCCAGCTGGCCATGCGCACCGCATTGGTTTGCCAGCGTGCGCGCCGGCTCCATTGCTGGATGCTGTCCTCGGTCTCCGTCACGTCGGCGCGCGCGAAGCGCACGCTGGCCTGCGGGCCGGGCTGAAAGGCGCCGTTGTGGTCGGCAATGATCAGCGTGTGGCTGCCCTCGCCTTCGCCGGCCTCATGCTCCACCCAGTAAAACAGGCCTTCTTCGGCCAGCAGGCGCTCGACGAAGGCATGATCGGTTTCGCGATACTGCACGGTGAGGCTGCGCTTGGCGTAGGCGGCGCGGTCCTTCACCACCCAACGCCATTGCGGCGCCAGCCCCCCCTGGTCCTTGTAATCGCCGAAGATGCTGTCGACGATTTCAATGACTGTCTTGTCCTGATAGGCAAAGCTGTCGCGGCGCGCGCGCAGAAACGCGAGCCAGGGCTCCAGCGTCAATCCATAGCGCGCCAGCCCGCCGTTGGCGCCCTGGAACTCGGCCGCCATGATGTAGCCATTCCAGACACGGGGCTGTTCGCGGCCCAGCGCGGTCTGCAGGCGCAGCGTCGCCGGCTTGCCCAGCAGTTCGGACAAGGGGATGCCGGCATCGTCCGACAGCGCCGTCAGTTCCAGCCGGAACGCGCCGTCCGACAGGGTCTCCGTGGCGGACAGCGTTTCCGCGACGAGCCGGTTGGCGCCCAGCGGCGTGCGCAGGTCCAGCAAACGGTTGGCCTGGTCGACCGACGCGATCGACATTCGGGAAAGGCCGGCATTATCCATCGGCATGTCAGACTCCGGCGTCAGGCAAGGCGGTAACGGAAATCGCCGTTCTTGCCGGCGGTAACGCGGATGCGGGCGATGGCCTCGCCCTGCGCCATGCGGCCCAGCACCTGTTCCGCGATTTGCGGCAACAGCGTGCCATTCAGGATGTGGTCGACGTTGCGCGCCCCCGTATCCACCTCGGTGCAGCGCGCCAGCACGGCCTCCACCAGCGCCTCGTCCCATTCGAAGACGGCGCGGTGATTGGCCTGGACCCGCTGCGCGATGCGGCCGAGCTTCAGCCCGATGATGCGGGCCAGCGCGTCGTCGTCCACCGGGTAATAGGCGATGGTCTTCATGCGGCCCAGGAAGGCGGGCTTGAAGGCCTTGTACAGCTGCGGCGCCAACAGTTCCTGCAAGGCCTCGGGATCGGGCCGTTCCTCCGCGCTCTTGTTCAGGCACGCCTGCATGATGGCCGAGGACCCGACATTGGAGGTCAGGATGATGAGCGTGTTGCGGAAATCGATTTCGCGGCCTTCGGCGTCGTCCATCACGCCCTTGTCGAACACCTGGAAGAACAGCTCCAGCACGTCCGGATGAGCCTTCTCGATTTCGTCCAGCAGCACCACGCTGTAGGGCTGGCGGCGCACCGCCTCGGTCAGAACGCCGCCCTCGCCGTAGCCCACGTAGCCCGGCGGCGAGCCCTTCAGGCCCGATACGCTGTGGGCTTCCTGGTACTCGCTCATGTTGATGGTGACCAGCTTGCGTTCGCCGCCATACAGCACGTCGGCCACGGCCAGCGCGGTCTCGGTCTTGCCCACGCCCGAGGGGCCAATGAAGAGGAACACGCCCTTGGGTTTGTTCGGGTCCTCCAGGCCGGCGCGCGCGGTGCGCACGCGCTGCGCGATGGCGTGCAAGGCATGGTCCTGGCCGATGACGCGTTCGGCCAGCAGTGGCTGCAGTTCCAGCACCGTGCGGATTTCGTCGTTGACCATACGGCCCAGCGGAATGCCAGTCCAGGCCGACACGATCTCGGCGATGACCTGCGCGTCCACGAAGGCCGGCACCAACGGCGCCTCGCCCTGCAAGGCGCGCAGTTGCTGCTGCAGTTCGGCCAGTTGCGCCTGGCCGGGCGTGGCGATGGGTTCGGCCGCCTTGCCCGAGCGGCGCTTGCCGGCGGGCTCCGGCGTCACGTCCGTTCCCGCCGCTTCCAGTTCCTCGCGCAGCGCGTGGATCTGCCTGACCAGCTCGCTTTCCTGCTCCAGCCGCGCTTCCGCGTCCGTCAACGCGGCGCGCGTGGCGTCCATTTCCTGATCCAGTTCGCGCAGGCGCGCGGATTGCGCCGCGCCCGCCGCGGCTTCGCGGCGCAGGGCGGCGCGTTCGGTCTCCAGGCGCGCCAGGCGGTGGCGCGCGTCATCGATCAGTGCCGGCGTGGCGCTGCGGCCCAAGGCCACGCGCGCGCAGGCCGTGTCCAGCACACTGACGGCCTTGTCCGGCAGCTGGCGGCCGCTGATATAGCGGTGCGACAGACGCGCGGCGGCCACGATGGCCTCGTCCAGCACGCGCACGCCGAAGTGCTGCTCCATCAGCGGCGCCATGCCGCGCAGCATGCTGGCGGCCAGTTCCTCGCTGGGTTCTTCCACCTTCACGACCTGGAAGCGGCGCGCCAGCGCGGCGTCCTTCTCAAAGTACTTCTTGTATTCGCTCCAGGTGGTGGCGGCGATGGTGCGCAGTTCACCGCGCGCCAGCGCCGGCTTGAGCAGGTTGGCTGCGTCGTTCTGTCCGGCCTGCCCGCCCGCGCCTATCATGGTGTGGGCTTCGTCGATGAACAGGATGATGGGCGTGGAGCTTTGCTTGACCTCGTCGATCACATTCTTCAGACGGTTCTCGAATTCGCCCTTGACGCTGGCGCCGGCCTGCAACAGGCCCATGTCCAGCGTGCGCAGGGCCACGCCCGCCAGCGCCGGCGGCACGTCGCCCGCCACGATGCGCAGCGCCAGCCCCTCGACCACCGCGGTCTTGCCCACGCCGGCCTCGCCGGTCAGGATGGGATTGTTCTGGCGGCGACGCGTCAGGATGTCGATCATCTGGCGGATTTCGGCATCGCGCCCGATCACCGGATCGATCTTGCCTTCGCGCGCGCGCTCGGTCAGGTTGGCGGTGTATTGGTCGAGCGCCGGCGTCTTGGACAGGCCTGCAGCAGGGGCCGCGCCGTCCTGGGCAGCGTCCGCCGCCGGACTGTCGCCCAGCGCCACCGACTGGCCCGCCTCTTCGGAGCCCGCCGTCAGCGCGGCGAAATCGTGCTTCAGTTCATCCAGCCTGAACGATTCGAACAGGCGCGAACCGCGGCGCGCTAATTGGGCCAGGTCGGGCTCGGTCAGCAAGGCCAGCAGCAGATGGCCGGAACGGATGCGCGTGGTCTGCGTGTCCAGCGAAGCAATCAGCCAGGCATGTTCGAACAGCCGCGGCAGATGCGGCGAAAACACCGGCGTGCGCGTGTTGCCATTCTTGAAGCCGCGGATCTCGGCGTTCAGGTCCGCTTCCAGCACCGAGGCCTCTATACCGCTGCGCCGCGCCACCATGCTGAAATCGCTGGCCGGCTTTTCCAGCAGCGCCAGGAACAGGTGCTCCAAGTCCACCTCATAATGCCCCTGCGCCATGCACAGGCTGGCGGCGCGCTCGGCCGCCTGGCGGCAGGTCTGGTTGAGCTTTCCAATCAGGGTCTTCAAGGGTGTGGCCATATTCCAGGTCGTCTAGTCTCAATGGATGGTGTGCAATTCGTAGCTGGCGTCATCGCGGTCCGATGCCACCGCTTCGGTGCAAAGAAAGGAGTTCCAGCCCAGGCGCGCGCCGCCGCCTTCGCCCAGCACGCTGCCGCCCACGTCTTCCTTGGCCATCACCAGCCGCACTTCGTATTCGAAGCTCATGCCGCCGAACATGGTCAGGAGTTTCTCCAGCGCCTGGGCGCGCGCACCGCCGGGCAGGAAGTCGGTGAACGCGTCCTTGGACAAGGGGCCGATCCACAGCCGGATGCGCATGTCGCGCTGCCAGATGCGGTCGCCGGCCATGGCCGACACGCCTAGCACCGCGCCAGGCATGCCCAGCTGCGTGCGGTTCTGCGGCGGCACGTGATACCAGCGCCCGACGAACTGCTCCACCCGCAGCGGCACCTGGAAGTAGTCCGCCAGTACCCGTTGCAGGTAGGCCGCCGATACCGGCCGTTGGCGCGCGGCCGCGGCGTAGTGCGCCAGCGATTCGTCGAACACCCGACCCTGCCCCGACTGCAGGCGGTCGCGCAGCGCCGGATGGCCGATGCCGCCCAGCGCCAGCAGCAGCGGCAGGTAATGGTGGTCCTGTTCGGTCTCGTGCCGCACCGGCATGCGGTACTTCTTCCAGGCCGCGTAGAACAGCGCCGCCGCCCGGTTGGAGAAGATATCGAAGAAGGCGCGGGCGCCGCGGTCGCGCCGCGAGCTCTCGCGCGTGCTCAGGATCTCGGTGTAATGCAGCGGCATGGCGCCCTGTGCGCCCAACAGGCCAAAGAAGGCCGGTTCGATCTCCACTCGTCCCAGGTTGCCCGCTGCCAGCGCCGCCAGCCGCGCTTCGGTGTCTTCCAGCGCCTGGCCCTGCTTGTCATAGGCTGTCAGCGCGGCGATCTCGCTGGCGGGAAAGCCCAGCGAAGACGAGTTCAGGAAGCGCAGGTGCGCGGGCACAGCGTTGCGCGCGCGGCTGCCTTCCTGCCGCGCGAACCACGACTCCAGCACGCGCACGGCCTGGAAAAACTTGAAGCGCTGCGGCTCGGCCAGCAGCGATTCGATTACGCTAGGATCGCGTCGCCGTTGCATGGAGCGCACCGTAGGATTTCTTCCGCGCCGCGGCGCGACAGCACAACCAGCTGCACGAAGCTGTTGGCATGCACGTATAGGCCGAAAAAGCGGTTGATCACCGCCACGAAGGCATGCAGGCTGGTGCCGACGAAGTTGTCTTCGTTGATCGTCAGCCGGATCTCGATGCCGCGCACGAAGGTCGCGAACGGCTCGCCGGGCATCCAGTGCGTGGCAGGCTTGTAGTCCAGGCCGACCAGCCCTTCTATCTGGCGCGCCGCCACCGCGGAGTGCGACAGGTCATACAGCCGCAGCGTCTCTTTCAACGCAGGCAGACCGCTGTGGACCAGCGACAGGTGGTTCAGAGCCAGATGCGAAATAAGGCGCCAGTGCGCCGCCCGCCCCTGCTGGAAACGATGCGTGTGCGTCGGCCGGCGCAACATGCGGATCTCACGCGCGATCGAGCCGCCCTCCAGGAACAGGTCCCCGCCCGGCTGCCCCACCGCCAGATGCGCGGGCAGGTCACGGTTGGTGCAGGTCAGTTCCAGGCTGAGGGTCTCGGTCTGCGGCAGCGAGGGATCGAAATCGATGTCGACGATGGACAACTCCATTTCGTAGCCCGGACTGCGCTCGGCCACCATGGCATTGCGTCGCGCCGTCCAGTAGTGACCGGCGCCCTCGGGCGTTTCGCCATGATGCAGCGAATAGAAGGGTCGGAATTCCACCACCGAATCGCCCTGCATGTTCTGCCGCACCTGGCGCACGCGGTCGATCGAATAGATCTCGTAGCCATAGGCGCGGCGCGCGTCGGCCACCACCGGATAGGACGCCTGCGCATGGGTGACGCGGATGGGATCGGCGCGTTGCGCGAACAGGTTGACCACGGGCGTGCAGCCCAGCCGGAAATTGTCCGCGGAGGCCGACTCCAGCAGGCGCGCCGTGTTCGAATCCGCGCGCACGCCCTTCAATGCCAGATGCAGGGTGATTTCACGCACCGGCCCTGCCGCGCGCCTGAGCGCCGCGAGGTCGATGTCCACGAAGTTGAATTTCTCGGAGAACGCGAAGTACTCCGCCAGCAGCCGGTAGGCGGGATGCGAGCTGGCCGGGAAGTCGATCAGGGCTTCGTCCTCGGACAGCCCCACCTCCGCCAGCGGCACATCCTGCATGCGGTTCCAGCGGCCCGGCTGTGTTTCAAGATAGGCCGCGGCGGTGCGCAGGAACAGGCAGTCTCGCAGCGCGGCTACGAATGAGGGCTCGCCATGCAGGTATACGCGCAGGCGGTCCACCGCCAGGGTGGAAAAATTCTGGGTTTCTGCCAGGCAGGCCAGCGTCAGCGACAACCGGCCCGTCACGCCCGCCGGCAGGCTGGCTGCAGACGGTGCATTGGCCGTGGCCGCGAACACCGCCTGGCGTACGCTCACCGGCGCCAGGGTCACGTCATACGCCGTGCGGAAACGGCACGCCACGCCGCGCACGGGATGCGACTTCAATTCCGTGCCGCGCGCCATGCGCACCGGCGCGGTCAGCTGCGAGGCCATGCCGCCCATGTCGAACTGCGCCACCGAGCACGAAGGGAACGGGCGCAGGTAATGCGGGTACATGACCTCGAACAACGCTTCCGTGAATTCCGGATAGTCGTCGTCCAGTTTCTTGTTGATGCGTGCGCCCAGCAGCGCGAACGATTCGATCATCCGCTCGACGTGCGGATCCTCGCAGGTTTCGCCGGATAGCCCGAGCCGCGCGGCGATCTTGGGATAGCGCTGCGCAAAATCGCGCGACGAACCGCGCAGAAAGCCCAGTTCGCGTTCGTAGTAAGGCAGCAGTTCTTCCATCTTTCCCTTCTTCGCCGGCGGCTTGCCGCCGGCGCCCGCGTGCATGGTTTGTTATCAGGCGGCCGCCGCGGCCTTGGCCCGGCCCTTGCTCACCGAGTACTGCAAGGTGGACGGCTGCAACGTCGCGTCGAACGTGACCGGCTCATGCGCAGGCCCCACGTCCAGCATCGCGGTAATCGCGAAATACAGCACCGAGGTCGCGCGGCTGTCCACCTGCAGCAACACCCGCACATGCGTCAGGCGCGGCTCATGGCGGGCGATCGCCTGCTCCAGCGACCGGCAGATGAACTCGCGGTCGTAGTGACTGGCCAGGCTCAGGCCGGAAAAATCCGACAAGCCATAGGTCAGGATGGACCGCTGGCAGTTCGGAAAGCGCTTGAGCGAGTCTTCTGTGAAGACCATGCGCGTATTGAGCAGGGCCTCGATGTCGCGCGCGACCGTTTCCTTGATTTCTTCCACCGACAGGCGTCGCAACGCATGCGGTGTCTGCCCGTCGCCGTCGAACAACTTGTCGAACAGGCTGGGTTCGAATCCCTTCATCGCGGCCTCATTGAGCAAAGGCGCCGGACCGGCCGGGGCCTTTGCCGTTCATGCGGTCAGGTTCAGACCGAGTACGTCTTGTCGTTCTTGGTGAGGCTCCATGCGCCCTGGGCGTTGCCGCCCTGGTTGCCGCCCACCTTCTGCTGCGTGTACTTCCACTGAACGGCGGCGTACTTCAGCGAGAACGATTCGTGCGGCAGGCCTTCGCTGACGACTTCCGGCGCCACGCGCGAGATGATCACGTACTTGAGCTTGATTTCCAGGTACTTGACGCGGTTGCCTTCGCCGTCGGCGCGCAGGAAATCGATGGTCACTTCGTCGAACGTCGTGCCGCCGGATGCGTGCTGATACAGCAGCGGGCTGACCACGTCCAGGTCCTTGGTGAAGACCATCTCGCCATGCTCGGTGCGCTCGGCGGTGTGGCCGCCGGAGGTGGAGGCGGTAGCCGAACGCGGCTGGATGATTTCATGGCGCCACGATCCGACTTCGATCCAGTCCGGATGGTCCTTGTCCTGCGACTCGCCCTTGAGTGCGGGGTTGCCGAATTTGACGTAGATGTCCTTCATTAATAGCCTCTCTGGTTAAAAATCGTCGAATCCGACGGTGGTCACGACTTCTGGGCTTGGGCGGGGAGTTCCGCGACCAGGCGCAACGAAATCGAAAGCTCATCGAGCTGGAAGTGAGGCCGCAGGAACGCCACGGCCCGGAACACGCCGGGACGCCCCGGCACCTCGGCAACCTGCACCGATGCTTCCCGCAAGGGGAACTGCGCCTTCTGCTCCTGGCTCGCGTTGTCGTCCAGCAGCACGTACTGCGAGACCCAGCGGTTCAGGAAGCTCTCGACAGATTGCGCGGAGGCAAAGCTGCCGATCTTGTCTCGCATCATGGCCTTCAGGTAGTGCGCCACGCGCGATACCGAAAAGATGTATTGCAGCTGGGCCGACAGCACCGCGTTGGCGTTGGCGCTGTCGGTGTTGTACTTCTTGGCCTTCTGCACCGACTGCGCGCCGAAGAACGCGGCGTAGTCCGAGTTCTTGCAATGCACCAGCGGAATCAGGCCCAGGTCGCTCAATTCCTTTTCGCGCCGGTCGGTGATGGCGATCTCCGTCGGGCACTTCAGGGCGATTTCGCCGTCGTCGGTCTTGAAAGTGTGGGTCGGCAGGTTCTCGACCAGGCCGCCGCCTTCCACGCCGCGGATCGCCGCGCACCAGCCGAAGTCGGCAAAGGCCGCAGTCAGGCGCGCGCCGAAGGCCCAGGCGGCGTTGCACCACAGGTACTTGGCATGGTCGGTGCCGTCCACTTCCTCGACGAAATTGAAGCCCTCTACCGAAGTGCCTTCCTTCGGGTCATAGGGCAGGCGGCCCAGGAAGCGCGGCATGGTCAGGCCCACGTAACGCGAGTCTTCCGAATCGCGGAAGCTGCGCCACTTGGTGTATTCCACGGTATCGAACACCTTGGCCAGGTCGCGCGGGCGGCCCAGGTCGGCAAAGCTGTCCAGGCCCAGCAGCTCGGGCGAGGCCGAGGCGATGAAGGGCGCATGCGAAGCCGCGGCCACGTGCGACATCTGTTCGATGAAGTACATGTCCTCGGGCTGGCGCGTGATCTCGAAGTTGCCCAGCAGCGCGCCGAACGGCGAACCGCCGAAGGTCCCGAACTCTTCTTCGTAGACCTTCTTGAACATCAGGCTCTGGTCGAAGTCGATGGCGGTCTGGAAGTCGCGCACCAGATCGCGCTTGGTGACGTTGAGCACCTTGATCTTCAGCATCGGGCCGGTGTTGCTCTCCTGGCACAGGTAATGCAGGCCGCGCCAGGTGCTTTCCAGCTTCTGGAACTCGGCGCCGTGCATTACTTCGCTCAGCTGGGCCGAGATCAGGCGGTCCAGCTCGGCCACGCGGGCGTCGAGCATCGCGGACAGGTTGTCCGAGACCACGACGGTGCCCTTCATGACTTCACGGGCCAGCTCGCCGATGAGATCCTTGGCGCGGTCGTGCTCGGCCGTGGACTTGGCCACGCGGCTCTGTTCGACGATCTGGTCCAGCAGGCCCGAGTCGGCCTCGGCGGCGGGCGCGGATACGTTCTGCGCGGCGGCGGAATTACTCATTGCTGCCTCCCTTGCCGTTCTTGCCGGCTTCGCTGGTCAGTTGCTGCAGTTTTTCAGTGCTGCTGAGCACTTCGCCCAACAGGTCTTCCAGCTTGTCGTTGCCCGCCAGCTTGTTGCGCAGGTCGGCCAGCTTGGTGCGGATGTCCAGCAACTCCTTGAGCGGCTCGATCTGCTGCACCACGGCCTCGGGCCGGAAGTCCTCGACCGAGCGGAACTTCAGGTCCACGCCGAAGGTGCCGCCTTCGTCGGTCAGGCGGTTCTTCACGCGGTACGCGGCGCGCGGCTCCAGGCCGCGCATCACGTCGTCGAAGTTGTCGACGTCGATGTTGACGAACTTGCGGTCTTTCAGGCGCGGCAGCTCGGCTTCGGACTGCGCGCTGAAGTCGCCGACCACGCCCACGACAAACGGCAGTTCCTTCTGCTCGATCGCGTCGCCCTTCTCGACGTCATAGGTCAGCTGCACGCGCGGCGGACGTACTTTCTGGAGTCTTTTCTGAACGCTTTCTTTCTTAGCCATGGGGGCTCCAAGCGAAGTGCATAGTGAAGAGGCCGTGGGGCCCGATCAGGGTTTGAGGAGGTTGCCGAACGGATCCGGCGCGCGGCCGGCCGGCGCGGCGCCGGAAGCAGCCGGGGCCACAGGCGGCTTTGCGGCGGGAGCCGCAGCGGAATTCGCCGCGGGGGCCGCAGGCGTAGCGGGCGGCGTCGCCGCCGCCGCGTTGGCGGCAGGCTTGGCCTGTTGCGCGGCGGCCGCGCCCTGCGCATCGTTGCGCCGCGGCTGGCGCGGGCGCGGGGGCTTGTAACCCTCGGGGAACAGCACGTCCTGGCCCAGGGTTTCACGCATGGCGGCAGCCAGCGCCACCGCATCAGTGCGGGCGTTGCCCGCCAACAGCGCGTTGGCGCGCAGATCGGCCAGCGATTGCATGGCCACGCGCAGGCCGCCCACGGCCCGCACGGTCTTGGCGGTGAAGTCTTCGGGGTCGCGGTTCAGCGCTTCATCGGCCGCGACGATGGCCTCGCCGTACTTCTGCTCGTCGAAGCGGATCTTGGCGATGTACGACCACGGCTCGCCGCGCGCGGGATTGAGCAGGGCTATTTCCTGGAACTCGGCAACCGCCTGATCGTTGCCCTTGGCAGCCAGCGTCTGCGTGGCGTGCGTCATCGACTGCTTGTACTCGGCGTCGGTCTGCGGCTTGGGGGACGTGGCGCAGCCCGCGAGGAAGGCCATCATTGCGCCGATGAGGAGAACCCGGGATATGTGCATTTTTTTGGTATGTAGGAGGGTGTAACCAAGGCCGCGTATTTCAACAACCTTTTGTTAGCGCAGCACTACAGTGCATTACTTCATGTAACTCGCGCAGAAACTTCGCTCATCGTGCCGTGATCTGTATGTTGTCGCAGGCTTCCGGTATAAAGAGCCATGTCAAAACATCTCTATTTTTCTCGGTGCATGGCAGCAGCGGCCATCATCGCGGCAAGCCCCGTAATCAGCGGTTGCGCAGCGGTTTCAGCGATCGGAGCGGTGGCCGGAATGACCGGCGGCATGATGGATATGGCGGGCCTGAAAAAAGACCCGAACGCGCCAATCGATGTGAAATTGGCGATACATGCCGGAGAAAATTTGAATGCGAGTAGCGGACAGCCAATGGCTGTGGTTACGAAAATATACTATTTGAAGAATGCCGAGGCATTTCAGCGCGCACCGCTCACGCAATTGGTTGATACTGACGCCGAAAAGGCGGCGTTGGGTGACAGCATCATCGCTGCACGCGAAGTCACACTGACGCCGGGACAGCGCTACGAACACCTGGAAAAAGTGCCTAAAACCGCCGCCTACATCGCTGTCGCGGGCTTGTTCTACGCGCCCGCGCCGCAGCGTTGGAAATACGTATTCGAAGTGAAGACCGCCGAGGACACCGGCATCGTCATGGGCGCCCATGCCTGCGCGATGACCGTGGTCACCGGACAGATAGTGTTGCCACCGGGCGTGCCCGGCTTCGACCCGGCCCGCCTCGGCTCGGTGCAATGCCCGAACTGAACGCAAGCCGCGCCTAGCCGCCGTCATCGACGCCCTCTATATATAAGAAGCAAGAGCCAGCAAACGTGAGCCATTCAGCGAAGATACTGTGGGGAGAGGGGCTGTTCCTGCGGCCCCAACATTTTCAACGCCAAGACGCGTACCACGAGGCCCGCCTCGCGGAAATGAGCCGCGCGCTGCATCCCTATGCATGGGGCCTGCGCGCGGCGCGCTTCGACGCGGCGGCGCTTGCCAACGGCATGCTGCGCGCCACCGAGCTCTCCGCGATATTTCCCGACGGCGAAATCTACAGCGCCCCCCATAACGACGACCTGCCGCCCGCCGTCGCGCTGGACGGCCTGGACGGCGCCAGCACGGCGGTGTTCTACCTGGCGCTGCATCCGATGAAGGACATCGGCGGCAACTATCGGGACACGCGCCAGGAACAGGGCTTCGATGCGCGCTATGCGCACCAGGACAGCCCCGCGCCGGATCTGTACACCAACGCCAGCACGGCCGAACTTGCCTTCCTGCGCAAGAACGTGCGCCTGCTGTCGGAACACGAGCCACGCGACGCGCTGCTGACCATTCCCGTAGCGCGCGTGCGCCGCACGGCCAGCGCCGGCTACGAGCTGGACACCAGCTTCATCGCCCCCAGCGTCACGGTGCAGGCGTGCAGCGCGCTGTTCGAACAGCTGCGCCGGCTGCTGGACGCACTGCAGGCCAAGGTCAACGCGCTCTATGGCTTTCACCGCGAACCGAACAAGAACATCATCGAGTTCCGCTCGGGCGATGTGGCCTCGTTCTGGCTGCTGCACACCTGCAACGAAGCCTATTCCGCGCTGTCGCACCTGTTCCACAACCCGCAGCTGCATCCCGAGCGCCTGTTCCAGGAAATGCTGCGGCTGGCCGGCGCGCTCATGACCTTCTCCAAGGTGCACACCCTGGCGGACCTGCCGGCCTACCAGCATGACGCGCCGGGCGCGGCCTTCGCGCAGCTGGACGAAATCCTGCGCGACCTGCTCGACACCGTCATCTCCACCCGCTACTTCTCCATCGTGCTGGAAGAACTGCGCCCCTCGTTCCACGTCGGCCGGCTGGATTCCGGCAAGCTCGACGAGACCACCGCGCTCTACCTGTCGGTATCCGCCGCCACGCCGGCCAGCGAACTGGCCGAGACCGTGCCGTTGCGCTTCAAGGTGGGCGCGCCCGACGACGTGGAAAAGCTGGTGCTCTCGGCCATGCCCGGCGTGCAGCTCGTCTACACGCCGCAGGTTCCGCCCGCCGTGCCCGTCAAGCCGGGCGCCTGCTACTTCACCCTGCAAACACGCGGCTCGCTGTATGACCGCATGCTGCAGGCACGCAGCATCGCCATCTATGCCCCCTCGGGCATACCTGAACTGAAACTGGACCTCATCGCCGTCACCCGCTAGAGCCTGCCCATGACCGCCGCCGCGCCTACCCTGATGCCCGGAGCCTCGCTCCCTCCCCGAGCCGCCGATTTCTATGGCTCGCGCCCCGCGAAGTCCCTGCTGGACCTGCTGTACGACGGCTTCCTGATGCTGTTCCTGCTGAAAAGCGGCCAGGAACCCGTGGACGCCGCCTCGTTCTCGGCGCGCGTGCAGCAGTTCCTGGCAGACTTCGAGCGCAGCGCGAAGAAGATGGACATTCCGGCCGAGGACGTCTACGCCACCAAGTACGCATTTTGCGCCGCGGTGGACGAGACCGTGCTGAATTCGGGCTTTTCCATCCGCGACGCCTGGATGCTGCAGCCGCTGCAGCTGACCCTGTTTGGCGAACAGCTTGCGGGCGAGAATTTCTTCGCGCGCCTGGAAGACCTGCGCGCGCAGGGCGCGCCGCGCCTGCAATCGCTGGAAGTGTTCTACATGTGCCTGCTGCTGGGCTTCCAGGGCAAGTACATGATCGAAGGCCAGGAGAAGCTGGGCTATCTCACGGCGCGGCTTGGCGATGAAATCACGTTGCTGCGCGGCAAGCGCGCGGGCTTCGCGCCGCACTGGCCCCTGCCCGACAAGATCGCCCACACGCTCAAGCGCGACGTGCCGCTGTGGAGCATCGGCGCGTTGTTCGCGCTGCTGGGGCTGCTGGCCTATCTGGGCATGAGCCACTTCCTGAACCGCGACATGCAGACCGCCATGGCTCCGTACCATGACATCGTCAAGATCGGCCCGCGCGCCGCGCACCTGACCATCTCGCTACCCTGAAGGCCTCAGGCCACCGCTCAGCACCATGACCGACCGTTCCCAAGCGCCCGCCGGATTCAGCAGCCTGGATGTTGCCGCCCTCTCCCAGAACGCCCGTATGCTGCAGATGCGCACGCCCCTGGATGCAGCGCTGGCGGTAGAACGGATGGTCCTGCGCGAAGGCGTGTCTGAACTGTTTGCCCTGACGCTGGATTGCCTGGCGTCCTCGGCCGAACTGGATGTGCAAGCCCTGCTGGGCCGCGAGATCAGCGTCAGCCTGCTGCTGGCCGACGGCAACAGGCGCCAATGGCATGCAGTGGTGGAAGGCGTGGACGCGCTGGGCGCAGACGGCGGCCTGGCGCGCTACCGGCTGCACGCCGCGCCCTGGCTGGCAGCCCTGGGCCTGCGCCGCGACAGCTTTCTGTACCAGGACAAGTCGGTCACTGACATCCTGAGCGAGATCTTCGCCGACTATCCGCAGGCGGCCTACTCGTTCGACATCGCCGAACCGCCCGCGCCGCGTCCACTACGCACACAGTACCGCGAGACCGACCTGGCCTTCGTACTGCGCCTGATTGCCGAAGCCGGCTTGAGCTTCCGCTTCGACCACCAGCAGGGCGAACAGCAGGACGAAGCCTCGGGCGGCGCGCGGCACCGGCTGGTCGTGTTCGACACGCGCGCGGCGCGGCCCCCCTGCCCCGACGCCGCGCTGCGCTTTCACCGCAGCGACGCAACGGAAACCGAGGACAGCATCACGCGCTTTGGCGCGTCCCGGGCGGTACGGCCTAATGCCGTGACGCGCCTGGCCTGGGACGACCGCAAGCTGCTCGCGCATGCGGCGCATGCGCAGTCCGACGTCCAGGCCGGCGCGGTGCCCCGCCTTGAAGACTATGACTACGACGGCCACGGCCGCCATGCAGACGGCGACAGCGCGGAGCTTGCCGCCGCGCGCAGCCTGCAGGCGCATGAAGCCCGCATGGTGCGCTTCGACGGCGGCGGCACGGCCCGCCAGATGATGCCCGGCCATGACTTCACGCTGACGCAGCACAGCCGCTACGCCGCGGGCTCGGGCCAGGCCGTCGATGAGATGGGCGGCAACCGCTACACGCTGCTGCACGTCGAACACGAAGCCGCCAACAACCTGGGCAGCCAGGCCGCCCAGGCGCTGGGCGATTCCGATCTGGAACATGGCTCATACCGCAATACCTTCGGCGCCCTGCCGGCAGCCGCGCCGCTTATGCCCGGCTGGCGCGCCAAGCCCACGGCGCCCGAAGGCCTGGCGGCCGTAGTGGTGGCTGCGCAGGACGCGCCCATTTCCTCGGGCCGCGACCTGCGCATCAAGGTGCAATTCCCCTGGCAGCGCGGCGCGCGTCCGCTACCGGGTGGCCTGGCGCACCGCAGCCATGGCGACGACACCGGCAATGCGCCGGGCGACGACAGTTCCGGCACCTGGCTGCGCGTTGCGGGCGCGCAGGCCGGTCCCAATTGGGGCGCGCACCATCTGCCGCGCAAAGGCACCGAGGTCCTGGTCGAATTCCTGGACGGCGACATCGACCAGCCCGTGGCCTCGGCCCAGCTGTACAACGACGCCGACCTGCCGCCCTGGTCCGCCGGCGAGGACGCTGAAGCCAATCATCCCGGCAGGCTCAGCGGCTGGCACAGCAAGGGCCTGGACGGCGAGGGCCACAGCCAATGGCTGTTCGACGACACGCCGCGGCAGATGCGCACGCGCCTGTCGAGTTCCATCGGCGCCACGCAGCTGGGCCTGGGCTATCTGGTCGAACAGGGCGCGGATGAATCCAGTCGCGGCGCATGGCGCGGCACCGGCTTCGAGCTGCGCTCGGATGCCTGGACCGTGGTGCGCTCAGGACAAGGCATGCTGCTGTCCGCCAACGCACGCGAGGACGCGCGCTCCACCCAGGCCGACGCGCAGGAAGCGCTGGCGCTGCTGCGCGGGGCGCAGAATGCGGCGCAACGCCTGGATGCCGCCGGCACGCAGCGCCAGGCGCGCGCGCTCGCGGCCACCAGCCAATACGACACGCTGACCCGCGCCATCGATCCCAAGGGCGATGGCCGCTATCCGGGCAGCGTAGGCGGCCAGCAGGCGGTCAAGGCCAGCGGCGGCGAACGCACCGGCACGGACGCAGTGGAGCGCATCGACGGCGCCCGCATGCTGATCGACGCGCCGTCCTCCCTGAACTTCGCCACGCCCGCCTCAGCCATCCTGCACGCCAGCGAAAACCTGCACGTCACCGCGCAGGCCGACGGCCACGTGGCCGCGCGCCAGACCTTTGCCACGGCCTCCGGCCGCTCCACCAGCCTGTTCGTGCAGGACGGCGGCATCCGCGCCGTCGCCGCCGAATCGCCTGTGTCGATCCACGCGCATACCGACATGCTGGAAATGCTGGCCGGCCAGGACATCACCGTCACCTCCACCACCGACAGCATCGAGATCCTGGCGAACCAGAGCATCACCCTGCAGGCCGCCGGCGCCAGCATCGTCATGAATGGCGGCGACATCCTGTTCAAGGGGCCGGGGATGTTCTCGGTCAAGGGCGCATCGCACAACCTGATCGGACCTGCCAGCGACGCGGCCGCGCTGCCCGCGCTGCCGTCCTCGCAAGTGGGCGATCCGATGCTGGTCACGGCCGAACTGGTGCACCGCCCCAAGGCCAAGTTGCAGGCGCAAGCCGGCTCCGGCCAGGCGCTGAATGCGGCCGGCGCGACGGGCGCGTTCGCCTCGGCTCCAGCGGCTGGAGGCCCCACAGCAGCTGCAGCCAGCGGATCGCAAAGCTCGCTGCTGGGTAGCGCGGGCGCGGCGCTTGCAAGCGGCGCAACCGCCGTATCCAAGGGCCTGTCCGCCGCGGCCGATGGCGCCTCCGGCATGCTGGACCAGGCCAAGAGCATGGCCGGCGAAGCGCTCAAGCCCGTGCAGGAATTGGGCGCGATGGCCGGCAAGACCATGCAGGCAGCGGGCAAGGCGGGCTCGGAACTGATGTCGGGCGCCATGGCAAAGGCCGGCGGCATGGCGCAAACGGCCATGCAGAATGTGGCTCCGTCGCTGACTGGCGGCGCCACGTCCTCACTGGCTAACGGCGCCACGCAGTCCTTGGCCAGCATGGCAACGCCGTCGCTGATGGACGGCGGCCTCTCCACCATGAAGATTCCACAGGGCGCTGGCGACGCGCTGGCCGGCGCGGTTTCCATGCCCCAGGCGCTGACTGACGCGGCAGGCGCCGTGTCCAGGGCCGGCGGCATGGCTACGCAGGCGTCGGCCCTGGCCTCGCAGGCATCCACCGTCGCCTCGCCGGCCGCAGGCGCCGGCCCGTCGGCCTCGGGCATGCTGTCGGGCGCTTCCAGCGCCGCCACGGCAATGGGCAACGCCACGGCGGCATCCGCCCTGGGCGCCGCGTCCAACCTGACCGCCGCCGGCAGCGGCGGCGTGGGGTCCGCCATTGGCCCGGTCATGAGCCAGGCCATGGGCGCCATGGGCGGCCGCCCCGCCGCGCTGAGCTCGGCGGTGAACACGCTGCTGACCATGCCCGACGTCAACCAGGGCAATCTGCCCGCGGTGGCGGGCGCCATACTCAGCACGCCGGGCCTGACCGACTCCGCGATTCCGTCCGTGGTCGGCGCCATCCTGCAATCGCCCACGATATCCAACGTCACGCTGCCCAAGGTGGCGGAGGCGATCATGAACATTCCGGCGGTGGCGAACTCGCCTTATCCGGCGATGGCCAAGCGGGTCATGGAAATGGCCGGCGTCGGCCTGCCCGGCCCTGTGGCGAGGCCCGCTGGCGCGCCCGGCGGCCAGGACGCGGGCGGCTCCGCAGCGGCCGGGACGCCGGATGCCGGCGCACCCACGCCGTCCGCCTACCGGGCCAGGAGCGGCGCCAAGCTCCAGTACGTCAACCTGAAGGAAGAGGACGAGGTCTGGAACGATGGCCAGGCGCTGGACAGCCTGGACCGCCAGACCAACAGGCCCAGGATCCGCGTGCGCTTCAACAAGGCCGGCCAGCATCGCTTCAGCGTCAAGGTCAGCCCGCGTCCGGGCAACGCGGTGTACTCCGCGCGTGAGCAAAGCCGCCAACCGCTGTACCGCGAGCCCAACCAGCGTTCCTACAGCTACGTAACCGACGCCGACGGCACCAAGGTGGTCGACAACATCACCCTGCCCGCCGCCGGCCTGAACACCTATACCTTCGAGGTGGTGAACGACAAGAACCAGATCATCTCCACGGAGCAGGTCGAGACCGCAAGGCGGCTATATCTCCAGGAGATCATGCTGCCCGGCCCCGAGGCTCTGGCGCGCCGCCACGGCTTCCAGCCGACCGCTACGGAATACGCGCGGCATGGTGTGGACGTCGTGCAATTGCCGCCGGTCAGCACGCGCGGCGACGCCAACATGGACGTGTTCACGGACGACGGCTATGAACGCCTGCGCCGGCTGGCCGCCTCCGTCTATCCAGGGTCGCAGGGCCCGGATCACGAGCCCTATACGCTCGTCGTCTGCCACATCGACCGGCTGGCCACGATGCTGCCCGTCCAGCCCATTTACGTGCAAGCCTCGGCCGGCCCCGGCGCGGCCGACAAGCAGGTGCAGTTCGTCAACGCCGACGGCACCCTCAGCTTCCTGTGGTATCACATCGAGCCCGGCGTGGACTGGTACGTCGAATGCCTGTTCGAGTACACCGACCCCGCGGCCGGCATCAGGCAGGTCCCCATCCCCAAGGATCGCATGACCCCGGTGCCTTACGACCCTGCGAATCCCAAGGCCTGCGACACCCTGAACATCCGCATGGCGGGCCTGGTGCCCGTGCCGACCTCGGGCAAGATCATCCTGAAGGTCCGGTTGCTGGAAAGCTCCGCGGGCGGCGTGGCGTTCCCTGGCACCAACCTCCTTGGCGTGGCGGCGATGAGCCCCTGGGAGCCCAACACGCTGGATTATCTGCAGCAGACGCTGGTGCACGAGATCGGCCACCTGATCGGCATGACGCCCAGCGGACCCGAGTGGGTACGCGCCCATCCCGATGAAGCCGACATGGACTCGTCCAAACTCGACAAGGGTCCGTATTTCTACTCCCAGTTCGGCAACCACTGCCACTTCGGCCTGCCCGCCAGCCAGGCCGATCCCAGCCACACCGGCTCCTGCGTCATGTTCGGCGGCGACTGCGTCAGCATCCGCTTCTGCGCCAGCTGCGCCCAGGCCGTACGCAAGACGGACATGTCCAATGGCTGGCCCTCGTTCTGACGCGCGGCGCCGCGTGGCGCCGGCGCTGGCCCTGCTGCTCGCGGCCGCGATGGCCATGGCCGCGCCTGGCGCCGCCACCGCCGCGCGCCCCACCCCACATCCCCAGAAGACCACGATGAACACCGACTGGATCGACCCGCCCTCGTTCGCCACCGCCCCCATCGGCACGGTGCGCGACCATGCCTGCATTCCGCCCAACCATGGCAGCGACGACCAGCTCAACATCGCCGCGCCCGCGCGCGTGCGTCCGCAGGCGTCCGGCGCGCTGGTGATCCCGGTCTGCGCGCAAGGCATCATTCCCGTATCGCAGAACCAGAAGCTGCCGCGCTTCGTCGCCGTCAATACGCAGACCAAGGCGGTTTATGAAGGCGTGGCCTACGAATACAAGCCGCGCAAACGCCCCGGCATGGAAGTGGACGAGATCCCCAGCTCGCGTCCGCCCAAGGGCATCCCCATCAGCCCGGGCATCAGCGTCGGCACGCAGTTCAGCACCGACCTTGCGGCGCAGGTGCAGCTGCCCAAGGATCCGGCGGTCTACGAGGTGTATATCGAATCGAACGGCGTGCGCTCGAATACGGTGAAGATCGAAGTGCAGGCGGCGAAGTAGGCGCTTTTCTTCAGGAGCCCCGGCCGATCATGCGCAGCGCTCGGTCCCGGATCGACCGCCCATAGGCCCAGCACCAGACGGCCAGCGCCAGCATCGCAACAGTGAAGTAGGCCCTGGCCTCGATCGGCACCGGATTCATCTCCGAGATCGTCAGAAAAGGTTCATAGCCCACGAAATCGCTGGCGGCCAGGGTGCTGAAGATCAGCGCCAGCACCGGCCCCGTGAAATGCGGCCGCTCGCCGCGCGTGGTCTTGTCAGCCCAGAAGGACCAATGGATGAAACGGCTTAGCTGGATCGTCACCGCGAACAGCGGGATGACGACGGCGAGCATCAGGACGATAAGGGCGACGAGGACTTGAGGCGGAAGCATGGCGGGATTTTAGCGGCACATCAGGCATTGTCCTTCACCACCCCCTTGCACAACCTGTACCGGACCCACAGGCCGATCACGGACAAAATCAGCGCCGGTCCCAGATAGTAGGGAAAAAAGAACAGGAAATACCCATACCAACGGTCATAGTTCCGGGCGACGTAATAGACGAGCAGGGCACCCACGGCCGCAAACGCCCAGACGGCTACCATGGACACGGCAAACCACTTGCGCGATGCCGCGGAGCCCAGGGCTCCGAAACGGTTTGGGCGCACGTGGACTGCGATCCCGAGGAGATAGAGTAGGGGCAGCGCAAAACCCAGGGCTTTTGTGGCGTAGAGGATCATGTCGGTGGACCACATGACGAATTCACGCACAACCGTCTCCTACGGATCAAGCTCTCCGATGACCCGCTTCATCAAGGTTTATCTCTATCCGGACTTCTGACGTGATCATCGATTCGACACCCAATCGCTTCCCGGAAGCTCAGGGGCCACGTTGCTGAAATCCGATACCAGCGGACGCGTGACATAGCGCGCAGCAGCCTTGCCATCGGGATAGATACGCAATTCCAGCACCACGGCGCCCGCTGGCCGCTGTGGCTGTGGAAGCATCACGACAAATGGATAGTCTCCCTCTCCCGTTGCTTGAGGACCAGAGTCATAGCGCCACGATATCTGCATCGGAGCATCAGGCGCAGCTGGCCTGTAACCGAATGACTGCACATTATTTCCTGTGGCCGAATTCGCTCTGGCGATCCATCGCAGACCAGGCATCAACGAATACGCCACGTCGTACTGCGTAAAGTTGTACGAGTAGACCGCCACCGATCCTTCCAACGCGCTTCGTTGAAAATTTTGCGTCTGGCTTCGCTCTACGTAGACATAAGCCCCCGCCGCCACGGCGATCACCGCCAGTACACCGAGTGCGACCAACCGCCCGAGTTGCGAGCGCCCTGTCTTTCCCTGATTCCGCTCAGACATCCTCGACATCCCACTTTGATCATAGGCTTGCCCAGTCGCCACTGGTTCCACACCGATTCCTGCGCATCCACGGGCTCTGGCATTTCTGTTGCTGTCGCAAAGCGAGCTGGCTAGAGTCCCCGACGCTCTCGCGGCATGCTCATCCCCTATGCTCTATCACTCAAGCCGGATGCTTCCGACGCCGACACAGCTACGGACGAACCGGAGCCATTCCATCCAGATTGGCGCGCATCTGATCAACCCGCGATGCCGACTCATTGTCCGACTTGAACTTGGCTTGTTCCGCCTTGAAGTCGGTCTTGCCAAAAATGTCCTTGTCCCGCACGCGGAAATACAGTGAAGTGCTGGCCAGCAAATGATCGGGCCAGCTGCTCAACATGGCGTCATGCACCAGGAAGTCGAACAGCGCCATGACCTTAGGAGGCAAAGGGTTGGTCCCGGCGCTCGCCTCGCGCCATACGTTGAGCAGGCGCTTTTGCACTTCGCGCTTGGCTTTCATATCAGCGAAAGGATCTTTCGGCTTGTCCTCTTCGGTCAGCGTGCCGCCGCCGCGTGTGATGAGCTCGTTGCGCATTCTTTGCATATCCTTGAGATTCTGTTCCCACGCCTCCATGGCATGCACCGAATTCGGATTTCTCCTGCGAAATTCTTCCTTGCGCTGTTCATTCGCAATGTCCTGGCGCTCCCCCTCTTCGAGCGCACGGTACTCTTCTTCCAGCCGCTGCCATAGCGGCTTGAAACGCTGCGGCGGCAATTCTCCACGGCTCGCGACGGCACGATTCCAACGTTCGTCCTTGAGCGCTTCCAGCTCTTTCAGGCGAGCCGTGTTCTCGGGCTTGTTGCGTTCCTCGCGCGGCAGCATGGATACGCGCCTGAACTCTTCGTTGTATTCCTGCTCCGGAGTGAAGAAATCGCGATCCTGGATCCATTTTTCGGCAGGATCCGACATATCAGCCTTGAAGACGGGATCCTGGTAGCGCACTGCGAGCCACCGCAGGAATACTTCCATGTGTGGAATGAAGTCCATGCCTTTCTCATACTTCACCACGCCGCGATATGCGTCCACCAGTTCAGCGATGCCATAGCTCTGCGCCCCCTCCCCCACGCGTGACGCCAGGGAAAATTTGATGGCGATCAGCGGCCGAACCTTGAAGAGCTGTTCCATGCTGTACATCGCTGCGCCGCTTGCCAGGGCTTGGTGCAACATATCGCGCAAGGGCACCCGAGAGAGTTCCGTGCGAGCACCCAAGGAGCCTGCCGGACTCACTCCAGTGACATCGCCGCTGGAACCTGGATAGAGATACTGCTCGCCCCGAGTCTTCTCCAGACTGTCGATGCGCTGATTGGCGCGCAGTTCATGGCCTGCTGCGAAGTGAACGCACTTCTCCACGGCGGCCGGCACCGTCAAGGCACGGTCCTTGTGGGTTTGCTTCAGCAAGTCGGTAAATGGCATGAATCCCAAGAAGGTGCTCTCGTCCATGATGGAGGAAACGGAGTCCAGCAGGCCAAGAAACCGGATCCGGATCTCCGCAGCGGGAGCCCCCTCCTTCCCCGGCATCACCAGGTCTTGATCGTTCCGACGCCGATACTTCTTGACCAAGTCGTTGATGAATTGGCGAGCCATCACACCGCCACGGTCGGCGCCAAACACGGAGATCTCTATGCGCCGCACATTGTTCATCTCGGCGCTGACCGCGTCATGGGCTGCCTTGAGCTGACGTAGAGCGGCGTCGACCCGAGTGTCGACTCCTGTTCCCATGAGATAGGCGACCGTCTCATTGTCCCGGATCACGGGTACCCCTTCCATCGCGGTGGTCTTGACGACCTCTTTTCCCGCAGTCCATGCGACCTTCAAGGGGTTTCTCTTGAAGCCGGACCAGAACCCCTGTACCGTGGCTTTCGCACGATTTGCCAGGCGTTCGGGATCCCAGGCATTCCATATCCGCACAGCCTTGTCGGGAAGCGTTTTGACGTCCTTCACTACGTCGTTGTAGGCCTTTACCATAGGCTGGAAGGAGCCTTCCTTGATCATCTTCTGCGTCGCGGCTCGTAAGCGCTTCAGAACGTCATGCTCAGGAATCTCATCCAGCCGGGCGATGTTCTGGCCCGCCTTGCCAAGATTCTTGGCGCTTTCGCTCAGCGCCTTGCTGCCCGCGACGGTAGCCGCATAGATCAGGGCGTCTTGCTTTTCTTTTGCATCCTCGTTCAACTCGGTTCCCAGTCCCGAGTAATAGAAGCGAAACCAGAATTGCTTCTCGGGACGCCCCAGATCCGTCTGAATGTAGTGTGCCTCCCAAAGCCTGCAAATGTTCGAATAGAACGTCGGATCATTCCGGTCCACGTCCCGGCTGCGCCCGAAACCATCAAAGAAGAACCCGATCCGAATGACCGCACCGCACTCCAGGCAATCGTCCTTGGGATACGCAGCTTCGTTCTCGGCCATCTTCTTCAATACGGAAGCCGGCGTACGATCTTCCGGCGGCAGGCCACCCGAGGTTTTGTCAACCATTCTTCTCTCCTGAAGCCTTCTCTTCCGCCCTCAGACGTGCAATCTCTCCTTCAGGCATAGCCTCGACAGCCTTGGCAAAGTCGCCCGGTTGGCGGCCCGGCTTGGCCAGCATTGCGGCAATCTTCGGATCTCGATCAAAATTTGGCGAAACCGTAAAATACAGCAGCATGTATTGCTGCATGTCGCGCTTGTCTTCAATACGGTATTCAATCCAAGCCGTCCTCGCTACCTTTCCCACGGCCCTCAATACCGCATAGCCATCCCTGTACCCCTGAAGCGCATCTCGATGAGCGGCATAAAGCCAATCCGTGACGGAAACCAGCGGCAGACGCGTTTGCCCAAGCAACTTTCGGCTCAATGCGATTTCCATGTGCTCGTCGGGATAGATGTGCAACTCCATGTACAACGGACCGTCACCCGAAGGAATCTGCGCCGCAGGGAAATGCACCTTCGTTTCCTTATGAAAGATCACCTCGTCGAGCTTGCCGTCGTACAAATGTTTGATCGCTTCTTCGCCGTCGGCGCCGCTCCATTTCACGACGAAATCGGTGCCTTTCAGCGTGTAGCAACACGTACCCGACCCTTCTCCGCCGCCAACGCCGACCGCACCCGAGCTGGCGCTGCGGCCTGCGTTGTCGGTCAGTTGAATGGTGTCAAGGTCCCAAGGTGTGTAGTTGAAGGCAACCAAGGTCACGCCTTGGTACGTAGGCTCGCCATTGCAGCCCGCCAGCAAGCCCAGCCACATCAGAACGACAATCAGGCCCTTACGCATTTCCCGTCCCCTCCCGCAACAATCCATCCCACACGTCGTCAGGCACATCCTCCAGCGCCTGCGACAGCCCAGAGCCCTTGAATGCGCGCAGCGCGGGCTGAATCACCTCGTGTTCATCAAAACGCGGCGATATTGTGATACCCCACGCCACATAGTCCAGCATGTCCCGCTCGCTTTCTATCCCGTAGGCACGCGCCCGCGCCATCTGCTCCAGCACCTGCTCATGCAATTCGTCCTGCCGCAGGTCGCTGCCCAGAACTCCCATATAGATGCGGCGGATTTGTTGGGTCAGCTTGTCCGGATAATCCATATCCAGCAGCGCCTGATGCTGCGCCAACGTAAACGGCTGTGGCGCCGGCAGCGCCGCAGCGCTCAATTCACGTTCTCCACCGCCCTTCCACTCGGCGATGGAACCGTCCCGGCGCAAATAGCGCATGAGCGTCAGCGGCCCCAGGAAACGTTCGCGCTCTGCTTCGCTCCAGACCTGAAAAGCGCGGTCCAGAATGCGGCTGTCGTAGAAGTGCAGGTAATACTCGCGACCGTCCGGCAAGCCATAGTCGCCGTAGTACGCGCAATGTGCCATTAGTTCGGCCAGGGCCATGGGCGACAGGATATGGGTGACCGCAAACTGCCCACCGTCCGCCTCGTACACCCTGCGCAGCAGCCGCAATAGTTCAGAGGTGTATGGCCCGTCCGTGTCGCGCCCCAGTTCAAAACGCGTCAGATCGTCTATTTCGATCAGCAGGGGCGCGATTTCACCGTATACGGCCAGATCCGTTCCCAGCCAGACCGAACCGTGGCTGACTTGAGCGCTGCTCTTGATCGGCGCGGCCAGCTCCGCGCGGTTGCGGAAATCCACGAGCAGATAGGCATGCATTGCCTCGCCCGTTTCGATGCGGCTGATTTCAGCATGCCGCAACGTCTCGCCAAGCAGGGATTGCCAATCCGTCATGCGCTTGCCCGCCTCATGCCTTGTCCGTGATGGACTGCACGCCATCGTGCGCGTCCAGCACGCATTGTTTGCAGACCGTGAACTGGGGAAAAGCGTAAGGCATGCGGTCCGGCCCCGCAAACTGCTTGTTCCCCGTCTTCACATCGATCCGCCCCGGCGCGGTCACCGTGATGTTGCCGCCTTCCAGCACGATGCTGGCGCCGGCCGCGGTGGCGATGCGGATGCGTTTGGGCGCGGCATACTCGACGTTGGTCTGCGCGCTGCCGATGGTGATGTCCTTCTGCGCCTGCACGCGCAGGATGTCGTGCTGGGCCTGAACATGCACGTCGCCCGTGGCGGAGATCAGGTCCAGGCCGGAGTCCGCGCCGCCCTGCTGCAGGCCGGCGACGATGCCCAGGCCCTGTCCGGTGTGCACGCGCAGCGCGCCCATCACCGCCAGGTTCTGGTCCTTGCCGGCCGACCAGTGCACGGTCTCGCCGGCGGTGTATTGCATGTGTTGGCCAGCGACCTGCGCCAGTCCCGCGCGCGCGGCCATGAACACGACCGGATCCGTCAGGTGCGGCACCTTGCCCTCGGCCGCCTGGGTGTGCTTGGCCGAAGCGTCGCTGCGCGCACCATCCAGGCTTTCGCCTGCGACGGTGCCGGACACGGCGCGATGCATGGCGGCCAAAGGCGCCTTGCCGTCGTCCAGCACGCTGGCTTCCGCTCCCTTGGAGCCCAGCGCGCTCGCCAGGCGCAAGCCCTGGTGCGCGCCGACCACGCCATCCAGCGAACGCGCCATCTGGTCGGCCTGGCTGGCCAGCGCCTGCAAGCCCGCAGCCTCGCCTGCGGGGCCGGCGCTGGCGCCGGTGCCGGCGTAGGTGCTGAGGAGCACGCCCGCGCCGCCGCGCACGGCGCCGTAGGCGTCGGTGCGCAGCTCGGCGCCCAGGCCGCGCAGTCCGCCGCGGTAGTTGCCGGCCTGATGAATCAGGTGGCCCAGGTTCAGTTCGCTGGCTTCCTGGCTACTCTTGATCTGCAGGCGCAGCTGTCCGTCGCTGTCGTCGAACACGATCTGGTTGTAGCCCGAGCCGCCGAACTCCTTGCTCTTGAAGCCGCTCAGCGCGGCGGCGTTGCGGTGGTTCTCGTCGCCGCCCGCGGCGCCATGCCAGGCAGGCGCGTTGCCTCCCGCCAGGTTGGCCTGGGCGCTGGGTGCGGCATCGCGCGCGGCGGTGTAGACCTGGGTGTCGGCTTTGCCGCCGTCCCGGCCGCCCGGCGTGGCGGGCGTGCCGCCCTCGCCGCGGCCGTTGTACAGCGCGCCCACGACGATGGGCTGGTCAACGTCGTCGTCCAGGAAGCGCACCAGCACCTCCTGGCCGATGCGCGGCACGAAGCTCATGCCCATGCCTGCGCCCGATTGGCGCTGCGCCACGCGGGCCCAGCGGCTCTTGGCCACCCCCTCGGCATCGTCTGCCTGCCAATGGAATCGGATGCGCACGTCGCCGCGCTTGTTGCGCAGGATCTCGTCCTCGCCCTGCGCCTGCACTGCGCCGTCGGCGCCCGTGACGATGGCCGTGTGCACGCCATGGACCGAAGGCGCGCCGCTCAGGCGCGCGCCGCGTGTCTGCGGCAACGCTGGCCGCCAGGGGCGGTCGCAACGCACCGCCTGGAAGCGGTTGGCGTAGCCGACCTCGCGCGCTTTCGCCAACACCGCGGCGTCGGGCCGCGACGGATCGGCGTTCGAACCCGCCGCGCCAGGCGCCGCGGGCGCCTCGGTATCCAAGGCCAAATGTGCGTCCAGCCCGCCCAAGCGCTGCGACAGCGAGGCTCGGGTTTCTGGCGGCAGGTTGTTGATGCCGACGTGCTCGACCCGGTCCAGCGCAAAGGCGGGCTCGAAGCCTTCTTCGCCGGCAGGCCCCAGTGGAGACATGTTCTGCAGCGTGAAACGCGTGCCGGAACGGAAGGTACGCACCCCGCCCTGGCCGACAAAAGTCTCAGCGCCGGCTTGTACGGCTTCCATCGCGAGCGTGGCCTGGCGCCGCGCCTCGGCCTCATCAGCAAAGCTGCCGTGGCCTGCCACCTCGTACCATTCCAGGCCCGCATCGTCAGTGCCGTCTGCCGGACGCGCCAGCGCCTCTGCCGCCACGGCGCGTTTGCCGCCACCGTGCCAGCCCAGGACGGTGACGCGGTCAGGACCGCGCCGCCACTGGCGCGACATGGCCTGCACGGTGTCGCGCGACTCGGTCGCGCCGGCGCGGTGAAAGCGCACGCCGCCGCCTGCCGACTCGGCATCCTCGGCCAGGCCGCGGCTGTCGGCGAAGATCAGCGCGACGTGGCGCGCGGGAACCTCCGGATCTTCGACCGTCGTCCAGCCCAGGCCTGCTTCGGCCAGCAGGCGGCTGATGAAGTCATAGTCGGTCTCGCGGTACTGCGTGGTGTAGGGGCGCGGCGCCACGCCGGCCTGCGCTTCGGCCGCATCGGGAGCCACGCGATGCACATAGCCTTCGTAGCCGCCCAACACATGGCTGACGATGTCCAGCACGGAACGCGCTTCGAACACGCGACTGTTGCGCTGCTGCGTGGCCAGCCACAGCCAGGGCGCGACCGTCAAGCGGTAGCGCGCCAGGCCCGCGTCGCCCGACAGCAGTTCGGCTTCGCGGACCAGACCGCTGCGGCTCGCGCGGCTGCCGTCGGCGCGCGTGGTCCACAGTGTCACGGGGCGGCCGATCATGTCGCGCAATTCCAGGCCGGCGTCGTCGGACAGCGCGACCACGCGCGTCTGCGAAACGCCCGACAAGGCTTCGCGCGCGATCCAGCCCTCGACCTGCAGCGAGGCGAGCGCGCCCTCGCCTTCCAGGCTGTAGAGGCGGGCGTCGGAACTGAACAGGCCAGGCGTTGCAGTCGGATCCATTGCGGAAAAAAACCTTCTCTGAAGACTCAGGGTTCGACCTGGGCTTGCGGATTGGGGCATTCGGGCGCCGTGCCCCAATAGCCCGAACACACCCGCAAGCGGCATTGCTCGCTTTCCAGGAAGCCCAGCTTGCGGCATTGCTCCAACCGGGCCGCCAGGGGCGAGCCCGGCAGTTCGCGGACGAAGACGCCGTCGTTCTTGTAGACCTTGGTACCGGGCGGCGACGCCGGCGGCAGGCCATAGGACATCAGCGCGGCCAGCAATGCGGCGTCGGAATCGTTGCGCGGCGTCTTGGCGCGCTGCGGCGCGGCCTGGGGCGACGCTTTGGGCGAGCCTTGCGAAGTGATCGCGCGCGGCACCGTGGGCCCGGCTGCCTTGGGCGCAGCGGCCTGCGCCTGCAACGCAGCGCGAGGCTGCGGCGGCGCGGCGGTGACGGCCAACGCAGACAAGGGGTTCTCGGGCGCGCGGTCCTCATCGGCATTGGGAAGTCCCAATTGCGCGAGAGGATGGTCTTCGATGACGGCCGCGGAAGAAGGCTGCGGGTCGGGATCGGCAGCGGCCACGCGCGCACCCGCTGTTGGAGCGGCTGGCGCGGCGGCGGGCTGCGCTGGCGGCGTAACCGGAGGAGTCGATTCAGCGACCACAGGCAGCGGCGGCGTATCGAACACGCTATATAGCACCGCGCCCGCGGCGCCCGTCAGCAATAGCAGCAGCAAGGCCAGCGGCAAGCGGGAACGGCGCTTGGGCGCCAGGTGTTTGACTTCGGCGTCCGGCACTCGCCCCTCTAGCGCGGCGAGGATGCGCGACGCTGCGCGTTCATCCGGTGACGGTGAGCGTCCTGCGAGCAAGCTGGGAACAGAGGTCGGTGATCGCGATCTTTTTTCGTCTTCTGCCATGCGAAGTCCCGTGTCTTCAGAGGTCGTCTAAACCCCTGTAACCAAGGGGTTCGAGAATACCTGATGACTTCTTTCGCATCATCGATTCTTGTTACGAGTTCTAAGCCACAGACGCGTTTTGCAACGTCCAAGCGCTTGCCTGAATCCCGAATAGAACAAAAGATTACGCCTTCGTAACTGAGGGACCTCCTTGCTTCTCCTGCTGCCTCTCTACTTTCTGCTCGCCATCGGCGTTTCCGCGTTGCTTGTCTTTCCGTCCTTGCGGGAGGCCACGGCAAGGGGAGCGCGCGCGCTTGCACAGGGAATACGCCAGGGCATGGCGCGCGGCGCGGGACACGCAGGAGGGGCGATGGGCGACTCCGCACAGGCGCTGCGCACGGGCTTTGGAAAGGCTGGCGGCGCGTTTTCGGCATACCGCTGGCACATCGCTGCGGGCCTGCTGGTTGTGTTGCTTCCGTCACTTTTCGCTTTCGTCATGCGACACAATCACACATTTGTTTACGAGGATCGGACCGCGGGCCCGGACCCTCGCATCCAGGCTTTGCTGACCGGCGAAAGACTGGTCCCGCCGCCTCCGCTGCCGCCCGAAGCGTTCACCACGCGCGAAGTGGAATTGGTGCGTCCCAACCTGGGCGGCGCCAGCCGCGACTGGAACCTGCTGGACGCCGATTACCGCCAGCGCCTGCTGGCCGCGTACCGCGTGATGCGTGAAGAGCACGGCTACGAGATGGTGCTGATCGAAGGCTATCGCAGCCCCGACCGCCAGGCGGAGCTTGCCAAGATGGGCTCGCACGTGACCAATGCCGGCGCCTACCAGAGCTATCACCAGTTCGGCCTGGCCGCGGACAGCGCCTTCCTGCGCGACGGCAAGGTGGTCGTGTCCGAAAAGGATCCCTGGGCCATGCGCGGCTACGAACTGTTCGGCGAAACCGCCGAGCGCGTCGGCCTGACCTGGGGCGGCCGCTGGAAGATGATGGACTTCGGCCACACCGAGCTGCGCCGCCCCGGCGTCATGCGGCGCAATGGCGGAGCCGCGCAATGATCAACTCCGAAAGCGTCATATCGCATCCATGAGCCGCATACTCAAAACCGGGCTGTTGCTGGCCCTCGTCTTCGGCGTGGTCTGGCTCGCCGTCATCATCTGGTGGCAGGAGTCGCGCACGCTGCCTACGGGCGTGGACATCGGCCTTTATCTGTTCGCGCTGCCGCTGGCGTTGATCGCCGCCGCCTGGAGCGGCGCGCGCATCGTGCGTGCGCGCCGCGAGGCCCGCGCCGCGCCGGCGCAGCCCGCGCAGGACGACGCCGCCCAGACCGCCGAACCCGCTCCCCAGGCCGCGAGTCTGCGCGTGCTGGCCAGCGCTGCCAGCGCCGCCGTAGGCAGCGAGGCCATCGCGATCCATGCCGCACTGGCCGCGCAGCAGCGTCCGGATCTGGACCCTTCCTTCAAGAACACGCAAGGCTTTCCTGTCTTCAGCGCGCGCGCGCCGCAGCTCGATACCGATGCGCTGCGCGCCGCGGCGCGCGAGGCCCGCGCCCCGGCCGCCGCGCTCGAAGAAGAACGCGTGCGCGCAACCGCCCTGCTGGCAGAGGTGGTGGAGGCGCTGGCGCTGGAAGCGCGCGCCATCGTGCTGAAGCAAGGCGAACCGCAACATGACGAAGCATGGCCGCTGCTGCAGCTGGAACTGCTGCTGCCCGCCGACTGGTCCGACGCCGTGCGCGACCATGCCGTGGACCAGGCACTCGCGGCGGCGGCGTGGCCTGCCAGCCGCATAGTCCAGCGCCTGCACGCCGCGCCAGACGCGCTCACCAGCGATGGACTGCTGCGCCAGCTGGCGCAGGAACCCCTGACCGCGCGCAGCGCCACGCTACGCCTGGTTGCTGTCGCCGACTCCCACATCGATGCGACGCGCGTCGAGCAATGGGACGCCGCCGGCCGGCTCATGTCGAACGCCAATCCCCAAGGCCAGGTGCCTGGCGAAGCCGCGGCGGGCCTGTTGCTGGACCTGGGCGCCCATGCGCCTGGCGGCGAGCCCGCACGCAGCGACTCCGCGCTGACCCTGACCCTGTCCGCACAAACACAGCGCGCGGTCGACGCCGACGCGCGCGGCGCGCTGCATGAGCCACGCGTGACCGAGTTGGCCACGCAATTCCTGGCCGAACAAGGCCAACCCGCCGATGGCGTGGCCGCGCTGATCAGCGATGCCGACCACCGCGGCAGCCGCCCGCTGGAGACCGCCGGCCTGGCTGCTGCGCTGTTTCCGGCGCTGGACCCCAACCAGGACTGCCTGGCAGTAGGTTCCGGCTGCGGCCATACCGGCGCGGCCGCGCATCTGCTGACCGTGGCCGTCGCGGGCGCCGCCTGCGCCCAGGCCGGCGCGCCCGTGCTCGCCCTCATGACCCAGGACCCGGCGCTGCGGACGCTGGCGCTGGTGTCGCCTTCCGAAACCCTTCCCGCCTGACCCACAAGAACATAGCTCAAACCATGCGCAGCCCCTCCGATCTCCTATCCGGCGCCTCCCGCGCCATCAGCGAAGGCCGACATTGGTCCTCGCGCGCGCTGGCCAATCCGCGCACCTTCATGGCGCTCGGGCTGCTGGCCCTGGTGGTCTTCCTGTTCCTGTTCGCCGACACGGTGGAGATCGGCCTGGTCTGGGCGGGCATAGCCCTGGGCGTATGCGTGCTGCTGTGGCTGTGCGCCTATCTGTGGCGCCGGCGGCGTACCCGCAAGGCCAACAAGAACCTGGGCGACATGCTGGAGCAGCAGGTGCAGACGGGCGCCGCCGCCAACCGCAACGACGTGGAAGCGCTGCGCACGCGGCTGACCCAGGCGGTGCGCACCATCAAGACCTCGAAGATCGGCCAGACCTCGGGCAACGAGGCCCTGTACGAGCTGCCCTGGTACATCGTCATCGGCAACCCCGCGGCCGGCAAGAGCAGCGCCGTGATCAATTCCGGCCTGCAGTTCCCCTTTGCGGACAAGAACGGCGCGGCGGTCCGCGGCGTGGGCGGCACGCGCAACTGCGACTGGTTCTTCACCACCGAAGGCATCCTGCTGGACACCGCCGGACGCTACTCGGTGCATGAAGAGGACCGCAATGAATGGATGGGCTTCCTGGACCTGCTCAAGCGGCACCGTCCCAAGGCGCCCATCAACGGCATCATCGTGGCCGCCAGCATCGACGAGCTGACAGGCGCGGGTCCGGAGTTCGCGATCAACCTGGCCAAGAACCTGCGCCAGCGCGTGCAGGAGCTGACCGACCGCCTGGAAGTGTTCGCGCCGGTCTACATCATCTTCACCAAGGCCGACCTGATCTCGGGCTTCAGCGAGTTCTTCTCCGACAGCGACCAGAGCGAGCGCGACCGTGTCTGGGGCGCGACCCTGCCCTACGGCGCCGAGGAAAACCGCGACGTGCTGGCGCTGTTCGACAGCCGCTTCGACGAACTGTATGAAGGCCTGAAGGAAATGGGCACGGCGCAGATCTCCCTGCGCAACAGTCGCGACCTGCCGCCAGGCCTGCTGACGTTCCCGCTGGAATTCGCCGGCATCAAGCCGGCGCTGCGCACGTTCCTGTCCACGCTGTTCGAGACCAATCCGTTCCAGTACAAGCCGGTGTTCCGCGGCTTCTACTTCACCAGCGCGCTGCAGGAAGGCATCACGCAAAGCACTTCCACCGAGCGCCTGGCCGAACGATTCGAACTGCGTCCCGCCGCGCGCGCGCAGTCGCGCAGCGTCACCTCCAACAATGGCTTCTTCCTGCGCGACCTGTTCTCCAGCGTGATCTTCGCGGACAAGAAACTGGTGCGCCAGCACGCCAGTCCCGCCAAGACGCGCATGCGCTACCTGGCCTTCTTCGGCCTGGTGCTGGCGCTGGGGCTGGTACTGGGCGGCTGGAGCTGGTCCTACCTGGGCAACCGGCAACTGGCGCAGAACGTGCAAGCCGACCTGGACAAGGTGGTGCGCCTGCAAAGCGAGCGCACCGACCTGCAAAGCAGGCTCGAAGCAATGGAAATCCTGCAGGACCGCATCGAACAGCTGGATCGCTATTCCTCCAGCCGTCCGTGGTCCCTGGGGCTGGGCCTGTACCATGGCGATGTGCTGAAGGAGCGGTTGCTGGCCGAGTACTACAACGGCGCGCGCCAGTTCATGCTGACGCCGGTGAAGGCCAGCCTGGAAGACTTCCTGGCCAAGGTCGACACCTCCGCCGCAGCAGCCAGCGGCAACGCGCCGCAACCGGCGCCGCAGCAGGCCCGCGCCGCGCACGCGGGCAATGGCGACACGCTGTTCCAGGACGCCTCGCCCACCAACGCGGACGACGCCTACAACGCGCTCAAGACCTACCTGATGATGGCCAACCATCAGCACGTGGACCCCACGCACCTGTCAGACCAGATCACGCGCTTCTGGCGCGGTTGGCTGGAAACCAACCGCGGCGCCATGCCGCGCGACCAGTTGATCCGCAGCGCCGAGCGGCTGATTTCGTTCTATGTCGGCCGCGCGCAGGACGAAGGCTGGCCGCAGATCGACACCAATCTGGCGCTGGTCGAAAAGACCCGCGGCAGCCTGCGCGCCGTGATGCAGGGCATGCCGGCGCGCGAACGCGCCTATGCCACGCTCAAGGCGCGCGCCGCGACGCGCTTCCAGGCCATGACGGTGGCGCGCATCGTGGGCGAGAACGACGCGGGCGTGGTCGCCGGCAGCTACGCCATCCCCGGCACGTTCACGCGCGAAGCCTGGGAACAGTACATTCAGCCCGCCATTGGCGAGGCCGCCAAGAAGGAAGTGCAGACCAGCGACTGGGTGCTGGGCGTGAACGCGCGCGACGACCTGACGCTGGAAGGCAGCCCGGAGCAGATCCAGAAAAGCCTGGCGACGATGTACAAGACCGAGTACGCCGAGGAGTGGCAGAAATTCCTGCGCGGCGTGACGATCAAGCCCTTCACCAGCTTCGAGCAATCGGTGGGCGCGATGAACCGCCTGGGCGATCCGCAGACCTCGCCCATCGCCAAGCTCATCAATACCACCTATGAGCAGACCTCCTGGGACAACCCTTCGCTGATCAACGCCGGGCTGCAGCAGGCCCAGAGCGGCGTGGTCGGCTGGTTCAAGCGCGTCATCCTGCGCCAGACGCCGCCGTCCGCCGCGCCCGCCACCGCCGCCAACGGCGAGGCGATTCCAATGGGTCCGGTGGGACGCGAATTCTCCGACGTGGCGCGCCTGGTGGTCACGCGCGACAACCAGTCGCTGCTGGGCAACTACATGGGCGCGCTGTCCAAGATCCGCACCCGCTTCAACCTGCTGAACAACCAGGGCGATCCCGGCCCCGGCGCGCTGACGCTGATGCGCCAGACGCTGGAAGGCAAGGACTCGGAACTGGCCGACGCGCTGAAGCTGGTGGACGAGCAGATGCTGGCGGGCATGTCGGCGACGCAGCGCGAGACCCTGCGCCCGTTGCTGGTGCGCCCGCTGATCCAGGCCTACGCCGTAACCATGCAGCCAGCGGAATCCGAGTTGAACAAGGTCTGGAACGCGCAGGTCTACCGCCCGTTCAACCAGACCCTGGCGGAGAAGTACCCCTTTGCCAGCCGCGCCAGCGTCGAAGCCAGCAGCGATGAGATCGGCCAGGTGTTCGGCCCGCAGGGCAGCATCGCCAAGTACGTCAACGACACGCTGGGTCCGCTGACGGTGCGCCGCGGCGACATCCTCACGGCACGCACCTGGGGCGACATGGGCGTGAGCCTGCAGCCCACCTTCACGGCCAATTTCGCGCAGTGGGTGGCGCCGCTCTCGGGAGGCGCGGCCGGCAGCGGCGCGGCCAGCCAGCCGCAGACGCTGTTCCAGATCCAGCCCAAGCCCGCGGCCGGCGTGACCGAGTACACCATCGAGATCGACGGCCAGCAGCTGCGCTACCGCAATACCCCGCCCCAGTGGGTCAATTTCGTGTGGCCCAACGCCCAGGGCGCCCCCGGCGCGCGCATCACCGCCACCACCTTCGACGGCAGCGTGGTCGAGATCGTCAACGAACCCGGCCGCTTCGGCCTGGAACGCCTGATCTCCACGGCCCAGCGCACCGCCAACGCCGACGGCAGCTTCAACATGAGTTGGGGCAAATCCAACGTGACGGTGCCGGTGAAGCTGCGCATCATCAGCAACGCCCAGGCGCCCGGCGCCGGCGGCAGCGAGCCCGGCGGCAGCCAGGGCCTGCGCAACCTGCGCCTGCCCTCGTCCGTGATCGGCGCCTCTCCCGAATCCTCCGCCCAGACGCAACCCGGAGCGCCGCAATGAGCAGCCCGCAGTCCCCCTTGTTCCGCACGGCCTACTTCGGCAAGATTCCCAGCCGCGGTGATTTCGTGAAGAACACTTCACATCCGCAGCTGATGGCCACGCTGGATGCCTGGGTCGCCAGCACCATGGAGATGTTGGCGCAGGAACCGCACTGGAAGGCGCTTTACGACGAAGCCGAGCCCATGCCGTTCGCCATCCTGGGGTCGCGCGGCAAACTGGCCATCGCGGGGCATCTGCAGCCCAGCCAGGACCTGTCGGGCCGCCGCTACCCTTTCCTTTCCGCCACCTCGGTGGAAGTGCAGAAGCCGTTGGCCTTCATTGCCCGCAGCCCCATTGCCTTCAGCCGCATGTGGAACCGCATGAGCGGCGCCGCTGCCCTGCTGATGCAGGACGGCGATCCCGCCTCGGCGCTGCAAACGCTCAACGAACTGGAAGGCGAAATCCGCACAGCGGCCGACGACGGCTTCGACGCCTTCGTCGACCTGCAGACCGTGGAGCGGCTGGAGGCGATGCTGCGCGGCAACGGCCACGCCGCGCGCGTGCACGACATCATCCTGGCGCTGGGCATCCTGCTGGAGCCGGTGATGTCCAGCGGCTCCTCGCAGCTGGACAAGGGACTGTCGCTGCCGCTGCCGGACGATCCGCTCTACATCAACCTGGTGGCCGCCTATTGGATGACGCTGATCTCGCCCTTCCTGTCGCGCGCGGACTTCGAGATCACCCTCTTCATCGGCCGCATCGCCGGCAAGCATCGGCTGGCCGTGGATTTCCGCGGCGCCTCGCCGCAGACGCTGGCCAGCCTGCTGTCCACGCCGCAGGCGTATGCCGAACAGCACATCGTGCTGGAGGACGCGCCCTGGGTCCGCAACCACGTATCGGCCAGCCACGGCCTGGCCAAGCTGTCCAGCTATCTGGACCAGCCGCGCCTGTCCTTGCGCCTGGCGCTCGACACCTTTCTTGAAGTCTTTACCGGAGCCTGACCATGCGCCTTTCCTTCATGCTCATGGCGGCGCTGTATGCCTGCACGGCCGCAGCCCAGGACGCGGCCACGGTGGTGCCCGCCAACGTCATCCCCCAGCCCGGCCAGGTCGTGGCCAGCGGCGCCGTGCCGGACGAAGCCGCCAAGGCCGATGTGCTGGCCCGGCTGCAGCAGGTGTATGGCGTGGGCAACGTGATCGACCAGATCGATGTGGGCGGCGTGGTCGCGCCGCCGAACTGGTCGGAGCACGTCGGCAAGCTCATCGGCCAGCCATTGAAACAGATCAACCGCGGCCAGTTGGAGATCGACGGCACCCAGATCCGCCTGCGCGGCGAGGTGCAGAATGAAGCCTCGCGCCAGCAGATAGCCAGCGCCTTCGCGACCTCGCTCAATCCCACCTACAAGATCGTCAACGGCCTGCGCGTATCCGCCAGCAAGGACGAACAGGGCTTGCTGGACCAGGTACTGACCAACCGTGTGGTGGAATTCGAGACCGGCAGCGCCACGCTCACCGCGCGCGGCCGCGAGCTGCTGGACAAGGTGGCGGACGTGGTGCCCAAGCTGCATAGCGACAAGGTGCAGATCATCGGCCACACCGACAGCTCCGGCAGCCGCAGCACCAACCTGGCGCTGAGCCAGGCGCGCGCCGATGCCGTCAAAACCTACCTGGTGGACAAGGGCCTGCCGCCCGCGCGCTTTGAGACGCTGGGCGCGGGGCCTGACCAGCCGGTCGCCACCAACGCCACGGCCGAAGGCCGCGCCAAGAACCGCCGCATCGAGTTCCGCGCCAGCCGCTAGGCGCCTGGCGCTTGGCCGGCCCGCGCGGGCCGGCTTGTGCAAACAGTGACTTTGCGTTCAGCCGTTGTGGTCCGGCGGCTTGGGCACGCCCAGCAGCTCTTCCAGGCCGGACAGCGCATCGCCGTTCTTGAGGACGGTGCGCAGCCACAGGTGCAGCGACATCTCGCCCCAGCTGGCGGCCTTGTCGGCCAGATAGGCCACGGGGCTGTGAGGCTCGGTGCGGCGGAAGAACTCCGCCACTTCGCGCAGCTGCGCCAGCGCCTGCTCGCGCGTTTGCAGCGGGCCGCGCGCGGCTGCGGGCGCGGCGGAAACAGGGTCGGCAGCGGACAAGGTCGGCTCCATCCGGGCAGTTGCGGGCGCAGCGGTGGGAGCGGCCGGCGCCGCGGTATTCGCGCGCACCAGCAGCCCGGCGTCGCGGGCGAAGCGGCGGGTCAGCTCGGTCACGTCGCGCAACGCGTCGCGCACCGGCGAGAAGGCCGGGCCCTCGTCGCCCAGGCGTTGCGCCAGGGTCTGTTCCAGCGTATCCAGCGCCGCGAAGCAGCTTTGCAGATTACCTTCCAGTTCGGAATAGAAAGCGGGCGGCGTGTCGCGCCGCGCCGCGTCGAACTGGTCCAGCGTGAGCTTGCCGCGCGTGATCTCGGCCGCGTTCTGCGGCGCGCGCTTGACCGCGTTGGCCAGTTGCGAGGCGCTGTCCCACAGCGCCGCGCCATAGCGCCCGCCCTCCGACTGGGTCAGCGGCAGCTCGCGGATCAGCTGTTGCGAGCGTGCCAGCAGCCAGGCCAGGTTGCCCACGCGCTGCTGCACGTCGCCCTCGTCCGGCACGGGGTGCAGGCCGTCCCAGTAGTGGCGGCACAGGCCGTCCACCAGCAGATAGCCGTCGCGCAGGCCGGCGAAGCCGCGCGTCTTGGCCCAGGCCTCGGCCAGCCAGGCGGCCACGCGCACGTCCTTGCTCTGTTCGCGCAGCACCGTGGTGCAAATGCGGATGACTTCCGGCCAGTCGGCCTCCTTGATGTCGATAACCCAGTCGCCCTGGTCCAGGTTCGGATCATCGTGGCGGCGGGCTTCGCGGATGGCGTCAAATTCGGCTGAGAACACCATGTCGACGCCGCAGGGCGCCTCGCCCGCAATGGGCTGCAGCAATGTGTCGATATCGCTCATATAGATCTGGTCGGATGGCAGGATCGCGGCCGCCGGGCCAGCGGCGGGCAGCGACAAGAGGACCGATCCTCCCATATCTGTAACGACTGCGCGTTTGAAGATGACACGTCCTATTACAAAACGCATCACGGACCCTGGATATCATGCGGGTTCCCCAGGACAAGGATGCGCGATGAACAAGTCATTCCACATGATGCCCGACGGCCGCTTCATCATTGGCAAGCCGCGCCGTTGCCCCGACGGCACCTACGTCGGCGACGGCGGACCCATCACCCGCGCACCGGATGGCACTTACGTTGCCGGCAAGCCGCAGCGCGCGCCTGACGGCCGCTATCTGGGCGGCGACGGTCCGGTGCGCATGGCGCCCGACGGCAGCTTCGTCACCGGCACGCCGCGGCAGGCGCCGGACGGCACCTATCTGTAAGCACACATAACCAAACTGACAGGGCAACAGGCAGCCATGGCGCAGCTATCGGTGATACGCAAGGGCGACCGCACCTCGCATGGCGGAGTGGTCGTCACGGGCGACGAAACAGTAATGATCTTCGGCCAGCCCATGGCCCGGCTGGGCGACCGCGTCACCTGCCCCAAGTGCAGCGGCACGCATACCATCGTCGAAGGCGCGGCCGCCGTCAGTTCGGACCGACGCACCGCGCTGGAAGGCATGAAGACATCCTGCGGCGCCACGCTGATCGCAAGCCAGCAGTTCTACCGGCTGGAGCAGGGCTAGACCCCGGACCGCGCAAGCAGGCGCCTCAATCCCAGGCGCAGCGCCAGCACGGTGAACGCAATAGGCAGCACCATGCGCCACTGCGCCACGAACAATTCCATCGTGGCCTCGCCCGGCGCCCAGGTGTTGCCGAACACCTGGGCCTCGGGCGGCGCCAGATAGAGCGCAACCAGCGCGGCGGCCAGCGTCGCCGCGGCCCGCCATGCGGCCGAACGGCGCACCCGCGCCGCGCGCTCGGCCAGCGCCAGCGCCAGCAGGCCGGCCAGCCCCGCCAAGGCGGCATCGACGTAGAAGTCGAACGGCCCGTACATGAACGGCGCATCCGGAATCATCCAGCCGTAGGCATCGGTCTTCAGCACTGAAGTCAGGCAAGCGCCGAACAGCGCCGCCGCAGCAGAGAGCAGCAGGAAATCACAGAACCGCAGGAAGAATTTCGGCATCATGGAACGGGAATGCGCCGCGTGCGGCGGCGGGGTGCGGGCGCAAGAATGCCACAGGAGGAATCCCGCTGCATCCGATACGCACCGCCCGGCGCGATTGCTCGCCAGGCAGCGGCGCGCCGCGTTCTCTGAGAGAATGCCGCCTGTCTCTCAGGCTCCACCGCTCAGACCTCAAGCAGCACCCATGACGCTTCCGCAATCCAGGCTGTACCCGTTGCTGTTGTCCGGCGCGCTCGCGCTCGCCCTGGCGGCTTTGCCGGCATATGCCTCCGCCGGCTCGTCCTCCCGGAAAGCCGCCACCCGCAACACGCCCGCGACGCCGCCCCAAGGCATGCCGCAGTACGGCAAGGGTGAACATGGCCGCTACCTGATCCTGAGGCTGGACAACAGCCGCGGCGGCGGCATCGCTCCCAATACGCCATACCGCCTGTTCCTGACAGGCGAGGACAAGGCCATCGAGGGTACGCCCGACCACGACGGCATCGTGCACGGCGTCACCGACGCGCTGGGCCGCAGCGCCTGGATCTGGACCCGCGAGGCGCATTCCGCCGAAGACTTCACCTTGATCCGGCGCATAGGGAGCGGCGCCTGGGGCAGTGTTTTCCAGCTGCAGAGCGGCGGGGATAATGGTCCGCTGGGGGGGTGGCCTTACATCACCACCATGCATGTGCGCTGGGGTGAGCAATGGGTAGACCTTGGGTACAGCACCGCGCAGGGCAATACCGCCTACTTCAGCCACGCCCGGCCGGCGGCCTCCCTTTCGATCTCGGTCGAGGCCAATGCGGCAGAGAACCGCCGCTGCTTCGACGAGCTGGACGCCATCAACCGCAAGTTCAGCCAGGGCGATGCCGAGGGCGCGCTGCAACTGGTGGATACCGCCGCCTGCGGCGCAGAGCCGCAGCAACAGCTGGACATGGCCAACCTGCTGCTGATGGCCGGCCGCGCCGACCTGGCGCGCCTATGGCTGGAACGCGCCCGCTCAGGATCCGAGCCCGTGGATCATGACGTGCTGCGCGCAAGATTCAAGCTGGAACGCCTGCTGGGCCTGCCCGCCCTGGCGCTGGAAGACGCGCTGGAATTGCAGCGGCGCCAAGCCGACGTCCCCCTGCGGGACGATCCCGACTGGGCCAACAGCATCGCCTACTATCTGGCGGATTTTCCCGACTACCTGGCGCAAGCCGAGGCGCAAGCGCACAAATCGATAGCCACGGCCGGCGCCCTTCCCTACAACCTGGGAACGCTGGGCTGGATCCTCGTCCTGAGGGGCGAGGTCGACGGCGGGCTGGACCTGCTGAAGCAGTCCTACCGCGAGATTCCGCGCGACGAGGAAATCGTGGCCGATTACGGCCTGGCGCTGTGGCGCCACGGCCAAAAAGACCTGGCCACTGGGCTTTGGAAACAAGCCGAGGCCCAATGCGTGTGGGGCGGGCGCATGTACGACGCGCTGCGCGAGGCCGGTCATCCGCACCCCTACTTCCAGGCCGCGAATTCCCGAGCGGTGCAGGCCTATCAGCAGCGCTGCGCGGCGCCGCAGACCAAACGCAAGATCAGGACTGGCGCTGCCGTCAAAGCGTAAAATAACGAAGACAGACCAGCAGCGCCCCGCAGCAGCGGTACGCGCAGGAGACCACCATGAAATCCGCCCTGATCCGCTTGCTTACTCTCATGGCCACGGCCCTGGTCCTGGCCGGTTGCGCGCAGGGCAATGGCGGCCCGCCCCATCCCGGCGCGGTCAATCCCTACAGCCAGGGCGGCTTCCACGACGCCGGCCCCAACTACCCCGACACCGGCCGCTGACCAGCGCCGGCCTCAGGCTTCCCGCAGCGCGCCCGACTTCAGCAGGGGCGCCAGGATGCCGGCGGTGTAGACCCGCGCCAGGTTCACCAGGAAGTCAGTGAAGTCCGCCTTCGCGGCATGATCGGCCTGATCCGAAATCACCCTCAGCACAGCGAAGGGCACGCCGAATTCGTAGCAGACCTGCGCCATCGCCCCGCCTTCCATTTCCAGGCAGAGCGCATCGGGCAGGCGCTGGCGTAGCTGGTGCGCATAGTCATTGCTGTTGACGAAGACGTCGCCGGTGGCGATGAGCCCATGGTGCACCCGCGGCGGCTGTCCGCCTGGTCCCACCGGCAAGCCGCCCTGGCGCACGAACTGTCCCGCGCTTTCCAGCAGCCGTTCGCTCAGGACCGGATCCGCATCGAAGCGTTCGCGCCCCAACAGGGGAATCTCATACTGTCCAAACAGCGGGCGCGCGTCCATGTCGTGCTGCATCAACGCACTGGCCACGACCACATCGCCCACCGCCACATCCTCATGCAAGCCGCCCGCCAGTCCGGTGAAGACCACCCGCGACGCCTTGAATTCCTGGATCACAATGGATGCTGTCGCAGCCGCGGCCACCTTGCCAATCCGGCTCAACGCAATCACACAAGGCGTGCCCCACAAGGTGCCGACGTGGAAGTCGCGCATGGCAATGCGGTGAATGGCGGCGCCCGGATCCATCGCCGCCAGCAGGTCGGCGATCTCTTCGTGCAAGGCGCCCAATATGGCTAAACGTCCCATGTACATCTACTCGATTGATGCGCGGCCCGCGGCCGCCCTGCCCCGCAACATACTCCATGCCCGGCGCGGCCGCCAACGCGTGCGGGCCTCCCCGCGCTTGCCTGGAGGATTGCTACTTTTGATGTAGTGAAGTTTTCCTCCTGCGCCCGCGCCGCCGTGCGAACCCAGACAATGCGCTGGATTGCGACCAATTAGCTAGTCAAAAAAGCGGTGTACGTCCATGCAGCAGGGAAACCATGCACCCGGCGTTGTCCGAACGCCGTGCTAGCTTACCGTCGCGCACGACGCGGACCATGCCAGCAAACAGATTCATTGCAAGACTCAATCTGTGGAGAACGATCATGGTGAAGAATCTGGCCGTATTCTTCGACGGGACCTGGAACGAACCCAATGACCGCACCAACGTCTACGAACTCTACAAGGCGGCGCCCGAGACCTCCACGCAGGAGACGTTCTATATCGAAGGCGTAGGCACGCAGGGCCAGGGCCTGTGGGCGGCCATCGACAAGTTCGCCGGCGGCGCCTTTGGGGCAGGACTGTCGGCCAATATCCGCACGGGCTACCGCTGGCTTTGCCAGCGCTACCAACCGCGCGACCGCATCTTCCTGTTCGGGTTCAGCCGTGGCGCCTACTCCGCCCGCAGCCTGGCCGGCATGGTGCGCAAATGCGGCCTGCTGAACGATCCCTCCGACAACAACGTGGAGCAAGCCTATGCGCTCTACCGCGACGACTGCATCCCCTCCTCGCTGGAAGCCGCGACCTTCCGCGTGAATTTCTCGCGCGAGACCGACGTGCATTTCGTCGGCGTCTGGGACACGGTCGGCAGCCTGGGCATACCGGTAGGCGGCATCCCTTTTCCGGGTTTCTCCAGGTTCTACAACTTCCACGACACCGAACTCAGCAACCACGTCCATCACGCCTATCACGCAATCGCCACCAACGAATTTCGCGAACCGTATGCGCCTACCCTGTGGACCCGGCTGGCTGACTCCGAGCCGCGTCCAGCCGACCATCCGGTCGAGCAGCGCTGGTTCATCGGCGCCCATTCGGACGTCGGCGGCGGCTACCGGGACGGCAGCCTACAGACGCTGCCCGCCTCGTGGCTGCAGGAGAAGGCGCGCCAGGTCGGCCTGGAGGCCGGACTGGCGCAACGTGTCGCCACGGACTACGACCAATGCGAGCCGCACGACTCCTACCGCGAGTTCACGGAGAAGGTGCTGATCCATGTAAAAAAGCGCCCCAGGCTGTGGGATGGCGCGACCGTGCTCAATCTGACGGTGGACGACCAACTCCTGAAACGGTTCGGGCGCAGCCTGGATTTCCTGAAGGAGTATCCCGACTTCAAGAACGCGCTGGAAAAGCTGCCCGTCTCACGGCCATGATGGGCCCGCCGCGCATGTTGGAAGAAGCCCTGAAAGCGCTCGCAATAGAGTGATGCAATGCGCTGGCAAATGAGACTTTACGACTTAAAGCGATACAAACTTCGTTCCGTCGGACTGTGGCGGGAAAACCATGCATTGGGCGGCCCATTTCAAGTAACCTCCGGCCACCAGTCATTGTTCCGAGCCGATGTTTACGCATGTTCCGCAATGTCTTTGCTCTCAAATCCCTTGAAAGGTATTTCCTGACGCTGGCAGCCAGCGTAGCGCTGCCGGTCTCCATGCTGACCGTGATCGTGGTGCAGCAGAACTGGCGGTCGCTGGCCGCCACCGACGACGCCATGCGGGGCTTCATCGTAGTCCGCACGACCCTGATGACGATGGAAGCGGTATCCGCCGAACGCGGCCCAATGAACTCGGCGCTGGGCTCCGACCTGCCGGTCCCCGAAAACATCCTGCGTGCGCTGGCCGAAGCCCGCCAGCGCACCAATGCGCAAGTCGCCGACCTGCTTGCGCTCTACCGCGCACCTCTCAATCCCAACGGCGCCCGCGAATTCACCAACATCCAGCGCATCCGCGAGTCCCTGTTGAACGCCCGCGCCAGCGCCGACGCGGCCATCGCCGCGCCCCGCGCCAACACGTCCGGCCACAACCTGTGGACAGTGGTCGGCGACATGGTGGCGGTGGTTCCCGAACTGCGCGCCGCGATGTCCGACGGCATCGGCCTGGTCGCCCGGAACCAGGGCGAAGACTTCGACCTGCTGTCCCTGGCGCTGCTGGCCGGCGAACTGCGCGAACAGGCGGGACTGGTCGGCTCCACGTTCGCGCCGGCCCTCAGCAAGCGCCGCACGCTGACCGCCAGCGATCAGCTGAGGATAGAACGCGTGATCGGCCGCATCGACGAACTGCGCGCCCTGATCGACGCCAACATCGCCAGCATGCCGCGATACGCATCCTCCCTCGCCTACCGCGAGCTGCAGCAGCAGTACTTCGGCGATGGCATGAGCTACCTCGACAGCGTGCGCGCCATTGCCGAACGGGCGCCGGAGGAGTCATTGGTGTCGATGTACGAACTCGGCGCGAACTATGTGCCGCGCATGAAGTCCATCGTCCGGTTTCGCGACCTGATGCTCAACGAAGTGGAGCGGCGCATCGGAGAAAACCGCCAGGCCGCGATCCGCGTGCTGCTGACCACCCTGGCGGCCGCGGCGATGCTCACGGCCGCGTTGATAATCGGCCTGACCATGTTCCGCAAGCGCGTCATCCGGCCTTTCGTCCGCGCCACGAACATCATCGGCGCGATCGCGAAAGGCGGCGATGTGCCACCCATTCCCGCCGACCAGTACCGGGGCGAAGTCAACGGCATGTTCAAGGCGCTGAACGTGCTCAACGACAACGCCACCGCCGTGCGTAAGCTGGAACTCGAACGCGACCGCCTGATTCAAGACCTCGCCATCATGGCCGAAACGGATTTCCTGACCGGCCTGCTGAACCGCCGCGCCTTCGAAAAGCGCCTGGAAGCTTCGCTGGACGATATCCGCAACGATCCGCAGAGCGGTCTGGGCTTCATCCTGTTCGACATCGACCACTTCAAGTCCATCAATGACACGCACGGCCACGCTACAGGCGACGAAGCGCTCAAGACCGTGGCCGATCTGTGCCGCAAGACCTTCCGCGAATCCGACGTGGTCGCGCGCGTGGGCGGCGAAGAGTTCGCGGTGCTGTGCCGCAGCCGCAACCCCGACCGCGTCCGGGACATCGCGGAACGCATGCGGCTGAGCATCGCGCAAACGCGGATCAGTGCCGGCGCAGGCGCCAGCTTCAGCATGACCGCCAGTTTCGGCGTGGCCCACGCCCGCGGCAGCGATACGGCAGCGCTGGAAAACCTGTCGCGCCGCGCCGACGAATTGCTATATAAGGCCAAGCTGACCGGCCGCAACTGCGTGCTGCTCGAACAGATGGCTTGACGCGCGGGCGAGCCTCCCCCGTTTGGCAGCAGCGGCACTACGCCAGGGAATGCACGACTATGGCTTGTCATTCTTGAAGAACAGCGTTCCGCGGGATTCGAGCAGACGCCGCATGTTCTCCAAGTTATCCTGACTGAACCCGCGCCCGAACCTCTCGCCATCGTCTTCTGGACCGTGACCTTCATGTCCACCTTGGTTGGCGCGCACGAGTTGACATGCGTACTGGAGCCATCGTGAAAAAAAAGCCCCGGCGGTTTCCCGCCGGGGCCATGCCAGCTCACACCTGCTTGCTCAGTTCGAATACACCTTGATCTGATCGCTCTTCAGCACATCGGGCGTCAGGCTCTTGTCGATCCATTCCATGGACGTGTCCGACACGCCCGGAGTCACCAATTCAGCCGGGACGATGGTGATATCGGCCAGCACCTTGAACGGATACTTGTCGCTCTTCTTCGTCACACCGAACAACTGCGCTTCGAGGCCCTGGCCGTCGGCGCGCTGCATCTTCACCTCGCGGCCGTAGCCCTTGAAGGTCACGTCATGCATTGCCGCAGCCACCTGCTCGGGGCTGGGCCAGGCGCCGGCGTTATCCTTGATCGCCTTCTCGTAGCCCGCCTTCAGGCCCTGGATCGCTTGCACCATGTGATAGACCGAATAGATGGGATAGGCGCCGGTCTTGTCGTGGAACTTCTTCACGAATGCCTGGTGCTGGGGATCGTCCTTGGTTTCCGGATGCAGGAAGTAGTGGTCGCCACGCGCGCCGACATACACGCCTTCCGGCAAGGCATTGCCCAGGCGCTCAAGCGAGCTTTCTGCCAACGACAGCACGAAAGTCGAGTTCTTGAAGAGGTTGCGCTGCGAAGCCTGGCGCACGAAGTTGTCCAGGTCGCCGCCCCACGAAGTGGAAACGATGACGTCCGGGCGCAAAGCCTGCAGACGGCTGATCTCGGTGGAGAAGTCGGCCGCGCCGAACTTGGGGAACATCTCGGCCACGACCTTGACGTCTGGCTTGAACTTCTTCAGTGCGGCCAGGAAGATGTCGCGCGAATCCCGGCCCCAGGCATAGTCCTGGTTGACGATGGCGATGGTCTTGAAGTCGGGTTTGACCTTCATCAGGTACAGCACCTGGGCGACCATTTCGGTGGTGGCGTTGGCCTGGGTACGCACCACGTACTTGTACTTCTTGCCTTCCAGCGCCTTCTCGGTGCCGCAGTCCCACAGCACGTTCAGCACCTTCAGGTCTTCAGCCACCGGCGCGACGATGTTGCAATGGCCGCTGGAGATAGCCGACAGCATGACGCGCGTGCCGCCCTCGGCCAGGCGACGGTATTCAGACAGCAGCTTTTCGCCGCCGCCGCCTTCGTCGATGTAGCTGGGCACCAGCTTCACGCCGTCGATCCCGCCGTTGGCGTTGATGTCCTGGATCAGGATCTCGGCCGCATCGCGGGCCGGCACGCCGAACACGGACGCCGACCCAGACAGATAGGTCGAGATGCCGATGTTCAGTTCCTTGGGCTTGTCCGCCGCGCTTGCCAGCGCCGCCGCGCCCGACAGCAGGGTGGCGCCCAGCAGCGCCGCCAATCTAGAAGTCTTCATGGTCTTGTCTCCAGTGTTGGTATCGGGTCTATGCCCTTAGAAAACGATGGCGTCGCGCAGGCTGCCGCCGGTTGCGAGGTGATCGAACCCCTCGTTGATCTGGTCCAGCGAAAACGATTTACCCATCATGCGGTCGACCGGTAGCCGGCCCGCTTTGTACAGGTCGATGTAGCGGCTGATGTCGATGGCCGGCACGCCGGAGCCCAGGTAGCTACCCCGGATCTCGCGCTCTTCGCCCACCATCTGCGACAAGGACAGAGGAAAACTGAATTTGGGGTTGGGCAGGCCCGACGTCACGGTGGCGCCGCCACGGCGGGTCAGCTTGTAGGCGGTCTCGAACGCGGGCACCGCGCCGGCCATGTCAAAGCCATAATCCACCCGGCCGCCGGCCAGGTCATAGAGATCGTCATCGGATTTCACCTGCCTGGGATTGACGACGTGCGTCGCGCCCAGCTCCCTGGCCAGGGCAAGCTTTTCGTCGCTGAGGTCTATCGCCACGACGCGGCGCGCACCGGCGGCCACAGCAGCCAGCAGGGCGCTCAGCCCCACGCCGCCCAGGCCGACGATGGCGGCAGTATCGCCCGCCTTGATGCGGGCCCGGTTCAGCACCGCACCCGCGCCCGTCAGCACGGCGCAGCCGAACAGCGCTGCTTCGCGATGGCTGAGTTCGACGTTCACCTTGACGCAGGAACGGCGCGACACCACGGCATACTCCGCGAAGCAGGACACGCCGGTGTGATGGTTGATATATTCGTCACCGATGTGCAGGCGGCGCTCGCCGCCCAGCAATGTGCCCTTGGTGTTGGCCGCGGCGCCCGGTTCGCACAAGGCCGGCCGGCCTTCCATGCAGGGATTGCAGCAGCCGCAGCTGGGTACGAACACCATGGCCACATGGTCGCCTGGCTTCAGATCGGTTACGCCGGGGCCGGTTTCCACGACCTCGCCGGACGACTCATGGCCCAGCACGATAGGGACGCCGCGGGGCCGGTCGCCATTGATGACCGACAGGTCGGAATGGCATAGTCCGGCCGCCTTGATGCGCACCAGCACCTCGCCCGTGCCGGGCGGGTCCAGTTCGATCTCGGCAATGCTCAATGGCCGGGTCTGGGCATAGGGGCCTTCCACCCCCACTTCCCTCAACAGCGCCGCTCTGATTTTCATACGCCAGTCACTCACAAAAAGTAAGGAGAAGCGCCCGGACAGGCCGGGCGCGGCACGTCAGACCGTGCGGCCGCCGTCCACCGGGAACTCGACGCCGGTGATGAACTCGGCGGCGTCGCTGGCCAGGAACAGCGCTGCAGCAGCCACATCCGAAGGCTGGCAGAAGCGGCCCAGCGGAATGGTCGACACGAACTTGGCGCGGTTCTCGGGCGTGTCGGGCAGGCCCATGAACAGTTCGAACATGCCGGTGATGCCCATCACCGGGCAGATGGCGTTGACGCGGATGCCGTCGGGTCCCAGCTCCACCGCCATGGACTTCGACAGCACGTTGACCGCGCCTTTGGACGCGTTGTACCAGCTGAGGCCCGGACGCGGCCGGATGCCGGCGGTCGAGCCCACGTTCAGGATCACGCCGCGCTTCTGCTTGCGCATGACGGGCACCACGGCCTGCGCCATGTGGTAGATGGACTTCACGTTGATGTCGAACATGCGGTCGAACATGGCCTCGTCCACGTCCAGCATGGGTTGGTTCTTGTGGGTGATGGCGGCGTTGTTGACCACGATGTCTACGGCGCCGAACTTCTCCAGGCAGGTCCGCACCGTGTTGTCGATATCGGCGCGGCTGGACACGTCGGCCTTCACTGCCAAGGCGGCGGCGCCGACTTCGGCTGCCACGCGGTCGGCGGCCTCCTTGTTGATGTCGGCAATGACGACGCGGGCGCCTTCCTTGGCGTACAGCTTGACGATGCCTTCGCCGAAACCGCTGCCTCCGCCCGTGACGATGGCGACCTTGCCTTGCAACTGACTCATTGTTTGTCTCCGGATGGTGTGGCGATCATTCGCCGTAGTATTGGATCAGCGTCTTGGTCGTGCTCATTTCTTCCAGCGCGATGAAGCCCTTCTCGCGGCCGTGCCCGCTTTTCTTCACCCCGCCAAACGGCAGCTCCACGCCGCCGCCCGCGCCAAAGCCGTTGATGTAGACCTGGCCGCACTTGATGCCGCGCGCCACGCGTTGCTGGCGTCCGCCGTTTTCGGTCCAGACCGCGCCCAGCAGGCCGTATTCCGTTGCATTGGCCAGACGGATGGCATCGGCCTCGGTGTCGAACGGCAGTGCCACCAGCACCGGCCCGAATATCTCCTGCGTCAGCAGGTCGCTGTCATGCGTCGCAGCGCTGAAGAGCGTCGGCTTGACGAAGTAGCCGCCCTCCGGCACGCCGTCGGCGATGGCGCCCTCAGCCATCACCTTCAATCCGTCCGCCAGGCCCTTCGCGATATAGCGATTTACGCGGTCGTACTGCGCCTTGTTGACTACCGGACCGCAGGTCAGGTCCATGTCGGGCGTACCCGCGCGCACCTTGGAGAACTCCTCGGCCAACGCCTTCATGAAATCGGCGTAGATGCCCTTCTGCACCAGCAGGCGGCTGCCGGCAGTGCAGGTCTGGCCGGCGTTGTGGACAATGCCCTTGACGATGGCCGGAATGGCCAGCTTGTAGCGAGCGTCGTCGAACACGATATGCGCCGACTTGCCGCCCAGTTCCAGCACGCACTTGACTGCGTTGACGGCGGCAGCCTGCTGGATCAGCACGCCGACCTCGTTGGAGCCCGTGAAGGTGATGAAGTTGATGTCGGGATGGCGCGACAGGCTGGCGCCGGCCTCTTCGCCCAGGCCCGTCACGATGTTCAACGCACCGGCCGGGAAACCGACTTCCAGCGCCAGTTCGGCCACGCGGATGATGGACAGGCAGGCGTCTTCGGCCGGCTTGACCACGCTGGCGTTGCCCATGGCGAGCGCGGGCGCCACACTGCGGCCAAACATCTGCGCCGGATAGTTCCAGGGAATGATGTGGGCCGTGACGCCCAGCGGCTCGCGGATCAGCTGGACCGAGTAGTCCTTCTGGAAGGGAATGGTCTGGCCATGCACCTTGTCGGCCGCGCCGCCGTAGAACTCGAAGTAGCGCGCCAGCACCGTGATGTCGGCGCGCGCCGTGGACATGGGCTTGCCGGTGTCGCGCGATTCCAGCTGCGCCAGTTCCTCGTGATGCGCCAGCACGCTCTCCCCCAGGCGCAGCAGCAGCCGCCCGCGCTCCAGCGCGGTCATGCCGCCCCACTCGCCGTCCAGCGCTGCGCGCGCCGCCCGCACCGCCGCGTCCACGTCGGCCTGCTGGCCGCGCGGAATGGTGGTAAATACCTTGCCGTCTACCGGCGAAACCACCTCGATGCTGCGGCCGTCCGCGGCATCGACCTGGCGGCCGTTGATGATCATCTGCGTCATGGAATGTCTCCGTGGAATCAGTTCAGCGTGATCGAGCCGCGCTCGATCGTCCATATCTGGTCGGGGATGTCGCCGAGCAACTTGACGTTGGACTCGGTGATCACCACGCACAAGTCGGGCTGCAGCTCTTTCAGCCGCGCCAGCGCTTCGGTGTAGTCGCGCGCAAGCTTGGGCGCGAGGCCCTGGAAGGGTTCGTCCAGCATCAAGAGGCGCGTGCCCACCATGACGGCGCGCGCCAGCGCCACCATCTTGCCTTGCCCCCCGGACAGCGCTGAGCCGGAGCGTTGCAGCATGGGCTCCAGTTGCGGCACGACCTTCAGCACCGTCGTGACGCGCGCCTCGATCTCGGCCTTGGACTGGCCTTGCACTTCGCAAGGAAGGTGCAGGTTCTGCTCCACGGTCATGGTCGGGAAGATCACCCGGTCCTCGGGCGCATAGCCCACCTTCAGGGCCGCGCGCCGATGGCCGGGCAACGCGGTCAAGTCGGCGCCGTCGAAGGAGATCTTCCCGGACTTGAGCCGCGTCAGGCCCATGATGGTGCGCAAGAGCGTGGTCTTGCCCGCGCCGTTGCGGCCGACGATGCCGATGGTCTTGGAGGCTTCGAAACTGGCGCTGACGTCCCGCAGGATGCGGTTTCCGGCCAGGTCTACGTTGACGCCCGATAGGTTCAGCATGTTCTCAGGCCCCCAGCACTTCGCTTTTGATCTGCGCGTTGTTCAAGACTTCATCGGGCGTGCCGTCCGCGGCCACCTTGCCCGAGATCCAGGCCGCCACGCGCGTGGCATAGCGCGACACGATGTCCACGTCGTGCTCGACGAACCAGCTGGTCACGCGCCGCTCATCCAGCGCATGCATCACGGTTTCCATCAGGCCGAACTTGTCCTCGGATGCGACGCCGCTGGTGGGCTCGTCCATGATCAGAAGCTTGGGCCGCAAGGCCAGCGCCATGGCCACGTCCAGCAGCTTGCGCTTGCCTTCGGGCAGCCCGATGGAGATCTCCTCGGCCTCGGGCAGCAGGCCTACCAGATCCAGCGTGGCATCGACTTCCTTTTCGTCGATGGTGCTTTCCAGCGAACGGAACCAGCTCAGCTCCTTGTTGCGCCGTGCCGCGGCGATCTGCACGCACTGGCGCACAGTGTGCTCGGTGAACAGCTGCGGCAGCTGGAACGAGCGACCCAGGCCCAGCCGCACGATCTTGCGCGGCGCCATCGCCGTGACGTCGCGGCCATCGAAATAGACCTTGCCCTTGGACGGCGCCAGATAGCCCGTGCAGATGTTGATGAAGGTGGTCTTGCCCGCGCCGTTCTGCCCGATCACGGCCAGGCGCTCGCCCTCGTGCAGCTCGAAATTGATGTTGTCGGCGGCCACCACGCCGCCGAAGGCCAGGTACAGGTCTTTGGTTTGAATGAGGGGTTTCATTTTCAGTTCCTCACCGGGATCCGGGCTGGGGCCTGCGCGCGGGTCTGCTCGCGCCGCTGCGCTGCCGCGCGTTTCATGATCTGCCCGACGAAGCCGGTGGGAAACATGAAGATCACCAGGATAAGGGTCAGGCCCAGCAGGAACTGCCAAAGGCCCGGGAAGTAGGCGGCCGAGATCAGCTTCACGGATTCGAATCCCACTGCGCCCAGGAAAGCGCCCGCCGCATGGCCGGCGCCGCCCAGGATGGTGATGAAGACGAATTCGCCCGAGCGCAGCCAGGAGCCGATTTCCGGTGTGACCAGTCCTTGCATCAGCGCCAGGATGGCGCCCGAGAAACCGACCACCACGGCCGACAGCAGGTAGCCCTTCCACATGATGAAGTAGGCGGAAAAGCCGAGATACTCCAGGCGCGTTTCGTTGGTCTTGATCGCCGACAGGGCCTGGCCGCTGCCGGATCGGAAATAGCGCTGCACCCACCACGCCAGGACGAGGGAGAGGACCAGCGTCAGCACCAGCAGCGCACGCTCGAACGATTCCCGCTCCATGACGAAGCCCGCCATCGCCGGCCGCACGATGCGCAAGCCGTCGGAACCGCCCGTCAAGGTGTAGAGCTTGCCCAGAAGCGCGAACAGCACCATGCTCAGGGCGAGGTTGAGCATGCCGAAGAAGATGCCGCGGTAGCGCACCACGAACAGGCCGATGACCACCGCCGCGAGGAAGCTGGCCAGCACGCCGGCCAGGATCAGCGTCAACGCGTCCGCGCCTGGCACGGCGCGCGCCAGGAAGGCCACCGTGTAGGCCGAGATGCAGGAGTACATCGCGTGGCCGAAGGAAATCTGCCCGGCGCGGGCCATCACCGATACGCCCAGCGCCGCGATGGCGTAGGTCAGCCCGATGACGATGGGCGTGATGGTCCAGGAATACGTGTAGCCAAGGAATAGCGTAAGCAGCGCGGCCAACAGGCTGAGGACGGGAACTTTCATCAGATCGTCCTCGCTTGCGCCACGGTGAACAGGCCATGCGGCCGGATGATGAGCACCAGCACCATGATGATGTACGGCACTGCCACCTCGAGTTCCGGCGCGGCATAGACGGCGATGGCGCGGATCACGCCGATCAGCAGCGCCGCGATCAGCGCGCCCGTGATTTGGCCGAGGCCGGCGGTGGCGACCACCGCGAACGACAGCACGGTCATGTCGGTGCCCGCGCCCGGCACGAGCGAAGTGGTCGGCGCTGCCATGGCGCCGCCCAGCGCGCCCAGAATGGTGGCTATCACGAAGGTGACGTAGCCGATCTTCTTGGCGTTGATGCCCAGCGAGGTCGCGACCTCGCGGTTGTGCGTGGTGGCCACGGTCTGCTTGCCCAGCTTGGTGTGGCGCAGGAAGAATTCCAGGCACACGTAGGCCAGCAGCGCGGTCGCCGGAACCACCACCAGTTGATAAGTGGTGTAGGTGATGTCGCCGATCTCGATGTTGCCCAGCCTGTTGACCACTTCGCTGGCGCTGTAGGGTTGCGCGCCCCACAGCATGCGCTGGATGTCCTCCAGCATGAGGAAGGCGCCAAACGTGAGCAGCAGCTTCAGGATGGGATCGTAGTTCTGGGCGCGACGGATCAGCAGGAACTCCATGATGCTGCCCAGCGCCAGCCCGACCGCGACGGCGGCCACGAACAGCGCCGCGAACAGCAGGATGGGAGAGTCCGTCTTGGGCGCCAGGAACATGACGAAGCTGGCGGCGGCATAGCCCCCGAACGCGTAGAAGGCCCCATGGGCGACGTTCAGGATGCCCATCACGCCAAACACCAGGGTTAACCCCATTGATACCAGGAACAGCAGACTGGCGTACGCCACGCCGTCCACCAAGGCGAGAGGCAGTAGATCCAAGGTCAAGCGTTTTCTCCCAAAGCGCTGTGCACCTGCCGCGCCCGCGAATCCGTTGCCCTGCAACATCGATCGCAAGCCTGGCTGTGCGGGCCGTCGCCCTGGCGCGCGCGGCGCGCCCATGTCTCGTTATCAACCTTTCCGAGTCCGCCCCGCGATGCACCGCGGACAGGCCGGAAGGCCCTTTTCCGGCTGGTTTCCCTGCATTCTTCCGATGCCGTCGAAACCCGCCTGTTAATGGCTTTGAAGTATAGGTATGCGCCTTTTCAGCGACTATTTATCTTTGTGCAAGCCCGGCTTCGCGGACGATAGAGTGCCGCGTATTCAAGGAGCTGCAGCCGCCATAGCGGCCAGCGGCGCGCGGGTCTGGTAGTCGGGGATGATGCGTATCGTCTGTTCCCCGGGCACCTGCACATAACGGCCTAGTCCATCGGGTGCCAGCGCGCCTACTTCCAGGCTCGCCAGCGTGCCACCGGACGCGTCCAGGACGTCGATACGCAGTTGCGGCGGCGCCAGGCCATAGGGCTGGTCCGGCTGCGGGGCCAGCACGCGGTCGCTGCGGGCCTGCGAAAACAGCGCCACGAACTCCCCGGCATCGAAACCGCCAGCTGTCGCCGCTGATTCCGCTGCCCAGCCTTGCGCGCCGCGCCGCAGCCTCAGCGTGCCGTCGGGCGCGGTCAGGACCACCTGTACGGCATCGGCCGGGCTCCAGGCATAGAGCCGCGCGGGCTTGCCGGAGTCGTCGTGCAGATGGGTATGGCCGCCACGGCGCTGCGGCGACTCGGTTGCCTCCCGCCATTGCCATAGCGACAGGCCGATGCCTGCGGCCAGGAGCAGCGACCATCCGGTACGCGCGACGTTCATCGGCGCCTCCACCACATCAGCAGTCCGGCCATCAGCGCCAGCAGGGGCAAGGCCACCGTGCTGGTCCAGAAGACCGCGCGCATCTGGCGGTTGGTCAGCTCGACCCGGCGGTTCTCGTAATGCCGGGGCCGTATCGTCAGCAAGGCGTCCTCGCCCGCCAACAGGGATACCGCGTTGGTGAAGAGCGGGCCGTTGCCGAGGGTGGCGAAATGGCGGTTGGTCGCGAAATCGCTGTCCCCCGCCACCAGCAGCATGGGCAGCGCGGCGCCGTCCGCGCCCTGGGCGTTGCGCGTGGCCAAGGCCATCAGCGCGTAGCGCGCGGCGGACCGGCCGGGCAGCAGCGCCTGGTCGGAGGTCTGCGCCAGCGGCGTCACCACCACCCCGCGGGGCAGGCTGTCGCCTGCGGGTTCCAGGCCGGCCGCGCCTGGGAAGAAGCTCAAGGGCAGGCCGCGCGTCAGCTTGTGCCGCGTGTAATCGCTGACGGCCGGACTGCCGGGATCGTTGCGGTAGTGGCTGGCCGGGTCCGCCAGCGCGCCCGCCGGACGCGCGATGCCGAAGTCGCCGAGCAAGGCATCCAGGCCGTGGACCGAATCCGGCTCCAGCAGCAAGAGCGTCTTGCCGCCCGCGGCCGTCCATTCACGCAGCGCCTGCGCATCGCTCGCGCCGAACGGCGTACGCGGACCGGCGGCCACCACCACCGAGCATTGCGGCAGCGCTTGCGCCAGGCTGCCCGCGTTCACGCCGCGCGTAGCGAAGCCCAATGTGCGCAGCGCGTTGCGCGCCATCGCCATGCCATGCTGCTCATGCACCTCGACCCGGGCCACCAGATTCTCATCGCCGTCATGCTCTTCCAGGTCGTCCAACGAGGTCAGGCTGTCCAACGCGGGTTCGCGATGCCCTTGCGTGAAGCAGACGGTCTGCGCGCCACGTTGGCTGATACGGATCAGCGCATTGGTGAAATCTGTCTCGGTGCCGCCGTTGATCGTCATGCGGCGTTCGCCTGCGGCCAGCACGGCGCTGCCGGCGAACTGGATGCCGGCCTCGCGCGCCTCGGCCGGGCGCAGCGCGGGATCCACGCCGCGCACCTGGATCAGCGGATTGGCGCGCTGGTACTGGCGCAGCAGCTCCAGCGCGTCGACCATGCTTTTGTTGCGCAGGTCGTAGAACCAGGTGACCTCGACGGGCTGGTTGATACGGCGCGCCACCTCGATGCTTTCGGGAGCCAGGCTGTACAGGCGTTGGGCGGTCAGGTCCAGGCGCCCCAGATGGCGCGATGCCCATAGGTTCAGCGCCAGCAGCAGCGCCGCCACGGCCATCACCGGCAGCCATAACGCCAGGCGCTTTATGGCGCGGCGCGGAGCGTCGGGTTTCATCTCAGCCTCCAGCGCTTGAGGTTGACCGCGGCCACCATCAAGGCCAGCAGCGTCAGGCTGGCCAAAGTCAGCGTGGCCGGGCCTGGCAGCACGCCGCGGATGAAGTCCACGTGCTGCGCCGACAGCGACAGGGCCTGGAAGAACGGTGATAGCGCGGGAAAGGCGTCCAGCGCGGCGGGATAGTCGATGAACCACAGCAGCACGAGGAGTCCCCAGGTGGCGCTGGCCGCCACGATCTGATTGGTGCAGGCGCTGGACATCGCGATGCCGATAGCCAGGAACAGCGCGCCGTACAGGAACACGCCGATGTAGCCGCCGACGATGGGCCCATAGTCCGGCTGTCCGTACCAGGCCAGAGGCAGCACCGCGGACGCGGTGCCCGCCAGCATCAGCGCCAGCACGGTCAATCCGGCCGCGTACTTGGCCGCGACCAAGGTGAAGTCCGGCAGCGGCAAGGTCAGCAGCAGCTCCAGCGTGCCCTGCCGCGCTTCTTCCGCGAAGGCCCGCATGCTGACCAGCGGCATCACCAGGATCAGCAGAATGGTCATGTTGTGAAAGGCGGTCACCATCTGCCCCGTGCTGACGAAGAACAGGTTGAAGCTGAACAGATAGCCCGACAGTGCCCAGAACACCGCCACCACCGCCAGCGCCACGGGGGAGCCGAAGTCGGTGCGCAGTTCCTTGCGGTACAGGGCGAGAAAGCTCCTCATGCGCGCCTCCGCAGTTGCGGGTCGTTGGGCGCCAGCGCGGCCAACAGGCGGGCCTCGACGGCGTCGTGCATGGACAGCACCGCGCGCACTTCCGCATGCGCCAGCACGATACGCAGCACGACGTCGCAGCTCGCCTCGCCGCCCTCTTGGCGGTCCCAGCCTATGCGCCATTTGCTATGGTCCGCGTCGACCGGCTCGGCGTCGACGCCCTTGACTCCGGGGCAAGCAAGCAGGGCCGCGCGCAGGGCCGCGTGCCGCGCCTGGGGCAACCTCAGGCTCAGCTGCAGCGCGGCCGGCGTCTCGCCCAGCGCCGCATCCTCCACCAGTCGTCCCTGGCGCAGGATGGCGATGCGGGTGCACAGGGCCTCCACTTCCTGCATCAGATGGCTGCTGAACACCACGGCGCGTCCCTGCGCGCAGCGCCGTATCATGGCGCGCGCTTCGACGATCTGCACCGGATCCAGTCCGTTGGTGGCCTCGTCCAGCAACAGCACGGGCGGGTCGTTCAGCACGGCCTGCGCCAGACCGACGCGCTGGCGCTGTCCCTTGGACAGCCGGCCTATGTTGGACCGCGTCAGGCCCTGCAGATCGAACCCTTCGATGGCCCGCTCTGTCGCCTGGCGCCGGGCGCGCGCGCCGCCCTCGACCTTGACGCCGGCAACGAACTCCAGGTACTGCGACACCGTCAGCGCGTCATACAGCGGCGCGCGCTCGGGCAGATAGCCGATGTCGGCGTTGCCGCGCCCCGCGGCCGGCAGACGGCCGCGGATCGTGATGCGGCCGCTATCGGGCGCGTAGAAGCCCGCCATCAGGCGCAAGGTGGTGGTCTTGCCGCTGCCGTTCGGACCCAGCAGGCCCACGATTTCCCCTGGCCCCACGCTGAGGCTCAGGGAATGCAGGACCTGGCGCGGCCCGAACGACTTGCAGACTTCATGCAAGGCGACTACCGGCTGCATGGCGCTTCCTCAGTCGAAGACCTTGGTCTTGGCGTTCTGCGCGTGCTGCTCCGCATCGTGGCTGTACCAGAGCTGTCCCTGGCGCGCGTCGCGGATCTGCTTGAGCCGGTCGATGGCCAGCATGGAAGCGGCCGTGTTCCAGGTGATGCCCGGAATCACGCCGGCTTCGTTCTCGCCCGTGTAGATGGCGTCCGCCGCCAGCAGCACCGTGCCCGTGTTCTTCAGCTTGACCTGCAGGGACTGGTGGCCCTGGGTATGGCCCTTGGTGTCCAGCAGCACGATGCTGCCGTCGCCGAACAGGTCGAAATCCCCTTCCACCTGGATGAAGTCGTAGTCGCGCGTGGTATCGAAGTCCTTCATGACATAGGCCGCGCGCTGGAATTTCTCCGGCCACCATGCGGCCCGCAACTCCGCCTTCTGCACCACGTGGCGCGCCTTGGGGAACATCTTGATGTTGCCTGCATGGTCCAGGTGGAAGTGCGAATACACCACGTACTTGACGTCGTTCACGTCAAAGCCGGCGGCCTTGAGTTGGCGGTCCACCACTTCGTCGCGCCCCTGGATGGAGTTGAACGCGCCGCACAGGCCCTGCCCCCAGTAATTGGCGCAGTTGCCGTCGGCCGTGGCCTGGTTCATGCCGGTATCGAACAAGACCAGTCCGCGCGGGTGCTGGATCACGTAGGCCGGCACGGGAATCTTGATCTTGGTGCCCACGTCCACCATGGCGGTCATGAAGCCCTTGTCCAGCTCGATCTTGCCCACGGACAATTGCATCAGTTTGATGTCCGGCGGCGCGTCGGCCGCGTGGACCCACCCTCCCGCCATGACGGCGGCCGCGCCCAACAGCGCTTTCCAACTCTTGCTCATTGTTGTCTCCTCGGACCAACAGGGAGCCGCTGCCGGACGGCAACGGCCGGTCAGCCGGCGCCCGGTGTTTCCCCGGGCTCTCGGCTGGTGTGCAAAAGGCAGGCAATCTTCTGTGTGCGGGCATCGCGACCGCCGCGCTCGGCGGCGCGACGGGCAACGGCGTCTGGCGGCCGTTTCATGATGCAGAACTCTGACGCAAGCCCCCGAGTCTGCCTATTGAGAAATGCTTAAGCATGGTTTCGGCGGGCCCAAAGTGGCGGGAATCCCTAATGGCCGACAGGGCGGCACGATTGCCGCCCTGTCGGCGTAGCGGTCTCAAGCCGCCAGCGTTTCCCGCGCCGGCGCGCGGTACTGCTCCCACAGCCCGGCTTCCCGCGCGCGCGCCCGTTCGACGTTCTGCTCCTTGACATGGCCATAGCCACGGATCGTGTCAGGCAGCGCGGCCAGTTCCAGCGCCGTGGCGTGATTGGCCGCGTCCAGCGTGCGGGAGAACTCCTCGGCCAGCGCCAGGTAGTCGGCCGCCAGTTGTCGCTCCATGCGGCGTTCGGCGGTCTTGCCGAACACGTCCAGCCAGGTGCCGCGCCACCGCTTCATGGGCGCCAGCGCGCGAAACGCCAGTCCCATCCACGAACCGTAGGCGCGCTTCTGCAGGCGCCCGCGCGCGTCGCGGCGCGCCAGCGCGGGTGGCGCCAAGTGATAGCGCAGCTGGTAGTCGCGGCCGGGTTCTCCTTCGAACTGCTCGCGCAGCCGGGCCTTGAAGGCCGGATCCACGTACAGGCGCGCCACCTCGTACTCGTCCTTGTAAGTCATGAGTTTGGCGAGGTTTCGCGCGACCGCCTGCGTGACCTCGAAACGCTGCGGATCCGCCAGCGCGGCTTCGCGCGCCCGCACCGCTGCCACCGCATCCAGGAAGCGCGCGGCGTAGGCCTCGTCCTGATAGGCGCGTACGTGTTGCGCCAGCCGCTGGATCTGGCCGTCCAGGGACTCCGGCAAGGCCATCACCTGCGCCCGCGGCGCCGGCTTGAGCGCGGCGGCGCCATGATGCGCGGCTTGCCGGCCCAGTTCAAAGGCGGCCAGGTTCTTTTCGACCGAGACGCCGTTCAGCTCGATGGCGCGCCGCAGGCTGTCCAGCGCCAGCGGCAGGCCGCCCTGCTGCCAGGCATAGCCCAGCAGCAGCGGATTGGCGTAGATGGTGTCGCCGAGCAGGGCCTCGGCCAGCGGGCCGGCCTCGATGAAATCGCAGTTGTCGCCCGTGCTGCGCGCCAGCGCGGCTTCGGCTTGCGCGCCGGGGAAGCGCCAGCTCGGCTGCGACAGGAAGGCTGCCGTCGGCGCGGCGCTGCTGTTCACGACGGCGCGGCCATGGTCCGGGCGCAGGCGCGACAGCACTTCGGGCGACGCCGACACCAGCGCGTCACAGCCGATGACCAGGTCGGCCTCGCCCAGCGCCACGCGCGTGGCATGCAGGTCCGCGGGGCGATTGGCCAGCTGCACGTGGCTGAGCACGGCGCCGCCTTTCTGCGCCAGCCCGGCCATGTCCAGCACGGTCACGCCCTTGCCTTCAAGATGCGCGGCCGCGCCCAGCAGCGCGCCTATGGTCACGACGCCGGTTCCGCCCACGCCCGCGATCACCACGCGGTAGGCCCCAAGCGGACGGATCCCTGCCAGGTCGGGCTGCGGCGGTTCGGCCAACGCGGGGAGATCCCTGCCCGTGCCCGGCTTGCGCAGCGTCGCGCCTTCCGCCGTGACGAAGCTGGGGCAAAAGCCCTCCACGCAGGAAAAGTCCTTGTTGCAGGACGACTGGTTGATGCGGCGTTTCGTGCCCAGCGGCGTATCCAGCGGCTCGACCGACAGGCAATTGGATTGCACCGAGCAGTCGCCGCAACCTTCGCAGACCGACTCGTTGATGAAGGCGCGGCGCGGCGGATCGGGATACTCGCCGCGCTTGCGGCGACGGCGCTTCTCGGTGGCGCAGGTCTGGTCGTAGATCAGCACCGTCGTGCCAGCGATGTCGCGCAAGGCGCGCTGCACGTCGTCGAGCGCCTTGCGGTGGTGCACCTCCACGCCCTGCGGCAACGCGGTAGCGCCGGCGTACTTTTCCGGCTCGTCGGTCACCACCACGGTCTTGACCACGCCTTCGGCCTGCATCTGGGCGGCGATCTGCGGCACCGTGAGCACGCCATCCACCGGCTGCCCGCCCGTCATCGCGACGGCGTCGTTGTAGAGAATCTTGTAGGTGATGCTGGCGTGCGCGGCGACTGCCGCGCGTATGGCCAGCAACCCCGAATGGAAATAGGTGCCGTCGCCCAGGTTGGCGAAGATGTGACGCTCAGCGGTGAAATCCTTCTGCCCCAGCCAGGCGACGCCCTCGCCGCCCATCTGGCTGAAGGTGTCGGTCTTGCGGTCCATCCACATCGCCATGTAATGGCAACCTATGCCGGCCACGGCGCGCGAGCCTTCGGGCACGCGGGTGGAGGTGTTGTGCGGACAGCCGGAACAGAACCAGGGTTTGCGCTCTTCCACCAGCGTGGGACGGGAAGCCTCGCGCTCCTTGGCGTCGATGACAGCCAGCCGCGCCGCGATGCGCGCTCTCAGCGCATCCGACAGGTCGGCCTTTTCCAGCCGCGCGGCGATGGCGCGGGCGATCAGCGCGGGCGACAGCTCGTGACGCGCGGGCAGCAGCCAGCCGCCGCGCGGCGTGGACCATTCGCCGCCGCCGTTGTCGCGTTCGTCGAACTTGCCGTAGACGCGTGGCCGTACATCGTCGCGCCAGTTGTAGAGTTCTTCCTTCAGCGCGTATTCCAGGATCTGGCGCTTTTCCTCCACCACCAGGATCTCTTTCAGGCCGGTGGCGAACTCGCGCGCATCCTGCGCGTCCAGCGGCCAGATGCAGCCCACCTTCAGCACGCGTATGCCGGCCTCGCTACAGGCCGCCTCGTCCAGGCCCAGGTCGTTGAGCGCCTGGCGCACGTCCAGATACGCCTTGCCCGCGGTCATGATGCCGAAATGCGCTTGCGGGGAATCCAGCACCACGCGGTTCAGCTTGTTGGCGCGCACATAGGCCAGCGCCGCATACCACTTGTGGTCCAGCAGCCGCGCCTCCTGCGCCAGCGGCGTGTCGGGCCAGCGGATGTTCAGACCGCCTTCGGGCAAGACGTCTTCGGGCAGCACCACCTGCACCCGGTCCGGATCCACTTCCACCGAAGCGCTGGACTCGACCACGTCGGTCACGCATTTCATCGCCACCCACAGGCCGGTGTAGCGGCTCATGGCCCAGCCATGCAGGCCGTAGTCCAGGTACTCCTGCACGTTGGACGGATACAGCACTGGGATGCCGCTGGCGATCAGCACGTGCTCGGACTGGTGCGCCACCGACGAGGACTTGGCGGCATGGTCGTCGCCCGCCAGCATCAGCACGCCGCCATGCGCCGAACTGCCGGCGGAATTGGCATGCTTGAGTACGTCCACCGACCGGTCCACGCCCGGCCCCTTGCCGTACCACATGCCGAATACGCCGTCGCGCGCCGCCCCCGGAAACAGGTTCAGCTGCTGCGAGCCCCATACCGCCGTGGCGGCCAAGTCTTCGTTCACGCCGGGCTGGAACACCACGTCGTTGGCCTGCAGGTGGCGCTTGGCCTTCCACAGGGCCTGGTCCAGCCCGCCCAGCGGCGAGCCGCGGTAGCCAGAGATGTAGCCGCCGGTGTTCAGGCCGGCCTGCAGGTCGCGCTGCTTTTGTAACAGCGGCAGCCGCACCAGGGCCTGGGTGCCACTCAGATAGATGCGCCCGTGGCTGCGGGTGTACTTGTCGTCCAGCGTCAGGCCATGGGTATCGGCCGCGCCTGCGGAAAGGGGGGTGTCCACGCTTGTCTCCTGCGTTCCGGTTCTTGGTGTTTTGCCGCAGTGTAGGAAGCAGGCTGGTTATCGTATATTCATATATTCAGGTATCAGGTATGCGCTAAACAGATGGCTAACGATGTCACCCTGCGCCAACTGCGCTACTTCGCGGCTGCCGCCCGGACCGGCCGGTTTTCCATGGCCGCCGCCGACGAGCATGTCTCCCAATCCGCGGTCACCAACGCCGTCCTGGCGCTGGAGGCGCAACTGGGCGTGCGGCTGTTCGACCGCCATCCGCATGGCGTCACCCTGACGCCCGAAGGGCATAACTTCCACCAGCGGGCGCGTGAAGTGCTCGACTCGCTGGACGACGCCCTGCGTGAACCCGGCTTCCAGCGCTATGCGCTGCGCGGCGCAGTGAGGATCGCCGCGTCCTACACGGTGCTGGGCTACTTCCTGCCCGACCTGCTGGCGCGCTTCCGGCGGCGCTATCCCGACGTGGAGCTGGACCTTGTCGACCTCGACCGGCCCGAGATCGAAGCCGCCGTAACCTGCGGCGAGGTCGAGCTGGGCGTGGCGCTGCTGTCCAACGTGGAACGGCGCGAGCGCTTCGGCCACCAGGTGCTGGTACGCTCGCGGCGGCAGCTATGGACCGCGTCCGGCCATCCGCTGGCGCAGGCATCGGCGCCGTCGCTGGCCGACATTGCCGGCTATCCCTACATCCTGTTGGAAATGGACGAAGGCGAACGCTCCGCGCTGGCCTACTGGCGCGCCCACGGCCTGCAGCCCGACATCGCCTTCCGCACGCGCTCGATGGAGGCGCTTCGCGGGCTGGTTGCGCATGGCTTCGGCGTCACGATGCTGTCGGACATGGTCTACCGTCCGTGGTCGCTGGAGGGCCGCAAGATCGAGGCCGTACCCATTACCGATGCCGTCCCGCCCATGGAGGCCGGGCTGCTGTGGCATCCGCAAGCGCGGCTGGCCAAGCCCGCCGAAGCCTTCCGCCAGTTCATGATCTACGCCTGCGGCGTCTAGCGCCGCAGCACGCCTGGCCGCTATACCAGGATCGCGCCCTTGCGGCGCGTGAACTGGGCCAGGGAACGCAGGGCCAATGCATGCATGGCAGCCACCGACGGCAGCAGCGTTTCTTCCTTGCGGGTCAGCACGCCGACGATGCGCTCGACCGTGGGTTCGGCCAGCGGCACGAAGGCCAGTCCGGTCGCGGCGGCCGGCCGCGCCAGCACCGGCAGCACCGTCACGCCCAGCCCGCTGACCACGCTGGCCAGGAGCGACGCGCGGTTCGACACCACCATGAACGGGTCCTCGATGGCGCTGCCCAGTTGCCGGTTCTTCAGCGTGTCGAAGGTGGCATTGCCTATCAGGCGCTCGCCCGCCAACGCCGACCAGGGCACGGGGCCGCGCCGCCGCGCCAGCGGATGGCTCTTGCGGCACACCAGGCCAAACGCGTCGCGCGCCACCGGCGCGAATGCCACTTCCGCCGTGCGCGGCACCTGCCCTGCCACCCCTACCTGGATCTCGCCGCCAAGCACCAGCCGGTGCACATCCTGCGAGGACTCGTCGACGGCGCGGATGCGGATCGCGGGGTGGCTGCGCGCATAGCGCTCCAGCAAACGCGGCAGCCACTCGTCGGCCAGCGACGGCATCACCGCCAGCGATACCGGTCCCTGGCTGCCCAGGCCGAACTGACGCGCCGCGTCCAGCACCCGGTCGTGGGTGGACAGCAGTTCGCGGAACAGCGGGGCCACGGCTATACCCAGGGGCGTGAGCTGCGCGCGCTTGCCGGGTTCGAACAGCGGCGCGCCCAGCTGCTGCTCAAGATCCTGCATGGCCGCCGACACGGCCGCCTGCGAACGGAATGTGCCTTCGGCCGCCAGACGGAAACTGCCGTGGTCGGCCGCCAACAGAAACTGGCGCAGATGCTGGATCTTCAAGGGCGCGGACATGGCTTCAGGGCTGCTGAAAATTCGGATTTTCCAAAATTAACTTGAGTTAATTTGGATTGTCAAAACTCCGCCTTGCCTTCAACAATGGCCGCGTCTTTCATTCCTACAGGTACTGGAGCAGCGGTTATGTCTTTGCAAGTGCGCAAGGTAGTCAGCTATGTGGAAAAAACCCTGATCGAAGGCGGTCGCGCCGCCGAGCGCCCGCTGGTGATGGTCATCGCCGCGGCCGTGATCCGCAATCCCTGGGCCGGCCAGCCGTTCCAGGAAGACCTGCGGCCCAAGATTCTGGAAGCCGCGCCGCCGCTGGGCGAGCTGCTGGTCGCGGAAATCCTGCGTCAGGCCGGCTCGGCCGACCAGGTTGAAGCCTATGGCAAGGCCGCGGTCGTGGGCACGGCCGGCGAAGTCGAACACGCCTCGGCGCTGATCCACACCCTGCGCTTCGGCAACGCCTATCGCGGCGCGGTTGGCGGCACCAGCTACCTGAGCTTCACCAATATGCGCGGCGGCCCCGGCTGCGTGATCACCGTGCCGCTGATGCACAAGCTCGACGAAGGCCTGCGCTCGCACTATCTGACCGTGCAGACAACCATCAACGACGCGCCCGCCCCCGACGAAATCGTGATCGCCCTGGGCGCGGCGACCTCGGGCCGTCCGCATCATCGGATCGGCAACCGCTATTCCGACCTGCAGGAACTGGAACGCGAGGCGCAGGCCAAATGAGCGCGCATTTTCGCCGTTCGGGCCGCGGCGTACCGCTAGTGCTGCTGCATGGCGTCGGCCTGGACCACACCTTGTGGGACGATCTGGCGCCGCTGCTGGAGCCGCATTTCGAGGTGCTGCGCTACGACATGCTGGGCCATGGCCGCGCCCCCGCCGTCGCCGATGGAGTGACGGTGCAGGACTACATCGCGCAGCTGGACGCGGAACTGGATCGCGCCGGCTGGCAAAGCGCCAATCTGCTGGGCTATTCCATGGGCGGCCTGATCGCGGGCGCCTATGCCGCCGCACGCCCGCAACGCGTCACGCGCCTGGCCTTGCTGAGCACGGTGTTCCGCCGCAGCGCGGACGAAACGCGCGCCGTGCTGGCGCGGCTGGAAGCAGCTGCCACGCAGGATCCCGCAGCCGCGGCCCAGGTCTCGCTGCAGCGCTGGTTCACGCCCGCGTTCCAGGCCCGGCGTCCCGAGCGCGTGGCCAGCATCGGCCAGCGCCTGCTGGACAACGACCGCGCCAGCTTCCTGGCCGCTTACCGCGTGTTCGCGCAGGGCGACCCGATCCTGGCGCAGGCCGCGCCAGACATCGCCTGTCCCGCGCTGGCGCTGACCGGCGAACTGGACGTCGGCTCGACCCCGCGCATGACACGGGAACTGGCCGAAGCGCTGCCCCATGCGCAGGCGCAGGTGGTGCCAGGCCAGCGACACATGCTGCCGGTGGAGGAACCGGCCATCGTGGCGGCGGCGCTGCATGGATTTTTTCTGCCGGCTGCCGGCGCGCCAAGCGCGGCCTAGCCCGCGTAGAGTGGATATGGAGACAAACAATATGAACCGCAGAACCATCCTGAAGAACATGGCGGCCCTGGCGCTCACGCCGCTGGGCGCCGCGCTCGGCGGCGCTGCCAGCGCGCGCGAAGCCCCTTTGCGCGTCATCGTGCCCTTCCCGCCCGGCGGCGGCACCGACGTGCTGGGCCGAGTGATCGCCGCCACGCTGGAAGGCGCGCTGGACCGCCCGGTGGTGGTTGAGAACAAGCCCGGCGCCAGCGGCATGCTGGGCGCCGACTACACCGCCAACGGCGCCAAGGACGGCAGCGTGCTGCTGTTTGCCGGCCTGGTGCCGTCGGTGCGCTACTACGCCAAGCCGCCCGAGGACGTGCTCAAGCAACTGGCGCCGGTCTGCCCGATTGCGCGTTCGCCCTACATGGTGGCGGTCAATGCGGACCTGCCTGCCAAGACCCTGGGCGAACTCGTCGCCCAGGCCAAGCGCGAGCCCAAGGGGCTGACCTTCGGCTCCCCCGGCAACGCCACGCCGCAACATCTGGCCACCGAATTGCTGCAGGCCGCCTGCGGCATCGACATGCTGCACGTGCCGTACCGCGGCACGGGCCCGATGATGACGGACTTGCTGGGCGGACAGATCCAGGTGGTGGTCGCCACCGTGGCGGCGGTGGAACCGTATCTGCAAGGCGGACGCCTGCGCGTGCTGGCCGTGACCAGCCCGGAACGCCTGCCCAAGTACCCCGACATTCCCACGGTGGCGGAAGGCGGTTACCCCGGCTTCTCGGCGCAGATCCAGTTCGGCACCTATTGCGCGGCCGGCACTCCGGAAGCCGCCATCGCGGCGCTGAACCAGGGCATCAACCGCGCGTTGCAGACCGAGACGGTGCGCGCCAAACTGGGCGAACAGGGCTTCCAGCCCACCGGCGGCACGCCCGCTCAACTGCAACAGGCGCTGCTGGCGGAGATCCGCGACGTGGCGGGGCTGGTGCAGGCCGGCAAGGTCAAGGTCGACCTGTAGCGTCCCCCATACGTCCCGATGCTGGATAACCAGCATTTACAGGCGTGTCGTCCTCTGTGCATGCTGGCCGTTGATCCGGCGCAGATCGGGCGCAACATGGAGACGACATGCCTAGTCAGGAATCCCTGCACTCCGCCCATATCCGCGAGATCGAACAAGTCGGCCAGGGCCGCCCCACCCAGCGCGACGCGCACGTGGTCAGCAGCTGGCTGCGCTGCCTGGACCAGTACCGGCTGGATCCCGCCCAGGCCTGCGAGGCCTATATCGTGCCGGATGGCCGGCTGCGCGAACACCGCCAGCAGTCCGAAGCGCTGATTTCCATTGCGCGTTCCGGCCTGGACCATCTGTTCCGCCAGGTCGCCGGCCAGAACTACGTGCTGCTGCTGGCCGACCGCCAGGGCGTCACCGTGGAATTCCTGGGCGACGCGCAGCAGACCGCCAGCCTGCGCAAGGCCGGACTGTATCTGGGGTCGGAATGGTCGGAGCGCCGCGCCGGCACCTGCGCCGTCGGCGCCTGCCTGGAAAGCGGCGAAGCCCTTACCATCCACCAGACCGACCACTTCGACAACACCCACACGCCCCTGTCCTGCACTGCCGCCCCCATCTACAACGCCGACGGCGAACTCGCGGCCGTGCTGGACATCTCGCTGCTGAGCTCGCCCATCCTGAAAGCCAGCCAGAACCTGGCGCTGCACCTGGTCACCAGCACCACGCGGCGCATCGAGATGGCCAATCTGATGGCGCGCACCAGCAACGAATGGGTGCTGCGCTTCGCGCGCTCGCCGGAATTCCTGGACGTGGACCCGGAGGCCGCGATATCGCTGGACGGCTCCGGCCGCATCCTGGGCATGACGCATACCGGCGCCAAGCTGCTGGCGCGCGCCGCCGGCCTGGACTGGCGCAATCCCGCCGGCCTGATCGGCCAGCCCGTCACCCGTTTCTTCGACGTGCAGCTCGATGACCTGCCGCGCTACACCCGCGCCCATGCGCCGCAGCAACGCCTGATCGCGGCCCGCGACGGCAACGCGCTGTTCGCGCACGCCATCGAACCCAACCGGCACGCGCGCGGAACCTCGGTCGCCGTGCGCGGCGCGCCGTCCGCGCTGCGCGGTCTGGATGGCGGCGATGCTCGCATGGCGGCCATGCTGACGCGCGCAGCCAAACTGGCCCGGCAGGGGCTGCCCCTCCTGCTGCAAGGCGAAACCGGAGTCGGCAAGGAATACCTGGCCCGCGCCATCCACGACAGCAGCCAGCGCGCCGGGCGCTTTGTCGCCGTGAATTGCGCGGCAATTCCCGAATCGCTGATCGAAAGCGAGCTGTTCGGCTACCTGCCCGGCGCCTACACCGGCGCGGCGGCCAAGGGCCGCAAGGGCCTGATCGAGGAATCCGACGGCGGCACCCTGTTCCTGGACGAGATCGGCGACATGCCGCTGGCGCTGCAAAGCCGCCTCTTGCGCGTGCTGGCCGAATCCGAGGTCACGCCCATCGGCGCCAACGCCCCGCGCGCCGTGCGCCTGTGCCTGGTGTCGGCCTCGCACCGCGACCTGGCCGCCCTGGTGCGCGAGGGGCGCTTCCGCGAAGACCTCTATTACCGCATCAATGCCGCCACGCTGACCGTGCCGCCGCTGCGCGAACGTGCGGACCTGGAATGGCTCATCGCCCGCCTGCTGGCGCGCCACCAGGACGAGTCCGGCGCCCCCGTGCTGGCGCCCGCCGCGCTGATGGCGTTGAAGGCGCATGCCTGGCCCGGCAATATCCGTGAACTCGCCAACGCCATCGCGGTCGCCGCCGCGCTGTGCGAGAACGGCGTGATCGAACCCGCCGACCTGCCCGACGCACTGGCGCCCGCGGCGGCCGCCGCCAGCCCCGCAGAGGCGGCCTTGCGCGCCATGCTGGCCAGTTGCGGCGGCAACGTCTCCGAAGCGGCGCGGCGCCTGGGCGTGGACCGCTCCACCGTGCATCGCCAGATGCGGCGCCACGGCGTCTCCTCGCGCTCCTGAGGCCCACGGCCGGGCGCCACACCCTTGCGCCACAGGTGTGGCGCGGCGCCACGGCATCCAGTCCAGCTCTCCTGCGCGCCAGGGCTGGCATGCCGATTGCTTGATCGTTATCGACGCCCACCGGCCGGCACAGGCCGGGGCCGCCAGCGGACCATGTCCCGGTCCGCCACGACAACGATCGCCCGCCACGGGCAAGGAGACTAGACATGCAGACCGATCAAGCCGGCGCCGCCCTGGACGCCGTGCTCACGCGCCTGAACACGGCGCTGGGCAACAAGGACATCGACGGCGTCGCGGCCCTGTTCCAGGATGACTGCTACTGGCGCGACCTGGTGCTGTTCACCTGGAACATCCGCACGCTCGAAGGCCATGGCCAGATCCGCGACATGCTGCAACACCAGCTGTCGCAGGTGGAGCCGGTGCGCTTCAGCCTGGATCCGAAGGAAACCGTGTCGCAGGAGGCCGGCCTGCTGCAAGGCTGGATCGAGATCGAGACCAACCGCGCGCGCGGCTACGGCCACATCCGCGTCCAGGACGGCAAGATCTGGACTCTGCTGACCACCATGTCCGAACTCAAGGGGCACGAGGAACCCAGCGGCCTGCGCCGCCCCAAGGGCGCCGAACACGGCAGCAGCCGCACGCGCCAGACCTGGCTGGAAAAACGCGAGCAGGAAGCCGCCGAACTGGGCTACCAGACCCAGCCCTACGTGCTCATCATCGGCGGCGGCCAAGGCGGCATCGCGCTGGGCGCACGCCTGCGCCAACTGGACGTGCCGACCATCATCATCGAAAAGAACGAACGCGCCGGCGACAGCTGGAGAAAGCGTTATAAGTCCCTGTGCCTGCACGACCCGGTCTGGTACGACCATCTGCCCTACATCCCCTTTCCGGAGAACTGGCCCGTCTTCGCGCCCAAGGACAAGATCGGCGACTGGCTGGAGATGTACACCAAGATCATGGAGCTCAACTACTGGACCTCCAGCGTCTGCCAGTCGGCCCGTTACGACGAGCAGAAACAGGAATGGGAGGTCACGGTGCTGCGCGAGGGCAAGCCCGTGGTACTGCGGCCCAAGCAGCTGGTGCTGGCCACCGGCATGTCCGGCAAGCCCAATGTCCCCTCCTTCCCCGGCCAGGACGAATTCCAGGGCGAACAGCAGCATTCTTCGCAACACCCCGGCCCGGACGCCTACCGCGGCAAGAACGTGGTCGTCATCGGCGCCAACAACTCCGCGCACGACATCTGCGCGGCGCTGTGGGAGGGCGGGGCCAACGTCACCATGGTGCAGCGCTCGTCCACCCACATCGTGCGTTCCGACACGCTGATGGACATCGGCCTGGGCGGCCTGTATTCGGAGCAGGCGCTGGCCAACGGCATGACCACCCGCAAGGCCGACCTGACTTTCGCGTCCCTGCCCTACAAGATCATGGCGCAGTTCCAGATCCCGCTCTACGACCAGATGCGCGAACGCGACGCCGGGTTCTACGCCAAGCTCGAAGAGGCCGGCTTCATGCTGGACTGGGGCGACGACGGTTCGGGCCTGTTCATGAAGTACCTGCGGCGCGGCTCCGGCTACTACATCGACGTCGGCGCCTGCGATCTGATCATCGACGGCAGCGTCAAGCTGCAGTCACGCACCGACGTCAGCCACCTGACACGCGACGCCGTGGTGCTGAAGTCCGGCGTCAGCCTGCCGGCTGACCTGGTGGTCTATGCCACCGGCTACGGCTCGATGAACGGCTGGGCCGCCGACCTGATCAACCGCGAGGTCGCGGACAAGGTCGGCAAGTGCTGGGGCCTGGGCTCGGACACCACCAAGGACCCAGGCCCATGGGAAGGCGAGCAGCGCAACATGTGGAAGCCCACGCAGCAGGAAGCGCTCTGGTTCCATGGCGGCAACCTGCACCAGTCGCGGCACTACTCGCAGTACCTGTCCTTGCAGCTGAAGGCGCGGCAGGTGGGCGTGCCGGTGCAGGTCTATGGCTTGCAGGAAGTGCACCACAAGCGCTAGGCGCCCGCCCTGCGTCCCATTGGGGCGGGCTTGCGCCCGCCCCGCCGCCGAGGTAAATTGTTGACAATCTTGCGTCACACGGCGCTTTTTTCCGAATTTTTCTTCCCATAGCGGAAAGATTGTCAACACAATGAGCAAGGTGCTGACCCTGCCCGGCGCCGCCCCCGGCGACAACGAGACGCTTGCGGAACACATCTTCCGCAAGATCCAGTCCGCCATCGTCAAGGGTGAAATCGCCCCCGGCAGCAAGATTTCCGAGCCCGAGCTGGCCCGCATCCATGGCGTCAGCCGCGGCCCGCTGCGCGAGGCCCTGCACCGCCTGGAAGGCCAGAAGCTGCTGGTGCGCGTGCCCCACGCCGGCGCCCGCGTGGTGTCGCTGTCGCAGCAGGAACTGTCCGAACTCTATGAAATCCGCGAATCGCTGGAAGGTATGGCCTGCCGCCTGGCCGCCGAACGCATGCCGCCCTCGGAAATCGCCGAGCTGCGCGCCGTGCTGGAAGCGCACGAACGCGACGAAGCCTTCCAGGCCGGGCTGGGCTATTACCAGCAGGAAGGCGACTACGATTTCCACTACCGCATCGTCAAGGGCAGCGGCAACCAGATGCTGTTCCGCATGCTGTGCGACGAGCTCTACCAGCTGGCGCGCATGTACCGCATCCAGTATTCGACCACCCCCAACCGCCCCCGGCAGGCCTACGCCGAACACCACCGCATTCTGGATGCCATCGCCGACGGCGATGGCGAGTTGGCTGAAATCCTGATGCGCCGCCACATCCGCGCATCCCGTATCAACATCGAACAGCAGATCGCGCAGGGCAACCTGCAGCGCACCGAGGCATGAACCAAAACTACCGCAAGCCCCTGCCCGGCACCCGCCTGGACTACTTCGACACCCGCGCCGCCGTCGAGGCGATCTCGCCCGGGGCCTACGACCGCCTGCCCTACACCTCGCGCGTGCTGGCGGAAAACCTGGTGCGCCGTTGCGATCCGGCCATGCTGACCGACGCGTTGAAGCAGCTGATCGAGCGCCGCCGCGATCTGGACTTCCCGTGGTTCCCGGCGCGCGTGGTCTGTCACGACATTCTCGGCCAGACCGCGCTGGTCGACCTGGCCGGCCTGCGCGACGCCATTGCCGACAAGGGCGGCGACCCCGCCAAGGTCAATCCGGTGGTGCCGGTGCAGCTGATCGTCGACCACTCGCTGGCCGTGGAATACGGCGGCGACGACCCCGACGCCTTCGCCAAGAACCGCGCCGTGGAAGACCGCCGCAACGAAGACCGCTTCCATTTCATCGACTGGACCAAGCAGGCCTTCCGCAACATCGAAGTCGTGCCGCCGGGCAACGGCATCATGCACCAGATCAACCTGGAACGCATGTCGCCCGTCATCTACACGCAGGACGGCGTGGCATTCCCCGACACGCTGGTCGGCACCGACAGCCACACGCCGCACGTGGACGCGCTGGGCGTGATCGCCATCGGCGTGGGCGGCCTGGAAGCCGAGAACGTCATGCTGGGCCGCGCCTCGTGGATGCGCCTGCCCGACATCATCGGCGTGGAACTCACCGGCCGCGCGCAGCCCGGCATCACTGCCACCGACATCGTGCTGACCCTGACCGAATTCCTGCGCAAGGAGAAGGTCGTGGGCGCCTACCTGGAGTTCTACGGCGCAGGTGCCGCCAGCCTCACGCTGGGCGACCGCGCCACCATCTCGAACATGGCGCCCGAGTACGGCGCCACCGCCGCGATGTTCTCGATTGACCAGCAGACCATCGACTACCTGCGCCTGACCGGCCGCGAGGACGAGCAGATCGCCTTGGTCGAGAACTACGCCAAGACCACGGGCCTGTGGTCCGACAGCCTGAAGCAGGCCGAATACGAACGCGTGCTGCGCTTCGACCTGTCCAGCGTGGTGCGCACCCTGGCCGGTCCGTCCAATCCGCACCGCCGCCTGCCGGTCAGCGACCTGGCCGAGCGCGGCATCTCCGGCGTGGTGGAAAACAATCCCGGCCAGATGCCCGACGGCGCCGTGATCATCGCCGCCATCACCAGCTGCACCAACACCAGCAATCCGCGCAACGTCATCGCCGCCGGCCTGTTGGCGCGCAACGCCAACCGCGCGGGCCTGACCCGCAAGCCCTGGGTCAAGAGCTCGCTGGCGCCGGGATCCAAGGCCGTCTCGCTGTACCTGGACGAAGCCGGCCTGACGCCGGAACTGGAACAGCTGGGCTTCGGCGTCGTGGCCTTCGCCTGTACCACTTGCAACGGCATGTCGGGCGCGCTGGACCCGGTCATCCAGCAGGAAATCATCGATCGCGACCTCTACGCCACCGCCGTGCTGTCCGGTAACCGCAACTTCGACGGCCGCATCCATCCCTATGCCAAGCAGGCCTTCCTGGCCTCGCCGCCGCTGGTCGTGGCCTATGCCATTGCCGGCACCATCCGCTTCGACATCGAGCGCGACGTGCTCGGCACGGACGCCGCCGGCCGCGAGATCCGTCTCAAGGACATCTGGCCCAGCGACGAAGAGATCGACGCCGTGGTGAAGTCGGCGGTCAAGCCCGAGCAGTTCCGCAAGGTCTACGCCCCCATGTTCGGCATCCAGGACGACCGCAAGGCCGCCGTCAGCCCGTTGTACGACTGGCGTGCGCAGAGCACCTACATCCGCCGCCCGCCATACTGGGAAGGCGCGCTGGCAGGCGAGCGCACGCTGCGCGGCATGCTGCCGCTGGCCGTGCTGGGCGACAACATCACCACCGACCACCTGTCGCCGTCCAACGCCATCCTGATGGACAGCGCCGCGGGCGAATACCTGCACAAGATGGGCCTGCCCGAAGAGGACTTCAACTCCTACGCCACCCACCGCGGCGACCACCTCACCGCGCAACGCGCCACCTTTGCCAACCCCAAGCTCTTCAACGAAATGGTGAAGAACGCGGACGGCACGGTGAAGCAAGGCTCGCTGGCCCGCGTGGAACCTGAAGGCAAGGTCATGCGCATGTGGGAAGCCATCGAAACCTACATGGACCGCAAGCAGCCGCTGATCATCGTGGCCGGCGCCGACTACGGCCAGGGCTCGTCGCGCGACTGGGCCGCCAAGGGCGTGCGCCTGGCTGGCGTGGAAGCCATCGTCGCCGAAGGCTTCGAACGCATCCACCGCACCAACCTCATCGGCATGGGCGTACTGCCCCTGGAATTCAAGGCGGGCGTGAACCGCAAGACGCTGGCCCTGGACGGCACCGAAAGCTATGACGTCATCGGCGAGCGCAAGCCGCGCGCCGACCTGACGCTGGTGATCCACCGCCGCAACGGCAAAACCGTCGAAGTCCCCGTGACCTGCCGCCTGGACACGGCCGAAGAGGTCTCGATCTACGAAGCCGGCGGCGTGCTGCAGCGCTTTGCCCAGGACTTCCTGGAAGCTTCCGGCGCCGACAAGAAAGCCGGCTGATCCGCCATAGGCGGGACGGGCGCCGCGGCGCCCGCCCCAACACCCATCATCAGGACTGCCCCATGACCCATGCTCCCCAGACCAAGATAGCCGCCACCTACATGCGCGGCGGCACCAGCAAAGGCGTGTTCTTCAAGCTCGACGACCTGCCCGAGTCCGCGCGCGTGCCCGGCGCCGCGCGCGACGCGCTGCTCATGCGCGTGATCGGCAGCCCCGATCCCTATGGCAAGCAGATCGACGGCATGGGCGCGGCCACCTCCAGCACCAGCAAGACCGTCATCATCGGCAAAAGCACGCGCCCCGACCATGACGTGGACTACCTGTTCGGCCAGGTCTCCATCGACCAGCCCTTCGTGGACTGGAGCGGCAATTGCGGCAACCTGTCCGCCGCCGTCGGGCCGTTCGCCATCACCAACGGCCTGGTCGACCCCGCCCGCGTGCCGCAGGACGGCGTCGCCGTCGTGCGCATCTGGCAGGCCAACATCCAGAAAACCATCATCGCGCACGTCCCCATGACGGGCGGCGCGGTGCAGGAAACCGGCGACTTCGAACTGGACGGCGTGACCTTCCCGGCGGCTGAACTGCGCCTGGAATTCATGGACCCGGCCGAGGAAGGCGACGGCGGTTCCATGTTCCCCACCGGCAAGCTGGTGGACGACCTGGAAGTGCCTGGCATCGGCACGTTCAAGGCCACCATGATCAACTCCGGCATCCCCACGATCTTCCTGGACGCCGAAGCCTTGGGCTACCGCGGCACCGAACTGCAGGACGACATCAACGGCGACGCGGCCGCGCTGGCGCGCTTCGAGACCATCCGCGCCCACGGCGCGCTGCGCATGGGCCTGATCAAGACGCTGGAAGAGGCCGCCAGCCGCCAGCACACGCCCAAGGTCGCCTTCGTGGCGGCGCCCAAGGAATACGTGTCCTCCAGCGGCAAGAAGATCGGCGCGGGCGACATCGACGTGCTGGTGCGCGCGCTCTCCATGGGCAAGCTGCACCACGCCATGATGGGCACCGCGTCCGTCGCCATTGCCACCGCGGCGGCGGTGCCGGGCACGCTGGTCAACCTGGCCGCGGGCGGCGGCGAACGCGACAACGTCTGCTTCGGCCATCCGTCCGGCACCTTGCGCGTCGGCGCCGAGGCCAAGCTGGTCGACGGCGAATGGAAGGTCACCAAGGCCATCATGAGCCGCAGCGCCCGCGTGCTGATGGAAGGCCGGGTGCACGTGCCGCGCGAGGGCTTCTGATCCGGCTTGCCGTTTCCTGCATGAAGAACGGGGCTTGCAAGCCCCGTTTTTTTTTTCGCAGCGCCAGCGCCTCAGCCCTTCGCTCCCGCCGCCTCCAGCAGGCGCACGACTTCGGTCTGTCCGCGCTCACGCGCATGACGCAGCGGCGTCACGCCCTTGCCGTCCGCCAGGTTGACGTCGGCGCCGGCTTCGATCAGCCGCTTGACGATCGCCTGGTGACGCGCGCCGCCATCGCCCAGGATCACGGCTTCCAGCAGGCCGGTCCAACCCAGGTTGTTCACATGGTCCGCGTCCACGCCGGCGCGCAGCAGCATGTCCACCACTTCGACGTGGCCGCGCTCGCATGCGGGAATGAGGGCAGTGCCGCCGTAGCGGTTGGTGCTTTTCAGGTCAGCGCCGTGCGCCAGCGTCAGCGCCAGGATCTCGCGATAGCCGCGGGCGCCGGCCAGCAGGTAGGCGCTGTCGCGGATCGAGTTCTGCGCATTGACGTTGGCGCCGGCCTCGATCAGGACGCGTGCCGCTTCGACATGATTGCCCTGCGTCGCGCGCAGCAGCGGCGTATTGCCGTCCGCATCGCGCGTATCCACGGCAGCGCCCTGCCCCAGCATCTGCTTGACGCGGGCAGCGTCGCCACTGCCCGCGGCGGCCAACAGCGCGGTGTCCGGGCCCGCGGCCGCGGCTACGCCCCCCATGCCCAACAGGAATGCCGCCAGCCAAAGACGGCCCGCACGAAAGATAGACATTGGTATTTCCTCCAGATCAACAGCTTGAGGCAAGCCGAATCGACTCGCGGCCCCGTGAGATTCCAAGTATGGCGGCCGGCCCAAGTATTATGAAATTAATTGGCTTGATAGATTCGAGTGGACATCCCAATGCTAGATCCCGTCCTGCTGCGCAGTTTTCTTACCGTCGTGGACACGGGCAACTTCACCCGCGCCAGCGAACACCTGCACCTGACGCAATCCACCGTCAGCCAGCACGTCATCCGGCTGGAAGAGAACCTGGGCTGCCGCCTGCTGGACCGCACGCAGCGCCATGTCCTGCCCACCGAGGAGGGCGAGCGCCTGCTGGGCTATGCGCGCAGCATCCTGCGGCTGGCTGAGGAGGCGCGCGAAAACGTGGCCGCCGCCCAGGCCAGCGCCGTGGTGCGCGTGGGCGCGCCCGAGGATTTCATGGGCGCCACGCTGATGCCTACCCTGGCCGCCGTGGAAGCGGCCTATCCGCGCCTGCGCGTGGAAGTCGAAGGCGGCCTCAGTCATCAGCTGCTGCGGCGCTACCGCGATGGCGAACTGGACCTGCTGCTGGTCAAGCAATGGGAAGTGGACGCCGATTGCGATGCGCACTGGCCCGAACCCCTGTGCTGGATCACCGCCCGCGATGCGCCGCCGCCCGCGCCCGACACCGCCGTGCCGCTGGTGGCCTTTCCGTCCGGCGCGCTGTACCGCCAGGAAATGACCGCCATGCTGGAAACCAGCGGCAAGCCCTGGCATGTGCGCTTTTCCAGCCCCAGCCTGCCCAGCCTGAGCGCTGCCGTCGCCGCGGGACTGGGGATCAGCCTGCTGCCTGCCGCCTGCGCCAGCGCCGAACACCGGCTGCTCACGCCCGAGGAAGGATTTCCGGCGCCGCGCGGCCTGCACTTGTCGCTGTATGCGCGCTCGCGGCTCAGCGATGCGGGTCACGCGCTGCGGCGCGCATTGCAGGACTTCTGCACGCAACGCGCCGCGCAGGTCACACCGCCGGCGTGACGCCAGCGTATGCCCGAGCCGCCTCGCCCACGGGTTCGCCCTTGCGGAACAAAGCGCGCTGGCTCGGCACCGCGGCAACCGCGGCGGCGCCGTTGGGCACGGGCAGCACCACGAAGGTCGCCTCATTGCCCACCTGCAGGCCGTACCCGCCCAGGCCCAGCACCGCCGCGCCCGCATGCGACGCCATGTGCAAGGCCGTCAACAGATCGTCGTCCGTGTAGAAGCCCGAGCGGTAGCCGATCAGCATCGCACGCTGCAGCATGTCGCCATTGCCATAGGGCCACCAGCAATCCTGGATGTTGTCATTGCCCGTGAATACGCGCACGCCCGCCGCGCGCAGCGCCAATACCGGCGGAAAGGCCCGGTCACCTGGCGCGTTCGTCATGATCGCCACGCCGGCGTCGGCCAGCTTGCGCGCCACATCCTCCAACGCCCTCTGGCCGACATCGCCCAGCGCATAGGCGTGGCTGATGGCGACCCGACCCGCCAGGCCCAGCGCCTGCGCGCGCGCGGCAATGCGCGCAATCTGCGCAACGCCCTGCTCGCCCGGCTCATGCAGGTGGATATCGATCTTGGCGCCCAGCCGCTCAGCGATGCCGAACACGCAATCCAGCTGGCCTTCGGCATCGCCGTCCAGCGTGGAGGGATCGATGCCGCCCACTACCCCGGCGCCTTCGCGCACGGCCGCTTCCAGCCATTGCGGCGTGCCCGGACAGGACATCACGCCGGCCTGCGGGAACGCCACCAGTTCGATATCGACAATGCCGCGCCATTTCTCGCGCGCCGCCATGACGGCATGCAGATTCGCCAAGCCGGTCGTGGCATCTACGTCCACGTGGCAGCGCATCGCCACCGTGCCGAACGCCGCGGCTTGCGCGATAAGGACATCGGCGCGCCCCTCGATGGGCGGCGCGGCCGCAAGCTCTTCTTTCTCGATGGCCAGCCGTTCGCGCAGGCTGTCCGCGGGCCGGTGCGGCCGCCAGCGGTCGCCGACGAAACTCTTGTCCAGATGGATATGGCCGTCGACAAAGCCCGGCAGCACCAGGTGTCCGCGCAGGTCGGTCACCTGCGCCGCGCCCAGGACGGGCGGCTCGGCGCCCAGCGCCAGGATGCGGCCATCGCGCACGTGCATGTATAGGGGATTGCCGTCTGCTCCCACGGCATTGAGGTATACGCGGTCTGTCATGTGTCGTCTCGGTCTTGCGCGGCCACGCCGTACGCATGGCCCGGGCTTGCGTACACCTTATCGGATGGCGCGCACGGCGGCCAATTAAGTGTTGCGATACCCGCCAATGCGATTCGCGATACCCGCGCATGCACGCCTGGCGGACGCAAGCTGGACTAGCGCGGGGTATGTCCCTATACTTGGCGCCTGTTGTAGTTCATTACGCATGCAGCCAGGCGATGCACATCGCTGGAAGCATCCATCACACGGCCGCGCACAGCGGCCCGGCGTGTAACGCCGAAACACCCACACCCAGCCGTAAAGGCTGCGGAACAAAACTCCTGCTTACCAGGCAGGACCATCGCTCGCCGCATCGGGCAACGTAAAAAAGCAACCAGCGTTCTGCGCTATGCGGCAGCAAGACACCTATACGGTGTGCCTTATTGCTGTCCGTCCGCGGGCGTGTCCAGTCACGTCCGCGCCGGGCAGGCATGCGATCGCGCCTACGGCCGCTCGCCTGGTGTTTCGGCTGCGTCAAAGGGGTTTGCCGCCCATCGCATCCCGCGGAAACGGCCTTCATGCAGCCATGACTGTCCGTCATGAACACGCTGTCAAGGAGAAAGGACGAAGACGATGCAAGAGACAGAATTCTTTCAGCTATCCGCCACCACCGCCATCCTGCTGCTGGTCGGGTTCTATGGCGCGACGTTCCTCATGTCGCTGCTTATCGGCCAGAAGAACGAAAACGTCGATGGCTACATGGTGTCGAACAACGCGGTCGGCTTCGGCCTGTCCACCGCCAGCATGATCGCAACCTGGATCTGGGCCGCATCGTTCTACGCCAGCGCCACCTCGGGCTACAAGTACGGCCTGTCAGGCCCCTTGCACTACGGCTTCTGGGGCGCGCTGATGATTCTCTTCATCTATCCCTTCGGCAAGCGCTTCCGCAAGCTGGCGCCCAAGGCGCACACGCTGGCCGAAGTCATACACGCGCGCCACGGCACCTCCAGCCAGATGATCATGGCGGTGTCGAACATCGTGGGCAGCTGCATCAGCCTGATGGTGAACTTCACGGCGGCGGGCGCGCTGGTCTCGATCCTGAGCCCGCTCACCTTCATCCAGGGCGTGCTCATCGCCGGCCTGGGCGTGCTGTCGTACACACTGTGGTCGGGATTCCGCACTTCCGTAATGACGGATTTTGCGCAGCTGGCCGCCATGATCATCGCGGCGGTCGTCATCATCCCGCTCATCTTCTTCAACGCGGGCGGACCCGACGTGCTGTCGGAAAACATGTGGCGCCTAAGCGCCGACCAGGCGGACTTCTATTCCACCCGCGCCATCCTGGAACAGGGCGCGCCCTATTTCGTGGCCGTGCTGGCCTACGCCATCGGCAACCAGACCATCGCCCAGCGCCTGTTCGCGGTGCGCGAAGACCTGATCAAGCCCACGTTCCTGACGGCCACGGCGGGATATGGCGCCGTCGTGATCGGACTGGGCATGCTGGGGCTGCTGGCGCTTTTCGTCGGCCTGGAGCCCGCCAACGGCGACATGAACAACATCATCCCGCAGATGGCCTCGACCTACCTGCCGCCCTTCGGCATTGCGCTGTTCTTCCTGCTGGTGGTGGGCTCGCTGTCTTCGACCGCCGACTCCGACCTGGCCGCGTTGTCTGCCATCGTCATGACTGATGTTTACGCCAAGAACCTGGCCGGCGGCCGCCCCGATCCGCGCCGCATGCTGTGGTGGGGCCGTATCACCATGATCGTCGCCACGATGATAGGCGTGATATTCGCCAGCCTGCGCCTGGATATCCTGGTCATGCTGGTGTTCGTCGGCGCGCTGTGGGGCGCCATCGTTTTCCCCGTCATCGCCAGCTTCTACTGGGACCGCGTCGACAACCGCGCCTTCGTCAGCGCCGTGCTCAGCGCCGTGATCCTGTTCACCGTCGTGCGCTTTGAATTGCTACCCATCACCGGCGCGGTCGCCGTGTTCTTCGAGATCTGCTCGGCCATCGGCGGCGGCGTGGTGCTGGGCCTCATGACGTTCGGCTTCTTCGGCCGCACCGCGGCGCTCGCGGTGGGCGCCCTGGGCATGCTGGTCATGCTGCCCGTGTTCGTAGGCACCTTGCGCGAGTACATCGTCCTGATGGGCTCGCTGACCGCCTACGGCGTCAGCGCCACGGTCTGCGCCGGTCTCAGCCTGCGCAACCAGCAGCGCTTCGATTTCAGCCTGTTGGCGGACCGCGTGACTTCCTTCCAGGAAGCGCAGGACGCGCTTTCCGCGCCCGCCGTGCAACGCCCCGAAATCCAGCCGGCCCAAGGCTGAGCATCCATTCAGCAACAAGGAGACTGATATGTGGTTGACGTTCTACTTCCTGGTGTGGCCCGCCATTTCCGCCCTCATCCTGGCGCTGCTGTGCGTGACGCTGTGGCGGGACATCCGCGCTGCCAGGCGCAGCGGCCAAGCGATGGTCTGAGGCCGTACGCTGGGGGCCGTTGCATTCACGCCAGCCGCAACGGACGCTGGGCCTGCGACTGCGCTTCAAGGTAGACCGCGTGCGTGTCCGCCACGAAGCGGGACAGGGCGAAGTCCCGCACTGCCTTTTCCCGCGCCGCGCGCCCCATGGGACCCAGTAGCTGCGGTTGCGCCAGGATCTCGCGCAGCACGCCTGCCACGGCCTCGGGCGTGCGCGCCGGGACCACCCAGCCGTCCAGCCCGGGATACACATTCTCGGCCAGCCCGCCGGCATTGCTGACGATGACCGGCACACCCATGGCCATCATCTCGCGGCACGCGAACGAGATGGTCTCCATCTCCGAGGACAGCACAAAGCCCACGTCCAGCGCGGCCACGAAGGACCGCACGTCGTCCAGCAGGCCCGAGAAGATCACCTGATCTTCCATGCCCAGTTCACGCACCCGCCGGCGCTGAGGTTCGCCGGGAGGCTCGCCAGCGATCATGATGACGATACGCGCCCGCAGCTCGACAGGCAGCAAGGACAGGGCCTCGACCATGTCCGGCCAGCGCTTGTAGTCCGCGGTGCCCGCATTGCTGCCGACCACCAGCCGGCCCGCGTGCGCAGCCGGCAGCCAACGGCGGCGGGCTTCAGCCCTCGCCTGCGGCGCGGGGGGCATGAACCGCTCCACGTCCACGCCATTGCGCACGGTGCGCAGGCCGCAGCGCCCGAATGCGCTGCCCGCCAGCTTGCGGCGCGTGTGCTCGCACACACAGATGACGCGGTCCGTCGCCAGCCGGGCGCGCAGCGTCGCGCCCAGGCTGCTGGCGATCCGGTCGTTGTGCTGCGTATACACCACCGCAGGGCTGTCCGCCCCCAGCCCCAAGCCTGCCAGCATGCACACACGATGGTCGGCAGAACCGTTGACGTGCGCGATGTCGAAGCGTTCCTGCACCAGCAGTCGCCGCAGGCGCCGTGCATTGGGCAGCGCGGCCAGCAGGCCGCCGCGGAAATCCAGCGCTTCGACCCGCACGCCCGGCATCGCCAGGGCCGTCTTGAACAGCCGGCTGTCTGGCGGCGCCGCCACGACGATATCGTGCGCGCCGCGCAGCGCGCCGGCCAGCGACAGCACATACGTGGTATGCCCGCCGCCATCGCCGCGATGGAAATTGGTGTACAGGATCTTCATCGAGCAACGCCGGTTCAGGCCCTGGACGGACCGGTCCCCGCGGCCGCCATCCGCGCATATCCCCGTGCACGTTTCGGCGCGCAAGGTGCATAATGCGCCGCAACGGCAATTTCATCGTTGGCCGTTTCAAAGCTCTTCGAGACAGATTTTCGAGCACTCACGGATCGCTCCTTGTGTTTCAGCGCCGCCAAGCGGGAACTTGGCAGACACGCTGAACTCTACGCAGTCGGCAATTACAGAAGCCGGACCGACTCATTACATTTGTGCAAGGAATGCGAGGCGCCCCATGCGTATCCTCTTGATCGAAGATGAAAGAAAGCTCGCGGACTACGTCCGCAAAGGATTGACCGAGCACAACTACGTGGTCGACATCGCCCGCGACGGTATCGACGGACGGCACGCCGCCATCGAGGGCGATTACGACGTGGTGGTGCTGGACGTGATGCTGCCCGGCGTCGACGGTTTCGGCGTGCTGGCGGACCTGCGCAAGCACAAGGAAACGCCGGTCCTGATGCTGACCGCCCGCGACAAGGTGGAAGACCGCGTGCGCGGCCTGGAAGGCGGCGCGGACGATTACCTCGTCAAGCCTTTCGCCTTTTCCGAGCTGCTGGCGCGGATCCAGGCCCTGCTGCGCCGCGGCCGCGGGCAGGAGTCGACGCTGCTCAAGCTTGCCGACCTGGAGATGGACCTGGCGCGGCGCAAGGCGCAACGCGGCGGCATGCGCCTGGACCTGACCGCCAAGGAATTCACGCTGCTGACGCTGATGCTGCGCCGCCACGGCCAGGTGCTGTCCCGGACGGTGCTGGCCGAGCAAGTCTGGGACATGAACTTCGACAGCGACACCAACGTCATCGAAGTCGCCGTGCGGCGCCTGCGGGCCAAAATAGACGACCCGTTCGAAACCAAGCTGCTGCATACCGTGCGCGGCATGGGCTACGTGCTGGAGCTGCGCGAAAAATGAAGCTGCCGCGCATCGCTTCGATGGAAATCCGCCTCACGCTGCTGCTCGGCATCATTGCGCTGGTGGTGTCCAGCATCGCCGGCTACACCTTGTTCTGGGCCTTGAAGCGCGAGGTGCAGCGCCAGGAGATCACCGAGGTGGCCGGCAAGCTGGAACTCATCAACCACCTTATCGGCATGCAGACCACGCTGGCGCAGATGCAGGATCTGCGTAGCGCCCTGGACAACATCATGGTCGGTCACGGCAATCTCAAGACCTGGATCACGCTCGCCGACGGCAGCGTGTTCTACGGCGAGGCGCCGCCCGTGGACGTGCGGCCGCTGTCCGGGCGCGAGATCAGGCTGCACTCGCAGGACGGCTGGAACATGCGCGGGCTGCGCGAGCCGCTGGAAGGCACGCTGCTGCCGGGGGCCGAGCTCACCGTGGCCGTTAACCTGCGCCCTGGAACGCAGTTCCTGTATGCCTTCGCCACCGCGCTGGTCCTGATCTGCGCCACCTGGGTCGGCGCCACGCTGGTGCTGTCGGCATGGGCGGTGCGGCGCTCACTGTCGCCCATCCGCCGCCTGTCCCAGCAGGCCGCCCGGATCCAGCCGGACAATCTTGCCGTGCGCCTGCCGGAACAGGGCATAGACCGCGAGCTGCGCGAATTCACTCATACCTTCAACGGCATGCTGGGCCGGGTGCAAACGGCCTACCAGCAGATGGAAGGCTTCAACGCCGACGTGGCGCACGAACTGCGCACGCCCCTGGCCACGCTGATCAGTGGCGCCGAGGTCATCCTGTCGTCCCCCCGTTCCGAGCAGGAGCTGCGAGAGGTGCTGGAATCCAACCTGGAGGAGCTGGAAGGGCTGAAGGCGCTGGTCAACGACATGCTGTTCCTGGCCCGCGCCGACGGCGGCGAACCAGCGGGGGACCTGCAGGAAGTGGACGTGCGCCGCGAGGTCGCCCGCGTGGCCGAGTACTACGAAGCCGCGCTGGACGAAGCCGGCGTGTCCATGACCGCGCACGGCGCCGCCATCCTGATGGCCAACCCGCGGCTGTTGCGGCGCGCCATCGCCAACCTGCTCAGCAACGCCATCCGGGCCACGCCACGGGGACGCGGCATCGACCTCTATTGCATCACCCGGCAAGAGGAGATCGAGATCAGGGTCAGGAACCCCGGCGCGCCGATCGCAGCCGAGGCGCTGCCGCGCATCTTCGACCGCTTCTATCGCGGCGACGATGCCCGCAGCCGGCGCGCCGACGGGCACGGCCTGGGCCTGGCCATCGTCCGCGCCATTGCCCGCATGCACGGCGGCAACGCGTTCGCGCGCTGCGGCGGTCAGGGCACCGAGGTCGGCTTCACGCTGTCCCGGACGCCGAACATTACAGGAAAGTAATCCTCCCGACAGGTTGCGGTGTGGAGCGCGTCACTAAAGTGGCGCCTCCTACCCCCAATTCGAGTCTAGAGGATACGCATGAAGAAACTGGTGAAACTCGCACAAGGCGCCGTGGCCGCGGGCGTCTTTTTGCTTTCCTTCGGCGCCATGGCTGCCCCCGGCCACGGCGCGGGCCACGGCGGCGGCCATGACGCCGCCGCCCCCATCGGCAAGCCCGGCAACCCCGCCAAGGTCTCGCGCACGATCGTGGTCGACATGACGGATGCAATGCGCTTCACGCCGGACAAGATCGACGTCAAGGCGGGCGAGACCATCCGTTTCAAGGTCACCAACTCCGGCAAGATCCGCCACGAAATGGTGCTGGGCACCACGGCAGACCTGAACAGCCACTACCAGATGATGCTCAAGGACCCGGGCATGCGCCACGAGGAGCCGAACTCCGTGTCCCTGGAAGCGGGCAAGGCCGGCGACATCGTCTGGACCTTCGACAAGGCGGGAACCGTCGCCTTCGCCTGCCTGGAGCCCGGACACTATCCCGCCGGCATGAAGGGCGCGGTTTCCGTCAAGTAATCCACTGCCGGGATGCCGGTCCGGCTACCGGGGAGATAGAGCATGAGTAGAGCAGTTTCGAATCCGCGCCGCCGGTTTGTGCAGGGCCTGGCCACGGGCGGCGCGCTGGCCGGCATGGGTCTGTGGAGCCCGTCTTCTTGGGCGCAGGCCGGCGCCGCCCGGCAGAGCGTGCTGTCGGGCACCGAGTTCAACCTGGAGATCGGCGAGAGCCCCGCCAATTTCACTGGCGCTCCCCGCATCGCAACCACGGTCAACGGCATGCTGCCCGCGCCCACGCTGCGTTGGCGCGAAGGCGACCGCGTCACGCTGCGCGTCACCAACCGCCTGCGCGAAGACACCTCGATCCACTGGCACGGCATCATCCTGCCCACCGGCATGGACGGCGTTCCCGGCCTGAGCTTTCCCGGCATCGCGCCCGGCGAAACCTTCACGTACCAGTTCGACGTGGGGCAAAGCGGCACGTACTGGTATCACAGCCATTCCGGCTTCCAGGAACAAACGGGACTGTACGGCGCCATCGTCATCGACCCCAAGCGCCCGGACCCGGTGCGCGCGGACCGCGACTATGTGGTGCTGTTGTCCGACTGGACCGACGAGGATCCCATGAGCGTGTTCCGCAAGCTCAAGGTGATGCCCGACTACTACAACTACATCCAGCCCACCGTCGGCAGCCTGATCGACGACGCCGAAAAATCCGGCTGGAAGAATGCGCTGAACGAGCGGCTCATGTGGCAGAAGATGCGCATGAACCAGACCGACCTGGCCGACGTCTCGGGCGCAACCTATACCTTCCTTACCAACGGCAAATCGCCGGCCGGCAACTGGACCGGTCTGTTCCGTCCGGGCGAACGGATCCGCCTGCGCTTCATCAACGGGTCGGCCATGACCTACTTCGACGTGCGCATCCCCGGCCTGAAGATGACGGTGGTGGCCGCCGACGGCCTCGCCGTGCGGCCCGTGGAGGTGGAAGAGTTCCGCATCGCCGTGGCCGAGACCTATGACGTCATCGTCGAACCGCAGGACGAGCGCGCCTACACGATCTTTTCGCAGGCCATGGACCGCTCCGGCTATGCGCGCGGCACGCTGGCCCCGCGCGAGGGCATGCAGGCCGAGATCCCGGCGCTGGACCCGGTGCAGGTGCTGACCATGATGGACATGGGCATGGCGCACGACATGCCCGGTATGGACATGGGCGGCTCGCAAGCGGGGGGAATGGACCACGGCGCTCAGGGTGCGATGAACCATGGAGCTCAGGGCGGCATGAATCACGGCTCCATGGCCGGCATGGACCACGCCGGCATGGCAGGAATGGCAGGCATGAACCATGGCGCGGGCGGCAACGAAGGCGGCATGGTCGAGGTCAAGCATCCCTACCCCGCCGAGTACAGTCCCGCCAACTCCATGGTGCCTGACATCGTTTCGACCCGGCTGGACGATCCAGGCGTGGGCCTGCGCAACAACGGCCGCCGCGTGCTGACCTATGCGGACCTGCACTCCATGGTCGAACCCGCGGACAACCGCCCGCCGACTCGCGAGATCGAACTGCACCTGACCGGCAACATGGACCGCTACATGTGGTCGTTCAACGGGCTGAAGTTCACCGAGGCCAAGCCCATCGTGCTCAAGTATGGCGAGCGCGTGCGCTTCGTGCTGGTCAACGACACCATGATGACGCACCCCATCCACCTGCATGGCTTGTGGAGCGACCTCGAATCCGCCGACGGCAATTTCCAGGTGCGCAAGCACACGATCAGCCTGAACCCGGCGCAGCGCCTCACTTACCGCGTCAGCGCGGACGCGCGCGGCAACTGGGCCTATCACTGCCACTTGCTGTTCCACATGGAGGCCGGCATGTTCCGCGCGGTCGTCGTGGAATAGGGGGAATAATGAGAACAACGACATCCAGAATGCACTGGTCCGGGCTCGTCGCGGGCGCCGCCCTTCTTGCGGCCGCATCCGGACTGGCCCAGGCGCAGGCGCCGGCCGGAACGATGGACGGCATGGACCATGGCTCGATGCAAGGCATGGACCACAGCTCGATGCCTGGCATGAACCATGGATCGACGCAGGGTCAGAATCCGACCTCGACGAAGAGCATGGCCCCCGGTTCAATGAAAGGCATGGACCACGGCTCAATGCCGGGCATGGATCACAGTTCGATGCCGGGCATGGATCACGGCGCCATGCCCGGCATGGACGAATCCCCGCCCAAAGGCCCGCCGGTGGGATCCCTGCCCTCCAGCGACGGCAGCACGGAGCAGCGCTACGCCGCCTACCGCATCCATCCGCACATGATGGACAACGTCGTCACCAGCCACCTGCTGTTCGACAAGCTTGGCGTCGCCTACGACCGCAACGAACAGACCAGCCTGCAATGGGACGGCCAGTTCTGGATCGGCCGCGATCTGAACAAGCTGTGGATCAAAAGCGAAGGCGATCGCCTGAACGGCAGCACGGACGCCAAGATCGAGGCCTTCTGGAGCCACACGATCTCGCCGTTCTGGGACCTGCAACTCGGTGCGCGGCGCGATTTCGGCACGGGACCGAAGCGCAACTGGGCGGCGTTCGGCGTGCAAGGCGTGGCGCCCTACGGCATCGAAACCGAAATCACCGGCTACGTCGGCGGATCCGGCAGAACCGCGCTGGCGTTGAAGGCGGAATACGACCTGCTGCTCACGCAGCGCCTGATCCTGACGCCTGAAATCGAAGCCAGCCTGAACGGCAAGAATGACGAGGCGCGCGGCGTGGGTTCCGGGCTGTCGGACGCATCGTTCTCCTTGCGGCTGCGCTACGAGGTCACGCGCGAATTCGCCCCGTATGTCGGGGTGTCGTTCGGACGCAAGTTCGGCAAGACCGCCAGCTACGCCAGCGAAGCCGGAGAAAGCCGTTCCGAACGCGCGATCCTGGCCGGCGTGCGCATCTGGTTCTAAGTATCGCCGGCGCCGCAACTCGCGGCGTCGGCCAGAACTTTTTCAACTGCTACGGCCGCATCCGCGCGATCTGTGCTGAAACACGGCCGTTTCCGTCCGAACATTACAGGAATGTAAACCGCCAGCAATGTGACGGTCAGACGCGCCTCCCTATAGTGGCCCCTTTGTCCACACAGCGGCGGAGCGGCAATGCTTGAAGCGATGGATCTTGGTTGCATGCGCGCGGAGCGCCCGCTGTTCAAGCAACTGGCCTTGCAGGTGGCGCCCGGCGAATGCCTCTTCGTCCACGGACGCAACGGCAGCGGCAAGACCAGCCTGCTGCGCATTCTGGCGGGCTTGGCGCAGCCCGCTCGCGGCAAGGTGCTGTGGCAGGGACTCGGCATTTCGCAACTTGGCAGCAACTATCGCAGCCAGTTCTTCTATTTGGGGCATGCCGACGGCCTCAATGGTGAACTCAGCGCTATCCAGAATCTGCGGGCGCTACAGGCCGCAAGCGGACACGCGGAGCGTCCCGCGGCGATTGCCTCCGCGCTGCACGAGGCAGGACTCGACGACAAGCAGCATCTTCCTATCCGCGCCCTGTCGGCTGGCCAGAGGCGGCGGGCGGCCCTCGCCCGCCTGCTTGCCGAATTCCGCCCCCTCTGGATTCTCGACGAACCCGTGACCGCCCTGGACGCCACCGCTCACGCGTGGCTGGCGCGCGCCATGGATCGCCATCTGCGCGATGGCGGCGCGATCGTGGCGACGAGCCATCAGGCGATCGCGCTGGACCATGCGCACAAGCAGATCCGGCTTGGCTCCTAGCGCATGAGTTCCATGCCGAAATTGCTCGCAGCCATTGCGCTGCGCGACCTGCGCATCGCCCAACGGCGCGCCAGCGACACGCTGACGCCGCTGGCCTTCTTCCTGGTGGCTGCCAGCCTGTTTCCCCTGGCGGTCGGCCCCGAACGGGAAACGCTGCGCGTCATTGCGCCAGGCGTGCTCTGGGTGACGGCCTTGCTGTCCTGCCTGATGTCGCTGGGCCGCCTGTTCGAGGCAGACCATCGCGACGGTTCACTGGAGCAGTTGATACTGTCCGCCGCGCCCTTGCCGGTGATCGTGCTGGGCAAGGTAGCTGCCCACTGGCTGCTGTCCGGTTTGCCGCTGACCTTGCTTGCGCCCGTGCTGGGCCTGCAATTCGGCCTGGATGCCGCCGCCCTTCTGATCCTGACGCTGGGCCTGGCCATCGGCACGCCCGCGCTTGGCCTGATCGGCGCCATAGGCGCGGCGCTCACCTTGACCGCGCGCGGCGGCGGCGCGCTGCTGGCCCTGCTGGTGCTGCCCCTCTTCATTCCCATTCTGGTATTCGGCGCGGGCGCTGTGCAGGCAGCGCAAAGCGGCCTGGGCGCGAATGCGCACCTGTCGCTGTTGGGCGCCGTGCTGGCCTTGTCCCTGTTCCTCGCGCCGCTGGGCGCGGCCGCCGCCCTACGCATCTCGCTTGAATGAGGAACCCATGATCCGCTGGTTTCACTATGCCTCGCCCAAGGCCTTCTATCCCCTGGCCGGAAAAGCAATCCCCTGGTTCGCCACGGCCGCGGTCCTGCTGGCCGCGGCCGGCCTCTATATCGGCTTTATCGCCGCGCCCGCCGATTTTCAGCAGGGCCAGGGCTACCGCATCATCTTCGTCCATGTCCCGGTCTCCTGGATGTCGATGTTCGTTTATCTGGTGATGGCGTTCTGGGCGCTGGTCCACCTGGTTTTCAACAGCAGGCTGTCAGCCATGATGATCGCCGCGCTGGCGCCTACCGGCGCGTTGTTCACGTTTCTTTCGCTGTGGACCGGCGCGCTATGGGGCAAGCCCATGTGGGGCGCCTGGTGGGTCTGGGATGCGCGGCTGACCTCGGAATTGATCCTGCTGTTCCTGTACGCGGGCTATATCGCGTTGAGGGCCGCCATCGACGATCCGCAGCGTGCCGACCGCGCCGGATCGGTGCTGGTGCTGGCCGGCGTGGTCAACATTCCCATCATCTATTTCTCGGTGCAATGGTGGAGCACCTTGCACCAGGGCGCTTCGGTCTCGCTGACCGCCGCACCAAGCATGGCCGGCATCATGCTCGCCGGCATGCTGCTGATGTCCCTGGCCGCGTGGATGTACAGCATCGCAACGGCGCTGGCGCGCCTGCGCTGCATCGTGCTCGAGCGCGAGCGGCACGCGGCCTGGATCCGCGAACAATGGAGTAGCGAATGATGCACTGGTCCAGTCTGGGCGAGTTCCTCGCCATGGGCGGTTATGCGCTTTACGTGTGGGGATCGCTGCTGATGACGGCGTTCCTGCTGGGCAGCGAACAGCTGCTGCTGGCGCGCCGCCGCCGCGCAATCCTGGCGGGGCCGCCCCCCGTTCAATGGCGGGAGGGCGGCGATGAGTAAGCGGACACGTCGCTTGTGGCTCGTCCTGGGCGGGCTGGCCTCGGTGGGCGTGGCCAGCGCGCTGGTGCTCAACGCCTTCCAGAGCAATCTGGTGTTCTTCTACACGCCCACCCAGGTCAGCAATAACGAAGCGCCGGCTGGACGCGCCTTCCGCGTGGGCGGCATGGTCGAAGGCGGCAGCGTGCAGCGCACGCCGGGCTCGCTCACCGTCCGTTTCGTCGTGACCGATACGGCCCACACCGTCCGCGTGGCCTATGAAGGCATCCTGCCGGACCTGTTCAGCGAAGGAAAGGGCGTCGTGGCGCAGGGCCGGCTGGACGGCGATGGCCTGTTCCGCGCCGACGAGGTGCTGGCCAAGCATGACGAGAACTACATGCCGCCCGAGGCACAGCACGCGATCGATCAGGCCGTATCGCAGGCCGCACCGAAGACCGCCCCCCAGGAGGCCCGCTCCCGATGATTCCGGAACTCGCTCATTTCGCCCTGATCCTGACGCTGTTCGTGGCGCTGGTGCAAGGTGCGCTCGCGCTGCGCGGCGCGGCCCTGGACCGCGCGGACTGGATCGCCATTGCGCGGCCCGCCGCGCAGATCCAGTTCCTGCTGGTTTCGTTCAGCCTTGGGGCGCTGATCTGGTCTTTCGCGGCCAAGGACTATTCGGTGGCCTATGTGGCCTACAACTCGAACTCCCAATTGCCCTTGTTCTACCGCATCGCGGCGACCTGGGGCGGGCATGAAGGCTCGCTGCTGCTATGGATGTTCATGCAGACGGGCTGGGCCGGCGCGGTCAGCCTGTTTTCGCGGCAGTTGCCCGACGCCATGGTCGCGCGCGTGCTCGGCGTGCTGGGCCTGATCAGCGCGGGCTTCCTGCTGTTCGTGCTGCTGACGTCGAATCCGTTCGAACGCCTGGTCCCGGCCCCGGCTGACGGATTGGACCTGAACACGCTGCTGCAGGACATCGGCCTGATCTTCCACCCGCCGCTGCTGTACATGGGCTATGTCGGGTTCTCGGTGGCGTTTGCGTTCGCCATCGCCGCGCTGCTGTCGGGCAATCTGGACGCGGTCTGGGCCCGCTGGTCGCGCCCATGGACCACTGCGGCGTGGCTGTTCCTGACGCTGGGCATCGCGGTCGGCAGCTGGTGGGCCTACTACGAGCTGGGTTGGGGCGGCTGGTGGTTCTGGGACCCGGTGGAAAACGCCTCCTTCATCCCCTGGCTGGCCGGCACGGCGCTGATCCACTCGCTGGCCGTGACCGAAAAGCGCGGCAGCTTCAAGAGCTGGACCGTGCTGCTGGCGATCGGCACGTTTGCGCTGGCCTTGCTGGGCGCGTTCCTGGTGCGTTCGGGCGTGCTGACCTCGGTGCATGCGTTCGCGACGGACCCGGCGCGCGGCGTATTCATCCTGGCGCTGTTCACCGCCACGGTCGGCAGCTCCCTGTTCCTGTATGCCCTGCGCGCGCCCCGGATCGGCCACGGCGGCCAGTTCGCGTTCGTATCGCGCGAATCGCTATTGCTGGTCAACAACGTGCTGCTGGCGGTTGCCGCCGCGAGCGTGTTGCTGGGCACGCTATATCCGCTGCTCATCGACGCGCTGGGCCTGGGCAAGCTGTCGGTCGGACCACCCTACTTCAACGCGGTCTTCGTGCCGCTGATGGCGCCCGCGCTGCTGCTCATGGCGGTGGGGCCCATGGCCAACTGGAAATCGGCCGATGCTGGCAGCCTGCTCAAACGCCTGTCGATTCCCGCGGCGCTGGCCGTGCTGGCGGGCGTGGGCGTTCCCCTGCTCTTCGAGCGTTGGTCCGGGGGCACGGCGCTGGGGCTGGGACTGGCCGCGTGGTTGGCGACCGCCATCGCCGTGGACGTCGTCAAGCGCATCCGCGCGACCCGCGACCGCTGGTGGCGCCAGCCACGCAGCTGGCTGGGCATGCATCTGGCTCACCTGGGCGTGGCGGTGTTCGTCACGGGGGTTACGCTGGTGGGCAGCTACGAGACCGAACAGGATCTGCTGATGCAGCCCGGGCAAAGCGCGCCAGTGGCTTCGTATCGCGTCGAATTCAAGGGCGTGGCGCGCGTGCGCGGCCCGAACTACGAATCCGATATGGGAACCTTCGCGCTCTACCGCGGCGAAAAGCGCCTGCGCGACCTGCATCCAGAAAAGCGCACTTATGCGTCCTCGGCGCTGCCGATGACGGAGGCGGCCATCGCCGCCAACGGCCTGCGCCATGTCTACGTCGCCCTGGGCGAACCCATGGAGCAAGGCGCCTGGAGCGTGCGCCTGTACTACAAGCCGTTCGTCGACTGGATCTGGGGCGGCTGCATCCTCATGGCCCTGGGCGGGCTGCTGGCGATCAGCGATCCGCGCTACCGCCTGAAGCGCCGCGAGAAAAAACAGCCGCAACGCGCAGTACCGCAGGCGCCGGCGGAGGCCCGGCCATGAGCCGCTACATCTGGCCCCTGGCGGGCTTCGTGGTGCTGGTGTTCTTTCTAGGAATAGGCCTGACCCTAAACCCGTCCGAAGTGCCGTCGCCGCTGATCGACAAGCCCGCGCCCGCGTTTGCCCTGCCCGAACTGCATGAGCCCCAGAAGACCTTCACGCCTGAGAGCATGAAAGGCCGGGTATGGGTGCTGAACGTCTGGGCGTCCTGGTGCTATGCCTGCCTGACGGAACACCCCTATATCCAGGAGTTGTCGTCGCAGCACGGCGTGCCTGTCATAGGCTTGAACTACAAGGACATACGGGACGAAGCCATCGCCTGGCTGGCGCGCAACGGCGATTCCTACGAGGCGTCCGTGTCCGACACCGACGGCAAGGTCGGCATCGACTACGGCGTCTACGGCGTGCCGGAGACCTTCGTCATCGACCAGGCCGGGACCATCCGCTACAAGCACATCGGCCCGGTGACGCGCGAATCGCTGCGCGACACCCTGCTTCCGCTGATCCGGGGGCTGCAATGAAGATACTCCTGCGCGTATTCGCGCTATCGCTGGCGTTGGGCTACGGCGCGGGCGCCCAAGGCTCGACTGACGACCGCCGCGTCACCGAGATCGCCTCGGAACTGCGCTGCCTGGTCTGCCAGAACGAATCCATTGCCGCCTCGCGCGCCGACCTCGCCGTCGATCTGCGCCGCGAGATCCGTCAGCAGCTGGACGCCGGCAAATCCGAGGCCGACATCCTGGCCTATATGGAGGCCAGGTACGGCGACTTCATTCTCTACCGGCCGCGCCTGAAAGCCTCCACGCTGCTGCTCTGGTTCGGCCCGGCTGCGCTGCTGGCCGCCGGGCTGGCCGCGCTGGCCCTGACCTTGCGCCGTCGCAGGCTGCGCCAGCGCCGCCCCGCGCTGACGCCTGCCGAGCGCCGGACTGCCGACGCCCTGCTGGGCGTCGACGCTGAAAAAGGATCTGGAACATGACTCAGCTCTTCTATCTGTCGGCCGCGTTGATGGCCGCCGTCGTCACCCTATGGCTGATCGCCGCCCTGCGGCGTGCGCCCGCCGCCAGCGCCGCCAACAAGCGCCGGGCGGCGAACGTGGCGGTGCTGCGCGACCAGCTGCGCGAGCTGGAGCGGGACCGCGCCAACGGCATCCTCTCGCAAGACGCCTTCGCCGAAGCGCGCACCGAGCTACAGCGGCTGGCGCTGGAAGAAGCCGGCGAAACGCAAGACCGTGCCACGGCGACGAACCCCGGCCGGCTGCTGCCTGCGAGCCTGGCCCTCGCGCTGCCTCTGGCCGCCATAATTGCCTATGTGGCGCTGGGCAACCCCGCCGCCATCGCCCCGCCTCAGGCGCCTGTCGCACAACCCGAGGTCACCGCCGCCGACATCCGGGCCATGGTGGCCAAACTTGAGACCCGCCTGGCGAGCAATCCCGACGACTATCAGGGGTGGCTGATGCTGGCCCGTTCCCACCGCTACTTCGGCCGGCACGCCGACGCGGTCCAGTCCTTTGCCCGGGCCGCGCCGGTGGTGGACAGCAACCCGGCAGCCCTGGCCGAGTACGCCGAATCGCTGGTGCTCAGCGCCAACCGGGGTTTCGGCGGACAGCCTGACCAGCTGTTGCGGCGCGCGTTGGACCTCAACCCCGAGGAGCCGCTGGCCCTGATGCTGGCGGGCGCAAGCCGCTTTGACCAGCGCGATTTCCCGGCGGCCATCGATTTCTGGCAACGCCTGCTGGCCAGGCTGCCTGCCGGCAGCGACATGGCGCGCACCGTCAATGAGGGCATCACGCTGGCCCGCCAGCGCCAGCGCGAAGGCGCTGCGCCATGATCGCGGCGGCCCGTCATGCTTGACCTGTCCCTCATCGGCTTGGCCACCGCTTTCATCGCGGGGACCGCATCGTTTCTGTCGCCTTGCGTGCTGCCGCTGGTGCCAGGCTATCTGTCTTACATCGCGGGCGGATCCGGCGCGTCCGCGGATGATGGCCGTGCGCTGCGCTGGCGCATGCTGGGGCTGGCGGCCTGCTTCGTCGCCGGCTTCTCTACTGTCTTTGTCATCTTCGGGGCCAGCGTCACGGCGCTGAGCCGCCTGCTGCTGTCCTACCGCTACGAACTGAACCTGGCCGCAGGCGCCATCATCGCGCTGGCGGGCTTGATGTTGCTGGGCGTCCTGCGCCTGCCCGCCTGGGCGCAGCGCTACTACCGGTTCGATCCGGCGGGCCAGGGCAGCCCCGGCAGCGCCGCGATCCTGGGCGCCGCGTTCGGATTCGGCTGGACGCCTTGCATCGGCCCGATCCTGGCCGGCATCCTGGCGCTGGGCGCGGCCTCGGCCAGTGTGGGCCAGGGCATGGCCCTGCTGGGCGTCTACGCACTGGGACTGGGCGTCCCCTTTTTAGCGGCAGCCTGGTTCATGAGCCCCTTCCTGCGCCGCATGCAGGGCCTGCAACGCGCCGGCCGGATCCTGCGGATCCTGACCGGGCTGATCCTGATCGTGATGGGCTGGGCCATCGCCACCGGCCAATTGGCCCGTTTCGCCATCTGGATGCTGCTGACCTTCCCCGCCTTGGGCAGACTGGGCTGAGCCAGGTCAAAACTCGTCCGATCAAACGCTTGACCTTGACATCATTGGAATCTTTATAGTGACACCCATCAGCAGGAAATTCCAAGTTTTCAAGGAGCGGATATGAGTGCCATCCCAGCAGACAGCGTCGCGGTCAGCCTGCCTATCGAAGGCATGACCTGCGCCTCGTGCGTGGGCCGGGTCGAAAAGGCCTTGAAGGCCGTGCCGGGCGTCAACCAGGCCAGCGTCAACCTGGCGACCGAACGCGCCGACATCACGTTTGCAGGGGCGCCGGACGTCGCCGCCGCCGTGCAGGCGGTGCAGAAGGCGGGTTACGCCGTCGCCGAAACCACGATCGAACTGTCGGTCACCGGCATGACCTGCGCCTCCTGCGTGGGCCGCGTCGAAAAAGCCCTGAAGGCGGTGCCCGGCGTCAGCAGCGCCAGCGTCAACCTCGCCACCGAGCGCGCCAGCATCACCGCGGCCGGCGGCGTGCCCGCCAGCGCCCTGATCCAGGCGGTGGCCAAGGCCGGCTACGAAGCCAAGCCCCTGGCCGCCGAAGCCAGCGACACCGACGCCGTGGCCGAACGCCAGGCCGCCGAGCTGAAGTCACTGAAGCGCGCGCTGACCGTCGCCACGATCTTCGCGCTGCCGGTGTTCATCCTGGAAATGGGCGCGCACATCGTGCCGGCGTTCCACCACGTCATCGCCGAAACCATCGGCACGCAGAACAGCTGGTACCTGCAATTCGTGCTGGCCAGCATCGTGCTGTTCGGCCCCGGCCTGCGCTTCTTCAAGAAAGGTATCCCCGCGCTGCTGCGCGGCGCGCCCGACATGAACTCGCTGGTGGCGGTGGGCACGTCCGCCGCCTATGCCTATTCGGTGGTCGCCACCTTCGCGGCCGGACTACTGCCCGCCGGCACCGTCAACGTCTATTACGAGGCCGCCGCGGTCATCGTGGCGCTGATCCTGCTGGGCCGTTACATGGAGGCACGCGCCAAGGGCAATACGTCCGAGGCCATCAAGCGCCTGCTCGGCCTGCAGGCCAAGACCGCGCGCGTCGTGCGCAACGGCGCGACGCTGGAACTCGCCATCGAGGAAGTGGTGGCGGGCGACCTGATCGAAGTCCGCCCCGGCGAACGCATCCCGGTGGATGGCGAGGTGGTGGAAGGCAACAGCTTCATCGACGAGTCCATGATCAGCGGCGAACCCGTGCCCGTCGAAAAGCAGCCCGGCTCCGAAGTGGTCGGCGGCACCGTCAACCAGAACGGCGCGCTGACGTTCCGCGCCACCAAGGTCGGCGGCGACACGCTGCTGGCGCAGATCATCCGCATGGTCGAACAGGCGCAAGGCTCCAAGCTGCCGATCCAGGCCCTGGTGGACCGCATCACCATGTGGTTCGTGCCTGCCGTCATGGCGGCGGCCGTCGTGACCTTCATCATCTGGCTGACGTTCGGCCCCGAACCCGCCCTGACCTTCGCGCTGGTCAATGCCGTGGCCGTGCTGATCATCGCCTGCCCCTGCGCCATGGGCCTGGCCACGCCGACCTCCATCATGGTGGGCACGGGCCGCGCCGCGCAGATGGGCGTGCTGTTCCGCAAGGGTGAAGCGCTGCAATCGCTGAAGGACGCGCAGGTCGTGGCCGTGGACAAGACCGGCACGCTGACCAAGGGCCGTCCCGAGCTGACCGACCTGATCGTTGCACAGGGCTTCGAACGCGCTGCGGTGCTGGGCAAGGTTGCCACCGTCGAGGCCAAGTCGGAACACCCGATCGCCCAAGCCATCGTGGATGCGGCGCGCGCCGAGAACATTGCGCTGGGCACGATTTCGCAATTCGAATCGATCACCGGCTTTGGCGTCAGCGCCCGGGTCGACGGCGACCTGGTCGAGATCGGCGCTGACCGCTTCATGCGCGAACTGGGCCTGAGCGTCGAGTCCTTCGGTTCGGACGCCGCGCGCCTGGGCGACGAAGGCAAGACGCCGCTGTACGCCGCCATCAACGGCCAGCTGGCCGCCATGATCGCCGTGGCTGACCCCATCAAGGAAACCACGGCCGCCGCGATCCGCGCCCTGCATGACCTGGGTCTGAAGGTCGCGATGATCACCGGCGACAACCGCCGCACCGGCGAGGCCATCGCCCGCCAGCTCGGCATCGACGAAGTCGTCGCCGAAGTGCTGCCCGACGGCAAGGTCGCGGCGGTGCAGCGCCTGAAGCAGCAGTACGGTCCCATCGCCTACGTGGGCGACGGCATCAACGATGCGCCGGCCCTGGCCGAAGCGGACGTGGGCCTGGCCATCGGCACCGGCACGGACATCGCCATCGAAGCCGCCGACGTGGTGCTGATGTCGGGAGACCTGGGCGGCGTGCCCAACGCCATCGCGCTGTCCAAGGCCACCATCCGCAACATCAAGCAGAACCTGTTCTGGGCGTTTGCCTACAACGTGGCGCTGATCCCGGTAGCGGCTGGCTTGCTGTATCCGGTCAACGGCAGCCTGCTGTCTCCGGTGTTCGCGGCGGGCGCGATGGCCTTGTCCAGCGTGTTCGTGCTGAGCAACGCGTTGCGGCTGCGCCGCTTCGCCGCGCCCTTCCCGGCCCGCGGCTGAGCGGGGCTTCCCGGCAGCCGCCGGGAAGCGCTCTTCCCGCAGGTTCTACTGCTTCGGCGCGCTGGCCACCAGCGCGCCGAATTTCTTGTCCAGCTCCGCCAGCGCATCGTTGATGTGGGCGCGGCGCGCCTTGATCCAGGCGTCCTGCTCAGCCAGCTGCGCGCGCGCTTCCTTCAGCATGCGCTCCATTTCCGCCGGCTGCGGACCGCCCGAAGTGGCGCGGTTCTTGACGATGGCCACGGGATCCAGCGTGGAGCGGAACTCCGCCTCGCTCATCGGCAGTTCGTTGCCGTACTTCGAGTCCTTCATGGCGTCCGCATAGATACGGCGCGCCTGCTCATACGGGAAGTCCAGCGGCTTGATGTTGTTGGCCTTGGCGTAGCTGACGACCTCGGACGCAAAGTGGTGGCCGTCGCGGAACGGCAGCTTGTACTTGCGCATCAGCACGTCGGCCAGTTCCTGCGAGGCCGTCCAGTCGCTGTTCAGTTCTTCCAGCGCGCGGTCGGGGCTGAGGACCATGGCCTTCAACACCCGGTCCCAGCGCTTGAGCGCCGAAATCCCGGCATCCACCATGGCGGAATTCTGCTTCACGTCCTTCGGATCGCTCATGCCTGGCGTGATGTTGTGCGTCTGCACCACCGGCCCCATGGCCAGCGTCACGGCCGTGGAGGCATCGCTGCGGGTATCGTTGAGCAGGCCGGGATTGCGCTTCTGCGGCATGGCGCTGGACACGTAGGTGTTGCCGCCCCCCTCTTCCAGCAGGATCCAGGGACGCGGCTGGGCGTACTGGGTCATTACGTCCTCGACGAAATTGCCCGTGCGCAGCGCAATGCTGGTGACGATGGAGGCGACTTCCACCGGCTGATCCATGGACGAGATCTGCGAGGCGTCATAGGCGTTGTCCACCAGTGCGGCGAAGCCCAGGTACTGCGCCATGCGCTTGCGGTCCAGCGGCCAGCTGGTGCCGTTGAGCACCGTCGTGCCCATCGGCGAACGGTCGATGCGCACGTAGGCCTCACGGATGCGCTGGGCGTCGCGGGCCAGGCCGGCGGCCTGCCCCAGCAGATAGTGCCCATAGCTGTTAGGCTGCGCCGCCACGCCATTGGTGTAGTTCGGCACGATGGTAGCTGCATGCTTGCCCGCCAGTTCCACCAGCGTGGTGGAGGTGGCGTTCAGCTGGGCCGCCAGGTCCAGCAGCTTGTCGCGCAGGATGGCGCTGCGGTAGGTCGCGTGCATGTCCTGGCTGGAGCGCCCCGCGTGCAGCAGCGTCACATCCTCGCCCGCCGCCTTGATCAGCAGCGGCTCGAAGGTGATGACGCTGGCCGGGCGCTTGGCGCCCGGCTGGTTGCCGTCGTTGATCACCTTGGCCACGCCGGCCGCCAGTCGCGGCGCCATGGACTTGTCCAGCAGCCCCTCGTCCGTGTTGATGACGGCAGTGGCCTTGTTGATCTCGCCCAGCCAGAAGAACGGATCGCGCGGCACGGAGGCCGCGGGCTGGGCTTGCTGGGCCGATGCCTGCGCGCCGAGCGTCAAGGCAAGCGCGGCGCTCAGGGCGGGAAGTAGATGTCTCATGGCTGTCTCGTTAGGATGGCGAGCGGCCAGTGTATCGACGGGCCTGACGGGGGGAAATGGCGGATTTCACCGAGCCAGGCGGGATTTCCTGACGATTTCCTTTAACATACCGCGCAAAAACCACGACATTCGCCCATGCCCCGTCCGAATCTGACCAACGCCGAAACCCTGTGCCAGATCGCCAAGCTGGGCAGCTTCCGCGCTGCGGCCGAACGGCTGCACACTTCCCAACCCGCCGTCTCGGCGCGCATGAAAGAGCTGGAGCAGTCGCTGGGCTTTCCGCTCTTCGAAAAGCGCGGCCGCCGGCTGGAACTGACGGTGCCCGCGCGCCGTTTCGTCGAACGCGTGGAACCGCTGCTGCTGGCGGTGGAAGACGCCTTCACCGACGCGGAGGCCGTCAACAATGCGGCCGGCACGGTGCGCATCGGCATGGGCGAGATTTCCATGACCTGGTTTTCACGCGTGGTGCCCGAGCTGCGCCGCGCCCTGCCGCGCGTTTCCTACGAGATCGAGCTGGACCTGGCGATCAAGCTGCAGGAGCACCTGACGTCCGGCGCGCTGGACATTGCCATCATGGCCAATCATCTGCGCGACGACCAGTTCATCTGCGAATCGCTGGGCACGACCCGCATGTCGTGGATGGTCTCGTCCCGGCTGCTTAGCGACGCGGAAGGCAAGCCCCGCAGCATGCAATCGCTACTGCAAACCGAGCCGCTGTGGTGCGTATCGCGTCCGTCGGGCTTCTTTGGCCCGGCGCAGGACGAGTTGCGCGACATGGGCGCCAACCTGGACAACATCTGCAGCTGCAATCGTCTGAACAGCCTGATCGAAGTCGTCGAGGCGGGCGGCGGCATCGCGCAGCTGCCGGAAATGATGGTGGCCGAACAAGTTCGCGCCGGCACCCTGGTGCTGGTGGACCCGGCGCTGACGCCGCTGACGCTGGAGTTCACCATCGCCATCCACCGCAACCAGGGCCAGTCCGTCGTCCATCAGGTCGCCGAAGCCCTTGCCCGGCTGGGCAAGGCGGCTACCGGCCACGCCTGAGAACTCGCGGCCGCGTTCAGGCGTCGAGCAGCGCGCGCTTCTGCACCTTGCCGCTGGCGTTGCGCGGCAGCTCAGCCATGAACTGCACGTGCTCGGGCACCTTGAAGTACGCCAGCCGCCCGGCGCAATAGGTCTTGATGGCATCCGCATCCGCCTGGTGCCCTGCGTGCAGCACGACGAAAGCCTTGACCGACTGGTCGCGCACCGGATCGGGTATACCCACCACGGCCACGTCGCGCACGGCCGGATGCCCCATCAGGGCCTCCTCCACTTCCGCGGCCGAGATGTTCTCGCCGGCCCGCTTGATCACTTCCTTCTTGCGGCCGAAGAAAAAGAAGTTGCCCTTGGCGTCCTGGTAGCCGAGATCTCCGGTGTGCAGCCAGCCGCCCTCGAACACGGCCTGCGTCGCCGCCGGGTCGCGGTAGTAGCCCAGGGTCAGCGTGCGCCCAGGACGTCCGCGCACCACGATCTCGCCCACTGCGCCTACGGCGACCGGCCGGTTGTCGTCGTCGACCACGAACACTTCGCGGTCGGGCGTGGCGCGCCCGATGGACGGATAGGCGGACGGCGATGCATGCGGCTGCAAGGTGATGTAGAGCATGGTCTCCGACTGCCCATAGCCATTGCGCAGCGGGATGCGGAAACGCTCGATGAACGCCGCGATCTCGGCTTCCGAAATATTGATGGCATAGCCCGCGTACCGCACCTGATGCGCCGTATCGAAAGGCGTGGGCGGCTGGTTCAACAAGGTTCGGCACAGCATGCCGGACAGGCTGCAGATCGTGATGCGGTGTTCGATGAGCTGGCGCAGGTAGCGCGTGGCGCTATAGCGTTCCCCGATCACCGCGGTGGCGCCCGCGGTCAGGCAGGACAGCACAGTTTCCTGGCAGTTGGCGTGGAACAGCGGCTTGTTGTTGAACACGCGGTCAGCGCGGCCAATGCCGCTGTTGGCTGCGCCCGCCTGGCCACACCAGAGCAGATTGGCGTGGGTGAGCATCACGCCCTTGGGCCGCGCCGACGTGCCCGAGGTGTACAGGATCTGGGCAAGGTCGTCGCTGCACAGCTCGGGAGCCCGGTAATCCGCGGATGCCGCAGCCAGCGCACCGCTCAATCCTTCCTGCCCCAGGCTGCCGCGCTTCACCGGCACGATATCCGGCGCCTGGTCCATCCCGGCGCACACTTCGCGAACCAGCGCTTCATGCGCAGGCTCGACCAGCGCCAGCGCGGGCTGGCAATGCTCAAGCTGATAGGCCACTTCCGGCGCAGTGAGATGGATGTTGCCCGCCACGATGACGGCGCCCGCCAGCATCAGGCCCATCCACAGCGGCACGTACTCCGCCGTGTTGCCCATGAATACGAATACGCGGTCGCCCGGCTTCACGCCGCGCGCCTGCAAGCCCGCGGCAAATGCGCGGGCCGCTTCGCGTAATTGGATGAAACTCAACTGGCTGATGTCGCCGTTGTGGTACTCATGCACGATCGCCAGCTTATGCCCGTGGCACAGCGCCTGTTCATCGAGCAAATCCGTGATCCCGCGGTTTCCTGCAGCGTCCATCCAGCCTCCGGCTATTCTGATTTTTCAAGGGCGCGCCGGCTCCTTGCCGCCGCGCCCATGGGTGGGAAAATCAGTATAGGTAGCGGAATTTCGCCGCACTAGCTAAACGTTTTTATGCATATCCATCAAGGTTTTTCATGCCTGCCGGCATGGCCGAATGATTGATGGAATTTATGCGTTTCCATCAAAACGTTTGCTTAGTCGACAGCGGCTGGAAAACCTATACTCCGTTTGAAAGAGGCCACGCAGCAGAGGCGCCGGCCAGACCAAGAAGAATGCAAAACCGGAGGAGCTGCCGTGCAAGAGGCATCGATCAAGGACCAGGTTTCGGCCGAGGAATGGGCAGTGCGCGTGGATCTCGCCGCGGCCTACAACCTGGCTGTCGAAATGCGCATGACCGACCACATCTATACGCATATCTCGGCCCGGGTTCCCGGCGCCCAGCCGCACTTCCTGATCAATGCCTACGGCCTGATGTTCAACGAGATCACCGCCTCCAACCTGGTCAAGGTGGACATCGACGGCGGCATCCTGCTGGACCAGACCGGCCTGGGCATCAACCCCGCCGGCTTCGTCATCCATAGCGCCATCCATCGCGTCCGCCACGACGCGGCCTGCGTCATGCATACGCATACCGCGGCCGGCATCGCGGTGTCCGCGCAAGAGGCTGGCCTGCTCATGATTTCGCAGCATGCCATGCGCTTTCACAACCGCATCGGCTATCACGACTACGAAGGCGTCGCGCTCGACATGGACGAGCAGCAGCGCCTGATCGCCGATCTCGGCTCCCACAGCGCGATGATCCTGCGCAATCACGGCCTGCTGGTCTGCGGCGCCAGCGTGCCAGACGCCTTCGACGCCATGTTCTATCTGGAGCGCGCCTGCCAGGCGCAGGTCGCGGCGCTGGCCGGCGGCCTGCCGCTGGTTGTGCCCGGAGCCGAAGTTGCCGAGAAGGTCGGCCGCCAGTTCGACCGTCTGGACCGCCCGTCCCGCCACAAGCACTGGCCCCCCCTGCTCCGGCTGCTGCAACGCATCCGGCCCGAATACCAGGAATAGCGGCAACCGCGCCGCCATCCCGGCGGCCCTTTTTTCGCAGAGTAGAAATGAAAGATGCTCATCAATGCCGCGTCGCGGTATATGGTGCGGGCGCGATCGGCTGTCTGCTCGCCGCGCGCCTGGCCCAGGCAGGCTGCGAGGTGACCATGATCGCCCGCGGAAAGACGCTGGCCGCCTTGCGCCAGCACGGCGTCGGCTTGACGGTCGACGGCGTCACGCGCCACTACCCGGTGCGCGCCACCGACGAACCGCGCCAGGTGCGCGACGCGGACTACCTTATTCTTGCGGTCAAGCAACAGGCGCTGGACGATATCTCCGCGCACCTGGCGCCGATGCTCGCGCCGCTGGGCGCCGTGGTGCCGGCCGTAAACGGCATCCCCTGGTGGTATCTGCCCACGCTGGGCAGTCCCCTGGGCGACACGCCGCTGCAATCGGTGGATGGCCGCGGCGCCCTCAGGCGAGCGCTGCCTTTGGAGCGGGTGCTGGGCGCCGTGGTGTACATCGCGGCGAACGCCACCGCGCCTGGCATCGCGGCCCAGAACGCCCGCAACAATCTCATCCTCGGCGAACCGGACGGCTCCATGTCTGCGCGGGCCAATCGGCTCGCCGGGCTGTTGCAAGCTTCAGGCCTGCAATGCGAGGTCAGCGACGACATCCACCAAGCCGTCTGGATCAAGGCGATGGGCAACGCCACCTTCAACCCCTTGAGCGTGCTGGCCCGCGCCACCATGGAAGCCATGGTCCAGGATCCATATCTCGGAAAACTGGCGCGCGCCATGCTCGGCGAGTACCTGGCGCTGGGCCAGGCGCTCGGGCTCGAGCTGCCGGTCACCGTGGAACAACGCATGCAGGCAGCCGCCAGCGCCGGCGCCGCCCAGACCTCGATGCTGCAGGACGCGCTGCAAGGCAAGCCGCTGGAAACCGACGCCCTGGTCGGCGCCATGATCGAGATCGCAGCAAAGTTGAACCTGGACATGCCCCACGCCAACACGGTCTGGGGCTTGATCCGGCACCGGAGCCTCAGCGCAGGCTCCATCTGAACGCCACACCTAGAAAACCACAGGAGACAAACTCATGAAATGGCTATCGCATTGCCTGGCCGCAACCCTGATCTGCACGGGCGCAGCCGCCCACGCCCAGGACTATCCCAACAAGCCCATCAACATCGTGGTGCCCTTCACGCCCGGCGGCGTCACGGACGTGATGACCCGACAGGTCGCGGCCAAGCTGCAGGCAGATCTGGGCCAGCCGGTGGTGGTGGTCAACAAGCCCGGCGCCGGCACCATGATCGCCTCGGCCTACGTGGCCAAGGCGCCGGCCGACGGCTACACGCTGTTGATGGCGGCATCGTCCCTGGGCATCGCTCCCAGCCTGTACAAGAACACCGCGAACTACGACCCGGTCAAGGACTTCCAGCCCGTTTCGCTCATCGCCAGCGTGCCGCACGTCCTGGTGACGGGCAAGCAGGTGCAGGCGTCCAGCGTCAAGGAACTGATCGCCGCGCTCAAGAAAGACGGCAAATCGGCGACCTTCGCCTCTTCCGGCAACGGCACGTCCAACCATCTGGAGGGCGAGCTGTTCGCCGCGCTGACCGGCCTGAAGATGACCCACATCCCCTACAAGGGCAGCGTTCCGGCGTTGACCTCCCTGGCTGGCGGCGAAGTCGACATGCTGTTCGTGGACATCGCGGCCGCCCAGCCTTTCCTCGATAGCGGCAAGGTACGGCCGCTCGCCGTCACCACCAAGACGCGGTCCTCGGTGCTGCCCGACCTGCCCACGGTCGAGGAGTCCGGCCTGCCCGGCTACGACGCCATGCCCTGGCTGGGCATAGTGGCCCCGGCCGGCACGCCGTCCGCGGTCGTCGAAAGGCTGCAGGCATCCCTGCAGAAGATGAAGACGGCGCCCGACGTGCAGGAGCAGTTCAAGAAAATGGGCCTGGACGCCCTGTTCACCAAGCCGGGCGATTTCGGCGCCTTCATCGTCAGCGACAGCGCCAAATGGGCCGAGCTGATCAAGAAGTCCGGCGCAACCGCCGAGTAGGCCGCAACCCGATCCCCCACGCCACTCCTGGAAGGACCCTTACATGCATCGCGATACCCCGGCTCCGGCAACACCGTTCGGCAACGACGTGTGGGAGGCCACGCTCAAGCGCGCGCTGGCCAGCGCCAACATCCCCACCTTGCTCATGGTGCTGGTGCACCTGACGGGCGACACGCAATGGCTGTCCGAGCGCTACCAGTGCTCGCGCATTCGCGGCCTGGAAGACAACGACCCTGGCGGGTTGCCGGACGCCGTGCAGGAAGAGATCCGCGAGGCCGCGTACTCGGCCATCCTGCTGACCCGCCGCGGCCAGCAGCCCAAGCTGCCGGCGCCTGCGCATGAACAGCTGGTCGCCATGCTGCGCACCAGCATCGGGGAAGATGTGCCCGACTCGTACGGCCCCATGATCGCCGCCTGGCTGGGCCTGGACCCGGACTTCGCGCTGGAGCAACACGATGCGTTCCAGGTGCCGCAAGGCTATCGGGTGCTGGTCATCGGCGCCGGCGTGGCAGGCCTGTGCGCCGCGATCCGCCTGCAAGGCGCGGGCATTCCGTATGTGGTGATCGAGAAGAACGCCGAAGTCGGCGGCACCTGGTACGAGAACCGCTACCCTGGCGCGGGCGTGGACACCCCTAACCACATCTACTCGTACTCGTTCGCCAAGCACGACTGGTCCCGCTACTTCGCCCTGCAAGGCGAGATCCAGGGCTATTTCGAAAGCGTCGCCGACCAGCATTGCGTGCGCCCCAACATCCGCTTCAACACGCGCGTGGAGTCCGCCCGCTACGACGAAGACGCGCTGTGCTGGAACATACGCACGGTCGGGCAGGACGGCCAGGTCCAGGACTATGTGGCGGACATCCTCATTAGCGCGGTGGGCCTGCTGAACGTGCCCAAGCTGCCCCCCATACCCGGCCTGGAGAGTTTCAAGGGCCCCTGCTTCCATACGGCCAACTGGCCGGAAGGCCTGGACCTGCGCGGCAAGAACGTGGGCATCATCGGCAACGGCGCCAGCTCCATGCAGGTCGTTCCCGCAATCGCCGACCAGGTCCGCTCCCTGACCGTGTTCCAGCGCTCCAAGCAATGGGCCGCGCCCTTCGAGAAATTCCAGAAACCGGTGCCGGAGGACGTCCGCTTCCTGCTGCGCGAGGTGCCGTACTACCAGGAGTGGTATCGCCAACGGCTAGCCTGGATCTTCAACGACCGCGTCCACGCCACGCTGCAGATCGATCCGCAATGGCCGCACCCCGAGCGCGCCATCAATCAGATCAACGACAGGCACCGCGAACACTTCACCAGCTACATCAAGGCGGAACTCGGCGACCGCCAGGACCTGCTGCCGGACGTTCTGCCCGACTACCCTCCCTTCGGCAAACGCATGCTGATGGACAACGGCTGGTTCCGAACCATGGCCCGGGACCACGTCGAACTGGTCACGGGCGGCATCGCCCGGGTCACGGAAAACGCGGTGGTGAGCGACAACGGCCGGGCGCATGAACTGGACGTGCTGGTGGTCGCCACCGGTTTCGACGCGATCAACCTGTTGTCCTCGTTCAAGCTCTATGGCCGCGGCGGGCGCTCGATCCGCGAAGCCTGGGACGAAAAAGGGGCCGAGGCCTTCATGGGCGTCGCGGCGCCGGGCTTCCCCAACCTGTTCATCCTGGCCGGCCCCAACACCGCCCTGGGCCACGGCGGCAGCGTCGTCGCCCTGCTGGAGACCCAGGTGCGCTATGTCATGGGCCTATTGCAGCAAGGTCTGGACAAGGCCGGCGGACGCTTCGAGATCGAAGTCCGCAGGGACAGGCACGACGCCTACAACGCCCGTGTCCAGGCCGCCCATGACCGCATGATCTGGACCCACAAGGGCATGAGCAACTGGTACCGCAACGCGCATGGCAAGGTAGTGGCGCCCACTCCCTTCCGCAACGACGACTACTGGCACATGCTGCGCAAGACGGACATGGGCGACTACCACTACCGTCCGGCGTCCGGCGCAACCGATACCGAGTCGGCCGCCGCTACCCGCGTCGAGACTGCCTGAATGCCGCGCCCGCAGAAGAAGCGCTGCCTGGTACTGGGCTGCGGCGGCGTGACCGGGCTGGCCTGGGAGATCGGCATTCTGGCGGGCCTGGCGCGCCAGGAGGTCGACCTCACCGCGGCGGACCTGTTCATCGGTTGCTCCGCCGGCTCCGTCGCCGGCGCGCAACTGGCGCTGGGCGTCCCGCCCATGCAGCTGCTGGCGACGCAGCTGGGAGGGCCGGGCGCCGAACAGTACCGTCCGTACTCGCAACAGGCCGCGGACGAAAAGAACCGCGAGCTGTACGGCAAAGTGGGCGCGGACCTGCAGCAAGCGCGGCAGCGCATCGGCGCCTATGCGCGGCGTTCCGCCACGCCCACACTGGCGGAACGCCGCGCCATCATCGCCGCCCGTCTGGACGCAAGCGACTGGCCCTCCCGTCCATTGCTGGTGGTCGCGGTCGACACGACCACCGGCGAAGGGCGCGGTTTCAGCGCCGCCGACCAGGTCGATTTCGTCGATGCCATCGCCGCCAGCTGCGCCGTGCCGGGCGCCTGGCCGGCCGTGCCCATCGGCGGCGCGACCTACATGGACGGCGGCATCCGCTCCATGACCAATGCCGATATGGCGGCCGGCTATCAGCAGGTCGTGGTGCTGGCGCCGCTGGGTTATCGGGAAGGGAATCCGGTCAGCGGCCATCTGCGGCGCGAACTGCAGGCCCTGCGCGGCGCCGGCAGCGAGGTCCATGCCGTGCTGCCGGACGCGACCAGCGAACAGGCCATCGGCGACAACGTGCTGGACCCGGCGCGCCGCGCCGACGCCGCCGAGGCAGGGCTGCGCCAGGCATCCGCGCTTGCGCAAACCCTGCGGCAAGCGTGGCGCTGAGCCTGTCCCGCACTCCGCCCAGCGCTGTTCCCGTCAGGAAAGCGGTCTGCCCACTTTCATGAATGTGGCAGGTATCGACATACCGCCAGCACCATAGACTCCCCGTTCAAGCCCGGCCGCCGCGCGGCCTGGCCCCACCACGAACGCGGAGTTGATCATGAACGCATCACCGGCTGGCCTCAGACCCGCCGACTTCTTTTCCCCCACCGTCGCCGCCCTGATCTCGGTGCTGGTGAACTACGGCGGCACCTTCGTGCTGGTGTTCCAGGCCGCGGAGCTGGCCAGGCTGACTCCTGCCCAGACCGCGTCCTGGGTATGGGCGGTTTCCATCGGCGTCGGCATCACCGGCACACTGTTGAGCTGGCGCTACAAGGCGCCCGTCATTACGGCCTGGTCCACACCCGGCGTGGCGTTTCTGGCGACCGTGATGCCCTTCACGCCCTACGGCGAGGTCATCGGCGCGTACGTCCTGTCGGCGCTGGGCTTCGTCGTGCTCGGCCTGTCCGGCGCATTCGAGAAGCTGGTGCGCATGATTCCGGGCGGCATTGCCGCCGGCCTGCTGGCCGGCATCCTGCTGCAATTCGGCGTCAATGCCTTCGGCGGGGCCAGCGCCGATCCGCTGCTGGTAATCGTGCTGGTCATCTCCTATGCGCTGCTCAAGCGCTATACCTCGCGCTTTGCGGTGGTCGGCATTCTGGTCATCGGCCTTGCGCTGCTCATCGCACAAGGCCGCATCGACTTCTCGGCAGTCCACCTCAGCCTCGCAGCGCCGGTCTTCGAAATGCCGCAGTTCTCGCTGCAGGCCTTGCTGGGCGTCGCCCTGCCGCTCTTCATCATCACGCTGACGGGGCAATACATGCCCGGCATGCTGGTGCTGCGCAACGACGGCTACCAGACCGGCGCGAACCCGATCCTCACCGTGACGGGCCTGGGTTCGCTCCTCATGGCGCCCTTCGGCGCGCACGCCTTCAACGTGGCGGCGATCACCGCGGCGATCTGCACCGGCCGGGATGCGCATCCGGATCCCGCCAAACGCTACCTCGCGGGCCTGGCCTGCGGCGTGTTCTACATCCTGGTGGGCACCTTCGGCGTCACGCTGGCGACCTTGTTCATGGTGCTGCCCAAGGCATTCATCACCACGCTGGCCGGCCTTGCCTTGCTGGGCGCGATCGGCGGCAGCCTGGCCAATGCGATGGCCGACGCCCGCACCCGGGAGACCGCGCTCATCACCTTTCTGGCCACCGCCGCCAACGTCACCCTGCTGGGCGTGGGCGGCGCGTTCTGGGGGCTGGTCGCCGGCCTGACCGCGCACCTGCTCATCCATGGCGGCCAGCGGGCGCTGGCCGCCAATTCCTGACCTCTTCATCTCCATACGTCCATCGAAACAGGAACCACCGTGACGAACCCCAACCTTCCCGACAGCCTCGCACTGCCTTGCGTCAGCGCCCTGCCCTTGGCGCAGGCCGACCCCGGCATCTGGGGCGCCATCGACGCCGAACGGCGCCGGCAGAGGCACTCGATAGAACTCATCGCTTCCGAAAACTTCGTCAGCCGCGCGGTGCTGGAAGTCCAGGGCTCCGTGCTGACGAACAAGTACGCAGAGGGCTACCCTGGCCGCCGCTACTATGGCGGCTGCGTCAACGTGGACGTGACCGAGGAGATCGCCATCGAGCGCGCCACGCGTCTGTTCGGCGCCCGCTACGCCAACGTACAGCCCCACTCGGGCAGCCAGGCCAACCAGGCGGTCTACCTGGCGCTGCTGGCCCCCGGCGACAAGATCCTGGGCCTGGACCTGAGGGCGGGCGGACACCTGACCCATGGCTCCAAGGTCAACATGTCGGGACGCTGGCTGCAGGCGCTGAGCTACAGCGTCGATCCGGCTACGCATCGGGTGGACATGGACGAGGTCGAGCGCATCGCGCGGCAGGAAAGACCCAAGCTCATCATCGCCGGCGGCTCGGCCTACTCGCGCACGTTGGACTTCGCGCGTTTTCGCGCCATTGCCGATGAGACGGGCGCGATCTTCATGGCGGACATGGCGCATTTCGCCGGCCTGGCCGCGGCCGGCGCGTATCCCTCGCCGGTGCCGCATGCGCACGTCACGACCACCACCACCCACAAGACCTTGCGCGGCCCGCGCGGGGGCATGATCCTGACCGATGACGCCGAACTCGCCCGCAAGATCGATTCGGCCGTATTCCCGGGCCTGCAGGGCGGTCCGCTGATGCACATCATCGCCGCCAAGGCCGTGGCCCTGGGCGAAGCGCTGCAGCCCGCCTTCCGCACCTACGCCCACGCCGTGGTCGAGAATGCGCGCGTCCTGTGCCGCCGGCTGGCCGAAGGCGGCCTGTCCATCGTGTCGGGCGGCACCGACTGCCATCTGGGGGTGGTCGATCTGCGACCCTGGGGACTGGCCGGTAATACGGCGGAACAAGCGCTGGAACAGGTTGGCATCACCTTGAACAAGAACGCCGTCCCCAACGACCCCGCCAAACCGGCCGTTACCTCCGGCATACGCGTGGGCAGCGCCGCCTGCACGTCGCGCGGCATGGGACCCGCCGAATTCCAGGAAATCGGCGACATGATCCTGGCCTTGCTGGGCGGCGTGCGCGCCGGGGCCGTCGACGCCCGCACGGAAAGCGCCATCCGCGAAGGCGTGGCCGGGCTGGCCAGGCGCTTCCCGCTGCCGTACTGAAGTCCCCTAGCGCTTCAACGCATTCGACAGCCGCAGCACCGCGGCGTTGATCTCGTAGGCCGTCAGCGAGGCATAGCCCAGCAGCCAGCCCTGCTGCTTGTGATCGCCCGCATAGAGCCGGCTCAGTCCAGGCAGCCGAAGGCCCGCGGCCTCGGCTTGGCGGATGGTCTGCTCCTCGGACCATCCGCGCTCCAGCAGGCATGGGATCTGCAACCCGCCGGGAGGCCTGTAGGCCTGCACGACGCCGTCCAGCTGCTTTCCCAGCGACTCCAGCAACACCTGCCGCCGTCCCGCGTACAGCTTGCGCATGGATCGCACGTGCGAGTTGTAATGGCCGTCATCCATGAAGCGCGCCAGCGTCAGCTGCAGGATCTGCGGCGTATGCCCGTCCATGATGCTGCGCGCACGGGCAAAGGCATCGACCAGGCCGGGCGGCAGCGCCATATATCCCATCCTAAGACCCGGATAAAGCGTCTTGCTGAACGTACCCAGGTAGAGCGTGCGCTGGTGCATGTCCAGCCCCTGCACGCAGGCCGTAGGCAGGCCGTCGTAGTGGAATTCGCTGTCGTAGTCGTCCTCGATGATCCATTTGCCGTGCTCCGCCGCCCAGCCGATCAGATCCAGCCTGCGCTCAAGCGATAGCGTCACGCCGGTGGGGTATTGGTGCGACGGCGTCACGTACACGCAGTTGGCGCCGCTGCGGTCCGCGCGCAGCAGGTCCGTGCGTATGCCCTGCGCGTCGACGTCGATGGGCACGATCCGCGTTTCCGCGGATTCGAAGGCCTTGCGGGCGCCGAAGTAGCCGGGGTTTTCCATCAGAATGGGCTTGCCGGCGTCCGTCAGCAATTGCGCGCATAGAAACAGGGCCTGGCGGGTGCTGCTCAACACCAGCACCTGCTCGGGCAAGACCTTGGCCCCGCGCTCCAGGTTCAGGTAGGCGGCGATGGCGCGGCGCAAGGGCTCGGCGCCCTGCGGGTCGCCATGCAGCAGCACATGGCTGCGGTAGTCCTTCAAGACCTGGCGCTGCAGCCGTTCCCAGACGTCGGTGGGAAAGCTGCGAGTTTCCGGCAGGCCCGTGGCGAACGCCTTGATGGCCTGCTGGTCCGCGACCCCGCCGCTGTCCAGGATCATGCGCCCGCGCCGGCTCAGGCCTGCCCCCGGCGGTAGTGCGCCCAGCTTGTTGTCCAGTTTCGCGCGCCTACGCGCGGCGCCGCGCAGTTCGGTGCTCACGGTCTGCGACACGTAGCTGCCCGAGCCCTCGCGCCGCACGATGTAGCCGTCGCGGTGCAAATGCACATAGGCATTCTCCACCGTATCGCGCGCCACCCCCAGCGACTTGGCCAGTCCCCGGGTGGCGGGCAGCCTGAGGCCAGGCCCCAGCGCACCGTCGAGGATCAGGGCGCGCAGCGCCCGCTGAATTCTCTGATGCAGCTCCAGGCGCTGGAACTCCGCATCGTTCATGCGCATCCTCAGCGTATCCAGCTCGAAGGTCTTAGGCATGTGGTCTGCTCACAAGAAGAAAACTGGCCTGTCCGGGCCGGCCATTCTATCCGTAGACTCACCCGATCGCCACGGCAACCGCGGGCGTAACCATGCAGGAGCCCGCGCCAGGCGGGGCAGAATCGGAAAATATGGCAAGGTCATACAACTTCAGCGCTGGTCCGGCTGCGCTGCCGCTGGAAGTGCTGCAGGAGGCGCACGAAGAGTTCTTCGATTTCGCGGGCACCGGCATGTCGGTAATGGAAATCAGCCATCGCTCGCGCGTGTTCATCGATATTGCACGCCAGGCGGAATCGGACCTGCGGGCCATCCTGCAGATCCCCGACCGCTACAAGGTGCTGTTCCTGCAAGGTGGTGCTTCGTTGCAGTTCTCGCAGGTGCCGATGAATCTGCTGCGCGGCAAGGCGTCGGCGGATTACCTTCACACGGGGCTCTGGTCCGGCAAGGCCATCGATGCGGCCCGGCGCTACTGCAAGGTCCGCGTCGCGGCCAGCAGCGAGGCATCGGGCTTCGACCGCATCCCTGCGCCCGGCGAATGGCAGCTCGAGGCCGATGCGGCCTATCTGCACTACACGGAGAACGAGACGGTGCATGGCGTGCAGTTCCCCGCCGCGCCGGACGCGTCCGTCCCGCTGGTGTGCGATGCCTGCTCCAGCCTGCTGTCCAAGCCCATCGACGTGTCCCGGCACGGTCTGATCTACGCCGCCGCGCAGAAAAACATGGGGCCCGCCGGCGTCACGGTCGTGGTGTTGGACGAAGCCCTGCTGGACGGCGCGCTGCCCATCACGCCCGACGTGCTGAACTATGCGCACGCGGCGCGGGCGGACTCGATGCTCAACACGCCCGCCACCTTCTCCTGGTATCTGACCGGACTGACGCTGCGTTGGATCCGCCGGACCGGCGGCGTGGAACGCATCCATCAGGCCAATCAGGCCAAGGCCGGGCTGCTGTACCGCGCCATCGACGCCAGCGACGGCTTCTACTTCAACAAGGTCCGGCCGGAATTCCGGTCCATCAACAACGTGCCGTTCTTCCTGGCCGATTCCGCCCTGGAGCCCCTGTTTCTGCGCCAGGCCGAGAGCGCCGGGCTCATGGGGTTGAAAGGACACGCCCACACCGGCGGCATCCGAGCCAGTCTGTACAACGCGGTGGAGCTGCCCGCTGCGGCCGCACTGGCCGATTTCATGACAGACTTCCAGCGCACGCAGGGCTGAAGCCGGCGCGGCGGCCCTAAGAAAGCACAGGGAGACCAGCATGGATTTCAGGCAGCTCAGGCAGTTCGTGGTTCTGGCCACGGAATTGAACTATCGCAAGGCGGCCGCCCGGCTGCACATGACCCAGCCTCCGCTCAGCGTCGCAATCAAACGGCTCGAAACCGAGATTGGTGCAGACCTCTTCGAACGGGACCGCCTGGGCGTGCGCCTCACGGTCGCCGGCGGCGCCTTTCTGCGCGAAGCGAAGCGCCTGCTGGAAGGCGCCGATGCCGCGCTGCAGACTGCACGCGATGCGGCCGAAGGACGTATGGGCGCGCTGCGGGTATGCGCGGTGCCCAGCGCCGCGTTGAACCTGCTGCCGCGCATCCTGCCCGAGTTTACGCAGCGCTTTCCGCACATACGCCTGCGACTGACCAGCGGCAGCACCGTCGGCATCCTGGCAGGATTGCAGCGCGGCGAGCTGGACGCGGCATTCCTGGTGCCGCCCGCGTCCGGGGTGCCGGGCATCGCAATCACGGGCTTGCAGCGCGAACGGCTGGCGCTGGCCGTGCCTGCGGGCCACCGGGTGGCAGGCATGAAAAGCGCCAGGCTCTCGGACCTGTCGGATGAAACGCTGGTGACCCTGGCGCACTCCGACAGCCCCGGGTTCGCGGGAGAGATCGTCGCGGCCTGCCAGCGCGCGGGGTTTCATCCCCGGGTTCTGCAGGAATCGTCCCACGCCCTCATCAGCCTGCCGCTCATCGCCGCGGGCCTGGGGGTCGCCATCGTGCCGGCGGCGCTGCGCCGGATCGCCATCGACAACGTGGCATATGTGGACCTCATGGACGTGGAGGGCGCGCCCCTGACCTACGCCATGGCGTTGGCAGCGCCCGCCCAGTCCATGAATCCGGCAGTCCGCTGGTTCATCGACACGGCGCGCGAGGTGCTGGGCGCGCAAGCCGCCTGACGCCCCTGGGGCTTACGGCGCCGGACGCGAAAGAATGCCCGCCCATTTTTTCTGTTCGGCCACGACCCGCTGCTCGAACGCCGCTTGCGATCCATCCACGGGTTCGCTGCCACGCGCGTAGATCTTGTCCTGCACCGATGGGCTTTTTGCCACCGCGGCAATGGCCATGTTCAGGCGCTCAACCACATCGGCCGGCGTGCCTTTGGGAACGGCAATACCCGACAGCGACCCGCCTTCCACGTCCTTGCCCAGCACTTCCTTGACCGTGGGAATGTCAGGCAGATTGGCCAGGCGTCGCGACGACGTCACCGCGTAAGGACGAATCTGCTTGGCCTCGACGAAACCCACCGCGGTGACGGCGGAAACGGCCGTCAGATCCGTGTTGCGGCTCATCACGGCCGTCATGGACTCCGATCCGCTCTTGTAAGGCACGTGCAGCATCTTCACGCCGGTCGCCTGTTGCAGCAGCTCCAGAACTTGATAGTTGTCGGAGCCCTCGCCGGCCGTGGAGAACGCGATATTGTCAGCCTTGGCCGAGGCGGCCTTGATGATTTCCGGCAACGATGCATATGGACTGTCCGCACCCACCGCCAGCACCGTCGGCGTATTGGCCAGCATCGCGACGTAGGTGAAGTCCTGGTTCGGATCATAGGGCAGCTTCTTGTAGATCAGCGGATTGACCGCGACCATGCCGTTGGTGATCACCAGCAGCGTATAGCCGTCGGCCGGCGACTTCGCCACCGCGCCCGCGGCGATCGAGCCGCCCGCGCCGCCGCGGTTCTCCACCACCACCGGCTGGCCCAGCTCGCGCGTGAGGCCCTCGGCGAACACCCGCGCCGTGGTGTCGGTCACGCCGCCGGCGCCGAACGGCACGATCAGGCGTATGGGCTGCTCGGGATACGACCCCGCCCATGCCGCCGCAGCGGGAAGCACTACACCCAACAAAGCCGCCATGCAGCGGCGCAATCCCTTGTTCATCGCGCGATCTCCATTTTTTTGAGGATTTCAAGAAGCCGTTGTTCCAGGTCCGGGGCCAACGGCGCGAGAGGCGCGCGCAGATGGCCGCTGTCCAGGCCGCGCAAGCGCAAGCTCGCGGCGACGGTCCGCGGCAAGCCATGGTCCATGAGAAAGTTCAAGAGATCGATCTGGCGGCCGAACCATTCGTCCGCGCCGCGCGCGTCGCCGGCCATGGCGCAGCGATACAGGTTCAGGGCAAACGACGCGCTGACGTTGGCCGACGCCGTGCACCAACCCGCCGCCCCTTCCGCAAACCCGGTCCGCGCCATGCAATTCAGGCCGATGTACACCGCGGTCCGGTCCGGGCAGGCCGCGCGCAGCCGCGCGATCTTCGTCGGGTCCGGACTGCTTTCCTTGATCATGGTGACGTTGGGCAGCTCGGCCAGCCGGGCCAGGAACTCGACGGGCAGATCCATGCCCGTCGTGAACGGGTTGTTGTAGACCATCACCGGTGTGGAGACCGACTGGCAGACCTCGCGGTAGTAGGCGTGGATTTCGTCCTGGGTCAACTTCCAGTAGGTGCTAGGCAATAGCTGCAAGGCTGCGGCGCCCGCGCGTTCGGCGTAGCGCGCGTGACGCACCGTTCTGGCGGTACTCAGGCTGGACACGCCCGCGAGCACGGGCAGCCGCCCGCTTGCCGCGCGGATGACGGTGTCGATGACGGCCTCGCGCTCGCCGTCGTCCAGGTAAGGCAGGCAGCCGACGCTGCCCAGCGGCGCCAGCGCATGCACGCCCTCGCCGATCAGCCGCTCGACGTGCGCTTCCAAGAGCGCATGGTCCACCCGCCCGCGTTCATCGCAAGGCGTCAGCAGATAGCCGATGATTCCCTTCAAGTGCATCGCTCGTTCTCCATGTTGGCTTGCAGTCTAGGGACGCCGCCCAGGCCGGTCCAATACCTATTTCCAGGGCGCCTGATACCTCCCGCCCACACTGCAGTACAGGCAAATCTTGTATCCAGTAATTCCCGCACAAGGCCGATAGACTTTCCCGGTCTATCACCAAGGAGCAAGCCATGAGCAGCAATGACGATCTCGACCAGGCGCAGACCCATCACATGCCCGAGTACCGCAGGCCGGAGGACATGGAATGGGAAATGGGCCGGTTCAAGAACAAGACGAAGTTCCTTTTCCATACGCGGGCGGAACGCCTCACCGAACCCAACGCAGGATTTCTCCGCTATGAACCCGGCGCGGGCTTCCGCCTGCACAAGCACGACTTCGCCCAGGTCTGGTACGTGATCGAAGGGGAATTCAACATGGGCGGAAAGATGTACGGCCCCGGCACCGTGGTGTTCCATCCGGACCCGCACATCGAGGAAGCGCTCAGCACCGAAACGGGCGGCACCTTGTTCTTCGTCCAGTACCAAGGCCCAACGACCGGCGGCCGGCCGGTGTACGAAGGCCGCATGAACATCAAGGGCGAGCCGCCCGCGATCACCGAGCAGGACCTCGAACACTGATTCCCCGCGGTTCCCCGGGCGGCAACCATGATCGGCGGCCGTCCATGGCCGGCATGGACCGGCCGGCATACCAAGAAATAGAAAATTCCAAGGAGACAACCCTCATGCACGCCCCTCTTCTGCGCGCCTGCCTCGTGTGCTTGACGCTGGCGCTTGGCGGCCTGGCCCAAGCCGCCACCGACTGGCCCGAACGCCCCATCACGCTGGTCGTGCCGTTCGGCGCCGGCGGCATCACCGACCTCACCGCCCGCACCGTGGCCAAACAGCTTCAAGCCGAGCTCGGCAAGCCGGTGGTCGTAGAGAACAAGCCGGGCGCCGGCGGCAATATCGCCGCCGACATCGTGGCCCGTGCCAAGCCCGACGGCTACACGTTGATGGTGATCACCAACGGCATGGTCGCGGTCAATCCGCTCATCCACAAGCAGCTGAACTACGACGCGCTCAAGGATTTCGCCTACGTCTCCATGATCGCCAACACGCCGCTGGCCCTGGTCGTGCCACAAGACTCCCCGATCCAGGACCTGCCGGCGCTGGTGACGCGGGCCCGCAGCAAGCCGGATGCCGTCTCCTTCGCCAGCTCCGGACAAGGCACCTCGATACACCAGGTATTCGCCCTGATGCAGCGACAGACCGGCGCCACGCTCATGCATGTGCCCTACAAGAGCGGCGCGGAAGCCGCCACCGCCCTGCTTTCGGGCGTGGTGGACGTGACGGCGGTAGAGACCGTGGTGGTCGGACCATTCATACAGTCCGGACGGATGCGGGCGCTGGGCGTAACCTCGGCACAGCGGGTGTCAAATTTGGCTGACGTTCCCGCCGCCCGCGAAGCCCTGGGCGGCGATTTCGATGTGGGCTCGATATCCGGACTCGTAGCGCCTGCCGCCACGCCCCAGAGCATCCTCGACAAGCTGGAACATGCGATGCGGGCGGTGGCGCAGAGCGAGGGCATGGCGCAGCTCCATGCGCAAGGCAGCCAGCCCATGCCCGCGGGATCGCAGGTCTTTCTGGAGCGCATGCGCCAGGAACAACGGAAATGGCGGCTGGTATTCTCCGCGGAACCCGGAAAATAGCCGCCGGCGCACCGCCGCACAATCGTCAAGGACTGGGAGTCAAGCCATGGATCGCGCATATCCCGCCGCGGAAGAGCTGGTGCAGCATCTGGTGGAGTCGATCTCCGCGAAGATCTTCAATGGCGCATATGCGCCCGGACAGAAGCTGCGGCAGGAGACCCTGGCCGAAGAATACGACGTCAGCCGCACGCCGGTGCGCGAAGCGTTCCGGCAGCTGGAGACCAAGGGCCTGATCGTGCAGCAGCCGCGCTACGGCGCCACGGTGGTGGCGCCGACCCTCAAGGACATAGGCGCGAACTACTGGCTGCGCGGCGAGCTGGAAGGCATGGCGGCGGAACTGGCGGCACGCTGGATCTCCGACGCCGACCTGCAAAGACTGCAGGCCGCGCACGCCGAATGCGCCGAGGCGGTCGCCGCGCTCTACGCCGAGGTCAACGCGGGCGGCTCGGCCGCGCCGCGCCAGGCCGCCGCGCCCATGCGGCATTGGGTCGTCAAGAACCAGGAGTTTCATGCCCTGATCTTCCGCGCTGCGGGCAATCCGTCGCTGGAGCGCATCATCAAGGACCTGCACACGGACTACACCAAGAACATTCTCAACATGACCGTGCTGGGCATGTACGAGGCCCGCATGAAGAAGAACATCGAACATCATGCGGCCGTCGTCGAAGCGCTGACGGCGCGCGACACCGCGGCGTCGCGCGCCGCCATGCGCGCGCATATCCATGAGTCCGGGGAGTTCGTGGTGGACTGGCTGCAAAAGCGTCCTGAAGGCCGCAAGCCGCCACGGTAGCCGCGGCCCCGATTCGGCCGAAAGCCACGTGCTACCATGCCGGCGGAAGGGCGCAACGCAGACGCCAGGGACATGGATCAGCCTGGCCACTCGCAAGCCGTGGAGCGCCTGCCGACCCGCACAGGAAGCGACACGGATTCGAGCATGAGCGAGACCAGGAACACGTCTAGATCCTCGATCGAGATTTCGGAAGAAATCCTGCGACGGATCAGGAACGGGCAATACCTGCCCGGCGATGCCTTGAGCCAGTACGAGCTGGCGACCGAGTTCGAAACCAGCCGCACGCCCATCCGCGAGGCCTTGCGGTTTCTCGAAGCGCGGCGCGCCATTACGCTGACCAGTACCGGCCGCGCCGTGGTCACCGTGCCATCCATCCGCGCCATCCGCGAAGCCTTCCAGATCCGCGCCGAACTCGAAGGGCTGGCCGCGCAACTGGCGGTGGACTGGATCGACGACCATGACCTGGAACTGCTGGCGCAGCACCAGAAGCACTACGCCGACGCCCTGCGCTCGCGCGTGCGCAGCGAAAGCGGTTCCGACTGGCTGAAGTTCAACGCCAAATTCCACAGCCTGATCACCCAGGCCAGCCACAACGAACGTCTGCACGAGCTGGTCGCCGAGTTGCAGGGCAGCATCGTTTCCAACGTGCTGGGGTTCGCCTCCAAGATGCCACCCCGCCTGATGGAAGAGAACATCAAACAGCACGAGGACATCATCACGGCGCTGACCTTGCGCAATGGCCCCGCCGCTCGCGAAGCGATGGCCACGCACATATCCCGGACGACTGAACTCGTCATCGAATGGATGGAGTCGCGGCGCTAGCCAGCTTTGCGCCGCTCGCGCCTTGCGGCTTCCCATAGGGACGCATCAACACGCCGCAGGCTGCCGCGATCAATCCCAGCCCCGCCAGATACAGCACGATGAACCGCGGCGACCCTCCGCCCAGGGACAGCAGGTACGTCGCCACCAGCGGCGCGGTGCCGCCGCCTATCGCCCCGCCTATCTGCACGGCCAGCGAGATGCCGGTATAGCGGACGTCCGGCGGGAACATGCTGGAAAAGAGGCTGGATTCCTGCGCATACATCGCGGCGTATACCAAGCCGAACGCCACCAGCATCGCGATGTTCGTGTGATAAGCCGTCTTCTCATCCAGCAGCGAGAAGAATGTCGCGCTGAACAGCGAGATCCCCAGCGCGCCGGCGATGAATATCGCCCGCTTGCTGATCATGTCGCCCAGCAACCCGAACAGCGGGATGGTGAACAATGCACCGACCGCTCCCCAAATGACACCCGTCAATATGGTTTCACGCGGCAGCCCCAGCGTACCCACGGCATAGGTCAATGAAAACGTCGCCAGCGTATAGAACCAGGTCTTTTCGGAGATGCAGGCCACCAGTGCGGTCAACACGGGAACCTTGTGCTCTCGGAGCACCGTCTTCAAGGGCAGCGCGTCCGGTTTCGGCTGGGCCTGCGCCTGCTTGAATTCCGGCGATTCGCTGACCTTGGCCCGGATGTACCAACCGACCAGCAGCAGGAACACGCTTGCAAGGAATGGCAGCCGCCAGCCCCAGCTCAGCATATCCGCCTCCGGTAGCCTGGAGACCGCGCCCATCGCCAGCGACGACAGGATCAGGCCGGGCGCGACCCCGACTTGCGGCAGGCTGCCGAACAGGCCCTTCTTGCCTTCGGGGGCATGCTCTACCGCCATCAACACGGCTCCGCCCCACTCGCCGCCCACCGCCAGGCCTTGCAGGAAACGGAAGAAGACCAGGGCCACTGCGCCCCAGTAGCCGATCGTCTCGTAGCTGGGCGTCAGTCCGATCAGGATGGTGGGCACGCCCATCAGCATCAGGCTGATCATCAGCATCGACTTGCGGCCGACGCGGTCGCCGAAATGGCCGAACACGATGCCGCCCAGCGGCCGCGCAATGAAACCGACCGCATAGGTGCCGAAGGCCGCCAGCGTCCCGCTGATGGGATCGATCGCGGGAAAGTAGATCTTGTTGAAAATCAGCGCTGCCGCAATGCCGTATAGAAAGAAGTCATACCACTCGATGGTGGTCCCGATCATGCTGGACAGTCCCGCGGTCACGTAATGCTTCTTCGAGCGCGAGGACGGCTGTTGTGAGATGGCGTTCATCCCGGTCTCCCTTGTTTCTTTTTTTTGCCCGACTACACGGCGGTGGTCTCTTCCGCCAGGCTCTTGCGCTCGCTGACGTTGAAGCGGCCTTCGTAGATCGCGCCCTGGCGGGTGTGCGGGCCGACGTACTGCACATACAGAATCGTGCCGGCCTCGATGGTTTCCAGCTTGCTTTCGAAATGGGGATCCGGATGGAAGATCATCGAACCCTTGCCGTGGAGCTTGCCTTCGATGAGGAACTTGCCGTCCAGGATGTACCAGATCTGCGCGAAGTAATGGTTGTGCAGCGGGTGTCCCGAACCCTTTTCGTAGCGCACGATGCCGGCGTTCGGAATGGTCGGATCCTCCGCCGTCGGATGGAACATCATCTTTGCGAACTGGCCTTCGTAGCGCAGGTTGGTCCACTCGAGGTCGTCCTCGTGGCGGGCGCGCATGCCCTGGTGGTCCTCGGTCAGCGGACCGCCGCGGCCGCCCTCGTTGATGATCTTCTTGCCTGTGATGGTGTCGATGCTGGTCATGTGCTGTCCGTCCTGAAGAAAGAAAAGTGATAAACACAAATGGGATCCCATTTGTATAAAACGGGATCCTATTCATCGGACATCGAAGCGGCTACTGGGTTTAACCCTTAGATTCAGCGGTAGAGATGGCGAGCGGAAGAAGCGCCGAGAGCCGCAGGCCGCGGCGAATTGGAACGGGGCGCAGCGCGCCCCTTGCGCCTATGCAAGGCTATGGTTGCGCAGCGTCCTCGTCGCCAGGACGCGCCAGGGCATAGGACAGACTCAGATCTGGTCCAGCCATTGCTCGATCGCCTGGCGCGCGACGTGTTCAAGCTGGGGACCATAACGCCGCGCGTCCTCGCGGATCACTGCGGGATCAATCTGGCGCAGGCTCAGTTCGCAGGCATGGCCGATGAGCCAACGTTCGATCTGTGCGGAATCCGCCTCCAGATGGAACTGCAGGCCCAGTATCCTGGGTCCCAGCGCAAACGCCTGGTTCGGGAAGCCCGGCGTTTCGGCCAGGCGCGCCGCGCCTTCGGGGATGGCGAACTGGTCCCCATGCCAATGCAGCACCGGCACCGACCCGACCGCGCTCAGCACGGAATCCTGCCCTTGTTGCGTAAGGGTCAACGGCGCATAGCCGATCTCGGCGCGGCCGGTGGACACCACGTCCGCGCCCAACGCTGCCGCCATGAGTTGCGCGCCCAGACATATGCCCAGGGTCGGTTTGTCCTGGCGCAGGCGTTGCGCGATGGCGCGCAGCTCCGGCTCCAGGAAGGGATAGCGGCCGGTTTCATAGACGCCGATGGGGCCGCCCAGGATCACGACGAGGTCGGCGTTAGCCACGGTGGCGGAGTCGATGGCGTCGACGCCGGCCTCCAGGTATCGCACGCTGTAGCCGCGATCGGCCAAGACCGGCGCCAATATGCCCAGGTCTTCAAAGGGAACGTGGCGGATCGCCAAAGCGCTGAGGCTCATTCCAGGAACTCCTATTGCGGGCTCGGATGGCGGTCCAGCCCGCCCAGCAAGCCTTCGGGGGTTGAGACGAACAGGTTTTCCGATGCCAGCAACCGTATGCCTTGCGGCGTGCTTTCCAGCAGGCGCCGTTCGCCCTCGGCGACCTGCAGGCTGAGCTGATAGCCGTCCTTGGCCGGCAGGCGCGCCGCGATGTCGCGGCTGTCGTCCAGCGCGGACGCCGCAGTGGATTCGAAATGACCGATCAGGCGGCCGTCGCGCTTGATGATGAGTCGGTACACCGGCATGCGCGCTACTCCTGAGAGCCGGACGCGCGCGATTCCGCGCCGTTGTCGGTCGGCCAGTAGTAGGAATCCGGCGTGTTGCGCGCGCCGAAGATGGCTTGACCGACGCGGACCACGGTGGCCCCTTCCTCGATGGCGATCTCGTAGTCGCCCGACATGCCCATGGACAAATCTTCCAGGCCGATGCCCGCGGGCGCGTCCTGGCGCAATTGGTCGCGCAGCGTGCGCAACAGCACGAAGCACTCGCGCACGCGCGCGGCTTCGGCCGAAAACAGCGCCAGGGTCATCAGACCGCGCACCCGCAGTCCCGAAAACGCGGGCAATTCGCGCAGAAAGGCCGCCGTCTCGTCCGGCTGCAGCCCATACTTGCTGGCTTCGCCCGAGGTGTTGACCTGCACGAAAACGTCCAGCTGGCGCCCTTCCGCTTGCAGCCGGCGGTCCAGCGCCTCAGCGACCCGCAGGCTGTCGAGCGCCTGGAACTCGGCCGCATAGCGGGCCACGAGCTTGGCCTTGTTGGTCTGCAGGTGGCCGATGACCGACCATCGCAGATCGGTCAGGTCGGCCATGGCTTCCCATTTCCTCGAAACTTCCTGCAGCTTGTTCTCGCCCAGGTAGCGGCAGCCAGCCTCGTAGGCCAGCCGGATGCGCGCTTCCTCCACCGTCTTGCTCACGGGCAGCAGGCGCACCGTGGCCGGATCGCGCCCGGCGCGGCGCGCGGCATCGGCGATGCGTCCGTTGACCGTGGCCAGGTTGTGGCGGAAGTCTTCGACCGACTGCGCCTGCGGCCAGCGGCCATGCTGGTCATGCTGTGTCTGGGTGCCCTTGTCTTGCCCTGGGTCTTGCTCGCTCATGCCTGAACCTCGCGGAGGAACAACGGCGGGCGCTTTCCATTACGCTTATGCCGTCTAAAGTTTTGTCATAGGTCAATATTATCACGCCGGCGCGCAGGCGGCCGATGCTACGCGTTGGCCGCCAGCCACTCGCGCGGCGAAACACCCATCCGCTGCCGGAACGCTTTGGACAAGGACGAGGCGCTGGCAAATCCCAGCTCCGCCGCCACCAGCTTGACCGCGCGGCCGGACCGCATCATGGACGCCGCCAGGCTCAAGCGCCAATCGGTCAGGTAGGCCGCGGGCGTGGCGCCGGTAGCATCCTTGAAGGCCGCTGCAAAGGCGCTGCGCGACATGCCCGCCATCGCCGCCATCCGCGCAAGCGACCAGTCTTCATAGGGCGAACGGTGCAGCGCCACCAACGCCCTGGCCAGACGCGGATCGGACAGGCCCATCACCAGACCGCTGGTCACACCCACTTCCTCCGGATGGTCGAGTATCCACCTGAGCAGCTGGATCAAGACCACCTCGAACAGGCGGTCGGCCAACAGGCGTGAACCGCAGCGCACCTGATCCGCCTCGGCGAACAGCAGGTCCAGCGCCGGCCGCAAGCCTTCGACCGCGTCCAGCGGGATCCGCACCACGGACGGCAGCGACTGGACGATGGGATTGCGTTCGCCGCCATCGAAATCCAACGCCGCGCAGGTGAAATCCGAGCCGTCCCGCGGCGGGTTCACGAATTCGTGATGCACGGCGCGCGGGTAGAACAGCAGGGTCGGCTCGGCCAGGCGCAGGCGCGGCGTGGCGGTCTCGCCCGGGCGATGCCGCACTTCCATTTCGCCCCGGCGCAACACGTGCAGGAAGCCGCGCCCAGGCACGGCTTCGAAAGCCTGGGTGCCGCATAGCGCCCCCGTGTGGAACAGCGTGGCGCGCACCCGGAAACGGTCCAGCAGCGCCGACAGCCGGTCAACCTGAATGGGAAGAGGATTGCTCATATCTTGGACGAAATGACAATTTTCATGGATTAAACAACACCTTACGTCCAGACATTCTACGTACGATTCCTCCAGCCCGTTCGATATCGGCGGCCTTTTTTTCATTTCCAGGAGTTACCGACATGTCCCGAGTTCCTCTTATCGATGCCAGCAGCGCCAGCGCGGACCGCAAGGCGCTGCTCACGCAGATCCACGGCGCCTTTGGCGCAACGCCGAACATGTTCAAGGCCGTGGCCAATTCGCCGGCTGCGCTGCAGAGCATGTGGGGCGCCTTCGGCGCGCTGGGCGGCGGGGTCATTCCCGCCAAGCTGGGCGAACAGATCGCGGTGGCGGTGGCCGACCGCAACGCTTGCGAATACTGCCTTGCAGCCCACACGGCCCTGGGCCGCAAGGCAGGCGCCAGCGCCGAAGAAATGGCGGCCGCGCAAGGCGGCGACGCCGCCGATCCCAAGACAGCTGCGGCGCTGCGCTTTGCGCTCAAGCTGGTGGAAGCGCGCGGGCAAGTGGGCGAAGCCGACGTGCAGGCCGTACGCGCGGCTGGCTACAGCGACCAGGAGATCGTCGAGATCCTGGCGCACGTCGCGCTCAACCTGTTCACCAACTACGTCAACGTGGCGTTTTCCGTGCCGGTGGATTTCCCGGCCGTGAAGCTGCGCCGCGCCGCATAGCACGACCACAGCGGCAGGCGGGGCGTCATCGCCCCGCCTGCCGCATCAGAGGAGCATTCAGATGTCCCGATCCGACACCCTGGCCGACGCACTGCCCCCGCCCTTGCTGGCGGACGAATGGCTGAATGCGGACGGTCCCATCGAACTCGCCGCCCTGCGCGGCAAGGTCGTGCTGCTGCATGCGTTCCAGATGCTATGCCCCGGGTGCCTGTCGCATGGGCTGCCGCAGGCCGAACGCGTGCACAGACTGTTCCGCGGCCAGGAGGTCGCGGTCATCGGCCTGCACACCGTGTTCGAACACCACGACGTCATGGGGCCCGCCGCGCTGCGGGCCTTCAATCACGAGTACCGGTGGAGTTTTCCCATCGGCATAGACCGGCCAGCGGCGACGGGCGCCATCCCGATGACCATGCAAGCCTACGGTTTGCGCGGCACGCCCAGCCTGGTCTTGTTGGACCGCCAGGGACGCGTGCGCCTGCAGCACTTTGGCAGCATCGACGACCTGGCCCTGGGCGCAGCCATAGGGAGGCTGCTGGCGGAGAACGATGTTCCTGCGGCACACGCGGCCGCATCCGATGATCCCGCCCGCGACGAGTGCGACGCGCTAAGCTGCCCCGCGCCGCGTCCGCACTAGACGCCGCGGGTCCTCCGATGCCGCTATGGCTGAACCAGGGCGCGCAGCGCGCGCACCAGGCAGGCCGCCTGCTCCTCGGTGCCCACGGAAATGCGCAGGTATTGCTCCACGCGTGGCCGCGCGAAATGGCGCACCAGTATTTTCGCGTCTCGCAGGCCGGCGGCGAGCAAGCGCGCGTCGAAGCGCGGATGACGGACAAACAGGAAGTTCGCCTGTGACGGTAAGACGTCAAAGCCCATCAGGCGCAAATGCGCGCAGAGCAAGGTACGGGTGCCGATGATGGCCTGCCGCGTCTCCTCGAAATAGGCGCGGTCCTGAAAGGCCGCTGCAGCGCCTGCCTGGGCCAGTCGCCCGAGCGGATAGGAGTTGAAGCTGTTCTTCACCCGCTCCAGCGTGGCGATCAACGACGTCTGCCCGATTGCAAACCCCACGCGCAGGCCGGCCAACGACCTGGACTTCGATAGCGTCTGGACCACCAGCAGGTTCGGATACTGCTCGACCAACGCAATGGCGGAGCGCCCGCCGAAGTCCACGTAGGCCTCGTCCACCAGCACCAGCCGGCGAGGCTGGATCTCCAGCAGCCGCTGCACGCGGTCCAGCGGCAGGCACTCTCCCGTGGGCGCGTTCGGGTTGGCAATCACGATGCCGGCTATGTCCGCATCCGCGGCGCCCAGCGCCGCGAATCCGTCCAGGTCCAGCCTCAAGCGCTCGTCCACGGAGATCTGCGCGCAGCGTATGCCGAACAGGCGGCAATACACCTCATAAAAGCCGTAGGTCACATCCGCCATCAGCAAGGGTTGGACGCCGTGCTGGAAGAACGCGCAGAACGCCAGCGCCAGCACTTCGTCGGAGCCGTTGCCAGCAAAGACCTGCGCTACCGGCACCCCGTGATACTGCGCGATGACCTCGCGCAAATGCCCGGCCTGCGGGTCCGGATAACGCTCCAGACCGTCAGCAGCCGCAGCGGCGATGGCTGCTATCGCGGCGGGGGACGGCGGATAGGGATTCTCGTTGGTGTTGAGCTTGATCCATCCATTGCCGGGAGCCTGCTCTCCAGGCACATAGGGCGACAGGGTTTCAACGCGCGGGCTATGTAGGGAAACCATGTTGTTGCGGCTGCGGCCTCTCGGTAAGCAATCTACGGTATGTGTATCGTAAATTTTGTCCTATGCCATACTACACTATGATTCAGGACAATAACCGCCATCACGCGAACGCGAGTGTCATGTCTACCTCTCTTTCCCTGTTTATCCACCGCATTACGCCCAGGCGCTGGTTGACACGTTGCGCCGGCTGGCTGGCCGCATGCCGCCAGCCATGGGTGGCCCAGCCGCTGATACGCGGCTATGCCAAGTGGTACGGCATCGATCTCGCCGAAGCCCTGCACGCCGACCCCAGGGCCTATGACAGTTTCAATGCCTTCTTTACGCGCGCCCTGCGCCCGGGCGCGCGTAAGCTGGCCGATGCGGACTGGACCAGCCCCGCGGACGGCACCGTCAGCCAGTTCGGCCGCATCAGCCTGGGGCAATTGATCCAGGCCAAGCAGCGCCGATACAGCGCGGCCGCGCTGCTGGCCGATGCAGACCTGGCGCACGCATTGGAAGGCGGCTGGTTCACCACGATCTATCTCAGTCCGCGCGATTACCATCGGGTGCACATGCCCTGCGAGGGACGCCTGCTGGGCATGCGCCATGTGCCGGGGACTCTGTATTCCGTCCGGCCGGAGATCGTGCAGCACATGGATGGCCTGCTGGCGCGCAATGAGCGGCTGGTCTGCTGGTTCGAGCATCCACTCCATGGCGTCTACGCCATGGTGCTGGTAGGCGCCGCCATCGTTGGCAGCATAGCCACGGCCTGGCATGGCCAGGTGGCGCCGCGGGGCCGGCGTATCCAGCAATGGGACTACGGCGGCCAGGCCCCTTTGCGCTTGCCGCAAGGCGCCGAAATGGGACATTTCCAGTTGGGGTCGACCGTGGTATTGCTGATGCCGGGCAACGCCTGGCGATTCCATCCCGGCTGGAAGACAGGGCGCGCCGTCAGATTGGGACAAGCCATGGCCGACCGGCGTTGACGCCGGCCGTGGCTAGACCATGCTTTCCCGGATATCCCGCGCCAGCTTGCGGCACTGCCCGGGTTCGATCGCAGAGACGGTGATGCGCAGGCCCCTGACCGGCTCCTGGACCCCGAAGGCATCTCCATGGCGCACCAACCAGCCGCGATGGGCCAGGGCCAGCGCGACCGCCTGGTCGTCGGTATCCAGCGGTACCCACAGGTTCAGGCCGTCGCCGTCCGCAGCGTATGGCACGCCTTGCTCGGACAAGGCGCCTTCCAAGGCCTTGCGCCGCTGGGCGTAGTCCTTGCGGGCCTGGGCCATCTGCTTGGCCACCTCGGGCCGGCCCAGCGTGACCTCGACCATGTCCTGCAACAGATGGCTGACCCAGCTGGTGCCGGAAGCCAGCCGCAAACGAAGCTGGCGCGACGTCGCGGTATCGCTGGCCACCATGGCCAGGCGCACGTCGGGGCCCAGCGTCTTGGAGAACGAGCGCACCAGCGCCCACCGCTGGATGCCCGAAGGCAGCACCGAGTGGTATTCCTTTCCTGACAGCAAGGCGTAGTGATCGTCCACGATGACCATGGCATGGGGATACTTGGCCAGCACCCGCGCCAGCGCCTTCGCCCGCTTTTCGCTCAGGCTGCAGCCCGTGGGGTTGTGGGCGCGCGGCGTCAGGATCACGGCCTGCGCGCCCTTGGCCAGTGCCGCTTCCAGGGCCGCCGCCTGCATGCCTTCGGCGTCGACCGGTACGCCCAGCGCCTGCAGGCCGGCGATGCGCAGCATGTTGATGCTGCTCAGGAAGCAGGGATTCTCGACCGCCACCTTATCCCCAGCCACCAGGTGCGAGCTGAGCAGCCGTTCGATGGCGTCCACAGCCCCGTGGGTGAGGTTGATCTCGAAAGGCGCCGGGCAGTCCCGCGCGAACCAGGCGCGGGCATAGCTTTCCAGCCCCGCGTTGACCGTGGGTTCGCCGTAGAGCCGCGGCTGATAGGGCCGGATCGCGAGGGCCGCGCTCAGATCCGGCAGCCAGGCCGGATTGGGATTACCGCTGGCCAGATCGGCCAATGGCGAGTCCGATAGCGCGCCTTCCTGTTCGCCCGGTCCGGACTGGTCGCGGATGATGGTGCCCAGGCGACCCTGGGTCAGCGCGATGCCGGCCGTCACCAAGCGCTTATAGGCGGCGGCGACCGTATTGCGGTTGATATCCAGTTCGACCGCCAGATCGCGCACCGGCGGCAACGCCTGGCCCGGCGGCAACTGGCCCGACTGAGCCAGCCCGCGCACGCAATCGAAGATCTCAGCGGCGGTCTTTCCTTGTATTTTCATAGCGTCCTAAGACAATTCCGTTCCTGGCATGGGCAGCGGCCGCGCCGACTCCCGGCGTAAGTTTGACATGGATTTCCAGTCCGCATAAAGCGGGCTTACCGCACGCAATCCACGTAGTAGCGCAGGTTTCCGTCCGCGTCGCGCAGCTCCACGAAGCCATGGATGTCCGTGCCGAACCCGGGACACTCGCGGTTCAGCTCGCGCGAGAACTTCAGGTAATCGACGATGGTCCGGTTGAACGCCTCGCCCGGGACCAGCAACGGTATGCCCGGGGGGTAGGGCGTGATCAGGCTGGTGGTGATGCGGCCTTCCAGATGGTCGATCTCCACCCTCTCGGTGCGGCGTTGGGCGATGCAGGCATAGGCATCGCAGGGCTTCATCGCGGGGGTGACGTCAGTCAGGTACATGTCCGTGGTCAGCCGGGCGATGTCATGCCTGGCATAGGTCGCATGGACATGCTGGCACAGGTCGCGCAAGCCCATGTTCTCGTAGCGAGGATGCTTGCGGCAGAACTCCGGCAGGATCCGCCACATGGGCTGGTTGCGTTCGTAGTCGTCCTTGAACTGCTGCAACGCGGTCAAGAGCGAACTCCAGCGGCCCTTGGTGATCCCTATCGTGAACATGATGAAGAAGCTGTACAGCCCGGTCTTCTCCACGATCACGCCATGCTCCGCCAGGAACTTGGTGACGATGGAGGCCGGAATGCCGCTGTCCGCGAAATTGCCGTCCAGATCCAGCCCTGGCGTCACGATGGTGGACTTGATCGGATCCAGCATGTTGAAGCCGTCCGCCAGCGCCCCGAATCCGTGCCAGGACGATTCGCCGTCGCCGCCGCGGATGATCCAGTCCTCGGGCGAGCCTATGCCCTCCTGCGCCAGCGTCTCCGGTCCCCAGACCTTGAACCACCAGTCGCCATCGGCGAAATGCGTGCCGACCTCCTTCATCGCGCGCCGGAAGTCCAGGGCCTCGGCGATGCTCTCCTCCACCAGCACCGTGCCGCCGGGCGGCTCCATCATGGCCGCGGCCACGTCGCAGCTGGCGATGATGGCGTACTGGGGACTGGTACTGGTGTGCATCAGATAGGCTTCGTTGAAGAGATGCCGATCCAGCCGCCGCGTCATGGAGTCTTGCGCCAGCACGTGGCTGGCCTGGCTGATTCCGGCCAGCAGCTTGTGCGTCGATTGCGTGGAGAAAACCAGCGATTCCCTGGGCCGCGCGCGCTGCTTGCCCATGCAGTGGTAGGCGCCATAGAACGGGTGGAACACCGCGTGCGGCATCCAGGCCTCGTCAAAGTGCAAGGCGTCCACGTAGCCATCCAGCGCTGCCTTGATCTCCTCGGTCTGGTAGATGATGCCGTCGTAGGTCGACTGCGTCAGCGCCATCACCCGCGGGCGGACCGCGTCGGCGTCCAGGTGCTTGAGCAGCGGATGGGCGCGGATCTTCTCCCGGATGGCCTGGATATCGAACTCGCTGCGCGGAATCGGGCCGATGATGCCGAAATGGTTGCGTGTGGGGCGTAGAAAGACGGGTATCGCTCCCGTCATGACGATGCTGTGCAGGATGGACTTGTGGCAGTTGCGGTCCACCAGCACCACATCGCCCGGCGCCACCATGTGGTGCCACACGATCTTGTTGCTGGTGCTGGTCCCGTTCGTCACGAAATAGCAGTGGTCCGCATTGAAAATGCGCGCGGCGTTGCGCTCGCTCGCGCCGATGGCGCCGTTGTGATCCAGCAGCTGCCCCAGTTCCTCCACAGCGTTGCAGACGTCCGCGCGCAACATGTTCTCGCCGAAGAACTGATGGAACATCTGACCCACGGGACTCTTCAGGAACGCCACGCCGCCCGAATGGCCCGGGCAGTGCCAGGAATAGGATCCGTCCTCGGCGTAGTCCAGCAACGCCTTCAGGAACGGCGGCTTGACGCCCTCCAGATAGGCCCGGGCCTCGCGGATCAAGTGTCGCGCCACGAATTCGGGCGTGTCCTCGTACATATGGATAACACCCTGGAGTTCGCGCAGGATGTCGTTCGGAATGTGCCGCGCGGTCTTGGTTTCGCCGTACACATAGATCGGCACGTCGGCATTGCGCCGCCGAACTTCACTGATGAATTCCCGCAATGCCAGCAGCGCGGGCGCGACGCCCTCGCCGTGCGCGAGTTCCTCGTCGTCGATGGACAGGATAAAGGCGCTGGCGCGGCTTTGCTGCTGCGCGAACAGGCTGAGATCGCCGTAGCTGGTCGTTCCCAGCACATCGAAGCCTTCGGCCTTGATGGCCTCGGCCAATACCCGGATGCTCAGGCCGGACGTGTTTTCCGAGCGGAAGTCCTCGTCGATGATGACGATGGGAAACTGGAACTGCATTGCTGTCCTCTGTCTATGGGTTGCCGCTTGCGTTTTAGTTTGTACTCGAACATAATTATATCTGTCCTAGGACAAAATAAACGGCGCGGTGGCAGAGTGGCTATGCAGCAGGATTGCAAATCCGCGAAGGTTGGTTCGATTCCAGCCCGCGCCTCCAGTTTTCCTGGCCGCGGGCGCGGTGCGCTAGGTTGCGTGGTCGCGCAGATGCTCGCGCAACGCGTCAGCGAATGAAAGCGCGATGACCGACGACGGCCAATGCTCTGGCCATACCAGACTGAGATCAAACGAGGCGCCCGGCTCCAGCGGCCGCAGCTGATCCAGCCCGCCCGGGATGCGCGCGGCGGTCAGCCGGTCTACCAGCGCGATGCCCACGCCGCGCATCACCAGTTCCATCGCCACCGAGGTCCAGAACACCTGCACGCGACGCCGCGCGTAGACCTTCTGCTGCTCCAGCAGCGCTTCCAGCCAGAAGCGGGTGTGGTCCAGGTTGTCGTAGATGATGAGGTCGCGGCCGGCCAGTTGTTCCACACGGATGGTGTCGAACTTTTCCAGCGGGTCGCCGGGAGGAATGGCGCAATATAGCTGCAGGCTCACCAGTGGCTCGGCCACCACGCCCGGGTGCTGCCCCCCGTAGAAGCACACCCCCATATCCACCTGGCGCGCCGCCACCCATTCGACGATGCGCGCCGAACTGCGCGTCTGCAAAGCCACGGAGATGTTGGGCCGGTCCGCCATGAAACTGGCCAGCACGTCCGGCATGACGGTCAAGGACAGCAAGGGCAAGGACGCGACGGTCAGGTGACCTTGCTTTTCGCTGCCCAGGTCCTTGATGAAGCTATCCAGTTGCGAAAGGCCGGAGAACAGCCGGTCGACCTGGCCATAAAGCGCCCTGCCTTCGGGCGTAGGCAGCAGACGCCCTCCCTTGCGCACGAACAGCGCCACGCCCACGCGGCGCTCCAGCTGGGCGATGTACTTGCTGGCGGCAGGCTGTGAAATCAGCAGCACCTGCGCCGCCCGGGATACCGAGCCTTCGCGCATCACCGCCCTGAAGATTTCTATCTCTCTCACGTTCATGCGCCGACTATAACTATTTAGCTATAGGGATGGCAATTATTGGTATTAGGCAGTTATGCAGATTGTTCCTAGGATGAACGCTCGACTTTCATCCAGGACCCATCGTGTCGGAAAACTACGCAACCATGGAATTGCCGTTCGGCCCGGAAACCTATGCCGCGAACCTCTCGCTGCTGGCACAGGACATCCAGGCTCAGGGCCTGTCAGCCGCCATCCTGTTCGACCCCGAGAATATCTACTGGCTGACCGGCTACCGTTCCATTGGCTACTTCACCTTCCAGTGCCTGGTGGTCTCGCCCGACGGCGGCATCGCCATGGTCTCGCGCCAGGTCAACCACGCCGTGGCGACCGGCAACCGTAACATCGCACGCTTTGTCGCCATCGATGACATCAGCGACCCGGTCGATGTATTGACGAGCTACCTGAAGGACATCCTGCCCAGCGGCCGCATTGGCCTGGAAACGGCTTCTGGCTACCTCAGCGTGGCCGCCTACAAGCAGCTGCAAGCCCGCATGGGCCCACGGCTGGCCGACTGGCAAGGCCCGATGGAAGAGGCGCGCAAGATCAAGACCCCGGCGCAGCTGGGCTTCATGCGCCAGGCCGCGCACGCGGCGGTAGCCGGCATCGACGCCGCAGTGCGCGCGATCGCAGTCGGCGCCACCGAAAACGATCTCGCCGCCGCCATGCTGCACGGCGCCACCAAGGCCGGCAGCGAATACACCCGCGTGCCGCTGGTGGCCGTGGGGCGCGCCAGCGGCGTCTGCTTCACCACCTGGCAGCGCCGGGAGCTCAAGCGGGGCGACCTGGTGTTCCTGGAGGCCGCGGCCAACATCAACCGCTATCACGCCATGATCTCCCGCAATTGCGTGGTCGGGCGCGCCACCGAGCGGCAGCGCTTCCTGGCCGGCACCGTCATCGCCGCGCTGGACGCCGCCATCGACGCCATCCGCCCCGGCGTCACCTCCGCCCAGGTGGACCAGGCCTGCCGCGCGGTCTTCGAACGGGCCGGGCTGGGGCATTACTTCGATCACCGCACGGCCTACGGCATAGGCATCGGCTTTCCGCCCAACTGGGCCGAGGGCCGCTTCCTCGCGCTGCGTCCGGACGACCCCACGGTGCTTGAGCCCGGCATGACCTTTCACCTGGTGCCTTCCCTCTTCATGCCCGAAGGCGGCTTCATGGCCAGCGAAAGCGTGGCCGTCTCCGAGGACGGCTGCGAAGTGCTCACCCGCTATCCGCGCGAGCTGATCGAAATCGACGTCTGACAACATGACCGGCTCCAACAACATACAAGGGGAATTGCCGTGTTGAAGAACTGGATGTATCCAACCATCGCGGTCATGGGAGTGCTGCTTCTGTGGCATTTCGCGATACCGCTGTTCGGCCTGCCAGCCTACCTGTTGCCGCCGCCGCTAAGCGTGCTCGAACGGCTGTGGACCGACTCGGCGTTCCTGGGACATCACTCCTGGGTCACGTCCGTCGAGACGCTGGGCGGCTTCCTGCTGAGCATCGCCGTCGGCATACCGCTGGGCATCCTGCTGGTGTGGTCGCGTCCGCTGGAGCGCGCCATCATGCCGCTGCTGGTGGTGTCGCAGGCGTTTCCCAAGGTAGCGGTCGCGCCGCTCATCATCATCTGGTTCGGCCTGGGCCTGTTTCCCAAGATCCTGATCGCATTCTCGGTGGCCTTCTTCCCCATCGTGGTCAGCACGGTGGCGGGCATGCGTTCCGTGGACGCGGACCTCAACGACCTGGCCCGCTCGATGCGGGCGGGCGCCCTGCGGACCTTTCTGCGCATCCGGCTGCCGTATGCGTTGCCGCAGATCTTCTCCGGCCTGAAGGTCGCCATTGCTTTCGCCACGGTCGGCGCGGTGGTGGGGGAATGGGTGGGCGCCGAAAGCGGCCTGGGCTACGTGCTGCTGTCCGCCAACGCCAACCTAGACACGACGTTGCTGTTCGCGGTGCTGGTCGCGCTCATGCTCATCGGCCTGGTCTTCTACTACCTGGTCGAGTTTTCCGAACGATTCCTGATTCCCTGGCACATCAGCGTGCGCAGCGACGCCCTGCCCTCTGTCTGACCCCGCCCTCCGGAGACTCCATCATGAAATTCACGACTCGACTTGGCTGGACCCTGGCTTGCCTGCTGGCCGCAGGCGCGGCCGGCGCGCAGGAGAAGCTGAGCCTGCGCCTGGACTACAGCATCTACGGCACGCACGCGCCGCTGTACTACGGCATAGACAAAGGCCTCTACAAGGCCGAAGGCATAGACCTGAGCATCGGCGAAGGCAGCGGCTCCAGCAACACCGCGAAACTGGTGGCGCAGGGCATCGATCCCATCGGCTTCATGGACTACGGCACCATGCTCAAGGGCGTCGCCGCAGGCATGCCGCTGAAGGCCGTCTTCGCCGTGCACCAACGCTCTCCCATGGTCATCATCAGCCACGCGGACGCTCCGGTGCGCGCGCCCAAGGACCTGGAAGGCAAGGTGCTGGGCATGAGCGCATCCGAGTCGACGGCTCAGATGTTCCCAGTGCTGGCCGCCCTGAACGGCGTGGACCAGAAGAAGATCAATGTCATCGCGCCCGCCGTGGGCACCAAGACCGCCCTGTTCCTGCAACGCCGCGCGGACGCCATCACGGGCGTCACCTACTTCCATATCCCGCCGCTGGAAGCGCAGGGCGCAAAGGTGCATTACTTTTTCTATGCCGACTTCGGCGTCAACGCGCTGGAAGGCGGGCTGGCGGCCAATACCAAATGGCTGGAGGCCAATCCCGAAACGGCTCGGCGCTTCCTGCGCGCCACGCGCAAGGCCTACGAGGCGGCCCTGGCCGACCCGGCCGCCTCGGTCGACGCCCTGGTGCGCCAACGTCCGGAACAGGCGCGCAATCGCGAGCAACTGGTGCGCCAGCTGCAGCTTTCGCTGCAGGCCGCCGGCACGCCCAACACCAAGGGATTGCCGTTCGGCGTCTCTGCGGAGAAGGACTGGCAGGCCATGGTCGACCAGTTCGTGCAATCGAATCAGATCGCCAGCCCGGTCCCGACCAGCACGCTCTACACCAACGACTACAACAGGGACTAGATATGGCACAGCACGCAGCCTTGACGCTCGCTCCCGCAGCGGGCGCGCCCGATACCGCGATCGACATCCGCGGCATGGTCCAGCGCTTTGGCTCCTATGTCGCGGTCGACGGCATCGACCTTGCCATACCCGAAGGCCAGTTCCTCTCCGTGCTCGGCCCCTCCGGCTGCGGCAAGAGCACCTTGATGCGGGCGGTCGCCGGCCTGACGCCGCCCACCGCCGGCGAGATCCGCGTGCTTGGCGAGCGCGTGACCGAGCCGGGCGCCAACGTGGGGATCGTGTTCCAGCGTGCGGCGCTCCTGCCATGGCGCGACGTCGTCGGGAACATCTCGCTGCAGCTGGAGATGCGCAAACTGCCCGCGGCGCGTCATGAGGCTCGGCTGCGAGAACTGATCAAGCTGAGCGGACTGGAAGGTTTTGAAAAATGCCTGCCGCACCAATTGTCCGGCGGCATGCAGCAACGCGTGGCGCTGTGCCGCGCGCTGATCCACGACCCCGACATCCTGCTGATGGACGAACCCTTCGGCGCCCTGGACGCGATGACGCGCGAAGCCATGAACCTGGAGCTGCAACGGGTATGGCTGGAAAGCAAGAAGACCGTCATGTTCATTACCCACAGCATCTCCGAAGCGGTGTTCCTGTCCGACCGCGTGGTGGTGATGAGCAAGCGGCCGGGCCGCGTGGCGCTGACCGTCGACATCGATCTGCCGCGTCCGCGCAACTACGCCATGGTCGGGCACCCCAACTTCGTCAAGGCGGCCACGGTCATACGCGAGTGCTTCGACGCCGCGGGGATGACGGAATGAATCCCGTCCGCTACGACGCCGGCCCCTACCCCCGGGCCCGCCTGGCTTTCCTGTGCGTGGCCAATGCCGGCCTGACCGAGGGCGAAATGCACGCCATGGCTCCCGACGGCGTGGGCCTGAGCTTTGCCCGCGTGCCCATGGCAACGGCCTGCACCGTGCAAAGCCTGGCCGGTATGGAGGGCGGACTGCTTCAGGCCCTGGACGGCCTGGCGCCAGGGCGTCGCGATATCGACGTGGTCTGCTACAACTGCACCGCGGGCAGCTTCGTGATCGGCAACGACAAGGTACGAGCGCTGCTCGCGCAGGCCCGCCCCGGCGCGGCCGTGGCCACGCTGCTGGACGGCGTCACGCAGGCGCTGGACGCGGTCGGCGCGCGCCGCCTGGCGGTTGCCACCGCCTATGACGATGCCGTCAACGAACTGGAGCGCGCTTACTTCGAAAGCATCGGCCACGAAGTCGTCTCGCTGCAGGGCCTGGCCCTGCCCGACGACGAAACCATGAACCGGGTCTCGGCCGACTATCTGTACGAATTCGCCTGTGCCGTGGACCGGCCCGATGCCGATGCCGTCTTCATCAGCTGCGGCGCGCTGCGCTCCACCGCCATCCTCGGACGTCTGGAGGACAGGCTGGGCAAGCCCGTGATCGGCAGCAATCAGGCCAGCATGTGGCATTGCCTGCGGCTGGCGGGGATCCACGACCGGATGGACGGCTATGGCCGGCTGTTCCGGGAATATTGAAATCCGGACCCGTCATGGATGAAATCGATACCCGACTGATCGGCATTCTGCGGCGCGACGCGCGCACGCCGCTTTCCGTTTTGGCCAGCAAGGCCGGCGTGTCGCGCGGCACGGTCTCCAACCGCCTGCGCAAGCTGGAGGAGGACGGGCTCATCGCCGGGTATACGCTCAAGCTGCGCCCTGACTCCGACCAGGACGGCCTGCGCGCCTGGATGGGCATCACCGTCGACGGCAACCAGACGCGCGCCGTGCTGGCCAGCCTGCTGGGCGAGCCGAGCGTCGAGCAGCTGCACGACACCAACGGCCGTTGGGACTTGCTGGCCGAAATACGCGCAGATTCCACTGCAGATCTGTCCAAGGTGCTGGAACGCGTGCGCCTGATCAAGGGCATCGCGGCCACCGAAACCAGCATCCTGCTCGCGACGTACCGCTGAAACCGGCGCGCTAGGCCGGCAGCGGCTCGCCCCGCAGCCTTATCTGCGCGACGGTTCTTTCCCCGCGCTGCTCCAGCACGAACTGATGCCTGTCCGGATACCTCAGCGTCAACCGCCTGCACAGATTCCCTAGTCCGCCCCCGCCGCTGGCCAGATCGAAGGGCGCCTGCAGCCGGCCGGGATTGTCCACTTCGATGAGCAGTTCATCGCCCCGCAGACGCGTGCGTATGCTGATCGGGAAATGCGCGTGTTCCGAACGCATGCCGTGCTTGATCGCGTTTTCCACCAGTCCCTGCAGCGTCATGCGCGGAACACTGATCCGTAGCGTGGCCGGATCGATCTGGCTGCGCAATTCAAGCCGCTTGTCAAAGCGCAGCGCCTGGATGCGCACATAGGCTTCGGCGGCCTCGATCTCCTCCTCCAGCCTGGACAAGCCTCGTCCGCGCCGGTCCAGCGAATAGCGCAGGTACTCGGCCAGGCTGCGCGTCATTTCCTCTGCGATGGCAGGCCGATCGGCGATCTCGGCCACGATGGTGTTCAGCGAGTTGAACAGGAAGTGCGGCTCGATCTGCAGCTGCAGATGCTCAAGCTCCAGTCTCAAGGAGCGCGTCTCCGCCTTCATCTTGGACAGGCGCTCGCTGCGTGCGTTCAGCTCGGCCGAGACGCCGAAATAGATCAGCGTCCAGATCGAGAGCATGCCCATGTAGTAGAGAAAGCCCAGCCGGTACTGGTTGCCCGGCAGCACGCGGATTGCGCCAGGCAGAAACAGGCTGTGGATGCCATAGGCGATCGACGCCAGCAAGGCCGAGGCGGTCAGGCAGAACAACACCGCGCAGACCAGCACCAGCAAGGGCGGATCGCCTTTGCCCGCACGGCGGCCATGCAGCACGGCCGCCCCGCTGGTCAGGACGAATGCCAGGGGTTCCAGCGCCACGGTAAGCCAGAAGGCTGCGGTGGCATTGCCGAACACCGCCAACCGGATGAAGAAGCCCACGATCGCGAGAAAGAGCCATCCCAGCGTCTGCGCCCGCCAGAAGCCAAGCGAGGACTCCCCTGGACTCAAACCCTGGCCGATCGATGCGAACTTCATGGATGCGCCCCCCGGACGGGCAAAGGGTTCTCTGGAAACTGCATAGGCCTTATATTTACCCGCGTGCCAGACCGGACGACTATACCCGCCACACCATGGCGCCAGGGAGGAAAATGCTGCGTGTGCTTGTCATCGACGATGAAGCCCCGGCGCGGCGCTACCTGCGCCGGCTGCTCGAAGCCTCGCCCGACGTCCATGTCGCGGGCGAAGCCGACTGCCTGGAATTGGCGCGAACGCTGATCCGCGAGCATCGTCCGGATGCCCTGTTCCTGGACATCGAACTCACTGCCGCCACCGGTTTCGACCTGCTGGACCAGCTGGAAGTCCCACCCGCCGTCGTCTTCGTCACCGCGCACAGCGACTACGCCGCCCGCGCCTTCGACGTCCAGGCCGTCGACTACCTGCTCAAGCCCGTGCGTCCGGGCCGGCTTGAACAGGCGCTGGCGCGGCTGCGTCCGCGCGCTGGCGGCCACCTGACGCTGCGAACGCGCAACGGCACCAAGATCATCAAGATCCATGAACTGACCATGGCGCAGGCGCAAGGCGACTACGTGATGCTTTGCAGCGCCGCGCACGCCAACGAGCTGATGCACATCACCTTCAAGCGCCTGGCGGCCCAACTGCCCAGTCCGCCCTTCTGCGCCTTGTCGCGGTCGGTCATCATGAATCTGGAACATGTCTCCCACCTGTCGCAGCTGCCCGGCGCGCAGACCGAGGTCGCGTTCAACAACGGTGTTGCGCCCGTGGTGCTGGGACGGGTCGCGTCGCAGCGCCTGCGGCGCGCGGTGGCGCAGCGCTGACGCGACGGGTCGGCCATTGTGGCCAGCGTCGGGATAGGACCGTTGCCGCATCGGTTCGGGCCGGAAATGTGCCGATTGTCATCGGCCGGCCACGAGACATCACGCAGTTTTCGACGAAACGGGGATTTTCCTCGACCAAACATGCCCCAGGAAGACGGCGTCAATAGCCTATGGGGTAGCCGTCCTTGCGATGATCCGACGCCGCCAGATAGCCTCCCTGCTCCAGCCGGTAGGCCATCTGCGCACTGCCGAACTCCAGATCAAAGCGCGGCGCCACATCGACCTTGTGGCCGCATGCGCGCAGATGCTCGACAGCATCCGGCGGGACGTTCCACTCCACCGCCACGCCCACGTTGTCATCCTTGATACGCCAGCGCGGCGCGTCGCTCGCTGCCTGGGGATTCTGGCCGAAGTCGGCCAGCCGGCTCGTCACTTGAAGATGGCCCTGCGCCTGCATGGAGCCGCCCATGACGCCAAAGCTCATCAAAGGCTGCCCGCCCTTCATCAGGAAGCCTGGAATGATGGTGTGGAACGGCCGCTTGCCTGGCGCCACCACATTGGGATGCCCGGCCTTCGTTGAAAAGCCCCAGCCCCGGTTCTGCATGGCGATGCCCGTTCCCGGCACCACCACGCCGGAACCGAATCCCTTGAAGTTGGATTGGATGAACGACACCATGGTGCCGTGCCGGTCTGCCGCGGTCAGATACACCGTCCCGCCGCTGTGCGGATTGCCGGCCCGGGGTTCGCCCGCGCGATCCGGATCGATGAGTTTTGCCCGTTCCGCCAGATAGGCGGGTTCCAGCAACTGCGCGCTCGACACCTGCATGTGGGCCGGATCGCCCACATGTTCGTACAGGTCCGCGAACGCCAGGCGCATGGCCTCGATCTGCAGATGCAGCGCGCGGCCGCTGTCGCGCCCGCAATCCGCCAGGTCGAAACGTTCCAGCATGCCCAAGGCCATCAATGCGCCGATGCCCTGGCCATTGGGACCAATCTCGTAGAGCTCCAGGTCGCGGTAGCGCATGCCTATCGGCTCCACCCAGTCAGCCGTATGGCCCGCCATGTCGGCCTCGGTGATATAGCCGCCCGTGTTGCGCGCGTGGGCGGCTATCGCCGCGGCCAGCTCGCCGCGGTAGAAGCTCTCGCCCTTGCTGCGGGCGATGCTCTCCAGCGTGGCGGCCTGGCCAGGGCTGGAGAAGCGCTCGCCGGGCAAGGGCGCGCGGCCCCCGGGCGCAAAGGACTCGGCAAAGCCCGGCTGCCCGCTCAGGCGCGGCACCTGCTTCTGCCACTGGCGATGCACCGTGGGCGAAACCAGATAGCCGTCCCGCGCATAGCGTATGGCGGGCTCGAACAAGTCCTCGAACGGCAGCGAACCGAATTTCTCCCAGATCGCGCGCCAACCCGACACGACACCGGGTACCGTCACGCTGCCCCAGCCTATCGGGTCCATGCCATCCAGATGCGCGAACCTGGCCGTTTCCCAGGCGGCCGGCGCGCGCCCCGACGCATTCAGCCCATGCAGGCGCCCGCCATGCCAGACGATGGCGAACATGTCGCCGCCGATCCCGTTCATGCATGGCTCCACGACGGTCAGCGCAATGGCCGTGGCGAGTGCCGCGTCGATCGCGTTGCCGCCCCGCGCGTACATCTGCAGGCCGGCAGCGCTGGCCAGTGGCTGCGACGTGCTGACCACGTTGTCCGCAAGCAGGGGCATGCGTTGCGATGCATAAGGAAGCTGCCAGAAGGGATCGTTCGGAATGGGCATGGAAGTCGGGTCGGAAGTTAGGGGCTGGCCGCCCGCGGGCGGCCAGCAAGAAAGCCGGGACGGCCGCTATTTGCCCGCAGTAATGTTCAGGGCCTTGACCTTGTCGCGCCAGAACGCCTGCTGGTCCAGGATGAACTTGGGCAGGGTCTGAGCCGGAATCTCGCTGATCTGGAAGCCCTGCGCCTCGATGGCCTTGCGGAATCCCGCGTCGCCCTGCGCCTTGGCCAGCGCGCGGGCCACGATGTCCAGGCGGTCCTTGGGCGTTCCCTTGGGCGCCATCAACGCGAACAGGTTCTCCGCCTCCAGGCCCTGCACGCCCAGCTCCTTGAGCGTGGGTACGTCAGGCATGACCGGCAGACGCTTGGCCGAGGCCACGCCCAGCACGTCGATGCGGCCGCCCTGTTTATGCGGCAGCGAGCTGGTCACGCTGTCGAACATGAAGACCGACGCGCCCGAGATGACTTCGGGCAAGGCCTGGCTGCTGCCTTTGTACGGGATCTGCAATGCGTCCACGCCCGCCTGCTCCTTGAAGATCTCGCCCTCCAGGTTGGACAGGGTGCCCGCGCCCATCGACGCGTAGTTGTACTTGCCCGGCGCTGCCTTCAGATAGGCCACCAGGCTGGCATAGTCCTTGATGCCCAGCGTCGCGGGGGTGACCAGGATGTGCGGGGCGCTGGCGATCGCGCCCACCGCATCGAAGTCGCCGTCCAGCGACACCTGCTGCTTGCCATTGAGCGCTTCGTAAATGGAGTTGGACATCACCGACGAGATGTACAGCGTGTAGCCGTCGGCTTCGGAACGCGCCGCCGCCTGCATGCCGATCAAGCCGCCAGCGCCGGGGCGGTTCAACACCACCACCGACTGGCCCAGCGTGTCGCCCAGCTTCTGGCTGAGCTCGCGAGCGAGCACGTCCGTCGCTCCGCCCGGTGGAAACGACAGGATAAGCTGAAGCGAACGCTGCGGAAAATCAGCCGCCCCCGCGCCGGTAGCCGCCGACAACGCCAGCGCGGCAAAGGCGCGCTTCAGAATGCCGAGTCCCTGCGGGCGCGCGGCGGCGCGGCCCGATTTACATACAACACTAGCCATGCGATTCCCCTTGGTTGAAGCGCCGTAGGCGGGTCTGTTGCCCTTGTATCCTGGCGGCCCTGGTCGGCCCATTCTATGAATTGCTTTTGTGGCAATCAATATCAATAATTAGCATGCCAATTGCTATTTTGAGAATCACGACATGCTCAGCACCGCGCACCGCTATTTCCTCGAGGTCGTACGCGCAGGCAGCATCAAGGACGCGGCCACGAGCCTCCACGTAGCGCCCTCCGCCATCAGCCGGCAGGTCGCCAAACTGGAGGATGACTGCGGCGCGGCCCTGTTTGAACGGCGCCCGCATGGCATGGAGCTGACCCGGGCCGGCGAAATGCTGGCCGACTATGCGCGCCGCGTCGCCATGGATGCCGAACACGTGCTGCGCGATATCCGCAGCCTGCGTCATGCGGAGCTGACGACCATCCGCATAGGCTCCAACGAAGCCGTGGCGCGCAACGTGCTGCCGCCCATCCTGGGCGCGTACCGCGCCCTGCATCCCGATGTAGCGTTCCAGGTGCACATCGGCTCGCCCGGCGTCGTGACGCAGCGCCTGCGCGACAACAGCATCGACGTGGGCCTGGCCTTCAGCCTGAACGCGGGCAACGGCATCGCCGTGCGCTACGAAATCGTCTCGCCCGTTCGCGCCATCATGGTCCCGGACCATCCTCTCGCCAAACGCGCCAGCGTGTCCTTGGACGACCTGCGCCGCTACCCGATCGCGCTGACCGACTCGGGCACCACCGTGCGCCTGTTGTTCGACAGCTCGGCGGCGGGCGGCGACGGGCCGCCTTTCGACATCGCCTATTCGAGCAACTCGTCATCGGTCATTCGCGCCATCGTCGAGGCCGGCCATGCCGTCACGCTGGCCGGCGAGATCACGCTCGCCGAACCGCTGCGCAGCGGCGCGCTGGTGGCCGTGTCCTTGCAGCAAGCCGTCTTCGCCGAACGCACGCTGCAAGTGCAGACCGCCAGCCACGCCCGGCTGCCCGAAGCGACGGCCGCGTTCATCGAGCACCTGATCGAAGCGCTATCCACAGGCGCCCGTTCACGCGATTCTTGACTTGGCGCAGGCTTGCCGCAAAACTGAAGTTCTACACGCGCGCAGGCTCGGCCAGGCGCGGAAGGCCCCGATTCAATGGTCAGAGTGAATGATTGAAGGAGCTCCGCATTGACCACTGCCGCGATGCCCAGACTGAAACTGCGCCGCCTTGTCACCGTGCTGGCGCTCGCGAGCGGAATCATCGCCTTCGTCAACACCCTGTACGCGGCCTACCTGGTGCAGCGCGAGCAGTTGATTGCCAACACCCTCGAGGCCAACCGGGCCTATGCGGTCAAGCTGGCGGAAGTCACCGACATCTACATCGAATCCATACAGCGGCAATTGCTCCTGTCAGCCGAGCGAGCGCCTGGCCTGCTGGGTTCGAAACCCGCCATGGAAGACGAACTCGCGCGCCTCGTCCATCAGAGCGACGGCGTCATGACGGCCGCCATCGCCGACAGTAGCGGCACCATCCTCGCCACCGCTCCCGCCGACGCGGGCTTCGAAGGCAGGACGCTGGTGCGCCAACAATTGGCGACGGGCGCCCAACATCTGAAGGGCCAGATATCGACCCCCTACGTGGGTATGGAGGGCCAGCTGATACTGGCGTTTTCCGAGCCTTTTCGTGATGCCAAGGGCAACTATGCCGGCACGATTCTCACGGCCATCCACCTTCGGCAAGGCAACGAGTTCGACAAACTGGTAGGCGAGCACTTCTACCGCGACGGATCCTACCTGTATGTCGTCGACGGCAACGGCACCATCATTTACCACAAGGACAAGGATCGCATCGGCACCAGCGAAAGAAGCAACGCCGTGGTCGAAGCCGTGCTGCGCGGCGAGACGGGTGCGATGCCCGTGGTCAACACCCGCGGCGCGCACCTCCTGGCCGGCTACGCCGCGCTCAAGAACGGCGGCTGGGGCGTCGTGGCGCAACGCCCGCTGGACGAAACGCTGCGCCCGCTGCGGAGCCTGACCGACAGGATCGTGCTCTACGCTTTGCCGGTGGGGCTGATCATGTTCCTGGTCATCTATCTGTTGGGCCGCTGGATCTCGCGACCGCTGGAGGAACTGGCGCAGATCATCGAACGGGACCAGCCCGGCGCATCTGCTGGAGATCTGGACAGGGTCAAGGGCTGGTACTACGAAGCTGCCCGCCTGCGGAACGCCGTGACGATGAGCCAGAGCTCCCAAACCCGGCGGCTCGACAAGCTGAACACGGACACCATCACCGATCCGATGACGGGCCTCTTCAACCGCAGGGGCCTGGCGCTGCAGATCGCCACCCTGCGCCAGACCCAGCAGCCTTTCGCGGCGCTCGCGCTGGACCTGGACCACTTCAAGCGCGTGAACGACACCTACGGGCACGCGGCCGGCGATCAGGTGCTGATCGCGCTGGCCGCGATCCTCAAGACCTGTGTGCGAGGGGAAGACGCGCCGTGCCGCGTCGGCGGCGAAGAGTTCCTGATCGTGATGCCCAACGCCTCGCGTGACACGGCGGAGATGGTCGCCGGACGCATCCGGGCTGCGACGGCAAGCCATGCCATGCCGCAAGCGGTGGGGCGTGTCACGGTGTCCATCGGCATCGCGCTGTGGCCGTCGGATGATGCCGACATCGACAAGGTCATGGCGAAGGCGGATGAGGCCTTGTACCGGGCGAAGAATGCGGGACGTGATCGGGTGGAGGTCTGGTCTGTCAGGGAAGCCGATAGCGCCAATGCCAGGATTTGAAATTCCATCTAGTTTTCATCCGATGACTAATCTTCATTAGACGGTTTTCACCACGCGCCTACAATCCTCGCCAGGGTCAACTCAAATAAAAAGACCGTGGAGACAAGATGAAGACAGCCGTTCCTGGCGGGGCCTCCCTTCTCACCCGACTCAAGTACCTGGCATTGGCCGGCCTGTTCATGGCGGCCTCCGGCCACGCGCAGCAGCCGGCAAAGCTGGTCGTCGGCTTGCCGGCCGGCGGATCGTTCGATACCGTGGCCAGGATCGTGGCGGAGAAGCTTCCCAATCATCTGGAGCGGCCCGTGGTGGTGGAGAACCGCCCCGGCGCGCAGACGCGCATTGCCATTCAGGCGGTCAAGGGCGCCGCGCCCGACGGAAGCAGCTTGCTGGTGGCGCCGGGCGTGGCCATCTTCCTCTACCCGCACCTGTTCCGACAGCTCAATTACGATCCCTTCGCCGACCTTAAGCCGGTGACGCAGCTGGTGAGCTGGGACATCGTGCTCGCCGTCGCGGCCGATAGCCCCGTCACCTCGTTCAACGAGTTCCAGACCTGGGCCAGGCAGAATCCGGACAAGGCGTTCTACGGTACATCCGGCACCGGCAGCCTGCAGCATTTCCTGGGCGTTTCACTGGCCAGGCGCCTAGGTACGCCGCTGGAGCACATCGCGTTCAAGGGCGGCAAGGACGCCGTGACCGCGCTCCTGGGCGGACACATCAATGCCATCGTTATGGATGCGGGCGAAGTGGTCCCGCTGGCGCAGGCTGGCAAGCTGCGCGTTCTGGCGACCTTCAGCGCACAACGCGAACCGGCGCTGCCGCAAACGCCGACCATGCGCGAACTCGGGCTGGGCGAACTCGAGACCTCGGGCTGGGCTGGGCTGTATGCACCGGCCGGCACCCCAGAGCCAGCCATCCGCAAGCTGAATTCGGCGGTAAACGACATCCTCGCCCTTCCCGACGTCGCCAAGCGTCTTTCCGAGCTGGGCATGCGGCCGGCCGGCGGCACACCGCAGGCGGTCGACGCGCTGGCGCGCCAGCAGCTCGAGCAGTGGCGCGATACCGTGGCCCAGTCCGGCTTCGTGATCGATTGAGCTGCGCCGCCCGCCACCCATTTTCTGATCTCACTGGATCAAGTCCCATGTTCGCATTGACCACCCTCGACATCGCCTCTCGTCCCGTTGCCTGCCTGGAAATCGAAGGGCGGAATTATCCGCTGGCCACCTGTGCCCAGGTGTTGGACCAGCCCGCCCTGGATACCTCCGTCCGCGATCTCTTCGAAGACTGGCCGCGCTCGCTGGCGCTGCTTGAGCAGGCAGCCGCCCGCCGCTCCGCGCTCGACGGCCATGAGGTCTCCGGACCGGTGCGCCACATGGCTCCGCTGCAGTATCCGGGCAAGGTGCTTTGCGCCGGGGCCAACTACCATGACCACCTGGCGGAAATGAACGTCCCGAACGCCGAGGACAAGTCCGTACAGCGCCTGTTCTTTTTCTTCAAGCCGCCCCGCCAGGCCGTGGTCGGCGAGGGTGCCACGGTACACATGCCCATAGGCTGCCAGCGCCTGGACTGGGAGATCGAACTGGCGCTGGTGATAGGAAAGACGGCCAGGAATGTGCTGCCGGAAAATGCGCTGGACCACGTGGCGGCGTACACCGTCGCGGTCGACATGTCGGCGCGCGACCTCAACAAGGCGCCCGACACCTTCTACAAGCTGGACTGGGTGGCCGGCAAGGCGCATGACACCAGCTGCCCGCTCGGACCCAGGCTGGTACCGGCGGCGTTCATCCGCGACCCCATGGACCTGGGTCTGAAGCTCAGCGTCAACGGCCAGATCAAGCAAAACGCCCGTACCAGCGGCATGGTCTTCGACATCCGTGAGCAGCTGGCAATCCTGAGTCGCATCATGACGCTGGAACCCGGAGATCTAGTACTGACGGGCACGCCCGCCGGCGTGGGCGCGCCACAAGGCACGTTCCTCAAGATCGGTGACGAAATCAGCGCAACGATCGAGGACATCGGCACGCTGGCGGTACAGATCCAGGCATCGCGCTGACATCCTGGCCGGCCACGGCCGCACCTTTCCAATGAGGCAGTTCCATGCAGTCTCTTTTCTCTCCCCTGCCCGCTACAGCCGGCGACACCATCTTCGCGCTGGTTGAAGCCTTTCAGAACGACCCTGCGCCCCACAAAGTCAGTCTCAGCATCGGCACCTACTTTGCCGAAGACGGCAGCATCCCTGTGATGCGCGCCGTGCGCCAGGCCCGCGACATGCTTGTGCAGGCGGGAAAGCCGCATCCCTACTTGCCCATCCCCGGCTCGGCCTCATACCGCAACGCAGCCAGATCGCTGATCTTCGGAGCCAATGGCCCCGAGCCTGAGCGCGTGGTGACGACCCAAAGTGTCGGCGGCACCGGCGCCTTGAAGCTGGGCGCGGACTTGCTGCGCCATATCTGCCCCAAAGCGACGGTCTGGGTCAGCGATCCGACATGGGAGAACCATGCTCAGATCTTCCGCCAGGCGGGCTTCGCGGTGCATGAGTATCCCTACTACGACGCCCAAACTGCCACCGTGCGCTTTGCGCAGATGCATGACGCGTTGCAGGCTCTGCCGGCAGGGTCCATCGTCGTGCTGCACGCCAGCTGCCACAACCCAACTGGCGTGGACCTGTCTGCAGATCAGTGGGAGGCACTGACCGAACTGTTTGCGCGCCAGGGCCTGATTCCCTTTTTTGACCTGGCGTACCAGGGGTTCGGACTAGGTCTGGATGCGGACGCCGAACCAATCCGGGCAATGGCGCGGGCGGGCGTGGAATGCCTGGTCGCCAGTTCCTTCTCGAAGAACTTCTCCCTGTACGGCGAACGCTGCGGCGCCCTGAATATCGTGTGCCGCGACGAAACCGCCGCCGACCGCGCGCTGGGCCAGCTCAAGCTGCTGATACGTGGAAACTACTCCACGCCTCCCACGTTTGGCGCCGCCCTGGTTGCCGCCATTCTGAGCGATGACGCGTTGCGGCAAGTCTGGACCGATGAACTGGAGCAGATGCGGACACGGCTCGTCAGCCTGCGCGCCCGCTTGTCCAACGCGCTGACGCAATTGACCGGCGCGCGCGAAGCCTGGGACTATATCGAGCAACAGCAAGGACTGTTCTCCTACATGCGGTTGAGCCCCCAGCAGGTCGAATCGCTGCGCCGCGAACATGCCGTGTATCTGCTGAAGTCCGGCAGACTCTGCGTTGCCGGCCTGACCGACGGCAACATCGATTATGTCGCACGCGCCATCGCCGCTTGCGCGCAGCGCTGAACATTTCTCCCTGCGCCCGCAAGTCCGAGGCGCCCCACTGATAGGAGCAAGGCAATGGCCCTACCCAACCGGCTTATGGCCGCGAGTTCCGGATTGATGCTGGCCCTGGGACTGACACTGCCGGTGGCCAAGGCCGCCTCCGATGCCGGCCTGCTGCAGGAGGCCCTGCAACGGGCGGACCAGACCGAGTCTGAAGTGATCGCATGGAGACGCCACATACACCAGCATCCTGAGCTGTCGTACCAGGAGACCGAAACCGCGAAGTACATCGCCGACGCCTTGCGCGCCATGCCCGGCATCACCGTCGAGACCGGGATAGCGCGCACAGGCGTAAAGGCCGTGCTCAAGGGCGGCAAGCCAGGACCGGTGGTGGCGTTGCGCGCCGACATGGACGCCCTGCCCGTCGAGGAACGCAATGACCTGCCATTCCGCTCGCAGGCCAAGGCCGTCTGGCGCGGAGAACAGGTATCGGTTTCCCACGCCTGCGGCCACGACACTCATGTCGCAATGCTGCTGGGCGCGGCCAAGGCCTTGTCGGCGATGCAGGACGACCTGCCCGGCACGATAGTCTTCCTATTCCAGCCCGCCGAAGAATGGGGACCCGACAAAGAGCCCAGCGGCGCCAGGGCCATGATCGCGCAGGGAGTGCTGGAGAATCCCAAAGTGGACGTGGTCTTCGGCCAGCACATCAGCGCCGGCGCCCCCTCCGGCACCATCGCCTATCGCGCCGGCCCTACCATGGCCAGCGGCGACCGCTTCGAGATCTCACTGCACGGCAAGGGCGGACACGGCGGACGCCCATGGACCGCGAATCCCGCGCTCGTACCCGCAGCAGAACTGACATTGGCGCTGCAGGGCATCACCAGCAGCAAGGTGGATCAATCCGACGGCGTCACCGTACTGTCCATCGGCATGTTGCAGAGCGGACGGCGCGCAAACATCCTGCCCGAAAGCGCCGAACTGGCGGGCACGGTACGCTCGCTTTCGTCGCACAACCAACGCATCGTCCACGAGGCCATCCGCGCACGCGCCGAGCATATTGCGCAGGCCTATGGCCTGAGCTCCAAGGTGAACATCTACACCGGCTACGAGGTCGTCGACAACGATAAATCCCTGACCGGCAGCTTGATACCTGCATGGCAGGAAGCGGCCGGCGCCGGCAAGACAGTTGAAATGCCCGCGCCATCCACCGGCAGCGAGGACTTCGGCGCATATGGCGTCAGCGGCAAGGTGCCCTCGGTCTTCTGGTTCATTAATGCCTCGCCATTGGGCGACAAAAGCGGCGCGCCCAACCATTCGCCGGAGTTCGCCATCGACGAAAACGCGCTGCGCGTGGGTGTACGCGCGCTGGTGGCTTCCGCGCTGACGTACATGGACAAGCAGTAGGCCGCCCCCCACATCCCGATCCCGCCCGGCGCCGCTACGCGCGCCGGGCGTTCCTTCCAATGCCCCCGATACGGGGAGCTGATCGTGCCCTGTTCGTTCTGTTCCCGAACGGACCATGTCTTCCATCCCAGCCTTCCGACCGTCCCCTAGCACTCTCGTGCTCGCACGAGCGTGGCGCGGCAGGGGCTTTCCTTGCTCCCAATTCCCATAAAGATACCGATTGGTATTTTTCATTTCTCATAAAAAACAAAAATCTCAGCATTAAAAATCGGGATTTTTTATATGGGAAAACGCGATTGACATAAAAACATACCGAATGGTATGTTTGCCCAAAGAATGCAGCCCGCCGCTGAAGGAGACAATCGGCGGACGGTCTGCACGCAGGCTCACCAACCCATGGCAAGGATGTCTAAGAATATGGATACCCCACGTTGGAAGCAGCGCCCGGAAGGATCGAATTGGGGAGACTTCGGCCCTGACGATCAGATCGGGCGCATGAATCTGCTAACCCCGCAAACGCGCTTGCGCGCGTTCCGCGAGGTGCAGGAAGGCCGGGCGTTCTGCCTCAGCCTGCCGCTGGACTATCCAGGCGGGAACACATTGTTCCAGCATCGCCGGGAACCGCAGTTCTCCTACGACAAGCGCGGCGACGGCCACAACTACAACTATCGGCTGTCGCAGGTCTGCCCCTGCTTCAACGACGTCGTTTCGGACGACGCCGTCCTCATGTTCCTGCAGTACTCGACCCAATGGGACGGACTGGGGCATGTTGGACAGATGTTCGATGCGAACGGCGACGGGCTGCCCGAAAAGGTCTACTACAACGGCTATCGCGGCGGCCTGGACGTGATCGGGCCCGATGACGCAAAGAGCGGCCTGGGCGCCAAGGCCATCGGTATCGAACGCATGGCCACCGCCGGCGTCCAGGGGCGTGGCGTGCTGGTCGACCTGGAACGCCGCTACGGGCGCGAACGCGCACTGATCGGCTATGACGAGCTGATGGCAGCCCTGGACGGCGTCGCGGTACTGCCCGGCGATTTTCTCTGCCTCTATACGGGCTTTGCCGACCTGATCCTGGAAATGAACAAGCAGCCGGACGGCGACGTCCTGGCGCGCTCGTGCGCCGTGCTGGACGGCCGCGACGAACGCCTGCTGCAATGGATCACCGACTCCGGCATCGTGGCAATCTGCGCCGACAACTTCGCGGTGGAAGCCTATCCGGCCACGCCAGGCAAGGGTGAGCACTATCCCGGCCTGCCCCTGCACGCGCATTGCCTCTTCAAGCTTGGGCTGCATCTCGGCGAACTCTGGTACTTCGCAGAGTTGGCGCAATGGCTGCGCGAGCATGGCCGCAGCACTTTCCTGCTGACGGCGCCGCCGCTGCGCCTGCCCGGCGCGGTAGGTTCGCCCGTCACTCCCGTCGCCACCGTCTGAAGCCGGCCGCGGGCGCTACGCCCGCGGCTCTCACCTCTTTGCCGGAGACCGCAATGCTGAATCGCATTCCGGCCTGGGCCGCCTTGGCCCTGGCCAGCCTCGCCCCACTTGCGCAGGCCGCCTCACCCAACTACCCAGACAAGCCCGTCACGCTTGTCATTCCCTTTCCCCCCGGCGGCACCAGCGATGTGGTGGGCCGGCAACTCGCCATGCAGTTGGGCGAGGAGCTGGGAGGGACCTTTGTCGTCAACAACAAGGCCGGCGCATCCAGCATGATAGGCGCCACCTTCGTGGCGCGCGCACCCAAGGACGGATACACCCTGCTGCTTTCCTCCGGCAGCACCTTCACCGTCACGCCTCATTTGATGACCCAGATGTCGTACACGCTGGACGACTTCGCGCCGGTTTCCGCTGTCGCCACCGTGCCGTTCGCCTTTGTAGTGAAGAAGGACTTTCCCGCAAAAAACGTGGCCGAATACGCCGCCTATGCCAAAGCTCATCCCGGCAAGGTCAACAACGCCACCAACGGTCTCGGCAGCATGGTCCATTTGCTGGGCGAGCTGGCTGCAGCTGGCATGGGCGTGGACGTGACGCAGGTGCATTACAAGGGCGCGGCGCCCGCCACCGTGGACATGATAGGCGGCGTGGTCGACTCCAACGTGGAGGCGCTTACCAGCGCCGTTCCCAATGTGCGCGCCGGGCAGTACCGCGCGCTGGCCGTGCTGAGTCCGCAGCGTCAACCGCTGTTGCCCGACGTGCCCACATTCGCCGAGCTGGGCTATCCGGACGTGGTCGGCGAAACCTGGTACGCCGTGTTCGCTCCGGCCGGGACCCCGGCGCCAGTGGTCGACAAGCTCAACGCCGCACTGCGCAAGATCACGGCTTCGCCACAGTTCGTGCGCACCATGCAGCAGATCGGCAATGAACCGCGCAGCAGCAGTCCGGCGGAACTGCGCGATATCACGTTGCGGGAGAGTCAGCGCTGGGGCGCGCTGATCGAGAAGTTGAAGATCCCGCCCGTGCAATAGGCGGGATCGCGGGCGCCCGGCTCAGCGCGGCAAGTAGCCGAGCGCCTGCATCCTGTGCAGATTTTCCAGCACCGACAGCTCGCTGTCGATGCAATCGCCGAAGCCGGCCTGGCGCAGCTTGATGGTGGATACCAGCGGCGGGAACGGCAAGGGGTGTTGCGCCGACCAGGTCGCGTCCGCGTACTGCCATGACAGCCCGATCAGGTCCGACAGCTCGTTCACATGCAAGCCCTCCCGCCGCGCCATCTCGCGCCAGACCTGGGCTTCGGCGGGCATGGCCTGCCGCATACGGGTCTGCACCAACTCCCCTGCAGGCATGCCGAAGAATTCGGCCAGGCGCTCAAACAGATGGCGCCAGGCCATCACATCGCCATTGGCGATATTGAAGACCTCACCCCAGGCTTGCGGCGCATCCCAGGCCCACTCGACCGCGCGGGCGATCAGACGCGCATCCGTGCATTCCGTCAACAGCTCCGGATGTCCGGGATAGGCCAGCGGCTGGCCCGATTCCCGCAACAGCGCGGCATAGGCGCCCAGCGTCGCCACCGGATTCATGGCGCTACCCAGGGCAACGCCAAGCACGATCTGCGGGCGGAATATGGTCCATCCGAACCCTTGCCGCCGCGCCTGTTGTTCCAGCATGTCTTGCTGGTCGAAATAGAAATTGGCATGGTCGCGCACGGCGTCCTGCTCGCGCGCGGGGATGCGCATGGCCCGCCCCGTATGCACGCCGTAGGCCTTGGTCCCCTGCATCAGGGTCACATGCGCCAGCGGCGCGCCGTCCAATGCCGCCAACGTATTGGCCAGCATCCGCGTATTGATGGCGACGTTCTCCGGATCCCGCCACCCCTTGAGCAAATCCGGCTGCTCGTTCAAGGCGGCATAGACCAGATGCGTCACATCGCCGTGCTCGGCCAAGGCCTGCCGCGTTGCCTGCGCATCGCGCAGGTCGGCCGCAATCCATATCGCATCCCTGGCAAAGTCGGCCGACCGTCGCGACAAGCCTGCGCACAGCACGTCCGGCCGGCCATGCAGATGCTCCATCACCGCCCGCCCCACCACGCCCAACGCGCCCACCACCAGCACCTTTCTTGTTGTCATTGCGACTCTCCGAACTCGAATGCGCCGTTGTCGATGGCGATCTCGCCGCGCTCCACAACCACGGCGCGAAAGCGCGCCAGTCCCGGCTGCTCCCGCCAGACATCGACCCGCAGCCTCTCGCCCGGATAGACCGGCGCGCGAAAACGCCCGCTCATGGCGCGCACCCGCTCGGGCTCTCCCGGACAGCAAAGGCGCGCCAGGCCCAGACCGGCCACGCCAAAGCTGGCCATGCCATGCAGGATCGGCCGCTTGAAGCCCGCCAGCCGCGCGGCCGCGGGATCGATATGCAGCGGGTTCAGGTCTGCCGACAACCGGTAGACCAGGGCGGCCTGCGGCGAAGTAGGGCAATCGACAGCCGCATCGGGTTCGCGCGCCGGCATCGCCGGCGGCGCCGGCCGCGCCGACGCCCGCCCGCCGAAACCGCCATCGCCACGGCAGAACACGGTCTGCTGCAGGGTGGCCAGCAAGGCGCCGTCCGCGGCATCGAACAGTTCACGCTCGACGTACAGCAAAGCGCCCTTGCCGGCGCCCTTGTCCGCCAGGTCGACGATGCGAGTCACGCCTCTTACCCGCCCTTTGGGGGCAAGGGGCCGGTGCAGGCGTATGGACTGTTCGCCATGCACCGTGCGGCGCCAATCCAGCCCCAGCGGCAGATCGCGCAGCCAGAAGCCCGGGTCCGCCAACACGTTGACCAGGGTCGGCTGGACCTTCAGCCGGGTTTCATCGACGTAGGACAGCTCCTCCTCGTCGACGGGATTCATGCCCGCGCCGAGCGCGAGGGCGTAGAGCGCGCAGTCGCGCCAGTCGTATTCCTGGATGCGCTCGGGGATGCGCGCAGCCAACAGCGTTGCCGGATCGATGGGCATGCGAACCTCACAAAACGTCGGCGGTGCCGAGTATGGCCGTGGCCTGGCTGGACAGCACGCCGCCATTGGCATGGGCGAGCGACACCTGCACGTCGGGCACCTGCCGCTCGCCCGCCTCGCCCCGCAACTGCTGCACCGACTCCAGCAAGGTGTACAGGCCGTACATGCCAGGATGGTTGCAGGACAGCCCGCCGCCGTTGGTATTGACCGGCAGGGAGCCCCCAGGCGCGATGGCGCCGCTGGCGACGAAGGCGCCCCCTTCCCCCTTGGCGCAGAAGCCCAGGTCCTCCAGGAACAGGATCGTGTTGATGGTGAACGCGTCATAGACCATGAGATGGCCGATGTCGCGCGGCGACAGCCCGGCCATGGCGTAGGCGCGTTGCCCTGACTCGACCGCGCAGGTGGTAGTCAGATCCGGCATGCAGGATATCTGCCTGTGGCTCGTCGCCACGCCGGTGCCCAGCACATAGACCGGCGGCCTGCGCAGGTCGCGCGCGCGATCCGCGCTGACCAGCACCACGGCGGCGCCGCCGTCGGTCACCAGGCAGCAATCCGCCTTGCTGAGCGGGTCGCTGACCATGCGCGAGGCCAGCACATCCGCGCGCGTCAACTCGCCGCGCACATAGGCATCCGGATTGCGCTGCGCCCACAGGCGCGCCGCCACCGCCACGTCCGCCAGCTGCTCGCGCGTGGTCCCATACCGATGCATGTGCCACGCCGCGGCCAACGCATAGCTCGAGATCGGATAACGCGGCGCGAACGGCGTCTCGTAGGGCTGCGGGTCAGGCATGGATGCCAGCTTGCCGCCTGCGGTCAACTGGTTCGACCCGTAGCAGATCAGCGCGACATCGCACAGCCCGGTTTCCAGCGCAGCCATCGCCGATTGCAGATGGAACAGGAACGACGCACCGCCGACCATCGTGCCATCGGCCTGGCGCGGCTGTATGCCCAGCCGTTCCGCCACGTTCAGCACCGGCAGGCCGGATGTGGACATGGCGCAATACAGACCATCTACATCCTTCATCCCCAGGCCGCAATCTTCCAGCGCAAGGATCGCCGCCTCCTGCAGCTGATCGAAGGGAGAACGGCCGGGCGCATTCCAGCGCCGCGTATTGCCTATGCCGGCAATGGCGCAACGGCCTCGCAAGCGGGCGCTCATGAGCGTTCTCCCGGGGCGTCGAATACGACGTAGGCCCCGTCATCGCCCGCGACGATGCGCGCGCGCACTTTTGAACCGATGGCAGGCGCGTCCACGCCCTCGACGCGGGTCATCATCCGCGCCCCGCCTTCCACTTCGACCAGCGAGACGTTGTAGTCTCCGGCGCGGTCGCGCACCGTCGTGGTTGAATAGACCACGCCCGCGCCCGGCGACTCGCGCCAGGTCAGCCGTGGGCTGCCGCAGGCCCGGCAGACCAGCGCCGGAGGAAAGCGCACGCTGGCGCAGTCGTCGCAGTGCTGCAACAGGATACGGCCCTCCCGCAAACCCGCCTGATGGCGGACGTCGGGTCCGGGCCCGTCAAAACGCGCATCGCCAGCCATACCTCACCTCCCCTGCCAGACGGGCGCGCGCTTCTCGGCAAACGCCGCGGAACCTTCGCGGGCATCGGCCGACGTGAAGACATGCTCGGTCAGTTCGGCCTGGCGGCTCCAGATCTCGTCGGCCGGCCAGCCTTGCGACTCGGCGATGACGCGTTTGCTGGCTGCCACGGCCAGGGGCCCGTTGGCGACGATGCGGCGCGCCAGCTCCCGCGCGCCCTGCAGGGCCTCTCCGGGCGCAGTCACCTGGTTGATCAGGCCGTAGCTCAAGGCACGCGTTGCGGGAAACATGTCGCCGGTCAACGCCAGCTCCATCGCCACCCGGCACGGCAACTGCCGCGGCAGGCGGACCAGGCCGCCGGCAGTGGCCGCGAGCCCGCGCTTGACCTCCGGAACGCCGAACTGCGCATTCTCGGCCGCCACCACCAGATCGCAAGCCAGCACCAGCTCGAAGCCGCCCGCCAGCGCATATCCCTCGACCGCCGCGATGAGCGGCTTTTTCGGCGGGCGCATGGTCAGCCCGCCGAATCCTCGCCCTTCTATGCTGGGCCGTTCGCCGCGTAGAAAGCCTTTCAGGTCCATGCCGGCGCAGAACGAACCGCCGGCGCCGGTCAGGATGCCTATGCGCAGGTCCTCGCGGTCATCCAGTTCATCCACGGCTGCGGCGATGGCGCGCGCCACGGCAAGGGTCACCGCATTGCGCGCTTGCGGCCGGTTGATGGTGATCGTCAGGATTCCGTCGCTGCTCTCCAGCAATACCTCGTCGCTTTCCGTCTTGTTCTCGGTCATCGTTATCTCCTCTACACGTCAGCGTGGGGCCATGCGCAAGGCGCCATCCAGACGGATGGTTTCGCCGTTGAGCATGGGGTTGGCAATGATGTGATCCGCCAGCAGGGCGTATTCCGCGGGCATGCCCAGGCGCGCCGGGTGCGGCACCGAGGCTGACAAGGTCTTGCGGGCATCGTCAGAAACGCGAGCCAGCATGGGCGTATCGAAAATTCCAGGCGCGATGGTGCAGACGCGTATCGCCTTGCTGGCCAGGTCGCGCGCGGCCACGATGGTCATGCCCACCACGCCGGCCTTGGAAGAGGCATAGCCGATCTGGCCGATCTGGCCTTCGTACGCCGCCACCGAAGCGGTCAGGATGCAGACGCCCCGTTCGCCCTCGTCGTCCACCGGGTTGCACGCCATATGAGCCGCCGCCACGCGCAGGGTGTTGAAAGTGCCGATCAGATTGATGCGGACGATATCCGTATAGGTTTCCAGCGAGCCGGGATTTCCTTCTTTGTCGATGAGACGTACCGGCCCGCCGCGGCCCGCGCAATGCACCAGCACCCGCAAGGGGCCGAGCGTGGCCGCCAGTTCGCACGCGGCCTGCACGTCGGCCTCCCGGGTGACATCCGTGGGAGCGAACAGCGCCCCGATATCGCGGGCGGCTGCCTCCCCCGCTGAACCAGGCAGATCCGCGATCACCACCTTCATGCCCTGCGCGACCAGGCGTTGCGCCGTCGCCAGGCCCAGCCCGGATGCGCCGCCTGTCACCAGCGCGCTGTTGCCTTCAGTCTTCATGCCAAAGCCCTCAGTGACGAAAAAGGAAATTTCATAGTACATACCAATGAGTATCTGATCAATAAAAACCAAGAAACTGATTTTTTACCTAGGGAAAATGCCTAGAATCAAACTTTATTTACGCCGTTGACCTATCAAAATACCGAATGGTATGTTTACTCCGACAGCCGATTCAGAGTGCCGGAGACCTACCGGCCCGCGGCCTCCGTCAACCGTTGCACCACGCAGTCCCCATTTATGCAGCACGGCGGCCATGGCCGCCGCAGCGCCGGCGCAGACCGGTGTCACAAAAATCAGGAGACAGGCATGAAGCGGATACAACAGTTGTTGCGCATGGCGTCGCCCCTGGCGCTGGCGGCCTCGATGGCCTTGTGCGCACCCGTCGGGGCGGCCCCCGCGCCCATCAAGGTAGGCGTCATCTTCCCGTTGTCGGGCGGCGCGGGTCCGCAAGGCCAGCACGTCACGCAAGCGATTCAGGCCATGGCGGCGGTGATCAATGAAGACGGCGGCGTACTCGGCCGTCCGATCGAGATCGTGTCGCGCGACGACGAATCCACGCCGGCGGTCGGCGTGTCACGCGCCACCGAACTCATCAGCGCCGGCGTGTCGGTCATCATCGAAGGCTGGAACAGCCCGGTGACGTTGGCGATGCAGCCCGTGATCGCCCGCGCCGGCGTGCTGGACATCACCGCAATCTCCAAGGCAGACCCCATTCTTTCCGGCGAAGGCAATCCGCTGGCGATCCGGCTGAACAGCTCGAACGCACAGGACGGCACGGTCATCGCCGAATACATCGCCAAGACCGCCGGCGCCAAGCGCGTCGCCTTTCTTACCGAGAACGACGCCTACGGCAACGGTGCGCAGGAATCCATCGAGAAGGCGCTGAAGGCTCTCGGGCACACCTATGAAAAAGTGGCCGAGGAGAAATTCCCCTTCACCCAAGCCGACTTCCGCGTCGCCATGACCAACGTGCGCGCCGCCAAGCCAGACATCACCGTCGCCATTAACGCCAACGAAGGCCTGGGCATGCCCGCCATCATCCGCCAGGCCCGCCAATCACGCCTGCCGGGCCAACTGGTGAGCGCGGTCGGCACCGTGGCCCCCAGCGTCATCAACGTAGCGGGCGATGCCTCGGACGGCCTGATAGGCGCGGACATCTACTTCCCCGACGTCGAGCCCTTCGCCTCGAACAGCGCCAACAAGCGCTTCGTCGCCAAGACGCAGGAGATGTTCAAGTACACGCCGGACAAGTTCATGGCGCTGGGCGCGACCTCGCTGCAGGTTTGGGCCCAGGCGGTCAACGAGCTCAAAACGCTCGATCGCGAACCTGTGGCCAAGCGCATACGCGGCGGCAGTTTCAAGGGCACGCTCATGGGCGACGTCACGTTCGAGCCCAACGGCCAGCTGCAGTCGCACTATTACCTGTTCACGGTCAAAGACCGAAAGATCGTGGTCAAGCCATGACTGCCGCCTTGCGCGTGGACAGCCTGGCCGTGCGCTACGGCGCGCTGGTCGCCCTGGAAGACGTCAGCTGGGAAGTCAGCGCCGGCGAATTGCTGGGCATCATCGGCCCCAACGGCGCCGGCAAGAGCTCGTGCTACGACGCCGTGTCTGCGCTGGTCCCCCGCGGCGGCAGCGTGCATCTGCGCGGGCGCAACATCAGCGCCGTGCCGGCCCACGGGCTGGCGCGGCTGGGCATCAAACGCGCGTTCCAGCAAAACGCCTTCTTTGACCAGTTGAGCGTGCGCGACAACATGGTGGCGGCGTTGGGCGGCACGGCCGGCCTCGGCGCCTGCATCCTGCGCCCGCTGACGGCGGGCCGGCAGGCGCAGGCCCTGCGCGACCAGGCCGCCAAGCGCCTGGAGCGCTTCGGCCTGCCGCCCGATTGCCACGATCTGAAGCCGCATGAAATCTCGTACGGCATGCAGCGCATGCTGTCCATCGCGCTGGCCTACGGCTCGGGCGCCGACGTGCTGCTGCTGGACGAACCCGCCGCGGGGCTGGGCGGCGCCGACATGGCAGCCCTGACCTCGCTGTTGCGCTCGCTCAAGGCCGAAGGCGTGGCCGTGGTGGTGATCGAGCATCACATGGACCTCATCATGTCCGTCGCCGACCGCATCTGCGTCCTCAACCTCGGCAAGACTTTGGCCTGCGGCACGCCGGCAGAGATCCAGCGCGACCCGCGCGTGCTCCAGGCCTATCTCGGAGGCGATTCATGATTTCCACGCCACACGTACTCAGCGCGCGGCGTCTCGATGTCGCCTATGCCGGCAATCGCGTGCTCCAGCTTGACCAGCTGGACCTGCGGGCCGGAGAGATCGTCGGGGTGATAGGCGCCAATGGAGCAGGCAAGTCGACGCTGGTCAACGCCCTGCTGGGCTGGTCGCGCGGTCAGCCCGCGGTCAGCGGCGAGGTCCAGCTTTCGGGACGGCCCATCGACGGCCTGCCGACACATGAGCGCGTACGCGCGGGACTGTTGCTGGTGCCGGAGTCTCGCCTGGTGTTTTCACGCATGACGGTGGAAGAGAATCTCTCCCCCGCCATCACGCCGGTCGACGACTCGTCGCGCCGCTATTACAAGCGCGACGATGTCTACGATCTATTCCCCCGCCTGCGCGAACGCCGCCTGCACCTGGGCGGTCAGCTATCCGGCGGCGAGCGGCAAATGCTGGGCATCGGCCGCTCGCTCATGATGGGGCCGCGCGCCCTGTTGCTGGACGAACCCTCCATCGGGCTCGCGCCCATGCTGGTGACGCAAGTGCTGCAAAGCCTGCGCTCGCTCGCCAGCGCCGGCCTGGCCATCCTGCTGGTGGAACAGAACGTACGCGCCGCCTTGCAGGTGGTCGACCGTCTGCTGCTGCTCGAGCGCGGCCGGCTGGTGCTGCAAGGTCCGGCCGCCGAGGTGGGCGCGGATCCGCGCATCGCGCAAGCCTATCTGGGAGCACATACGACATGAGCCTGCTGCAACAGTTGATCAATGGCCTGGTGCTGGGCCATGCCTACGCGCTGATCGCCATCGGCTGGACCTTGTTGCTGGGCGTTGCCCGGCTGGTCAACTTCGGCCACGGCCAGATGTACATGCTGGGCGCCTTCGTCACCTGGTGGGCGACCACCACCGCCGGCCTGCCCTATCTGCTGGCCTTGCCGCTGGCCATGGCGGCCGGCGCGCTGATCGGCATCGTGATGCAGCGCATCATGCTGCGCGCCACGTTCGAACAGAATCTGGTGTCGATCATGATCATGACGTTGGGCTTCGGCTATGTCATGCACGGCGCGGCGTCGTTGGCCTTCGGCTCGACGGGACAGATTCTGGATACCGCCTGGTCGCAGCGCGACATCGAGATCGGCGACCTGTGGCTGACCTGGCAGGACGCCGCCATCGTCGTCGCCGCCATCCTGCTGTTCCTGCTGCTCAAGCGCGTGCTCGACGGCAGCCGCGCCGGCCGGCTGGTGCGCATGGTGGCCGAGGATCCCAAGCTGGCCCAACTGGCGGGCATCAATGTGCGGAAGGTCTACTACGGCGTGTTCGCCTTCGAGGGCGCTGCGGTCGCCCTGGCCGCCGGGCTGGTGGCCCCGCGCACGCCGATCCTGACCTCCATGGGTTTCGAAGAGGTGATCATCACTTTCGTCGTGGTCGTGCTGGGAGGCATCGGCAGCGTGACCGGCAGTTACGTCGCGGGTGTCGCACTGGGCGTCTTTACCGCGCTGTTCAGCGCCCTGGTGTCGCCCGCATACGCAACCGCCGCGGCCTTCGTCGTACTGATTGGCGTGCTGGTGCTGCGCCCTGGCGGCCTGACCGCCGGCTCGATGAAAGGAGTCCATTGATGGCCACGCTTTCCGCCTCGCGTCTCGCGCTGCTGCCGGGCGCCGTCATCGTATTCTTCCTGCCTTCCTGGCTGGGCGGCAGCCAGGCTCTCTACAGCGCCGCCGTGCTGATCGCCATCATGGCCGTCATGGCCTACGGGCTGGATGTCATCGTCTCGGACCTGGGCGAGGTGAGCCTGGGACATACTGTCTTCTTCGCTGCGGGAGCTTATGTGACGGCGTTGCTGGCTACCCGCTCCGGCGCCAGCGCCTGGTTGACGCTGGCCGCGTCGATTGCGGTCGCCCTGGGATTGGCGGCAGTAATCGGATTGGTCACCCTGCGCTTGCGCGAGTTCGTCTTTTCGCTGGTGACGTACGCGGTCGCCGTGGTCGCCATGACCCTGGCAGCCAACTGGGCCTTCCTGGGCGGCTCGGATGGCATCCGCGGCCTGCCCACGCTGGACTTGTCCATCGGCGGCTGGACGCTCAGTGCCGGCAATGACCAGACGCTCTGGCCCTACGCGTTCACGCTGCTGGCGATCACGCTCTACCTGGTGGACCGCTTCCGCCACTCGCGCCTGGGCCAGGCGGCGCTGATGGTGCACCTGAATCCCCGCCTGGCCACCATGAACGGCATCGATCCGCTCAGGGTGCGCCTGCAGGTCTTCCTGTTCTCGGCGCCCATCACGGCCTGCGCGGGCTGGCTGTATGCCTATCAGCGCGCCTACGTCAGCGCCGACATCCTTGAAACCTACTTCCTCATCCTGATGCTGACCGCCGTCGTACTGGTCGGCCGCCGCCAGTTGCTCGGGCCGCTACTGGCCACCGCGCTGATCCTGATCCAGGAAAAGTTTTTCTCGTTCGGAGGCTATGTCGACAAAATCGTGCTCGGCAGCCTGCTGATCCTTGTTCTGGCTTTCTTTCCGCAAGGGCTGATGGGCCTGCTGGCGACACGTCGCAAGCGTCCCAAGGCCATGGCGACCACACTGGAGAACTCGAAGTGACTGTTATCTGGAATCCCACGCTGGACGATACCGCCACCCGCTGGCAGGCCCTGGCCCATAAGCTGGGCTCCGAGCGCTTCGCGCCGCTCGCCCCCGAACTGGACCGTGAACAACGCTATCCCTGGGAGACCATCGCCGCCCTGGTGGAAAACAAGTTCACAGGCCTGTTCCTACCCACGCAATGGGGCGGCCAGGGCGCCAACCTGGTCGCCACCGTGGCGGCAGTCGAAGCCCTGGGCACGCACTGCGCTTCGACCGCCGCCATCATGTGCGCCTATCAGTTGGGCGCGTTCCCCCTGCTGCTGGCCGGCACGGACGAGCAGAAATCCTTCTATCTGCGCGAAATGGCCGAGGGCCGCGCCACCAGCTTTGCACTTTCCGAGCGCATCGCCGGTTCGGATGCCGCGGCCATCGAGGCCACGGCCGTGCGCGAAGGCGGCGGCTGGCGCCTGCGCGGGGAGAAATACTGGATCGGCAATGGCGGCGCGTCTCGTTACTACGTGGTCTTTGCCAAGACCGACCCGGCGGCAGGAGGACGCGGCATCAGCGCCTTCATGGTCGACAAGGAGCAGCCGGGCGCGGTCATTGACGAACTCTCCGACAAGATGGGCATCCGCGGCACCCAGACCTCTAACCTGAAACTCGACCTGGTCGTGCCCGAAAGCGCCCAGGTCGGTGAACTCAACCGCGCGCTGCGCCTGGCGTTGCAGACGTTGAATGTCGGCCGCATCATGGTCGCCGCCCAGTCCCTGGGCGTGGCGCTGGCGAGCTACCGCGAGGCCGCGGCCCGCGCCGTGGCGCGCCGGACTTTCGGCCAACCCATCGGGGACAACCAGGCCATCGGCTTTCGCCTTGCCGACATGGCCACGGAAATCTCGGCTGCCCGCATGATGCTGTACCAGGCTGCCCAAGCCTATGACCGCCAGGAAGACGTCTCCAACCTGGGCGCCATGACCAAGCTGTTCGCCTCGGAGGTTTCGCACCGGGTAGTGGACAATACCGTTCAGATCTGGGGCGGGCTGGGCTACTGCAAGCCTACGGTGGCCGAGCGGCTGTACCGCGACCAGCGCATACTCGAGATCTATGAGGGCTCTTCCGAAATCCAGCGGCTGGTCTTGTCGCGCGCGGTACGCAAGGAGGCGGAAGAGCTGGCTATTTGACCCGATTCCGAAAAGAGGTAGCAATGGTGAGTGCACAACAGAACCCGGCAGAAGTGGGCGGCGGCGAGTCGCGCGAGGAAATCCTGCAGGCGGCCGCGGAACTCTTCATGGAGTTCGGCTATGCGGCCACTTCCATCGACGCGGTCGCCCAACGCCTGGGCGCCACCAAGGGCCGCATCTATCACCACTACCGGAGCAAGGCCGACCTGTTCTTCGACGTGCAGGTGGCGGCAATGACCCGGCTGACGGACGAGATCGACCCCATCGCCCGCGGCGGCGGCAAGGCGGTCGAACGCCTGTCGGCCATGGCGCTGCGCCATACCCAGATCCTGCTCAAGGAACTGCCGATGCAGAAGGTGGCGGTGCAGGGGCTGGAGCGTCACCTGCTCGAGGCGTCCGCGGCCGCCAAGCGGCTGCGGTCCGTGGTGAAGATGCGCGATGACTACGAGCAGATGTTCGTCGAGGTGATCGATGACGGCATCCGCGAACGTGACTTCGTGGACCTTCCCGCCAGGATGTTGAGCAAACCCTTCTTTGGCGCGCTGAACTGGGCCACCGTGTGGTACAGCCAGCGGCGTCTGCAGAGCGACGCGGCGATAGACGATATCGCGCACACCCTCGCGGCCTATGCGCTGCGGGGGCTACTCAAGGACTCCAACAATGAAGCAGCAAGAGCAACTCCCCTATTCCAGTACCATCTGGGATGAGGTCGAAACCTGGTCGCGCGACCGCATCGAGACCTTCCAGCTCGAAGCCTTGCGCCGGCAGTTGCGGCGCGTCGCGGATACCAGCGAGCACTACCGCAAGGTGTTCGCGGACGCGGGCTTCGTTCCAGAAGACCTCAAGACCCTGGCAGACCTGAGACGCCTGCCTTTCACCCACAAGCGCGACTATCTCGAAGGCCTGCGCGCCGCGCCGCCCTTCGGCACGCTGGCCGCGGTCCAGCCCGGCGAGGCCGTGCGGGTGCACTTTTCCTCCGGCACCACGGCGCAGCCCGCTCCCGTGCTCTGGACCCAGCATGACGTGGACCGCTGGGCCGAGCTGTACGCACGCTATCTCTACGGCCAGGGGCTGCGCCGCGGCGATGTCTTCCAATGCATGTTCAATTACGCCTGGTTCGTCGGCGGCCTGGGCGCCACCCTGGCCGCGCAGCGGGTCGGCGCGTTGGTGATTCCGGGCTCCTCCGGCGACACGCAACGCCAGGTGGAAACCATCTTCCAGTACGGCACGGACTGCGTCATCGGCACCCCGTCCTTCATGGCCCACATGGCCGAGACCGCCCAATCCATGGGACGCGACCTGCGCGAATCCCGCGTGCGCATGGTCTGCGTCGGCGGCGAGCCCGGCGCCAGCGTGGCCGGCACGCGCGAACGCATCGAGCGCCTGTGGGGCGCCAAGATGTTCGACTGCTACGGCGCCCTGGAATGCCAACCCATAGGCTGGGATACCGCCGCGCAGCTCGGCCCCACGCTGGCCGAGGATTTCATCTACGTCGAAATCCTGCACCCCGACACGCATGAGCCGGTGGCCGACGGCGAACGCGGCGTGCTGGTGCTCACCCATCTGGACAAGCAGGCCTGCCCGCTGGTGCGCTGGTGGACTGGAGACATCGTGGTGCGCGACAGCCGCCCGGGCCCCGATGGCCGCACCCATGCCCGCCTGCCTGGCGGCGTGCTCGGCCGCGCCGATGACATGCTGATCGTGCGCGGCGTGAATCTGTTCCCGTCCGCCATCGAAGACGTGGTCCGTGGCTTTGCCGGCGTCAGCAATGAATACGTGATCATCATCGACGACAGCGTCAAGGATCCGAGCACTGGCTTCCTGACCGGCGTGAAGCTGCGCGTCGAACGCGAACCCGGCGCCAGCGCCGACCTTGGCGAAAGGCTGTCGCAACTGCTGCGCGATCGCCTGCAGGTGCGCTTTCACGTGGAAGTGGTGGAAAACGGCACCCTGCCGCGCACCGTCCACAAAGCCAAGCGGGTGATCCATGCCTGAGGCCGACACTCCACGCCCCCTTGCCGGCAAGCGCGTCATCGAGCTGTCGCAGTTCATCGCCGGCCCTACCGCCGCGCAGTACCTGGCGGATTTCGGCGCCGACGTGGTCAAGGTGGAGCCGCCGCGCGGCGATGGCGTGCGTACCTTGCCGGGAAATAGCTTCGGCAGCTTCTACGCTCGCAGCTTCAACACCGGCAAGCGCAGCCAGGTGCTGGACCTGGCCGCGCCGGACGGACGAGAAGCACTGGAGACGCTGCTGGCGCAGGCCGACGCCTTCATCTGCAATCTGGCGCCAGGATCGCTCGCCCGTCTGGACCTGCAAGGCCCGGCGTTATGCGCACGCCATCCCCGCCTGACCGTCGTGCTCATCTCCGGCTACGGACAGCAGGACGACCGCATCTGCATGGACACCATTGCGCAATGCGAATCCGGCTTCGCCCTCTTGAACGGCGACGAGGACGGCTCGCCGCGCCTGACCACGAGCTGGCCCGTGGACATGTTCAGCGGCATGTACGCGGGACTGTCCTGCGCGATGGCGATGCTCGAAGGCCGCGGGCGCTTGATCGATCTCTCCATGATGGAGGTGGCGTCCGCAATGCTGCTGGGGCCGGCGGCGCTGGCGCTAAGCGAAGGCGAAACACTGGATCCGCCCATGGGCAACCGCGACCGCGCGTCGGCGCCTTCCAGCATATATCGCTGCGCAGACGGCCATGTCTACATCCTGGGCGGGCTGGACAGCTATTGGGCGCGCCTGCGCCCGCTGATCGGCGCGGACGATGCGCCCATCAAGGAACGCATCCGCCGCGCGGCGCACTTCGACGCCCAGGTGGAAGCCTGGACCCTGCCGCAGACCCGCGAAGCCGTGCTCCGGCAGATGCGGGACATGCAGATCCCGGCCGGCAACGTCCGGGCGCCGGCCGAAGCGCTGACGCTCATCCGCGGCCTGCGGCCTGGGGCCGTATCGCAGGAACTCGCCAACGGCGAACACGTGCCGGCCTTTCCCGCCCTGTTCGACGGTCAACGCATCCCCCGCAGCCCCACGCCGGCCATCGGCGGCGGGCGGCGGCAGGTCTCTTGAATTCCTACTTCCAGGTGAACCTCATGAAATCTGAAACTTGCATGGAATCCACCCAGGTCATGCGGCCCGGCGTTCTGGTCGGCCGCAGCGCACTGGTCACTGGCGCCGGCTCTGGCATCGGTCGTGGCATCGCCCTGCGTTTGCTGGCGCTGGGCATGGACGTGTTCGGGGTGGGACGGCGCGAAGATCCCTTGGCGGAGACCGCCGGAATGGCAGAAAAACTGACCGGCGACTTCAGCTATGCCTGCGCCAACATCCGCGACACCGCCGCCATCGAGGCGCTGATCGCCGAAGTGGGCGAACGCCAGGGCATCGACCTGCTGGTGAATAATGCCGGCGGCCAATTCTTCGCGCCCGCCGCGCAGATCAGCCGCAAAGGTTGGGATGCGGTGATCGACACCAATCTGAACGCCGTGTTCGTCGTAACCAAGGCAGCTTACCCCTTCCTCAAGGCTCGCCAAGGCACGGTGGTGAACATCTCGCTCTCGGGCGTGGACCGCGGCTCCATGGGAATTGCCCATTCCATCGCCGCACGCGCCGGCGTGCTGGGCCTGACTCGGACCCTGGCCCTGGAATGGGCTGCTGATGACATCGCGCTCAATTGCATCGGCCCCGGAGCGGTGATCACGCCAGGATTGGCCGGCGAGGCTGCGCAGGCCATGCTGGACCGCCTGGTCGCCGCCACGCCCATGGGCCGGGCCACATCGATCGAAGAAGTCGCGGAGCTGGTTGCCTTCCTGGCCACGCCGGCTGGCCACCTGATGACGGGCCAGCTGCTCCAGATCGATGGCGCTGCGCATCTGGGCAGCGGCCTGCACATGATGGACGCGCACTGACGCCATCCGGCGCTGCCGATGCGCAAATGCATCGGCGGCGCCGCCCTTCAAAACTTCGGCGCGCGCTTCTCGATGAACGCGGTGACCGCCTCGCGATGTTCAGCAGTCTTGTGGGCCAGCGCCTGATAACTGGCCGACAGCTCCAGCAAGGACGCCAGGCTGCTGTGCTGGCCTTCGCGCAGCAGGCGCTTGGTCATGCGCATGACGCCGCCGGGATTGGCGGCGATCTTTGCGGCCAGGGTCCTGGCGGTCGGCAGCAGGTCCGCCACCGGCACCACCCGGCTGACCAGGCCCCACGCCAGCGCGTCCTGCGCGCTGATGGCCTCGCCCGTGTAGGCCATTTCGCTGGCGCGGGCCATGCCCACGGCGCGCGGCAGCAGCCAGGCGCCGCCGTCGCCCGGCACGATGCCCACACGCACGAAGCTCTCGGCGAACGTGGCCGTGTCGGCCGCGATGCGGATGTCGCACATGCAGGCGATGTCCAGTCCCGCCCCGATGGCCGGACCGTTGACGGCGCAGATGACGGGCACGTCCAGGCCATGCAGCGCAAGTGGAATGCGCTGGATGCCCTGCCGGTACTCCTCGCAGATGTGCTCAGGAGTCAGCGCATCGTCGAAAAAGCGGCGCATGTCCTTGACGTTGCCGCCCGAGCTGAAAATGGGCCCGGCGGCGGTCAGGATCAGCACCTTCACGCTGGCGTCCTGGCGGATGTCCGCGCATAGCTGCACGATCTCTTCGACGGCGGTGTTGCCGGTCAGCGCATTGCGTGTCTCCGGCTGGTTCATGGTGGCGACGACGATGCCGTCCTCGCGTTCTATCTGCAGAAAAGCCATGCAAGTTTCTCCTGAGAGCCGGGCTTAGGCCGGGACGTCGGTAATCTTACGCACCAGGTCCAGCGTCGGCCCTGCATGCGCGAGCAGCGCCTCGCCCGCCACGTCATGCCAGTAGGCTTCGCTGCCCGCGGTCTGACGCCAGGCATGCAGGCGGCGCGTGTAGAGTTGCAAATCGTATTCTTCCGTAAAGCCGATCGCGCCATGCACGGCGTGCGCCAGCTCGGACACCACCAGCGCCGCCTCGCTGCAGCGCGCCTTGGCGACCGCCACCCGCAGCCGGTCCGGCGCCACGCCGTCGGCATGGCAGCCAAGCTGCGCCGCCATGCGCGCGGCGCAGACATGCTCGCTCATGACGGCCAGCTGATGCTGGATGGCCTGGAACTTGCCGATGGGCCGGCCGAACTGCTGGCGCTCATTGGCGTATTGCAGGGTGCGCTCCAGCACGCTGCCCAGCGCGCCCGCCATCTGCGGCGCGACCACGCAGGCCTGCATGGTGCGGACGTCGGTAGCCGCGGCCATCGGCGCCAACGGCGCAGCCGCGACCTGGGCCGGGGTCCAGCTCAGGGCGGCGTCCAATGCCAGCGCCTGCGGCTCCCTATGCGCCTGCGCGGCGTCCAGCAGGCGCCAGGCATCGCCCGTCTGCACAAGCACGCTGTCAGCCACCGCGCCGCCGCGCACCAGCGCGCAATGCCAGGCGCCATCCGCCTGTTGCACGCCGCGTGCCAATGCAATGCTGCCAGCAGGCCGCTGCGCCGCCGGCAGCAGCGCGCGCGCGATCATGGTCTCGCCCAGCAACAAGGGCAGCGCATGAGCGCCGCATTGCTCCAGCACGCCGAACACCTGCTCCAGGCTCAGCCCGGAACCGCCCTCTTCCTCGCCGACCAGCGCGTCGGCCAGACCGGTGTCCTCCAGCTGTTGCCAGAGCCTGCCGGCGGCGTCGCCGCCCGCTTCGATATCGCGCACCGCCTGCGGCGTGCAATGGTCCGCCAGCACCTGGCGCGCGGCATCGGCGTAAAGATCGTTATCGCTCATGTCATGCTCCTTCAGCGCAGGCCCAGGCCGCGCGCGATCATGCCGCGCAGAATCTCGCGGGTGCCGCCCCGCAGGGAAAACGAGGGCGAGGCCTCCGTCACGTACTTCAAGGTCATCAGCAGTTCCACCGGAATGTCCTCGGCCTCGCGCGAGTACAGGTCTTCCGCAATCCAGGCCGGAATCATCTGTTCCAGCGTGGTGCCCAGCTCCTTGACCAGCGCCGCCTCCACGATGGGGCTGGCGCCGCGCGTCAGCTTCTCCTGCACCGACACCGACATGGCCCGCAACGGCGTCAGCTGGCCGAGCACCTTGCCGGCCAGCCGCCGGGACGAGGGCGTGCGATTGGCGGGCAGGCGCGCATAGTCCAGCCATTGATCGAACAGCACGATGCTGGAATACAGCCGTTCCGGGCCGCTGCGCTCGAACGCCAGTTCGGCCGTGACCTGCTCCCAGCCCTGCCCTTCGTCGCCCACCAGCGCATCGGCGTCCAACTGCACGTTATCGAAGAACACTTCGCAGAAGTGGCTGTCTCCCGACAGGTCCTCGATCGGCCGCACCGTCACGCCGGGCAGGGACAGGTCGATGATCACCTGCGACAGGCCCTTGTGGCGATCCTCTGGCCCGCCGGAGGTGCGCACCAGCGCAATCATGTACTGGCAGTGATGGGCGTTGGTGGTCCAGATCTTCTGGCCGTTGAGCAGCCAGCCGCGGTCGTTCGGCGCCGCGCGCGTGCGCACGCTGGCCAGGTCCGACCCCGAGTTGGGCTCGCTCATGCCTATGCAGAAGAAAGACTCGCCGCGGCAGATCCGGGGAACATGAAAGCGTTTCTGCGCTTCCGTGCCGTACTTGAGGATGAGCGGCGCACTCTGCCGGTCCGCGATCCAGTGCGACCCGACCGGCGCACCGGCATTGAGGAATTCCTCTACCAGCACATAGCGCGCAAAGGCGCTGCGTCCGCCCCCGCCGTATTCGCGCGGCAGCGTCAGGCCGATCCAGCCGAGCTCGCCCACGCGGCGACTGAACGCGGTGTCGTAGCCGCCCCAGGAACGCGCCCGGATATGCGCCGGCATGTCGCGCACGGCTTCCTGCAGGAAGGCGCGCACGGCGGGACGCAGGGCCTCGTCTTCGGGAGGAATGCGCGTCAGCGGCAACGCCAGTGAATTCAAACTGCTCATCCCAGGACTCCATTGATTCGATGTGTATGCAAGGTCTCCGCACTCAAGCCCAGCAGGCGGGCCAGGACTGCGTCGGTATGCTGGCCCAGTTGCGGCGGCGCGTGGCGGTAGCTCACCGGCGTGTCCGACAGGCGGATGGGGCTGGCGACCAGCGGCACTTCGCCCGCCTGCGGGTGCTGCATGCTCATGCGCAGGCCGCGCGCCTGGACCTGCGGATCCTCGAATACGTCCGCGACGGTGTTGATGGGTCCGCAAGGCACGCCGTGCTGCTCCAGCAGCGCGACCCAGTCGCGCGTGCTGCGGGTGACGGTGATGGCGCGCAAGCCTTCGATCAGTTCCTCACGATGGGCAATCCGCGCCGCATTGCGCGCAAAGCGCTCGTCCTCGGCCCATTGCGGCCGTTCTATGGCGACGCACAGCCGGGCGAATTGCCCATCGTTGCCGACGGCCAGGATCATATGCCCGTCGGCGGTCGGAAAATCCTGATACGGCAGCGTATTCGGATGCGCGTTGCCCATGCGGCGCGGCGCCTGCTGGCCGTACAGATAGTTCATCGCCTGATTGCCCAGGCAGGCGACGCCCACGTCAAGCAAGGCCAGATCAATATGCTGGCCGCGCCCGGTGTGCGCACGCGCCTGCAGCGCGGCCAGGATGGCGGTGCTGGCATACAGTCCCGTCAGGATGTCGGTCAACGCCACGCCCACTTTCATGGGACCGCCGCCGGGCATGCCGTCGGGATGCCCCGTGATGCTCATCAAGCCGCCCATGCCCTGGATCAAAAAGTCGTAGCCGGCGCGATGCGCATACGGACCGTCCTGGCCGAAGCCGGTGACCGAGCAATACACCAGCCTGGGATTCAGCTCGCTCAGCGACGCATAGTCCAGCCCGTATTGCGCAAGGCCCCCGGTCTTGAAGTTCTCGATCAGCACATCGCATTGCCGCGCCAGCTGCCGCACCAGTTCCTGCCCCTCGGGCTTGGTGAAATCGATGCTGACCGACTGCTTGTTGCGGTTGGCGCACATGTAATAAGCGGACTCGCCCGTGGGCTGCCCCACCGGATCGGTCACGTAGGGCGGCCCCCAGGCGCGCGTATCGTCGCCCGTGCCCGGTCGCTCCACCTTGATCACTTCAGCGCCCAGGTCGCCCAGCGTCTGGGCGGCCCAGGGGCCGGCCAGCACGCGCGACAGATCGAGCACCTTCACATTCTGCAGGGCTTGCGACGTCATGCTCGCCTCTTCCTTCATTGTTGGGGAACGTTCGCCTTCTTGACGATGCGCTGCCACAGCGCGATTTCCTTCTGCTGGAATTCGTGCATCTGCGCAGGACCGCCCGTCATCGGCGTGGCGCCCAGGCGTTCATAGAAGGCGCGGGTTTCGGGCATCTTGGATATGCGCGTGAACAGCTCGGCCAGGCGCTCGGTCTGTTCGGCCGGCGTCTTGGCGCTGACCATCGCGCCCACCCAGGTATAGGCTTCGAATCCGGGCAGGCCGGCCTCGGTCGCCGTCGGCACATCGGGTGAAGTCCCGACACGCTGGTCCGACGCCACCGCCACCACCTTCACGCGGCCGTCCTTGGCCAGCTCCTGCACCGCTGTCACCTCGGCGAACGTGTAGTCCACCGTACCGCCGGCCACAGCCATGATGGCATCGCCGGCGCCCTTGAACGGCACATGTACCGTCTTCAGACCGGCGCTGTCGTTCAGCAACTCCCCCATCAATTGGTAGCCGGCAGAGCCCGCGCCGAAATTCACCTTGCCGGGATTGGCCTGGGCGTAGGCGATCAGATCCTTCAGGGTGCCGTACGGCGCCTGCGGACTGACTGCCAGCATGGCGGGTGAGCGCATCATCATGGTCAGCGGCGCGAAATCCTTGACGGGATCGTAGGGCAGCGCCTTGAACAGCGCCGCATTGACCGCCAGCGTCGAATTGCTGCCGATGAACACCGTGTAGCCATCCGCCGGCGCCGACAACACGTTCTTCACTGCGATGAAACCATTGGCGCCCGGCTTGTTCTCCACTACTACCGGCTGACCGGTAAGTTCCTGCAGCTGGCGGGCGAAATAGCGGGCCGAGGTATCGGTGCCGCTGCCTGGGCCGAACGGCACCACGAACTTGATCGGGCGGGAGGGGAAGGTCTCGGCGTGCGCGACGGCCTGATGGCCGGCGGCGCCAAGCAAGGCCACGGCCAACATGGCCGTCAGCATCTTTCTGCGGTGTTGCATGGAAGTCTCCTTTGCGTGGATGGCCGGCCGCTCTAGGCGGCGGTCCTGGCCATATGGTCCAGCGGATGACTTTAGGCGTGCTTGATGGGGCTGTCTAATATTAAGAATTTGAGATTTGATATCGAATGAATATCAGGAACCATCGATTTCCACCCGCCATCAAATAAGCCCGCTGATCAATGCGCCGCCACGCCCAGCTCCTTGATCAGCCCCGGCACGACCGAATACTCCTCCCGATACTCCTTCAGGAACTCCTCCGGCGTATTGCCCACCGCGTCGAAGCCGATGTTCTCCAGATACTTGCCGAACTCCGGATCCCGCACCACCTGCTGAGCCGCCGCCGCAAGCTTCTGCACCACGTCCGCAGGCATGCCGGCGGGGCCGCTCAGGCCGACCCAGGCCTTGTTCTTGAATATGAAGGCGTCGTATCCCGCTTCGGCGAAGGTCTGGACCCCAGGCAGCAGCGCCGAGCGCTTGTCGCCGATAACGGCGATGGCCTTGACCTTGCCGTCCGCGATCATGGGCGCCGCAATGCTGGTTGATGTGAAGGTAAATGCCAACTGCCCGCCCAGCAGGTCGGTCATCGCCGGCGGAGATCCCTTGTAGGGGACTTCGATGAACTTCACCGAAGACTGCGTGGCCAGGCTCTCCATGATCAGTTGCGGGTACGAGCCCGGACCGTACGACCCATAGGCCAGAGGAACCTGCGCCGCCCGGGCCTCCTTGACCGCCCCGGCCAGGTCGCCGGCCGGCATCGACTTGTTTGCGATGAGCACGGGACCTGACGCGGCTATCTTGCTGATCAACGTGAAGTCGCGCTGCGGGTCATAAGGCACCTTCATGGTCACGACCGAAGAAATGAGCGCGTCGCCCACGCTCAGCATCAAGGTGTAGCCGTCGGGCTTGGCCCGCGCGACCTCGGTGGCGCCGATGGTGCTGCCGGCGCCGGGTTTGTTTTCTATCACGATGGGCGCGCCGAGCCGCGCGGACATGAGTTCCCCCAGCTTGCGTCCGATGGCGTCGATAGGCGCGCCCGCCGGCGAGGGAACGATCCAGCGGATGGGCCGGTTCGGATAACCGGTTTGCGCCATGGCGGCCGCGCTGGCCAGCACCATGACGCAAGCGAGCCCGAATCCCAGTGTTTTTTTGATGGCAGCCATGCTGTCTCCTTCTTGCAGGATCAGGAACTAGTTGTGTGCGTCCAGGAACTCGAGTACCACGCGGTTGAATTCGTCCGGCGTTTCGAAATAGGGAGAGTGGCCCGAGTCTTCAAAGGTGTATTTGCGGCTGCCAGGCAACAGCTTCGCGACCAGATGGTGGCTTTCCGGGGTCAGGAAATCGTCGTGGCTGCCGCCTGTCATCAAGGTCGGCACACGGTATCCCTCGAATTCGGCGGGATGGATCTTGACGTCGTCGGCCTGCATGGTCAGCGCCAGGAAGCCCTTGGGATTGAGCGCTTTGATGCAGCCGTACAGATGCAGCATCTCGGGCCGGGCCTCGACGTTCTTGCGGTTCCAGCCGATGCTCTTGCTGCGCAGATCGTGGCGGCCGTCATCGAAGGTCTTGCCGGCCTTGCGCAGAATTTCCCAGGTCTCGGGCGAATAGGCCGGCGTCGGCGAGCCGCTGATGAAGAGCGTCTGGACGCGCTCCGGATGCTTCACGGCCACCGGCAACCCTGCCCATGCGCCCAGCGACTGGCACACGAGGTTTACTTTTCCTATGCCTTCCTGTTCCAGTATGGCCAGCACATCGGCGGGGTAGTGGCGCGGATGGTTGCGTTCCGGCACGCAGGGAGAGTTCTTGAAGCCCCTCAAGTCCATCACGATGACCTTGTACTTGCTGGCGAAGAAAGGCACCTGCTGATACCAGCATATGGTGTTGCCACCGCCGCCATGGATGAACAGGACGGGCGCGCCGTCGCCATAGGTTTCGTAGTAGATGCGGGTGTCGTCGGACGCGGTTGCGTATGGCACGGATGGCTCCTTGGAGGGCGCGGTTGATCTAATATTTGCGTGTTGATTTTGTTCGATCCTCTGCGGAAAGACCGCGCTCCAAACAGACATCATGGGTGCCGCTCCAGACAACTACCCTCTGCATGTGGAACTGCTGCAGCCCGCCGGCAGGTTGAACGGCCCCATCCATGCCGCGATCGATACGTTCCGCACCGCCAACGGCATTGCCCGCAGCCGCAGCGGGCAAGCGAGCGGCCATGTGGTGACGTGGCGCTGCGTGGGCGCAGCCCTTTCGGCGGAAACGGACTCGGCGTCCGAACATCTGAGCTTCATGCCGCCGGGCGCGCCGGATTCGGCAATGGAGCGCGCCGTCTTTGTTCCGCCCCTGGAAACGGTCTCGGTGCCGCAGTTGCGCGCCAGCGTGGCAAACAACGACGCCGTGCTGCACGAAATCCGCAGCGCGGTGGCGGATGGGCGCTACGTCTGCGCGGTGGGCACCGGCGTCTGGCTGGTCGCGGCGGCAGGCGTACTGGACAAGATGCGGACGCCGGTGCAATGGGCGTACCAGTCGGGCTTCGCGCGGACCCATCCGGACCTGGCCATCGCCAACGATCCGATTGTCTGGGCCAGCGAGCGCATCCTGCTTGCCGGGACGCCTTCATTGGCCTATGACTGCGTGCTCGATCTGATGGACCGCACGGGCATCGCCGGACTGGCCGGCGCATCGCGCGACAAGCTCGTCTTCGATCCCGCGCGGCAGATCATCGCGTCGACGCTGCCCATAGAGAAGGTCAGCGGTCTCACACGCGACAGCCCGCTGTACAGGGCCGTCCAGTGGTTGCTGGCACATGCCCAGGAAGCGATAACGATAGGCGACGCCGCACAGCATGCGGCCGTCAGCGAAAGAACCTTGGCACGCCTTTTCCGGACGCACTTGGCGATCACACCGCATGAATTCCTCACCGATATACGGATGAGAAAGAGCCAGATGTGGCTGGAAGTGACGCTGCGCTCCGTGGAGGACATAGCCAATGACTGCGGCTATCTGGACGTGGCGGCCTTCCGTCGCGCCTTCAAGCGGAAGTTCGGCGTAACGCCGGCGGATTACCGGCGCGAGTACACGCAGCGGGGGCCGCGGGCTCGGTGGAAAATGGAGCAGTATGGAAGAGAGGTTTAGAGACTGGCTGCCGAGAACGCCAGGAACATGCGTGGAATACTCAGGGAACTTCGAGCGCGATGGGAATTACTGCAATGGCTAGCCACAAGCTGCGTATGCTGTTCGGCGCAGCAGCTTCGATCATCTTTGCCTGGTATTGCTTCCACGGATTGTCGTGGCTTGCACGCGGTGTCGGAATCATTCCGATCGCGCACTACGATCCGCCGGTAGACCAGTGGATTCTGATCGGCGACCCGATACTTCAAAGCTGGCACAAGGTCCGCGTATCCGAAGACTTTACGCTTGCTGGCATCGCACTCATTTTCCTGACCCTGGTGCTGTCCTATTACGTGGCACGCGCGGCCTATCACCTCAGTTTCACGAAGGTCTTTACCCGCCACGATTGTTGGTTTGTCGCGGGATGGTTGATCGGCGCGCCATTGATGGCCGCGCTGGGGCACATGTTTGTCCTCCTGGTATTCGAGCAAGCCTGGGCTGATCGATGGCCCACGCTTGCTGGCGCGGCCGTGCTGATCGCTTTTTCCGTGTCAGCAAAACTGTTCGCGGATTTCTGGCAGTGGCTCATGCGCAGGCGCAGGGTTCATCCGATCTGACACGGCCCCCGGGCCTTGCAAGCGGCGCCCGTTCCCGGCCTGCCCTGCACTCATCCGCATTCCGTCCTAAAATGCGCGGTTTGCCGAAAGAACCGTCATGGCCATCGCCATGAAGGGCTTTCATCCTTTACGAATGAGTGTGGTGAAGATGAACAAGCCTTTCATTTCGCTGTGCCCGGAAATCACCCGGACGCACGCGCTGACGCTGATGGATTGGTTGGAAGATGAGCGCGTGACCTGCTATCTGAGCGATTCGCGCAATGTCTCCCGTTTCATCGAGCAAGCCATCGATCGGACCCAGCTGCCGATCCTGACCCATCTGTTCAACCAGGGCGGCCGGTTCTTCATGGCCTATGACAGGCATGACGCCCCGGTGGGCTTCGTGCGCCTCGTCAAGACCGGCCCGGATTGCGAGATCGTCCTGGTGATCGGAGACTGCGACAACTGGGGCCGGAACCTGGGCGCCAGCACGATCCGCGAAGGCATGAAGCTGGCCTTCCTCGACATGCGGGCCGAAAAGCTCATCGCCAAGATCCACCCGGACAACGCGCGTTCGCTGAAGACCTTTCTGCGCAGCGGCTTTCTGCTTGAAAACGAAACACCGACGCTGAAGTCGTTTTCCATGGCTGCGGGGCGTTATCTACGACTGTTGCGCGAAGGCGCCGTTGTCGACTCCACCGATATCTACATCACTGAAATCGACAAGGCCCGGCTCAAGAGCCTGATAGAACTCGAGCAGGGCCCGACTATTGTCGAGCTCGAGCACGAGCTGGAGCGAGCCATCGTCGTCAAGCCGCAGCAAGTGGCGCGAGACGTGGTCACGATGAACTCCCGTGCCTTGCTGCAGCTGGACGACGAAGAGATGGAAGTGGCCCTGGTCTACCCTGAAGACGCCGACAGCAGCGCAGGAAAGCTCTCTGTCTGTTCCGATGTCGGGGCCGCCATCCTGGGCTACCAGGAGGGGGATTCCATCGATTGGCGGATTTCGGACCGGACCCGCCGGATCGGGATCAGGAAAGTGCTTTACCAGCCGGAAGCCGCGGGCGATTTCCATCTGTAGATCGGCGTTCGTCTGTCTGGCGCGAACAACCTCGACAGGGATGGCGAAACTTCGCGTGCCGTCAATGCTACCTTCGAAAACGCTCGATCGTGAGTCCCTCGAGGTCGATTTCAGGCTTGCGGCCGCAGACCAGATCCGCCACGATCCGGGACGTTCCGCAAGCCTGGGTCCAGCCGTTCGAGCCATGCCCGCTGTTGAGAAACAGCCCGCCCCAACCAGAGACTCCGAGAATCGGGGGGCCGTCTGGCGTCATGGGGCGCAGACCCGCCCAGAAGGTAGCGTTGGCGTAGTCGATACCATGTGGGAACAGGCTGCGCACCGCCCGGACCAGCACATCCTTACGGGCCGCCTTCAATGACAAGTCGTGGCCGACCAGTTCGGCCATGCCCGCCGCGCGGATTCTATTGCCCAGCCGTGAAATCATGACCTTGTTGTGTTCATCCATGACCGACATATTGGGCGCTTGATCGGCATTGGTCACCCGCGCGGTAATCGAATAGCCCTTGAGCGGATATACGGGAAGCTTGATCCCCAGCGGCGCAAGCAGTGCCGGAGCCTGGTTGCCCAAGGCGACAACCGTGGCATCGCCCTTCAGTATGCCGCCAGGGGTCTCTGCGCCCACCACCCGACCGCCCTCATGCAGCAATCGCCGCACATCGGTGTCGAAGCGAAACTTCACGCCCGCACGCTGAAGCCAGGCGGTCAATGCCTGGCAGAAAATGTGGCTATCGCCCGAGGCATCGGACGGCAAATGAAGGCCGCCCGCGATCCTGGCGGTGGCGTCTCGCAAGGCCGGCTCGACCGCCAGCGCATCGCGCCCGTTCAACACACTGTGGCGAATGCCGAATTCCCTCAGTGCGCTGGCGGCAATATCGCCATACCGGCACTCCGCTACGGTCTGGAACAGCTGCAACACGCCGCCCGCATGAAAATCGAACGCGATCGGCGTCTCGGCCATGAGCTGCTTCAGGCAAGCGAGACTGTAGTGAGCCACGCGCTGCATGCGCAGTTTGTTGACGCGAAACCGCGGCGCATTGCATTCCATCAGCCATCGCCTGGTCCAACGGAGCCTTTCAAATTCGGGCCAAAGCGAAAAGCGCACCGGGGCATCGGCTTGCAACGCCATCTTCAATACCTTGATCGGCATTCCCGGCGCGGCCCATGGCGCCGCAAAGCTCGGGCACAGACCGCCCGCATTGCCGAAGCTGGTTTCCATTCCCGCCGCCGAGTGGCGTTCCACAACTTCGACGTCATGGCCTTCGCGGCAGAGATAGTAGGCCGTTGTGGCGCCGACTACGCCGGATCCGAGGATGAGAACTTTCATGGGCGTGGTTGTCTTGGTCGATCGTGATGTCTGCGGCGTAGCCGGAAGGCGCTGCCCGGCGATGCCAGGCCGGACCGGATTCAAGAATAAAGGGTGCCGGAGTGAAATTTATTTCATTGTTTTGACGCCAATCCGCGCGAATGGAAAGAAAATTCACCAGCTGTATTGCTAGCATTAATGGCGTGCTGAACATTCGCAATCGGTCCGCGCCTTTGATATGCGCGGCCTTGGGCCGGAACCTCGTCAAATCATGTCTGAACAGATTCGCCGCTTCCCCTCGCTCTCTCATTGGGGCGCATTCACCGCGGTCACGCAAGGCGGCCGGCTGATCGATTGCGAACCGTTCGCCCGCGACAGCGCTCCCTCGGGCATCCTGCAATCGATGCCTGCCATGGTCCACTCGCCGCTACGGGTGAACCGGCCAGCCATCCGGAAGGGATGGCTGCGCGACCGGCACTTGTGCGACGGGAGCGAGCGCGGACGTGACGACTACGTTGAGGTCAGTTGGGACGAGGCCCTTGCGGCGGTCCATTCGGAACTCCAGCGAGTGAGGACAGAGCATGGCAGCGAGGCCATCTTTGGCGGCTCGTATGGCTGGTCATCGGCGGGCCGTTTGCACCATGCGCGCACCCAGACGCACCGTTTCCTGAACGCCGGCGGCGGCTTTACGAATCAAGCGGGCAACTATAGCTGGGGCACCGCGCAGTTCCTGCTGCCCCATGTGATCGGCACCTATACGCCGGTTACCGGCCGTGTGACGGACTGGAACAGTGTCACCAGTCATACGCGGCTGCTGATCGCATTCGGCGGCATGCCGTTGCGCAACACGCAGATCACATCGGGCGGCGCCGGGGACCATCCCGTGCCCGGGCAGCTCGAACGGGCGGTAGCCGCTGGCATGGAGCTTGTGGTCATCAGCCCGACCCGGGGAGATGTCCCTGCCGGCGTGCGTGCGCGCTGGATTCCCATTTGTCCCAACACGGACGCGGCCTTGATGCTGGCAATGATCCAGGCGCTGATCGTTGATGGCGTCCACGACGAAGCGTTCCTCCAGACCCACTGCGTTGGATTTCCGGCCTTGCGCGATTATCTCGAAGGCAGTACGGACGGAATCCCGAAGACGCCGGAATGGGCCCAGGCGATCTGCGATGTGCCGGCCGAGACTATCCGCGCACTCGCGCGTCAGGCACGCAACACTCGCACGATGCTGACTTGCGCGTGGTCGTTGCAACGGGCTCATCGCGGCGAACAACCGTATTGGGCAAGCATTGCGCTAGCCGCTGCGTTGGGGCATATCGGGCTGCCTGGCGGGGGCTTTGCGTTTGGGCATGCGTCCATGAATGGCGCGGGAAACCCGCGCATGGAGATCGCGGGACCGGCCATGGAATCGGGACGCAACCCGACCGGCTCGGTGATTCCTGTTGCCCGGGTCACCGACATGCTGCTGCATCCTGGCCAGCACTATGAATTCAATGGGCGGGAAGGTACTTATCCAGACATCAAGATGGTGTACTGGGCCGGCGGCAACCCCTTCCATCACCAGCAGGACCTGAACCGCTTCAGCCGGGCGTGGAGCCGGCCGCAAACGATAGTCGCCCATGAGATCTGGTGGACACCCATGGCGCGGCGCTCGGACATTGTGCTGCCGGCCACCACCACGCTGGAAAGAAATGACATCGGCGGATCGACGCGCGATCGTCACGTGTTCGCCATGCATCAGGCCCTGGCGCCGATCGGCTCCAGCCGCAATGACTTCGACATATACCGGGAACTGGCCGCGCTGGGCGGCTACGAGCATGGTTTTACCGAAGGCCGAGGCGAGATGGAGTGGGTACGGCATATCTACGAATCAATGGCCAAGGAATGGCGCGACTGCGGCCATATGGCCCCTGATTTCGATGCATTCTGGAGCCGCGGGTTCGTGGAAATTCCCGAGCCTGAAAAGCCATTCGTGCTGTTCGAAGAGTTCCGTCGCGACCCCGAGGAACATCCACTGCGCACACCGTCCGGACGCATCGAGCTGTATTCGGAAAAAATCGCCGGATTCGGTTACGCCGATTGCCCGCCCCACCCCAGCTGGCTGATGCCGGACGAATGGCTTGGATCACCCAAGGCTGCAAGGTGGCCGCTGCATCTGCTCACGCCGCAGCCCGCGGGCAAGCTCCATTCCCAAATGGATGGCGGCAAGGCATCGGTGGACCTCAAGGTCAATGGCCGGGAGGCCCTGCGCATTTCGCCGTTGGATGCGCAAGCGCGCCGCATCGGCCAGCATGATCTCGTCAAGATTTACAACGACCGTGGCGCGTGCCTTGCAACCGCGCTTATCGACGCCGACCTCAAGCCTGGCGTGGTGGCGCTGCCTACGGGAGCATGGTTTGACGCTGCCGACGAGGAGCTGGAGATACACGGCAACCCCAACGTATTGACGATAGACGTGGGCACTTCCCGCTTGACTCAGGGAAGCAGTGCCCAGTCCGCGCTGGTGGAGGTAATGCGCTGGGAAGAAGCCGCGCCTTCGGTCCGGGCCCTGGAGGTGCCGGCAATTGCCAAATTGGATCGTGCCGCATAGCCGTCTGGCCCGGGTCCGGACACGGCTTTTCCCAAGCGCCCGGAGCGCCCCTCGATGGGGCGCTCTGGTTCTTGGGAAAGCGCCTTATTCCGCGGTGATATTGGCCTGCTTGATGATGGCGCTGTATTTGTCCGTCTCGGCCTGGATGTACTGCGCGAAGTCCGCGCTGTTCCGGTAGGAGCTTTCAAAGCCGAGGTTGTCGAGTTGCTCCTTCATGCTGGCGGACGTCATGACTTTCTGCGTGGCGACTTCCAGCTTCTTGAGTATCGGCTCCGGCAACTTGGCTGGCGCCCACAAGCCATACCAGGAATAAAACTCGAAATTCTTCAGCCCGGCTTCGCGCATCGTGGGAACGTCCGGAAGCAAGGGGCTGCGCTTGTCGCCGGTTACCGCCAACGCGCGTATCTTGCCTGACTTGACCATCGGCAGCGAGGATAGCATTGGATCGGCCAGCGCGTGAACCTGTCCGCCGATCAGATCGGTCAAGGCGGGACCGCCGCCTTTGTAGAGGACGATCGGGATCTTCAGATCGGAAAGACCGCCTTCATATGCAAACTGCGCGATGGCGAGGTGCCCCGCCGAGCCAAAGCCCGTGGTTGCAAAATTGTATTTGTTGGGAGCTGCCTTCACCACACCGACGAACTCCTGCACGGTCTTCGCGGGGACATCGTTGTTCACGCTGAATATCAATGCGCCTTGCGCCAGACCGCTGATGGGGGTGAAATCCTTCACCGCATCGAAGGTCATCTTCTTCCCATAGAGCAGCGGGTTGATGTTGTGGATCGAGGCATTCAGGTACAACGTATAGCCATCTGCCGCCGAACGGGCGACCACGCCTGCGCCCACCATCCCGGACGCGCCTGCCCTGTTGTCGATGATGACCGATTGCTTCAGCTCCTCGCCCAGCTTCACGGCAAATATGCGGGCGAGGCCGTCGACGGAGCCGCCAGGAGGATGAGGCACCACGATGGTAATCGGGCGGCTGGGATAGGAGGCATCCGCCTTCGACTGCGCCTGTACCGAACCCAGCACGGCCAATCCACCGACAACTGCCGCAATGCCTTTCATGCAAAGGCGGCGAGAACGAATAGGGGTATTACGCATGACGAACGATCTCATTGAAAATGGTTGGGCAACGAATACCGCCCCCCCTCTTCGGCCCCGCAATACATGAAAAAAGGCCGGCGTGGAAAGCGGGGATGATCGTAGGCGAATCAGTAGGTGCCTGGATAGGCTGCGCCGTCTATTAAGATATTCTGGCCGCATATATAGCCGGATTGGGCCGCGCAGACATATGCGCAAAGCGCGCCCAATTCCTCGGGCTCGCCGTAGCGGCCGGCAGGATTGTTGGATCCGCGCTCCGTCCACAGCTGTTCAAAACTCTTGCCGCCTGGCTCCAGCATTCCTTCTATGTGATGCCGCTGCGCATCGGTGGCGAAGACGCCCGGAAGCAGGTTGTTGATGGTGACGTTGTGCCGCACCGTCTGGCGGGCCAGGCCCGCAACAAAGCCCACCAGGCAGGAGCGCGCACCATTGGAAAGGCCGAGTTCAAGCTGCGGGGTTTTGACGCTGCGTGAAACGATGTTCACGATGCGGCCGAAGCGGCGTTCCATCATGCCGTCGACGACCCGCCGGATCATGTCGATCGGCCCGAGGGCCATGGCATCAAGGGCCGCATGCCAGTCGGACTGGGTCCACTGGCGGAAGTCGCCGGGCGGCGCGCCGTCTGCGTTATTGACCAGAATATCGGGCGCGGGACACGCCGCAAGCGCCGCCTCCCGCCCTTCATCCGTGGTGATATTGGCAACTGCGTATCGGACCCGGGTTCCCGTGGCCGCCGTGATTTCCTCAGCGGCCTGGGCCAGCGTGCTTTCCGTGCGCGCCGCGATGGTCACGTTGACGCCTTCGCTTGCCAACTGATGGGCGCAGGCGCGGCCCATTCCCTTGCTGCCGCCGAAAACCAGCGCGTGGCGGCCTCGAATTCCCAAATCCATAGCGTTTCCTATTGCAAAGGCGCAGCCCGATCCATGACATGAAATGGCCGGAAAGGAATTCAGTCAGCAGGAAGCCGCAAGGCGGACAATCTCCCAACGCGCGTTCTTTCCGGCCCCATCCTGCAAGGGATCAGGCGGCCTTCAGTTGCAGCGAATTCCAGCCGTACTTCTTGTCCAGCCCCAGCGCCTTGACCGCGCGCAGGCCCTTGAGCAGAGGCTCTCCTTCCAGTGCGCGCAGCGGCTTGCGCAGTTCGCCTGCCGGCAGGCCCACGGCCTTCATCAGCGATTTGATGGCCACGGGGTTGATGGCCGAGTACGAGTAGTGCAGCAATTGCAGATTGCGCAAATAGGATTCGCGGAAGCTGAAGCTGACCTCGGGCGAGGTCCAGGGCTGGGAAATTTCCGTCAACTCTGCCGGCGCGATATTGCCGGTCATGTTGGCCGTGCCATGGCCACCCAGGCTCATGGTCGGCACGACCAGGCCCAGATTGGGCGAATCGCAGCACATTACGGATACGTCGGGCGCGCCGTATAGCACCTGCGCCACCTGGCCCACGCGCGTGGTGGATTCCTTGTGGACCACGTAGTTCGGGTGCTTGAAGATGCGCAGCAGCTGATCCCAGTGCAGATCGCTCTTGACCCGCGGCGGATTGTTGTAGATGCCCAGCGGCAGATCGGTGGCGTCGGCTATCTCGAGGAAATAGCTTTCGATGTCCGCTTCGGAGGCGCAGATGTAGGCAGGCGCTGCCAGAATGGCGCCATCGGCGCCGTTGGCCCGCGCAAAGCGCAGGTAATCCATGGTGGCCTCGGTGTTGTTGCCGGTGCAGCCATAGAAGAGCTTCATCTTGCCGGTCTTCATCTTCGCGGTTTCCACGATGATGTCCTGGCGCTCTTTTTGCGACAGCATGGAAACCTCGCCCGTGGATCCCATGATGAGCACGGCGCTGGTGCCGTTGTCTTCCTGGAACTTCAGCAGTTCGCGGAAGGCTTCGTAATCGGGACTGCCATCCTTGTTGAAGGGCGTAATCAGGGCCACGAAGGACCCGGTGATCTTCATCTTGCTCATGTGTATCTCCAGTAATGGACGAGTCAAAAATGGTGGAAGCTCAAACCGAGCGGGCGACTTCTTTCTGAGTATCTTGCTGCTGCGCGTCCTGGCAGGCAAGCATCGCAGCCAAACCTTGCTTCAAGTCGGCGATCAGGTCTTCCGGGTCTTCCAGCCCCACATGCATGCGTACTGCCTTGCCCTTGTGAGGCCAGCGATCACCATGGTGCTTACCCGGAGTGAACGGTATGGCCAGGCTTTCATATCCGCCCCAGGACACGCCGATTCCGAAATGATGCAAGGCATCGACAAAGGCGGCGACTGATTCGTCGTCGCTGGCGCGCAGGACTACCGTGAACAGGCCGCTTGCCCCCTTGAAATCACGCTTCCAGATGGCATGGCCCGGATGCGACAGCAGCGCGGGATGCACCACGGCCTCGACCTCGACTTGTTGTTCCAGCCACTGGGCCACGCGGATTCCCGACGCCATATGCTTCTGCAGCCGCACGTCCATGGTGCGCAGCCCGCGCAATGCCAGGAAGATATCGTCGGGACTGGCCGTCTGGCCCATTTCCTGCGTCGTCTCCCTGACCTTGGGCCAGGTGGCTTGGTTGCAGGTCACCACGCCCAGCATGGCATCCGAATGACCCACGATGTACTTGGTCGCGGCATGGATGGACACATCGACGCCATGCTCAAAAGCCTTGAAGAACAATGGCGTGGCCCAGGTGTTGTCCATGACGACAAAGGCGCCGTGCGCGTGTGCGGCCGCCGCGATGGCGGGAATATCCTGGATTTCGAGCGTTTCGGAACCCGGCGATTCGACAAATACGACGCGCGTATTGGGCTGCATGAGCGATTCGATGCGCTTGCCGCAAGCAGGGTCGTAGACCTGTACCTCAACCCCGAAGCGGCTGAGCACGCGATCGAGGAAGGAGCGGGTCGGGGAATAGGCGCTATACGAAACCAGGATATGGTCGCCGGCCTTGAGCAATGCGGTGAGCGTCGTGGCGATGGCCGCCAGGCCCGAGGGAAAGACCAGGGAGCGGTGTCCGCCTTCCAGGGTGGCCATGGCCTCCTCGAACGCGTGGGTGGTGGCGGTTCCATAGCGGCCATAGGTGGTGGCGCCCGGCTCTTGCGCGGCGCGGGCGCGCTTCATTCCTTCCCATTCCGCCATGCTGCCCGCGAGTATCGTCGATGCCCTGCAGATGGGGGTATTCACCAGGCCGCCAAAACGTTCCGGATGCCGGCCTGCGCTGACGAGTTGAGTGCTTTGCCTCATGAACTTCAATCTCCGTGGATGCACGGCCAGCGCTTCCAGGGGAAGTCGATGACCACTGATGACGTGATCAAGTCTATGAGGAGAGTGGGTGAAAACTCTTCGATTTTTTACCCCTTCCGGAGGCAAAAAGAGAAAAATAATCACCGCCGAATCCTGACAATCTGGCGAAGGCGGACTGGCTAAGCCGGGTCAGCTCAGACCCGGGGGAGGAAAGGCCTCAGCTTCGGGCAGCGGCGCGCGCGCGTCTCGGCCTGCTTGCGTCAAGGGAATTCCACCGGCCCGCGCGTTCTTCGATGGTGGAGGGAAAAATCTCCAGGCAAAGCTTGTGAAGCGAACGGACGAACGGATTCGATTTCAGGAACATGGCTTCCCCGAAATAGATGGGAATCCTCGGCGCGTTGGGAAGCGCGATGCAGCTCAGGCGCCGATCCGACTCGTCGATGCACCACGTGGGAAGCAATGCGAAACCCAGGCCTTCATCGACGCAACGCTTGACGCTCATGCTGGTCGAAGTAGACACCGCGACCTTGGGCTGCTCGTTGCCGACCGACAAATAGTCCAGTGCGATATTGCGGAGCATCTGGCCCGGTTCATATGTCACCAGCGGCCGCCCAAGCGCCCATTCCGGAACAGCCGTCTCATCGGCTGGCGCCGGCCAGCTCGACGGGAACGCCAGCGCCGGCTGGTAGTGGCAGATAACGCGCTGCGGAATCACGGTGTCGCCGAAATAGCGCTCGCTCAAACAGACATCCAGCGAGCCGTTGCGGATCAGCTCCGGCAGCGAGACGTCCTTTTCGTAGCCGACGATCTCGACGTTGGGATACATGCGCCGAAACTTCGTCAGCACCGGCGGCAGCAGGTAGTAGAAGATCGCGTGCGGCATCCCGATACGGATGACTGGCCGTTCCTTGTCGATCAGGTTGCCCAGGCGCGTCAGCATGACGTCGAATTCCGGCGCCAACAGCCGGTAAAGGCTGGTGCCGCGCGGAGTGAGCTTGATCGACTTGGCGCCGCGCCCAGCCACCACCAGCTTCTCGCCGACGCGCTGCTCGAGGCGCCGGATGTGATTGGCCACCGACTGGTAGGTGATGTTCAGCCGGCGCGCCGCGGCGGAATACGTGCCCTCCTGTGCGACAAGGAAAAAAGTCTGCGTGAGAGTAAGGTCCACCTCTTGCATCGCGCCTCCGGCTCGCCGGCTCAAATATAAAATTTCTTGTAGGTTTGGCTCGATGAATTGTATCGCCCCCGGGGGTAGCGGCCTATAACATCGACCTCAGGTTTGGCCTCCGAACCGCGCGGCGGCAACGGCATACAGGTATGTACGCTGCGCAAAAGGGAGGGTAAGTTGAGTGAGCCATGGACAAGAAAGATCGCTGCATCCTCGCGTTGCTTCAGACTGATGCGCGCCTCTCGAACAATGAAATCGCCGAACGGGTCCACCTGTCCCCGACCGCGTGCTGGAAGCGGATTCAGCATCTGCAGGCGTCCGGCCTTATTCGCCGCCAGGTTTGCCTGTTGGACAACAACAAGGCGGGGCTGGGCGTGACTGTGTTCGTGTCGATAAAGACGAACCGCCATGACCTGAATTGGCTCGAGAAATTCTCGCTCGGCGTCAAGGATATGCCCGAAGTCATGGAGTTCTATCGGATGACCGGCGACACCGACTACCTTCTCAAGGTGGTGGTGCCCGATATCGCCGGGTTCGATTTCGTCTACAAGAAGCTCATCCAGGTCGCTGAACTGTTTGACGTCAGTTCGAGTTTTGCGATGGAGGAACTCAAGTACACCACGGCGTTGCCACTTGACCATCTTTGATGCGCAGGCGCGACAAGCCCCAGTCTGAGGGAATTGCATCCCAAACCGAGGAATTGGACGTGGCGCGTAATTGGAGCGGGTGATGGGAATCGAACCCACGCTTGAGGCTTGGGAAGCCGCCGTTCTACCATTGAACTACACCCGCTCGGGTGTCGTGCCCTCGGCGCAAAGCCGGAGCAGAGGCGGCGATTATAGCGCGCCTTTTTTCATCGCTGCTGGCCGCCGCCGCCCTGCTGCAACAGGCCCTCAGCCTCAAGGTTGTAAATATGTCCCCAATTTAGTGCATCTGGGCGACAGCGGCATGCCGGGCCTGCCACTACAATTCGGGCTATGAATACGAACACCCCCGAAAACAACCCCGCAGCCACCTCGGCCCCGGCTGCCGCAAGCGCCCCCGCGACGCCTGGCGGCGAGCCCTCGGCTACCGCCGTTTCCCCAGAAACGCAGGCGGCGCTGGCCAGTACCGCCCACGCTCCCAACAGCCCGGGCGCGACCCATATCCGCAGTTTCGTGCACCGCCGCGGCCACATTACGCAGGGCCAGCTGGCCGCGCTCGAGCGCCTGATGGGCCAATGGTCCATTCCCTATGCGCCGCGCCGCCTGGATCCCGCCGCCGCCTTCGGCCGGCAGGCCCCGACAGTGCTGGAAATCGGCTTCGGCATGGGCGAGACCACCGAGAAGATCGCGCTGGCGCGCCCGGACGACAATTTCCTGGGCGTGGAGGTGTTCAACGCTGGCGTGGGCTCGCTGCTGCGCCGCATTGAAGACTCCAATATCCCGAACCTGCGCATCATCCAGCACGACGCGGTGGAAGTGGTGCGCGACATGATCGCCCCCGATTCGCTGGCCGGCGTGCATATCTATTTCCCCGATCCGTGGCCGAAGAAGCGCCATCACAAGCGCCGCCTGATCCAGCCCGCGTTCATCGCGCTCCTGGCCAGCCGCATCGCGCCGGGCGGCTACATCCATTGCGCCACCGATTGGGAAGACTACGCGGTGCAGATGCTGGAAGTGCTGGGCAATGAGCCGCAGCTTGCGAATACCGCGGACGGCTACGCTCCGCGCCCCGATTACCGCCCTCTGACCAAATTCGAGAACCGCGGCCTGCGACTGGGCCACGGCGTCTGGGACCTGATCTTCAAGCGAGTCGCCTGATGCTATACCCGCCCATCGAACCCTACCGCCAAGGCACGCTGGACACCGGCGACGGCCACCAGATCTACTGGGAACTCTGCGGCAATCCGCAGGGCAAGCCCGCCGTGTTCCTGCATGGCGGCCCCGGCAGCGGCTGCTCGCCCGTGCACCGGCAGCTGTTCGATCCGCAGCGCTACAACGTGCTGCTGTTCGATCAGCGCGGTTGCGGCCGTTCGCAGCCCCACGCCAGCCTGGAGAACAACACGACCTGGCATCTGGTGTCCGACATCGAACGTCTGCGCACCGAGGTCATGGGCGCGGAAAAGTGGCTGGTGTTCGGCGGGTCCTGGGGTTCGACGCTGGCGCTGGCCTATGCGGAAACGCACGTGTCCCACGTCAGCGAACTGGTGCTGCGCGGCATTTTCGGGCTGCGGCGCGCGGAGATCCACTGGTTCTACCAGGAAGGCGCGTCGTGGCTGTTCCCCGACCGCTGGGAAGAGTACCTGGCGCCGATTCCAGAAGACGAGCGCGGCGACCTGGTCGCGGCGTATCACAAGCGCCTGACGGGCGACGACCCGGCCGAGCAGTTGCGCGCCGCCAAGGCCTGGAGCAAATGGGAAGACAGCACCATCACGCTGCTGCCCAGCCCGCGCCACCAGCAAAGCCATGCCGCCGACCGCGCCGCGCTGGCGTTCGCGCGCATCGAGAACCACTACTTCGTGAACCGCGGCTTCATGGAAGAAGGCCAGCTGATACGCGATGCGCACAAGCTGCGCGGCATTCCGGGCACCATCGTGCAGGGGCGCTACGACGTCTGCACGCCCGCGCGCACCGCCTGGGACCTGCACCGCGCCTGGCCCGAAGCCGAATTCCACCTGGTCCCGGATGCGGGCCATGCGTTTGACGAACCCGGCACGTTGGCGCGGCTGATCGCCGCCACCGACGGCTATGCGCGATAACTGAGGAGACCTGCATGCACATCACCCTGAACGGAGACGCACGGGAGTTTCCCCTGGACACGACCGTGAACGAGCTGCTGGAAGCCCTGGGCTATGCCGGCAAGCGCGTGGCCGTGGAACGCAACGGCGAAATCGTGCCCAAGAGCCAGCACGCGCAGACCGCGCTGACGGACGGCGACCAGATCGAAATCGTGGTGGCCGTGGGCGGCGGCTGACACCGGCGCCGCGCTGAAACACTGCCAAGACAAGGGCCGCTGCGATAGCGGCCCTTGTCGCATGTAGCCGCGCGCCCGATGCGGTTTAGACCGATCGCGGCGCATTCCCTGCAAACTGACCAGCATTCTTGCGTAGTCTGCCGACAGGCTAGCAACCTGTTACACGTTAACCCCTCGTCGCCCGGGGAATGTGCGAGTCATAATCGTTCCTGCTGGTTTCGTACGTTCGTCTTGCTGTTGTTCTAGCGTTGCACATCGCCCTCGCGGGGCAGAGGAGGCATCATGAACACCGCAGTCATCATCAACCTGATCATCCAGCTTGTCGCCGGCGCTGCCGCAGGCAATGGCTTGGGAAAGATGCTCCAGCAGTTCAATCTGGGTCCGTTGGGCAATACCATCGCAGGCGCCATCGGCGGCCTGGCAGGGGGTTCCTGGCTGGCTCCGATGATCACCGCGGGAGCTAGCGCGGCGGCAGCAAGCAATACGGGACTGGATCTTTCCGCGATCGCCAGCAGCGTGGTCGGCGGCGGCGTCGGTGGCGCCGTGCTGACCTTGATCGCCGGCATCGTGCGCAAAATGTTCATGGGCCAAAAGCCCTGATGGCACTTGTTTCTCTCACCGCAACATAGATAAAGGAAACACTATGGGTCTGCTCAATTTCATCAAGGACGTTGGAGAAAAGCTCTTCGGCGCCAGCGAGGCCAAGGCCGCGACGGCGGACGAATTGAAGAAAGAGCTCGATAAGCACGGCCTGAATGCCGACGGCTTGCAGATCTCGGTCGATGGCGACAAGGTCACGGTGGCGGGCGAGGCCCTCAGCACTGAAGCGGCGGAGAAAATCACTCTGGCGCTGGGCAACACCGTGGGCGTGGCCCAGGTGGACAACCAACTGAAGGTGAAGCAGGCCACCCCGGAAGCCAAGATGTACACGGTGCAAAAGGGCGACAACCTGTGGAAGATTGCCGAAGCGCAATACGGCAAGGGCCAGGGCGCGAAGAACAACCTGATCTTCGAAGCCAACAAGCCCATGCTGACCAGCCCCGACAAGATCTACCCGGGCCAGGTGCTGCGTATCCCGCCCCTGTCCTGATCATTGCCGTAAATCGGACAGGCTGGAAGGCACCCATGCGCTTTCCGGCTTGCATCGCGGCAGGCGCCCCCTGCTAGCCGCGATTACTTGGCCAGACGCAATGTCTGGCCATTTTTTTCGCCCGTCTCTCCAATGAAAAATGCCCCAACAGGGGCATTCCGGTCCGGCGCAAGAAGGGTCTTTTCCGCAGGGCTGCCTAGGGAAAAAGCGCCCCCTTTTGGGGGGCACCGCCAGCGCACGCAGTGCGCGCGCCGTGGGGGCATCACTTCATTCCGAAGCGGCCCAAGCCCTTCATCCCGCCCATGGCGCGCATCATCTTGGCCATGCCGCCCTTCTTCATCTGCTTCATCATGCCCTGCATCTGGTCGAACTGTGCCAGCAGGCGGTTGACCTCTTGCACCGGCACGCCGGAGCCGGCCGCGATGCGGCGCTTGCGCGAGGCCTTGATGAGTTCGGGCTTGGCGCGCTCGGCCGCCGTCATGGAGTTCAGGATGCCTTCGGTGCGGCGCAGCTGCTTTTCAGCCTGACCACCCTGCAATTGGCCAGCGGCCTGTTGAAACTGGGCGGGCAGCTTTTCCAGCAGCGAGCCCATGTCGCCCAGCTTCTTCACCTGGCCCAGCTGGTCGCGAAAGTCGTTCAGGTCGAACTTGTTGCCCGACTTGATCTTCGCGGCGAGCTTCTGGGCTTCGGCGATGTCGATGTTCTTCTGGGCCTGTTCGACCAGCGAGACGATGTCGCCCATGCCCAGCACGCGCTGCGCCATGCGCTCGGGATAGAACGGCTCCAGGCCATCGAGCTTTTCCGAGACGCCGACGAACTTCAGGGGCTTGCCGGTAACGTGGCGCACCGACAGGGCCGCGCCGCCGCGGGCGTCGCCGTCCAGCTTGGTCAGCACCACGCCGGTCAGGGGCAGCGCTTCGGCAAAGGCGCGCGCGGTGTTGACCGCGTCCTGGCCCTGCATGGCGTCGACCACGAACAGCGTTTCCACCGGCTTGACCAGGTCATGCAGCGCGCGGATTTCGCGCATCATGGCTTCGTCGATGCCCAAACGGCCGGCCGTGTCCAGGATCAGCACGTCATAGTGATGGCGGCGGGCGTGGTCCACCGCGTTGCGGGCGATGTCCTCGGGCTTCTGGCTGGGGTCGGACGGCAGGAAGTCCACGCCCACCTGTGCTGCCACGCTCTTCAGCTGATCGATAGCGGCCGGGCGGTAGACGTCGGCGGACACCACCAGCACTTTCTTCTTGCCGGTCTTGCGGCCGTGCTGGGTGTGCTGGCCTTCGCTGAGCCAGCGCGCCAGCTTGCCGGTGGTGGTGGTCTTGCCGGCGCCCTGCAGGCCTGCCATCAGGATGACGGCAGGCGGCTGCACCGCCAGCGACAGTTCGCCGGAGTCGGCGCCCAGATCGCCGCCCATCAGGGCGGTCAGTTCCTTGTGGACCACGCCCACCAGGGCCTGGCCCGGGCTGAGGCTGCTGGCGACTTCTTCGCCCAGCGCCTTTTCCTTCACGCGCGCGACGAACTCGCGCACGACGGGCAGTGCCACGTCGGCTTCCAGCAGCGCCATGCGCACTTCGCGCAGCATCTCCTGGGTGTTGGCCTCGGTCAGGCGGGCTTCCCCGCGCAGCGTCTTGACGACGCGCGACAGGCGTTGAGTTAGGTTATCGAGCATGAGAGGCGTTTCCGCTTAAACTAGTTGATTGAACGGTGGCCGCAGGCGCGGATTCTGCGCTTTCGGGCGGCATGCGCCCCAAGGCCCCATCCAGACAACGGTTTCTATGTCACTAGGCATTGTATTTCACACGGCGGCTGCCTTGGCGTACGCGGTGCTGGGAGGGTCGCTTTGGATCCGCCTGGCCCGTGGCGGCGGCGTGGAACAGACCGGCAAAATCGCCCGCCTGTGCCTGCTGGGTGCCCTGGTTCTCCATGGAATCGGGCTGCAACAATCGATGCTGGGGGCCCAGCATCTGTTCATCGGGTGGGCGTTGGCCCTGTCCGCGGCCATCTGGCTGGGCATGGTGGTGTTCTGGCTGGAAAGCCTGCTGGTGCGCATAGACGGCCTGCAATTGCTGCTGCTGCCGGCAGCCACCATCGCCAGCGGCCTGGCCGCAATCTTTCCCCAGGGCCAATTCGTGCCCCATGCCAACGACGCGTGGCTGCGCGTCCACCTGCTGATCGCCCTGGCGGCCTACGGCCTGATCACCATCGCCGCGCTGCACGCCATGATGATGGCGCTGCTGGACCGCCATCTGCATCGCCCGCTGGAAGCTCCCGCCGAACGCAGCATCGTCGGCCGCGTGCTGGACTCCCAGCCGCCGCTGCTGGTGCAGGAACAGCTGCTGTTCCGCATCATCTGGATCGGCTTCATCGTGCTGACGCTGGCCGTGGGCACGGGTTCGGTGGCGTCCATGAAGCTGACGGGCAAGATCCTGCCCTTCGACCACAAGACCGTGTTCACGCTGCTGTCATGGCTGACCTTCGGCGTGCTGCTGGCCGGCCGCCACGTCTGGGGCTGGCGCGGCCGCGTCGCCCTGCGCTGGACGCTGACGGGTTTCGGGTTCCTGATTCTGGCCTATACCGGCAGCCGGTTCGTGCTGGAAATGATTCTGCATCGAGGTTGAAGTGGGCAAGTTGCTGTTCTGGATTGTTCTGATCATCCTGGTGCTGTTCGTGGCCCGTCTGGCGGGCCGCATGGCCGCGGCGCGGCAAGCCGGCCAGCAGGGCGCGAAAAAGCCCAAGGCCGATGCGCGCGGCCCCAAGCCGCTGGAGTCCATGGTGCGCTGCGCCCACTGCGGCATCCATCTGCCCCGGTCCGAAGCCTTGCAGCAGAACGGCCAGACCTGGTGCAGCTCGGAACACGCGCGCCTGGGCCCGGCCCGGCACTGATCCGCCTGATTAGAGGCTTGCCGCCCTGCACGGCATAATGCGTGTTGGAAACCACACGCATGCTCTCTTCCCATGGCCTTGCTTCTGGATCGTCATGGCTGGCTGGCGCCAGCCCCGGGTGTTTCGCTCATGCCCTCCCCCAACTGCGACGCGCGCCCTGCCGGCGCGCAGGCGTCGCTGCTGGTGCTGCACAACATCAGCCTGCCGCCGGGGCGATTCGGCGGCCCTGAAGTCGCGGGGCTGTTCCTGAATACGCTGGACTACGGTTCGCATCCCTGGCTGGAACGGCTGCGCGGCTTGCGCGTGTCGGCGCATTTCTTCATCCGCCGCGACGGCAGCATCATCCAGTTCGTATCCACCGACGAACGCGCCTGGCATGCGGGCGTGTCGCGTTTTGCCGGCCGCGAACGCTGCAATGACTTTTCCATCGGCATCGAGCTCGAGGGCACGGATACCCTGCCCTATGCCGAAGAGCAATACCTGGCGCTGCGCAAGCTGACGCCGGCTCTGCGCGCGCGCCATCCGCTGGCCGCCGCCTGGGGCCATGAACACATCGCCCCGGGCCGCAAGACCGATCCCGGACCCGCTTTCAACTGGACGCGCTTCTCGCGCGACAGCGGCTTTGCACGGCGGCAGCTGCCGCCCGTCTGACACTAAAGGAATGGTTATGTTGAAGATCTGGGGACGCCTGACTTCCGTCAACGTTCAGAAAGTCATGCTGGCGGTGCGCGAACTGGCCCTGCCGCACTCCTTCACGCAGGCTGGCGGTCCGTTCGGCGTGGTCGATACGCCCGAATTCGCCAAGCTGAATCCCAACCGTACGGTCCCCGTCATCGACGACGGCGGCTTCGTGCTGTGGGAATCGAACGCCATCGTGCGCTATCTGTCCGCGCGCTACGGCGTGGGCAGCCTGTGGCCGGAAGACGTGTGCCTGCGCGCCGACGCCGACCGCTGGATGGACTGGCAGGCCACCGAATGGCAGGGCGTCATGGGTCCGGCGTTCCTGGGCCTGATCCGCACGCCCGAGGAAAAGCGCGACCGCGCCGCCATCGAGAACTCGGTCAAGCGTTCGAATGCCCGTGCCCTGATCCTGGACCAGGCCCTGCAGGGCCGCGAGTTCATCGCCGGCCGCCAACTGACCATGGGTGATATCGCCCTGGTCTGCTCCGCCCACCGCTGGCTGGCCCTGCCGATCGAACGACCGGACACGCCGGCGCTGTCGGCCTGGTACCGCCGCGTCATGATGCGTCCGGCCCCGCAGGGCGTGCTGACGCTGCCGCTGGAATAAGACACAGGGCCGCGGCCTCAGCCGCGGTCCACCTTCCATCCCAGTTCCGCTGAAATCCCCGCTGCGGCGCCCTGCACCACGGCGACCATGTCGCGCATGCGATCCAGCGACATATAGGGCACCGTGCTGGACACACTGATGGCGGCGACGATGCCGCTGGACGCGTCGCGCACGGGCGCCGCCACGCAGCGGATCGACGGTTCGTTGTCTTCCAGGTCGAACGCGTAGCCGTGGGCGGCATAGTCGCGCATACGGTCGCGGAAGGCCTCCCAGGTCTGGCTGCCGCCTCCCGCGCGCGACGACACCGGCGCGCCGACACGGTATAGCGCTTTCCACTGCGGTTCTTCGGTATCCAGCAGCAAGGCCTTGCCCACGCCCGTGGCGGCCAGCGGCATGCGGTGCCCCACGCGCGAGCGCATCTCCAGCCCCTTCTTGCCGGGGATCTTTTCCAGATACAGGACTTCGTCGTTGTCGCGCACGGCCAGGTGGATGGTGTCGCCCGTCTGTTCCGCCAGGCTGTCCAGATAAGGACGCGCCAGCGTCGCCATCGGAAAGGCTTCGCGCGCCTGGAAACCCAGTTCGATCAGCTTCGGCCCCAGCACATAGCCCACGCCGGGCAGGGACCGCAGATAGCGTTCCTGCACCAGGCAGCTGGCCAGCCGGTGTGTGGTGCTGCGCGCCACGCCGATGCGGGCGCAGATTTCCTTCAGGTCGCGCGCGCCGCCGGACACGGCCTGCACCACCGCCAGGCCGCGCATCAGCGTCTGCGTGCCGGCGGGCGCGGCGCCATCGGGGTCCAGGGTGGGCGTACGGTCGGAAGTCTGCGTAGAGGTCATGAAAGCGGGGCCGGGCGACAAAGAGAACGATTGCAAGCATAACCGCCACCATCGCAGCGAGATGCGGGGAAAAGGCGCGCTTTCCGGGCGATATGCCCGGAGGATGCTCCAGGCGCAGGGAGCGCGCCTCATCACCGTTCTTTCCCTGTATGTGGGATTTAATTCTATATTTTGAGATTTTTCAAGCGCTGATCTAGAATTTTTCCCATCGCCCGCCGCGTGCTCACGAACATCCGGCGGGCCTGAGACAACAAGGTCCGCAGAGCCCTGCCCCCGCGCCAGCCTCACCGCGCGTCCGCAGCCCGGTTTGCGGCCGGAAACGAGACAGCTTCTGATGACTACCGGATCTCCCGCCCGCGCGGCGCTTATCGCGCTGGATTGGGGCACCTCCTCGCTGCGCGCCTACCGTCTGGATGCCGCCGGCCGCACGCTGGACACGCGCCATCTGCCCTGGGGCATCATGCGCCTGCCGCAGCCGCTGCAGGACGGCGCCGCCACCACCGCCCTGTCGGGCTTCGAGCTGGCCTTCGAACAGGCTTGCGGCGATTGGCTGCGCGCCGAACCGGCCCTGCCTGTGATCGCCTGCGGCATGGTCGGCAGCGCCCAGGGCTGGAAGGAAGCCGCCTACCTGGATGTGCCGGTCGACCTGCAGCGCATCGGCACGCTGCTGACCCAGGTCGAACGCGAGGACGGCCCTGCCCTGCACATCGTGCCCGGCCTGATCCAGCGCCATGGCCTGCCCAACGTCATACGCGGCGAAGAAACCCAGGTCGTCGGCGTGATGGCGGACCAGGCGACCCGCAGCGCCGACAGCGTCCTGATAGGCCTGCCCGGCACGCATTCGAAGTGGGTCAGCGCCCGCCGCGGCCGCGTCACCCACTTCGACACCTTCATGACCGGCGAGGTCTACGCGGCGCTGCGCGGCCACACCATCCTGGGCCGGACCATGGCCGACGCCGCCAGCGCCGACATGGCCGCCTTCGAGCGCGGCCTGAAGGTTGCCGGCGCGCCCGCCGGCCGCGCGGGCGTGCTGTCCACCATCTTCAGCACACGCGCGCTCGGCCTGACCGGCGAACTGGCGCCCGAATCGCAGGCTGACTATCTGTCGGGCCTGCTCATCGGCCATGAAATCGCGGCGCTTGCCGACATGCTGCAGCAGCAGGGCGAACTGCCCCGCATCGTGCTTTGCGGCGACCCCGCGCTGTGCCGGCGCTACATCCAGGCCATGCAGCACTACGGCCTGGGCACGCCCGAACAGGCGCAGAACGCCACCGAGCGCGGCCTGTGGCACCTGGCCATCTGCGCCGGGCTGATCGCCTCGCCCTCCACGGAATAGGAACCAAACATGAACCATCCCGGTCTGCAAACCGCCATGGCCCACTGCGGCCTGATCGCCATCCTGCGTGGCATCAAGCCCGCCGAGGCCGAAGCCATAGGGCAGGAACTCTATGCCGCGGGCTTTCGCCTGATCGAAGTGCCGCTGAATTCGCCCGATCCGCTGGACAGCATCCGCGCCATGCGCGCGGCGCTACCCACCGACTGCCTGATCGGCGCGGGCACCGTGCTGGATCCCGAGGACTGCGCCCGCGTGCAGCAGGCCGGCGGCGAACTGATCGTCATGCCGCACAGCGACGCCGCAGTGATCCGCGCGGCCAAAGCGCTAGGCATGGCCTCCTGCCCCGGCGTGGCCACGCCCACCGAAGCCTACGCCGCACTGGCGGCCGGCGCCGACGTGCTGAAGATGTTTCCGGCCGAACAACTCGGCCCCGTCGTGCTGAAGGCCTGGCGCGCCGTGCTGCGCCCGCCGATCGCGCTGGCGCCCGTGGGCGGCATCACGCCCGACAACATCGCGATTTACGCCCAGGCGGGCGCCAGCGGCTTCGGCCTGGGCTCCGCCTTGTACAAACCCGGCCTGTCGGCCGCCCAAGTCGGCCAGAACGCGCGCGCATTCATCGCGGCCTGGCAACGCGCCTATCCCGCCCAGGAGACCCAAGCATGAAGATCACCAAGCTCACCACCTACATCGTGCCGCCGCGGTGGTGCTTCCTGAAGATTGAAACGGACGCCGGCATCGTAGGCTGGGGCGAACCGGTCGTCGAAGGCCGCGCCCATTCGGTCGCCGCCGCCGTCGAGGAACTATCCGACTACCTGATCGGCAAAGACCCCCGCAACATCGAAGACCACTGGACCGTGCTGTACCGCGGCGGCTTCTACCGCGGCGGCGCCATCCACATGAGCGCGCTGGCCGGCATCGACCAGGCCCTGTGGGACATCAAGGGCAAGGACCTGGGCGTACCCGTGTCGCAGCTGCTGGGCGGCAACGTGCGCGACCGCATCCGCGTGTACTCGTGGATCGGCGGCGACCGCCCGGCCGACACCGCCGCGGCCGCCAAGAGCGCCGTGGAGCGTGGCTTCACCGCCGTGAAGATGAACGGCACCGAGGAACTGCAGTACATCGATTCCTTCGACAAGGTCGAGAAGTGCCTGGAGAACGTGGCCGCCGTGCGCGACGCGGTCGGCCCCAACGTAGGCATAGGCGTGGACTTCCATGGCCGCGTGCACAAGCCCATGGCCAAGGTGCTGATGAAGGAGCTGGACCCGTTCAAGCTCATGTTCATCGAAGAACCCGTGCTGAGCGAACACTACGAAGCATTGAAGGAACTGGCCCCGCTGACCTCCACCCCGATCGCGCTGGGCGAACGCCTGTTCTCGCGCTGGGACTTCAAGCGCGTGCTGTCCGAAGGCTATGTGGACATCATCCAGCCTGACCCGTCGCACGCCGGCGGCATCACCGAGACCCGCAAGATCGCGGCCATGGCCGAAGCCTATGACGTGGCGCTGGCGCTGCACTGCCCGCTGGGCCCGATCGCGCTGGCCACCTGCCTGCAGATCGACGCCGGTTGCTACAACGCCTTCATCCAGGAACAAAGCCTGGGCATCCACTACAACGCCGCCAACGACCTGCTGGACTACGTCAGCAACCGCGAAGTCTTCGCCTACGAAGACGGCATGGTCGCGATTCCGCAAGGCCCGGGCCTGGGCATCGAGGTCAACGAGGAATACGTGAAGGAACGCGCCGCCGTGGGCCACCGCTGGCGCAACCCGATCTGGCGCCACGCCGACGGCAGCTTCGCCGAATGGTAAGCCGATAGAGAGAAAGAGGAGACATCCCTTGTCCACTGCCACCCACGCCGGCCTGCAGGGCGCCCAGCGCCCCACGCGCAGCCGGTACCTCATCATGGTGATGCTGTTCATCACCGTCGTCATCAACTACCTGGACCGCAGCAACCTGTCGATCGCAGCACCCGCGCTCAAGGACGAGTTCGGCCTGGACACCGTGCATGAAGGCCTGATCCTGTCGGCCTTCGGCTGGACTTACGCCGCCATGCAGATCCCCGGCGGCTGGCTGGTGGACCGCGTGTCGCCGCGCGTGCTGTACGCGGCCGCGCTGATCCTGTGGTCGGCAGCCACGTTCTTCATGGGCTTTGCCGGCAGCTTCGTCATCCTGTTCGTGCTGCGCCTGGCCGTGGGCGCGCTGGAAGCCCCGGCCTATCCGATCAACAACCGCGTCGTCACCACCTGGTTCCCGGAACGCGAACGCGCCACCGCCATCGGCTTCTATACCTCGGGCCAGTTCGTCGGCCTGGCGTTCCTGACGCCGGTGCTGGCCTGGCTGCAGCACCACTACGGTTGGCATATGGTGTTCGTCAGCACCGGCCTGCTGGGCATCGTGTGGGGCGTGCTGTGGTTCATGATCTACCGCGAGCCGCGGCAGTTCAAGGGCGCGAACGCGGCGGAAATCGAGCTGATCCAGCAAGGCGGCGGCGTGGTCGACCTGGACCGCAGCGTCAAGGAAAAGAAGGCCCCGTTCAACTGGAACGACCTGGGCCTGGTCATGAGCAAGCGCAAGCTGTGGGGCGTGTACCTGGGCCAGTTCTGCCTGACGTCCACGCTGTGGTTCTTCCTGACCTGGTTCCCCACTTACCTGGTCAAGTACCGCGGCATGGACTTCATCAAGTCCGGCTTCCTGGCGTCGGTGCCCTTCCTGGCGGCCTTCATCGGCGTGCTGTGCTCGGGCGTGCTGTCCGACTTCCTGATCCGCCGCGGCGCCACCGTCGGCCTGGCGCGCAAGCTGCCCATCATCCTGGGCCTGCTGATATCCACGTCCATGATCGGCGCCAACTTCACCGACTCCACGCCTTGGGTGATCTTCTTCCTGGCCGTAGCCTTCTTCGGCAACGGCCTGGCGTCGATCACCTGGTCGTTGGTGTCCACGCTGGCGCCGGTGCGCCTCCTGGGCCTGACGGGCGGGGTGTTCAATTTCGTCGGCAACCTGTCGTCGATCTGCACGCCCATCGTGATCGGCTTCCTGGTGACGAAGGACAGCTTCGCGCCCGCCATCGTGTACGTGTCGTCGCTGGCCCTGCTGGGTGCGCTGTCGTACATCCTGCTGGTGGGGAAGGTGGAACGGATCGAGGCCTGAGCGACGCCGCGATTTCCCTGCATGAAGAAAGGGCGCCTGCATGCACAGGCGCCCTGTTTACTTGCTGCGCGTCGCGGCTTCAGCAGCCCTGCATCGCCAGCTTGCGTTGGCGCTGGTTGCTGGCGCGCTGCCACAGCACCAGGCCCAGACCCGCTGCGGCGATGATCGCGCCGGCGACCGGCACCGCGGCATAGCCCATGCCCGCCGAGATCACGCCCCCGCCCGCTGCGGCGCCTACCGCGTTACCCAGGTTGAAGGCGCCCACGTTCACTGACGACGCCAGCCCCGGCGCATCGGTGGCGGCGCGCATGACGCGCATCTGCAGCGGCGGCACCACCGCAAACGTGCCGAAACCGAAGATCAGCAGCCCAATGGCGGCGCCGGTCTGCGTCGTAGCGAGCCACGGGAATGCCAGCAAGTCGGCGATGATCAGCACCAGGAAGGCGATCAGGCTGCCATCCAGCGAACGGTCGGCAAAACGCCCGCCCACCGTATTGCCGATAGTGAAGCCGATGCCGATCAGCACCAGCATCGCCGTGACGAAGTTGGGCGATGCGCCCGTCAGTTCGGCCAGGGTCGGCGCCACGTAGGTGTAAAGCGTGAACATCGCGCCCGCGCCCAGCACCGTGGTGAGCAGGGCCACCAGCACCACCGGACTCTTCAACACGGCCAGCTCGCGGCGGATGTCGGGACGGCGTCCGGCCTCGCCGGCCGGCAGCGCGAACCACAGCGACAGCATCGCGATCAGGCCCAGCACCGAGGTCGCGGCGAATGACATGCGCCAGCCTATGACCTGACCCAGCCACGTGGCTGCGGGCACCCCGCCGACGTTGGCGATGGTCAGCCCCAGGAACATGGTGGCCACGGCGCTGGCCTGCTTGTGGCGCGGCACCACGCTGGCCGCCACCAGCGAACCCAGGCCGAAGAAGGCGCCGTGGTTCAGGCTGGTGACCAGGCGCGCCAACAGCAGCGTCGTGTAGTTGGGCGACAGCGCGGACAGCACGTTGCCCACCGTGAAGATCGCCATCAGCACCAGCAAGGCGTTGCGGCGCGACCAGCGCGACAGCGCCAGCGTCATCAGCGGCGCGCCCACCATCACGCCGATGGCGTAGGCGCTGATCAGCATGCCGGCGCTGGGTATGGACACGTCCACCCCTTCGGCGATGACGGGCAACAGGCCCATGGGAGAAAACTCGGTCACGCCGATGCCGAAGGCACCGACGGCGAGCGCCAGCAATGGCAGGCCGGCCTTCACCGGCTGGGAGTCCTGGGGATTCATCTGGTTTCCTTGGGTTCGATTGCGCCGACCGGGAGAGCGGGCCGGCGCAAAGGGGCCGGCACGCGGGAAAACCCGGATCGGAAGACAGGCGTCCAGTATGCCGCCGTCATCCTTGCGAAAAAAGGCAGGAAACAGCGAAACACTTTTGACCTGGAGTCATGAATCCGGAAAAGGGGCCGATTCGTCTCAGGCCAGTCCCAGCAACCTTTCCGTCTCTCGCGCCAGGGCGACCAGGCGCGGGCCGATGTCGGCCGCGCGCTCGCGGTAAGGCCCGTCCTGCGCCGGCACGCCGCAATTGAAGACGTACAGCAACGACTGATAGGGCCTGCCCAGCGGCGCGGCAAAGCCATAGGCGTCCGGCCGCCACTCCAGGTTGTTGCCGCAATATCCCTTGCGCTCCAGATCGCGGCGCGCGGCCGCCAGGCTGGGGAAGTGGGCCTCGTAGTGCCGGGGATCCGCCACGCGCAGCTGGTTCAGGACGACCGCCCGCTCCTCATCCGAAACCCGCGCCAGCCAAGCCTTGCCGGCGGCGCTGGACAACAGCGGCAGCGCCGCGCCTATGTCGGGCCGCGTCTGCAAGGCTTCGTTGGAGCGGGCAGTCTCCACGTACACCATCTGGAGGCGGTCACGTACCACCAGCGACACGGCGCCGCGCGCGTGGTCGGCCAGCTGCTTCATCAGCGGCCGCGCCAATTGCCGGATCTGCATGCTGGCGAGCAAGGGATAGCTCAGCGCCAGCACCGAGGCGCCCAGCCGGTAGCGCGCCGGCTCGCCCTCGCGTTGCAGAAAACCCAATTCAACCAGCGTATGCGTCAAGCGCGCCACAGCGCTGCGCGACAGGCCGGTCTGCTGCGCGAAGTCCTTGTTCGCCAGCACCGGGCGGTCGGCGCGAAAGCACGCCAGGATGTCGATACCACGCGCCAGCGTGGTGGTGAATTCCCGGTCCTGGTCATGCGTCATTCTGGCGCTCCAGCATTTTTTCCACGCGCGCCACCAGCGTCAGCAGACGCGGCGCGATGCGGCCGCGCAGGTCGCCCGGCCGCAGCCGCGTCACGGGCACGCCGCAGTTGAACACCAGCGCCTGGCCGTCGACCCGCGTGCGCATGGGTACCGCCACCGCGTGCACGTCCGAGTGCCAGTCGCCCTGCCCCACGCAATAGCCATGCTCGGCGTAGTCGCGCTGAGCCTGCTCCCAGTCCGGCGCGTGACGCCGCCAGACGGCGGGGTCCTGGCGCCGCAGCGCCGCCAGCAAGGGCTCAGCCTCGTCCGCCGGCGCCTGCGCGAGCCAGGCGCGCCCCATGGCCGAAGGCAGCAGCGGCAGCAAGGCGCCGATGTCCGGCCGGAACGACACGGCGTCGTGGCCGCGACAGGTTTCCACGTACACCATGTTCAGGCCGTGATGCATGCCCAGCGAGGCCGAGCCGCCCGCCGCATCGGCCAGGCGCTTCATCAGCGGGCGCGCCAATTGGCGAACCTTGATGCTGGCCAGAAGCGGATAGCTCAGCGACAACACCGCCGTACCAAGCCGGTACCGCCGCAAGCCCCCGTCGTAGCGCAGCAAGCCGCGCTGCATCAGCGTGGTGGTCAAGCGTGAAATCGTGGCCTTGGACAGGCCGGTGCGGTCCGCCAGTTCGCGGTTGCTGAGCGCGGGTTCGCCATGCCGGAACGCCTGCAGCACTGACAAGCCGTGCGCCAGCGTGGTGGCGAAGGCGGGGTCGGCATGGCGCTCGCCGGGGCGGGTGGTCATGGTGGAGGTCCTGGGGCGCGGCGCGCGCGGAATGCGCGGTCTGTCCCTGCCGATCATAGAGCAGCGACGGCCCGCCATGCGTTCAAGATATCAAAACACTTGTCTCAAATCCCGCGGCCTTTTGCTAGCCTGGATTTAACACGGCGCGGCACGCATCAGCGCCCATGATGAAACGGAGACTAGCCATGATCAGGGACCCTGACGGATTCCCGCAATTCCTCGAATCGCTGCGCCGCTACGTGCGAGAGCAACTGGCGCCGCGCGAAGCCGAGGTCGCCCGCCTGGACGAGGTGCCGCAGGACCTGGTCGCCAGCATGGCCGCGCAGGGACTGTTCGGCTATTCCATCCCGGAGCAATACGGCGGCGCCGGCATGACGACCGAGGAGCTGATCCTGGCGGCCATGGAACTGTCGCAATGCTCGGTGGCGTTTCGCGCCCGGGTCGGCACCAACACGGGCATCGGCTCCGAGGCGCTGGTGGCGGACGGCACCGACGCGCAGAAGGCCCGCTACCTGCCGCGGCTGGCCTCCGGGGAACTGACCGGCTGCTTCGCCCTGACCGAGCCGCAGGCGGGTTCCGACGCCACTGCGCTGCGCACCACCGCCGTGCGCGACGGCGACCACTACGTGCTGAACGGCGAGAAGTGCTTCATCACCAATGCCCCGCTGGCGGGCCTGTTCACCGTCATGGCGCGCACCGATCCCGATGCGCCTGGCGCCAAGGGCATCACCGCATTCATCGTGGAGCGCGGCACGCCGGGCCTGTCCACCGGCCAGCCCTACGACAAGATGGGCCAGGCCGGATCGCCGGTTTCCGCCGTGCATTTCGAGGACTGCCGCGTGCCGGCAGACTGCATCATCGGCGGCCAGGAAGGCGTGGGCTTCAAGACGGCCATGAAGGTGCTGAACAAGCAGCGCATCCATCTGGCCGCGCTGTGCATCGGCCCGGCGATCCGCATGCTGGACGACACGTTGCGCTTCGTGGCCGAGCGCCAGCAGTTCGGCAAGCCGCTGATGGACTTCCAGTTGATCCAGGCCATGCTGGCCGACTGCCAGACCGAGATCCAGGCCGCCCGCGCGCTGGTTCTGCAAACCGCCCGCGAGCGCGATGCGGGCGAGGACGTGACGCTGAACGCCTCGATCTGCAAGTACTTCGCGTCCGAGATGTGTGGCCGCGTGGCGGACCGATGTGTGCAGATGCATGGCGGGTACGGCTACATCGCCGATCACGGCATCGAACGCTTCTACCGCGACGTGCGCCTGTTCCGCCTGTACGAGGGCACCAGCCAGATCCATCAATTGAACATCGCCCGCCATACGCTGAGCCAGGCGGGCTACACGCCCGGCCGCTAGGGCAATACAGGGACCGCAGCCGCAAGAAGCCGGCGGCCCGCCAAACCAAAGGAGACTTCCATCATGCTGCACAAGCACCTGCCGAAGTGGATCGGCGCCATGGCCGCCGCCTTCGCCTGCGCGGCGCTGCCGCCGCAAGCCGCGGCCGCCTATCCCGACAAGCCCGTGAGGCTGATCGTGCCCTTCGCCCCGGGCGGCTCGACCGACATCCTGGGCCGCCTGCTGGCCGAGGCGCTGCATCCCATCCTGGGCCAGCCGGTCATTGTGGAGAACAAGCCCGGCGCTGGCGGCAACATCGGCGGCGATTTCGTGGCCCGCGCCGCGCCCGACGGCTACACACTGCTGCTGGCCGCTGCCGGTCCCACCGTCATCAATCCCAGCCTGTACGCCAACATGCCGTTCAATCCGGCCAAGGACCTGGCGCCCATCACCTGCCTGGAACGCGAACACAACCTGATGGTGGTGACGAAGTCCATGCCGGTGAAGACGCTAGAGGAGTTCCTGCAGTACGCGCGCAACAACCCCGGCAAACTGTCGTTCGGCTCTCCCGGCAACGGTTCGCCCGCGCAGCTGGCTGGCGAACTGCTCAAGCAGCAGACCGGCATCCAGGCCGAGCACGTGCCCTACAAAGGCACCGGCCCCGCCATCACCGACCTGGTGGCCGGCCACATCGATTTCATGATCGACAACATGCCGGCGCTGCTGCCGCAGGTCAAGGCGGGCGGCCTGCGCGCGCTGGCGGTCCCCAGCGACCAGCGCGCCACCGCCGCCCCTGACATTCCCACCTTCGATGAAGCGGGCCAGAAGGGCTTTGTGGTGATGGCCTGGAAGGGTTTGATGGCGCCCGCCGGCACCGATCCGGCGGTGATCGAACGGCTGCACGCGGCGGTGGTCAAGGCGCTGCAAGACCCGCAGCTGCGCACCCGCTTCCAGGAGCTGGGCGCGGAACCGCTGGCCAGCACGCCCGCCGAGTTCGCCAAGCAGATCGCCGACGAAACCGCCTGGTGGGGCAAGCTGGTGCAGTCCACCGGCACCCGCATCCAGTAAACCCGCCGGGAGACCGCCATGCAAGCCTTGATCCGAACGCTGCGCGCACTGTGCGCCGTGGCCCTGCTGGGCGCGGCCGGGGCGGCGCAGGCCGCCGCCTACCCCGACAAACCGGTGCGCCTGATCGTGCCCTACGCGGCCGGCGGCGGCACCGACACCGCGGCGCGCATGATCGCCCGCAAGCTGGCGCCCTTGCTGGGCCAGCCCGTGGTGGTGGAAAACAAGCCCGGCGGCGCCACGCAGATCGGCACCGCTTTTATCGCCAGCGCCGCGCCCGACGGCTACACCTTGCTGATGGGCACCGCCAACCTGGCGACCAACAGCGTGCTGTACGCCAAGCTGCCCTATGACGTGAAGAAGAACCTGACGCCCGTGGTCTGGGCCACGGATGTGCCGGTCTACCTGCTGCTGCCCGCCGCCAGCCCGATACGCAGCCTGGAAGACTTGAAGCGCGCTGCCGCGCAGCAGCAGGGGCTGACTTTCGCCACTGCGGGAACGGGCAGCATCCCCCATCTGGCAGGCGAACAGTTCGCGCACCAGACCGGCATCGCGCTGCGGCACATCCCGTACAAGGGCAGCAGCGAAGCCGCCACCGCACTGGTCGGCGGCCAGGTCCAGATAAGCTTCGACAACCTGCCGCCGGTGTATGCGCAGGTCAAGGCGGGACGTCTGCGCGCCGTCGCCATCGCCTCGCAAACGCGCAATCCCGAGCTGCCCGACGTGCCCACGCTGGCTGAACTGGGCGTGCCGATGTCGGCCTCGTCCTGGTGGGGCGTGATGGCGCCCGCCGGTACGCCCAAGGACGTGGTCGCCCTGCTGAACCGGCAGATCAACGCCGTGCTGGCCGATCCGGAAGTGCGCAGCTACTTCAGCGGGCTGGGCATGCAAGCCACGGGCGGCACGGCCGAAGCGTTCGGCCGGCACATCGCCGACGAAACCGACAGATGGCGCGCCGTGGTCAAGCAGGCCGGCGTCAAGATCGAGGAATAAACCATGCAGTCCAAGCCAGAACGCAACGGCGGCGACGCCCTGCAAGACCTGTGCGCGCGCGTGCGCCGCTTCGTCGACGAGGTGGCGATACCGGCCGAGTCCCCCGCCATTGCCCGCGACGTGGCCGCGCTGGATCGCTGCGTCGCCCAATTGCGCGTACAGGCCTGCGAGGCCGGCCTGTATGCGCCCCAGTTGCCGCAGGAATGGGGCGGACTGGGCTTGGGCTGGCGCGCCCTGGCACAGGTGCTGGAAGAAGCGGGGCGCGGCTTCCTGGGCCCCGCCGCGCTGAACTGCGCCGCGCCCGACCAGCCCAACATGCTGACGTTGCTGCGCCTGGGCGACACCGCCCAGCAGGAGCGCTTCCTCGCGCCGCTGGTGCGCGGCGAACAGCGCGCCTGCTTCGCCATGACCGAGCCCGCCCCCGGCGCCGGCTCCGATCCGTCCATGCTGCGCACGCGCGCCGAAAGGCGCAACGGACGCTGGGTGCTCAACGGCCACAAGCAATTCATCAGCGGCGGCGTGGGTGCGGATTTCGCGCTGGTGCTGGCGCGCACCGATACCGGCGCCACGCTGTTCCTGGTGCCGGCGGACACGCCGGGCTACCAGGTGGTGCGCGACATCCGCATGGTGACGGGCTACCAGATCGGCGGCCACGCCGAAATCCTGCTGCAAGACTGCGAGGTCGGTGACGAGGCCGTGCTGGGCGAGCCCGGCCGCGGCCTGGAATATGCGCAGCTGCGGCTGGAACCTGCCCGGCTGTCCCATTGCATGCGCTACATCGGCCGCGCCCGGCGCGCGCTGGAGACGGCGCAGGCCTATGTGGTGCGGCGCGAATCCTTCGGCGCGCGCCTGGCTGACCTGCAACAGATCCAGGCCATGGTCGCGGACTCCCACATCGACCTGCATGCCAGCCGCCTCATGACGCTGGACTGCGCAGCCCGCATGGACGAAGGCCTGTCGGTGAAACAGCACAGCGCCATGGCCAAGGTCTTTGTGTCCGAGGCCGTGAACCGCGTGGCCGACCGCGCCGTACAGATGATGGGCGCATCGGGCCTCTCGGACGACACGCCCGTATCCATGGTCTGGCAGGAGATGCGCCCCTTCCGCATTTATGACGGCGCCAACGAACTGCACCGCGCCACGCTGGCGCGCCGGCTGCTGGCCTGATCCCTTAAGGAGACGAACATGGAAAATCCCGAATTCCAGGCCTACCGCCTGCACGCAGGCGCGGCGGGCGAACCGCCGCAGGGCCGTTTCGACACCCTGACCGCGGACCAGTTGTCCGCGGGCGACACGCTCATCAAGGTGGCCTATGCCGGCCTGAACTACAAGGACGCGCTGGCCCAGGCCGGGCGCGGTGGCATCATCCGCGAGTATCCACGCATCGGCGGCATTGATCTTTCTGGCACCGTTGTGCATTCCGCCGACCCTGCGCTCGCGCCCGGCCAGGAGGTCGTGGTGCATGGCTTCGGCATCGGTGTGGATTGCGACGGCGGCTATGCCGAGTATGCGCGGGTGCGCCACGACTGGGTGCTGCCGCTGCCCGCCGGCATTGGACTGCGCGATGCGGCCGTGCTGGGCGCTGCGGGCTACACCGCGGCGCTCTCGCTGCACTGGATGGAGCATTGCGGACTGACGCCGGAACAAGGCGAGGTCCTGGTCACCGGCGCAACCGGCGGCGTTGCCGGCGTCGCCATCGACATCCTGAGCCAGCGCGGCTATCGCGTCTGCGCCATGTCCGGCAAGCCGGATGCGGCGGACTATCTGCGCTCGTTGGGCGCGCAAGAGGTGATTGCCCCGCCCGACCTGTCGGCCGGCATCAAGCCGCTCATGAGCGCGCGCTGGGCCGGCGTGGTCGACTCCGTGGGCGGGCCGCTGCTGGCCCACGCGTTGGCCAGCCTGAAGCCGGACGGCGTGGCCGCCGCCTTCGGCAACGCCGGCGGCGCGGAACTGCCCACCACCGTCATCCCTTTCATCTTGCGCGGCGTCAAGCTGCTGGGCATCAACGCCAACAGCCCCATGCCGCTGCGGCGCCAGGTATGGAACAAGCTCGCCGCCGAATACCGCCCCGCGCACCTGGACCTGATCGCGCGCGTCATCGAACCCCGCCAGCTGCCGCAAGCGCTGGCCGCCATGCTCGAACGCGGCAGCACGGGCCGCAGCGTCGTGCGCTACTCCTGATTTTTCATCGCCACATCATGACTGACTCTTCCCTGTCCCGCCTCTTCAATCCCCAAGGCATCGCCATCGTCGGCGCCTCGGCCACGCCCGGCAAGATCGGCGCGATGCCGGTGAAGCTGCTGCTCCAGCACGGCTACGGCGGCCGCATTATCCCCGTCAACCCGCGCGCAGACGCCATCGCCGGCCTGCCGGCCGTACCCGGCCTGGACGCGCTGGACGCGGAGGTGGACCTGGCCATTCTGGCCGTGCCGGCCGCTCATGCCGCGCAGGCGCTGGAACGCGCCCGGCCCGGCCAGGTAGGCGCCGCCGTGGTGTTCACCTCGGGTTTTTCCGAGACCGGCGCGCAAGGGGCCGCGCAACAGGAACGGCTCTGCGCCATCGCGCGCGAGCGCGGCATCCGCCTGCTGGGGCCGAATTGCCTGGGCTTCATGAACGTGCGGCGCAATGTCTACGCAACGTTCTCGCCCGCCCCCGCCAACGGCATCGTCGCCGCCGGCGGCATTGGCATGGTGTCGCAGAGCGGCGCATTCGGCGCCTACGCCTACAGCATGGCGCGCGAGCGCGGCCTGGGCCTGTCGCACTGGATCAGCACCGGCAACGAGGCCGACATCGACGTGGCCGACTGCATCGAATGGCTGGCTCGTGACGCCGATACGCGCGTCATCATGGCCTACATGGAAGGCTGCCGCGACGGCGCCAAGCTGCGCCTCGCCCTGGCCGCGGCGCGCGCGGCTGGCAAACCCGTCGTCGTCACGAAGATCGGCCGTACCCAGGCCGGCGCGCAAGCCGCGGCTTCGCATACCGCTGCGCTGGCCGGCGATGACGCCGTCTACGACGCGCTGTTCCGCCAATACGGCGCCCTGCGCGCGCGCACCATCGAGGAATTCTTCAACCTGGGCTATGCGCTGGACACCTGGAAACAGCCGCCGCAGGGCCGCCGGCTGGGGATCTTCACCATCTCTGGCGGCGTGGGCGCCTTGATGGCCGACGAGGCCGACGACACTGGCCTGGCGCTGCCCGAGCCCGCCGCCGAAGCGCAAGCCCGCCTGCTGGAGCGCGTGCCCTTCGCCAGCGGCCGCAATCCCGTCGACGTCACCGGCCAGGCCGTGTCCGAACCCGGGCTGCTGCTGGCCACCGCCGACGACATGCTGGCCGATGGACGCTACGACGCGCTGGCCGTCTTCCTGGCCGCCGCTGGATCCTCCGAAGCCTTGTGGCCTACCTTCGAGGCTTTCGCAAGGCAGATGCAGGCCCGCCATCCGGACGTGCCGTTGGCCATCAGCGCGCTGTTTCCGCCCGCGCGCCGCCGGGAACTGGAGCAACTGGGCTGCCTGGTGTTCACTGATCCCAGCGCCGCCATCCGCACGATAGGCGCGGTGGCCGGGCTGGCTGCTCATACGGGTAGCGACGTGGTTGACGATGCTCCCACGATGCCCGCGGCGCACACACCGCCATTGCTGGATGCCTACAACGAAGTCCAGGCCATGGCGCTGCTGCGCCAGGCCGGCTTGCCGGCCTCGCCCTGCACGCTGGCCGCCGACGTGGACGCGGCGGTGCGCGCCGTCGCCGAGCTGGCTGCTACGGACGGCGACGCCGCTCCCGTCGTGCTCAAGGTGGTATCGCCCGACATCACGCACAAGAGCGACGTAGGCGGCGTGAAGCTCAACATCCGCGGCGAAGCCGCCGTGCGGCAGGCCTATGCCGACATCATGGCCGCCGTACGCCAGCACCGGCCCGACGCCCGCATCGACGGCGTGCTCGTCGCGCCCATGGCGCCCAAGGGCGTGGAATGCATCGCCGGCGTGCATTGCGACCCGGTGTTCGGCCCGGTCGTCATGTTCGGGTTGGGCGGCGTCTTCGTCGAAGTGCTCAAGGATGTGAGCTTCCGCCTGGCCCCCTTCGGTCGCGAGGAAGCCCTGGCGATGATCCGCGAGATCAAGGGCTACGCGCTGCTGCAAGGCGCGCGCGGCGCGCCTCCTTGCGACGTCGATGCGCTGGCTGACGCGCTGGCGGCGCTATCCCGCTACGCCCACGCGCGGCGGGAGGACTTCAGTTCAATGGAGATCAATCCCTTGCTGGCGCTGCCCGAGGGACAAGGGGTGGTGGCACTGGATGCGGTGGTGATGCGGGGCTAGGTGCCACCCGGACGGTGGCGCCGATGCGGCCGCGGGCGGCTACGCGTCCATCCCCCACCGCCTGGCATGCTTGCGGGTGTTGGTCTTGATCCAACGCCCCAAGCGCTCGATCAACGTGCGCTCCGCGCCCCCCGGCGCCTGCGCCAGCAGTCCTGCCTGCACCTCATCCAAGGCGACGGGAAGCGCATCTACCAGCGACTCCCCTGCTGCCCTGACGTAGCGCAGGGCAAAACCCAACTCCCTAGCCATGGTCGCGATATGTTCCGCGCCGATGCTGCCCGGCTTCACTTCACCGCCGATCGCAAACGCGAAATTGCGAGCAAGCCCGGAGTACATGCCCGTGCACATCAGGTCATAAAAGGGCGCCAGCCGGTATCGGCCATCTTGCGTCTGCAGCACGGACAGGTTCTTGGCATGGCTATCGTTGTTGCCGACGCACAAGTTGAAGAATATCCATTGCAGGAATCGCTTCAAATCCGCCGCGCCGATGCCCATGCTTCCCAACAGCTCCCGACATTGCTGCAGCGACGGACCGCCATCGGACTCATACTTCACGTCGGACGGTTTGCCAGCCAGCTGGCAGAGATCCAACTGATGCAGCCGCAGCAAACCACCCTTGCCGTCAGGCTTGCGGTCATACCGGGTAATCAGGCATGCGCGCGTATCGGGCTGATAGCGGACTTCCGCCACGCCCAGGCCCATTCTGGCGGCCAACTGCATGACCAGCGTTTCGTTCAGGGCCGATGACCATACGCCATCGAGGCCGCGAATATCCGGCTTCAGAATATGCGTGGACGGTGCAGCCCCCTCGGGTATCGCTGGCGAACCATCGGGCATGACCGTCAATAGAAGCTTGTCCTGCGCCCCGGCCAGGGAAATGCGGGCGCCCTCGGCGTTCTCCGCCGCCAGCGCGGGCACGGCCACGTTTTGCAGGCGCTTTGTCACGTCCTGCCATGTAGCAACCCGGTGGCGCGCCGGCGCGGGCCGCTCCCCTTGCGGCAGTATCGTCAACCCGCTGGCGGTATCCCCGCCCACGCTGCGCAGCAGACCGAAGACCGTGGTGGCATGGCGGCTGACCTGCAGAAACTTGCGTACATGCCCTTCGGGCAACAGGTTTTCAAAAAAAGCATGCACGGCATCGCCCGCATGATCGCCGCTGCGCAGAGGCACCGACGGCGAAATGGCATGCGCGCCAGACCAATTCAGCCAGACATCTTCGTACACGAAGCGCAACGGCCGCTCGTCGAACAAGCGGCCGACCTTGCGGTCAGCGTGATAGAGGTCCAGCGCGTCAGCGACGGTCATGGCAGCCTCGGGCGTTTGGGCGCTACCTGCACTTCCAGGCCCAGCAGATCCAGCATGTCCAGCACCTTCTGCAATTGCAGCGTGGGCTTGCCGCGCTCCAGATCCACTACATAGCGGTTGCCGGTGCCAGACAGGCCAGCCAAGTCCGCTTGCAGCAAGCCCTGCGAGCGCCGCACGGCCTTCACCAATTCGCCCAGTTCGGTCGATGTGCGGATCGTTACGCCGGCCCCGCCTGCGAGCTCGGCAGGAATATCTTGCGAGGGCATGGCCGCCTCCAAAATTACCGATCGGTAATTTTAGGATAAAAATTTGATTGGCGTAGGAAAAAAATTACCGAGCGGGAAAAATTTGCCGCAGCACATTTTTCTACGGCCAAAAAATTACCGAACGGGAATAATTTTTTCTATCCAAGCGGATTTTTTGTACGAAATTACCGATCGGTAATTTTTTAATCACTGCTTGTGAAACGTCTCCCAAAAGAAAAAAGGCGCCAAGGGGCGCCTTTCTTTCTTCAAGCGGATGCGCCGCTTACTTCAGCAGCAACGCATTCAAGCGCTTCACGAACGCGGCCGGGTCGGCGATCTGCGCGCCTTCGGCCAGCAGCGCCTGATCAAGCAGCAGGCGCGCCCACTGGTCGAATTCGCCGTCTTCGGCAGCGCGGATGCGGGCCAGCAGCGGGTGCTCCGGGTTGATTTCCAGCACCGGCTTGACGTTGGGCGCTTCCTGGCCGGCGGCCTTGAGCATGCGCAGCAGGTGCGGGCTGAGTTCGTTCTGGCCCACCACCACGCACGCCGGCGAGTCCACCAGGCGCAGCGTCACGCGCACTTCCTTGACCTGGTCTTCCAACGTCTTCTGCAGGCGCTCGACCAGCGGCTTGAAGTCCTCGGCCACTTCGGCCTGGTGCTTCTTTTCTTCCTCGTCAGCCAGCTCGGCCAGGTCCAGGCCGCCCTTGGCCACCGACACCAGCGACTTGCCGTCGAATTCACGCAGATAGGACAGCATCCATTCGTCCACGCGGTCCGACAGCAGCAGGACTTCGATGCCCTTCTTGCGGAAGATTTCCAGATGCGGGCTGTTGCTGGCCGCGGCGAAGGTATCCGCCGTGACGTAGTAGATCTTGTCCTGGCCTTCCTTCATGCGCGACACGTAGTCGGCGAACGACACGGTCTGGGCCTGGTCGCCCGTGTGGGTCGAGGCGAAACGCATGAGCTTGGCGATGCGTTCCAGGTTGGCCGAGTCCTCGCCCGCGCCTTCCTTCAGCACCTGGCCGAACTCCGACCAGAACGTGGCGTAGTCTTCCGGCTTGTTCTCCGCCATGTCTTCCAGCAGCGACAGGATGCGCTTGGCCGAACCTTCGCGGATGGCGCGCACGTCGCGGCTTTCCTGCAGGATTTCACGCGACACGTTCAGCGGCAGGTCGGCCGAGTCGATCACGCCGCGCACGAAGCGCAGGTACGACGGCAGCAGCTGGTCGGCGTCGTCCATGATGAAGACGCGCTTGACGTACAGCTTCACGCCGTGGCGGCCGTCGCGGTCCCACATGTCCATGGGCGCATGCTTGGGCACGTACAGCAGCTGCGTGTATTCGCTGCGGCCTTCGACGCGGTTGTGGGTCCAGGCCAGCGGGTCGTCGTAGTCGTGCGACACCGTCTTGTAGAACTCGCGATACTGCTCTTCCGTGACGTCCGACTTGCTGCGGGCCCACAGCGCGTTGGCCTGGTTCACCGTTTCCAGTTCTTCGGTCTTGACCTGCTCGCCTTTTTCCTGGTCCCACTCTTCCTTGGCCATGCGGATGGGCAGGGAGATGTGGTCCGAGTAGCGGCGCAGGATCTCGCGCAGCTTCCAGCCGTTGAGCAATTCGTCTTCGTCGGCGCGCAGGTGCAATGTCACGTCCGTGCCGCGCTTGGCCTTCTCGGCAGCGGCGATGGTGAATTCGCCCTGGCCGTCGGATTCCCACTGGATCGCGTCCGTGGCGCCGGCGCGGCGGCTGACCACCGTGACCTTGTCGGCCACGATGAACGACGAATAGAAGCCCACGCCGAACTGGCCGATCAGCTGCGCGTCCTTCTGCTTGTCGCCGGTCAACTGCGAGAAGAATTCCCGCGTGCCGGAGCGCGCGATCGTGCCCAGGTTGGCCACGGCTTCTTCACGCGACAGGCCAATGCCGTTGTCGGAAATCGTGATGGTGCGGGCGGCCTTGTCGTAGCTGACCGTGATGGCCAGTTCGCCATTGCCTTCCAGCAGTTCGGGCTGGTCGATGGCCTCGAAGCGCAGCTTGTCGCAGGCATCCGATGCGTTCGACACCAGCTCGCGCAGGAAGATTTCCTTGTTGCTGTACAGCGAATGGATCATCAGGTGCAGCAGCTGCTTCACCTCTGCCTGGAACCCCAGGGTTTCGGACGTGGAAGGCGTGGCGGTTTGGCTCATAGTTCTACGTGGCTAGGTAAAAATTAGGGACGGTTATTGGCTGCCGGGACATCTGGCCCGCGCGGCCGCCGGGAAACCCTACTGATGTGGGGGCCAATGGCGCACTTTCAAGGGCGGGCAAAAAAACCCCCGCAGGTTCTAGCCTCCCCTTTTGGGGAGTGGCGGCAGCGCCTCAGAAAATCGAGAACACCTTGCGGTAACGTGTCTTCGCTTCCAGCACGGCTTCATACTGCGGCACCGCCAGCTTGCCGGCCCGGACCAGCTTGCGTATGTCGGCAGCCGTGATCTGCCGTGTTTCTTGCGAACTCAGCAGGAAATCCGCCGCGCCGCGGTCCATGATCTGATAGATCGAATGGGAAATCAGCTGCGAGGGTCCAAGCTCATCCAGGTAATAGAGCTTCTCTCCCTTCTGCCAGACCGTGCCGAAGTTGTGATAAACCACGCCGCGCTTGATCCATTCCCCAGCCGGCGCATCCGCCAGCTGGTTGACCAGCGTGGAACGGGACACCAGCCCGCCGCCCCCGCCCCGCGAGTTGCGGGCCCAAACTTCCTGCGCCTGCAGGAACAACGTCTGTTTGCCATCCGTGTACACGTATGGCGACAGCGCGGTGTATGTGCCCGAAGCCAACGGGTCGTCACCCGCCCGTTCCACCTGCCGCGTCTGCGTGTTGTAGAAAAAGATACCGTCCTTGCTGCGGAACAGCGCCTGGTACACATGCCGGCCGTGCTCGTTGAGCAGGCGGTACGGCGCATGCGCCGCGTCGAAGGGCTGCGCGCCCACATACACCATGCCGTCGCGGGGGTCTTGCAGATAGGGCTGGCGGTACAGGTCGCCCACCATGAAGGTGTACAGCGCGGGATCATCCGACAGCGGCAGCAACTGTTCGTGGAAATAGACGCGGCGGCCATCGGCGAAGAAATCGTCGCTGGAACGCACGTCGCCATCCCGGCCTGCAGGCAGGCGGCGCAGCGAAGCCGGCGCCGCCTGCGGCATTTCGCGGCCGCGGTAGTACACGCGTACATCGTCGGTGGCCAGCTCGCGGTCCAGCAACGGCCGGTAGGGCCGGGCGCTGGCCGGCAGGACGACGAACGGATACAGGTAGGTCTGCGGCTTGGGGCCGGCGTCCGCCCGGTACTGGATCTTCTGCCAGAACTCGTCCAGCATGCCCAGTTCCTCGTTGCGCACACTGTGCATCGAACAGAAAACCGTAACCGCGCCGTCGCTGAAATAGCTGTTGCCCAGGTAGCGTGCCGACGCCGGCTTCATGTCCGGCAGGACCTGGTTGCCGCAGTACACGTGCCGCTGGTCCCTGGCCGCCTGCCTGCCGTCGAACGCCCCGGTATCGAAGGCCGTGAAACTGGCTGGATCGGCCTCGTCCATGCGGTAATAGCCGTTGCTGGGGACAGCGGCGTAAACGCCGCCCTGATAATTCTTATAGATACTGTTGCCGTAAGACTGCCCACGGTCGACGGCCGCGAAGTCGTCGCCGTCCATCAACCAGAACAGCAGGAACATCGGCAGCGCGGCGATGATCAGAACCAGCGTGATCAAGGCCCATTTGGCGCGTTTTTGCATGGAGTGGCGGGGCTGACCTGCCGTTGATTGGCGACCAGGGATTCTAACCAGCGGCGGAGATCCCGGCCCGCGCCTGCGCCCCCCTCCCGGTCCGTCCCCGGACGGCACGGGGCCTTCCCCGCTAAAATCCCGCACTTTCCTCCCCTACCCATCCCTGGCCGGCCCATCCGCCATGCAACCCGCCTCCCTGACCCAACCCGCCCCCCACGGCTCATCCGACGCCGACCCCAGCCCTGACCTGGTCTACGGCCCCGACGACCGTCCCGCGCCTCCCGTGGCCTTTGTCGCCGCCCTGCAGCACCTGCTGGCCATCCTGGTTCCCATCGTCACCCCCGGCCTGCTGATCTGCCAGGCCCTGGGCGTGAGCACCCGCGACACCACCCTGATCGTGTCCATGTCGCTGGTCATCTCCGGCATCGCCACCTACGTCCAGTGCAAGCGCTTCGGCCCCCTGGGCGCCGGACTGCTGATCGTGCAGGGCACCAGTTTCAACTTCGTCGGCCCGCTGATCGCTGGCGGCTCGGTCATGGTCAAGCAAGGCACCCCGGTCGAAGCCGTCATGGCCGCCATCTTCGGCGTGGTCATCGCCGGCTCCTTCGTTGAAATGGGCATCAGCCGCATCCTGCCCTTCGTCAAGCGCCTGATCACCCCGCTGGTCACCGGCATCGTGGTGCTGCTGATCGGCCTGACGCTGATCAAGGTCGGCCTCATCAGCATGGGCGGCGGCTACAGCGCCATGGGCAACGGCACCTTCGCCAGCGCCGAGAACCTGACGCTGTCCGGCCTGGTCCTGGGCACCATCATCCTGCTGAACCGCGTGCCGGTCGTGTGGGTGCGCAGCACCGCCCTGGTGCTGGCGCTGGCCGTCGGCTACATCGCAGCCGCCTACATGGGCCGCCTGGACTTCACCGGCGCCCGCGAAGCCGCCCTGTTCCAGATCCCCACCCCGCTGCACTTCGGCCTGGGTTTCTCGTGGGCGCTGTTCGTGCCCATGCTGATCATCTACCTGGTCACGTCCCTGGAAGCCATCGGCGACGTCACCGCCACCAGCAAGGTCTCCAAGCAGCCCGTCGAAGGCCCGCTGTGGATGCAGCGCATCAAGGGCGGCGTCCTGGTCAACGGCGCGAATTCGCTCCTGGCCGGGGTCTTCAACACCTTCCCCAGCTCGGTCTTCGCGCAGAACAACGGTGTGATCCAGCTGACCGGCATCGCCAGCCGCCACGTCGGCGTATGGATCGCCGGCATGCTGATCCTGCTGGGCCTGTTCCCGGCCGTGGCCGGCATCCTGCAGGCCGTGCCCGAACCCGTCCTGGGCGGCGCCGCCATGGTCATGTTCGGCGCGGTCGCCGCGTCCGGCATCAACATCCTGGCCGGCATCCACCTGGACCGCCGCGCCCTGCTGATCATCGCCGTGTCCCTGGCCCTGGGCCTGGGCGTGTCGCAAGTGCCGGAAATCCTGTCGCACCTGCCCCATGCCGTGAAGAACGTGCTGGAGTCGGGCGTCGCCACCGGCGGCATCTGCGCGCTGGTGATGAACTGGTTTTTGCCTGAGAAGAAGTAAGGCTGCGAATTCCTCGGAAAGCCCGTCCCGGCCTGCGCCTGTGTGCGGAGGGACTGGCCCCCGTCAGATGGCTGGATCCAGGGCCGCCTGACAATTTTTCCCAGACCGCATATAATCGCCGTCTTCGCTTCTCCCGCGACCGTCATCTGAACGTGTCCGCGACCTCCTAGCCCGGGTGGTGAAATTGGTAGACGCAGGGGACTCAAAATCCCCCGCCGCAAGGCGTGCCGGTTCGATTCCGGCCCCGGGCACCATCTCTAAATCTTCTGCTAATTCAAGCCGTTAGAAGATTTCGCAGTACAAGCCCCGCACCGGGGGATTTTCCTAAAATTGTGGTCAGGTACAGTTTCGGTACAGTGATGCGGCGCTAGCCCCATACGGAGTACTCATGGCTACGATTGTTAAGACTTCCTCGGGCACTTGGAAAGCCCTCATTCGTAAGACCGGCTGGCCGGCCACGGCCAAGACGTTCCGTACCAAGCGCGACGCCGAAGACTGGGCGCGCCGTACCGAAGACGAAATGGTGCGCGGCGTATACATCCAGCGCGCGCCGGCCGAGCGCATGACCGTCGAAGCGGCGCTGACCCGCTATCTCAAGGAAGTCACGCCCACCAAGCGAGCCTCGACCCAAGCCGGCGAACACAAGAAGGCGCAGGTCATCATCCGCCATCTTGGCAAGTACTCGCTGGCCGCCCTGAACGCCGAGATCGTGGCGCAGTTCCGTGACATGCGACTGGCCGGCGACCCGGACAAGAATGGCAAGCTACGGCCTCGCAGTAACAACACCGTACGCTTGGAACTGGCCCTGTTGGGCCACCTGTTCACCGTCGCGATCAAAGAATGGGGCATGGGCCTGCCCTTCAATCCCGTGTCCAACATTCGTCGCCCTGCCCCCGGCTCGGGCCGCAACCGGCGATTGACTCCCGAAGAACAGACCAGGCTGCTGCAAGCCGTCGATAAGCACTCGAACCCGATGTTCGGATGGATCGTCCGCATTGCCGTTCAAACCGGCATGCGGCTGTCCGAGATTGCGACGCTGCGTATTCGGCAAGTGGACATCGAGCGGCGCGTCGTGCGGCTGGAGCACACCAAGAACTCTTCTCCCCGCACCGTTCCTCTGACTGCCGAGGCAACGCGCGTGTTCACCGAGGCCCTTGCCAACCCCGTGCGCCCAGCCGAAACCGAACTGGTGTTCTTCGGCGAACCCGGCCGGGATGGCATACGACGCCCCTACCTGTTCGACAAAGCATGGACCGATGCCAAGCGGGCGGCGGGCCTTGAAGACTTCCGCTTTCACGACCTGCGACACGAGGCTGTCAGCCGGTTCGTGGAAGCCGGCTTGAGCGATCAAGAGGTGTCGGCCATCAGCGGCCACAAGTCGATGCAGATGCTCAAGCGCTATACGCACCTGCGGGCCGAAGACCTGGTGCAGAAGCTGGACCGCCTCGTGCGTCGCGCGCCGTCCACTTCTAAACAACGGAGTGAGACCGACTCCCAAACAGAGAACACCGCATAATCGATCCATCGCGTTGCCATAATGAATAACCGATTGTCTTAACCTACGGAGGAAGCTAGTTTTGCATACCGCTATCAAGATCGTCGCCATCAGCAGCCTTGCTTTTACCCTTGCCGCGTGCGGCAGCGCCAAGGACGCCAACAAGAGCAACTTCAGCAAGGCCATACAGGCATACCTAGATACTCAGAAGGGCCTGTGCGCTGCGATTCCTGCAAAGGGCTTGCCGTTCACCCTGGCGAATCAAGACATGCTGGGCGGCCAGAGCAAGAAGCGCGCCGACGCGCTGGTCGATGCCGGGCTGCTGACGAAGCGAGACACCGAAGTCAAAGCCATGTTTGGCAACAAGATGGAGCCGGCCACCGAGTACCAAGTCACTGACACCGGCAAGAAATTCCTCGTCGCCAATGGTGCCAATACGATGGCTGGACAAGATGCCTTCTGCACCGGCAAGTACACCGTTGTGGAAGTGAGCAACTTCACTGAACCCAGCGACATGATGGGCGTAAAGCTGTCGCAGGTGAACTACCGCTACAAGGTAGAAGGTGCAGATGACTGGGCCAAATCGGAAGGCATGCGTGCCAATTACAAGAATTTTGCGGAACAGACTCAGGGAGATATACAGGGTAAAGCGGCCGTCGTTCTGACCAACGATGGATGGATGCACGAACGCCTGTTCAAGCGCGGATAAACAACCCTGAGTCAGTTCTAAAACGAAAGGCCTTTCACCTATTGAGTGAAGGGCCTTTTCTTTGGCTCTATGCCGATCTGCGGGGTAGATGGGGGTCGCAGAACGACCCATTACGGCGGTTTGGCGAGACAGTTTGATCGGCTGCAATGCAGCGATTGCGGCTCTAGGTAGGCCTAATTCGACTTGCTGGAAGCAGTCGCTCGGAGTCAGGTGTGAACTAGGACCATCGCCGTCCCGCAGCTCGATGCCAGACCGCCTAAGCGCAAGCCGCATCACATCGTGAACAGCAGCGACTGACATGGACTCTTGTCATAAGTCGTGCCGTGCTCGATGCAAGAGAGGTTGCTCACCCAAAATTTATCGATCCGACGTCGGCCATCCGTTAAAAGTTATCTTCGCCTGATATGATTCCGCATCAATTTGGAACTGCTGAATGCGCACAATCATCGGTATCCGTAACAAATACTCGTCTGACGGGAGTGTTCTCACTGAGGGGCCGACCGTGTGGTTCGACACATGGCGGCAGTTAGTTGGCGTCCTCTCGGACGAAAACAGACAGCTCTTAAAGACGATGAGTTTGGCGCAACCGCAGACAGTTGCGGAACTGGCTAAGTTGTCCGGTCGAGCACCAAGCAACCTGTCCAGAACCCTGAAGAACCTGCAAGCCCATGGCCTGGTTCGCTTGCATCGCGTTGAAGGTAGCCGCGCGATTCGACCTGAGGCGATTGCGACGAAGTTCTTGGTGCTTTTGGAGTAAGCCCATGACATGCGAGAACAGTGGCTGCGAAAACCTCGATCTGTCTTACCTGGAGCGCAAGTGAACAAAAGGGAACTGAGCGAACGAGACATTTGCACCAAGTTCGTCACGCCGGCTATTCGGAACGCAGGATGGCAGCAGCACCAATTTCGTGAGGAGGTGAAGCTTACGGATGGCCGCGTCATGGTCCGCGGAAAGTTGGCAGCGCGTGTAGCTAACCCAGACGCCAAAGGCGGACCGAAGCGTGCGGACTTCGTGCTCTATGCGCGTCCCAACATTCCGATTGCGGTTGTTGAAGCCAAGCAGGCCAGGTTCTCCGTCGGCCACGGTATGCAGCAGGCTTTGGCGTATGCGGAGATGCTGGATGCGCCGTTCGCCATTAGCAGCAATGGTGAAGCGTTCCTTCTGCATGACCGCACTGGTTTGACGCAGCCAATCGAACGCGAGGTTCCGCTTTCTGCCTTCCCTTCACCCGATGAGCTTTGGCCGCTGTATCAACAGTGGCGAGGTCTCGTTGAGCCGTCGGCAGTCAAACTTGTGGAACAACCGTTTCACGCCGACGGCGGTGGCCGAGAGCCGCGCTACTACCAACGTGTTGCCATCAACCGCGCCATCGAAGCGATCGCAAAAGGCCAGCAGCGCGTGTTGTTGGTCATGGCCACGGGTACGGGCAAGACCTACACCGCCTTTCAGATCATTTGGCGACTTTGGAAGGCCAAGGCCAAGAAGCGGATCCTCTTCTTGGCAGACAGGAACATCCTGGTGGACCAGACGATGCAGCAGGACTTCGCCCCGTTCGGTGAGGTGATGCACAAGGTAGTCAACCGTAAGGTCAAGAAGAACTACGAGGTGTACCTTGCGTTGTACCAAGCCGTGACCGGGCGCGAAGAATGGAAGCAGATCTACCGGCAGTTCCCTGCTGATTTCTTTGATCTGGTGGTCATTGACGAGTGCCATCGTGGCAGCGCTGCCGACGATTCGGCCTGGCGGGACGTGCTGGACTACTTTAGTACCGCTACGCACCTGGGCCTGACTGCCACCCCGAAGGAGACCAAGGAGGTGAGCAACGTCACCTATTTCGGCGATCCGGTCTACACCTACTCGCTGAAGCAAGGCATCGAGGACGGCTTTCTCGCACCCTACAAGGTCATCCGCATCGCGACCGACGTGGATGCCGTCGGCTACACACCGGAGAAGGGCAAAGTCGACAAGCTGGGCCAGTCCGTCGAGCAGCGACAGTACACCGTCAAGGACTTCGACCGCAATCTGGTGCTCGAGAAACGCACCCGACTGGTGGCGCGTAAAGTTTGGGAGTACCTGACAGCCACCGATCCGATGGCCAAGACCATCGTGTTCTGCGACGACCAAGACCATGCCGAACGCATGCGCCAGGAGTTGGTCAAGATCATTCCGGCTGCCGCCAGCAACCGCCGCTACGTCATGCGCATCACAGGCGATGACAACGAGGGTAAGGCGCAGCTGTCGTACTTCATCGACAACGACGAGCCGTACCCCGTCATCGCGACCACGTCGAAGCTGCTGACCACAGGGGTGGACGCCAAGACCTGCAAGCTAATTGTGCTGGACCAAAACATCAATTCGATGACCGAGTTCAAGCAGATCATCGGCCGCGGTACGCGGCTGCGCGAAGACTACCAGAAGCTGTACTTCACCATCATGGACTTCAAGGGCGCTACGCGCCTGTTCGCCGATCCGGATTTCGACGGTGAGCCCGTGGTGATCTACGAGCCCAAGGACGATGAGCCGGTGGTCCCGCCCGATGCTCCACCCAGTGCTGGCGAGCCCGATCCTCCGCCCCCTTGGCTCGGCAAGTCCGGTGAGGAGCTCACACCACTCGGCGTCGCCACCGGCGGCGGTGGCGAAGGTCGCGTCAAGTACGTCATCGACGACGTGAATGTGCGCATCGCGGTCGAGCGTTCGCAATACCTCGATGCCGACGGCAAGCTGATCACTGAGGACTACCGCGTGTTGCTCAAGGACGACATCAAGAGGGCGCTACAGGCCGAGTTCGGGAGCATGACCGACTTCCTTCGCCGGTGGAACAGCGCCGAACGCAAGCAGGCCGTGCTGGAAGAGCTGGCGAACCATGGCGTCCCGCTGGAGGTCTTACAGCAGGCCGTACCGAATGGCGCCGAGCTGGATGTGTTCGACCTGGTGGCCCATGTCGCGTTCGACCAGAAGCCGCTGACCCGGCGCGAGCGCGCCAACAACGTCAAGAAGCGCGACGTGTTCGGCCGGTATGGTGAACAGGCCCGCGCGGTGCTGGACGCCTTGCTTGACAAGTTCGCTGACCACGGCGTGCAGGACATCGAAGACGCCAAGGTGTTGGAGCTGCCGCCGTTCGACCAATTCGGCAGCAAAACCCAAATCCGCCGCGGCATCTTTGGCGGCGTGGACCAATACACCCAGGCGGTTCAGGCACTTGAACAAGCCCTGTACGACGTAAAATACAACAAGAAGCAGGCCTGACCACTAACGGCAGGCGAATAGAACCACAAACCGACATGAACCTCAGCAGCACCATCAAGTCCATTCAGGACATCATGCGCAAGGACGACGGCGTCGACGGCGACGCTCAGCGCCTGGGCCAGCTCACCTGGATGCTCTTCCTCAAGGTCTTCGACCAGCGCGAGCAAGAGTGGGAAGACGACGCCAAGGCCGAGGGGAAAAAATACAAGTCACCTTTGCCCAGCGAGCTGCGCTGGCGCAACTGGGCGGCGTACGTTACCGACTCCGACGGCAAGAAAAAGCCGCAGATCGCAGCCAGTGAGATCATTGGCTTCGTCAACAATCAGTTGTTCCCCTTGCTTAAAGATCTGAGCATTGCCGCCAATGCAGATGCCAAGTCCAGAGCGCGGTACCAGGTGATCCGCAGCGTCTTTGAAGACGCCAACAACTACATGAAGTCCGGCACCCAGCTGCTCGCCGTGATCGAGAAGCTTGAAGAGGCCATCAATTTTGACGACTTCACCGTCCGCGCCAACCTGGGCGATGTGTACGAGCAGTTGCTCAACGACCTGCGCGGCGCCGGCAACGCGGGTGAGTTCTACACGCCCCGCGCCATCACCCAGTTCATGGCCAACCGCCTGAATCCCAGCCTGGCCAAGCGTGAAACCGTCATGGACCCGGCCTGCGGCACAGGCGGTTTTTTGACTGCGGCCATCGACCACTTCCGCCACCAGATCACCGGCAGATCCGGGGCAGCAGACCAAGCCGCCATCGAAGACCTCATCCGCGGTATTGAAAAGAAGCAGCTCCCCCACCTGCTGTGCACCACCAACATGCTGCTGCACGGCATCGACGTACCCAGCCAGATCGAGCGCAAGAACACCCTGGGGGTGGGCTGGAACGAATGGCGCGTGCACGACAAGGTGGACTGCATCATCACCAACCCACCCTTTGGCGGCTATGAAGACGACGGCGTGGGCAGCGACTACCCGGCCGACCTGCGCACCCGCGAGACGGCCGACATGTTCATGGCCCTCATCGTCAAAAAGCTGCTCAAGGAAAAAGGCCGCGCCGCCGTGGTGCTGCCCGACGGCTTTCTGTTTGGCGACGGCATCAAGGGCACGCTCAAGCGCATGCTGCTGCGCGACTGCCACCTCCACACCATCGTGCGCCTGCCCAAAGGCGTGTTCGCGCCCTACACCACCATCAAGACCAACCTGCTCTTTTTCACCAAGGGCGAGCAGGTGGACGATGGCACCGAGCGTTTCCACACAGACACCATCTGGTTCTACGAACATCCCTACCCACCGGGCTACAAGAGCTACAGCAAGACCAAGCCCATCCGAATTGAGGAGTTCAGACCGCTGCAAGGCTGGTGGGGCAGCGAGGCCAACGGCTTCGCCGACCGGGAAGAAAACGAACGCGCCTGGAAGGTCGACTTCAAGGCCAAGCGAGAGAAGGCCGAGGCCGTCGCCCAGCCCCACTGGACCCGCGCCGAGGCGCTGAACAACCAGGCCAGCGCGGTGGAAGGCCAGATGCGCGCCCTGCGCGAATCCATCAAAGGCGTGACCGATCCGCAGCAGCGCAAGGCGGCCGAAGATGAAATAGAAGCGCTGCGCCCGCAAGCCGAAGGTCTGCGCCTGCAAGCCCGTGACGCCCAGGCCGCTGGCGACCGCATCTACTGGCCCATCTACAACCTCGACGAGAAAAACCCCAAGGCGCCAACAGGTGGAAACGACGATCCTGACGAACTGCTGCTGGAATACAAAAAGCTGCTCGGCCAGATTCAGGAAACTGAGAACAGCCTCAAGACCGAACTGGCCGGCGCGCTAGCGCACCACTTCAACGCCGAGGACGATGCGGAGGAGTCCCAGGCATGAGCGGCGCCCTACCTTCCAAGGAAGAAGTGCTGCAGGCCAAGCTGCACGAAGCTATTGCCCGGCCGCGCTCGCGGCTGGACCACCGCAGCGGGGACGAGGCCTGATGGACGCGCAGAAGTTTCTGGCCGAGTTCGGCCATATGGCAAATGCGCCCGGTGGGATCGAACGTCTTCGTGAGTTGATTTACCAGTTCGCCGTCACCGGGAGGCTGGCCCCCCAACAAACGGAAGAGGGTGATGCTTCACTCGTCTTGGAACGCGTCGCTCAGATCAAACAACAGTTGATTCGCGAGAAGCGCTTCAAACGAACTGCAAAGCTCGAGTCTGAAACCCTTATGGCGCCTGGCATAGCTTTGCCTGAGAGCTGGTGCTGGAGTCGACTGTTGGACTTGGGTGAGATCAATCCGCGTAACGATGCAGAGGAAGATCACGCCGCTACCTTCGTCCCGATGGCCGCTGTGTCTGAAAAACACGGACAACTTCTCGGTGGCGAAGTGACCCGATGGGGCGCGATCAGCAAGGGTTACACACACTTCGCCAACGGTGATGTATTGATCGCAAAGATCACGCCCTGCTTTGAGAACGGTAAAGCGGCCAGGGTGACTGGCCTTCAGCACGGCATTGGCGCTGGCTCCACGGAGTTTCATGTCTTCCGTCCCATCACCGAGGACGTGAATCCGGCCTACGTCTATTTGTTCCTGCGCTCCCCACTGTTCCGCGTCAGAGGCCAGGCCAGCATGACAGGCACAGCTGGGCAGAAACGCTTGACGACGGACTACTTTGCGCTGTGCGCTATGCCCTTGCCGCCCAAAGGCGAGCAAGCACGCATCGTTGCCAAGGTCGATGAACTGATGGCGCTGTGCGATCGGTTGGAGAAGCAGCACCAAGACCGGCGCAAGCTGCAAAACGCGCTGCGCCGGTCCACCCTTCGGGCCCTGGCCAGCGCCGAAAGCCCGCACGAACTGCAAGAGAGCTGGACCCGCCTGCAAGCCCACTTTGGGAGCTTGGTGTTCGAGCCCAGTGACGTCGAAGATGTGGTTGCCGAACTGAAAAATCTGGCTGTCCGTGGGCTTTTGGCAACGGCTTCCTCAGCACCAGTGGACGTGGAGCGAATTAAGTCAGACAGCTCTGTGTTGCGTGCGGAGTACATGACCGCTGGCCTCATGCGACGGCAGAAATTGGTTGACCAAGTTGAGAACGTTGTCAGCTATCCCGAGCATTGGGCGGTCACCGCGTTTGACGAGGTGGCTGTGGTCATCGGGGGCGTGACAAAGGGACGAAATTTCCGTGGGAGGAAGACCTTGGTATGTCCCTACCTCTCAGTTGCCAACGTGCAGCGCGGTTACTTCAAGCTCACGAGTCTTAAGTCGATTGAAATCGCCGAAGACGAGCTGACGAAGTACGTCGTGCATGAAGGCGATCTGCTCATCACCGAAGGCGGTGATTGGGACAAGGTCGGACGTACAGCAATCTGGCGCGGTGGCGTTCAAAACTGCCTTCACCAGAACCATGTATTCAAGGCCCGAGTGTCTAGCGATCACCTCCTGAACGAATGGGTGGAACTGGTCTTCAACTCAGGCGTTGGGCGGGATTACTTTGCGGGCGCCTCCAAGCAAACGACCAACCTCGCGTCGATCAACATGACGCAACTGCGAGGATTTCCCTTGCCGGTTCCACCGCTGGACGAGCAGCGGCGGATTCTCAAAAACCTGGCCGAATTGACTGCCCTGTGCAACACCTGGCGTGATCAGATCGACAAGAAAAGCGCCTTGTCGGCGCTGCTTGCAAGCTCTGTTGTCGCCAGCCTCACAGGCATCAACGTTGAAAAAAATGAGGAAGCCGTGAAAGCACCGAAAACTGAACTGATCGCGCCGCTGCGCTTGGGCACGTTGCCAGACGTCAAGGACCTTGCGCCACTGGCCATCTTGCTGGCTCGAAACCAAGGCGTGATGTCGTCTCGTGACCTGTGGCAACGCTTTGGAGGAGAGATTGACGCCTTTTATGCTCAGCTCAAGACCGAGGTCGCACATGGCTGGATTGAAGACCCGTCTTATGAGTTAGGTAAGAAAGCGCCGCAGGGTCCCAGGACGTATCCCGAAGGGGCGCTGGTCGCCAAGATGAAGATCAAACAGGAGGCTTGAGCATGCAGTTGCGGTACCTGGCGATCCCGAACTTCCGCAACCTGCGTGGCCTGGTCATCGACTTCGCCACCCATCTCGAACCCCGGCCGTGCGCTGACAGCACGACGGCCCCTAAGGCCATCCGCAGCCACGCGCTGATCGGCCAGAACGGCACAGGCAAGTCGAACCTGATCGAGGCGCTGATCACCATCTTCCGCGACATAGACCTGGACCGGGACGCCGCGTTCGACTATACGCTGGAATACGAGATCCGTGGGCACCTGGTGCGCATCCAGGCTGATCTGGGCAAACAGCGCAGACCATTCGTGTGGGTCGATGGCGACCGGGTCAGCCAGGACTACCTAAACAAGAACGATCCGCCCGACAAGACGCCACACGACGAGCGCCGCGGCCCGCGCCTACTGCCCTCGCACGTGTTCGCCTACTACTCGGGGCGCAACGAGCGCATCGAGGCGCTGTTCCAGGACCATCAGAAGCGCTTCAACCGGCTGCAGGACATCACTACCGACGAGGTTTTGCCGGAACAGGTGCTGACCAACTTCAAGGGCACCGAGGCGGACATCCGTACCATCGAAGAGGCCAAGCAGCGGCGCGAGACGAGAATGAAGCAGGTCGGAGACGACCGCCTGCGCCGCCTGTTCTATTGCCGCGGCGGCCACAGCCAGCTGGTGTTGCTGGCCTGCCTGCTGTCGAATGACCTCGTGTTCCAGAAGGTGCTTAAGCACCTGCACATTGAGTCGCTGGAGTCGGCCCTGTTCGTGTTGAAGGAGCCGTACCGGCTGCGCGAGAAACGCCGGAATGGCAAGTTCGACGAGGTCGAGCTGAACGAGGGCGACCCGCGCTTCTGGTTCGCACGCGGCAGCGTAGTGAGCGAGTTTCTGGAATATTTGTGGCAAGTGGCCTGGGCGCCCATCGAGCAGGAATTGACCCAGCAGATCGACTTTCGGGGGCGCACCGAGAAACAGCGCCAGCTCTACCTGTATGTGCCCAACCAGGCCAAGTTGCAGGAGCTGGGCCGCCTGGTTGGCGGCCCCGACAGCTTCTTCCGCTACGCCGAGGGCGCCTATATCGGCGACCTGATCGAAGAAGTGCGCATCACCGTCAAGAAACGCGTGGATGGCAAGGATGGACACGACGGCAAGGTCAGCTTCACCCAGCTTTCAGAAGGCGAGCTGCAGATGCTCACCGTGCTGGGCCTGATGCGCATCACCCGCGAAGACCACTGCCTGTTCCTGCTGGACGAGCCGGACACGCACTTGAACCCGATCTGGAAGTTGCGGTACTTCGACGATATTGAAGGCGTGCTGCACCAGGACGGCGAAGCCTTGATTCAAGGCGCGTCGTGGGTGCTGATCACCACCCACGACCCGATGATGATCGGCAGCCTCAAACGCGAGCAGGTGCACATCCTGCGCCGGAAGGCGGACCACACCGTGGTGGAAATTCCAGACGAACACCCGCAGGGCATGGGTGTGACGGGGCTGCTCAAGAGCGAGCTGTTTGGCCTGTCGTCCACGCTGGACATCGAGACCGAGCGCCGCCTGTTCCGACGCAACGAGCTTTACGTCAAACAACGCCGAACCGCAGAGGAGGATGCTGAGCTGACTCGTCTGTCGGCCGAGCTGTCGGATCTGGGCTTCTCGACGGCGGATTTCAGGGATCCTGACTACGCGCTGTTCGTGCGCAAGATGGCGGAGCACCGCAGATTCAGGAAGCCCACCTTGTCACCGGAGGAACAAGCAGAGCAGAACCGCATTGCCGACGAGATCATCGATGAGATCTTGCGTGAGGAGGGCCGCGCATGATCTTTATCGACCTAGACAACAAGTTGCCAACGGATGCGGATTTGCCTGCGAACGTGCGTTGGACGAAAGCTGATTGGGACGCCTGGCTGGCTGAGTCTGCACGGCTGGTTGGGGAACTTGCCAAGCTCGACGCTGTAGGGAGGATCAAGGAGCGCAACGAGCTAATCGACGAGAACAGCGGCCACTGGAGCAAGCTGAAGCCTTGGTTGTTGGCCCTGTCCGGTGGCAAGTGCTGGTTTACGGAGGCGCGAGACATCGCTTCGCATCTCGATGTTGAACACTTCCGTCCGAAAAAGGCTGCCAGAAATACTCGGGGACCTGTACGTGACGGATATTGGTGGCTTGCTTTCGACTACGTGAACCTCCGTATCGCCGGAACTGTCCCCAATAGAAAAAAGGGGCCCTGGTTTCCTTTGCGCCGTGGCTCGCCGTGCTCGAGCCACACGAAACGCTGCGAGGGCGACGAAGTGCCGCACTTTCTTGATCCGACAAACGCTCATGACGTGACTCTATTAGCCTTCGATGAGGAGGGCAAAGCAGTGCCAGCGCCGGGCGTATCGCGATGGGACTACGTACGGGTGAAGCGAACCGTGGACCGGCTGAAGCTAACCGAGCATCAGGTCTTGGCGGAGGAGCGGAGAAAGGTCTGGCAAAAGACTGCCAAGTTACTCGACAAGTATCAGAAAGCGCTAGAAAACGTGGCGACTTCGGCTGCCGCGCGGCAGGAAGTCAAGGCCACAGCGTGCGAGATCACGTCCCTCACCAAGCCAGAATCCGAACTTTCGGCTGTCGCGAAATGGTGCATCCGCTTTAGCAACAAGCCTGCCCTTCAACGGCTCATTGCTTAAGCCTGCGATCTCACCATGCCTATACAACACGCCATCTGGCGAGTCGGCGAGCAGCCAGCGCAACTAGTTTCTAGCCGATTGGCCAGCGAGCAGCAGCTCGAGGATATGATTGTTCGCGACCCACGCATCCTGTCCAGCGAGTGGATGCTGATCGGCCGTCAAGAGATCACCTCACACGGTGGGCGCGTCGACCTGCTGGCCATTGCCCCGGACGCATCGCTGGTGCTCATTGAGCTCAAGCGCGACCGCACGCCGCGCGAGATCATTGCCCAAGCTCTTGACTACGCCTCGTGGGTTGAACAGCTGACACCGGACCGCGTGGCGCAGATCTTCCAGCGGTACTCGGGCGGTAAGACTCTGGACGTCGCGTTTCAGGAACGCTTCGGCGTGGAGCTCGACGAAGAGACGCTAAACCAGTCTCATCAGATCATCATCGTGGCGGCGGAGCTCGACCCATCCACTGAGCGCATCATCGGCTACTTGAACGCCCGGGACATCGCCATCAACGTTGTCTTCTTCCAGGTCTTCGAGCATGGTGCAGACAAGCTGTTAAGTCGGGCCTGGCTCATCGACCCCGGCGAGACCCAGGCCAACGTGGCATCCACAACCAAGACTAAGGGTGACAAGGAACCGTGGAACGGTGAGTTCTATGTGTCCTTCGGCGATGCCACTTCTCGCAACTGGGAGGATGCTCAACGCTTCGGCTACATCAGCGGTGGCGGTGGCAGCTGGTACAGCCAGACATTGAAGCTCCTGTCGCCAGGGGACCGGGTCTGGGTGAAGATTCCCAAAAAGGGCTATGTTGGGGTCGGAGTTGTACTGGAATCAGTACAGCCAGCCAAGGATTTCAAGGTGCAGACGGAGAGCGGTGAGCAACCTGCTTTGCTTGCGCTCAAGCATTCCGACAAGTACCGCCTCACTGCCAATGATCCGGAGCTTGCTGAGTATTTTGTTCGGGTTCGGTGGCTAGACACAGTTCCCGAGACCAGAGCGGTGAGCGAACTGGGCCTCTTCGGCAATCAGAACACAGTTTGCCAGCCGACTACGCCAAAGTGGCGTCACACGGTCGAGCGGCTCAAAATCGCATTCCCAAGATGGGCGGATCAGCCAAGCGTTTTAAACGCCTGAGCTGCGTTGATTGCACAACGTGAGGCAGTAAGAAATCCCGGCGGCCTCAGCCCACGCTTGACGGAAAACATGAAATGCTCCCCAACGACCAGATTTTTACTTCCTGAATCCCCGAGGAGCTGTTGGCTGGATTTGCCGTCCGCCACTAGCCTTCCGAGAACTAGTCGTTGGTGAACTTCCGCTTTCAGTCTGAAACCGTCGCTCGGAAGAGTGCCATGGCTGACCGCTCCTGGCCGAACTCGGCCGTATGTCTTTCTGGGCGAATCATCCCCGCCTACGCGGCGACCAAGTGGCGCGCAAGATCATCAGGCCTTCGTGCTGACTGCTATTGCGCAATCTCGAAAACGTAAGACGAGAAGCCTTCCCGGAAATCGGCGATGCACCTTTTCTTCGCCCTATCAGATTACTTCTCTGATCTGCCCGTATGTCGGGCCTTTAAAGGCCGCGCCATGTATTTCAGAGGTGGCAGAATGAAATTAGCGTGGCCACGACTTAAGCGTATGCAAGTCCAGCAACGTAAACCTCCCTGCGTCCTGCCATCCACCTGTATCGATGTAGTAAACGTTGCCAAGCTGCGCAGCCTTGCGTAGCGTCATATGTCCATGGACTACCGCACGTACATTGCGGACAGGCTGGGAGTACTGCATTCGATAACGATCTACGGACCATAGGCAGGCATCCTCGTCCTCTGGACTGAAGATAGCGCCGTGAATAGCCTGCCAATCGTCATAGGGGAAGTCGGCGTGAACCATACCGACCACGCCACTCGGCGTTTCCACCTCGATAGCCAGCGGCAAGGCGCTCAAGCTGGCCGCAATGCGTTCACGAACCTCACCAACGCAGGCATCCAACCATCCACCGCCGTGGACGCGATGATCGACGTTCGGAATCGGATCGCCCATCGCCCGTCGCCATGCCATCAGGTCGTGATTCCCACAGATCGAGTGAAACCACGGGCGCTCCAGCCATTTCAGAACATCGGCCGATTCAGGGCCTCGGTCCACAAGGTCCCCTACGGAAAACAATCGGTCCTTTTCTGGCGAGAACTTTGCGGCGGCCAACGCGACCTCAAGCCGACCGAAATGACCATGGATGTCACCCACCGCAAAATCACGGCCGTTGGCATTCAATTGAAAGCGCCGGACTCGGACATTACCGGGCGTCATTCCAAGATTCCATATAGCTCCCTAACGACTTGTCCTGCATACCGGTCATGATACTTGGCTCTCACGGTAGCGTGACACGCAATCCGCTGATCCTAGTGTCATCACTTCGCATGCGAGCCAACAGCGTGAGCACGCTCACATCGTTGGTAATTTTCCACAAAATTTTTCCTTGTCCACCGACGTCTCAAACGTCGAAATCAGAGCGCCTTCCTGATCGCGCCTAACCCCTTGATTTCCAGATTCATTTTGCTTGATAACTTCATCACAAGAAAACCAATGTGCCATATCTTGGCATTTGGCGATGCCTAACCTTGGCTTTCGTTGACACCCTATTTTGGTCTTTAAAATCAATTACTTAAGTTTGACATCCATGCCTTCACGGTAAAGACTGGCATTACCTACGGTGAACTTGTGAGGCATATGAATGACTACTGGGGAATATTTGTTGGGACGGTTTGGACCGTTGATGAGCATCGTTGACGTCGCCACCTTGCTAGGCCGATCTCCCGATGGTGTCCGCGTTGCGCTTTATACCGATACCGACTTTTCGCGCAAGCTGAAACCAGCCATGCTGCGGGTCGGCCGCCGCGTTTATTTTCGGACGTTGCAGGTCACAGAAGCCCTGAGTCTGGAACAGCCGGCAGACGATGAAACCACGCCCGCAGAGGTCGCTACGCGAGGGCCGCGCGCATGAGTCGGCAAAGAACCATCAACGACCAGATATGGCGCTCAAATCGCCTGTCAGGCTGCACGGTCGAAGACCGCTATGCGCTGTTCTACTTCCTAACCTCGCCATTCAGCAATGTCATCGGCGCGTATGAAATCGTCATTCGCGTTGCGGCTTCGGAAATGGGCTGGGACCCCGATTCACAACTGATGCCAGTGATGCGTCGTCTCATCGAGGCTGGCATCTTGGATTTTGACGCGCAGGCAAATTACATCTGGATCAAAGATTGGTGGGACCACAACTCTGCCAAGATGGCAGTGGCAACGACCCTTAGGAAAAAGACACTCGAGCAAATAGCGGCACTGCCCCGAGGCTGGCGTGACGCTTACGTGAATGACTTTATCGATCGACTGCCTACCGAGGATCCGCTGCGCAATACGGTAGCCAAAGCCCTTGGATACGGTCCTTATAGGCTATCGACACCCTATGCGGGACCCGACGACGGCCGGACGTCCATTCCGGCCGAACCAAAAGACATCCATAGAAATCAATCAATTAGCAACGGGCATACCCCAGCGACAGCCTATCTCCAGGGTATGGACAGGGGGCCGGGTAACACTACTACTAACACTAACCCTATCTATAACCCTACTACTACAACGAGAACCGACGACGGTCTTCAGTACCCTACCGCGCTGGTCCCCGCTGAGAAACTGTCGATCCAAAACTTGCTGACCGACGTCCAATCAGTTGATGCGCAAGCATTGCTTGACGAGCTGGACGGAGCCATCAAGACGCCCGGAACCATCAGAAAGACAAAGGTCGCCTATTTCAAAGGAATCCTTGAACGCCACCGCACAGGGGGATTCGTGCCGTCTGCTGGCATCCCGATAGCAACCAGAAGGGAACGCCTGGCCGCGACCCAAGATATGTCGCGTGCTTCGGAATCAGCACCACTCAGCAAAGCTGAATCCCAAGCCCGGCTTCAAGAAATCAAAGCCCAACTGGAGCTGCATACGAGGATGCCGAAATGACGCGCAAGACCACACTCAGCATCCGCCTGGATGGTGATCTGAAGCGGCGTTGGCAGGCACTTTGTCTTCGACAAGGCAGCACGCCCAGCGACGGCCTGCGGCAGGTCATTGTCCGCCTTCTCAACGGTTCGGCAACGGACACTGCGCCCACTCCATCAACACATGAGCAGCCCGATACTTCGCGTCGCCGCTTGGAACTCCGCCTGACTGAGACGGAATATGCCCGTATCGAAGCACTGGCCTTGCAGCAGGGCATGTCCGCCAATCGCTGGGTCATCCACCTGATACGGGCCAATCTCAGCGGCGAACCACAGTTCGGCATGACGGAGCTGCGAACGCTGGGCGAATCGAATTCGAGGCTGCTTGCCATCGGCCGCAACCTGAACCAGATCGCCAGGCATATGAACGCGGGACGGGCGCTGGAGACGGTGGTGACCGCTGAGCGTATCGACACACTGGCCCGTCATATCAAAACCCACACCGCGCGGGTGGCAGACATCATGCGCGCCAACATTGACCGCTGGAGGCTGGAATGAGTCTGGTCATTGATGGAATTTTGAAGGACTGGGGCGAACGCATCTATACCAAGCCCGTCACCAGCCAAGGCGTAAAGCGCACGGTGACGCGATCACGCACTTCGCCACCCTCTACGCCTCTACTGCTGACCGGCAGCGCTCGGGTCCGTGACAAGTTGATGCTCACCACTCGCAAAGCGCCCGAAGTCATGGTGAAGATCTCCGGCGGCGGCAAAGGCATCGCGCAGGTGAAAGCACACCTCGACTACATATCGCGCAACGGCCTGGTAGCGTTGGAGAACGAAGACGGTGAAATCATCCTTGGCCGTGAGGCAGTGCAGGACGTGCGCGACGAATGGAAAAGCGGCCAGTACGGGTTGCCTGATAACGGCTCGCGCCGCGAAACGTTCAATATCGTGCTATCCATGCCACCCGGCACCGACCGACGCGCGGTCAATGACGCTATCCGTGCATTCGCGAAAACGGAATTCGGCGCCAACCACGCGTATGTATTCGCCATCCATGACGATGAAGCCCATCCCCACGGCCACCTTTGCGTTAAGGCGCTCGGTCTCGACGGCTGCCGGCTCAACCCACGAAAGGCGGACCTGCAACGATGGAGGGAACGCTTCGCCGAGGCGCTGCGCGAACAAGGCATCGAGGCCAACGCCACACCGCGTAGGGCACGGTCTAACACGCACACTACGGTCAAGCAGGCGACGCGACATGCCGCCAAGCGTGGCAAGAGCACCAAAGCGGCCGAGCGGGAACGATGCACGCCTTCCGGTGTTTCACGTGCCATCAGGAATGGCTACGGGCACATTGCGAAAGCCTTGGCTGCTGGTGACATAGAGGACAAATCGCTTGCCATGGAAATTGTCCGGTTCCTTGATCCCTCGCAGGACAGGGCGCTACAGGTCCCACAGCGTAGCCAGAGCAGCACAGAGGTGACCAAGGACGCCCAGCAACTGGAGAAGATCAACCACTCAGGCAAAGGCGACCTGAGCCGTTGATTGATTGCGGAAGAAGGACCATAAGATGGCTTTACGCTACGACGCCTTGCAAGACTACTGCGATGATCCAGCGCGCACCGGTGATGTGCAGGTCATTCTGTATGCGCATTACTGGAAGGGCTTTGCCTTGGCCGTGCAGGACGGCACTACAGAACACCCGATCACGGACGACAAGGGCCAACCGTACCGGTTCCGAACAGTAGAAATGGCCTTGGCGGAACTGGCGAACATCTCGTATCTGTCGGACCGCATCATCATTGACCGTCGCATGTGGTGGCCGTAATCGGGAAACTACTTTGCATTAACCGTAAGTACAATCAACTTCGGTTGTACCTTTAATCACAACGAACGTTGCACCGCCCCAAGGACGCCCAGCGTACCGGGTGCCGACCCGAAAAGAAGGGTTCCGACCGCCGAGAGCAGATCGGCCGCTTAGTCGCCCCAAGAACGCTTTGTCGTACTGGGCGCGGTCCCTAAACAGACCGACAGACCGGACAGCACGGTCCTACGTTCGCCCTCAACCTCTCAGGAGTGGCGAACATGAAGAAACTATCAGCCTCTTGCATTCTGGCCGTCGGCATTGCCGCGTCGTCGGCCGCCTTCGCACAAATCCCCGTGACAGATGGCGCTTCCATCGCCAAGAGCGTGGAAAACCAGATAGAAACGATGGCGAAGTGGAAGATGCAATACGACCAGATGATCAGCCAGATCGACCAGATGAAGCAGCAATACGCTGCGGTCACTGGCGCGCGTGGCATGGGCGAACTGTTCAACAACCCGCAACTGCGGGACTACCTGCCGCAAGACTGGCAAGACGTCTATGACAGCGTGAAATCAGGCGGCTATGCCGGACTGAGCGGGCGCGCTGAATCTATCTACGACAACAACAAGGTGTATGACGCCTGCACCGGCTTTGCCTCGCTGGAGCAGCGCACAAACTGCGAAGCGCAGGCAGTGAAAGGCGCGCAAGACAAAGCCTTTGCGCTCGATGCCTACGACGCGGCGAAAAACCGCCTTAGCCAAATCGACCAGTTGATGCAACAGATCAACCAGACGCAGGACCCGAAAGCCATTGCTGAACTTCAAGGCCGCATCGCAGCCGAGCAGGCCATGATTCAGAACGAGCAGACCAAGCTACAGATGTACCAGATGGTCGCGGCAGCCGAAGACCGACTACAGCAGCAACGGCGGAAGGAGATCAACGCAAAGATTGTTGATCAACGAGGCTACCCCACTCTTCAAGTCTTCAACCCGCTTGCACGCTAAGGAGAACACCATGGCTCCGTTCTACGCAATCACATTGGTTCCAGTGGTAACGCTATGCCTTGCCATCTATCGCTTCTGGGCTTGCGCTCGCGGCCTGAGTCCTGAGTATTACCGAGAGCTTTTGCGGCGTGCGCCGCTGATGAGAACCCTTGATGTCGTGGCTATCGGTATGGCTGCTTTCACGGCCTACTACGCGGCTATGGGTTGGTTTGGATTCACACTGCCGTTCATTGATGAAGAACCGTTGCCGCCTTGGATGAACATCATCCTGTCTGCCGTCACATCCATTGCGTGCATCGGCATCGTTTGGATAAACGCGCCAAATCGCTTTACACAGCCGACATGGGGCGGCATGCGCGAAAGCGTCGTGCGAACCCTTGCAGCGTTACGCATCATTGAGGCCGCCGAAGTGGCCCACGCACTCGACATCATCAACGCACGTGAGGTGCACAAATGAAAAACATCATTTTCCCTTTCTTCATCGCGCTCACGCTGGCAGCTTGCGGCGACAACACCCCCGTTCAAACCGTCGATTGGTACAAGACGCATGCCCCCGAACGCAACGCGATGATCGCGAAATGCGAAGCCAGTCCCGGCGAACTCGCAGCGTCCGCCAATTGCATCAACGCGAAGACTGCGGCAAACCATCTGGCAGTCGACAAGCGAGGCTATTTCGACCTGACACCTATCAATCCGCTCAAGGGAGGGCAATAGCATGGGATTCGCCTTGTTCCAGTGGATAGGCAGCAGCGTCGATGCGATGCTGAACACCTTCGTATCGGAAACCGCTTCGAACGTCATCCTCGGCTTTCAAATGCTGATGCTGACCGGCGTCACGCTGTACATCACCTTGACTGGCTATGCCATCAGCACGGGCGCCGTTGAAGCGCCGTTTCAGACCTTCATCAAGCAGTGCATGAAGATCCTGATCATCACCGCATTCTGCATGACGGCTGATGCTTACACAGCCACCGTTGTGTCGGCCATTCAAGGCCTGGAGACTGGCCTGGCCGACATCATGTCCACGTCTAACGCTCAAGCGACAAGTATCTATCAGGTGCTGGACAACTCGGCAGACAAAGGGCTTAACGTGGCTTACGACATGCTAGGCAAAGTCGCAAAGCGCGAGTTCTACGAACTAGGTCATATGTTCTGGGATGCCCTGAATGCACTCATGATGGCCATTGCAGTGTTTCTTATTCATTTGCCTGCGGCCGCGACCATCGTCATGGCAAAGCTCGGCTTGGGGATAATGCTTGGTCTTGGACCACTGTTTATCGCCGCGTTAATGTTCCCGGGCACCGCAAAATGGTTCGACAAATGGTTTGAGCAGGCACTGGCCTACATCCTTGAAATTGCCATCACAATGGTTGTCGTGTCTGTCGGTGTGGCGCTATTCAAGGCGCTGTTCGACAGGGTAATAAGTACGACCACCGACAATCCCATCAGCTCGTTTGTGCAGATCATCGTTCTTGCCTTGATCATCTTTTTCGCGCAGAAAAAAACGAGTGGCTTAGGGGCGAGACTGGCTGGCGGCATCGCCTTTGACGTTGTGACATTCAGGAGCATGGCGCAGGGCATTGGCAACGTGGTGAATCCTAAGACGACTCGCCGCGATATGCAGTCCGGCATGATGGTTACTGCTGGCCGAACCAACCACATGATTGCAGGCAACACCATGTGGAACCCAGCCTATCGCCAACACGTCTTGCAGAACATGGGCAAGAACTGGGGACCGGCAACGGGCGGCTCCGTCAACGGTAAGTGATGTGCATGTTGCGTCCGCATCGGCCTCGCCATCAGCGAGGCCTTTTCATTCATGGGCGCACATATCTCCGCGCTACGCTTGGGCAACCCCTTCGGTTGCATCCCGCGTCCGTTCTTGCCGGACTGGCCGCGGGGGCAGGCCCAGCGGCTTCGCCTTGTTCCTCCCCCGGCCAACAGGCTGCATGGCTCCCAGAGGCATAAAGGGTGAAGGCTTCGCCCGGGATCCTCACCCGTTCCCTGCGCTGCGCTTCGGGCTGCGGCTTCCGGTCCCGCCCTTGACGCCTCTTCCGGCCGAACGACGTCAGTAGCAGTGCCGTCGAGCGGATGACGGGTCAAGGGGTTGGTGCGGCCCGCAGCCCACAGGGCGAGGACACGGCCCCTTGACGCGGCAGGAGCGCCCCACGCTATGCCCGGGGGCAGGAGTTCCGGGCCAAGGGCCCGCAACCCCTGCCCCCGAGGCTCCCGCCGGCGAGGGTGGAGAGTCCAGAGAGGCAAAGCCTCTTTGGAAACTACGACGCAGGCTAGTACGCGGCCAATACAGGCGATCCATAGCAAGTAAAACAAGACAATTTCAGCGCAGCGCCCTGGAGGTTGCGTCTACCTAAACCAAAATACTCGCACCTCTTGTAAAATCGAGTTACCTACAGCAAGGGGACACCATGGCTGGCGAAGATAAATGCGGGTTACAGCCCCACAAAACCATATCAGATGCCGAACGCGGTCGACGCCAATCGGCTGTTAACTACGCGCGGGCCTCCGTCAGTCTAGAAGGTTTCTCGCTCAGTGAAGCAGATGAGGCCCACGCCCAGCGTTTCATCGATAGTCAGATCAGCCTGCAAGAGTTTGTGCAGCCGCGCGCTGACGCGTTAACGCTCCCAAAGTCTTCGTCATGACGAAGAAATTTAGGATTTGGGGACTAGTGCAGGATAGGCTGTCGCCGGTTTTTGTCACATGCGGGGCATATTCATTCGTATGCATTCTCCCGTTACTAGTCCCAACGACTACCGCTTTTGAGCACCGGTTTATCGGTCCGCTAAAAGCGCACAGGATTTTCTGAGGCCTACGATAAACCAAGCGATCGCTGAAGCTCTGCGCATAGCCTTACATCCGTTAATGGTCCGGCACATATATGGTTTAGAGGAGACGAGGGAAACATGCAGCTAAATCACTTACCGATCACGTTTTCGGCACAGAGATTCTCTGGTTTCCGCATTCAATACCAGAGCAGCGACCATCTCCGTACCCTCCGTCATCGCCTGGTCCGAACCCACTTTGTTCTGCGTGCTGGCGACGACATTCTTCTTTTCCCCTATGAACGCGGTGCGAAGACCGAAGGGCAGACCATCCAGTTCGACATAACGGCCGACCATTCAGTCGCTAATGCCTTAGCGCGACAGGCCTTGCTCCGGTCCTTCTTCGTTCGAGGTCGGAGCATCTCAGGAGTCAGACCTGTTAGGATCGTACGAGAGAATTCCAACCTTCTCTCGGGTAAAGGCGCAGACACATTCGCAGTATTCCCCGAGTATTCCTTTGATGTGCGACCGCTCGCACCCCAGGAGGGCACTTTCGTCAACGGCGTCCTTGTCAACTTTGGCGCGAGGTTGCTGATCATGCCCAGCGTCGCGCAGCTAATTGACCGCGGACTCGATCCAGTCGGGTTGTACGTGGTAGGCGAGAACGATGTGGATGACCCGTATATCCTGCCAATGTTTAATCGTCGGCTTGTCGGTCGCATCGAGCGAATCGACGGCGACGACGCCATCTTGGCCGACGCTAGGCAAGAGCGTGTTGCCCTCAGTCAGGCGCATGTTGAGCCCAGCCGGTTAAACTTCGAGCGCGTGGGACGTAAGCTTCTTGGCTCAGCCTATGAAGCCTTTCAGCGCCAAATGCTGCCCCGCTTGCACGAAGTTTCGGCGGCTCAGAAACAACTAGCGCGGCTCGAGCAGATCGTTGGCACATTCAAGGACTTGCAAGGTGAACTTCCTTGCTGCGTCGGGTTATCGATCTCCCTAGACGGGCATCTAACCGAGGTTAGCCAAGGCATCGGCGTCGGACTTTCACGCAAGTTACACACTCCACAGTGCAGCCTTCGGCCTGGTGGCTCTATCACGGTTCCGTGGCCAGTCGATCCCAAACTCGATGCCAATGGCCCCTTCGACGCGGACAGCTTTGAACACAAACAACCCCGAGTTGCAGTGTTGTTTCCAATTGACCAGAAGGGGCATGTCCAGCGGTTTGCCGCGCAGTTGCGAGATGGCGTACCGTCCCAAAATGGAAACACCCCCATGCAGCAAGGCATGGTACGCAAGTACCGCCTTCAGAGCCTAGACTTCGAGTTTGTCGAGGTTGACACTCGAGGAGGAGAAAAAGCACCGGCATATCGTCAGGCCGCTTTGGCCGCAGTCCAACGCAACGTCGACGTGGCCTTAGTCGTGATCACGGACGAGGACCGCCTTCTCCTTGGGGCCCAGAGTCCATACTTCACCGCCAAGGCGGTGCTTATGTCACAAGGAGTGCCAGTCCAGGCAGTGCGCTTATCGACAATCCTGCAGAACAACGTTGCCTATAGCCTGAATAATCTGGCGCTGGGCCTATACGCAAAATTGGGGGGCATTCCGTGGACCCTATCGGTGCAACAGCGTTTGGTCCACGAGATCGTCGTTGGTATTGGCAGCGCCCGGATTGGCTTTGACCGGTTGTCCGAGCGTGAACGCTTAGTCGGAATTACCACAGTCTTCAGTGGTGACGGGAACTATTTGTTGGGCAATGCCACGACCGAGGCAACAGCCGATCAGTATCAGGTGGCTCTGCTTAACTCCTTGCGAGTGTCGCTGGATGAGCTAAAACGGCGCTTCGGCTGGCGAGCAGGTGACAAACTGCGCATCATCTTCCATCAGGCGTTCAAGCGCTACAAAGAAACCGAGGCGCAGGCGGTGGAAAGCCTAGTCAATGAACTCAGAGAATTCGAAGTTGAGTATGCCTTCGTGCAGGTCAGCGGAGATCACGATTGGAAATTATTCGACGCATCGTCACAGGGAGCCGTATATCGGCAGTCCCGCAAAGGTATCGCCGTGCCAGAGCGCGGTCAGATCGTCCCGCTTGGACCACGCGCGGCCCTGGTTACCCTTACTGGGCCGCAGCAACTGAAGACCGATCTACAGGGATGTCCGAGTCCCATGCTAGTGAGTGTTCATCCCAATTCAACATTCAGCAGTCTCGACTACATTGCCAAACAGGTTTTTGACCTGACCTTCATGTCATGGCGCACATTTATGCCTTCGACACACCCGGTTTCTATCGCCTATCCTAATCTAGTTGTAGATTTGCTTGCCAACCTCCGACTGATTCAGAACTTTAATCCAGACATTTTGATCACCAAACTGAAAGAGAGCAGGTGGTTCTTATGATGGAACGCCCACTCTCAGAGTTGCTTCAACGATGTAGGTCGGACATCACGACAGCGAACATTAGAGGGAACGTCGAAGGCTTGCTAGCGCGACACATAGTCGGCGGCGATCCACGCCTCGAAGTAACTTGGGACGTGGACTGCGATGAAAACTGGCTTCAAAAAAGCTATGACCCCTCGAGTCTTCCCAGTGTCGCCGCGCTTGGGTACACGGCCACGTATCAATCGGGGCTACGATACGGCACTTTGCTTGAGGAAGGTCTTCAGCGGGCGAGTGCCCGAGATCCAAGCATAGCGAGACAGGGTGACGCTCTACATGACCCGGCAGTTTTGATCGGGCTTATCCTTGCCGCCCGCATGCTACACAATGGCAACCCGCAGTATCTCGCCTGGTGTGCTCGGGCCGTAAGCGCAATCGCGAATGCGGCGACTGTTCGTATTGACCCTCTACTTGCTTACGCGGCTCAGTTGGCGGGGGCTCGCATTGGCCGGCCACATTTCGACTTGCATGCACCACTCGACTACTGCGCGGCGGTCGACTGGTGGTGCGACCATGCGGAAGCCGAACCGTTCCTCAATGTGCAACAGCGACAGAATTTGCGCGCCGCGCTAGTGGAACGCGCACTGGCGGAGTTCACGGGCCATCGGTCAGCACATCAGGCGGCGTTACTATGGCGTGCGCTGAGAGCTGCAGTCGCCGACGGCAGCGGATCACTGCTTCAATCTACGTCTACGGTGACGCACATCCTCGGCCAGTTTGAAAGCAGCTTACGCCGCTGGCGCTGGGATTCCGCTGATCTGAAAGTGCCGGTCCGTTGGCTAATCCGCAGCGAGCGTGAGGTGCAGGACATTCTCTGGATCATCCTTCGGAGTATGTTTCCCGACCTGGAAGACGAAGACACGCTACCGAAGTTCGGCCACTCCACCTATCGTGCTGATTTAGGTATTCCCAGCCTCGGGCTGCTCATCGAAGTGAAGTTTGCGAGATCGGCGACAGAGTTCAAGGAGATCGAGAAGCAGGTGCTCGAGGACATAGTTCCCTATCTAAGGTCGCCGGAGCGCTACAGGCAGGTATTAGTGTTCATCTATGACGACTCCTGCAGTGTCCAGGAACATGAGACCACACGCCATGCGCTCATCACAGTGCCAGGCGTTGCCGACGTACTCATCGTCAGCCGGCCATCCCATTTACCCCAGTCTTCCGACCGCACAGCATGGGAGCAAGCGACAGTGTCGGTGGCGGTGCAAGGAGCAGATGCATCGCCGCAAGTCAGATCAAAGAGGAAAAAAACCGATGGTTGATTTCGCACAGCTCAGAACACAGAAGAAGAAAGCAACACAGACAGAACCGTTGGAGATATTCCGTCGGCTGCCCAAGCCTCCCGGAATCAATGATCTCTATACCAGTCAAGCCGAAGTATTGGACACATGGTACCAACGGCGCAAACAGCGCGACATTGTTTTGAAACTCCACACTGGTGGCGGCAAGACGCTTGTCGGTCTACTAATGGCGCAATCGACCATTAACGAGACGAACGAGCCGGTTCTCTATTTGGCTCCGACGACACAGTTGGTCAGTCAGACGCTTGAGAAAGCCAAATCGCTTGGAATCGCAGCGGTTCCATATCAAAGGGGGGTGTCACTCGACGACAAATTCGTCAATGGGAAAGCTGTCATGGTCGCAACTTACAAAGCCCTTTTTAATGGGCTAAGCAAGTTCGGCGTCCGAGGAGGAGCGCAGCCCCCATTGAAAACAGCTGCGATTATTCTCGATGATGCTCATGTAGCATTTTCCGTTGTGCGTGACACCTTCACACTTGAAGTCACAGCCGAGGACGAGCGAGCACGCTATAAGGAACTGACAGGGCTGTTTCGCAAAGCGTTTCGCGACATGGATCGACTCGGAACCTTTGATGATACGTTGTCCGGTTTGAGCTACGGCGTGCTAGAGGTACCGTATTCGGCCTGGAATGACCAGCTCGACGCGGTGCGTGAACAACTTCGCTCCGATGCGAGCAAGTATGCTCTAACTTGGCCTCTGCTACGAGACAATCTGCATCTATGCCACGCGTTGATCAGCAAGGACGCATTTACGATCACACCGGCGCTCCCTTTGGTGAATCTCTTCCCCACATTCTCCGAGGCGCCCCGGAGGATCTACATGTCCGCCACCATTGCCGATGACAGCGAGATAGTTAGAACCTTTGACGCCGACCCGAAGTTAGTTAATGAAGCGCTTACCTCGAGGTCCCTGGCGGGCATCAGCGAACGCATGATCCTTATTCCGGACCTCATGCCGTTCAAGTTCGATGCCCGGAAGGCAGCGGACAAGTTATTGAGCTGGACGACAGAGAAGAAGGATTGCGGCGCCGTGGTTCTTGTTCCATCTGATGCAGCAGCGGAACGATGGGCGGATGTGGCAACGGTAGCTAAAGGTTCGAAGGAAGTTCAAGAGCAAGTCAGCAGTCTGCAAGACGGATCGTCGCGCGGGCCCGTCGTGTTCGCTAGTCGCTACGACGGAATCGACTTGCCCGCAGACTCTTGTCGGCTATTGATCATGGATGGTTTGCCGGCGGGAACGTCTGATTACGAACTCTTTCGCGCTAGTGCCTTGTACGGCGGCGCCACGATTTCTCGCATGCTTGCACAACGAATTGAACAAGGGATTGGTCGGGGCGCACGTGGTTCCGGCGATCATTGTGTGGTGCTACTAATGGGCGCAAGCTTGGCGAGTTGGGTCGCTAAAGATGCCAACTTCAAACTGCTGACCAGCGCGACCCGTGCCCAGCTTGACATGGGATCGACGGTTAGCAAAGCGGTGAATAGCCTTAAAGAGCTCGCTGGCACTATTAGCAAAAGCTATGACCGTAACTCCGATTGGGTTGAATATCACGCAGAAACCCTGGCCGAAAACGTGGAGGCCGAGCAAGCTGATTCTGAACGTTTTTCTCAGGCTGCCGACGAACGCAAGGCTTTCAACCTTTGGCACGACGGCTACCATCAAAAATCCCTAAGCCGCATTGAGCGGATGCTCTCTGAATCGAAAAGCATGGACGCTCAAACGCGCGGATGGTTGCAGCAATTTGCAGCACGCGTTGCGGATCAGTGGGGGCAGCGGGACCGCGCGGAGGATTTTCAGCGGGAGGCCTACGCAAACAATCGGAACCTCGTACGACCGAAGGTCCCCTCCCCGTATAAAGCACTTCCCGTTCCCGGCGCCCAGGCCAGCGCAATCGCGGATGCGATCAGCAGCTATCGCATGCGACGGGGTTTTCTCCAGCGCTTCGAGGAAGTGATTTCTCACCTACATGCCGAAGCGTCCGCCAATCAATTCGAACAAGCACTTGGAGAGCTTGGCACGATGATCGGCATCTCGACGGAACGCCATGACTCCAACGGACAAGGCCCAGACGTATTATGGTTGCTGCCAGACGCCGAAGCATGGGTGATCGAAGCAAAAAGTCGTAAGAGCGGAACAAAGGCCCTCACAAAAGAGGAGCATGGGCAATTGCTCGTGGCTGAAGAGTGGTTCCGAAAACACTACAAAGGGGCGCACTGCCAGCGCGTGTCCGTCCATGCAAGGAGCGTAGCCACCAAGGCTGCGGCGGCAACAGATTCCTACGCTCTGACTTATGAAAAGCTTACCTCTTTGATTTCGGACGCGCGCACACTCCTCACACAGTTGTGCGAATCACAACTTCCGTCGACAGAACTGTTTGCTGAGTGCGCACGGCAGCTTGTCAATTCTCCTGTCGAAGCACGCAGGCTATCTAAGTCATATCTCACTAGGTTTGTTGATGAATGAAGGGTCAGAAGTAAGTACTGTGCCATGACCGTGTTCTGACTCGATCTCCACCGCTAACGTATCTAATCGGGGTACCGACACACACCGGAGAGCGAGTATCCGCCGAGCCGGTCCAAAGTACAGGCGCTATGCATGGAGCATATTTTCGGTACAGTACAAGTACAGTGACCAGTTTTCACCAATTCAGCTAAAATACGCTAACCTACTGATTTGAAACTGGTTTTACCTATTTCAATCTACGCTAGATTTCGCCCTATTTCCCTGTAGAAACACTGTAAATCACCGACTCAAAATCCCCCCGCCGCAAGGCGTGCCGGTTCGATTCCGGCCTCGGGCACCAGAATTCAAAAAGCCGTTGACGTTTACCGTCAACGGCTTTTTCATGTCCAACTTAGGCACGGACTGCTGTAAAAAATCTTGGGGTGCTGACAGTCCTGAGCCCAGTTCCCCGCGAGACAATCAATTAACCGTCACACCCGCCTCACGCACCACATCGCCCCACAAGGAAATCTCCTTCACGATCTGATCGCGAAAATCCTGCGGGCTACTCGGCGCAGCCTCTTCCCCGGTCGCCTTCAAACGATCGGCCATCTCGGGCTTCACGACAGCCGCATTGATCGCGGCGTTCAGCTTGGCCTGCACCTGCGGCGGCACGCCCTTGGGCGCGATGATGCCGTACCACACCGTCACGTCATACGGCACGCCAGCCTCGCGCACCGTCGGGATGTCCGGCGCCGAGGACACGCGCTGCGGCAAGGTCACGGCCAGCACCTTCAGGCGCTTGTCCTCGCGGTAAGGCAGGGTCGAGCCGGCCGTGGTCAGCATCGCGTTGACCTGGCCTGAGACCGTGTCCGTCAGAGCCGGCGCGGACCCTTTGTACGGGATATGGACCATGGTGATACCGGCCGTCTTCAAGAAGGCCTCCATCGCCAGATGCGATATGCCGCCCGTGCCGGACGATGCATAAGTCAACCCGCCGGGCTTCTTCTTGGCCAGAGCCACCAGATCACCGAGGCTGTCCGCCGGCACGCTGGGATTGACCGATACGAAGAACGGTGCACGCGCGATCATGCCGATCGGGGTCATGTCCTCGACCGGATCGAACGGCAGCTTGTACAGGCTGGGGTTGACGGAATAGCTGTTGGAAATCAAGGTCAGGGTGTAGCCATCGGGTGCTGCCTTCAGGCCCTGCTCCACACCCAGCTTGCCGCCTGCGCCGGGGCGGTTCTCCACCACTACGGGCTGCTTCAGGCCATCGGACAGCAGCTGCCCCAGAAGACGCGCAATCCCGTCATTGCCGCCTCCGGCGGCGAAGGGCACGATCAACTTGATCGGCTGCGAAGGGTAGTCATCCGCCTGCGCATTGGAAACCGATGCGGTAAACGCCACGGCAGCCAGCGTCATCCCCAGTACCGCCTTGCCCAGCTTGGCGCCGGATCGCGTTGTCATAGTTATCTCCTCCCTGATCGGCCGCAGCGCGGCCATGTTTATTGGCGAAAGGCGCAAGACTACAACTTAACGAGTGAAGTTGCAGGCTGGCCCAGCCTATCGATGGCGTTGAAAGGTTTCTCTATGTTGTATGCCTGGCCCGGACCGCAGGATCCCCGAGCCGCTCCACCAGCGTTGCCACCACCGACTTGTCCAACGATTGCACTGCATAGCAAAGTCCGATGCGCCGCGACATCTCCAGTCCTTCCAGCGGCCTGATCGCCACGCCGGCCTGGCTGCGGGCGAGGGATTCCGGCGCCACGCACATGCCCGCGCCGGCGGCCGTCAACGCCAAGGCCAGGCGCAACGATCCGGCGTGCGCGGCCGGCGTATTTGCACCGGCGCCATAGAAGGGCAGCAGGCGCTGATGCGTCGGGTGGCTCGGGCACACAACCCACGGCAATGCCGCGTCGGCGCCGCTGCCCGCGGGCAGGGCCAGCACATAGGGGTCGACGGACAGCGGCAAGAACAGCTCGTCCTCGCAACGCTCGTCTTCGGTCGCCAGTCGGGCATCGCCCTGGCATCCTTCAAGCAGATTCACGAAAAGCCCCGGCACGACTTCCTGTGCCGCGCGCATGAAGGCCGCGATGTCCGGCCCTGCGATATCCGCCTCCACGCCGATCTCGATGCGCGACGCAGACGAACCATGGCGGAACTGATGCGTCATCGAGTCCGTCTGCGACAGGATGCGCCGCGCCTGTGGATACAGGATGCGGGCGTCCTCCGTCACGGCCACGCCCCGCGCCTGGCGTGCGAACAATTGCGTGCCCAGCAAGTCCTCCAGGCTCTTGATCGTGCCGGACAGAGCCGGCTGGCTCAGGTGCAGGCGACGGGCGGCGGCCGTGATGTTGCGCTCTTCGAAGACAGCGACAAAGGCCTTGAGCTGGCGGCTATCCATAAGATTTTCCGATTTCTTCCAAAGGAATAAACCATTTCTCAGGGAGAATCCCCGGGAATAGAATGATTTCCGATCACTCAAGCATACATAAAACCGATATCAGGAATCCACCATGTCTACCTTGAAAAAACCCCTTGTCATCATCACGGGCGCCAGCTCCGGCATCGGCCTGGCCACCGCCCGCCTGTTCTCGGCTCACGGCCACCCGCTACTGCTGCTGGCCCGCCGGCTGGAAAAAATGCAGGCGCTGAACCTGCCCGACACCCTGGCGCTGTCCGTGGACGTGACCGACCGCGCCGCGCTGGCCGCCGCCGTGCAGGAAGGCGAAGCGCGCTTCGGGCCGGCCGATGCGCTCATCAACAATGCGGGCGTCATGCTGTTGGGCGACATCACGCGCCAGGACCCGGACCAATGGGACCGGATGCTGGACGTGAACGTCAAAGGCGTGCTGAACGGCGTGCATGCGGTCGCGGCGGGCATGGTCCAACGCAAGCGCGGCAGCATCATCAACATCAGTTCAGTGGCCGGGCGCAAGACCTTTCCCAATCACGTGGCTTACGTGGGCACCAAGTTCGCCGTGCACGGCCTCTCGGAAAACCTGCGCGAGGAACTGTCGGCGCACAACGTGCGCGTGACCACCATCGCGCCGGGCGCCGTGGAAACCGAGCTGCTGGGCCATACCACCGATGCGGACATCAAGACGGGCTACGAGGCCTGGAAGGCCGAGATGGGCGGCAAGGTGCTGGCCGCCGAGGACGTGGCCAACGCCATCCACTACGCCTATGCACAGCCTGACGGCGTGTGCGTGCGTGAAATCGTGCTGGCGGCCACGCGCCAGCAAGCGTGAGGCATCCGGTGCCGTGACCGTATGACGTTCAGCGCTGCGCCTCCGCGCGCAGCGCGGCCTGCACCGCAGGGCGCTCTCCGATGCGCGCGGCGTATGCCGCCAGGGAAGGCCAGCGATCCAGGTCGATCGCGAAGAACCTGCACCACCCCAGCACGGTAAACAGATAGGCATCGGCCACGCTGAACTGCTCGCCCATCAAGTAGGTGCTTTCGGCCAGGGTGCCGTCCAGGTAGTCGAAGCGCTTGAAGAGCCGTTCGCGGAAATGCGCCTTGGCGGCTTCGGGCAAGGCCGACTGGAACAAGGGCGCCGATCCTGCGTGGATCTCGCTGGTTAGGAAGTTCAGCCATTCCTGCAGCCGCGTGCGTTCGCGCGTGCCATTGGGTGGCGCCAGCTGCATGCCAGGACGCAGGTCGGCCAGGTACTGGACGATAGCCGGCCCTTCAGTGAGCACATCGCCATCTACCAGCTCCAGCGCGGCGACATAGCCTTTGGGATTGATGGTGCTGAAATCGCGGCCGTCCGCGGTCTGCTTGGTTTGGTTGTTCACCTTGACCAGTTCGAAGGGCAATTCAAGTTCGCGCAAGACGATGTGCGGCGACAGCGAGCAGGTATGCGGGGCGTAGTAGAGTTTCATGACATCTCCAGGGAACAACAGGGGAGCAGTCTCTCGCGCCGCGACACACAGGTAAAATTAATGCTCCATTCTCTTATCATTAGCTCAGCTACTTAATATGTTGAACCTGGGGCATTGGCGCCTGCTCGTCGCGACGGCCGACACAGGCAACATCTCCCGCGCCGCCGAGCGCGTGGGCATCACCCAGTCCGGCGCCAGCCAGGCCATTGCGCAGCTGGAAGCGTCGCTGGGGCTCCAGGTCTTCACCCGTTCCCGCAAGGAAGTGGCGGTAACGGCGCTGGGCGAACAGGTCATCGATCACGCCCGCGCGATGCTGTCTCACCTGGAGTCCATCCGCGCCCTGGCCGACGACAGCCAGGGACTGAGCCAGGGCCGCATCCGCCTGGGCAGCTTTCCTTCGGTCATCTCGACGCTGCTGCCCTCCCTGCTGCATAGCTTCCGGCAGCGCCACCCCGGCATCGAGGTGGTAGCCTTGGAAGGTACGGATGAAGAGGTCGAGGATTGGCTGTCGCGCGGCGCCATCGATCTGGGCGTGGTGATGAACCCCGCAACGCAAAGGCAAGCCCTGATCCTGGGCCGCGACCGCTGGATGGCGCTGCTGCCCGGCGCACACCCATTCAGCCGCCGCGCGTCGTCGCGGGGCATTGCGCTGGCCGACTTGGCCGATGAGCCGTTCATTCTGGCGACCGGCGGCTGTGCTGTGAATGGCCTGAGCCTTGCGCGCAAGGCCGGGCTGGAGCTCAACGACATCCGCGTTACGGTCCGCGATTGGGCCAGCGCCTGCGCGTTGGTGCGCGAGGGCATGGGGGTCGCGGTGGTTCCCGAGTCCACGCTGCCCGCGGACATGCGCCAGTTGCGCGCCTTGCCGCTGAGCCCGGCGGCGCGCCGGGAGTTCGGGCTGGTGCGCTCTGCCGCTGGACGGCAATCCGCGGCAGTGGGCGCGCTGTGGCAGCATGCCGCCCATGCCCTCAGCTCAAAAGCTTCGGCCAAAGTACGTACCCACTGAGACGAATCGCACGCGTATCCCAACCGCCAGCCGAAACTCCGCGCTACGATCTGATCATCGTTCCATCCCGCTTTTTCCGGACACGATCGCCGAAGCGCTGCCCAAGGGAAACACCGCGCCATGACACCCCGCCTGTACGCGCTCACCCTGCTCTCCATGCTTGCCTTCGCCGGCAACTCGCTGCTGTGCCGCCTTGCGCTCAAGCAGACCGCGATCGATCCAGCCACCTTCGTGGCCATCCGCATCGCTTCCGGCGCATTGGTGCTGTGGCTGGTGTTGCGCCTGCGCAAGCCGACGAAGGCGCTGGAAGGCAACTGGCATGGTGCGTTGGCGCTGCTGGCCTATGCCGTGGCCTTCGCCTATGCCTACACCCAGATCCCGGCAGGAACTGGTGCCTTGCTGCTGTTCGCGTCGATCCAGATCAGCATGATCCTGTATGGATTCTTCATCGGCGAGAGGCTGAGCATCACGCAGGGGCTGGGCATAGGCCTGGCGGTGGCGGGCCTGGTGATCCTGATGTTGCCCAGCGTCAGCGCCCCGCCGTTGTTCCACGCCTTGCTGATGATCGCGGCCGGCGTCGCGTGGGGCGCCTATTCGCTGCTGGGCCGCAGCGCCAGGGACGCGGCGTCGGCGACGGCGGGCAACTTCATCCGCGCCACGCCTGTCGCATTGTTGCTATTCCTGCTGCACGGGCTGAGCTCGCGCGTGGACTACGACGCTGCGGGCGTGGCATATGCCGTGGCTTCCGGCGCGGTGACCTCGGGCCTGGGCTATGTCTTCTGGTATGCGGCGCTCAAAGGCCTGAAAGTGACTCACGCCGCCACCGTGCAGCTCAGCGTGCCGGTGTTGACGGCATTTGGCGGGACCCTTTTCCTGGATGAGCCCGTGACCGGAATCCTGGTGACGGCGTCGGTGCTGATCCTGCTCGGCATCGCGTTGGTGGTGCTGGTCAAGCGGCCGGCTCGATAGCCCTTTTCAGTTCACGCGCTTGGGCAGCACCGCCCGCATCCAGCGCGACAGGCGCGGCCGGATGCGCTGGTTGTGCAGCAGCACGGCGCCCACGGCGCCGATGAACGCGCCGACCACCGTATCCAGGAAGCGAGCCTCGATGACGGCCGCGGGATAGCCCTGTCCCAGGTGCGGCGCCTCGGCCAGGAAGATCGTCAAGGGCGTGATCAGCACCACGGCGCTGGCGTAATGGCGCACCACCAGCGTTTCTATGCCGAACGACAGCGCCATCATCACCAGGCTCAAGGTCCATACGTTCAGCGGCAGGCTCAACAAGGCCCATGCCACGCACAAGCCCACGGCGGTGCCCAGGATGCGATGCAGCTGACGGTTCCAGGCCGCCATCAGGGTCGCGCCCTGAATGATCGCCAAACAGCTGACGGGCACCCAGTAGGGGCGCGGCAGTTGCAGCAACTCGGCCACCAACAGGGACACACCCACGAACAGGCCGATGATCACGGAGTCGTAGACCACGAAATCGAACGTGGGCCTGGGCAACGCGGTTTCGGGCGGCGGCGGCGCGACCCGCGTCATGTGCAGGGAATACACAAACGCCACCAGGCACGCGACCAGGCTGCCCAAGGCCACCATGCCGACGCGTGTGGGGATTTCTTCCACGCTCCCCGGCGTGTAGGCCGCGATCGCAGTCGCCATGATGTAGAACAGGCTGCCCGGCGGCCCCAGCCGGTAGCAGCGGCAGACCATGTTCACCACCATGGCGATGAAGGTCAACGCCACCAGCATGACGGCAGGCCAGAACTGCGTCAGCGCGCCCACCGCATAGCAGGCCACCATGCCGAAGGACGCCGCCAACAGCATCATCATGCGGTGCTGTAGCGAGGAATTGGGCAGGCTTAGGAACACCATGCCGCCCAGGCTCGACATCAGGCCGTAGTCCATGCGGCCGAAATAGGCACCCACCAGCAAGGGCAGCCCAGAGGACAGGGCCGCGGCCAAGGGCATTTCCCAGGGCCGGTCGCTGGCGTTGACCCGGATCAGTTCGCGCCACACGCCCAAAAGGCGCGCTTTTGCAAAGGCGAATGAACGCCAGGAATCGGGACGGCCGCCGCCGCCCTGCGGCTCATCGCTATTGTTCATGTACAGGCCCGATGGGAAATTCCATGCTTGCCATTGTCGCCGCCTGGCTGCAATGTGGATAGAGGCGGCAAGGACGCCCAACCGGCGGCATCACAGTAAAATCCGTGCTCAGTCCGTACGTTCAGCACGTCCAATGCGTGTGCCGTTGACAAAAATCATGATGCTCATTGCATTGCTTCGGATAGGCTTATGCGCAATATAAAAGGCAAGTCCTCGTCCAATACGGATGGCTATTTGTTTTCTGATCAAGTCGGTCACCTGCTGCGGCGCGTGTACCAGCGACATACCGCCCTATTCCAGCAGTACATTCCCGATTCCCAACTCACCGCGGCGCAGTTCGTCGTGCTGTGTTCGGTGCGGGACAAGGGCGCGAGCTCGCTGGCCGATCTGGTCAAGGCCACGGTCATCGACCAGGCCACTGTGCGCGGCGTGGTCGACAGGCTCAAGCAGCGTGAACTGGTCCAGGTGGACCATGACCCCGTCGACCGCCGCAAAGTCGTCATCAACCTGACGCCCATCGGCCAGGAACTGGTGCAGCAGATGGAGCCGTTCGCCAAGCAGATCACGGAAAGCACGTACGGCAACCTGAACCCTGCCGAACGCCTGGCGTTGAACTATCTATTGACGAAAATGCTGAACGGCGACGAACAGGGTTGACTGTTCGCCGCCGTCCGTCAGGCAAAGGTCAGTCCAGCGCGCGGTTGCGCGATTCCACGTCGACCGACCAGATCGCGATGGCGCCTGCGACCAGCATGCTGGACAGCACGGCCAAGGACAGCGTGAAGTGGCTGGCCATGATGGGCGCGATGATGGCCGGCGCGAAAAGTCCGCCGAAACGCGCCACGGCTCCCGCCATGCCCATGCCGCTGGCACGCAGGTCGGTCGGATACACCTCCGGCGTGAACGCGTACAAGGCGCCCCACGTTCCCAGCAGCGAGAAACTCATCAGCAGGGTAGATCCGATCACCACGAACGGCGACGTGCCCAGGCTGTACAGCATGCATCCCACCGCGCTCAGCAACAGGAATCCGACCAGCGTGGGCTTGCGTCCCCAGCGCTCCACGCCGTAGGCGGACAGCGCGAAGCCGGGCAGTTGCACCAGCGCCAGCACCACCAGGAACTCCTGCCCGCGCATGAATGCGAAGCCTTCAGTGCTGAGCTTCACCGGCAGATAGACGAAAACGCCGTAGTACGCGATGGAGATCAGCGCCCATGCAAGGAACAGCCCGATACTGCGGCGCCGATAGTTGCCCGAGAACAGCGCGAACATGGACTTATGCACCGGCGTTTCGGGCTGCAAGTGGGGCATGTCCACATCGCGGCGGTTGACCCGCGCCACCCTTTCCAGCACCTTGCGCGCCCGGTCCGACTTGCCGTTGCGGTTCAAGTACATGGGAGATTCGGGGATATAGAAGCGCAAGGCCACCCCGACCAGCGCCGGCAGGCCGGTCACGAAGAAGATCACGCGCCATGCATCGTCGCCCCACGACGTCGCCGCCAGCGCCAGCAGCGCGAGAAGAATGGTGCCCACGGCCCAGAACGATTCCAGCAGCACCAGCCAGCGGCCGCGGCGGTCGCTGGGCAGGAACTCGGCCATCATCGTGTAGTCCACCGGTAGCGTGCCGCCCACGCCGATGCCGGTCAGGAAGCGCAGGAACAGCAGCCAGGTGAATTCAGGCGCAAAGGCCGACGCCACGCCGGCGCAAGCGTCGATGATCACCGCAATCATCAGGACAGGGCGGCGGCCAATGCGGTCGGCCATGCGTCCGAACACGAACGCGCCAATCAGCATGCCGATGAAGAAGAACGTGCCGCTTTGCAGTGCCTGCGGCACCGTAATGCCAAAGGTCTTGGCGATCGACGGCGCGCTGAAGCCGATCGACAGCACCTGCATGGCATCGGCCATCCAGACCAGGCCAAAAATCACGAATAGCCGATACTGGAACTTGCCGACGCCGGCCACCAAAATGGCCTTGTCCACTGAAACCAATGAAGCTGACATAGATGAAACCCCTTGTTGTGATCAACACAAACTGCCGCACGCGTTGTGGCCGCGCTTCCTTTAGTTCAGCTCCGCGTGCTCGCGCAGCTTGCTAATCATGTTCGTCGTGTCTGGCCAGGCGTCTTTCCCTGGCGCGTGGCGTTCCCGCAAATAACCGACCAGGTCCGCGATCTGTCTGTCGTCAAGGCTGTCCTTGAATCCCGGCATGTAGCCCAGCTCGTCATTGGCCGGATTCTGGATGCCGTTGAGAATCACCTGGATCAGGTTGTCGGGCGTAGCGGCGTGCAGATTGGTGTTCGCGTTCAATTGGGGTTTCACGCCAAACAGCGTCGGGCCGCTGCCTGCCTCGTGGCAGACCGCGCATGCGTTCTGGTAGACGCGTTCGCCGTTTGCCCGCCGGCCCTGTAGGGATTGGATCGTGGCTGCGATCGGCGCGGGAACCGGCGAGGCCTCAGCAGCTTTGGCCCCGGCAGAGCCCGCCGCTTGCGGCAGATCCAGCAAATACGTGGTGATGGCCCTTACGTCGCTGTCCGGCAGCTCGGCCAACCCCTGGATCACCGGCGCCATCGGACCCGCCGCCACACCGTGGCGGGGCGAGTACCCCGTACGCAGATACTGGAACAGTTCCTCTCCCGTCCAGGCCCGCGAGCCCGCAGCCAATTGGTTCAGCGCGGGCGCGGTCCAGCCCTCGGCCTCGCCGCCAGCCAGGTAATGCACGCCCGTCTTTTCCGCCCCCAGGCGGTTGCGCGGCGAGTGGCATGCCGCGCAGTGTCCGGCCCCCTGCACCAGATAGGCTCCCCGCAGCCACTCCGCGCTGCGCGACGCATCGGGTGTGAACGGCGTGGCGTCGTGAAACAACGCATTCCAGCCTGCCAGCAAGGGACGGAAACTGAAGGGGAAGGCCAGCTGCGTCTTTGGCGGCTCGGCGCGCACGGCGGGCTGCGACATCAGATAGCCGTACAGCGCCTGCATGTCGGCGTCGCTCAGCTTGGCGTAGGCCGTGTACGGAAAGGCCGGGTACAGCTGGCGCCCGTCCTGATGCACGCCTTGGCGCATGGCGCGCTCGAACGCCGTGTATGACCACCGGCCGATGCCTGTCTCGTTGTCAGGCGTGATATTGGTGGTGTAGATCGTGCCGAATGGCGTGTCCAGCGCCAGGCCGCCGGCATTGGCCTTGCCGCCCGGCGCGGTGTGGCAGGCAATGCAATCGCCCGCCGCCGCCACCAGGCGACCGCGCTCGATCGCGCGTGACGAATACAGCGACACGTCGGGACCGGCCGTCAACGGCAGCGCCGGTTTGACAGGCCAGAGCGCGGCGGCCATGCCGGCGACGCCCGCCATGCCTGCCGCCAGCCAGACCCAGCCGCGCCTCAGCGGATTGCGCATGCGCTCGCGGCGACGGCTGGCGAGCGCCAGCCGCAACTGCTCGGAATCGAAAGGCGCCTGCCGCAGGCGCACGCCCGTTGCGTCCTGGATGGCGTTGGCAATGGCGGCTGCGGCGGGCAGCGTAACCACGCCATCCATGCCCAATTGTCCCTGGACCAACACGCCGTCCTCGGTTGCATCACGGCGCGACAGGCCATCGTGTCCTTCGTATAGGCTCAATGCGCCGTGCTGTTCGTCTTCGGCATCCGGCGCTGGACTGCGCCAGTCATCGAAGACTGGCGGCCCCGCCAGCAGGCGACGGGCATTGGCCAGCAGCCGGGGCGTCTGATGCTCGATCGCCGCACGTATCTGCGCGCCTTGGGCCTGCTGCAAGTGCTGGCTGTCATGCCCGGCGACCACCCGCGTCACATCGACCTGACCGGTAAGAGGCTGTACGGTGACCTCGGCCACCCAGGCGCTCCATACCGTCCGCGCGGCGCCCGTCTCGTCCTCGCACTGCACCTGCGCCGTGGCGAAGCCTGTGCCGCGCAACGCGCCGATGCGCGGCGCGTCGTTGTCGTCCCTGGACAGCTCCGCCCGCTCCACCACCTGGCGCGCGAGTTCCAGCCCCGGTCCTTCGGGCAAATGCCGCAGGCGCCACGCGAGCGGTTCCTCGCCGCGGGCCAAAGCCTGCTCATGCCACAGGCTTTCCTGGGCAAACACTTGCGCCGCATTCAACTCGTCCACGCTGGCGCGCAGGGGGAGCGCCGCCCGAGTACCGGCCTGCACGGCGAAATCGCTGCGCACCGTCGCTTGGGCGGACGCGCGCGCGTGCCCGGGCTGGCTCAACAAGCGCGCCAGGCTCGGGCGCATGGCCCAGGATGCGTCCGCCCACAGGATCGCGGGCTGATCGCGAGTGCTCTCGACGCCAGGCGTCGTTGCATGCGGGTTCGAGGCAGGTTCCGGCGCTACCGCTGGTTGAGGGGCTTGCAACACCAGTTCGTCCGCAGCCTCTGCGCGGCAGGCCACGCACACAGGCCGGCCCACGGCCTGCGACAGCAAGGCAGCGTCCGCAGCTGCATCCATCAGATCCAGCGGATGCGGCATGTTCTGGTGGACTGCGGTCGCACCGTTGGCGTCAACAATGTTCAGCCGTATCGCCGCCTCGGGCAGCTGTAGCAAGGCCGCGAGCTCACGCCGCAGAATATGCTGCACGCCAGGCGCACACGCCGGCAGCCATACGCCTGCATACCCATCGACGCTCCAAGCCGTGACGCGAACGCCGGCTTGCGGCTCGGCCGACGGCAGGCGCAAGCCGTAACGGATCTGCTCCGAGCCGGACGTGGACATGCGTGGTATCTCGCCCGCATCAGCCGATTGCCACACGGGGGCCAACTCTGCCGCGGCTTGCCGGGCATACAGCAGGGTCACCGCAACCACGCCGATGAACTGCGCACGCTGCGTCGTCGCCACCACGCCAGCCAGGGCTCCGGCCTCTGCCAGTCTCGCGCTCAGCAGCCGGCTCCCGCGGTAGCGCACGCCGTCCCACGCCAGTTCAGGCGGCCGCAGCGCAATGCCATGCAATACGTCGGCGGGCAAAACCGTCGGCAGGCCGCCATTTGCCAGCGGGGCCCCGAAAACGTGCGCGCTCATGGGGCGGGATCGTCCGCGACGCCAGCCGTGCGCAATTGCACGGCGCGCACGGCCGCCTGCATGATCTCTACATGGGTGCCGCAGCGGCACAGGTTGTGGTGCAACTCGCTGCGCAATGCTGCTTCAGTGGGGCAGGGATTGCGCCGCAGCAGCGCCTCCACCGTCATGATCATCCCGTTCAGGCAGTAACCGCATTGCGCCGCCTGACACTCGATGAAAGCTTGCTGGGTTGGCCCGGGCCGTTGCCGTGTACCCAGGCCCTCCAGCGTGGTGACCGCACGTCCAAGCGCGGCCTTGACCGGAATCACGCAGGACCGCGCCGCCACGCCATCTATCAACACCGTGCAGGCCCCGCACTCACCCAGGCCACAGCCGTACTTCGGGCCATTGAGTTCGAGATCATTGCGCAGCACGTGCAGCAGCGCCGTGCCGGGCGCAGCCGGCACATCGTGCGCGCATCCATTCACCATCAGACGGATCGGCTGCGGGGCGCTGCTTGGATAGACGGTGGATCCCATGGGCGTGGCACGTGGCTGAGTTTGAAAGGTAGGAAGGTTGCCGCTACGCAGGCCGGGGATCAAGTCCATTTTTCCCCACGCAGCGCAAACCCTTACGCCACGGCTCGCGCCTTGGGTTCGACCAACGGTTCGTTGAACACGTCATAGCCGAAGCACCACGAAGGGTCTTCATTGGTGCGCAGCCAGGTGTTGTCGTGCGAAATGCGCTGCACCTTGCTGGCGCGTTCCGCGCGGTTCGCCTCATACAGTGCAAACGCCAGTTCATGCTTATCTACGCCTACTTCCCGGAAGCAGCGCGCCAGCATTGCGCCGTCCTCGATCGCCATGGCTGCGCCCTGCGCCATGTGCGGCTTCATCGGATGGCAGGCGTCGCCCAACAGCACCATGCGCCCGCGGCTCCACAGCGGCAGCGGATCGCGTTCCAGCAACGACCATTTGGTCACTTCGACGGTGGCGTCGATCAGCGCCTGCACCGTGGGATGCCAGCCGTTGAATGCCTCGCGCATTTCATCCTTGCTGCTGGGCAGCCAGCGGTCGTTCAAGTCCCAGTGTTCTACCGGCACGCCGGTCACGTAATAGAGCTCGTCGGCCTTTCCTGTCACGAAATAGACCATCATGTGGCGGTCGTCGCTCCACCACTTGACGCAGGAATCGAAGGGCAGCATGCCGTTCTTGACCGGCGGCGTGGGGAACACCGCGCGGTGCGCCAGATAGCCCGCGTACTTAGGCAGTTCCGGCCCCAGCAACTCTTCGCGGATGCGGGAGTTCACGCCGTCGGCGCCGATCACGATATCGGCCTCTTCGGACGTACCGTCGGCAAAGTGCATCACCACCACATCGCCCCGGTCCTCGACCTTGGTCAGCGATTTGCCGTAGGCGACGGCGCTTTTCGGCAAGGCATCGATCAGCAGCGCGTGGAAGTCGCCCCGATGCACGGTGAGATAGGACGCGCCGTAGTTCTTGACGGCGTAGTCGCCCAGCGGGATCTGCGCCAGGATATCGCCCGTCTCCCAATGGCGGCTATACCAGTAGTCCGGGTGGGAGCCTTGGGCATTCAGCGCATCTTCGACGCCGATCCGCCGCAGGATCTTCATGACGTTCGGCCCCACATGGATGCCAGCCCCTAGCCGCGAAAACCCCGACGCCTGCTCGTAGACACGGACGTTCAGTCCTTCCTTGAGCAGCAGCGCAGCGGTTGCGGCGCCGCCAAGACCGGCGCCAACAATGGCGATACGAGGGGATTTGGACACGGGGGCTACTCCTTGCTGAATGATGAATGACTGGACAAGTGATTGCGCGAACGCGTTGCCGGCCGGCTTACGAAGATGCTGCCGCCAGGCGCTGGAGTTGGAAATTTATGAAGTACACGCTTTATTTTTTGATATCAAGAATCTCAACTCGCTCGCAATTCCGAAAATCAAAATCAAAAATATCGTATGTTTTTCACCTTATTAGGTGAAAACCACTACTAAAACCAGGTTGGCTACCGGCCTCACTCTTTGCAAGAATAGAGCGTATACACTTTATTTTGAATTTATCGGAAACCCTAGGTCCGATTCTCAAGGCACCCCCATGACGACGAACTCCAGCACCTATCTCTACGGCGGCCAGGTCCATGCGAATGGCATCCGCCAGCACTACCTGCGCTATGGCGGCCCTGAGGGCGAACGCGCCGAACGCCTCGCGGTCATCATCATTCCCGGCATCACCAGCCCCGCCGTCACCTGGGGCTTCGTGGCCGAACGCCTGGGCCGCCAATTCGACACCTATGTGCTGGACGTGCGCGGACGCGGGCTGTCGGCGTCCGGGCCTGACCTGGACTATGGCCTGGACGCGCAAGCGGCCGACGTGACGGGGTTCGCGCAGGCGCTGGGACTGGAGCGCTATGCGCTGGTCGGCCATTCCATGGGCGGCCGCATCGCCGTGCGCGCCGCGGGCAAGAAGCCGCAGGGGCTGGCGCGCCTGGTCATCGTCGACCCGCCCGTCTCGGGCCCGGGCCGCCGCGCCTACCCCGCCAACCTGGCGTGGTACGTGGACTCCATCCGGCAAGCGACGCGCGGCATGACCGCCGAAGACATGCGGGCGTTCTGCCCGACCTGGACCGAACCGCAACGCCAGTTGCGCGCCCAGTGGCTGCACACCTGCCATGAACCCGCCATCGTCCAGAGCTTCGAGGATTTCGGCCGCGACGACATACACGCCGACCTGCCTGGCATCGCCTTGCCCCTACTGCTGATGACCGCCGAACGGGGCGGCGTCGTGAGCGATGAGGACGTCGCCGAATGGCAAGGCCTGGCGCCGCAGACGCAGCACGTCCGGGTGTCGGGCGCCGGCCACATGATTCCGTGGGACAACGAAGCCGGCTTCTACGCCGCCTTCGGCGATTTCCTTGGCCACGCCGTGGACTGATACCGCGCACGGGACCTGCACGCCTCCATTCAGCCGCTTCAAGGAACCCTCATGTCCGTCAGCGATACCGATCTGATCCATGCCTGGAAACAGGTGCTCACCCTCTCCCGGCTGGAAGCCGGCCAGATTGTCACCGTGCTTACCGGCGCCGACACGCATCCGCAGACCCTACGCTGCGCCATCGCCGCAGCCACCGACATGGGCGCGCGCGTCACCCGGCTGGACCTGCCGCCCGTCAACGCCGACAAGTCCATCAGCCGCGACGCCCTGGCGTATCTGGGCGCTACGCCACTGACCGGCAATGCCGCGGCCATCGCGGCGCTGACCGCCAGCGACCTGGTGCTGGACCTGATGACGCTGCTGTTCTCCCCCGAACAACACGAGATCCTGCAGACCGGCACCAAGATCCTGCTGGCGATCGAGCCGCCCGAAGTGCTGTGCCGGCTGGTGCCGAGCGAGGCGGACCGCGCCCGCGTGCAGGCCGCCGCCCGCCTGATCGAAGCATCGCGCCAGATGCACATCACGTCGGCGGCCGGCACCGATCTGCGCTGCCAGTTGGGCGACTTCCCCGCCATTTCCGAATATGGTTTCGTGGACCAGCCCGGCCGTTGGGATCATTGGCCCAGCGGCTTCGTGCTGACCTGGCCCAACGAGGGCCATAGCCAAGGCCGCGTAGTACTGGACCGCGGAGACATCCTGCTGCCTATGAAGGATTACGTGACCGATCCGATCGAGCTCGTGGTCGAAAATGGCTACGTCACCCGCATCAATGGCGGGCTGCAGGCCGACATTCTCAAGGAATACATGGCCGCGTATGAAGATCCCGAGGCCTATGCCGTATCCCACATAGGCTGGGGCCTGCAGCCGCGCGCCCAGTGGTCCATGCTGGCCCACTACAACAAGGAAGCCCATATCGGCATGGACGCCCGCGCCTTCGAAGGCAATTTCCTGTGGTCCATGGGCCCCAACAACGAAGCTGGCGGCAGCCGCACTACCGCCTGCCACATCGACATCCCGATGCGCCGCTGCAGCGTCGCCCTGGACGGCCAGCCAGTCGTAATTAACGGAGTCGTGCAGGATGCCCCGGGACTGGCCCGCGCTGCGCGCCGAGGAGAGCTCAAATGAACGCGCCCCAGCAACCCGCCCGCATCGATGACACAGCCGGCGACATCTCCGCTTATGCGCGGCAGGGTTTCGGCACTCCGCTGCCGCTCAAAGCCCCCTATGGGCTGCTGATCATCGACTTCGTCAACGGCTTCGCCGACCCGGCCGTTCTGGGCGGCGGCAACATCCCCGAAGCCATCTCGCAGACGCGCCATCTGTTGGCCCACGCCCGCGCGCAAGGCTGGCCGGTAGCGCACAGCCGCATCGTGTTCTCGGACGACGATGCCGACAGCAATATCTTCTGCCTGAAGGTACCGGCCATGCTGGCGCTGAAAGAACACAGCCACAACAGCGCCATCGTGCCGGAACTGGCCCCTGCCGCCGGCGAGTATGTGGTGCGCAAGAGCACCCCGTCCGCCTTCTTCGGCACCATGCTGGCGCCATGGCTGGCGCAGCGCGGCGTTCAGACCCTGCTGGTTGCGGGCTGCGTCACCAGCGGCTGCGTGCGGGCCAGCGTGGTGGACGCCATGCAGGCGGGGTTCCGGCCGCTGGTCGTGTCCGATTGCTGCGGCGACCGCGCGCTGGGGCCGCACGAGGCCAACCTGTTCGACATGGCGCAGAAGTACGCCGCCGTCATGCCCATGGACCAGGCGATAACCGACACGCGGCCATGAACGGCGGCCCAGCCCTTGGCGTCCGGTAATGCCGGCATAATCATCCACCGGCCCGGACTCTGTCAGCCCCATGAACCTGCCTCAACCTGAAGAAATGCCTGGCGCGCTGCTCGCCCATACCGACGCCTTGCTGGTCGTGCGCGAACCCACGGCCCCGCCGCGCCCCGCGCCCGGCCAGCCCGGTGTCGCGTCGGACTATGTCCAGGCTACGCCGGAGATCTTCATTGCGTTGCTGGGCGACAGCGGCCAGCCATTCCAGGACACCGCGTCCGCCGACTGGCGCGTGCTCGCCTTCAACGGCCACGTGGACCTGGGCACCGGCATCCGCACTTCGCTGGCCCAGATCGTCGCGGAAGAACTCGAGGTTCCCTTGTCGCGCCTGGAGATGGTGCTGGGGCACACCAATGCCGCTCCGAACCAGGGGCCCACCATCGCCAGCGCCAGCATCCAGATATCGGCGGTACCGCTGCGACGCGCCGCGGCCCAGGCCCGCGAACATCTGCTGATGCTCGCGGCTCGGCAATGGGACATCCCGCGCGATGCCTTGCGGGTGCGCGAGGGCGTCATCCGGCCCGCCGACGCCAACGACCCGCGGCAGCTGCACTATGGACAGCTGCTGCGCGGCCAGCACATACGGCTGCTCCTGGCGCCCCCTGACCAGGAGGTCCGCCTCAAGCCCGCCCACGAATACAAGATCGTGGGACAGGGCGTCGCCCGCGTCGACATTCCCGCCAAGGCCACCGGCGAACTCAGCTTCGTGCACGACGTGCGCGTGCCCGGCATGCGCCATGGCCGCGTGATCCGCCCTCCCCATCCGGGGCGCGACGCCGGCAGCTTCATCGGCCGTTGCCTGGCCGATCTGGACCGCGACTCCGTCGCCCACCTGCCGGGCAACGTGCAGGTGGTGGCGCAGGGCGATTTCATCGGCGTGGTCGCGGATCGCGAGGAACAGGCGATCGCCGCCATGCGTGCGCTGAAAGTACGCTGGAAGCCTGTTCCGCCCGCGCCGCGCCTGGATGATCTCGAGCAAGCCATCCGCGCCAATCCATCGACCGCCCGGCCGCTGATCGAGGAAGGCAACATCGATACGGCCTGCGCCCGCGCCGCCACGCATCTGCGCCGCAGCTATGTCTGGCCCTATCAAATGCATGCCTCCATCGGCCCGTCTTGCGCTGTCGCCGACTTCAGCGGCGGCCGCCTGACGGTCTGGACCGGCACGCAGAATCCCCACATGCTGCGCGCCGACTTGAACCGCTTGCTCAAGCTGGGCGAGGATCGGATAGACCTGATCCGCCTGGAGGCCGCGGGCTGCTATGGCCGCAACTGCGCGGACGACGTCTGCGCCGACGCAGCGCTGCTGTCGATCGCCGTCGGCGCCCCGGTCCGCGTACAGCTCACGCGCGAACAGGAGCATCAGTGGGAACCCAAGGGCACAGGCCAATTGATGGACGTGAGCGCCGCGATCGATGCCGACGGCGAACTGCTGGCCTATGACTTCGGCGTCCGCTACCCCTCCAACGACGCGCCATTGCTGGCGCTGCTGCTGACTGGCGCCATTCCCGCCGAACCTCGCACGCTCGAAATGGGCGACCGCACGGCCGCGCCGCCCTATCGTTATCCCAACCGGCGCATCGTCTGCCACGACATGGCGCCGCTGGTACGCGCATCGTGGTTGCGCGGGGTGTCGGCCCTGCCCAACTCCTTTGCCCATGAGTGCATGATCGACGAACTGGCGCACGCGGCCGGCGCTGATCCTGTCGAGTACCGACTGCGCCATCTGGAGGATCAGCGCGCCATCGCGTTGCTGCAAGCCACGGCCGCCCGCGCGCAGTGGCGCCCGATGACGCCAGGCAGCCGGGGCCGCCCCGGCGCCGATGGCCGCTTGCATGGCCGGGGCGTCGCCTATGCGCGCTACGTGCATAGCAAGTTCCCCGGTTTCGGCGCCGCCTGGGCCGCATGGGTCATCGACCTGAGCGTGGATCCGGCAAGCGGGCGCATTGAGGTCGAGCGCATCGTCGTCGGCCAGGATACCGGCATGGTCGTCAATCCCGACGGCGTCCGCCACCAGATCCATGGCAACGTCAATCAGACGCTAAGCCGCAGCCTGTTGGAGAAGGTCGTTTTCGACGACGCCGGCGTGGCCTGCCGGGAATGGGGCGGATACCCCATCATCGGCTTCAAGAACCTGCCTGCCATCGACGTGCTGCTGATGCCGCGCCAGGACGAGCCGCCCATGGGCGCCGGCGAATCCGCGTCGGTTCCCGGCCCCGCGGCGATTGCCAATGCGCTATTCGACGCGACGGGGCTGCGCTTCTACGAAGCGCCTTTCACTCCTGAAGCCGTGCATGCCGCGCTATTCCCGGCGGCTCGCGACGCGTAAATTCCGCCTCATGGATTTAACGGGAATTCCCTGATACTCCCGCTCCGGCCCGCTGGCTACCATTCGCCGCACCTCAGCCTTCGGCTGATCGCTACAAATGCGCCGGATGGCGCGGAGACACCCATGAAAGCACTCAAACTGGCCGCGGCAGGCACCGCCTTACTCATTTCGTCCTTGACCGCCCACGCTGGCGCGACTTTCGAGGCGGTCAAGAACAAGGGCTTCGTCCAATGCGGCGTGTCCACCGGCGTCGCCGGCTTCTCGGTGAACGACAGCAAGGGCGGCTGGATCGGCCTGGACGTGGACCTGTGCCGCGCACTGGCCATCACCATGTTCGGCGACGCCTCCAAGGCCAAAATCATGGCGGTCAGCGCGCTGCAACGCTTCACCGCCCTGCAGTCCGGCGAAGTCGACGTGCTGCCCCGCAACACCACGCTCTCGCTGACCCGCGACACCACGCTGGGCCTGATCGGCGTGGGCGTGAACTACTACGACAGCCAGGGCATCATGGTGAACAAGTCCCTGAACGTGAAAAGCGCCAAGGAGCTGGACGGCGCCACGGTCTGCGTGCAGCCCGGCACCACCACCGAACTGAACCTGGCCGACTGGTTCCGCTCGCAGAACATCGTCTTCAAGCCCGTGGTCGTCGAGCGCCTGGACGAGATCATCCGCGCTTTCGCAGTGGGCCGTTGCGACGCCTTCACCGGCGACAAGTCGCAGCTAGCCGCGGCGCGCAGCAACCTGGAGAACCCGGAAAAGTACGACATCCTGCCGGAGAACTTCTCCAAGGAGCCGCTGGGCCCCATGGTCCGCCAAGGCGACGAACAATGGTTCAACGTCGTGCGCTGGACCATGTTCGCCATGCTGGAAGCCGAGGAATACGGCATCACGTCCAAGAACGTCGACGAAATGCTCAAGAGCACCAACCCCAACGTGCAGCGCCTCCTGGGCGTGACGCCGGGCATGGGCAAGAACCTGGGCGTGGACGACAAGTGGGCCTACAACATCATCAAGAACATCGGCAACTACGGCGAGAGCTTTGAGAAGAACCTCGGCCCCAGCAGCCCGCTGAAGCTGCCGCGCGGCCTGAACGCTTCGTACCGCGATGGCGGGCTGATGTACGGCTGGCCGGTGCGTTAAAGTCACAGCAGGACCACGCCAGGCATCGCCCGCTACGGCTTCGCGCCGTGGAACAGCGGCGATGCCTGGATTCTTTCCAGCATGCCTCTAGCCGCGCTGGTCAACGGTCGATTCGCCCGCACGATCAAGCGCGTCTGCGCCGCCTCGAAGATGGGATTAGTGGTGCGCAGCGCCACCAACTCACCCCGAGCCACCTCCTTCACCACCGAGTTCGCCGACGTGAAGGTCAGCCCCAGGCGGCTTTCCACATAGCGCTTGAGCGTCACCACCGAGTTGGCGATGAAGCTGGGCGACAGCACGATGTTCTCCGATAGTTCCGCCATCTCGATCAGCTGGCGCAAGCCGAAGCCCGGCCCCATCAGCGCAATCGGATAGCGCGCCACGTCCTTCAGCGTCGGCCGCTTGCGCTGCCGCGCCAGCGGATGATCCGGCCACGCGATCACGCACAGAGGATGGTTGCGCGTGTGAACCACGCGTATGCCGGGGTCCGCCGGCGCGCCGAACACCACGCCAATATGGGCGTCGTCGTGCACCACGGCGCGCACCGCGTCGGAAGCGCCGGCCACTTTCAGCGAAACCCGCACGCCAGGATGCTGCCGGCAGAATTCATCCACCACGCCGCTCATCAGGATATCGACGAAGCCCTCGCTGGTGACGATCTGGATATCGCCGCGTTGCAAACCATTGACCTCGTCCAGCCGGGCCCGCAAGGCCTGCTCGCTGGCCTGCCGGTCGCGGCAGTGGTCCATCACAATCGAGGCCATGTCGGTGGGCACGATGCCCCGGCCCTTGCGCTCCAGCAGCGCCACGCCCAGCTCCGTCTCCAGCAACTGGATCTGACGGCTGACGATGGAAGGCTCCACCCCCAGGCGCTCGGCGGCGCCGCGCACCGATCCGGTCGTCACCGCCTCGAAGAAGTATTGCAGGCGCCGCGCGCTCAGTCCTCCGTCCATGCTTGTCCCCTTTTTCTACGATTTCTCTAAATCGTTGCCTTTTTGGCAACAAAATCCCTCGCAGCTTACATTGATTTACAGGGCTGCGATTGCGAATAATGCGCGTACTTTCAAATCCGCTCGGTTGCGAGCCGCAAGCTGGAAGCCAGCGGCGGCGGCAATGCGAGGTAACGCCCATTTCGAGCCTTTAAGCATGAAACTCTTCGCTTCGATCCTCGCTGCCGCAACCCTGAGCGTATTCAGTCAACAGGCCGCTTTCGCCTCGCCGGAAGCTGCCTACCCGAGCAAGCCCGTCAAGGTCGTGGTCGGCTACGCGCCGGGCGGCTCGTCCGACGCCGTGGCGCGGCTGATCGCCGGCCGCCTGTCGGACAAGCTGGGCCAGACCTTCGTGGTCGAGAACCGTCCCGGCGCCGCCAGCAACATCGCCGCCGCGACCGTGGCGCGCTCGCCCAACGACGGCTACACCATCCTGCTGGGCTCGAACGCCAGCACCATCAACGTGTCGCTGTACAAGGAACTGTCCTTCGACTTCCAGAAGGACTTCGCGCCGGTGGCGCTGCTGACGCGCTTTCCCAACATCATGGTGGTGAACAACACCGTGCCGGCCAAGACGGTGCAGGAGTTCATCACCTACGCCAAAGCCAACCCCAAGAACATTTTCTTCGCCTCGTCCGGCGCAGGCTCGTCGACCCGCCTGTCGGCTGAACTGTTCAAGATGATGACGGGCGTGGAAATGGAACACGTGCAGTACAAGGGCAGCGCACCCGCCCTCACCGACCTGATGGCCGGCCGCATCCAGGTGATGTTCGACACCGCGCCTTCGGTCATGCAGCTCATCCAGGGCGGCAAGCTGCGCGCACTGGGCGTCACCAGCGCTACCGTCCAGCCCTTTGCGCCCGAGATCCCCACCATCGACGCCACCGTCAAGGGTTACGAGATGACGTCCTGGTACGCGCTGTTCACGCCTGCCGGCACGCCCGCCGGCATCGTGGAAAAGCTGAACAAGGAAGTCAACGCGATCCTGGCAGAGAAGGAAATCCAGGAGAAGCTCGCCGGCATGGTCGCCACGCCCGGCGGCGGCACGACGGAAGAACTGCGCCAGCACGTCGCCTCCGAAATCGCCAAGTACGCCGACGTCGTCAAGGCCTCTGGCGCCACCGCAGACTAAGCACTCGTACCATGCGCGTTTTCACCGGTTCGCTGTCCACGGAAACCAATACGTTCGCTCCGCTGCCCACCTCGCTGGATGATTTTGCCGACCGGGGCTACTACCCCGCAGGCACCCATCCTCCCGAGATGACCATCTTCAGCGGACCTCTGTGGGCAGCGCGCCAGCGCGGCGCGCAACACGGCTGGACCGTGATCGAAGGCATGGCCGCCGGCGCCCAACCCGGCGGCATTACCACGCGCCATGCCTACGAGACTTTGCGCGATGAACTGCTGCGCGACCTGCGACAGGCCTTGCCCGTCGACATGGTGGTGCTGGGCCTGCATGGAGCCATGGTGGCCGACGGCTACGAAGACTGCGAAGGCGATCTGCTGGCGCGCGTCCGCGGCATCGTCGGCCCCGAGGTTGTCGTGGGCGCGGAGCTGGATCCGCATTGCCATCTGTCGGACGCCATGGTGGCGAACGCCGACATGCTGGTCGCCTACAAGGAATATCCCCACACCGACATCCGCGAACGCGCGCTGGAACTGGTGGACTTCTGCGCGGCAATCGTCGATCGGCGCATCGCCCCGGTTGCCGCCGTGGCCGACTGCGAGATGGTCGTCACCATCCGCACGCCACAGGAACCGGCGCGCAGCTATATCGACCGCATCAGCGCGCTGGAAGGCAGCGACGGCATACTCTCCATTTCCGTGGTGCACAGCTTCGCCTGGGGCGACGTGCCCGACATGGGGACCAAGCTGCTGGTCTATGCCGACGGCAACGCCCAGGCCGCCCAGCAGCTTGCGCGGCGCCTGGCCGACGAGCTCATAGGCATGCGCGAAGTGTTGACGCCCATCTACCCCAAACCGGACGAAGCTATCGACCAGGCTCTGGCATATGGCGCAACGCCTATCGTCATTGCCGATGCCGCTGACAATCCCGGCGGTGGGGGGGCGGGCGACTCCACCTTCCTGCTGCGCCGCCTGCTGGAACGGGGCGTGCGCAATGCGGCGATAGGCCCCATGTGGGATCCCATCGCCGTCCGCATCGCTTTCAGCGCTGGCGTCGGCGCGCGCTTGCCCTTGCGCATCGGGGGCAAGATCAGCCCCCTGTCAGGGGAACCGCTGGACTTGATGTGTACGGTCAAGGCGCTGACGCCGGACATGGTCATGACGGGGTTGTCCGGATCGCCGGCTGTCGTGGGGAATTCCGCCCTGGTCGAAGCAGATGGTATCGAGATCGTGCTGATCACGGTGCGGGCCCAGGCCATGGATATCGATGTGTTCACGCAGTTGGGGTGCCGGCTGGAGGAGAAGGCGCTGATCGTGGTGAAGTCGGCGCAGCATTTCCAGGCGTCGTTCTCGAAAGTAGCGCGGCATGTGATCTTTGCGGATGCGCCGGGGTCGGCGACGCTGGACCAGAGGAACCTGCCGTATAAACATATTCCTAGGCCAAAGTGGCCGATCGATATGTGACAAAATTTCCGGAACGCTGGCCCCCGGACGTCTTGTATTGAAGGGATACACAACAGTCGTCAGTGGTTCATCATCCGCGAGTTACCCTAGCCTAGCCAGCGCCAGTCCGCTGAATGCGTTACTCTCCCCCTCCCCAATTCAAGTCCGCAAGGAGCCCCAAATGGCACAAGCCTCCGCCCGCCACATCCTCGTCTCCACCGAAGCCAAGGCCAACGAACTGAAGACCGCCATCGAGAACGGCGCCGACTTCGCTCAGCTGGCCAAGGAAAACTCCAGCTGCCCGTCCTCGCGCGACGGCGGCAACCTGGGTACGTTCGGTCCGGGCCAGATGGTCAAGGAATTCGACACCGTGGTGTTCAGCGCCCCGGTCGGCGAGGTCCAGGGTCCGGTGAAGACCCAGTTCGGCTACCACCTGGTTGAAGTGACCAGCCGCAAGGACTAAGTCCAGCAGCAGTCTCAAAGAAAGCCGCCGCCAGGCAACTGGCGGCGGCTTTCTTTATGGCTCGCGCATCTGGGCCGCCGCTCTCAGGCAGTCCACGAACGCGGTCAATCCGGCGCTGTCACGGCGGCCACTGCGGGTGACGATGGCGTAGTCCAGCGCGACGCGGGGCGTAAGGGCCCGGAGCTGCACGCGCCAGCGCGTGCCGGTCAAGGCGGCAAACGAGGGTACGACGGCTTGGCCCAGCCCGGACTCGACCATGGCCAGGATAGTTTCCAGGTGGCTGTAGACGCGGCGCGGCGGGAGGTTCGCGACATCGGGCATGCGAGGAACGTGCCGGTCTATCAGTTGCTGGATGGGGTTGCTGGAAGGCAGCACGATGAGACTGGCGGGATCGAGCCGCTGCCAGGGCAAGGGAGCGCGGCGGGTCCGGGCGGCATGTTCGGCCGATTGCGCCAGCACCAGTTCGGCGGGGAACAACCCGCGGCGGCGCAGGCCAGCCGCCTTCTGGAAGAAGGCGCCGAAACCGGCGTCCAGGGTTCCGTCTTCGACACCCTGTTGGATCAGGCTGCGGTCCATGTCGGCCACTTCGACACGCCATTCCGGCTGTGCTGCCGAGCAGGCGCGCAGCACCTGCGGCAGGATGCTGCTGGCGATGAGCGGGGTGACGCCCACGCGCAGCACGCGTGCCTGCGGCGTACTGGCGGCGGCCAGTTGACTCAGCGTGCCGCCCAGTTCATCGACCATGCGCTGGGCGACGGGCAGGAGCGTTCGTCCCGCATCGGTGAGCAACACGGCGCGGGTGCTGCGTTCGAACAGGCGGCTGCCTATGCTCTGTTCGAATTCGCGCACCATGGCGCTCAGGCCGGCCTGCGTCAGGTGCAGTTGGGCCGCGGCCTTGGTGAAGCTGGCATGTTCGGCTACGGCAAGGAAGCCGCGCAGTTGGCGCAGGGAGAAATTCACGCGTGGACTACCAGATAATTAATAAAACTTCTTTGTTAATAGACAAGATAACGCAGTTTTACTTGTTTATCCGTTTGCGTTGCAATTGCGAAATGCGCTGCCTTCCGTCCGGATGGGCCCAGAACAAAAGCGCAAATGCGCCTACAGGAGACAAGCATGTTCCGATTCCCCCTGCGAATTGCCTCGGCATTCGCCATCGCGTGCGCGGCCCTTGCGCCGGCGCCCGCCGTCCAGGCTGCGGACTTCCCCGAGAAGCCGATCAGGCTAGTGGTGCCATTTCCGCCCGGTGGCCCGACCGACACGAGCGCGCGCCTCTTCAGCAAGACCATGGCCGAACAGCTGGGCCAACCGGTCATCGTGGAGAACCGTGCAGGCGCGGGCGGCTCGGTGGGCACCACGTCGGTAACGCGCGAACAGCCTGACGGCTACACGCTGCTATGGGGCGGCACCAGCAGCATGGTGGTGGCGCCCGCGCTCTATCCCAAGCTGGACTATGACCCCAACGCCTCCTTCACCCCCATCGGCATGGCGGTGCGCGGCCCGCTAATCCTGGTGAGCCGCCCCGCCCTGCCCAGTGCTGACCTCAAGGCGCTGCTCGACCTTGCTCGGCGCCAGCCGCTGACGGTGGCCTCGGCCGGCACGGGTTCGGTCGGCCATCTCACGGCCGAACTGTTCGATCGCAGCGCGAACGTGGACATTCTGCACATTCCTTACCGCGGCGGCGCGCCGGCGCTCAGCGACGTGCTTGGGGGCCAAGTTGATCTGTTGTTCGACACGGTGACTCTGCTGTATCCGCAGATCGCGGCGCAGAAGCTGCGCGCCTATGCCGTTACCGGCGCGCAGCGCTACCCGCAACTGCCCAACGTTCCCACCGTGGCTGAAGTGCTGGGCAAACCTTTCGAAGCCTATTCCTGGTTCGGTCTCATGGCGCCCGCCCACACGCCGCAGCCGGTGATCGAGCGCCTGACCAAGGCGCTGGCCGCCGCAGCGCGCGATCCCGAGGTCAAGCGCCAGCTGGCCGACCTGGGCCTGGAGCCTGTGGGCGATACGCCGGAGCAATTCGCGCAATCGATCCGCACGGACCTGGACAAATGGACCCAGGTCGTCAAGCAAGCCGGCATCAAGCCTGACTAACCCACACCCCCGCAACATATGTCTCACAACGCTTCCCCCCTATATCTCATCGCCGGCGCCGGCCTGGGCGGCCTGACCGCCGCGCTGGCCCTGCAGCGGCGCGGCTTGCGCGTGCGCGTGCTGGAGCAGGCACAGGAGCTGCGCGAAGTCGGCGCGGGCATCCAACTTAGCGCCAACGCCAACCGCGTGCTGTATCAACTGGGTCTGGAACACGCCCTGACGGAGGTCGCACGCCCAACGGCCGGAAAGCGTATCCGCTTGTGGTCCAGCGGACGAACCTGGCCACTGTTCGACCTGGGTGCGGAATCGGTGGCCCGCTATGGTTATCCGTACCTGACGATCTATCGCGCCGACCTGCACCGGATTCTGGCGCAGGCGGTGCAGGCCAATGACCCGCGAGCCATCACGCTGGGCGCCAAGGTCACCAGGTTCACGCAGGACGACACAGGCGTCACCGCCGTACTGGAGTCGGGCGAAAAAATCGAAGGCGCGGCGCTCATCGGCGCCGACGGCGTGCACTCGCGCGTGCGCGCCGCGCTGTTCGGCGCGGACGCCGCGGCGTTTTCTGGCACCGTCGCCTGGCGCGGCGTGATCCCGGCCGAAAAGTTGCCCGCGCATCTGCGCGAGCCCTATGCCTGCAACTGGGTAGGCCCGGGCGCCCACGTCATCCACTATCCGCTGCGGCAGGGAAAACTGGTGAACTTCGTGGGCATCCTGGAGCGCGACGATTGGCAGGTGGAGTCCTGGACCGAGCGCGGTAGCGTAGCGGAATGCGCGCGGGATTTCGCGGGCTGGCATGAGGATGTGCAGACACTGATCCAGGCGCTGGACGAACCCTACAAATGGGCGCTGATGCTGCGCGAACCGCTGCCTGAGTGGTCGCAGGGCCGCGTGACGCTGCTGGGAGACGCCTGCCATCCGACGCTGCCCATGCTGGCCTCGGGCGCGGCGATGGCAATCGAGGACGGCTATGTACTGGCGCGCGCATTGGAGGCGCAGCCGGACGATGTTCCCCAGGCATTCAAACGCTACGAAGCGGCGCGCGTGGAACGGGCATCTCGCGTGGTGCGCGGTTCGGCCGAGAACGCTCGGCGCTTCCACAATCCGGCACTGGCACACGCGCAAGGCGCCGCCGACTACGTGGACCGCGAGTGGAACGAAACGCGCGTGCGTGAACGCTATGAATGGCTGTTCAGCTATAACGCGGATGAAGCGCCGGTCTGACTCTGCCGCCACATGAAAAAAAGGCCGCCGCCCGGTCTATCGCTGGCGGCGGCCTTTTTCATTCGCATGGCCGCTGGGGCCAAGCGCGGCCTTACTCTTTGCCCGTCATCACCATATGCGCCAACGCGTCCGCATCCAGCCCGGCCACGTCGCGCTCGATGACCTTGGTTCCGCTCTTCAGGATCGCCACCCTGTCCGCCAGCGCCACCACGTCGGCCATGTTGTGGCTGATGAGGATCACAGTGCGGCCCTCTTCGCGCAGCTTGCGCACCAGGTTCAGAACCAGCGCCGTTTCCTTGACGCCCAGCGCGGCGGTGGGTTCATCCATGATGACGACGCGGGCGTCCCAGCGCAGGGCGCGGGCGATGGCGACGGCCTGGCGCTGGCCGCCGGACATGCGCTCCACGGGCCGGTCCATGTCATCGATGGGCACGGACAGGCGTTGCAGGTAGCCGCGCGCATCCTCGGCCATGCGGCGTTTATCCAGGATGCTGAGCGGCCCCACGCGCCGCACCAGTTCGGCGCCCATGAAGATGTTTTCCCAGATCGACAAGCGCGGAGCCAGCGCCAGATCCTGGTAGATGGTGGCGATGCCTTGCACCAGGGCGTCGTGGGGCGATCCGAACGCGACCTGCTGCCCGTTCAGGCTCATCGCGCCGGCGCTGGGTTCCTGCGCGCCTGAGATGATGCGGATGAGCGTGGACTTGCCCGCGCCGTTGTCGCCGCAGATGGCCATGACCTTGCCCTGGGGCACGTCCAGGTCCACGCCCTTCAGGGCTTCGACGGCGCCATACGACTTCTTGATCTGGCGTAGCGACAACGCGGCGGTCATGGCTCTTGGCTCTTACTTGGCGGGTTGCAGGAATTTCTGGACATTGCTGGCGTCGACCAGGACGGAGTCCATGAAGAGGTAGGGCCCGGCGGCGATGCTTTCCCTGGGTTCCTTCTTTACGACGATCCGGTCGATGGCGTAGATGGCCTTGGTGCCCATCTGCTCGAAGGGAATCATCATGGTCGCGGTGATGAGACTGTTGGGATCGGCGATACGGCGGTAGGTCTCCGGGCTGCCGTCGACGGACACGAGCGTGATGTCGCCCTTTTTCATGCCCTGGGCCTGCAGCAGATCGTCGATGACATAGGCCTGGCCGTCGAACGAGGCCCAGATACCCTTGAACTGGCCCTGATGGCGCAGCAGCAGCGCCTGCATGCCGTTGCGCACATCGTCGCGCCAGCTCTGGGTGCGGGCCATGCTGAACTTGGCCAGGTCCTTGACGGCGGTGTTCTCGGTCAGGACGGCGTCCAGCATCTTGCCGCGGATGCGGGTGCCGGAGTTGCCGTCGAAGCGGGCGGACAGAATGTTGCCCTGGTAGCCCATCTTGCCCAGCATATAGAGGACGGACTGGGCGCCAGTGGCGTATTCGTTGACCTCGACGTCGAACAGCATGTGGGGGCTGGCGCCGGACATCACGCCGACGACGGGTATGCCCTTCTCCTTGGCGGCCTGCAGCTGCGCGTCGGTTTCCACGGGCTTGCCCATGGCGATGACGATGGCGTCGACCTTCTTGTTGACCAGGGTGTCGAGCTGTTCGGCCAGCTTGGGCAGCGAGCCTTCGGCGTTCAGCTGGGTCACGGTCCAGCCCTTGGAGCGGGCGGCTTCGGCAGCGGCGTTGGCGACGCGCGCGTGGGTTTCCGAAGACATCTGGAACGCGACGATGCCCACGTCGAAGGCGTGCGCCGCCGCGCCCATGGCCAGGGCCGGCACCGAAAACGCGGCCAACAGCAGATTGCGCATCAAGGATTTACGCATGGTTCTCTTCCCCTTCCGATCAGAATTTGAAGGCCGCTTTCTTCAGCACGGCCGATGACACCGCGACGGACGCGATGATGATGAAGCCCAGAACGATGTCCTGCACGTAATACGGCGCACCCATGAGGACCAGGCCGTTGCCCAGCACCTTGAGGATCAGCGCGGCGACCAGCGTGCCGGGTATGTTGGCATGGCCGGGGTTGAACATGGTCATGCCCAGCAGCACCGCGGCGATGGCGTACAGGAAGTAGTCACCAGCCATATTGGGCGCGGCCGAAGACAGGCTGGACGTGAGCAGCACGGCCGCCAGTCCCGCGCACAGGCCGGAAAGCGCCAGGCCTATGCTTTTCATGGCACGTATGTTGATGCCGGCCAGCCGCGCGGATTCGCCGGCCTCGCCGGTAGCGGTCATGCGGGCCCCGGTGCGGGTCCATTTCACCAGGAAGAACGCCAGCAGCACGGCGCCCAGCATCCACAGCACCAGGGCAGGAATGCCGAAGGGCTTGCCGCGCGCCAGGTCGGTGAAGGCGGCGGGCCAACGGCCCACATAGGACACGCCGTCGGTCAGCATGAAGGCGAAACCGCGCGCCATGGCTGCCATGCCCAGCGTCGCGATCAGCGAGGGCACGCGCAGCCGCGTGACGGCGATGCCGTTCACGAGGCCGCACAGCAGGCCTACGCCCAGGCCCGCGCCTATGGCCAGGAGCACCGGCTGGCCGGTATGCACCAGGGCGCCCGTGACGACCGCCGCGAGGCTGGCGACGTCGGCCACCGACAGGTCCAGTTCGGCCGTGACCAGCGCCAGCGTGAAGCCGATGGCAATGATGGCCAGGAAGCTGGTTTCCTTGGCGATGTTCAGAAGATTATTGGGCGCCGCGAAATTCGGGGCTGCCAACGCGAAGAAAACCACCAGGACCAATCCCGCGATTGCCGTGCCGTACTTTTCCAGGATGCCGCGCATCGACTCAACCCTTGCTGCGTTTTGCTTGTTATGTGGGCGCGTCGCTGCGCCCCGCTGATGGCGAGGTAGTTTATACCTGGGCCATCAGCCCATGTCGATGCCGGCCAGCGCGCGCGATACTGGCGCCAGCGCGGCTTCCGCGGCGCGGAACTGGCGGTACATGCGGCGATAGGCGTGCGCCCGCTCGGCCTGGGGTTCATAGCGTTGCGCCACGCGCACCAGCGCGTCCTGGGCGGCCGCGAAGCTGCCGTAGCGTCCCAGGCCCGTCCAGGCGGCGACCGCCGCGCCCAGTACGCCGGGCTGTTCGGCCTGGCCGACCACCAGAGCGCGTTCGCAGATATCGGCCTTGACCTGGCACCACTGGGCATTGGACGCCGCGCCGCCGCCGAAGCGGATTTCTTCCACGGGACTGCCCAGCGCGCTTTCGGCGCGCTCCAGCACGATGCGGTTGAGAAAGGCCACGCCTTCCAGCACGGCCCAGGCCAAGTCGCCGGGGCCGTGGCGACGGTTCAAGCCCAGAAAAGCGCCGCGCAGGTGCGGATCCCAATACGGCACCCGTTCGCCTTGCAGATAGGGCAGGAACAGCGCCGGTTGCGGATCGCGCGGCGCATCGAGCAAGGCGTCCATGGCCTCGCCCACCCCGGCCATGCCTTCGTCGCCCAGGCGGCCCAGCAGCGGCAAGAGCCACGCCACCGTATCCGCGCCATTCTGGCCTGGCCCGCCGATCTGATGATGTCCGCCGCCCCAGTCCACCGTCATCAGGCCTTGCGCCTGCACCGGCTCGGCGCCCACGGCGCCGAAAACTTCGGTGGTGCCGGAGATGTTGTAGGCGTAACCCGGCCGCAGTGCGCCCAGGCCGGCCACGGCCGCCCAGGTGTCGTTGGCGCAAGCCACGACAGGACGTCCCGACAGACGCGCCAACGCGCCCGATAGACCCTTTTGCACGACGCCGACGACCTCCAGCGGATCGAGCAGACGCGGTACCCAGGCCGGATTGGCCCCCACCGCCGTCAGCAGGTCGGCGCAGTCCGGTCCGGCCGTGGCGGCCGCCGCCAGGCGCGCCATCGACACGGTGTCGCTCACGGTGCGTCCGGTCAGGCGGAAATTCAGATAATCCTTGGGTTCCAGCACCAGCCGCACCCGCGCCGCGTGCTCTGGCTCTGCGTGCAACAGCCAGGCCACGCGCGCCCAGGGATGGAAGGCGTTGATCTGTCCATGCTCGGGATGGGAGGACGGCATGGACGCGAGCCACGCGCCCACGTCCGCCGCCGCGCGCGTATCGCGCCAGGTGATCGCCGGCCGGATGGCAGCGCCGTGCGCATCGATGAAGACCTGCGTGCGCGTGACGCCGCAGATCGCGATGGCCTCTACCGCACTGAAAGCGGCGTCCGCCTGCGCCCCCAGCGCATCGGTCAGGGCTTGCAGCCCGTTCCACCAGGCATCGGCGTCGATCTCGTCCCAGCCAGGATGAGCGGCGGGGCTGGCACGCGCCGGACTTTCGATGAAGCACGAATGCGCGATGCCGCCGCGATCGTCCACCAACGCGGCGCGAAAGCGCGTGCCACCCAGATCCACTGCCAGGACGTAGCTCATGCCGGCACCTGCATCAGGCGGATCTGGCCGCGCCCGGGCTGCATGGCCCGCAGCGGGCGGAGGGTCTGGATATCAAGCATGGGAGGCGGCTTCTGCGTGATCGGATGGCCGTCGGAACGGGCGTTCCGGCATAGGCAAATTGTAGTCCTGTCAGGGCTGGCGCGCAGCGCTGGCGTCCAGCGTCGCTGCACCGCAGCACCGGAAATCCTATCAATTGATTATTTCTGTTCAGGTGACACGGGCCGCGGGCGTGGGACAGAATGGCCCACACCCGGAGGAGACAACCGGGGCCATGAAAACCATCAAGAACGCATGCGCAAGCGCGCAGCCCGAGGCCCATGAAAAAGTCCAGGAACAAGGTCATCATTACCTGCGCCATCACCGGATCGGTCCATACGCCGTCGATGTCGCCCCATCTGCCCGTCACGCCCGATGAGATCGCGCAGTCCGCGTTGGATGCGGCCAAGGCCGGCGCCGCCATCGTGCATCTGCATGCGCGCCAGCCCGATACCGGGCAGCCTACCCAGGACCCCGCGCTGTATGCGCAGTTCCTGCCCCGCATCAAGAACGCTTCGGACGTGGTGATCAACATCACCACGGGCGGCTCGCCCGTGCTGCCGCTTGCCGACCGCATGGCGCCCGCGCTGCAATTCAAGCCCGAGGTGGCCTCGCTGAACATGGGTTCGATGAACTTCGGCATGTATGAACTGCTGGAGCGATTCAAGGAGTTCAAGCACGCCTGGGAACGTCCGTATCTCGAAGGCAGCAATGACCTGATCTTCAAGAACACCTTCAAGGACATCGAGCGCATCCTGACCTCGTGCGGCGACAACGGCACACGCTTCGAGATCGAGTGCTACGACATCGGGCACCTGTATACGGCGGCGCATTTCGTCGACCGCAAGCTGCTCAAGCCGCCCTTCCTGATCCAGTCCGTGTTCGGCATACGCGGCGGCATCGGCACGCATCCCGAAGACGTAATGATGATGAAGCGCACCGCGGACCGCCTGTTCGGCGACGACTACATCTGGTCGGTGCTGGCCGCCGGACGCAAGCAGACGCCGCTGGCGACCATGGCGGCCACCCTGGGCGGCAACGTGCGCGTGGGCCTGGAGGACTCGCTTTGGGACGGGCCGGGAGAATTGGCGCACTCGAACGCGGACCAGGTGCGGCGCATCCGCCGCATCCTGGAAGACCTTTCGCTACAGATTGCCACGCCCGACGAGGCGCGCGAAACGCTGCAATTGAAGGGCCGCGACAACGTCGCGTTCTGAACCAGATCCATTCAGTGGGGAGACAGACATGAAAAAGACATTGTGCGCAGCCGCGCTCGCGACGCTGTTGGGGACGGCCGGCATGGCGCAGGCCGACGACGGCGTGATCCGCATCGGCTTCATCACCGACATGTCCGGCCTGTCGGCGGATGCCGACGGCCCGGGCGGAGCAGAGGCGATCAAAATGGCGGTGGCGGACCTGGGCGGCGTGGTGGCGGGGAAAAAGGTCGAGGTGCTGGTGGCAGACCACCAGAACCGGGCCGACATCGCCTCGTCCAGGGCGCGCGAATGGCTGGACCAGAAGGGCGTGAACATGCTGATTGCGGGCGCCAATTCCGCGGCAGCGCTGGCGATGGCGAAAGTGGCCGAAGAAAAGAAGACGCCGTTCTTCGTGGTGAGCGCGGGCGCCTCCGAGCTGACGAATTCGCAATGCACGCCCTACACCGTGCACTATGTGTACGACACGGTTTCGCTGGCGCGCGGCACGGCCCGCGCGATGATGAAGGAAGGCAACAAGGACTGGTACTTCCTGACGGTGGACCACGCCTTTGGACACGCGCTGGAGCGCGATGCCTCAGCGGTGGTGCAGGCCGACGGCGGCAACGTCAAGGGGCGGGTCCGGCACCCGCTGAACGCGGCGGATTTCTCTTCCTTCATCCTGCAGGCGCAGGCATCCGGCGCATCGGTGCTGGGGCTGGCGAACTCGGCCAGCGACACCAGCAATGCCGTCAAGGCAGCCAATGAATTCGGCCTGACGCCCAAGATGAAGATCGCGGGCCTGCTGGTATTGATTACGGACGTGCACGCGCTGGGACTGCAAGCCGCGCAGAACATGTATCTGACCACGGCCTGGTACTGGGACCAGGACGACGCCTCGCGCAAGTGGGCCGCGCGCTTCGAAGCCACCATGAAGAAAAAGCCGTCGATGCTGCAAGCCGGCGACTATTCCGCCGCCACGACCTATCTGAAGGCAGTGGAAGCCACCAAGAGCACCGATGGCGACACCATCATGAAATGGCTGAAGGCGAATCCGGTCAATGACTTCTTCGTGAAGGACGGAAAGATCCGCGCCGACGGCCTGATGGTGCACGACATGTTCCTGATGCAGGTGAAGAGCCCGTCGGAGTCGAAGGCGCCCTGGGACTACTACAAGCTGGTGGCCCGCGTGCCGGGCGATCAGGTCTATACCTCGCCGGCGGAATCGACCTGCCGTTTGATGAAGCCCTGAGCCGTAACGGCAAGGATCTGGCATGACTATGAAGAACGTTGTTCCAGGGGACATTTCCGCGTTGCCCGTGGATCTGTCCGGCAAGCGCGTCATCGTGACCGCGGGCGCCGCCGGTATCGGCGCGGCAATCGCCGCCGCATTCGCGGACCGCGGCGCCAAGGTGCACGTCTGCGATGTGGATGAGCAGGCGCTGGCGGCCTGCCCTCACCCCTGGTCGCGCGCCGACGTGAGCCGGCGCGAAGAGATCGACCGCTATATGCAGGAAGCGCTGGCGCAGCTGGGCGGCCTGGACGTGCTGGTCAACAACGCCGGCATCGCCGGCCCCACGGCAGGGATCGCGGACATCCAGCCGCAGGAACTGGACGCCACGCTGGACATCAACCTGGCATCGCAATTCCACACGGTGCGGCATGCGCTGCCGGCGCTGCGTACGTCGGGCGGCGGCAGCATCATCAACATCAGTTCGGTGGCGGGCCGCATGGGCATCCCCATGCGCACGCCCTACGCAGCGACCAAATGGGGCGTGGTGGGCTTGACGCGTTCGCTCGCGGTCGAACTGGGCGGCCATGGCATCCGCGTCAACGCGCTGCTGCCCGGACTGGTGGCGGGGCCGCGGATCGACCGCGTGATCGAGGCGCGTGCCCGGAACATGGGCCTGACCGTGGAAGAAGAGACCCGGCTGGAGTTGGCCGGCGTCAGCCTGCGGCAGTTCGTGCGGGCCGCCGACATCGCCAACATGGCTTTGTTCCTGGCCAGCCCGTTCGGAGCGATGATCAGCGGGCAGGCGATCAGCATAGACGGCGACCTGCAATCGCTGCCCTGGCAGCCGCCGGCGGAGTAAGGCCGCCGTCTACTCCAGCAACTGGACCGTATGCGCATAGACGCCCTGGCGGCGGTCCTGAGCCGTGGCGCGCAGGGCGTCCAGCAGCCGCTCGGCCAGGTCCTGGCCGCGCTCTTCCTTGCGGGTGATGAGGTAGAAATCGAACCACTGCCGCGACGCCAGGGGCCGGGCGACCAGATCGGGATAGGCCGCCACGATGTCCCAGGCAGAGAGCGCATTGACCAGGCTGATGCCCCGGACCGCCCGCACCGTGCCGGGCAGCAGCGACATGTGCGCCCGCATGCCCGAGCTAAGCAGCAGCGTATCCGCGATGTCGCCCTGGGCCACTACATAGTCGGACCACAAGGGCTTCACATAGGTGTCTGGCGGTATATCGGCCGCCGCGATGGTGTCGCGCCCGGCCAAGGGGTGGTCGCGATGCGCGATGGCCATGACGTCGGCGCGCAGAAACGGCGTGAACGCCAGGCGGGCGCTGTCGCGCTCCACCGCGCCCAGGCCGAAGTCCGCGCGCATGGTTTCGACCGCGCTGATGGCCTGCACGGATGATTCGATGTCGATGGAAAAAGGCCGGGTGCCGTTGGCGTCCAGATAGCGCCGCACCGCGTCGGGCGCGTAGCCCAGCGCCAGCGCGGGCGAAGACGCGATGCGCAGGCCGCGCCCGCCGAATTGTTCGATGCTGTGCAGGGCCTCGTCGATGCGGACCAGCTCGTCCAGCACGAACTTGGCCTCGCTGTACAGGTACTGTCCGGCCTCGGTCGGACGCAAGGTCTTGTGGGACCGGTCAAACAGCTGCACGCCGGTCGCGCCTTCCAGGCGGGATATCGCGTGGCTGACCGCCGGCTGCGTCAGGTGCATGGACTGCGCGGCCTGCCGGGTCGATCCGGTCATGACCACCGCGTAGAAAATGCGCAGGTCGTGAATATTGAAATTGCGCTTCATGCGGCGCGAGCCTCCCTGGGTGGTCGGTTGCCCGACTGCGCCCGGCCGGACGTCGATGGCCGGCCTGCGCGAGGCCTTCTTGTAGCCCAGACCGCCGCTAGTGTCGAACCTGAAGCGGGGAAGGCGCGGACCGCGCCTGCGGCGCCTGTCTGGCCCGTTCAATCTGCGGCGAAGTCCACTTTCCTTCCAGCAGCGCGGGCTTGGGCCAGTAGTACCGCAACGTGACCATGAAGGGCCCCGCCGGCGCGGGCAGCCAGTTGGACTCCTTGCCCTTGCCGGGCGACTCCGACTGGATGTAGATCGTGATGCCGCCATCGCGATCGCGTTTGAGCGACGGCAGCATGGACGAATTGATCAGGTACCGCTTGAGCGGATTGGACGCCAGCAGCTGTTCGGGCAGGCGATACATGGTCATGGACCAGAATGCGTTGACGGGCGGCAGGCTGCGCGGGGCGAAGCGCAAGGTGTATTTGTTGCGGCCGTCCAGCGGCTGGCCTGTGCTGTCGTTTTCCAGCACGGGATAGAGCGCTTCCTCGCGGCTGTTGCCGCCGATGCCGACCTGCGTGCCGGTGGCGCGTGCGAGGTAATCGTTCTTCAGCGTATTGCGGTCCCCGAAGAGCCGATCGGTCTTGCCATTCAGGGCCTCGCGGTTCTTGTCGATATCGTTCTGGCCGTCGTGCATGCCTTCCTGCAAGGCGCGGCGCAACGCGGGGTTCATGCTGTTGAAGTCGAACTCCCGGCCGGGTTCCAGGCCGATGCTGGCAAAGCGTTCGCGCAATGATTGTTCCGAAGAATGGGTCGGCGCGAACTGCAGCAGGAAGGCAAGCTGGTTGTAGAACTCCAGCGAACTGCGCATCTGCGCGGGCGGCTCGGGCGCTATCCAGTCCACCGCCGGCGCCGGTTCCGGCGCGCGCTGCTTGCGGTAGGCGGACAGCGTCTGGATCTTGTAGCGTGACTGGATGCGCTTGACGTTGGGCAGGTCGCCCGCATTAAAGAGCTGGGTGCGCCCGACCAGATTGACCAGATCGGTCTCCGACCGGATTACCTTGGTGATGCCTGCCGGCGCCTTGCCCTTCCAGCGCGGGCCGGCCACCAGGAACCGGCCGCCGCCATTGCCCGTGCTGCGGCTGCCGATGTAGGCGAAGTTGTAGGTGTACAGGTCCATCAGCTGCAGCACGAAGTAGCGGCGCGGCTCCATGGCGGGCACGGTGATGACCACGGGTTCGGCGCGCAGGTCCAGCACCGCGAAGGTGTACGGCGTGTCGGCGTTGGGCGTGACGAAGGCGGTGTCTTCGGGCGTGAAGACGCGCGCGACGTTGTTGACCGTATTGAACGGACCTTTGTACTGGGGGTTGTTCTTGTCGATGCTGAAGGCATGCATGGTCTGGTAGCTTGCGACCATGGGCGTGCCGTAGAGATAGGCTTCGCGGGCGATGGCGCGCGCCTGCTGCGCGGTGACGCCGTCGATGCCTACCGATTGCGAACCGCTCGAATCATGGGAGTTGAAGGCGCATCCCGCCAGTCCGCCCGCCAGCGCGGCCGCGACCATCAGGCGCGCCGCCATCAGCGCGGGACCGCTGCCGCGGACCTTGGAGGAAAATCCAGTGCTACTCTGGCTATCGCGCATCCGGTGCTCCAACACAACACTGCGTGAGGTTGGCGACGCCCATGCGGCCGGCATCGCATTCAAAGCGTAAAGTCCGGGGAATTCTGGCATATTTCCTGGCGATGTAGAAGAAACAGCGAGCCAGAACAGGAACAGCACCAACCCATGCATACGCAAGATCCGGCCGCGGAATACCCGCAGATGAACATACGCGCGTCCTCTTACTTCGTGCTGCAGGCGACGCATGCGTGCACGCGCTGCGGCGAAGAAACGCCGGTGCACGCCCTGGCGGTGCCGCCCGGCCATCAATGCACGGAAGCCGACATCGAGCTGGACGAAGCCGATGCCGACAGCCCCGGGCTGAGCCCCACGGATTTCAGCACGTGGCTGTTCAGCCCGCCGCAATGGCTGGATATTGCCGATCCCGCGCTGATTTCCCAGACCGGGCTGCTGTCGCCCGCGGTGGCGCAGGCCATGCAGGCACTGTCTCCCCACTACCGCCAGAACCCCGACAACCAAGGGCAATGGACCAACTTTTGCGCCCACTGCGGCAAGCCGATATGGGAGGGCGATCTATACCCGACACCGGGCCAGGCTTTCAGCCCCGCGGACGCCGAGGCGGCCGCGCGGATCCAGGTCCGCAAGGTGGAAGAGCCATTCGAGGCCTACTACGGCATGTGCTGGACAGCCAACTACCGCAACAAGTGGCCGCTGTTCGCCCGCCTGGGCTACGAATACAGCGAAGCGGATTGACGGCGAGGGTGGCTCCGCACTCTAGCGGGACGCCTTGCCCGCCACGAATTCCAGCCCCTGCCTGGCCACGTCGAACACGGGGTAGGCCAGCGACTGCATCTTGATCATGGTGTCCAGCACCGCCGTCAACACCGGCTGCCCGCCCGCGGCTTGCGTCCACGCCTGGTAGGTGGGATGCGAGGTCAGCGGCGTGCTGATGGCCGCGCGCGCCAGCAGGCAGACCAGCAGCACCGCGGCCAATAGCGCCCCCGCCTTGACCAGCGGACTCCTGAAGCGCCAGCCGCTCGCAAGCTGCGCCAGCAGCAGGCTGGTCTTGCCGATGTGGACCAGGGCGCCCAGCAGCGACAGCGTCAGGGCGAACACGGGCGCGATCATGGCTTCATAGGCCTTTTTTCCTTCGGCCTCGCGCTTGCCGCCGGCGCCGTAGTCGCGGGCCTGGCTGCGGTAGTCCTGCAGGCGGTCCATGGTGCGGCCGGCCAGCACCGGCTGGTAGTAGCGCTTGTTGAATTCGTCCGCCGAGATCACGGCCAGCGTCAGGCGCGCCACCTTGTCCGGATAGCCCAGGCTTATGCGCCATTTCTTCTGCACGACCGGATGCGCGGCAAACGCCTCCAGCCCCAGGTTGGGCGGCATGCCTTCCAGTTCGCGTTGCAGCGCCTCGTCCATCTGCTTGCGGTACTTCTGCTGCGCCAGGCGCACGAAGTAGGCTTTGTCGCCGGTGCGCCAGGAATCGGGCACGTCCAGCCCCATCTTGCGCACTTCGTCCCGCACGCGCGGCGCCACGAAGCCGGGTACCAGCTCGCCGCTGCGGTCGCGCAGGCGGGCGCGGCCCCACTTGCGGTTCTTGGCGTCCAGCCGGTCCAGGTAGTGTTCCCAATCGCGCTCGGCGCGCGCCGGGATTCGCGCCAGTTCTTTCTGGTGGTTCTGGATGCCGCGCTCGTAGAAGTATTTGTGGCGGCCGCGGATATCTTCCTGGCTGTCGACGAAACGCTGGTACTCCGCGTCCCGCCCGCCCACGTTCTGTTCGATCACGGCGCGCACCACCTCGGGCGCGATCGCCATGGTCTGCCGGCGCGCCGCGTCGGATTGCGCGGCCATGTAGGACACCACGCCCACGAAAGCCTTGCCGGCCACCGACTGTGCGTTCTCGTCGGCCCATAGCCCATCGAGCATGCTGGCGCTTACGGTGCCGGTGGCCAGCCCTTGACGCAGCAAGGCGCCAGTAACGGCGGCGGCGCGGCTTTCAGCGGTGGAGCTGTCCACCAGGGAGTCGATCAGCTTGCGCTCCCCCTGATACACCGCGGTGATGATGGCCAGCGACACAACGATCAACAACGGCACCGTGATCCGCCATCGGCGGGTGCGCGCGAAAATGACGGGCCAGACCAGCAGGGCCACGGCAAAGCCCGAAATCAGGCGTCCCCATGCCTCGGCCGTGTCCACGCGGTTGCTGGCGTTTTCAGACATCACGTCCAGCAGCCAGGCGCTGAAGCTGAATTCGATGTAGAGATACAGCAGCGTGACCACGGTCAGGACACGCAGGCCGCGGGCCTTGGGATCGCGAGTCAGGAAGCGCTGGCGCAGGCGCTGCCAGCGGGTGGGCGGCGGATTGGGTGTTTGGGTGGCCTGCTTTATCTTGGCTGCGAGATTTCGTCTCAGCGCCTCGATCGATACTTCACTCATGGGGGAATTCTTGGGTTGCTATGACCGGAGGCGGCAGTTTGCCATCCCGCCTGCCTGCCGGTAAGCGGGAATACGCCGCGACTAGCGGCGAAGATCAGCGTTTAGGCGGCCTGGGCCTGGGCTTCGAGCCGTTGGACCGGAATCGCGACAATGGCGCTTTCGCTGGCGGAAGCATCCGTGGTCAGGTGCTGGATCAGGTCCACTGTGGTGGAACGGCGGGTCAGCATCAGGCAGGTGACTTCCTCGTCCGTGACGCGCGTGGCGTGCCAGCAGCCCGGGCGCATGCAGACGCCCTGCCCCTGCGGCACGCGGAATGCCGCGAGCGTGGCCAGGTCCGGACTGCCGTCAGCCGCGCTGCGCGCCACGACCTGGATGATCTCGCCCGTCAGCGGCACGATGGCCTGCTGCGTCAGCAGATGCTTTTCCAGGCTGGAGATTTCAAAGGACTGGCTGCGGTAGTTGACCCACAGCAGCTCGGCGTCGCCGCCGGCGCCGGTGTTGAACAGATGCTCCTGCCAGAAGTCAGTATCCGGATTGGAGAACAGCGGCACGCCATTGCCGTCCGGCATGGGCTTGCCCAGCATCCAACCGTAGGCCCTGAAGGCGTCCGGCGTCAGATCGTTGATGTCCAGCTGCTTGTCGCTCGTCATGCGGAACCCTGTGGTGGCTTGGTCGCGCCGCCGCGCTTGGGAAACTCGGCGTCGTAGTCGAATTCGCCGCGCGCGATGGCCTCGAGAATGGCGGCCCGCCTGTCGGCGGCGCGCTTGAGGTTGGCGGCGGTGGGCTTGGCCCGGATGCGTTCGACGCAATGCCGGCCTTCATAGAAGAAGCCGATCTCGATGGAAGACTCGGACGCGGGCCTGACCCCGTCGAATCCCTGGCGCATCGCCCTCTCCTGTTATAGCCGATGAAGATGCACATGATATCGCTTTACACTGGCCCGACACTCCTCACCCCAGGAAGCGCAACATGACTACCAATCTGTCGTCGCACTATCTCCTGCTGGACGCCTCAGGCGCCTGTAGTGCCGTCGAAGGCGGCAACGCCTTCTGGTCGCAGCCCGAAGAGGAACTGGAGCGGTTCGGCCGCGGCTGGCTGGTGTCCGAATACGCCTTCGAAAAGGACTGGCCGCAATGGGAAATGCACCCGCAGGCCGACGAGGTCTTGCGCCTGATCGAAGGCGCCGCGGAATTGCGGCTGGAATGGCCGACGGGCGAGCAGGCCGTGCGGATGCAGGCGGGCGACGCCTATGTGGTCCCCAAGGGCATCTGGCACACGCTCAAGGTGGCCGGTCCCTGCCGCATGCTGCACATCACCATGGGCGCGGGCACGCAGCACCGGCCGCTGTAGGCCACCCGCTATCCGGGCGCGCCCGCGGTGCGGACGCGGGGAATCTCGCGGTCGTCTATCGGCCAATGCAGCGCCGCCGACAGCACGCCCAGCGCCATCGCGCCCAGCCAGATCAGGTCGTAGGACCCCGTGGCCTCGAACACCACGCCGCCCAGCCACACGCCCAGGAAGGAACCGAGCTGGTGGCCGAAGAACACGAAGCCGAACAGGGTCGTGATGTAGCGCACGCCGAACACCTGGGATATCAGCCCGTTGGTGAGCGGCACCGTGCCCAGCCAGACAAAGCCCATGACCGCCGCGAACACATATACGGTCCACGACGACAGCGGCAGCAGCACGAACAGCGCGATGGCGGCCGTGCGCAGCAGGTAGATGCCGGCCAGCAGGTACTTGCGGCGGTGGCGTCCGCCCAGGACGCCGCAGACATAAGTGCCCATGACGTTGGTCAGCGCGATGATGGCCAACGCCGCCACCGCGTCGGACGCGCGCAGGCCTTTGTCCATCAGGTAGGCGGGCAAATGCGTGCCGATGAAGGCCAGCTGGAAACCGCAGGCCAGGAAACCCAGGTTCAGCAACCAGAAGCCGGGTTGGGCGAAGGCCTCGCGTATGGCCGCGGACATGGACAGCCCCGCCTCGCCCGCGGACGCGCCCTGCTCCCGGCCGGGAGACTCCCGCAGCGGCCAAGCCAGGGGCAGCAGCACGGCCAACGCCAGCGCGAACGACAGCAGGGCCGCGATCCAGCCCCAGCCGCTGATCAGCCATTGGGCGGCCGGCACCATGGTGAACTGGCCCAGGCCGCCCACGGCGCCCGCCACGCCCAGCGCCCAGCTGCGGCGCTCGGGGGCCACCAGCCGGCTGAGCGCGCCGTAGATCGCGGCAAATGCAGTGCCGGACAGCGCAATGCCTATGCATACCCCGGCGGTCCACAGGAACCCGGCGGGCGTAGTGGCATGCGCCATGCCTACCAACCCCAGCGCATAGAACACCAGCCCGCCCGCGATCACCTTGGCCGAGCCGTAGCGGTCGGCAATCATGCCGGTAAAGGGCTGGACCACGCCCCAGGTCAGGTTCTGCACCGCCAGCGCCATGGCGAAGGTCTCGCGGCTCCAGCCCCGGTCCATCGTGACGGGCAGGAGGAACAGGCCCTGCACGTGGCGCACGCCCAGCGCCAGGCCCATGATGACGCCGCCGGCCAGCACCAGCAGCAATAGCTGAGAAGCATCCAGTGAAGACTTGCGCAGGACGGGCATGGCGGACCTCGGCAGTGGAACGTCGCCTGCGTGCGAGCAGGCACCGGCGTCCATTACAGGGCCGCAGGACGCGCGCATCAACCGATTATTTTTTGTCCGCTGCATGCATGGCGGGAATGCCAGCGCTGCCCCTTTCCGGACAGCGGCGGCAGTGTTGTTAACGGTTTGTTTTCTAAAGTTACATTTGCCGCGCAATTGCCCGCTGACGCTGGTTACAGTGCTGCCTTTCCCATCATTCTTGGCAGGCATACGACCATGTGGCACGCCCAGCCCGGCCTTTACGCTTGCGCGGTTGCAGCCCGCGCCGCTGCACAATGAAAACCCCGCTCGCCCTCAAACCCCTGGCGCTGGCCGTGGCGCTGGCCGCCCTGCCCGCCGTGCCCGGCGCGGCGCAGGCCAGGTCCAACTGGATCGACCAGTGCGCCCCTGGCTACAACGAATACAACGGCGCCAACCTGGAATGCCAGCAGGCCTTCCACGAAGGGCTGGCCGCCGTGCTGACCGGATCGGCCGATGACGACGCCGGCCGCTGGGGCTATCTCGACAAGCGAGGCCGCATGGCCATCGCGCCGTCCTTCCAGGAGGCCAAGTCCTTTCAGAACGGCCTGGCCGCCGTGAACCAGGATGGGCTATGGGGCTATATCGATACGCAAGGGCAATGGGCGATCAAGCCGCGCTTTTCCGAGGCGACGGGCTTTAACGCCGAGGGTTCCGCACTGGCCGAGGAAGACGGGCACGATGTGCTGATCGACCGCAAGGGCAACATCATCAAGACCTTCGAGCTGGGCACGCGCTCGTGGGGCTTCCAGCGGGGGCAGAAGCTGGCATCGATGGAGATGCCCATGCCGCCGCGCCTGTTCAATACCGCAACCGGCAAGGCGGCGACGCTGCCTGCCGGCGTCATGGCGCTGGCCGCGCCCAGCGGCGGCTACCTGCCCGCCCAGTTGCGCGATTCGCGCTACAGCGGCTGGTGGGGGCTGCTGGACGAGCAGGCCCGCTGGGCGATCGCGCCGGACGTGTTGCGCGCCCGCGAGCCCGCATTGCGCGACGGCGACGTGCTGGCGGTGAGCCGCGACGCAGGCTGGACGTTCGTGGATCCGCGCGGCAAGACCATCCACAAGCAGCGCTATGAGCACGTGCAACTGGCGGGGCCTGGGCTATGGCTGGTCAAGCAGAAAGGCGCGGGCAAGGCGCTGCTGTTGAACGCCAAGCTCGGCGTCCAGCATGCATTCAAGGGCAATTACATCGGCCTGGATGAACGCGAGGGCTGGCGCGTCATGATCGATGACGAAGCCGTGCTGCTGATCGATCCCGCCGGCAATTTCCGCAAGATAGACGCGCGCCATGGCCGCGTGCAGCTGAGCAACGGGCAGGCCTGGGTGACGGCTTCCCTGCCGCCGCGCGCCGTGGATATGGCGGTCGACGCGGCCGAGGCCGCGGCAGTGGCAGCCGATGCCGCAGCGGCCGGCGCCGCCGCGGTCCCTGACGACGGTCCCGGAAAGGCGGTGGAGGCCTCGGCCGACGCCGCTGTTGCGGCGCAGGAGGCGGTCGCCGCGGCAGCCGCGGCCTCGGAAGCCGAGACCGTGGCCGTCGACGTCGCCACGCCTGCCGCAATGGACGTAGCCGCCGCCGCAGTGGACGCCGCCGCGCAAGCGACAAGCGCGGATGCCGCGCCCGACACCGGCGGCGGCCTGCTGCAGATCTATACGCGCGAAGGCAAGCCGCTGCTGGACGCCGACACCGTCGCACGCCTGCAGGACTACGACATCAGGGCCTTTTCCGCGCGCGAGTCCGCACACGGCCGGGCCTTCGCGGACAGCTTGCCGCTGGCCCTGTTGCGGCCCCTGGACTACACGCAGCCTCTCGGCATACTGACGTCCAAGGGCAAGATCGTGACCAACCCGGACTGGGAGGACATGTCCAGCTACGACGTGACCATGCCCTTGCCGGTGCGCGCCGCCAACGGCAAGTATGGCGCCATCGACGCCGACGGCAACTGGGCTGTGCAGCCGCGCTACAGCGTCATCCATCCGTTCCGCGGCGGCTACGCACAGGCGGGCGCGGGGCGCAGCCGCAGCGACGGCGACCAGTTGATCGACGCCCGAGGCAAGGCCGTCGCGGTCCCTGCCGAGATACTGGACGGCGCCAGGTATTTCGACGGCGAACTGATCCAGTACCGCGCGCCGGACGAAAACCGCGAGAACCGCTGGGGCATCTGGAATGTCGCCAAGGGTGCGCCCGCCGTCAAGCCGGTGTACGAAAGCATGGAGAAGTTCGAAGACGATTGGACCAAGGTCCAGCACCAGGACCGCTGGGGCGTCATGAACCGCGAGGGCAAATGGGTGGTGCCCGCCACGCAGGACAGCTCGTACAAACTCGAATACCTGGGCAACGGCCTCATGCTGGTCGAGGACAACGCTCCCGGACAACGCTCCCGCAGCTCTTTCGACACCACCTACCGCCTGGTGAACCTGCGCACCGGCAAGCCCAGCGAGCCCGTGACCGGCAAACCTGAGCGCCTGAAGGACGGACGCTACCTGGCCGCGCTGGCGGGCGGCGGAACCATGTTGTTCGACGCCAAGGGCGGCGCCACGCGAGTCTCCGACGGCCGAGCCAAGCGCACGGAGCTCTACCAGCACTGGCTCTACATCGAACATGACGACCGCGAGGGCGCCATCGATGCCCGCGGCAACATGAAGGTCCCCGCCATCTACGGCGAGTTCAATCCCTTCTTCGCGCAGCCCGAGGGGCTGGCGCGCGCCTACAACGGCTCCGACTACCGCGTGATCGACCAGGACGGCAAGACCGTGCTGGGCAAGCTGGGCGACGGCTCGCCGCTGGCAACCATGCAGCGCATCGTGTTCCACGACTCGGAAAATTCCGTCAGCATCATGACGGACCTGCAGGGCCGCGAGATCACGCGCATCGACGGCACCTACAGCGTGGAAGACCGCAGCGCCAACGAAGGCGTGGCCCCCTATCGCAGCCGCTCGGGCAACGGCAGGCACGGCTTCATCGATGCCAACGGCAAGCGCATCGTGGGACCGCACTTCGACACGCTGGGCCCGCTGAACAACGGCCTGGCGGTGGCGCGCCGCCTGCAGTATTCCGGCACGCTATATGGCTACATCGACTTGACGGGACGCTATGCGATTCCGCCCGTCTTTACCTGGGCCGGAAACTTCAGCGAAGAACGCGCGCTGGTCCGCAGCAACCACCAGGGCCGGAACACGCAGTACATCGATACCAAGGGCGTGCCCATCGCCACGTTCACCGAGGTATGCGACACGGTGACCATCCTGGACGACCAGGGCAGGATCACCTGGCCGCAGCAGAAAATGGATTGCCCCGTGGCCGACAAGTTCGAACTCGCCCCCGACAACGCCAAAGCGAAACAACCATGAAGTCACGCGCGATACGCACCACCCGCCTTGCCTGCGCCCTGGCCGCGCTGGGCGCGTCCCTGTCGGCGCATGCGCAATACTCGTACTGCATCGAGGAAAAGCCCTACAGCGTCGCAGCCGACGACGACATCAGTCCCTACGCCAACGGCTGCATCCGCACGCTGGCGGACCAACGCGCCGCAGTGCTGCTGCCCTCCGCGCTGGTGAACATCGACCGCGTGCCGCGCGATCATTCGCTGCGCCGCCATGCCTGGGGTTTCCTGGACCAGAACGGCCGGCTGGCGATTTCGCCCATCTTCGAAGCGGTGGGCGATTTCCGTCACGGCCTGGCCGCGGTGAAATGGAAAGGCAAGTGGGGCTTCATCGACACCAAAGGCCGGATGGCGGTGCCGCCGCGCTATGACGCCGTGCAGGACTACGCCGAGATCGGCCTGACCGTGGCCATACTGGACGGCCGCTATCTATTGATAGACCGCAAGGGCCAGCCGGTGGGCGCACCGTTGGACGAAGGCGTGCAGTCCTTGCACGTGGGCGCGGGCGTGCCGGCGCTGGCGACGGTGGAATACAAGCCGGAGTACCGCTCCAGCACCGGCGAACGCCGTTACAGCGATGCCGGCGTCAGCATCATCAAGTCCTATGGCAACGGCCTGTACATCGCCACCAACAAGGAAGGCCGGTACGGCCTGGTGGACCGGGACTGGAAGTGGGTGCTCGAGCCCGACTATCAGGACATCTCGGTGCCGGGCGAAGACGGCTCGATGGCCGTCGCCTATGCCGACGGCGGTGCGCTGCTGCTGGACCTCGATGGCAAGCCCGTGGGCGCTGACCAGGGCTATCGCAGCCTGATGCCCGTGACCAAGGCATTCTGGAGCGCCGAGCTCGGCCGCGGTTCCTATGTGGTGCTGGATAGCGGCGGCAAGCCCGTCGTTACGCTCAAGTCCGCCGAAGCGCAGGAATCGCAGCGCCACGGCGACGCCATCGTCTACCCCTCGGGCGGCAAGCAGATGGCGCTGGTTCCGGGGCGCGCGGAGCCGCTGACGCTGGGCGCGGGCCTGTTCGTGGCCGAAGACCAGAACGGCTACGTGCTGTTCTCGAACGAAGACCGCGTACCGGTTGGCCTGTTGACGCCGATGGGCAACTGGCTGCACGGCGAAACGGCGCCCGCCTGGCTCAAGGACACCGGCAGGATGGTGGTCAGCCAGGGCAAGCTGTGGCTCTTCAAGCAGGAAGGCGAACTGCTCAACGTGCTGGACGATGAAGGCCGCCTGCTGCTCAAGCCCGAAACGGTGGAAGCCGCCAAGAGCCGCTCGCTCAAGGAGCTGCCGCTGGACATACCCGGCAGCGCACTGGGCCTGCTGGCCCAGGACCACTGCCAATGCACCGAGGACGGCGCCGGCCTGCTGCTGGCCGACGGCGGCATTGCCTCCGACCCGGCCTGGCGCAGCATCATCCCGCTGGACGGATCCGACGAGGATTACGGCGTGCAGGCGGATGCGGAAGCCGCCGGACTCAAGGCGGAGCAGCTGCGCTACGCAGCCCAGACCGCCGCAGGCCTGCTGCTGCTCGATGCCGTGGGCAAGCCCATGGATCTGCCCGCGCAGCAGCACATCGGGCCGTTCCGCCATGGTTACGCACCGGCCTACGCCGATGGCGTGAGCCGCATGCTGGACCGCAGTGGCAAGACCTACGACCTGCCCCGCGACTTCTTCGAAGCGCAGATCGTCGCCCCCGGCGTGGTCCGTTTCCTCAAGACCGCAGCCGAGGGCTCGCCCTGGGGCCTGTACGACTTCGTCGCCGGCAAGGAAATCGCCGCGCCCGCGTTCCAGGACATCGGCCTCTTCCAGGACGGCCAGGCCGTCGCCTCGCTGGGCCAGGATCGCGTCGGGATCATCGACCTTAAGGGCAAGTGGATCGTGCCGCCCAGCCACCACAGCGCGGAACGCATCACCGCCAAGATCTGGAAGCTGCGCCAGGCCGGCCCGCAGCAGGAAGAGTACGAACGTCCCACCGCCGTCTTCAACGCCGAGGGCCGCGCGCTGACCGCCTTCCGGCCCAAGCTCTCGGTCGGCGTGGACAGCGAAGGCTCAATCGCAGCCAGCGACGACAAGCACCGCTGGACCATTGCGCCTGACGGCTCGCAAGCGGTGGACATGGAAGACGCGGACTACGTGCGCATGGGCGACTGGACGGTGTTGCGCCGCCAGCCGCGCCAAGGCTATCTGGACAGCCAGGGGCAATGGCAGATCGCGCCGTCCTCGGCCGTCGCCGGCGCCTTCCGCGGCGCCCCCGCCCGCGCCCTGCTGACGGGCGAAGACGGTCCGCGCCTGATCGACGACCAGGGCAAGACCGTGACCGCGTTGCCCGCCGGCGAATGGCGCTGGCCGCTGGGCTCCGACATGCTGCTGCGGCATTACTACGCGGGCAACCGGGAGATGACCGACTACACCGGCCTGGACGGCAAGAAGCGGCTTTCCGTCGAGGGTCTTGCGTCAGCCTATTCCGAAGGGCGCGCGGTAACGCGCGTGTCCAACCGCGGCATGCGCGCGCTGGACGGCAAGGGCGCGCTGTCCGGCCCGGCATTCGACGCGCTGGGCCCGCTGCGCGAAGGCCTGGCGCCGGTCGGCATCGATAGCGGCTACGGCTACGTAGATGCGCAGGGCAAACTCGCGATCGCCGCGGATTACCGGGTGGTCGCGCCATTCAGCAAGGGCCGCGCGGTGGTATCCACGCTGGAGCAATCGATGATCATCGATCCCTCCGGCAAACAGGTGGCGCGCGTGGAAATGGAATGCGGCATGCGCACGCTGTACGGCTCGCACAACCAGCGGCTGTGGCCGCTGAGCCTGCCGAGCCGCTGCCCCCGCTAGCGTCGCGCGCTTACTGCGTGTCCAGCGCCAGGTAGCGGCGCGTCTGCACGATCTCCTCCCGCTCCTTGAAGCTGGTGAGCTGATCGGCCAGCGCGCTGCTGTCGCCTGTCTGCTTGATGGCCGCAAGCGTGGCCTGCATGGCGTGGATGGCGGCGCGCTGCAGGTCCGATGGGATGATCGCCAGGCGGTAGCCCATGGCCGCCAGGTCGGCCAGCGGCGTGAGCGGCGTCTTGCCGCCGTAGAACATGTTGATCAGCTTCAGGCCCGGCAGGCGTTCGGCGATGGCGCGGATCTGCTCCAGCGTCTCGGGCGCTTCCACGAAGATCATGTCCGCGCCCGCCTTCAGATAGCGCTCGGCGCGCGAAAGCGCGGCCTCGAAACCTTCGACCGCAATGGCGTCGGTGCGCGCGATCACCAGCGCATCGGGGTCGCTCAGCGTCTGGCGCGCGATGTGCACCTTGCGGCACATTTCCTCGGCGTCCACCAGGCTCTTGTCGTCCAGGTGGCCGCAGCGCTTGGGGAAGGACTGGTCTTCGATATGGAAGGCCGCCACGCCGGCGCGTTCCATGATGCGCACGGTGCGCTCCACGTTGGCCGAACCGCCAAAGCCGGTGTCGGCATCGGCCACCACCGGCAGGCCGCTGGCGTCCACGATCTTTTCCACGCGGTCCATGACCTCGGTGAAGCTGAGCAGGCCGATGTCCGGATAGCCGGCTGCGCGCGCGATGGCGCCGCCGCTGGCGTAGACGGCGGAAAAGCCGGCCGCGGCCACCAGCCGGGCCGACATGCCGTCATAGGCGCCGGGCGCCACGACGATGTCGCGGGCCAGGCGCTGGCGCAACAGGGTGCTGGGTTTGATGGGGGCAGTCATGCGGATTCCTTTGCGGGTGTCGTCGATGTATGCATGATCGGCCCGTCGCAATAGAATGTCCAATATATGGAAAATTCATAATCAATACTTTCAAAGTACCAATATGGAACTGCGCCACCTGCGTTACTTCGTCGCCACCGCCGAGGCCCAGCACTTCACACGCGCGGCCGAGCAGCTGGGCATGGCGCAGCCGCCGCTGTCGCAGCAGATCCGCCAACTGGAGCAGGAAGTCGGCACGCCGCTGTTCGATCGCACCGGGCGTGGCGTTGCGCTGAACGATGCCGGACGCGCCTTCCTGGTCTGCGCGCAAGACATCCTGCAGCGGGCTGACGCCGCCGTGCGCACGGCGCAGCGGGCCGCGCGCGGCGAAGTCGGCGAACTGACATTGGGATTCACGGAATCCGCGTCCTTCAGCGGCGTGGTGACGGAACTGATACGGCAGTACCGGCAGCGCTATCCGGACGTGGAGATGACGCTGTCGCAGGGCGATAGCGAAACGCTGGTGACGCAACTGCGCAGCGGCGCGATCGACGCGGCCTTCGTGCGCCCGCCCTTCGCGCTGGACGGCGGCCTGGCATTCACGCAACTGGCGCAGGAACCGCTGGTGGTGGCGCTGCCGCTGGGCCACGCGCTGGCGCGGCGCAAGCGGCTGGCACCCTCCGATCTGGAGCAGGAACGCTTCATCCTGTATTCGCGCAAATCCGGCTATGGACTCAGCGCCGACATCATGGCCGCCTGCCGCCAGCATGGACTGAATCCGCAGATCGGCCAGCGCGCGCCGCAACTGTCGTCGGCGGTGAACCTGGTAGCGGCGGGCATGGGCGTGGCCATCGTACCGGAATCGCTGCGCCATCTGCGCCCCGACGGCGTGGTGTACCGCCCTTTCGCGCTGGACTGGCCGCGCGCGGTGCTGGGCCTGGCTGTGCGCGAAGAAGGCGCGGGCGGGCGGGTGCGCAATCTGCTGGCGTTGGCCGGCGGCTGAAGATCTTTACTCCATCGCCAGCCGACGATTCAGCCTTCGTGCGATTCGTGCACAGCCACGGCGCCGCGTTTCCAGTAGCTGGCCGCACGGATGCGGCTCTTGTCGACGCCGTGCTGCGCAACCATGATTTCCCGCACGGCCTTGGCCGCGGCCGATTCCGCGGCCACCCAGGCATAGCCTTCGCCCGGCGGCAGCGTCAGCTCGCGCGCGGCTTCCAGCAACAGGGTGCTGTAGCCCGCCGCGGTGCCGTTGCGGTGCAGCCAGCGCACCGAGGCTTGCGCTGCGGTAGCCAGCGGGATTTCGTTGGAAGCATCCGGCACTTCGATCAGCACCAGCGCCTGCGCGCTGGCCGGCAGCTCTTCCAGTCGGCGGGCGATGGCGGGCAAGGCGGTTTCATCTCCGATCAGCACATGCCAGTCGAAGCCCGTGGGTACGACGAAGGAGCCGCGCGGCCCGCCTATGCCCAGCAACTGGCCCGGCTTGGCCTGTTCGGCCCAGGTGGACGCGGGGCCGTCGCCGTGCAGCACGAAGTCGATGACGAGCTCCTTGCGCGCCGCGTCGAAAAAGCGCGGCGTGTAGTCGCGGGCGGCGGGCTTGGGCATGTCCTCCGGGAACTTGATGCCGTCCGGTGTCACCGCCGGCAGCGCTGGCGGCAGGGAAGGATCGGCGGGAAAGAACAGTTTGACGTGGTCGTCGAACGAGGCGGACACGAAGTCCTGCAGTTCGTCGCCGGTGAAGGTGACGCGGGCCATCAGGCCTGCGACGCGTTCGACGCTGGCCACGGTCAGCGTGCGCATCTTCAGGTTGTGGCGGACGCGTTCGACATTCAGGTCGTTGCGGGTCATGGATACTCCAGGAATGAGGTCTTCAGGAACAGCTCTGTTCCGTGATGTCGGCAGTGGCGCGGGCCAGGATGGCCGCGATGCGCCGCTGCTCGGCGGGCGAGGCGTCGGTGCGGTCCAGCAGCGCGCGCTTGAGCGCCTGGCGCGCGGCCACGAACTCCGGCAGCCAGCCGGTGGCGGTGTCTTCGCCTTCGGGGCCGACGTTGCGCGGCTGGCCGCTCCAGGCCTGGCGCATCCAGTCCATCTTGCGCGCCACGTGCTTGAGCTTGTTGAACATCAGCGCCAGGCGTTCGCGATTGCCGTCCAGGTGCGCATGGCCCGGTTCCGCCAGGTGATAGCGCTTCTTCGCGCCCTCTTGCTCGACGGTGGCGTAGCCCAGCTCTTCCAGGTAGGTCAGCGCGGGATACACCATGCCGGGGCTGGGCGTGTAGAAACCGTTGCTGAGCGCACCCAGCGCCTTGATCAGCTCGTAGCCATGGCTGGGATTCTTTTCCAGCAGGCCCAGCAGCATCAGCTGCAGGTCGTCGGCGCTGACTTTGCGGCTGCGGGTCCAGCCGCGGCCGTCGTCGCCGAAACCGCCGCCGAAGCCGCCGCCTTCGCCGCGCTCGTCGGCCGGACCGGAGAACCAGTCCCCGCCCGCGGCGGCGTGGCGCTGGTGGTGGCCATGGCCTTCGCCGTGGTGGCGATGGTGCGCATGGGGATGATGGGAATGGGAATGACCGTGGCGGCCCTGCGGCTTCTGGCGGGCTCGGCGCACGAATGCGGTAAGGAATTGGGCGTCACGCATGGTTTACCTCCGGTGTCTATCGTACGAGTTATATCTTACGACATATATCTTACGATATACCTGCGATAGTCCGGCCGTCAAGCGCGACGTTCGATCACCCCTGCCGCGATCCCTCCCACGATGAGCGCCATGCCCAACAGCAGCGAAACGCTGACCGGCTCGTGCAGGAACAGGGCCGAGCACAGCAAGCCGAACACGGGTACCCCCAACAATCCGACGGAAGTCACGCCCGCGGGCAAGGCACGATTTACATTCACGGCAGCCCAGTGCGCCACCGCGATGCCGAAGACACCGGCATAGCCCAGCAGCCATGCCAGGTCGGCGCTCCACGCCACTTGCGGCGGACCTTCGGTTGCGTACGCCACGGCCGACAGTACGGCCGAAGCCAACAGGGCCTGCCACAGCGCGAGTTCGAAGGGCGGCGTAACCCAGCGGTGTGCGCGCACGTAGACGATATTGGCCGCCCAGCACAGCGCCGCCAGCAGGATCAGGCCATTGCCCAACAGGGCATCGCGATTGGTCCAGTCAAAAGCCAGCGGATTGAAGATGACAACCAGCCCCAGGAGGCCCAGCGCCAGCCCGGCCCGCCGGGCTGGCCCCACTGACTCCCTCAGGAACAGCCAGGCGCCCGGTATCACCCACAAAGGCGTGGTGTAGGCCAGCACGGCCGAGCGGCCCGCCGGCACGTACAGCATGCCCAGGCTGACCAGCGCGGCAAACGCCCCCATGTGCAGCAGCCCCACGCTGAAAATCACCGGAAGGTCGGCCTTGACCGGCCGGGCCACGCGGCGCAGCGCGAGACCCAGCAACAGCAATGCGACGGTGCCCGCGATGCTGCGCGCGGCCGCTGCCCAGATAGGCGTCATGTACTGCAACAGCAGCTTGTTGACGATCCAGGTGAAGCCCCAGGCCAGCACCACCACGCCCAGCAGCAGCAAGGCGTGGCGGCGGGAAAGCGCAGTGGTGGACATGGCCGGCGGAAGCATCCGCGAGGACGCGGCGGTATGAAGATGCCCCGACTATAGGAGCCGCCCGCCACGGCTCCGTAGACCCACGGCGCGCCTATTCCCTGGTGCCACGTGCGGGCTTGGATCGGGCCGCTACGCGCCCCGCGAGCCAACGCTCGAACGCCGCCGCCTTGGGTTCGTCGGGCGCGGGCGCGTAAACCACCAGCCGCAGGTGCCGGCTCTCGTCCACCGACAAGGTGGAATGCTCGAACGCCAGCGCGCCCAGGGCTGGCAGGCAGAGGCTGCGCAGGCCCATGCAGGACCCGTGCACATCGTGTTCGCGCCACCAGCTCTTGAAGTCCGGCGATACGCGCTCCAGTTCATCCACCAGCTCTCCGACGTCCGGCGCCTGGCCCGCGCTGGCGAAGTCGCGCCGGAATGTGGACAGCATGGCGGGCGCTTGCGCTGGCCAGTCCACGAACAGTTCGCGCATCGCCGGATCCGCGAACAGCATCCACAACAGGTTCCTGCGGCCCGGCGCCTGCGTTGAAAAATTGAACACGCGGTCCGCGGCCGCATTCCACGCCACTACGTCCCAGCGCAGATTGAGGATGTAGGCCGGGCGCGCGGGCAGGTCGTCCATCAGGCGGCGCACCTGTGCGGGCACCGTGCACCAGGTGCGCCCCGGTTCCGATGGCGGACGCTGGTGCGCCAGCAGGTAGAGATGACGGCGTTCGGCCGCGTCCAGCTTCAGCACGCGCGCCAGGTTTTCCAGGAAGCCTGCCGACACGCTGATGTTGCGCCCTTGTTCGAACCAGGTGTACCAGGCCAGGCCCACGCCGGCCAACGCGGCCACTTCCTCGCGCCGCAATCCCGGCGTGCGCCGGCGGCCTCCCGCGGGCAGCCCCAGCTCGGCAGGACTGAGCCGTTCGCGGCGCAGCCGCAGAAATTCCGACAGATCGGCGCGGGTGCGCTCCAGGCGCTTGGGGGCTGCGGTTGCGGTCATGAGTCCATTGCACCTGGTAATAGCATAAACAGCTAAATTGTATAAGGCTAAAAGCCTCTCCAGAATAGCGCCCATCCTGACTCCGATGGCGCTTTCCATGTCTTCTTCCACACTCCCCTGCCCTGGCGCGCACGCCGCGCCGCAGCCCGCCTTGGGCCGCCTGGGCCTGGCCGTGCTGCTGTCTGGCGGCTTCATCACGATCTTCGATCTGTTCGTGGTGAACGTCGCCATTCCCAGCATGCAATCCACCTTGTCCGCCAGCTTCGCGCAGATCAGCTTCATCATCGCCGCCTACGAGCTGGCCTATGGCGTGCTGCTGATCGCGGGCAGCCGGCTGGGCGACCGCCATGGCCGGCGGCGCCTGTTCATGCTGGGCATGGCGGGGTTTGCGCTGGCCTCGGCGCTGTGCGGCCTGGCGCCCACGGCCGACACGCTGATCGCCGCGCGCATCCTGCAAGGCATGGCCGCGGCCATGCTGTTTCCGCAGGTGTATGCGTTGATCCGAGTCAGCTATCAGGGCCAGGAACGGCAGCGCGCCTTCGGCTTGCTGGGCATGACGCTGGGACTGGCGGCCATCGCCGGACAGGTGCTGGGCGGCTGGATCGTGCATGCCGACCTGTTCGGGCTGGCATGGCGCAGCATCTTCCTGCTCAACGTGCCGCTGGGCCTGTTGGCGTGGCGGCTGGCACGCCATATCCCGGAATCGCGCGAGCCCTCGGCCGCCAGCATGGACTGGCCCGGTTCGGCGCTGGTGGGCGCAGGACTGGCCCTGCTGCTGCTGGCGCTGATAGAAGGTCCCGCGCGCCGCTGGCCCGTGTGGACGGTGGCCTGCGGCGTGGCGGCGCTGATCGCGCTGGCGCTGTTCGTGCGCATGCAGCGGCGTGTCGCGGCCCGCGGCGGCGCGCCGCTAGTTGACATGGCCTTGCTGGCGCAGCCGCGCTTCGCGGCGGGTTGTCTGCTGGTCATGCTGGTGTTCTCCACCGCCAGCGCCATGTTCCTCTGCTATGCGCTGCTGGTGCAGACTGGCTTCGGCCTGGACGCGCTGACGGCCGGCCTGATCTTCGCCCCCGCCAGCGTGGGCTTCGTGGCCGGATCGATGGCGGCGCCGCGGCTGGTGGCGCGCTTCGGCACGCTCGCCATCGCACTGGCCGCCCTGCTGTATGGCGGCGCCACGGCAACCTTGATGCTGCAGGTGGACGCGGCCGGCGCGAGCCTGGCGCCGTGGTCGCTGTTGCCGGCGCTGGTGTGGCTGGGCGCGGCCCAGGGCGCCGTCAACACGCCGCTGGTGAATCTGGCGCTGGGCTTCGTCGACGACCGCCACGCTGGCATGGCGGCCGGCGTGGTGTCGACCTTGCAGCAGGTGGGCGCGGCGCTGGGCGTGTCGGCGGCGGGCATGCTGTACGCCGGCGCACTCGATGCGCATGCCGCTGCGGGCGCGGCCGAACGTCATGCCAGCGCTTTTGCCAACGCCATGCAGTTCAATGTCGCCGCGATCCTGATCGCGACGATTCTGTTGTGGCGGCTGGGGCGCCGCTACTGATAGCTCATCGTGAACGTGGCCCGCGCATTGGCGGTTCCGACAGTCACGACCTCGTCGGTTTGCACGTAGCGCGCCGTCAACGGGATGGAAAAGACACTGGCTCCGGGCGACACGGTGCCTGCCTTCCATTGGCCAGGGTTGCCAAGCACGTTCGAGTCCGCGCCATATCCCAGCACCGTGGTGCCATTCAATATTTCGACCCCGACGCCCGTGGCGCCGGACCCGGGCGACAAGTTCAGCACCTTGGAGCGGTTGCCTGGCTTGGTGGCGTCCGTCAACGTGGCGTACACATCCAGCGAGCTCAGGCCATCCCCTCCCTTGCAACTCAGATCGATCTTGAAAGGGCGCTCAGCCGACGTCGAGCCGATACCCTTGAAAACCGTCTTGGAAACCACGCCCAGCGAGGTATGGATGGTGTCATTCGACGAAAAGGAACAAGTCGGCGGCCTTCTCACTCGTACGGTGGTCGTCCCGGCGTACCGGAACCGAGCATAGGTGTTCTGGGTACTTCCGAAGGTCCAAAAGGCGATATCCTCGCAACACCCAAAGGATCCAGAACCCACATTCCCAGTCTTGATCAGTTCATACTCGATCGTTACCTTCGGAGGGGTCCCTTCCACTACGGTCTCGCATTCCGTCGGCCAATAATTGGAGACGCAGGACCTGTACCGGGACTTGATGCGAGCGCCTACCCCGGGAATGCCAGTATTAAAGACCCCATTCTGTTCATATACGTCTAGGTAGATAAGCAAAGCGCCCGGGGGAGACTCTTCGGACGCACATCTACCAGGTATAAGCGCTCGGGTGCCCACCGTACCGGACCACATCACCTGACCGACACCCACGTCGGCATTAAGCTCGATCGTGGCAGGAAGGACGATCCCCAAAAAATGGGGTTGCTCGCACGGAAATTGATCGCCGGCAGCGTTGGCGGGGGAGTAGACCAGCGACAGCAACGTCGCGCCAAGCAAAAACAGTATTCGAAACGTATTCATCTTGCGATTCCGGTCGAAGGTAAATTGAGAGATATCTAGCTGCAGCGGGTTTCGATCTGCCGATAGCTGTCCGGACCCATGCCTTTTTCCGTGGCCGGAAGTTCATAATCCATGCGGCATACATCGCCAGGCAGTTCGCCCCACTTGACGGTCAATTGGCCGCGGTCCTGCAGGCCGCGCGCCAGTACACGGCTTGCCTGCCCGACCAGACCGACTTCCACACCATGCTCATCCACCACGCTGGCGCCGAACGGCAGCGGCTTGCCATCGGCTTTCAGCACCTGCAGCATGGCCGACCGCCCCGAGACCGTGGCGTACCGCAGCATCGCGACCGCACCGGCGCGCGGCGCCACCTGCTGGCTGGTGACCTGCAGTTCCACATCGGTGGACAGCCCCTTGGGATCGATTTCCACCGTGTTCATGCGATACGGCGTCAGATGCGGCACGACGGCATATCCACGGCTGTTGACGCGCACGCCCGAGGCATTGAGCAGACGTGCGCCTTCGGCGTCGGGCGCTTCAACGATGCCGAAGGTTTCCGAAAGCGGCTGCGACAGCGTAAGGCCGCCCGGATGCGCGACGAGCGCCCCGCGCACGCCTACCGAGCTTTGCGAATAGCCCGTACCCACGCCTGCGCTGCCCGTGAATTCGGCGACCGGCGCGCGGTAGAGCATGCTGGCGCTGCCGCCGTTCATGCTGTCACCCGAACCGCCGGAAGCATGGTCGGCGCTAAGGCTGTAGGACAGATCATTGTCCTCGCCCGTGGAGCCGGACAACGTGCTTTGCACCCGCAAGCGGCCGTCGGAGTCGCGTCCGGCATTGGTCGACAGGCTGAGCGGATTGCTCTTGCCCAGCGGAATGCTGATGGTCGCGTAGACCGCGGTGCCCATCTGCTGCCGGCTGTCGCGCTGACGCTGGACGCTGATGTTGTAGCCCACGGTCTTGTACCGGTTCGCATAGGCGATGCTGTAGTTCACGTCGCGGCCGTCGCGGTTCCAATGGTCCACGCCCGAGGCGGTCAGGTTGATGCTGCCGCGCTGCCCGCCCAACTGCTGGCTCAGCATGATCGAGGCGCGGTTGCGCTCGCGCACCATGCTGCCGGTATAACGGTACTGGCCATAGCCGTAGAGCGAATTCATGGCTTCGTTCAGGCCGTAGAAGCCGCTGGTGGAATAGCGGTACGCCGCGATGGAGACGTTGGTGCCAGTGTTGGGCAGGTTCTTTGCATAGCTGGCGCGCATGCTGGTGCCGGTATGCGTAGCGTCTGCCTGCGACAGGCGCGACTGGGTCGCGTCCAGGCCGAACGCTCCGGCCGACGTATTCAGGGCCCCGCCCAACAAGACCGAGGTGTAGTTTTGCGCCACCGTGGCGCCGGCATAACCCGTGACCAGATTGGACAGGCCGCGTTGGTAGGTAGCCTGCAGGAAATGCGGGCTTTTCGACAATTGCTTGTTGCGCACGGCGCCGCCGACCACGCTATAGCGGCTCACGCCCGGGCGCAGCGACATCGGCACGGCGGCGTAGGGCACCGAAAACCTGCGCACGCTGCCGTCGGCTTCCTGCACCGACACATCCAGGTCTCCGCCGTAGCCGGTGGCGTACAGGTCGGTGATTTCAAAGGCCCCCGGCGCCACCGTGGTTTCGTAAATAACGACCGAGTTCTGCCGGATGGTGACCCGCGCGTTGCTGTTGGCCATGCCGCGCACCACGGGCGCGTAGCCGCGCATCGAGTCGGGCAGCATGCGATCGTCGCTGGCCAGGCGCACGCCCTTGAAGGGCGTGGACTCGAACAGTTCGCCGCTGGTATAGGCTTCGCCCAAGGTGAGTTGGGACGACAGCGCAACGATCTCGCGCTGCGCGTAAGTCGAGATGTTCTGGTACTGGCGCTGGCCCTGGGAATCGAAAGAATAGGAGCCGTTGTGGCGCAGACGCCAATCACCCAGGTTGACGCCCGCGCGCAAGCCCAGATAGCCCTGCCGCTGCGTGCCGCCAAACGCCTTGTTGCGGTAGTTGTACAGGTTGAAGTCGTAATCGACCATGGCCGCGTTGACGCCTGAGTCCCATAGTTCCGGACTGACGTAACCGCGGGCGTGGCGGCTCATGGCGGCCTGGGGAATGCTGAGGTCCAGGCGCTGGTCGCCGAAGTCGAAATCGCTGCTGGCGTCCGCGGCGATCTCGTCCAGGCGCAGGCTGGCGTCTTGCGCCAGCTTTGCGGTCGCCTCGGCGGGCAGCTTGCCCAGGTCGACGCCGATGCGCTGCAACAGCTGACGGTCGAACACGGGCTGCGCCGCCGCCTCGCCGGCAACCGCCGCGAACGGCACATCGACGCGGCCCACATAGCTTTGGTTGATGAACAAGTCCACCGAATAGTTGCCGGGCGCGGCCATGTTTCCCTTGGCGAAGCGCGACAGGTCGGTGCGCTGGCCCGAGCCGCCCATCAGGAAGGCATCCTCGAATTCCACCGAAGCCACCATCGTTCCGGATGCGTCGGCCTCGGCGGCCTGCGCCACCCGCTCATGCGCAACCAGGGCCAGCAGCAGTGCCGCGCAAAGAGGGGTCAGACGCAGACTGACGCTATCTCGCGTATGCAGGAGCTTTGAAAGGGTTTTCTTCATGACGGCGGAGCTGAAAGAGTGGATTCGGTGAAAACGCTGGACAACACTCTCCCCGCGGATGCCGTTGCCGGCATCCATCACTAAGGGAGTTTGGTGAGATGGGCGCCGCGCGCTTGCGCGGCCTGGTGACCTAGCGCAGGGAGGACGCGGGTCCCGACATCAGCGGCAGGGAGCCTTCGACGTTCGCGCCCCAGTCGTTGATGCTGTTGAACTTGACCTGGGCACCGCCTGCCGGCGCCGATGTCATTCCCGCGAGGGGAAACAACGTGGAGTCGCCCGGCTTGACGTAACCGGCTCCGGCATCGAAGGTCTGGCCGCCAGACTGCAGGCTGATCTTGCCCAGGTTCACGACATAGGGCGTGGGATTGCTGGCTTTCAGCGCATAGCCTTTGCCGGCCGCGGCGGGAGCGACCTCCCAACGCAGCTGCGCCGGCGCCTCGTCTGCCTGGCCCGGCAGGCCTTGCGGGCGATACATCACCTTGATGCGCGTGCGAAAGGCAAGCTGCAGGCGATTGGCGTCTTCGCCGGCCTGAGCCTTGGGCGGGACTTCCAGCACGTTGAGCCAGTACATGCTTTCCTTATCCTGCGGCATCGATTCCTTGGTGTGGATCAGACGCAGGGTCTGCCCCTTGCCGGGATCCACGCGGAAGATGGCGGGCGTCAGCACGAAAGGAACCTTCAGCGTTTCCGGCGCGTCGGTGATGCTGCCGTCGTCCAGCCACGACTGAACCAGGGCAGGCGTACGGCCGTCGTTGCTCAGCTTGATGGTGACTTCGCGTTCTTGCGCCGGATAGATCACGCGCGTGCTGGCAATAACGACGCTGGCCTGCGCCTGGAGTGCAAAACAGCCCGCGGCAAGCGTTGCGGCGGCCATCAGGGTGCGGCGTAGAGTTTTCATGATGTAGCCCTTGGTGGTGGATGCTGCGTCTATGGTCGGTTTCCTTCCAAGCCGTCTCGGGGAGCGGGGTGAGACGGCTTGCAGGGAAACACCTGACTCGGCGGCCCCGGGGAGGCAGCCGCCGAGTCGGCGCATTACTCGTAGGAGATCGAGTACTGCACGCGCGAGTTGGCGGCGCCGGCGGTGGCGTTGCCCAGCGAGTGGTACTCGACGAAGTAGTCCAGGTCAGCCTTGCCGCCGGACAGCGTCACGGTCTGCGAGTTCTGCTGGCCGATGGCCGCGCCGGCCATGATTTCGCCGAACGAGTTGTTCAGCAGGCCCAGTTCGACTTTCTCGGCGCCGCCGGCGTCAACGATCAGACGGCCGGTGGTTTGCGAAACGGTGGGGCCGCCTTCGAAGTGGACCGAAACCGGCTGGTCGGAGGTGCAGCTGCTCAGCGCGATCTTGAACGGCGTACGGCCGGCGGTGGCGCCTGCGGTTTCCAGCGTCTTGGCCGACACGGTGGGCAGGGCCACGGTGAAGTTCTCGCCGCCGTTGCCGCCGTTGATGACGCAGGTGTTGGCGGTGATGTTGCCGGTGAATTCGATGGTGCCGTCGGCGGCGTGGGCGCTGGCGAAAGAGGCGAGGCCGGCGATGGCCAGAGCAGCGGTCAGGAGGGTCTTTTTCATGATGAGTCTTTTGAGTTGGGTTTTGAGGTGAGGGAAATCGCCTTTGCGGGCGGATCTTTGCTGCGTGCGCTAGTGCTTGAGGGACCGTTGGGGACAGGTCTTTTCAGTTCGCGTACTCAACAACTGCATCGTAGATTTCGCGGCGCAGGCCGCCCATCGGGCTAGTCCTCTCCGATCCGGGCAAGACATAGGACTAGGCCCATTTTTTGGCGCAGGCCCTTTCAGCACCGGAAAAAGCGCCCGCAGCCGAGCCCGCCAGCGAGCGGGCGCAGTGGTCGACAATCAAGGGGGGAAGATCCCGTCAGGACACGAACCCGGACCGGGAAAGTCGGCGCATGCGGGGCCGCGCCCGGAGAGATTTCAGGCGGACAGCACGGGCCGCAGTGGCGGCTGATCGAGAAAGGAACAGCGCCGCAGAATGCGGCGCTGACTCAGAGCATCAGGCGGCCGGGACCGTCAGCGGCACGCCCGGCTGGCTGGCCGAGCGCGTGCCCGGCAGCGGATGACAGGACTGTGGATGGTAGGTATGCACCAGCGACAGCTTCACGCGGTCGCTGGCGTTGCCCTGGGCGGCATGCAGGGTGCGGCAATGGAAGAACACCACGTCGCCCGCCTGCAGTTCGGGGCAGACCGCGCGGGCGATCCACGCGGCGTTCTGGGGCGCGTCGTCGCGGAAGAACTTCTGCTGGTCGAACTGTTCCGGCGCGAAGGCGGCCGCGTGTGAACCCGGGATGAAGGACAGGCCGCCGTTGGCGCGCGTTTCCGGGCCCAGCGCCAGCCAGGTGGACACCAGATCGGTGTCGGAAAACGACCAATAGCGGATGTCCTGGTGCCAGCCGGTCAGGCTGCCATAGGCCGGATGCTTGGTCATCACGCAGTTGTGATGCACGGTGGACAGCACCGGCGTTTCGCCGAAGTAGCGTCCCAGCCACTGGCCGATGCGGGAATCGGCGGCCCATTGCGCGAACAAGGGGTCGCGGCCATAGGCGCCGAGCAGGCGCCGCACGGTCAGCCCGCCTTCGGCCGCGCGCGACTCGGGCGCGCCGGGATAGCGCAGGTCGGCTTCGTATTCGATGGGCGCGACGTGGTCGCGCAAATGGCGTTCGGCAACGGCGCGCAGCGCCGCCACCTGTTCCGGGCTGGCGAACTGGCGCGCCACCACGAAGCCCTGCTCGCGCAGGACGGCTATCTGGTCATCAGGCAACAACATGGCATTCAAGCAGCAGGGGGTTGGGCGGGAGGATTGATGCGGGCGGCATCGCGTTCCTGCACCTCATGGTGCACCCATTCGCGCCACACCGCCACCAGCAGGGCCATCAGCACGGGGCCGACGAACAGCCCGACGATGCCCATCGTCTTCACGCCCCCCACCAACCCGAAGAAGGTCGGCAGGAAAGGCAGCTTGACCGGCCCGCCCACCAGCCGCGGACGCAGGGTCTTGTCGACGATGAAGAGTTCCACGCTGCCCCACACCATCAGCGCGATGCCCGCCACCAGATGGCCCGAGCCGACCAGATAGAGCGACACCAGCGTGAACGACAGCGGCGCGCCGCCGGGTATCAGCGCCATGAAGCCGGTGACCACGCCCAGCAGCACGGGCGACGGCACGCCCGCCACCCAGTAGGCGATGCCCAGCACCACGCCCTCGCCCAGGGCGATCAGGCCCATGCCGGTGACGGTAGAGTTGATGGTGGCCGGCACCACGCGCGAAAAGCGCTGCCAGCGGGCAGGCAGGATGCGTTCGCCCAGCACGTCCAGCTGGGCCACCATGCGGATGCCGTCCTTGTAGACGAAGAACAGCGTGATCAGCATGAACAGCACGGTCAGCAGCAACTGGAACACATTGCCCGTGGCCGCCAGGACCATGCGGTAGATATTGCCCAGATGCTCGCCGCTGACGGCCTCGACCAGGGCGCCCAGCGCATGGGGCTGGCCGATATAGGATTCCCAGTACTGGCTCAGGCGCTCGCCCACTACAGGCATGGAGGTGATCCAGTTGGGCACGGCCACGCCATGGCGGTTGGCGGCGATGGCCCAGGCGAAGAAGGTACTGGCTTCCTTGATGGCGTAGGACAGCGCGAACGACATCGGCACGATCAGCACGACGATCACCACCAGCAGCGCCAGCGAGGCTGCCAGCGCGTTGCGGCCGCCGCAGCGCGCGACCAGCCGCTGGTACAAGGGCCAGCTGGCCAGGCCGATGATGAGTGCGGCGAGCGCGGGGACCAGGAAACCGCTGAGGAAGTACACCCCCGCCAACAGCACGAGCAACAAAAGCCAACGGGCGATCAGGTAAGCGGGTAGTACAGGCTGCATGGAGCGGATCGACAGTAAGGACGTTGTAGGCTTTGACTGTCGGACTATACAGACGTTTCATGCAATTCGAGGGACGCAAGGTCTGTATTTACTACGGGGTTTCCCGTGATTCCCCAGGTGGAGGGCGGATCCGCCCCCCACGCCATGCGCTTACAACGCGTACTCCGCGGCCTCTTCGCGCGCGGTACGGCGGCGCGGCGGCAGGTATTCCTCCAGCGCAGGCCTGGGCGCGGCGGACGGCGCGGCGTTCGCCTGGCCAGCCCCGCGGGCGTAGACGCTGCAGCTGGCCGCGGCCGGATCGGTCTCGTCGCGGCCGCTCAGTAGCGGGCAGCTGGCGAACAATTCAGCGGCCCAGTCGGTGAAGGCGCGCACCTTGGGCGACAGCTGGCGGCTTTGCGGATACAGCACCGAAATCGCGGTGGGGCTGGGCTTCCATTGCGGCAGCACCTCGATGAGTTCGCCCGATTGCAGGTGCGGCAGCGCCATGTAACGCGGTGTCTGGATCAAGCCGAAGCCCTTGAGCCCGCAATCCAGGTAGGCGCCGGATTCGTTCACCGACACCACGCCCTTCATTTCGACTTCCTGGTGCTTGCCGTCGACCCGGAAATCCCAGGCGCAATTGCGGCCGGTACGGCTGGAGAAATAGTGCACGGCGTGATGGTCGCGCAGTTCGTCGATGCTCTGCGGCAAGCCATGGCGCGCCACATAGGTGGGCGAGGCGCAGGTCACGCTCTGCAGCGTGCCGATGCGGCGCGCGACCAGGCTGGAATCCTCCAGGTCGCCGGCGCGGATCACGCAATCCACGGCCTCCTGCACCATGTCGACTGGGCGGTCGCCCAGGCCCAGCACCAGCTCCACGTCGGGGTATTTGTCGTGGAAATCACACAATGAGGGGATCAGGATCAGCCGCCCGATGCAGGTTGGGGCATCGATGCGCAGCCTGCCCTTCAGGCGCAGGGCCGCTTCCTGGAAGCAGGCCTCGGTTTCCTCGACGTCGGCCAGAATGCGCACGCAGTGCTGGTAATAGCCCGCGCCGTCGGGCGTCAGGCCGATACGGCGCGTGGTGCGATTGAGCAGGCGCACGCCCAAGAGGCGTTCGAGGTTCTGGATGATGGTGGTGACGGTGGTGCGCGGAAGCGAGAGGCTGTCGGCCGCCCGGGTGAAGCTATTGGCGTCCACGACGCGCACAAACACCTGCATAGCCTGAAAACGGTCCATGGCGACGGTGTCCTTTAGGGGAAATAGTCGGTGTGGACGGAGCATAACCCGATTTCGGCGTTGATTAGTCGATCCTTACGACTAGTGTTGCCGAAACATCAGGGTTTATCCGACCCCCTAAACCGCTCAGAATGCAAACCATCTTGAAGTGCCCTTGCCGCCAGGCGCCATCAAAGGGCAAGCCTATCCTCAGATTCCGGCACCCGCAAAGACCCGCCCCGATCAGGCGCCTTTGCCTGGGATGCGCAGCAGCATTGCATGTTGCATTGCAGCATTTCCGCCGGATCCCGAGGACAGGCCTGCCCCAGGCCGCCGCAGCCGCCTCCGCCCCCAGGCTCATCCAGGCAAGCGCGCTTTCGCCCCATCATCTCTCAAGGAAACACCATGGTTTCGCGCAATCGTATTGCTGTGCTCGCCGTCTTTGCCGCCATCGTCGCCGCTGGCGGTGGTTATGCCCTCTTCCGCGCTCCCGCTGGCGCCAATGCGGCGCAGGCGCAGACTGCCCCCACGGCGCCGCCAGTCGAAGTGGCCGAGGTCCTGAACAAGACCATCGTGGACTGGCAGCGCTACTCCGGCCGCCTGGAAGCCATCGACCGCGTCGACATCCGTCCCCTGGTGTCGGGCACCCTGACCGCCGTGCACTTCCAGGACGGCAGCATCGTCAAGAAGGGCGACGTGCTCTTCACCATCGACCCGCGTCCCTACGCGGCCGAGGTGGACCGCGCCGCCGCCGCCCTGACCGCCGCGAAGGCCCGCGCCTCGTATACCGCCAGCGAACTGGCCCGCGGCCAGCGCCTGCTGACGGACAACGCCATCGCCCGCCGCGATTTCGAGGAAAAGCAGAACGCCGCACGCGAAGCCGCCGCCAACCTGCAAGGCGCCCAGGCGGCGCTGGACTATGCCAAGCTGAACCTCGGCTACACCCGCATCGAAGCCCCGGTGGACGGCCGCGTGTCGCGCGCCGAGGTCACGGTGGGCAACGTGGTGGCGGCTGGCGCCGGCTCCGTGCCGCTGACCCGCCTGGTGTCGGTGTCCAAGATGTACGCATCGTTCGACGTGGATGAACAAACCTTCCTGCGCTATGTGAACCCTGCGCGCGGCGGCCGCGCCGGCGCCGTGCCGGTGGAGCTGGGCCTGGCCAACGAGGAAGGCTATTCGCGCACCGGCGTCGTGCAGTCCGTGGACAACCGCCTGGACACCACCTCCGGCACGATCCGCGTGCGCGCCGAGTTCGACAACGCCGACGGCCAGCTGCTGCCTGGCCTGTACGCCCGCGTCCGCCTGGGCGGCAGCGAACCGCGCCAGGCCGTGCTGATCGACGAAAAGGCCATCGGCACCGACCAGGACAAGCGCTACGTGCTGGTGCTGGACGACAAGAACCATGCCGTCTACCGCCAGGTCAAGCTGGGCGCCAACCAGGAAGGCCTGCGCGTGGTCGATTCGGGCCTGGCCGCCGGCGAACGCATCGTCGTCAACGGCCTGCAGCGCATCCGTCCCGGCGATGCCGTGACCCCCACCGTCGTCCCCATGGTTGCGGCCCAACGCAACCCGGTCAAGACCGCCTCGGCCACCCTGAACTGAGCCGGCGCGTCTAACGAGAACGTCCATGAATATCTCGAAATTCTTCATCGACCGGCCGATCTTCGCCGGCGTGCTGTCGGTCCTGGTGCTGCTGGCGGGCCTGCTGGCCATGTTCCAGCTGCCCATCTCCGAGTATCCGGAAGTGGTGCCGCCGTCCGTGGTCGTGCGCGCGCAGTATCCAGGCGCCAACCCCAAGGTCATCGCCGAAACCGTGGCCTCGCCGCTGGAGGAATCCATCAACGGCGTCGAGGACATGCTGTACATGCAGTCGCAGGCCAACAGCGACGGCAACCTGACCCTGACGGTCAACTTCAAGCTGGGCGTGGACCCGGACAAGGCGCAGCAGCTGGTGCAGAACCGCGTGTCGCAAGCGCTGCCGCGCCTGCCGCCGGACGTGCAGCGCCTGGGCGTGACCACGGCCAAGAGCTCGCCCACGCTGACGCTGGTGGTGCACCTGATCTCGCCCAATGACCGCTACGACATCACCTACCTGCGCAACTACGCGATCCTGAACGTCAAGGACCGCCTCGCCCGCATCACCGGCGTGGGCGAAGTGACGGTGTGGGGCTCGGGCAACTATTCCATGCGCGTCTGGCTGGACCCGCAGAAAGTCGCCCAGCGCGGCATGACCGCGAGCGAAGTGGTCGCCGCCATCCGCGAACAGAACGTGCAGGTCGCCGCCGGCGTCATCGGCGCGTCCCCCACGCTGGGCGACGTGCCGCTGCAACTGAACGTGAATGCCCGCGGCCGCCTGCAGACCGAAGAGGAATTCCGCGACATCATCCTGAAGACCTCGCCCGATGGCGCCGTGACCTACCTGTCGGACGTGGCCCGCGTGGAACTGGACGCGCAGGAATACGGCTTGCGGTCGCTGCTGGACAACAAGCAGGCGGTGGGCATGGGCATCATGCAGTCGCCCGGCGCCAACGCGCTGGACGTGTCCAGCCAGGTGCGCGCCGCCATGGCCGAGCTGTCGCAGGACTTCCCGCCGGGCGTGGAATACCGCATCGAATACGACCCCACCCAATTCGTGCGCGCCAGCATCAAAGCCGTGGTGACCACGCTGCTGGAAGCGATCGCCCTGGTGGTGCTGGTGGTGATCCTGTTCCTGCAGACCTGGCGCGCGTCCATCATCCCGCTGCTGGCGGTGCCCGTGTCCATCGTGGGGACCTTCGCCCTGCTGCTGATGTTCGGCTATTCCATCAACGCGCTGTCGCTGTTCGGCATGGTGCTGGCCATCGGCATCGTGGTGGACGACGCCATCGTGGTGGTGGAAAACGTGGAGCGCAACATCGCCGCGGGCCTGAGTCCGCGCGACGCGACCTATCGCGCCATGCGTGAGGTCAGCGGCCCCATCATCGCCATTGCGCTGACGCTGTGCGCGGTGTTCGTGCCGCTGGCCTTCATGACGGGCCTGACCGGCCAGTTCTACAAGCAGTTCGCCATGACCATCGCCATCTCGACGGTGATCTCGGCCTTCAACTCGCTGACCCTGTCGCCCGCGCTGTCGGCCATCCTGCTCAAGAGCCACCACGACAAGCCCGACTGGCTGACCCGTGGCATGAACCGCGTCTTCGGCCGCTTCTTCAACTGGTTCAACAATATGTTCGGCCGCGCGTCCGAGTCGTACGGCACGGGCGTCACCAAAGTGATCCGCCGCAAGGCCAGCGCCATGGGCGTGTACGCCGTGCTGGTGGCCGCCACCGTCGGCGTCTCCTATCTGGTGCCCGGCGGCTTCGTGCCCGCGCAGGACAAGCAGTACCTGATCGCCTTCACGCAGCTGCCCAACGGCGCCTCGCTGGACCGCACGGACGCGGTGATCCGCCGCATGAGCGACATCGCCCTGAAGGAACCCGGCGTACAGAGCACCATCGCCTTCCCCGGCCTGTCGATCAACGGCTTCACCAATAGTTCGAGCGCCGGCATCGTGTTCGTCATGCTCAAGCCCTTCGAAGAGCGCAAGAACGCCGCGCTGTCGGGCGACGCCATCGCGGGCTCGCTCAACCAGAAGTTCGCGGCCATCCAGGACTCGTTCATCGCCGTGTTCCCGCCCCCGCCCGTGATGGGCCTGGGCACGCTGGGCGGTTTCAAGTTCCAGATCGAAGACCGCAGCGCCGCCGGCTACGCCGCACTGGACAAGGCCAAGCAAGCCTTCCTGGAAAAGGCGCGCCAGACGCCGGAACTGGGCCCCGCCTTCTCCAGCTATGAGATCAACGTGCCGCAGCTGGACGTGGACCTGGACCGCGTCAAGGCCAAGCAACTGGGCGTGCCGGTGACGGAAGTCTTCGACACCATGCAGATCTACCTGGGCTCGATGTATGTCAACGACTTCAACCGTTTCGGCCGCGTCTTCCAGGTGCGGGCGCAAGCCGACGCGCAATTCCGCGCGCACGCCGACGACATCCTGCAACTGAAGACCCGCAACGTCGCCGGCGAAATGGTGCCGTTGTCCTCGCTCGTCACCGTCAACCAGACCTTCGGCCCGGAAATGGTGGTGCGCTACAACGGCTACACCGCCGCCGACATCAACGGCGGTCCGGCGCCCGGCTACTCGTCCGACCAGGCCCAGGCCGCGGCCGAGCGCATCGCCGCCGAGACCCTGCCGCGCGGCATGAAGATGGAGTGGACCGACCTGACCTACCAGCAGATCCTGGCGGGCAACGCGGGCCTGTGGGTGTTCCCGATCAGCGTGCTGCTGGTGTTCCTGGTGCTGGCCGCGTTGTACGAAAGCCTGACCCTGCCGCTGGCCGTGATCCTGATCGTGCCGATGAGCATCCTGGCCGCGCTGACGGGCGTCTACCTGACCGGCAACGACAACAACATCTTCACGCAGATCGGCCTGATGGTGCTGGTGGGCCTGTCGGCGAAGAACGCGATCCTGATCGTGGAATTCGCCCGCGAACTGGAAATGAACGGCCGCAGTCCGCTGGACGCCGCCATCGAGGCCAGCCGCCTGCGCCTGCGCCCCATCCTGATGACGTCCATCGCGTTCATCATGGGCGTGGTGCCGCTGGTGCTGTCCTCGGGCGCGGGTTCTGAAATGCGCCAGGCCATGGGCATCGCGGTGTTCTTCGGCATGCTGGGCGTGACCCTGTTCGGCCTGTTCCTGACCCCCGTGTTCTACGTGCTGCTGCGCACGCTGGGCGGCAAGACGCTGCACTCCGCCGCGCCGCACGAGGCTCCCGTGTGCGTCCCGCACGTGGCCCCGAACGCGCAACCCGCCCAGCAACATCACGCCTGAGCCGGCTCACCACAGTAGCTAGACAGCGCCTTCCGCCCCCTAGGCGGAAGGCGCCCACAAGAGAATAGTCATCATGATCAAAAGACTGACCCGCGGTTCCGCCCTGCTTGCCGTCCTGCTCGTGCTGGCCGGCTGCGCGGTGGGCCCCACCTACGAACGCCCCTCGGCCGCGGTGCCCGCGGCCTTCAAGGAAGCCGCCCTGCCCGCATCCGAGGCCGGCACCTGGAAGACCGCCGAACCGTCGGAAGACGCGCTGCGCGGCGCCTGGTGGAAAGTGTTCGGCGACGAAGGGCTGAACCAGCTGCAGGAAGAAGCCCAAAAGGCCAACCAGAACCTGCAGGCCGCCGCCGCCCGCCTGACCCAATCGCGCGCGCTGCAACGCGAAGCCCGCGCCGGCTTCTTCCCCAACCTGGACGCCGCCTTCGGCCCCAACCGCCAGCGCCCCTCGGCCGTGTCGCAGGGCCTGCCCGACGGCACCTCGACCAGCCCGGTCACGACTTGGCGCGCCCAAGGCGCCGTTTCCTACGAAGCCGACCTGTTCGGCCGCGTCGCCTCCACCTACGACGCCGCCAGCGCCGACGCCCAGCAAAGCGAGGCCCTGTACCGTTCCGTGCTGCTGGCCCTGCAGGCCGACGTCGCCACCACCTACTTCCTGGTGCGCGAACAGGACGCCGAATCGCAGCTCTACCGCCAGACGGTCAAGCTGCGCACCGACACCCTGCAACTGATCCAGCGCCGCTACGACGCCGGCGACATCAGCGAACTCGACCTGGCCCGCGCCAAGGCCGAACTTGCCAGCGCGCAATCCGAAGCCCTGGGCATCGACCGCCGCCGCGCCGCCTCCGAGCACGCGCTGGCCGTGCTGCTGGGCCGCGCCCCGTCAGACTTCGCCATGCCCGAGCAGCCCATCCAGAAGGTCGCGCTGTCGATCCCCGCCGGCCTGCCATCCACGCTGCTGGAACGCCGCCCCGACATCGCCGCCGCCGAACGCGCCATGGCCGCCGCCAACGCCCGCATCGGCGCTGCCAAGTCCGCGTTCTTCCCGCGCCTGGACATCACCGGCGCCTTCGGCTACGAGTCCTCGGACCTGGGCAACCTGTTCCAGTGGTCCAGCCGCACCTTCCTGCTGGGTCCGCTGGTCGGCGCCGCGCTGTCCATGCCCATCTTCGACGGCGGCCGCCGCCAGGCCGGCCTGGACCGCGCCCGCGCCGTCTACGAGGAAGACGTCGCCGTCTACCGCCAGACCGTGCTGAACGCGTTCCGCGAAGTGGAAGACAACCTGGCCAACCTGCGCATCCTGGCCGACCAGACCAAGGCGCAAGACGCAGCCGTCGACGCAGCCGCCCGCGCCGCCAAGCTCTCGCACACGCAGTACCGCGAAGGCTCCATCAGCTACCTGGACGTCATCGAAGCCGACCGCAGCGTCCTGCTGCAGCAACGCGTCGCCGTGCAGCTCAGCGGCGAACAAGCGCGCTCGGCCGTAGGCCTGATCCGCGCAATTGGCGGCGGCTGGGAGAATCCGGTGCCGCCGGAAACGGTGGCATCGAAGTAAGAGGCAGGCGCGCCACGGGCAAGACACGGCGGCCCGTGGCGCCAAGCGCGCAGCGCCTGCGACAGCAACCGCGACCGCAGTCACAGTCGCAGTCGCAATACCAAGCGTATGCCCCAGGTCGGCCGCCCGCGCGGCCGACCTGGGGCGGGCCCCGCAAGATCTTCCACCATCCGCCACCGGCGCCAAGAACGCCAAGCAAACCACCCGCCCCAACACCCGTAAAGATTCAACCAGCCGAGCCAGTCGCTTCGGCGGCCTGGCGTGCGCGGGGCGTCGATAAGCCCGAGGGAATCGGAAGGGAAGGCCGAAGGCCTGGACGACGATGACGAAGGGGAAGTCCGGAGCGAACGCTCCGGACCGCAATCGTTGCCCCGCGCACGCCAGGCCGCCGAAGCGACTGGCGCCTTAAGAACCAACGGAAGCCACAGAAACCACAGAAGCGGCGAAAGCAGCAGCAGCCAAAGAACCTACGGCCGCCCCCGCAGCCACTCCTCAAGATCAGCAGCCGGCAACGGCGGCGAAAACAAGAACCCCTGCCCCGCCGCACACCCCTGCTCGATCAAAAACCGCCGCTGCTCTTCGTTCTCGACGCCCTCGGCCACCACAGGCAGACTCAGGCTCTCGCCGATACGAATCACCGCGCTCGTCAACGCCCGAGCCGCGTCATCGCTCTCCAGCCCCTGCACGAAACTGCGATCCAGCTTCAGTTCATCCACGATCAGTCGCCGCAAATGCCCCAGGCTGGAATAGCCAGTCCCGAAATCGTCCATCGACAACCGCACCCCCAAGCGATGCAGCTCCGCGATCGTCCGCAACGTACCCGCCGTCGCATCCAGCACCACGCCTTCCGTGATCTCCAGCATCAGATCCGCCGCCGCCAGCCCGAACTCGGCCAGCGTCGCCTCGATCAACCGCGGCAGATTCAGATTGTGGAAATTCGTCGCAGACAGGTTCACCGACACCGACGGCACCCGCAGGCCCTTCGCCCGCCAGACCGCCAACTGCGAACAAGCCTCGTGCACCGCCCAGTCGCCCAGGTCGCCGATCAACCCGCATTCCTCGGCCAGCGGCACAAAGCGCGCCGGCGAGATATCGCCCAGCGTCGGATGACGCCAGCGCGCCAGCGCCTCGACCCCGTACAGCTGACCGTTCTTCAACCCCACCTGCGGTTGATAGTGCAACCGCAAAGCCTTCGCCTCCAGCGCATCGCGCAAGGCGGCCTCCAGCGCCAGGCGCTCCTGCGCCTGCCGGTTCATTTCGGCGCTGAAGAAAGAGATGCGGTTGCGCCCCGCCGTCTTGGCCTGGTACATCGCCATGTCGGCATGGCGCAGCAACGTATCCATGTCGCGTCCGTTCTCGGGGAACACGCTGATGCCGATGCTGACCGAGGGATTGAGCGTGATGCCGCCCACCGAGAACGGCTGAGCCAAGGCGACCAGCACATGCTCCGCCGCCGTCGTCAGTCGACCGTGTTCAAAGTCCGGCATCAGCATCACGAACTCGTCGCCCGACAAGCGGCCCACGATGTCGGTCGCGCGCGCCAGGCGGCGCAAGCGCTGCGCCACGTCGCGCAGCAACGCATCGCCTATGGGATGGCCCAGCGTATCGTTGACCTGCTTGAAGCGATCCAGATCCAGGAACAGAATGGCGACACGCTTGCGCTCGGGTTCAGCGCGCGCGATGGCCTGCTCGGCCTGCGCCAGCAGCAGGTTCCGGTTGGGCAAGCCGGTCAGTTCGTCATAGAACGCCAACTGGCGGATACGCGCGCGGGCCTCCTCGCGCTCCAGCGCCAGCGCGCACAAGTACACGCACACGTCCACCAGCCGGTGATGGAAATCGTCGGGCAGACGCCGCTCGCGGAAATAAAAACCGAAGGTGCCTATGACCCGGCCATCGCTGGACTTGATCGGCGACGACCAGCAGGCCTTCACGTCGTCCGGCAGCGGCAGGTGTCGATAGTCGTCCCACAGCGGATCGGTGGAGATGTCCGGCACGATCACCGGCCGGCCCAGGAAGGCAGAGGTGCCGCAAGCGCCCGCCTGCGGCCCGATGGCCACGCCGTCCAAGGCGTCGGTGTAGGCTTGCGGCAGGCTGGGCGCGGCCAGCGGCCGCAGCAGCCCGGCATCGTCCACCCGCAGGACGCTGGCCGCGACTTCGGGCGCCAGACGTTCGACCTCGCGGCACACCATGTTCATGACCTCGACCACCGAGGCCTCATTGACCATGGCTTGCAGCACGCGGCGCTGCAAGACTTCGTGCACCTTGGTGGGCGTGATGTCCGTCAGCACGTCCACGATATTGACCAGGGCGCCGCGTTCGTCGAACACGGAGTTGGCCATCACCGACACCCACAGCGGGCGGCCGGCGCGATCGTAGACCAGCACGTCCTTGTGGTAGCCCTCGCGGCAGGCGATGCGGCGGCCCAGCTCTTCGCGCGTGCCGCCGTCCGGCCTGCCTCCGGCCAGCAGTTCGCCCAGCTCCTGGTTGACGGCGTCGCCGCGGGAAAAGCCCAGCATGCGCTGGAAGCCGTCGTTCACGTAGAGGATGCGGCCGTCCTTGCCCGACACCGCGACGGCATTGCCGGTTTCGTTGATGCCCAGCAACAGGAGCCGGATCTCTTCCTGGCGGTCGGCATCCGCGATGGATTTGCGGGAGATGACGGAAATGCGTACGACATCGCCGGCTTCGCCGGCGATGGGCATGTAGGTGGCTTCGATCCAGACGAAGCCGCCGTCCTTCTTGCGATAGCGGCAGGTGCCGGTGAAGTGCTTGCCGCCCAGCAGCCGGGCCCAGACCTGCTCGCCGCCGACGATGCCCTTGCCTTCGTCCATGCTGTCGCAAAGCATGTCATGGCGCAGCTCCAGGGCCTCTTCGCGGGCATGGCCGACCAGGGCGAGAAAATTCGCGTTGGCGTTCAACAAGGAGCCAGCCGGATCAAAATCGAACAGCAGCAGCGCCCGATCCATGGACGCCAGATAGGTGGCGGAGTGCCACGCGGCGCCTTGAGGGCGCTCGTCGGTAACGCCTGGATAAGAATCAAGCATATGGGGCTCCATGCCGGATAACAGCTGATCCGGTTTCATCTGCGCTTCGGAAACCCGAGTTCGACGCGGTCGCGTCCGTCCTGCTTGGCCAGGTACAAGGCCTGGTCCGCACGGCTGAGCGTTTCAGAGAAAGTTTCTCCCAACTGGTGATATGCCATGCCTATGCTGACCGTCAATCTCAACACGCCATCTCCCACCGTGATTGCCAAGGCGCGCACCGCGCCCACCAGCCGGTCCATGACGCGCTGGGCGTCCTCGGGCTGGGTGCTGGGCAGCAGCACCAGGAATTCCTCGCCGCCCCAGCGGCCGCATAGATCGTATTCGCGCAAGTTGTCGCCCAACGCGCCGGCCAGCTCGACCAGCGCGCGGTCGCCTGTTTCATGGCCATAGCGGTCGTTGACCGACTTGAAATGATCCACGTCCAGCATCGCCACCACGAAGGTCGATCCGCCGCGAGACACGCGCAAGACCTCCTGCTTGATCATTTCCATCAAGGCGCGCCGGTTCAAGAGGCCGGTCAAGGGATCGCGATTGGAGGTTTCCTGCAATGCGGAGTTCAGGTCCCGCATCATGTTCTGGTAGTGGTCCGAGATGCGCGCGATGCGGGTCAGCCGGCGCAGTTGCCGGTCGAAACGGTCGCATAGGCCCAGCTCGCGTTCGTGCGCCATGCTCTGGTAGGCGTCCGACAGTTGGGTCACGCGCTCGATGCGCGCCATCTGTTCGGCCGTATGCCGCCAGAGCGCGTCCAGCGCTTCATGCAACGGATGGCCCTGATAGACCGGATCCGCCAGCAATTCGGCGATGCGCTTGTCCAGCTGGGCGGCGTCGGATTTCATTGGCGGCCGACAACGGAAAAGGGAAACGTGCAGTCTTCCTTGAATTCCTCGGCCAGTTCGCCGACGCGCTCATTGCGCATGTCGTAGAACCAGGTGACGCTGACCTCGCGGCCCTTGTTGTGGGCAGCCTCCAGCAGATCGAAGATGTCCATGACGGACTTGATGCTGCTGGTGTTCAGGTAGAGCAGTTCCAGCTCCAGCTTCAGGGGCGCGGCGCTGCTCAGCAGATAGGCTTCGACCCATTCGATGACGGGACCGAACAGCTCGAAGGAATTCTCGGGATAGGAGTCGCCGCGCATCGCCAGCACGCCGGCAGCGGTGTCGGCGGTGATGGCGGGCGTGGACTGGGTCCCGGGAATGTTCAAATCGTTCATTAGTTGCTCCAAATATATTCTTGGCCCGGCACGCCTTCAGATCACGACGCTCAGGCTGAAGAAGGCCTGCCCGGGCGCTGCGGCGGGCGTCAGGCTGGCCTCCAGCGGCGCGCCAGCGCGGCGGGCGATATCGATCAGCCCCAGGCCGGCGCCCGAGGCGACGCCCTGGGCGCGCGGCTTGTGCAGCTGCGCCTTGTACTCGGCCTTCAGCGCCGCCTTGTCCAGCGCGGCCAGTTCCTGGATGCGGGCGACCAGCGCCTCGCCGTCCTCCGCCTTGACCAGGTTGCCCGCCGACACCACGTAGCGGCTTTCATCGCGGCGGCCGATCACCACGGTGGCCGAGGCGTCCAGGTCGTCATGCAGCGCGGCGTACTGGCGGATGTTCTGGATCATCTCTATGTAGACGGAGAAAACGTCCATGGCCTCGGCCGGCCGCGCGTGCTCCGCGTTCAGATAGTTCTTGAGCGCATTGCCGATTTCCTCGATCAGGCTGCGGGAAGTCGGTCCGTTGAAGCACAACAGAGTGCGATTCTGGTTGAACCGTTCGCCCAATGCGTAAAGATCGGAGGCATTCATGGGGGTAACCGCCCTGATAACGTTTATTCGAAACGGAACGACAGCAAGGTGATGTCATCACGCTGCGGCCGCCCGCCTTGGTACTCTGCCAGCGCCTGGGTAAAGGCGGCCGCCTGTTCGGTTAACGGCCGGCGCGCGTGCGTCTTGAGCATTTCCGCGAACCGGGTATTGCCAAAGCCAAAGCCGTGTTCGCCTCCCGCCTGGTCCAGGAACCCGTCCGTGACCAGGTAGTAGGTCCAGCCGGGCTCCATCCGCAGTTCGATGTTTTCGTAGGTCTCGGTGCGCTTGTCGCCCAGCGCCCGCTTGCCGCCGGGCACCTCGCGCAGTTCCTCGCCGTTGCTCGCGTACAGGCTGATCTTGGCGCCCGCATAGCGCAACCGGCCGCCCTGGCGGTCAATATAAACCAGGGCCGCATCCGTGTTCGTGGCCAGCGCACGGGGCAATTGCGCGTCGGCAAGCATGGCGCGGATGGCGTTGTCGGTGCGGGTCAGAATGGCGGCGGGGTCGGCCGGGCCGGCCTCGGTGATCGCCAGATCTATGGCGGCGCGGGCCAGCATGGTCATCAATGCGCCGGGCACGCCGTGGCCGGCGCAATCCATGATGCCCAGCAGGCAGTTGGCGCCGTCGGAGCGGAATACGTAGAAGTCGCCGCCCACCACGTCGCGCGGCTTCCACAGCACGAAATGATGCGCGCCCAGGGACTGGGTAAGCTGGCGATCCGGCAGAATGGCGCGCTGGATCAGGCTGGCGTAATCGATGGAGTCGTCGATTTTCTTGTGCGCGGCGGCCATGGCGCGATTGGCGTCCTCGAGTTCGGAGGTGCGCTCGCGCACCTTGGTTTCGAGTTCAGCCGTGTGCTGGCGCACCTTGTCCGCCATCACGCCGAACGCGCGGCTGAGGTCGCCGATTTCGTCCTGGCCGCCCGGAGGCAGGCGCACGTCGTAGCTGCCGTCGGCGATGGCGCGCGCCGACTGCTGCAGGCGGCGCAAGGGGCGCAGCATCAGGCGCTCGATGGCGTAGCCGAAGCACAGCAACATGGCCGCGAACAGCACCACCAGGCCGATCGCCGCGGGCCAGAGCCAATCCGTGTCCAGTACCCGGGCCGCGCCCAGGTCCACCACCGTCAGCACGTGCCAATGCAGTTCCGGCATGTAGGCTACGGACACCAGCTGCCGGATGCCGTCCATCTTGACCCAGGCGGATTGCACCGACTGCGGGTCGGTCCGCGCCGCCTTCATGGCCGCGGCCAGCTCGGCGCGGCCCTCGCCGCCGTCCAGCAGGTTGAACACCGTGCCGCGGGCAGCGCCGCCCGCGCCCGAGTTGTAGGCAATGAGCGAGGCGTCCATGTGGGCCTGGATCGCGCCTTCCTCGTCGACGATGATGGGCGTGACCCCGGGCTGGCCGCTGTTGACGAATTCACGCAGGAATCCGCCTACGTCCAGACCGGAACCGGTCAGGCCGATGACCCGGTCGCCGTCGCGCACCTGGACGTTGATCCAGACCTTGGTGGTCTTGAGCTTCAGGTCCGGGTTGACGTTGATGTTGTATTTGGCGGGCGACGCCAGCGTCAGGTAGAACCAGGCGTCGTCGGCAGCGCTTTTGCTCAGCGTGTAGCGCGGCGTCTCGGACAGGGGCTGGTCGTCGTTGAAGTAATAATTGCCCGAGGCGGCGCTGGCAATGAAGTAGGCGCGTCCCAGCAGATCGCGGCGGTAGCCGTCGGCTTCGCGAAAGAACAGCTCGCGCGCGGCCGGATCGCTTTCGTGCCGCAGCCAGCGGCGAGTGACCTCGCTATCCGCCAACCGCTGCGACAGGGCCAGTTCACGGGACACCGGCGCCAGGATGCGCTGGCGGTTCAATTGCGTGAAGTTGTCGGAGAAAGCCCGTCCGAAGTGCTCCCTGACCCCGTCCAGCACCTGCCAGCCGATCAGGGCCGCCGGCGCCAGGGCAACCAGGCACGCCAGCAACAGCGCCATCAACGATTTTCTGCGCAAACCCCATTTCGCCATGCAAAGTCTTCCTTACTGCCTGATAAGACGTAACGTGCGTGAAGGGGACGCATGGGCAGACTTTCGTTGTGTAACGATGTTTCGCCGCGCGCTTGCCCCGCTTGTCCAGCCATGAGCCTGTTGCAGGCGTACCCTCGAGGCACGTCCGGCGCGACAAGTGTAGAGAACAGTGGATCCAATTGAAACAGGAGCAAACGCTTGTAAGACGCTCGGGCGTCCTAAGTTGCACTACTGCAATGTAAATGTCGATTTATTGCTTTTTATTTCACGACTGGCAGCGTTTGCCTGTTTACATTGCAGCTTTCTTGCTACACGCCCAGATAGCGCTCCCAGAGGCCGCGATCGGCGTCCAGGGCCTGGGAGTCCCCGGTCCACACCACCTTGCCGCGCTCCAGGATCACGTGGCGGTCCGCCAGGCTCAGCAGCCGTTCGACGTATTTGTCGATGACCAGGATAGTCTGCCCGGCCTGGCGCAGGCGCGCCAGGCAATTCCAGATTTCCTCGCGGATCTTGGGCGCCAGGCCTTCGGTGGCCTCGTCCAGGATCAGCAGCCGCGGATTGGTGACCAGCGCCCGGCCGATGGCCAGCATCTGCTGTTCGCCGCCCGAGAGCTGGTTACCCATGTTGCGGGCGCGTTCGTGCAGGCGGGGAAAGAGTTCGAAAACGCGCTCCGGCGTCCAGGGTTCGCCGATGTCCGGGTTGCGGGCGGCAACGAAGGCCGTCAGGTGCTCGCGCACCGTCAGGTTCGGGAAGCACTGCCGCCCTTCCGGCACGATGGCCATGCCGACCCGGGCGATGCGGTCCGGACTCCAGCCGCTGATGTCCTGGCCCGCGAACTGGATCTTGCCGCCGCGCAGGGGCAACTGGCCGAACAAGGTGCGCAGCAGCGTGGTCTTGCCCATGCCATTGCGGCCCAGCAAGGTCACGACCTGACCCGCGCCGATTTGCAGGTCCACGCCGAACAGCACCTGGCTGGCGCCGTAACCGCTCTTGGCGGATTCGATGGTCAGCATCACGCGGTCTCCTCGTCGCCCAGGTAGGCTTGCCGCACTTCCGGGTTGGCGCGGATTTCGTCGGGGGTGCCGGTCGCGATGACGCGACCGTAGACCAGCACCGACAGGCGGTCGGCCAGGCGGAACACCGCCTGCATGTCGTGTTCGACCAGCAGCATGGCGGCTCGGCCCCGCATGGATTCGATCAATTCGGTCAGGCGCACGGTTTCGTCGGGCCCCATGCCCGCCATGGGTTCGTCCAGCAGCAGGACGGCAGGCCGTGCGGCCAGGGCCAGCGCGAATTCGACCTTGCGCTGTTCGCCGTGCGGCAGGGTGCCGGCCGGGCGTTCCAGCAGGCTGGCGTCGATGGCGCATTCCCGGGCCAGCTCGCGCGCCTGCTCGTACAGGGCCGATTCGGCGGCGCGCGGCTTCCAGAAGCGGAAGCTGCTGCCGGCATGCGCCTGCACCGCCAGCACCAGGTTGTCCAGCACGGAGGATTGCTTGAAGATATTGGTGATCTGGTACGACCGCGACAGCCCGGCAGCCACTCGCTGATGGGCGTTCATGCTGGTGACGTCGCGTCCGCCTACCGTCAGCTTGCCCGAGTCAGCCGTCAACGTGCCGGACAGCAGATGGATCAGCGTCGACTTGCCCGCGCCATTGGGGCCGATGAGGGCATGGATCTCGCCCGGGTTCAGGGACAGCGACACATTGTCGGTGGCGACCAGCGCGCCGAAGCGGCGCACCAGTCCCGTGGCCTGCAGGGCCGGCGTTACAGCTGCGTTCATGATCCCGCCTTGCCGGATTGGGTGGCAGCGGCGCGGCCGCTGAACAAGGGGCCGAACAGCCCGACCAGGCCGCGCGGCGCGCCGAACACCACGCACAGCAGCAGCACGCCCAGGGGCAGGTGCCAATATTCGGTCCACAGGCGCAGCACTTCCTCCAGGGTCAGCATGACCACGGCGCCCGCCACGCCGCCATAGCGCAGGCCGATGCCGCCCACCAGCACCATGATCAGCAGGTTGGCCGACTGGGTCCAGTGCATCAGGCTGGGCGAGATGAAGAGATTATGGTTGGCCAGCAACGCGCCGGCCAGGCCGGCCACCGCGCCGCTCAGCGTGAAGGCCATCAGCTTGATGCGATAGACCGGATAACCCATGGATTCCATGCGCGATTCGTTTTCGCGTATGCCTTGCAGGGCGGTGCCAAAGCGCGAGGTCACCACGCGGCCGAACACCCACATGATCAGCGCGAACAGCGCCAGCACCAGGTAATAGAAGCTGACGTCATTGGCCAGGTCGATGCCCGGCAGGCTGGAGTAGCCCGGCAGGTTCAGCCCGTCCTCGCCGCCGTACTGCCGCAGCGAGATGAAGATGTAGAACAGCATCTGCGCGAAGGCCAGCGTGATCATGATGAAGTACACGCCGCGGGTGCGCAGCGAAATCGCCCCCGTGATGCAGGCCAGCACCGCCGCCAGCAGCATGGCCACGGGCCAGACGATCAGGGCGGACGTCACGCCCGACATGGCCAGGATGCCGACCGCGTACGCGCCCGCGCCGAAGAACGCCGCGTGTCCCAGCGCCACCATGCCGCCATAGCCCAGGATCAGGTTCAGGCTGGTCGCGGCCAGCGCATAGATCAGCACGCGCCGCACGAAGGAAATGTAAAAGTCCAGGCCCAACGCCGGCGCGACCAGGGGGAATACGGCCAGCGCGGCCAGCAGGACCACGGTCCAGATCATGGATTTCATGCTCAACCCCGCGCCGGAAACAAGCCGGAGGGCCGGAACACCAGCACTGCCGCCATCAATACATAAATGGCGATGGCGGCCAGCGTCGGTCCGACGCTGGAGGCCACGGCCGGGGAAAAGACCTGGCGCAGCAGCATGGGCAGGAAGGCCCGCCCCGCCGTATCCACCATGCCCACCAACAGTGCGCCGACAAAGGCGCCGCGAATCGATCCGATGCCGCCGATCACGATGCATACCAGCACCAGGATCAGGATTTCCTCGCCCATGCCCACCTGTACCGACGTGATCGGGCCGAGCAAGGCGCCGGCCACGGCGGCCAGCATGGCGCCCAGCACGAATACGCCCAGGAACAGCAGCGGCACGCGCACGCCCATCAGGGTGGCCATCTGGCGGTTGGACGCCCCTGCCCGCACCAGCACGCCCGCACGGGTGCGCGTCACGAACCAGTACAGGCCCGCGGCGGCGGCCACACCGAACACGATGATCATCAGGCGGTAGGCGGGATAGAGCAGATCGGGCAGCAGCCGGACCGGGCCGGACAGCGCGGCCGGCATGTTCAGCATGACGGGGGCCGGCCCCCAGATCATCTTGACCAGATCGTTGGCGATGAGGATGACGGCATAGGTGCCCAGCACCTGGGCCAGGTGGTCGCGCAGCGCCAGGCGGCGGATCAGCGTGAGTTCCAGCACCACGCCGACGATGCCGGTGGCGACTGCCGCCACCAGGACGGCAGCGGTGAATGAACCTGTGCGCTGCATGGTTTCGGCGGCGACATAGGCGCCGGCCATGTAGAGCGAGCCGTGAGCCAGATTCATGATGTCCATGATGCCGAACACCAGGGTCAGCCCGGCCGCGATCAGAAACAACATCAACCCAAACTGCAGACCGTTCAGCAATTGCTCGACGATCAGCGTAAACGTCATGAAGACTTCCCCCTGCCGCGAAGTGCCGATGGCCTGGTTCGCGGCCTAATCAATAGAGCCATCTGATTGCGCATCGCGTCCGCGCACCAGGCACGGCGCATGCAGCGGTGTCACCCGACCCGGATGCCGCGGAGCCGGCTTCGCCGGTCCGCAGGCATGCCCCCTTGAGGGGGAAGCGCGCAGCGCTTCGGGGGTGGGTCTTTCCCTCTACAGCTTACATTCGCCGACGTAGACGTCCTGGTACTTGTCGAACACCTTGCCCACCAGCTTGTTGGTAATGCGGCCGCTGCCGTCCTTGTCGACGACACGCAGGTAATAAGACTGGATGGGATAGTGGTTCTTGCCGTAAGTGAAGCTGCCGCGCACCGAGGGGTAGTCGGCTTTTTCAAGCGCGCGCACGATGGCTTCGCGGTCGGAGGCCTTGCCGCCGGCCTGCTTGACGGCAGCGTCCATGGCCATGATCACGTCGTAGGCCTGGGCAGCGTACACCGAGGGGTAGCGGCCGTTGTATTCCTTGCGGAAGGCTTCGACGAAGGCCTTGTTCTGCGGCACGTCCAGGTCATGCGCCCACTGCGCCGTGTTGTACATGCCCAGCATGGGTTCGCCCACGGCCTGGATCACGTCCTCGTCGGCCGAGAAGCCCGGGCCGATCAGCTTGACGCTTTGCGACAGGCCGGTCGAGACGAACTGCTTGACGAAGTTGATGCCCATGCCGCCCGGCAGGAAGATATAGACGGCGTCCGGCTTGGCGGCGCGGATCTGCGCCAATTCTGCGGCGTAGTCGATCTGGCCGAGCTTGGTGTAGACCTCGTCGCCCGGGGCGGTCTTGTAGCCGCGCTTGAAGCCGTTGAGCGCATCCTTGCCGGCCGGATAGTCCGGGGCCATGATGAACATCTTCTTGAAGCCGCGATCCGCCGCAACCTTGCCGGCCGCTTCGTGGAAGGCGTCGTTCTGGTAGGACGTGCCGAACCAGTACGCATTGCACTGCGCACCGGCAAACTGGCTGGGGCCGGGGTTGTTCGACAGGTACGGCACCTTGGCCGCGAACAGCGCGGGGCCCACGGCCAGCGCCACGTTCGAGCCGATGGGGCCGGTGAAGAAATCGACCTTGTCGCGCTGGATGTAGCGCGTCACCAGTTGGCGGGCCTGATCGGGGTTGCCGCCCATGTCGGTCTGCACGAATTCGGCGGGCTGCCCGCCCAGCTTGCTGCCCAGTTGCTTGATGGCCAGGTTGAAGCCGTCGCGGGCTTCGGCGCCCAGGGCGGAGAACGGACCGGAGATGTCGTTGGCGATGCCGACCTTGATGGTGTCGGCGCCGGCCAGTGCCGGCACCAGGGCGGCGGCGGCCAGAAGGGAAGTGATCAAACGCATGGTGGTGTGCTCCGTGCGCGAGCCCGCGCAGAGGGTGTTCTTTTTTGAAATCGCGATTCGAAAAACTTCGTGCAGCACAGCCAAGGCTGGCGTGCTTCATAGTTTAGGTTTAAAGTATTCGGCAAAACAAGTCTAGGGTTTTTACCAAAGGGTTTTTACTAATAAGCTACCGCCATGGTTACCCTCCACCCAAACTATGAACGCGCCGTGCCGGATACCCGGCGCGACGTTCGCGCGACAGTACCCGACATCCCGCCGATACTCAAGAAGCGCGCCGCCGGCAACGCCGCGGCCCGCCTGACGATCCTCGATCGACAGCATCTGGCGCCCGCCCCTCATTCCCGGTAATTTCCATAGCCATGACCGACACCCCCGACCTGGAATCCCGCGCAGCGCCCGACGATCACCATGCGCTGCGCCTGTGGCTGCGCATGCTGACCTGCGCCAATCTCGTCGAGAGCGAGATCCGCAGCCGCCTGCGCAATGAGTTCGACACGACCTTGCCGCGCTTTGACCTGATGGCGCAATTGCAGCGCGCGCCCAAGGGCATGAAGATGGGCGAACTGTCGCGCCACATGATGGTCACCAACGGCAATATCACCGGCATCACCGACCAGCTCGAAAAAGAAGGCCTGGTGGTGCGCACCAAGGTCGAATCCGACCGCCGCAGCTCGCTCATCAAACTTACGCCGCTGGGCAAGAAGAGCTTCTCCCGCATGGCCCGCGCCCACGAATCCTGGGTCAAGTCCATGTTCGGCGACCTGCCCGAAAGCACCCGCAACGCGCTGTTCCAGGCCCTGGGCGAACTCAAGCTGCAAGTGGTGGCGACCCGCTCCGAATCCGCCAAGAACTGAACGCCCGCAGGCGCCCATGTCCGCCTGCGGATTGGCGCATAATTGCCGCCATGATTCCGGTTTCTCTTCCTGGCGGTAATTTCTACGTGCTGATGGCAGCTTCGCTGGCCTGCCTGGCCACGCTGCTGACCTGGCTGGCCGTGCTGGCCACCACGTCCAGCGCCCGGGAATGGCTTGGCGGCCACCGGCGTGGCGGCGCCGTCCTGATGGCCCTGCTTGCCATCGTCGGCGCCATCTTTCCCTATCAGCAGTTCAGCCTGTGGTTCTCGGCCCGGCAAAGCGCCCAGGCCGACGCCGACCGCAAGACCGTGCTGGCCCAGTCCACCCAATTGGCGGGAGTGGAGATGCCGGCCGGCACCGTGCTCAGCCTGGCCAAGCCAGGCGATCTGGCATCGTTCGATCTCGCCGTCTTCCCCGAAAGCCACCCCGCCTCCATCCAGGGCGTCGCGGCCACGCGCATGTTCCGCTACCCGGCCAGCAGCAAGCAGGCCGAGACCCTGTCGGTGGAGATCGCGCGCGACCAGGCGCAGGACGGCTGGCTGTGCGCGCATGGGCACCGCCTTGAATTCGTGCTGCACGATGGCCGCCCGCGCTTTGCCAGTTGCCATCTGGCCATAGGCAATACCCTGAACCAGCAGCCCGTGCCGCCCGGCGCCTGGCTGAAGGTCATCAATGGCGGCAGCGCCGCCGACGCGCCGCGCTGGCTGCTGCGCACCGAAGGCAGCGAGGCACTGGAGGTGGGGCGCATGCCCATGCTGAAGGTGGACATGCAGCTGGACAGCCAGCGCCGCATGCTGGATTTCGAAGGCCTGCTGGCGCGCGAGACCGTACTGGGCGACATGACCTACCAGCCCGGCACCCGGGTGCTGGCCGCCAACCCCCGCCTGCCCGGCGCCCAGCCCGGCGACCTGCTGTTCTCGCCGTCGCGCGGACGTTCGGCGCGGCGCGCGGGCGGCGAGGACGTGCCGGCGGGCAGGTCGGTGCTGCAGTCCCCGGACGGCGCCGTGCGCAGCGTGCTGGGCAACCGCGAGGCCGGCGTGCTGGACGTCGCGGCCATGCGGATCGGCCCCTGACCGGACGCTGTCCCAATCCGGTGGGATAATACGAAGCTTTCCCCCGCGCGCCGCCTCGCCTGGCGGCGATTCCGTCCTGCTCATACATGAGACGAAGTCATGGCCGTTAATCTGCAGATCCCCTCCGAGTCCGAAATTTTTCCTGTTGCCGGCGTTGAAATCGGCGTTACCGAGGCCGGCATCCGCAAAGCCAACCGACGCGACCTGACCGTGTTCCGCTTCGCGCAGGGCACCAGCGTGGCCGGCGTGTTCACGCGCAACCGCTTCTGCGCCGCGCCGGTGCAGGTCTGCCAGGCCCACCTGGCCGCCGGCGGCCCGATCAGCGCGCTGGTCATCAACACCGGCAACGCCAACGCCGGCACCGGCGAAGAAGGCCTGCAAAAAGCCAAGGACACCTGCGCCGCGCTCGGCAAGCTGCTGGGCGTGCCCGCGGCCGAAGTCCTGCCCTTCTCCACCGGCGTCATCCTGGAGCCGCTGCCGCTGGACCGCCTGGTGGCCGGCCTGCCCGCCGCCATCGCCGACCTGGGCGCCGACCACTGGTTCAGCGCCGCCCACGGCATCATGACGACCGACACCCTGCCGAAGATCTCGTCCGCCAAGGTGCAGATCGACGGCAAGACCGTCACCTTCACCGGTATCAGCAAGGGCGCCGGCATGATCCGGCCCAACATGGCCACCATGCTGAGCTTCCTGGCGACCGACGCCGGCATCGCCCAGCCGCTGCTGTCCAAGCTGGCCGGCGAAATCGCCGACGCCTCGTTCAACCGCATCACGGTCGACGGCGACACCTCCACCAACGACTCCTTCATCATCGCCGCCACCGGCAAGTCGGGCGTCGAAGTGAACGCCGAATCCGATCCGGCCTACGCCGCCGTGCGCGCAGCCCTGACGGCCGCCGCGCTGGAACTGGCGACCAAGATCGTGCGCGACGCCGAAGGCGCCACCAAGTTCATGACCATCCGCGTCGAAGAGGCCGGCACCACCGAGGAAGCACTGAAGGTGGCGTACGCCGTGGCCCACTCGCCGCTGGTCAAGACCGCCTTCTTCGCCTCGGACCCCAACCTGGGCCGCATCCTGGCCGCAGTGGGCTACGCCGGGATCGACGACCTGGACGTGTCCAACATCCGCCTGTGGCTGGACGATGTGCTGGTGGCCAAGGACGGCGGCCGTAACCCCGCCTACCAGGAAGCCGACGGCCAGCGCGTGATGAAGCAGGCCGAGATCCAGGTGCGCATCGCCCTGGGCCGCGGCCAGGTCAGCGACACGGTCTACACCTGCGACTTCTCGCACGAATACGTGTCGATCAACGCCGACTACCGCTCCTGATCCGAAACTTCCGGGACTTCAGACGTGACCGCAACCGAGTTCTCCACCCTTATCCAGCGCGCCGAGCGCGTGCTGGCGCAGCTGGAAGCCTGGCTTCCGCCCGCAACGCCCGAAATCGACTGGACCGCCCACGCCTACCGCTGGCGCAAGCGCGGCGCGCGCGGTTGGCTGGACGCCGTACGCCACGTCGCGCGCATCGACATGGCGGACCTGCAGCACATCGAGCGCCAGAAGGGCATCATCGATCGCAACACCCTGCAGTTCCTGGAAAAGAAGCCGGCCAACAACGTGCTCATGACCGGCGCCCGCGGCACTGGCAAGAGTTCGCTGGTCAAGGCCATGCTGGCCGCCTATGGCGACCGCGGGCTGCGCCTGATCGAAGTGGACAAGTCCGACCTCGGCGACCTGGCCGACATCGTCGAGCTGGTCGCCTCCCGTCCCGAACGCTTTATTGTGTTCTGCGACGACCTCTCTTTCGAGGAAGGCGAGGCCGGCTACAAGGCGCTGAAGTCGGTGCTGGACGGGTCGGTGTCGGCCTCGGGCGACAACGTGCTGATCTATGCAACGTCCAACCGGCGCCACCTGATGCCGGAATACATGAGCGAGAACCTGGCGGCCAAGCATCAGCCCGACGGCGAGATCCACCCCGGCGAAACCGTCGAGGAAAAGATCTCGCTGTCCGAACGCTTCGGCCTGTGGCTGTCGTTCTACCCCTTCAAGCAGGACGACTATCTGGACATCGTCTACCACTGGCTGCGCGAGCTGGGCTGCCCGGAAGCGCAGATCGAACCCTCGCGCACCGAGGCGCTGCAATGGACGATCGAGCGCGGCTCGCGTTCTGGCCGCGTGGCGTACCAGTTCGCGCGCGACTGGGCAGCCCGTCATGTCTGAAAAGATCGTCGACGTCGCCGCCGGCCTGATCCTGCGTCCGGACGGCATGCTGCTGCTGGGACAGCGCCCCGAAGGCAAGCCCTGGGCGGGCTGGTGGGAGCTGCCCGGCGGCAAGCTCGAACCCGGCGAAACCGTGCTGGAAGCCCTGGCGCGCGAACTGCAGGAAGAAATCGGCATCCGCGTCACCCAGTCGCGCCCCTGGGTCACCTACGTGCATGCCTACCCCCACACCACGGTGCGCCTGGCGTTCTGCCACGTCACCGGCTGGGAGGGCGAACCGCGCAGCCTGGAAAACCAGCGCCTGGAATGGGTCGCCCCTGCGCAGGCCGCATCGGTGGGCGATCTGTTGCCCGCCACCCTGCCCCCGCTGCGCTGGCTGCAGTTGCCCACGTCCTACGGCATCAGCTCCGTGGGTTCGCGTGCCGGCGTGGCCGCTTTCCTGGGCCGTCTGGAAGCGGCGTTGGCGCGCGGCGTCAAGCTGGTGCAGTTGCGCGAACCGCAATGGCCGGACGGCGTGGCCTCGCCTTCGCTGCATGAAGTGCTGCAACAGGTGCAGAAGCGCTGCCGCGCCGCGGGCGCCCGGCTGCTGGTCAACAGCGTCCATCCCGCCGCCTGGTGGCGCGAGGCCGACGGCGTGCATCTGCGCGCGGCCGATGCCGCCAAGCTCACGGCGCGCCCTGAACTCCCCGCGGGCGCGCTGGTCGGCGTGTCGGCCCACGACAACGCCCAGGTCGTCCACGCACGCGAACTCGGCGCCGACTTCGCGGTACTGGGTCCCGTGCTGGACACGCCCAGCCACCCCGGCGCGGCGACTCTGGGTTGGGAAGGCTTCGTCGCGGGCAATCGCGACGCCGGCATCCCGGTGTTCGCGCTGGGCGGCCAGTCCACCCAGACCGTATCGCAGGCGCTGCGCCACGGCGCGCACGGCATTGCAGGGATACGCGGCCTGATCTGAGCCGCGCGGCGGCTTTGCTGAAAGCCGCCGCCTGCCAGCTCCACGGGGGCATCCAACGGCTCCCTCTGGGGCAGCCCTCCGGCCCTCACGGGATTGACGCTACTCCGCGATTCCTGGCGGAACGCCGGCATGCGCCCTGCGCCGCGACACGCTCTCCCACGCCGCCACCAGAATCATGATCAACGTGGTCAAACCGCCCACCATGAGGTTGTCGGTCACAAAGGCCACGGGCGCCAGCACGGCCAGCAGCACCAGCCCCACTACGTGCGACAGCGGGAAGCGGCCGTAGACCACTGTCTTGTAAATACCGTTGCCCGCCAGGTATAGCGCCGGGCCACCGATCAGCGCGGCGGCCGCCGGCATGGCGATGCGCCCGTCCGGATGCAATATGACGAGCTCGTTGGCCACGGCGGACACGATCACGCCGGCGATCAGGATGACGTGCACATAGTGGAACCAGGCGCCGATGCGGCCTGGATCGTCGCTATGCACGATGGCCTCGCTGCCGTCACGGCTGCTGGTGTCGAAGTACACCCACCACATGGCGGCCGTGCCCAGGAAAGCCGCCAGCAACGCGATCAGCGCGGGCGCGTTCCAGCGCTCCAGGCCTGCCAGCGTGGCGCCGGTGATGAGCAGGGTTTCGCCCAGCGCCACGATGACGAACAGCTGGCAGCGCTCGGCCAGGTGGCCGCCCTCGATCGTCCATTCGCTGGTCGCGGAACGCCCCAGGCCGGGAAACCGAAAGCCGATCATGGGCGACAGATACTCGCAGGCCACCGCCAGCGCCCACAGCGCCAGCCGCGTGCCGTCCTGGGACAGTCCGCCTGCAATCCACAAGACCGCCGACACGCACAGCCACGCCAGCATGCGGCGGAAGTTGGGCGCCAGCGGATGCGCAGGCCCCAGGTGCAGCACGATGAATAGCGTGCGTCCCACCTGGATCAGCGCGTAGCTGACGGCGAACACCAGCCCCGTGGCGCCGAACGCGCCCGGCAGGGCGGCGCCAAAGACCAGGCCGGCCAGCATCACGGCGAACAGCATGATGCGCATGGGCACGGCGTCGGGATCGAACCAATTCGTGACCCAGCAGGTGTATTGCCAACCCAGCCAGACGGCGAACCACAGCACCAGGGAGTGGAGCGCGCCCAACAAGGTCAGATCATGCAGCAGACCGTGGGAGATCTGGGTGACCGCGAAGACGTACACCAGATCGAAGAACAGCTCGACGAAAGTGACGCGGGCTTCGTGCCCGTCGCGGCGGCGCAGCAGGTTGGCGCTTGCGAGAAAGGTCATGGCGTGGGCCTCGCCTTGGGGATGATGGCGCAGCCAGATTAGCGCAAGGCGGGTCGTGCCGGATCGTCAAAAAATGCAAAGCCCGGCGGGCGTGGCGGCGATGCCACGGGCCGGATCTGCGCGGCCTTGCCGCCACCCGCAACAGCACGGAACCCAGCCGAAGCCGCACTAGGCTCGCAGCGACCTGCGGTAAGCCGTCATAGGCGGGAGACATGCGGCGCGCTATAAAAGGCGGGCGCCATACATCAGTCGAGGAGAGCGCCATGAAATCAGAATCCATCTATAAAACTTCCCATGGCCGCCCAGCAGGCCGGCGCAAAACCGCCGCCCGGCCAGCCAGTCCGGCACTGGGGTACATCGTCGCCATCAACCAACGGCAAACGCCGGCGCCGGCGCCGGCACCCGCCGACAGGTCCTGGGACTCCTGGTTCGCAGGCGAGTCCGTCACTGCCGACTTTCTCAACGACCGCGATCAACCCGTGGACAGGGCAGGAGGCCGCTCATGCCACTGAAGTTCGTGCTGGACACGAATACCTGCATCTTTGCCATCAAGAACAAGCCCGACGCAGTGAAGCAGGCGTTCAACCGACGGCAGGGCCAGTTATGTATCAGCGCGATCACCGCCATGGAGCTCGCTTGTGGCGCGGAAAAGTCCGCCGCCCCCACCCGCAATCACGCCGTGGTCGACGGCTTCCTGAAGCGCCTGGAAGTGCTCGACTATGACCATGACGCGGCAGCAGATTCCGGTCAGCTTCGCGCGGAACTGGCGCGCGCCGGAACGCCCATCGGCCCCTACGACGCCATGATCGCCGGCCACACCCGCTCGCGCGGCCTGGTACTTGTTACGAACAACACGCGTGAATTTTCCCGCGTGCCCGGGTTGCGGCTGGACGATTGGACGCTGAAACACTGAGCCTGGGTGTCCGTCGCCCCGCTGTCGTGCCCCTGTCGTATCGCTGCGCCGTCCTATCGGCTACCTTGGTGACTCCGAACCAATGGAAAAAGCGCCAGGTCGAAAAGCGGCTGGGGCGACCGCTCTGACCCGCAGTCAATCAATCTTGTAATCCATCCAGGACGCAACCATCTCGCGCAACCCGCCGCCGTCGTCGAAGGCTTCGCGCCCGCCCTCGGCCTTGTTGCGGCCCAGTTCCAGGATGTACATATAGTCGGACACCTCGGCGCAGCGGCGCACGTTCTGGTCCACCAGCACCACCGTCATGCCCTCGTCGGCAAAGCCGCGGATTAGCGTGTAGATCTCCTTGGAGATCTTGGGCGCCAGCATGGCGGTGGGCTCGTCCAGCAGGATGACGGACGGCTCGATCAACAAGGCCCGCCCGAACTCCACGAAACGCTGCTGTCCGCCGCTCATGCTGGAGACGGGGTCGTCGCGCTTCTGCGCCAGGATCGGGAAGCGGTCATAGACGGAGTCGATGCGCTGGCGCACGCGAGCCTTGTCCTTGCGGAACGGCCAGCAGCCCAGCAGCAGGTTGTCGTGCACCGACAATTCGCCAAACAGGCTGCGGTGCTGCGGCACGAAGGCCACGCCGTTGCTGGCGCGCTCGTGCGAGGGCTGGGCGCTGATGTCCGCGCCGCGCAGCGTGATGCGGCCGGTGCGCGGCGGCAGGAAGCCGAACATGGTCTTCAACACCGTGGACTTGCCGGCGCCATTGGGGCCGATGACGCCCGTCACCTTGCCCGCGCGCGCCTGGATGTTGACGTGGTTCAGGATGGTGATGTCGCCGTGGTAGGCCACGGTCACGTCTTCCAGCGCGAGTATCGACGTGCTCATGTCAGGCTCCCAGATAGGCTTCGACCACGCGGGGGTCGGCGCGCACTTGCTCGGCGTTGCCCTGGCTCAGGATGGCGCCTTCGTTCATGACGATGATGTGGTGGGACAGCTGGTAGATCGAGGTCAGGTCGTGCGACACCAGCACCACCGAGCAGTCGTGCTCGCCCGGCAGTTCGCGGATGACCGAGATCAGCAGTTGCGCCAGCGCCGGATTGACGCCCGCGAAAGGCTCGTCCAGCAACACCACCTTGGGTCGCGCCACCATGATGCGCGCCAGTTCCACCAGCTTCTGCTGTCCGCCGGACAGCTCCTCGGCGTAGTTGTGGCGCAGCCGGTGCAGCTCTACCTTGTGCAGCCAGTATTCGGATTGGGCGTAACGCTCGTCGGCGCTGCGGCCGGTCTGCTGCTGCGCGACCTCCAGATTGTCCAGCAGGGTCAGCTGCCGGAAGATGCGCGGCACCTGGAAGGTGCGGCCCACGCCCAGCCGCGCGACTTCGTGGATCTGCTTGCCGGCGATGTTCTGGCCGTCGAGCTCGATACGGCCCTCGTCCGGCGTGTAGATGCCGTTGATGCAGTTGAGCATGGTGGTCTTGCCTGACCCGTTCATGCCGATGACGCCCAGGATGGAGCCGCGCGGCACGTCCAGGTCCACGCCCTGCAAGGCGACCAGCCCGCCGAAGCGCTTCTTGAGATTGCTGACTTTCAACATGTGTCCGGCTCCTGTTAGCGCAGCGCCTGGCGGCCGAAGAGTCCGCTGGGCCGGATGAAGATGGTGGCGACCATGAGCGCAAAGCCGCAGATGGTGGCAATGGAAGGATTGAAGAACACCACCGAGACTTGCTCCGTGACGCCGAACAGCAGCGCGCCGACCAGGGCGCCCACCGGATGGCCCAGCCCGCCCAGCACGATGACGATGAAGCCGATCAGCGTGTAGTCGTTGCCCATGAACGGCGAGAACGCTGGAAACACCATCGCCACCAGCACGCCGCTGGCGGCGGCCAGGCCGATGCCCAGGCCGAAGGCCACGGCCGACAGGCGTTCGGCGTTGATGCCCACGATGCGCACCGCGTCGCGGTTCATGATGATGGCGCGCAGCGCCTTGCCCAGCTGGCTGCGGTACAGGAACACCGTCAGCGCGCCGATGATGGCCAGGGCGATCACCAGCGCCAGGAGGCGCACGGTCGGGATCAGCACCGGCCCGAATTTCAGGAACACGGGCTCGATCTCATAGGGCAACGAACGCGCGTCGGCGTCGAACACCAGCAGCATGATGGCGCCCAGCATGATGGACACGCCGAACATCAGCAGCAGCGAGCTGATCTCGGGATCGTCCGCCTTGGACAAGCGCGGAATCAGCACGAAGTACAGCAAGTAGCCCGCCAGGAAGAATGCGGCGAAGGCCAGCGGCAGCGCCACCAGCGGATTGATGCCGGCGTACTCCATCAGATAGAAGGCGAAGTACGCGCCCAGCACCAGGAATTCGCCGTGCGCGAAGTTGACCACGCGCAGCACGCCGAAGATCACGTTCAGCCCCACGCCGATCAGGCCGTAGATGGCGCCCAGGATCAGGCCGTTGATCAGCCCTTGGATAATCAGTCCGGTCATGGCGGTTCCTCAGGCGATGTAGCGGCGCAATTGCGGCTTGCGTTTGATCAGGCTGCCGACGATGCCGCGCGGCAGGAACAGCATCAGCAGCACGATGATCAGGCCCAGCAGCAGCAGGTTCACCACCGGGAATTTCTGCCAGATCATGTGGTCGATGCCCAGTAGCGCCAGCGTGCCGACGACTGGTCCGAGGATGGTGCCGAAGCCGCCCGCCATCGCGTAGATGATGCTCTTGGCGGTGATCAGCACGTGGAAGGCGTACTCCGGATCCACCACGTTCGTGTACCAGGCCTCGATGCCGCCAGCCAGCGCCGGGAACAGCGCGGCCAGCAGCCAGGCCTTGAGGCGGGTGTTGGGCACGTGGATGCCGACGCAGGCGGCCGCGCCGTCGTCGTCGCGAATGGCCTTGAGCGCGCGGCCCAGGCTGGACACCGACAGCCAGGTGACGGTGGCAAGGGTGGCGCCCATCACCGCCAGCATGGCGTAGTAGCTATGCGTGGGGTTGTTGGCATTGGACAGGATGATGCCCATGCTGCCGCCGGTGAAGGACTGCGGCAGGTTGGAGATGATCAGCTTGACGATGGTGGCCAGCGCCAGGCTCACGATGCCGAAGTACACCCCGCGCAAGCGCAGCGTGGGCGCCAGCAGCAGCGCGATCGCCACGCCCACGCCGCCCGCCGCCAGCAGCGACGGCAGGATGGGCCAGCCCAGGATCTTGTAGCAAATGCCGGTGGCGTACGAACCCACGCCGTAGAACACCACGTAGCCGAACGGCAGATAGCCGGTGAAGCCGACGCAGATGTTCATGGCGCTGGCCATGGTGATCCACAACATCAGGTAGAACGCGAACGAGATGTTCGACGTGGCCATCGGAATCAGAGCCAGGCCCGCGGCCAGGCCGGCAAAGACGATGATGGCGATGCGGGTGCGCAACCGCATTGCGCGCTGATCCTGCGCGCGATGCGAGGCGGCGCCCGCCGCCAGGACGGGACTGCTGCTCATATGTCTTCCTCCGGGCCGTTTCCGGGTTGGACGGCCGCTTTATTTGGAGGCGATTATGAACAGTTCAAACCATAACTGCAAGTTAAGGACTAACCCTTATTTTCGGCAGGAAAGGCCTCGACAAGCACCCCGCGCAGCTCCTTGATGAACTCCAGGGCGATGGCCGAGGGCTCGCGGTTGCTTGCATAGACGGCCGAGATATTCAGGGGAATGCGCTCGGCCAGCGGCACGATGACCACGTCCGGCATGGTGTTCTGCATGACCGTGAACTCATCCACGATGGCAATGCCCACCCCGGCATTCACCAGGGCGCAGGCCAGCTGGCTCCATGGCACGTCGGCGCACATGCGGCACGGCAGGCCCGCCTGCTCGAAGGCGCCCAGCACCAGCATGCCGAAGGGCATGCGCGTCCCCACCACGATGTGCGGATGCGGCGACAGATCGGCCAGGCTCACCTCGGCACGAGCTGCCAGCGGATGCGCCTTGGGTATGGCGGCCACCATCTTCCCCACATGCAACGGCTGGGACGTCAGGAAAGGGTGGTCTGCCTGCATCACCACCAAGCCCAGCTCGGCCTCGCCCTGCAACACGTCGGTGATCAGCGTGGGCAGCGCCGTCGTGTTCAGGCGCAACAGCAACTCGGGATGGCGCTGCTGGAAACGCGCCACGGCGCGCGGCACCAGGAACTGAGCCAGGCTGGGAATCGACGCCAACCGCAGCACCCCCGTGCCGTGCTCCGCCAGCGCGTCGGCCAGATCGTTGACGCGCTGCATCATGCGCTGCGTTTTCTCGATTTCCTCAAACAGGCTCTGCACTTGCGAGGTCGGCCTGAGCTTGCCGCGAACCCGCTCGAAGAGCGTCACCCCCATGGCTTTTTCCGTATGCGCCAGCATCCGGCTGACCGCCGGCTGGGAAATATTCAGCAGCCGCGCGGCGCCGCTGATGGACCCGGCCATGACGATGGCCCACAACATTTCGGTCTGTCGGTAATTCAATTTATTCAAGGCGTGCGCTCCATGCCTATTTGTTATACGCTATCTCGCATGTTGAGCAAACATTGCTCAACATATGGCCTGTGTCCGATGGTCCGCCACGGAACGCGGGGCCGCATACCAAAAACGATAGGAGACCTCCCATGCACGCTAGACCCTGGCTGTCCCGCATACCGGCGCTGGCCCTCGCCGTCGCCGCCCTGACCCCTGCCCTGGGCGCCGCCCAGACCTCGGACAAGATCCGCGTCGGCATGACCGTATCGTCGACCGGCAGTTTCGCGCTCGCCTCGCAGTCGGGCGTGCGCGGCGTCGAACTGTGGGTCGACGACGTCAACCGCCGCGGCGGCATCGAAGTCAAAGGCAAGAAATACCCCGTCGAGCTGGTCAAGCTGGACGACCGCAGCGACAAGCAGATGGTGACCCGCGTTTACGAACGCCTGATTGTCGATGAAAAAGTGGATCTGGTGTTCGCGCCCTTCGGCTCCACCCTGACCGCCGCGGCCGCCACGGTGACCGAACGCCTGGGCAAGTACATGATGGTCTGGTCCGCCGCCAGCGACGACCTGTACAAGCAAGGCTTCAAGAACATGGTGTCGGGTACGCAGATGCCGGTGTCGGCGATGCTGCGCGCGAACATGGAACTGGCCGCCAAGCAGGGCGTGAAGAAGGTCGCGCTGCTGTATTCGGACGAACCGTTCCCGGCGGGCCTGGCCGAAGGCGGCAAGGAGCAGGCCGCCAAGAACGGCATGGAAGTGGTGCTGTTCGAGAAGTACCCCAAGGGCCAGAAGGACTTCAGCACGATCCTGCAGAAGGCCCGTGCGGCCGGAGCCGAGGCGCTGGTGCCGACCTCCTACGAGGGCGATCTGATCAGCATGACGCGCCAGATGAAGCAGCTGGATATCAACTTCCCGTATGTCTTCATGGTGTATGCGTCGACGCCGCAATTCCAGGCCATCGGCGCGGACTCCAACTACATCTACAGCCACACCAACTACCACCCCGCGATCAACTGGAAGGTCAACGCCGGCCTGACGCGCGAGCAGTTCGCCGCCGCCTATGACCAGCGCTTCCCCAAGGCCGAGTTCCCGCCCGATTTCCAGACTGCTCTGGCCTATGGCGCGGGCGCGCTGACCGAGGAGATCGTCAAGCAAGCCGGCAGCACCGACGCCGCCGCGCTGAAGAAGGCATCGCTGGACCTGTCGGGCAAGCTCACCGTCATGGCCGGCCCCTACGCCATCGACGAGACGGGCAAGCAGCTCTTGATGCCCTTCCCCGTGGTGCAGCTGCTGCCGGGCAAGGGCATGGTCCCGGTCTGGCCGGCCGACGTGGCCACGCAAAAACCCGTCTACCCCGCCCCCGACTGGAACAAGCGCTGATCGCGCAAGCAGGAAGGCGGCGCGCGGCAGCCCGCGCGCCGCGCTGACATCACCCGAGGAAAACATGTCTGACATTGCATTTGCCACGCTCGGCGAACTTGCGCAGGGCCTGGCCGAAGGCCGCTACAGTTCGGTGGAGCTGGCGCGGCATTACCTGGACCGCATCGACCGCGCCAACCCGGCGCTGGGCGCCTACGTCAGCGTCGACCGCGAGGGCGCGCTGCGCCTGGCCGAAGCCGCCGACGCGCGCCGCCGCGCCGGCTATGGCCTGCTCGGTCCGCTGGACGGCCTGCCCGTCGCGGTCAAGGATCTGTGCGATATCGAAGGCCAGGTCACCACCGCCGGCTCGCAAGCCTGGCGCGAGCGCCGCAGCGCCACCACCGCCACCGCCGTGACCCGCCTGATCGACGCCGGCATGGTGGTGCTGGGCAAGACCCACATGGTCGAATTCGCCTTCGGCGGCTGGGGCACCAACCCCGTCATGGGCACGCCGCGCAACCCCTGGGACCTGGTGCGCGCCCGCATTCCCGGCGGTTCGTCCAGCGGCTCGGGCGTGGCGGTGGCCGCGGGCCTGGCGCCCGCCGCGCTGGGTTCGGACACAGGCGGCTCGGTACGCATTCCCGCCGCGCTCAACGGCATCACCGGCCTGAAAACCACGCGCGGCCTCATCAGCCTGTACGGCGCGGTGGCGCTGTCCCACACACTGGATTCCATCGGCCCGCTGACCCGCGACACCCGCGACTCGCTACTGCTGACCGCAGCCATGTCCGGACCCGACCCGCGCGATCCCGTGACGCGAGGCATACCCGCCTACCGCTACCGCGATCTGCGCGCGGGCGCCAAGCCGCTGGCCGGCACGCGCATCGCCGTCATGCCGCAGGCGCAGTACCCGATTGCCATCGACGCGGCGGTGCAAGGCGCGCTGGACGACACGCGGCGCGCGCTGACCGACCTGGGCGCGGAATGCGTGGAAGCCCCCTTCCCCTTCGATTTCCACGACATGATGCTGCGCAACGGCCTGATCATCGCCGCTGAAGCCTACGCCCAGCACCGCGACTACATCGAGGACGACAGCCTGCCGCTGGGCCGCTACGTGCGCGCCCGCGTGCTGGGCGGCAAGCAGACCAGCGCCGCCGACTACGTGCTGGCGCTGCAAGCCCACGCCCGCGCCTGCCAGGCCTGGCTGGACTGGATGCGCGACTACGACGCGGTCCTCGCGCCCTGCCTGCCGTTTGCCGCCTGCCCGCTGGAAGACGTGGACGAGGCCGCCACGCCGCTGGCCGCCTTCACCCGTCCCGGCAATTACGTCAATGCCTCGGGCCTGGCGCTGCCCGCCGGCTTTGCCGCGGACGGCATGCCCATCGGCGTGCAGCTGCTGGGCAAGCCCAATGGCGAAGACGCGCTGGGCCGCATCGGCATGGCATTCCAGGCGGCCACCGACTGGCACCTGCGGCGTCCGGATCTGTCTGCGATCCAGTTGTAGACCGACGGTTGTAGACCCCAGGCCACCAAGGCCGGCCCCTCAGCAAGACGGGCCGGCCTTTTTTTGCGTTCAACCCAGTCCGCAAGCCGGCCGCAGCAGCGCCTCCAGCCAGTCCGCAAACACCTGCACCCGCCGCGATGGAGATCGCCGCTGCGGATAAAGCAGCGTCATCGGCATAGGCGCGGGGCGGTGGTCGGGCATGACTTCGACCAGCTCGCCCGCGGCGATCTGCGGCTGCACGTCGTAGGCCGGAATCTGGATCAGACCCAGACCCGCGACGCAGCTGGCGATATAGGCTTCGGCGCTATTGACCGTGACCCGCCCACGCAGAGGCGCGGTCCGGGACACGCCGCCATCCAGCCATTCCCAGGGCGCAAGCCGGCCGCTGGACGGCGAAGCGTAGTTCACGCAAGCATGCCCCGCCGCCAGATCGTCCGGCGTCAACGGCACGCCATGGCGCGCCAGGTAGGCCGGGCTGGCGACGTTGATCAAGCCCAGCATGCCTATCGGCCGCGCCACCAGGCCCGAATCCGGCAACACGCCGACTCGCAACACGCAATCCACGCCCTCTTCGATCAGGTTCACGGCACGGTCCGTCACGCCCAGCGTGACGTCGATCTGCGGATAGGCCTCCAGAAAAGACGGCAACGCTGGCGCCACGATGAGGCGGCCCACGCGTCCGGGCACGTCCACGCGCAGCATGCCGCTGGGACCCACCGAACTGTGGCGAAAGAGGTTCTCGGCCTCTTCCATGTCGGCCACCAGGCGCAGACAGCGCTCATAGAAGGCCGCGCCTTCCTGCGTGGGCGCCACCTGCCGCGTGGTGCGGTTCAGCAGCCGCGCGCCCAGCCGGCCCTCCAATTCCTGCACGGCGGCAGACACCGTGGAGCGCGGCAGGCCCAGCGTGTCCGCCGCGCGCGAGAAGTTCGCGCATTCGACGACGCGGGCGTAAACCCGGAACAGATCTATGCGGTCCATGGGGCGGATGGCTCCTGCGAGGCCTGGCCTCACTGTTCGTGATTTCTGGATAGAGATACCAGAAATATCAGTTTTGTGCGGATTTTTTGGAATATATCATCGTCGGCACAAGGGCTCGCATTCGGCAGCCCGATAGCGGAGAGGACCATGGCAGACCACGGAATCAAAGGCAAAACCGTCATCATCGCGGGCGGCGCGAAGAACCTGGGCGGCTTGATCGCGCGGGACCTGGCGCAGCAAGGCGCGCGCGCGGTGGCGGTGCATTACAACAGCGCGGCCACCAAGGCCGACGCCGACGCGACGGTCGCCGCCGTCAAGGCCGCCGGCGCGCAGGCCGTCGCCTTGCAGGCCGACCTGAGTTCGGCCGGCGCAATGGAAAAGTTGTTCGCCGACGCGGTGGCCGCGGTAGGCCGGCCGGACATTGCGATCAATACCGTCGGCAAAGTGCTGAAGAAGCCCTTCACCGAAATCACGGAAGCGGAATACGACGAGATGGCTGCGGTGAACTCGAAGTCCGCCTTCTTCTTCCTGAAGGAAGCCGGCCGCCACGTCAATGACAACGGCAAGATCTGCACGCTGGTGACCTCGCTGTTGGGCGCCTACACGCCCTTTTACGCGGCCTACGCCGGCACCAAGGCGCCGGTGGAGCACTACACCCGCGCCGCGTCCAAGGAGTACGGCGCACGCGGCATTTCCGTGACGGCGGTAGGCCCCGGTCCCATGGACACGCCGTTCTTCTATCCGGCCGAAGGCGCCGACGCGGTGGCGTACCATAAGACCGCGGCCGCCTTGTCGCCGTTCTCGAAAACCGGGCTGACCGATATCGAGGACGTGGTGCCCTTCATCCGCTTCCTGGTGTCGGACGGCTGGTGGATCACCGGCCAGACGGTGCTGATCAACGGCGGCTACACCACCAAATAGGAGCGGCGCCATGCACGTACTGTTGACCATCGTCGGAGGCCTGCTGCTGCTGGCCGTGTTCGCGCTGTTCGGCAAGCAATGGGGCGGCGACGCCGCAGGCTCGATCGCCGCGGCCAAACTGTTCCTGCCCGCGTGGCTGCTGATGGCTATCGTCAACATGTGGGTCGGCGTCACGCGCGCCGGCTACACGGTGCGCGAAGAACTGCCCATCCTGCTGCTGGTGTTCGCGGTACCCGCCGCGGCGGCCTGGCTGGTCATCGCCTTCCTGCCGCGCGGGTGAAACGCTGGCATTGACCGCGCCAGCGCTCCATTCCGCATCCGCGCGGCCCGACCTCAGGGCTGCGCGGGAGCCGCCGCAGGCGCGACGGGATTGTCCGCGCGCGCTTGCGCCCCCGCGGCAGGCAGTCCTTCCCATCCGCCGCCCAGCGCCACGATCAGATTGACGCTGGCCGCGAAGCGATTGCCCAGCAGGCTCAGCGCATTGCGTTCGCTGTTGAGCGCGGTGGCGTCCACCACCGCCACGCTCAGGTAATCGACCAGACCCGCCTTGTACTGGTTCTGCGTCAGGCGCAGCGATTCACGCGCCGCTTCGAGCGCGCGGCGCTGCACCACCTGTTCGTTCTCCATGACGCGCAACTGGATCAGGTAGTCCTCGACCTCGCGCAATCCGGTCAGCGCCGTCTGACGGTAGGCGGCCGCTTGCGCGTCATAGGACGCGCGCGCCTGTTCCACCTGCGCCTCGCGCGCGCCGCCATCGAATATCGTCAGCGCCAGCGCCGGTCCCAGCGACCAGAAACGCGCCGGCGCCGTCAACAGTTCCGCGAACTGGCCGTTGCGAAAACCGCCATCGGCCGACAGCGTCAGGCTGGGGAACCACGCGGCCTGCGCCACGCCGATCTGCGCATTGGCGGCGGCGGCGCGGCGTTCGGCCGCCGCCACGTCAGGACGGCGTTCCAGCAGCTCGGAAGGCAGGCCCACCGGGATCTGCGGCAGTTGCAGCGCGAACACCGTGGGCGGCAGGCTGAATTGCGACGGCGCCTGGCCCATCAGTACGGCGATGGCGTGTTCGAGCTGGCCGCGCTGCCAATCCAGGTCGATGGATTGCGCGCGCGTGCTTTCCACCTGCGTGCGCGCCACGGCCACGTCGGCCTGCCCCGCCACGCCCACGGCGTAGCGGTTCTGCGTCAGCTGCAGGGATTTTTCATAGGCCGCCACGGTGGCGTCCAGCAGGCGTTTCTGTTCATCCAGCACGCGCAATTGCAGATAGGCCTGCACCAGCGCGGCCTGCGCGCTCAGGCGCGTGGCGCCCAGGTCGGCCAGGCTGGCCGCGGCGCTGGCCTCCGAGGATTCCACGCTGCGCCGCACGCGGCCCCACAGGTCCACTTCCCAGCTGACGCTGCCGGTCAGTGAATACTGGTTCGAAACATTGCTGCCGGACGAAGTCGAAGAACCATTCTGCCCGCCGCCGCTGCCCGAGCGCGTCATGCCCGCGCCCGCGCCCACCGTGGGGAAGAAGCCGGCGCGCGCGCCGCGCACCAGGCCCAGCGCCTGCCGGTAGTTGGCCTCGGCCTGGGCCACGGTCTGGTTGGACGCGTTCAGGCGCTCCACCAGGCCGTTCAAGGTCGCATCGTCGTAGACCTGCCACCATGCGCCGCGCTCGGCCTGGTCCAGCGGCCGGGCGGGCTTCCAGCCTTCGACCTGGTCCTGCCCTTCCTTGTAGGCCGTGCCCACGTCCAGCGCCGGGCGCTGGTAATCGGGGCCGACCGCGCAAGCGCCCAGCAGCGCGCACAGCGCGGCCGCGGCGATGCTGCGGGGAAAGAACAGGTTGGGAACAGACTTGGCGTTGCGCATCATGTGGGTTCTATGGAAGCGGAGGACCCGTTCCTGGAAGCGCGCTTGCGCGCGGCCCAGAGACGGAAGCGGTCCAGGTAAAGATAGACCACGGGCGTGGTGTACAGCGTGAGGATCTGGCTCAGGACCAGGCCGCCGACGATGGTAATGCCCAGCGGCTGGCGCATTTCCACCCCGGCGCCAGTGGCGAGCACCAGCGGCAGCGCGCCGAAGATGGCGGCCATGGTTGTCATCATGATGGGGCGAAAGCGCGTCAGGCACGCCTGGAAAATGGCCTCGCGCGGATTCATCCCCTGGGTGCGCTCGGCGTCCAGGGCGAAGTCCACCATCATGATGGCGTTCTTCTTGACGATGCCGATCAGCAGGAACACCCCGATCAGCGCAATCAGCGTGAAGTCATAGCGCACCAGCAGCAGTGCCAGCAGCGCGCCCAAACCGGCCGACGGCAGGGTCGACAGGATGGTCAGGGGATGCACGAAGCTTTCATACAGGATGCCCAGCACGATGTACATGGTGACCAGCGCCGCCAGGATCAGCCAGGGCTGCTGCGCCAGCGTCTGCTGCAGGGCCGCGGCGGTGCCCTGGAAGCCGGCCTGGATCTGGTCCGACGGCAGGCCGATGCGCGCCACCGCCGCATCGATGGCGCTGGTGGCCTGGCCCAGCGACACGCCGGGCGCCAGGCTGAACGAGATGGTATCGGCCACGAACAGCCCCTGGTGCTGCACGCTGAGCGGCGCGTTGGCGTTTTCCAGGCGGGTGAAGGCCGACAGCGGCACGCGCGCGCCGGCCGTGGTGATGACTTCGACCTGCCTGAGCGATTCGATGTCCTGCGCGAACTTCGGGTCCACGCCCAGCACCACGTGGTACTGGTTCAACGGCCCGTACATCACCGACACCTGGCGCTGGCTGAAGGAGTTGTTCAGCACCGTGGAAATGGTGGACATGCTGACGCCCAGGCGGGTCGCGGCCTCGCGGTCGATCACCAGGTTGATCTGGCGGCCCTTGTCCTCGACGTCGGTGTCCACATCGGTGATTTCGGGAATCTGCGCCATGGCCTGCTGCACCTTGGGCATCCAGGTGCGCAGCAATTGCAGGTCGCCGGCCATCAACGTGTAGTCGTAAGAGCCCTGGCTCTGGCGCCCGCCGATGCGTATGTCCTGCTGCGACACCAGGAACATGCGCGCGCCTGGCATGTTCTGCAGCTTGCCGCGCAGCCGGTTGATGACCACGTCCGCCGAAACTTTGCGCTCTTCCAGGGGCTTTAACTGGATCTGCATGAAGCTGCTGTTGCTGCCGCCGCGTCCGCCCGCGTAACCCGTCATGCTCTGCACGGCCGGATCCGCCAGCACCACCTTGCGCAGCGCTTCCAGCTTGGGCAGCGTGGCCTGGAACGAGGTGCCCTGGTCGACCCGGAAAAAGCCCAGCAGCTGGCCCGTGTCCTGCTGTGGGAAGAAGCCCTTGGGCACCACGGTGTACAGATAGACGTTCAGGCCCACGGCCACCGCCAGGATCAGCATCATCAGGCGGCTGTGCGTCAGCGCCCAGCGCAGGCTGCGGCGGTAGCCGTCCAGCATGGCGTCGAAGCCACGCTCCGACCAGCGCGCGAGCCGGCCCGGCGGCTTCTCTTCCGGGGCTTCCTGACGCAACAGGCGCGCACACATCATGGGCGTCAAGGTCAGCGACACCACCAGCGACACCATGATGGCGGCCGACAGCGTCACCGCGAACTCGCGGAACAGCCGCCCGACCACGCCGCCCATCAGCAGGATGGGGATGAACACCGCCACCAGCGACAGGCTCATCGACAGCACCGTGAAGCCCACTTCGCGCGAACCGCGCAGCGCCGCACGCATGGGCGACATGCCTCGTTCCACGTAGCGCATGATGTTCTCCAGCACCACGATGGCGTCATCCACCACGAAGCCGGTCGCCACGATCAGCGCCATCAGCGAAATGGTGTTCAGCGTGAAGCCGCTGAGGTACATGATGCAGAAGGTGCCGATCAGCGACACCGGCACCGCCACGCTGGGAATGATGGCCGCGCGCCAGCGCCGCAGGAACAGCAGCACCACCAGCACCACCAGGCCCACCGCGATGATCAGGGTCAGCTCGGCCTCGTGCAGCGAGGCGCGGATGCTGGGCGTGCGGTCCTGCGCCACCGTCATGTGCGCGTCCGCCGGCATCAGGGCCTGCAGGATGGGCAACTGGGCGCGCACCGCGTCCACGGTTTCGATGATGTTGGCGTCGGCCTGGCGCCGCACGATCATCAGGATGGCCTTGCGTTCATTGAAGAAACCGGTCTGGTACAGGTCTTCGACCGAGTCTTCCACGCGGGCCACGTCGGACACGCGCACCGGCGCGCCGTCCTTCCAGGCGACGATCAGCGGCCGGTATTGCTCGGCGCGGCTGAGCTGATCGCTGGCCATGATCTGCCAGTGGTAGCGGTCATTCTCCAGCACGCCCTTGGGACGGTTGGCGTTGGCATTGGCCAGCGTGGTGCGCAGCTGGTCCAGCGACACGCCGCGGTTGGCCAGCGCGCCCGGCAGCACGGTGACTCGCACCGCCGGCAGCGAACTGCCGCCCACCGTCACCTCGCCCACGCCGTCCACCTGCGACAGCTTCTGCGCCACGATGGTCGAGGCGATGTCGTAGAGCTGGCCCTGGCTGAGCGTGTCGGACGTCAACGCCAGGGTCATGATGGGCGCGTCGGACGGATTGGACTTATGGTACGTGGGATTGCTGCGCAAGCCGGTCGGCAAGAGCGAGCGCGCCGCGTTGATGGCGGCCTGCACGTCGCGGGCCGCGCCATTGATGTCGCGCGACAGATCGAATTGCAGCGTGATGCGGGTCGAGCCCTGCGAGCTGCTGGAGGTCATCTCGGTCACGCCGGCGATGCTGCCCAGCGAACGCTCCAGCGGCGTGGCCACGCTGGACGCCATGGTTTCCGGACTGGCGCCCGGCAGGCTGGCCGACACCGAAATGGTGGGGATATCCACCTGCGGCAACGGCGCCACGGGCAAGAGGAAGAACGACAGCAGACCCGCCAGCACAACCGCCAGGCTCAGCAGCGTGGTCGCCACCGGCCGGACGATGAAGGGTGCCGACAGGATCATGACGCATCCTCCGCCCGCGCCTGGTCCACGCCGCGCCAGCGGCGCGACATGCGGTCGAACATCAGGTAGATGACCGGCGTGGTGAACAGCGTCAGCACCTGCGACAGCAGCAGCCCGCCCACCATCACCAGGCCCAGCGGCTGGCGCAGCTCCGCGCCCGTGCCGGTCGACAGCATCAGCGGCAGCGCGCCGAACAGCGCGGCCAGCGTGGTCATCAGGATGGGCCGAAAGCGCAGCAGCGCCGCTTCATGGATGGCCGCGCGCGGACTCAGCCCGCGCTTGCGCTCCGCGTCCAGCGCGAAGTCGATCATCATGATGGCGTTCTTCTTGACGATGCCGATCAGCAGGATGATGCCGATGATGCCTATCATGTCCAGCTCGGTGCCGCTGATCAGGAGCGCCAGCAGCGCCCCCACGCCGGCCGAAGGCAAGGTCGACAGGATGGTGATGGGGTGGATATAGCTTTCGTACAGCACGCCCAGCACGATGTACATCGTCACGATGGCGGCCAGGATCAGCCACAGGGTGCTGGACAGCGAATTCTGGAACGCCAGCGCCGCGCCCTGGAAGCGCGTCTCGACGCCGGTGGGCAGGCCGATATCGGCCTCGGCCGCAATGATGTCCTCCACCGCGCCCGACAAGGAAGCGCCCGGCGCCAGGTTGAAGGACACCGTCACCATGGGGAACTGGTCCAGCCGGTTGACGGCCAGCACCGTCTTGCCCTCGCTGATGTGCGCCACCGATGACAGCGGCACCTGCGCGCCGGTCGAGGTCGGCACGTGGATCTGGCCCAGCGAGGCCGGCGTCACCTGGAACTGCGGTTCGACCTCCAGCACCACGCGGTACTGGTTGGATTGCGTGAAGATGGTGGAAATCAGCCGCTGGCCGAAGGCGTTGTAGAGCGCCTCGTCGATCACCGCCGCCGTGATGCCCAGCCGCGACGCGGCGTCGCGGTCGATCTCGACCCAGGTCTGCAGGCCGTCGTCCTGCAGGTCGTCGGTCACGTCCTTCAGGCCGGGCACCTGCCGCAGGCGGTTCACCAGCTTGGGCGTCCATTCGCTCAGCACCTTCAGGTCGGGATTGGACAGCGTCATCTGGTACTGCGTGCGGCTCACGCGGTCCTCGATGGTCAGGTCCTGCACCGGCTGCATGTAGACGGTCAGGCCGTCCTGCTTGGACAGGGCCTGCTCCAGGCGTCCCATCACTGTGCGCAGGTCGCCGTTGCGCTCGGCTTGCGGTTTGAGCGCGATCTGCATGCGTCCGGCGCTGAGCGTGGCATTGCTGCCGTCCACGCCGATGAAGGACGATACGGCCTGCACGTCGGGATCTTCCAGCACCAGGCGCGCGGCCGTGCGCTGGCGCTCGGCCATGGCCGGGAAGGAAATCGATTGCGGCGCCTGGGTGATGGCCTGGATCAGGCCGGTGTCCTGCTGCGGGAAGAAGCCCTTGGGAATCACCAGGTACAGCAGCACGGTCAGCGCGAAGGTCGCCAGCGCCACGATCAGCGTCAACGGCTGATGCCGCAGCACGACCTGCAGCCAGCGGTCGTAGCCGGCGATCACGCGGTCGATGAAGGCGCCCGTGGCCTGATGGAAACGGCCGTGCTTCTGCTCGGATTCGGCGCGCAAGAGGCGCGCGCACATCATGGGCGTCAGCGTCAGCGACACCACCAGCGATATCAGGATGGAAACGGCCAGCGTGATGGCGAACTCGCGGAACAGCCGCCCCACCACTTCGGTCATGAAGAGCAGCGGGATCAGCACCGCGATCAGCGAAAAAGTCAGCGAGATCAGCGTGAAGCCGATCTGCGAAGCGCCCTTGAGCGCGGCTTGCAGCGGCGTTTCGCCTTCCTCGATGTGACGCGCGATGTTCTCGATCATGACGATGGCGTCGTCCACCACGAAGCCGGTGGCGATGGTCAGCGCCATCAAGGTCAGGTTGTTGATGGAGAAGCCGGCCAGGTACATGATGCCGAAGGTGCCCACCAGCGACAGCGGCACCACCACGCTGGGAATCAGCGTGGCCGTCAGGCTGCGCAGGAACACGAAGGTCACCATGACCACCAGGGCCACGGCCAGCATCATCTCGAACTGCACGTCGGCCACCGAGTCGCGGATGGTCTGGGTGCGGTCGGACACCACGCTCACGTCCAGGGTCGCGGGCAAGGCGGCGCGCAGCTGCGGCAGCAGCGCCTGGATCCGGTTGACCACGTCGATCACGTTGGCGCCGGGCTGGCGCTGGATGTTGAGCAGGATGGCCGGCTTGTCGCCGGCCCAGGCGGCCTGGCGCGTGTCCTCGGCGCCCTCGACGGCGCGCGCCACGTCGGACAGGCGCAGCGGCGCATTGTTCTTGTACGCGATGATCAGGTCGTTGTAGTCGGTGGGGCTCTTGAGCTGATCGTTGGCGTTGATGGTGGTGGAGCGCTGCGGCCCGTCCAGGTTGCCCTTGGGCTGGTTGACGTTGGCGCCGACGATGGCCGTGCGCAAGTCCGACAGCGACAGGCCGTTGGCAGCCAGCGCCTGCGGATTGACCTGCACCCGCACCGCCGGACGCTGCCCACCCGCCACGCTGACCAGGCCCACGCCGGGAATCTGCGACAGCTTCTGCGCCACCCGCGTATCCACCAGGTCGCGCACCTGCGGCAAGGGCATGGTGGGGGACGTGATCGCCAGCGTCAGCACCGCCGCATCCGCCGGGTTCACCTTGTTGTAGGTCGGCGGCACCGGCAGGTCGCTGGGCAGCAGGTTCGAAGCGGCGTTGATCGCCGCCTGCACCTGCTGTTCGGCCACGTCCAGGGGCAGCGTCAAATTGAACTGCAGCGTGATGACCGAGGCCCCGCCCGAACTGGTGGACGACATCTGGTTCAGGCCCGGCATCTGTCCGAACTGCCGTTCCAGTGGCGACGTCACCAGCGAAGTCATCACATCGGGACTGGCGCCGGGGTACAGCGTCACCACCTGGATCGTCGGATAGTCCACTTCCGGCAGGGCCGAAACGGGCAGCAGCCGGTAGGCGATGAAACCGGCGATCAGGATCGCCACCATCGACAGCGTGGTGGCTACCGGACGCAGGATGAACAGGCGCGACGGGCTCACGATGTTTCCCGGCTTATTTCGACGGCGGCGTGGTGCCGGCCGGCGCGCCCGCGCCCAGGGTCTTGTCGCGGGTGGCGGGGATCACGTCCGAGCCGCCCACCACTTCCACCTTGGCGCCCGCGCGCAGACGGTCGGTGCCTTCGACGACCACCCGGTCGCCGGGCTGCAGGCCTTCGTTGACGGCCACCATGCCGTTGTTGACGGCGCCCAGCTTCAGCTGGCGCACCTGCACGGTGTTGTCCTGCTGCACCAGGAACACGAAGGCGCCGGCCGAGCCTTGCTGGATGGCGGCGGTGGGGATCGCGGTCACGTCCTTGCGCGTGAGCACGTGCAGGCGCACGTTGACGAACTGGTTGGGAAAGAGCGCGTCGTCGGCGTTTTCAAAACGCGCCTTCAGCTTCAGGGTGCCGGTGGTGACGTCGATCTGGTTGTCCATCGTTTCCAGCTGGCCCGTGGCGATGCGCCGGGTGTCGGCGCGGTCATAGGCATCCACCGCCAGCGTCTTGCCGGCGGCGATCTCGGCGCGCACTTCGGGCAGCTGGGTCTCGGGCAGCGTGAACACCACGGAAATCGGCTGGGTCTGGGTGATCACCACCAGTCCGTTGGTGTCCGAGCTGGACACCAGATTGCCGCGGTCCACCTGGCGCAAGCCCAAACGGCCGCTGATGGGCGCGGTGATACGCGCGTATTCCAGTTGCAGGCGGGCGTTGTCCACGTTGGCCTGGTCGCTCTTGACGGTGCCTTCGTACTGCCGCACCAGGGCGGCCTGCGTGTCGACCTGCTGCTTGGCGATCGAGTCCTGCTTGTACAGCGCCTGATAACGCTGCAGGTCGCGCCGGGCGTTCTCCAGCTGGGCCAGGTTCTGCATCTGCGTGCCGCGCGCCTGGTCCAGGGCCACCTGGAACGCCCGCGGGTCCACCTGCGCCAACAGGTCGCCGGCCTTCACTTGCTGGCCCTCCTGGAAGGCCACTTCCACCAGTTCGCCGCTGACCCGGCTGCGCACGGTAACGGTGTTGTAGGCGGTGACCGTGCCCAGCGACTTCAGGAAGATATCGATGTCCTGCTTGGCGGCCGTGGCGATGCGCACCGGCACCGCGGGGGTCATCATGGCGCCCGCCGGCGGCCGGCCGCCGGGACGCCCCCCCGGGGCGCCCGCCCCGCCCGGCTTGGCCGCGGGCCGCAGCACCAGCCAGGCTATGCCCGCCACAACGAGCAATACCAGCGCCAGCCCAAGCAGGCGGCGGCGGGTCCAACGGGTGGGCGGAGATACGGGACGGCTATCAGGCATGGAACAGTTCCGGCACGGGCGGAGGAAAGCCGTATTGTGTACCAGACCGTCCCGGTTTCCAGCGCCGCGATCCCTGGTTGAAACTGGGAGCAACAGGAATCTGGGCGGAAGGCAAAGTGGGCCGCCTGGCCCCGCAGGCGTGGTCGGCCTTGCCCCATTCAAGCGCTGCTTGGTGGGTTACGCGCGTCGGACAACGGGCGGAGTTGCGCGAGGATGCTCGCGCTCCACCCATCCTATGAGGTGCAGAGCGTCATCTGGAAGGGGACGTCGCGGGCGACTTGCTGGGGCTTGAATTCGCCGTCCTGGGTGGAAAAACGTATCCAGATCATGTACTTATTGGCACTGATCTCGGGAAATACGCCCTGGGCCGGGTCCAGCCAGACCCGCAGCAGCTGGAACTGCTTGCCGCCCAGCATCTGCTGGTAGGCGCCCTGCTCGCCCACGATGTCCGACTTGCGGCCCGATTCGCGCAGCAGGCGCAGGGCCAGGGTCAGGCCGTCATACAAAGGAATGAAGGGCGCCACCCAGGCCTGCAGGTCGGCGCAGCGGGCGGCCTCGGATTTGTTCTGCCAGGCGAAATACGAGGGCATGTCGACCTGCGTGGCGCTGCCCGGCACCGACAGGCGTCCGCGCAGGCTGGTCAGCCATTCGTTTTCGCGCAGGGACTGGCCGGTCTTGCCAGGCGCGGCCAGCGCCGTGGTCACCTTTTCCATTTCGCGCAGCATGGCTTCAAGCGCATCCTGTGCAACGCCGGGATGATCGCGCAGCCCGACCAGCGCCATGCGCTGGCGTTCCAGGTCTTGCAGGACCGCGCCTTTTACATCGGTGCGTTCGCAGGCGTCGAGCAAGTCGAACAGGGAGGTGACGGCGACCTGATGCAGGCGCGAGTCCCCCTCGCGGGCAAAGAAGAACAGCCTGTCGAACAGGTATTCCAGCCGCAGATAAGCGCGGATGCGCTCATTGAAGGGGTATTCGTAAACGATCACGCTTCTTTACAGGCCCATCTGTGTTTGGCCGGCTGGGCCAATGTTATTCAGGGGTGCCGGCCTAGCGCGGAGCTTGCCGGCCCGTCGTGCTCGCCAGCGCCAGCCAGCGGTCATGCAGGGTCTTCGCCTGCGCGCGCAGTTGTTCCGGCGTAGTGCCTGCGTCATTGACGATGACGTCGTCGGCGACTTCCAGACGGCTTGCCCGCGCAGCCTGTGCCGCCATGATACGCCGTATGGCAGGCTCCGTCAGCCCGCTGCGTTGGCGCACCCGCGCCACCTGCGTCTCCGGGTCGCAATCCACCACGCAGATGCGGTCCAGGCGCGAGCGCCAACGCGGCAACGATTCAACCAGCAGCGGCACCACGAAGACCAGATACGCACCGGTCGCAGCCGCGGCCTGGCGCTCGGTCTCCTGCCCGATGGCGGGATGCAGCACGGCCTCCAGCCGCAAGCGCACCTGCGGATCCGAGAACGCCTGATCCCGCATCCACGCGCGGTCCAGCGCCCCGTCCGGCGTCAATGCCCGCGGGCCGAACTCGCGTTCTATCGCAGGCATGGCCGCACCGCCCGCGGCGGTCAGCTCACGCGCGATCTCGTCGGTATCGACCAGCGTCGCCCCCCACTCTGCAAGCATGTCCGCCACCCGGGTCTTGCCCGATCCGATGCCGCCCGTCAGACCTATCTTCAACATACCGCCCATCCCATGGAGGACATGAACCGCCCTATTGCAAAAACCGCCCCAAGCCGTGCTCGCCGCCCACCAGCAGCGTCACGACGCCCGCCAGCGCAAGATAGGGACCAAAGGGCAATGGCTGCCCGCGGCTGGCGCGGCCGCTCAAGGTCAGCGCGCCGCCGATCAGCACGCCCAGCAACGATGCGCTCAGCAGCAGCGTCGGCAGGGCTTCCACGCCAAACCATGCGCCCAGCGCGGCGAGCAGTTTGAAATCACCATAGCCCATGCCCTCGCGCCCCGTCAGCAGGCGGAACACATGAAAGATAACCCACAGGAAGACGTAGCCCGCCACCGCCCCCACCACCGCCATCTGCAGGCTGGCATAGGCATCGAACAGATTGACCAGCAGCCCGGCCCAGAGCAGCGGCTGGGTCAATGCGTCGGGCAGCAGTGTGGACTCGAAGTCGATCCAGGCCAGCGCCACCAGCATGGCCGACAAGCCCATGGCGGACAGCGCCAGCGGCGTGGCGCCGAACCGCCAGGCGCATGCAGCGGACAGCGCGCAGGTCAGCAGTTCGATGGCCGGGTAGCGCCACCCGATGGCCACGCCGCAAGCGCCGCAGCGGCCCCGCAACAGCAGCCAACCCAGCAGCGGCAGCCGCCGCCAGCCCGCCACGGGGGTGTCGCAGGCGGGGCAGTGCGAGGCCGGTGACCACAGGCCATAGCGCCCCGCCGCAAGCGGCTTGCCCGAGGCTTCCTGGCAGTGCGCCTGCCATTCCTGCTCCATCATGCGTGGCAGCCGGTGGGTCAGCACCGTCAGCCAGTTGCCGACGAACAAACCCGCCAGCGCCGCCAGGCCGATGAACAGGCCCAGAGGCAGATCGAAGACATGCCGCATCGCCGTCATCCACACGCGCGGCACTGGGCCGCAACGGCGCCACGCCAGGAGCTGGCGATAGTGCGCGGGGCAGGCTGGCGGCGGCCGTGTCGTAAATAGTGCATAAAGTGTTGAGGATGCCCAAGTGCGGCTAAGGGGAACGTATCGAATCTTCGCATAAGTGCGTAAAATCGGAGACAGACTCACCACACGGATAAGCTGCCATGACCGCGCGCGTAGAAATCGGTACCCGCTCCCGCAAACTCAGCGTCATGGGGCTGCTGCTCGCAGGCACCGCATTGGGCGCAGCTGGCTGTGCCCAACAGAAAACCGAAGGCTACTACGACCCTCCCGCCGAAAGCACCGTGACCGACGCCCAGTACCAGGGGTCGGGCGCGGGATATCGCAGCGTCATCCGTGCGCCGTCGCAAGTGCAGATCGCGCTCAAGCCGGATGCCCCCCGCAAGAACCAGAATCAGGCCGCCCAGGCCGCCGCCGGCGGTCAGACCACGGAAGACGGCCAGGCAGTCCCGGCAGACACCGAACACACCACCTCGGCATCCGCCGCAAGCGCGCCGGCCGCCGCCAGCCCGGCAAATCCCAGCGCGCCCAATCCGGCCGTGCAGAGCCTGGTGCCGCAGCCGCAGACCTACATGGGCACCCTGCCGTGCTTCTCGCCCGCCATGCAGTGCACCGCACAGCGCGTGACGCTTACGCTGGCGCCCAATGGCCGTTGGCGCGGCCGCGTGGCCTACCTGGAAAACGATCCCAAGAAAGGCCCGCCGGTTACCGAGCAAGGCTGCTGGGATGCCACCGACGAGCGCCCGCCGCGCGTCATCCTGATGGACAGCAAGGGCAATGGCCGCGCGGAATTCGTAGTGGCTGCCAACAACGTGCTGCGCGTGCGCTCCATTGACGGCCAGACGCCCAACCTGAACTACAACCTGACCCGCCAGCCTGATCTGGACCCGATCGACGAATTGGCCAAGGCGGCCGCGCCCCAGTGTCCTTGAGGCCCGCCGGCGGCCATTGAGTACGCCGCCTGCGCAGCCTTCCTACCCGGGCCCGACGAACATCACGTTCGCCGGGCCCGGTGCTTTTGGACTACCCGGCCTGGCTGTCTGGGTCGGCGCCAAGATCGGAACGGCGTGCAGCGGGACTTGCCAGGCATGGGCTGTACGCTGGCGTCGGCGGCTCATGCAGCACATAGCTCGGACTGACGCTGCCGGGCGGGGGCATGGAAACCAGCGCATGCCGGCGGTCCGGCCCAGCCGCCCCAGGCACGGGCGAGGCGCCGGAACGGCCGTGCTCGCACAGCCGGCACGCCAGTTGCATGGCGTTGCGCACTTGCAGCTTGGTGAAGATGCGGGAGCGGTGGGCCTCGACCGTGCGCAGCGAAATGCCCAGGTCTATGGCGATGACTTTATTGGGGCGGCCGGCGGCCACATAGGTGACGATTTGCCGTTCGCGGGGAGTGAGGGAAGAAAGAACGGCTTCCAGATCGGGACGGGGAGCTTGCATGGGGCGGCTCGCTTGCAATGTAGGATTGCACCGAGTCTGACCCGCCTCCCGCCACCACGTAAGCTGGTAGTTCTTTCAGGGGTGGACATGGACGCCACCCCCGCGGCCTTGCCGTCTCAGGCCGTGTAGGCCAGTTCCAGATTGTCGATCAGGCGGGTCGTGCCCAGCTTGGCGGCCGCCAGCGCCACCAATGGTTCGCCGGCCTGCAGGTCGGCGGCTTCGGGACGCTTGAGGTCGCGTTGGCGGCGCAGAGCCACGTAGTCCACCTGCCAGCCGCGCCGGGTCAGGGTCTCGACGGCTTCGCGCTCCAGGGCGGCGGCATCCCGTTCGCCCTGGGCCAGGCGCTCGTTGGCGTGCCGCAACGCGGCATACAACGCAGGCGCCTCGGCGCGGTCGGCGTCGCTGAGGTAACGGTTGCGCGAGGACAAGGCCAGGCCATCTTCGGCGCGCACGGTCTCGTGCGCCAACACTTCGACGGGCAATTGGAATTGGCGGCACATGTTGCGCACCACCATCAGCTGCTGGTAGTCCTTCTTGCCGAACACCGCCACGCGCGGCTGCACGCAGGAGAACAGCTTCAGCACCACGGTGCTGACGCCTTCGAAGAAGCCGGGGCGGAACTCGCCTTCCAGGATATCGCCCAGGTCGTCCGGGGGCTGCACACGGAAGTTCTGCGGCTCCGGATACATCTCGCGCTCGTTCGGCGCGAACAGCACGTAGACGTCGCGCTCGCGCTCGAGCTTCTCGATGTCGGCGGCGAGCGTGCGGGGATACTGGTCGAAGTCTTCGTTGGGACCGAACTGCAGGCGGTTCACGAAGATGCTGGCCACCACCGGATCGCCATGCTGGCGCGCCAGCTTCATCAGGGACAGGTGGCCTTCGTGCAGGTTGCCCATCGTGGGCACGAAGGACACGCGATTCTGGCCGCGCAGGTGATCGCGCAATTCCTGGATGGTGTGTACGACTTTCAAGGGGTTTCTCCGGGGTTGGGGGCAGCCCGGTGAGGATCAGGCCGCGACCGCCGACACGCTGGTGTAGGCCAGGCGCACGTAGATGGGAGCATAGGGCTCGGCCTGCGTAATTTCCAGCAGGGACTCGCGCGCCAGCTCCAGCATGGCGATGAAATGCACGACGACCACCGCCGCGGGCGCGCCTTCGCGGACGCGCTCCATGAACAGGTCGCCGAATTCCATGAAGCGCACGTCGTTCAGGCGCCGCAGGATATGCGTCATGTGATCGCGCACGGACAACTGTTCGCGCGTGATGTGGTGATGCTGGTTCAGCTTGGCCCGCTTCATGATGTCGGCCCACGCCGCGCGCAAGTCGTCCACGCTGACCTCGGGCAGCATGCGCTCGACGCTCAGGTCGGCCACCGCCTGGCTGCTGACGAAGTCGCGGCCCAGCTGCGGCATCGCGTCCAGCTTCTGGGCGGCCAGCTTCATCTGCTCGTATTCGAGCAGGCGGCGCACGAGTTCGGCGCGTGGATCTTCCGGTTCTTCGCCGGTGTCGGTCTTCTTGACCGGCAGCAGCATGCGCGACTTGATCTCGATGAGCATCGCCGCCATCAGCAGGTACTCTGCGGCCAGCTCCAGGTTGTGGATGCGGATCTGCTCCACATACGACAGATACTGCCGCGTGACATCCGCCATGGGGATGTCCAGCACATTGAAGTTCTGCTTGCGGATCAGGTAGAGCAGCAGGTCGAGCGGCCCTTCAAACGCTTCCAGAAACACTTCCAGCGCATCCGGCGGGATGTACAGGTCCGTGGGCATCTGGAACAGCGGCTCGCCATACAGGCGCGCGAACGCCACGCTGTCGATCGTGTCAGGGGTGCTGTCGACGGGCGGTTCCACTAGCGCGGCCAGGGCGTCGCCCGGGACGGAAGCGTTTTGGGCCATGATTGCCGCAATGGGCTCAGTCGGCCTGGTAGACGTACGGCTTTTGCGGCACGCGGGCCGCGCGGAAGCCTTCCAGCAGCTCCGAGTCCTGCGGTTTGTCCCAAAGGCGGGCGCGGCCCTCGCGCTGGCGCTCTTCGGTGCCAGGATGCGATTTCTTGTAGTCCTTCAGGAAAAGGGTGATCTCGGATTCGTAGTTGGTCGCCATGGCACCAATTTCAATGGGTTTCGGATGTAGGGAGTTTACTTCACGGCGGCCCACCCCCCGGCGTTACAATCTCGCGGCACCCATCGCCCCCGCCCGCCATGTCCGCAGAAACCGCAGCAGCAGCCCGCCCCGCTCCTCTTTCCAGTGAGCAAGCCGCGCGCGCGGCGCGCATGATTCCCTTCATCGTGGGCTGTGCGCTGTTCATGCAGATGCTGGACGCCACCGTGGTCGCCACTGCCCTGCCAGCCATGGCCCACGCCCTGGGTTCGACCCCGGTACGGCTGAACGTGGCCATTACTTCCTACCTGCTGTCGGTGGCGGTATTCGTGCCCGTCAGCGGCTGGGCGGCCGACCGCTACGGCGCGCGGCGGGTATTCGTGGCGGCGATCGGCCTGTTCACGCTCAGCTCGGTGGCCTGTGCGCTGTCCCAGGATCTGCCGCAACTGGTCCTGGCCCGCATCGTCCAGGGGATGGCGGGCGCAATGATGGTGCCGGTGGGGCGCATCATCCTGCTGCGCACCGTGCCCAAGCAGGACTTGCTGAAGGCCATGTCCTTCCTTTCCATTCCGGCCCTGCTGGGCCCCGTGATCGGACCGCCGTTGGGCGGCTTCATGGTCACCTACATGTCCTGGCACTGGATCTTCCTGATCAATATCCCTATCGGTATCCTGGGAATTTTCCTGGTGCTGCGCTACGTCGCGGAAATCCGCGAGGAAGCCGCCCCGCGCCTGGACTGGCCGGGCTTCCTGCTCAGCGCGATCTGCCTGGCGACCCTGGTCAGCGGTTTCGAGGCCATCGGCCGCGACGTCATGCCGCCGTCCGTGCTGCTGGGGCTGATCGTGGTCGGCACGATCTGCGGCCTGCTCTATGGCTGGCATGCCAAGCGCACCGAACACCCCATCATCGACCTGTCGCTGATGCGGATCCCCACCTTCGCCATCTCCACGCTGGGCGGCAACCTGTGCCGTTTCGCCGTGGGCGCCACGCCCTTCCTGCTGGCCATGCTGCTGCAGGTGGGTTTTGGCCTCACGCCGTTCGCGGCCGGCCTGATCACCTTCGCCAGCGCCGCGGGCGCGCTGCTGATGAAGTTCGTGGCCACCCCCATCGTCAAGCACTTCGGCTTTCGCCGGGTCCTGACCGTGAACGCCGTGCTGGCGGGCTCGTTCATCGTGGTCTGCGGCGCCTTCACGCCCACCACGCCGGTGTGGCTGATGATCGCGATCCTGCTGGTCGGCGGCTTTTTCCGTTCGCTGCAGTTCACCGGGGTAAATACGCTAACCTATGCCGACATCCCCCCGTCCAAGATGAGCCGCGCCAGCAGTTTCGCCGCGATGGCGCAGCAGCTGGGCATCAGCCTGGGCGTGGGCGTGGCCGCGGTGACGCTGAACATCAGCATGTCCCTGCGCGGCGCGGAAACGCTGGCGATCCGCGATGTCGTCGCGGGCTTCATCGTCGTCGGCGTGCTGTGCATGGCTTCGACCTTCTCCTTTAGACGCCTCGACCCTCTGGCCGGGGCACACCTGAACGGCGCCAAACAAAGTGACGACGAATGAATTTGTCCTAGCCCTGGACCAGGGCACGACCAGCTCCCGCGCAATCGTGTTCGACCGTGAGGGCGTGGTGCGCGGCGTGGGCCAGCGCGAATTCCGCCAGCACTATCCGCGGCCGGGCTGGGTCGAGCACGATGCCAGCGAGATCTGGCATAGCCAGCTGGACGTGGCGCGCGAAGCCCTGCGCAATGCCGGCGCGACCGCCGCCGACATCGCCGCCATCGGCATCACCAATCAGCGCGAAACCACCCTGATCTGGGAACGCGCCACCGGCCGCCCGCTGGCGCGCGCCATCGTCTGGCAGGACCGCCGCACGGCGCCCATGTGCGACCAGCTGCGCCAGGACGGCCACGCCGATTTCCTGCAATCGCGCACCGGCCTGGTGCTGGACGCCTATTTTTCCGGCACCAAGCTCGCCTGGCTGTTGGATCACGTGCCGGGCGCACGCCAGATGGCCGATCGCGGCGAACTGGCCTTTGGCACGGTGGACACCTGGCTGATCTGGCAACTGACGGGCGGCGCGGTGCACAGCACCGACCCGAGCAACGCCTCGCGCACCATGCTGTTCGACCTGCACACGCAGGACTGGAACGACGAGATCCTGGCGCTGCTGAAGATCCCGCGCAGCGTGCTGCCCACCATCGCGCCCAGCAGCGCGGTGGTGGGTGAAGCCCTGCCCGAATGGTTGGGCGGTTCGATCCCGATTGCCGGCAACGCCGGCGACCAGCAGGCGGCCACCTTCGGCCAGGCCTGCTTCACGCCGGGCATGGCAAAGAACACCTACGGCACCGGCTGCTTCATGCTGATGAACGTGGGCGAAAAGCCTGTGCAGTCCCACAACAACCTGCTGTCCACGGTAGGCTGGGGCCTGCCGCAGGCCGGCGACAGCGGCTGGCGCCCGACCTACATGCTGGAAGGCGGCGTGTTCGTGGCCGGCGCGGCGGTGCAGTGGCTGCGCGACGGCCTGGGCATCATCCAGCGTTCGGAAGAAATCGAATCCCTGGCCGCCAGCGTGGCCGACACCGACGACGTATTCATGGTCCCGGCCTTCGCCGGCCTGGGCGCGCCGCACTGGGATCCGTATGCGCGCGGCACGCTGGTGGGCCTGACCCGCGGCACCACCCGCGCCCACATCGCCCGCGCCACGCTGGAATCCATCGCTCTGCAAAGCGCCGAACTGCTGACCTGCATGAACGGCGACAGCGGCATCGCGCTGACCGAGCTGCGCGTGGACGGCGGCGCCGCCCGCAACGACCTGCTGATGCAGATGCAGGCGGATTTGCTGGGCGTCCCGGTGGTCCGCCCGCGCGTATCGGAATCGACGGCGCTGGGGGCCGCGGGGTTGGCGGGGCTGGCGGTAGGGTTCTGGTCGGAGCTGGAGGAGTTTGCCTCGAAGTGGCAGGCTGAGCGGACGTTCGAACCGACTTGGCCGGAGTCCGTGCGGGCTGCGCGGATGAAGCGGTGGCGGCAGGCTGTGGAGTTGTCCAAGGGGTGGTCGGATAGTGCTGGGAAGTAGGCGGGCTTTGTCGCTTCTGGCGATGTTGCTTCGTGGTATTGAGCTCGGCCGAGGCTGCGTTTGCATGGTTTCGAGGCGCCGTTCCAGTGCTTCGTAGGCCGCCCATCGGCGCGGGCGCCTGAGTGGCGGGCGCCCACGATTGCGGTCCGGAGCCTTCGCTCCGGACTGCCCCGTCGTCATCTTCGTCCAGGCCTTCGGCCTTCCCTTCAGATTCCCTCGGGCGCATCGAGGT